>CAVXKZ010000010.1:0-352279 GCA_963762495.1 uncultured Acidobacteriaceae bacterium
CACCATCGCCCTTGAGAAAGCCGCCGCGGCATAGCTTACAGGGTCCGTTCGTGCGCGACAGGGACAAGCCGCCACCCGACTTCTGTCTTCTGGCTTCTTGTGCCTCCGCGCCCGGGAACCAAACGCTCAGATCAACCGTCGTAAAATGACATGGCGCATCGGAGTGGACCGATGTTCCCGGAGAGACCTATTAGAAAGCTTTCGACGAGCCATCTTTTGGCCGCGCTCGCTGCCTCGTCACTTGTGCTGTTTGCGGCTGATTCGTCCCGTACTGTTCGGGTCACGGGAACCATTGCCGCCGTGCGTTCGGTGGAGCTGCACGTACCCATCACCGAAGGCCAAGGTGGCAATTTGACTCTCGTCAAATTGATCCGAAACGGTGCCACTGTTCATCCCGGAGATCTGTTGGCCGAGTTCGACGATACTAACGAACTCAAGCTCGCGCGTGAAGCCCAGGCCAAGTATGACGACCTGTCACATCAAGTGGAGCAGAAACGGGCCGAACACAAGAGTAACGCCGAGAAGCGCGCCTCCGATCTGCAGCAAGCGCAAGCCGACCTGCAGAAAGCTGAGATCGACATTCGCAAGGGTCCGATTCTTAGTGAGATTGAGCAGCAGAAGAATGAAGTGAAACTGCAGGATGCCAAAGCTCATGTCGCCAGTCTGGAACGATCGAACCATTCACACGATATTGCGGAATCGGCTGAAATCCGCATTCTCGAGTTGCAGCGGGATCGCCAGAAAATTGGTGTCGAGCGCGCACAACGTAACGCCGGGAAGCTTTCCTTGCGCGCTCCTATCCAGGGAATGATTGCTCTCCAGAACTCATTTCGTAACGGCTCCTTCGATCATGCCGAGGAGGGTGATCAATTGTGGCCCGGCAGCCCCTTGCTTCGACTCTTCGATCCTTCCGCTATGGAGGTAGAACTTTCGGTAGGCGAGCCCGATGGCGCTGTTCTGACGCCTGGAAGCAAAGCCGTCGTGCATCTGGACGCTTTTCCGGAACTGACCTTCACCGCGCACTACGATTCGGCCAGTCCGGTCGCGTCGGGCGGCGAGGATAGCCCCATCAAGACTTTCTCGGCCCGCTTCATCATCGATCAGACCGATCCTCATCTACTTCCCGATCTCTCCGCGGCGGTAGATCTCCGGTTGCCCAAATGAGCGTGGCCAAACGAACCAGACGATGGATCCGCGCGGCAGTGCTGCTGCTGTTGGCCACCGGTTCCGCTTTCGCGATCTGGCAAATTCGCCGGACCCGTACAGTCACGGATCTTCCCGCCGCGCAAGCGCACCAGGGTGAGTTTTCGGTGCTCGTTCCTTGCCGCGGGCAGTTGACCGCCGCCCGTTCCGTGCAGCTCAGCGCCCCGTTGGATGTCTCCGATCTGCAGATCGTTTGGCTCGCTCCCTCGGGCTCCGAAGTAAAGGAGGGAATGACTGTCATTCGCTTCGATCCCAGCCGCGTGCAACAGGATCTGAAAGAGAAGAAAGCTGCGCTCGACCAGGCCCAAGCCACGCTGGATCAAGCCACCGCGCAGGCCCGGATTACCGCCGATCAGGACAAGCTGGATCTCGCTACCGCCCGCTATCAAATGGAGAAGGCTCGTCTGGAAGCATCGAAGCAGGCCATCATCAGCGCCATGGAGGGCGAGAAGAGCGAAATCGATCTCGGCCTGGCGGAAGAGAAGGTGAAAGTCCAGCAAGCCACTGCCGAGCTTCACAAAAAATCGGATGAGGCGAAAATCGCTTCCTCAAAACGCCTTCGCGATGAAGCCCAGGCGGAAGTCTCCCGCACTGAGCGGCGTCTCACGCAAATGGACGTGAAGAGCCCACTCAATGGCGTCGTTAATTATCTGTCGAACCGCACGCAAGGCTGGATGGATGCGCAGCCCTTTAAAGTGGGCGATCATGCCTCCGCCGGTCTCGCCATTGCCGAGATTCCGGATCTCTCCACCCTGCAGATGGAAAGTAAAGTGGACGAAGTGGATCGCGGCCGCATCGCCATTGGTGACACCGTGCTCGTACATGTGGATGCCTTCCCCGAGAAGGTGCTGAACGCGAAGCTCGTCTCCATCTCTCCGCTTACCGAGCAAAGCTTTACTGAATGGCCGCCGACCCGGAATTTCAAGGCCTATGCCCAGATGAGCGGCCTGGATCCCCGCTTGCGCCCCGGAATGAACGCCGGCGCGGATATCGTCCAGAGAAAAATACCAAACGCCATCAGCATTCCAGCGAAGGCTTTGTTTACCTTGCACGCCAAGCCCGCGGTTTACGTCAAGACCAACGGACGGTATCTGCCGGTCGAGGTTCGCGTGCGTGCGCGCAACACGGATGAAATTGCGGTGGAAGGCATAAAGGCGGGCCAGTCGGTCGCCTTGGCTGAGCCCGAGCAGGTGAATCGATGAGTCAGCTCAGCGCGCTTCCGCCGGTCGTGTTACCCGAGACGCCGCAGCCGCTTGTTCCTCCCCATAAACCTGCTAATCGCTGGCCCAAGCGTCTCGCCGTTTTGCTCGCCGTGTGCGCCGCTCTCGCTCTTGCGGTGTTCGGTACCGTTCGCGCCTATCGTGGCCTTGGCGGAGGCAAGGATGCTGGTGTTCCCGTTGCCAAGGTGCAGCGTGGCGACATCAGTCTGGCCATCACCGCTAAGGGCGCTCTACAGGGCGGAAACCCGGAAACCCTCGCCGCTCCTCTCACTGGTGGCGCCGAGATGCACCTCACTTTTCTCAAAAAGACCGGCGAACCCATCAAGAGTGGCGAGGTCGTCGCGCAGTTCGACACCACCGAGCAGGAATTCAAGCTCAAAGAGGCCGAAGCGGATCTGGCTGAAGCCGAACAGCACTTAATTCAAGCCAAAGCCCAGCGCGATGCCGATGCGGAAGAGGATCGCTACGCGCTGCTCAAGGCCCAGGCGGATGTGAAAGTGGCCGAGCTCGATGTCCGAAAGAATCCGCTCTTGGCCAAGATTGTGGCCGAGCAGAACGACCTGGCTTTGCAATCGGCGCGAGACCATCTATCGCAGGTTCAGCAGAACGTGGCCAACCGCCAGGCGACCGGCGATGCGGGTATTGCCATTCAGCAGGCGGCTCGCGAGAAAGCCGAAGCGCAAGGGGCGACTGCGCGGCAGAATATCGACTCCATGACCCTCCGCGCTCACCGCTCCGGGTACGTCTCGGTCAGGCGCAATACCAACACAAACTTTTTCTTCACCGGCATGAGCTTGCCTTTGTTTCAGGTGGGCGATGCCGTCCACCCCGGGATGATCATCGCGGAAATTCCCGACTTGAATAAATGGGATGTCGCCGCGAACATCGGCGAGTTGGACCGCGGACATTTGGCAATGGGTGAGAAAGTCGCGATTACCATCATCGCCGTGCCGGACCGTCCCTTCCATGGTCATGTTAAAGAGCTCGGCGGAACGACGGGTCCGTTTTGGGACCGGCATTTCGAATGCACTATTGCTCTCGACGATCCCACGCCTCAGCTTCGCCCCGGCATGAGCGCCGAGCTCGTTGTGAGCACCGACACCATTCGCCAGGCTCTGTGGATCCCCGCCCAGGCGCTGTTTGAGAGCGATGGCCGAACCTTCGTTTATTTGCGTTCCGGAACGGCGTTCACTCAGAAGAACGTAAAGCTTGTGCGCCGCAATGAGACCCGGGCGGTCGTCTCAGGGCTGAATGAGGGCCAGCTTGTTGCGCTTGCGAATCCCATGGACATGGCCAAGAAGAAAGCAGCCACTTCAAATCCATTGAAGAACATAGGCCAATGAACGCGGACCTGCTCGTTGGCCGGTATCGCTCCGACCTGGCGCTCGCCGCGGTCAATCTTTGGAATCAAAAGACGCGTACGATTTTAACGGCGCTCGGCATCATCTTCGGAGTCGGCGCGGTGATTGGCATGTTGGCGATCGGCGCTGGCGCGCGCGAAGAGTCCCTGCGTTTCATTGAACAGTTGGGCGTACGGAATCTATTGATCGAATCGCGTCCCGCCACCGGCGAGCAGGAGTTGCAGCAGCGGCGGCGCACCTCCCCGGGGCTGACCGAGCGCGACGTTCGCGTGCTCGAAGCGAACGTGGATTCGATCGAAATGATATCCGCGCGCCGCAGCATGCACCCGGCCCGGGTTCTTCCCAAGCCGGCCCAGGATCTCCCCGAGCTCTACGGTGTCCGTCCAGCCTACGCGACTATTCACAATTGGAAGCTCGCCCAGGGCAGATCGTTCGATAAGCGTGACGACGACGCCAGCACTGCCGTTTGCGTGCTCGGCGAGAGCGCCAAGGTCGGCCTGTTCGGCTACACCCCAGCTATCGGCCAATACGTCAAGGTGAACGATATCTGGTTGCGTGTTATTGGCGTGTTAGAGCCCGAGGTGAGTTCCGGATCGGGCGCGCAGGCGCAGGACCCTAACCGGGTTATCTACATTCCTCTGAACACTTATCAGTACCGGATTTGGGACACGAATTTCAGTTTCAAAGACGACCTCGACGGCGTCGACATTCGCCTCAAACCAGCCGCCGACAGCGCCGCCGCGGCTAAAGTTGTCTCCGCCATCCTGAACTCTACCCATCACAATACTCCCGATTTCACAGTGACGATCCCGGCCGAGTTGCTGGCGGAACAGCAGCGCTCCCAGTCGATCTTCACCTATGTCATGGTTGCCATCGCCGCGATTTCGCTGCTGGTCGGCGGAATCGGAATTATGAATATCGTTCTTGCGACCGTCCTTGAACGTACGCGCGAGATCGGCATCCGGCGTGCCACCGGAGCGCGGCGCGGCGACATCGTGCGGCAGTTCCTGGTGGAGTCCGTTCTCATTTCAATTGGTGGAGGAGTAGTGGGCATCGCGTTCGGCTATTTACTGTCATGGCTAATCGCGGCGGCGGCGGACTGGAAGACGATCGTTACACCCGCTTCCGTCGTGATCGCATTCGGAGTCTCGGTCGCGGTAGGAGTGGTCTTCGGGATCTACCCGGCGCGGCAGGCCTCGCTGGTCGATCCCATCGAGGCTCTCCGGTATGAGTAATGTAGGGCGGACCCCCTGGTCCGCGGACGCCCTCGTCCGGCTGCTTCTTCTTGCTTTTCTCCTCGCTTCGATCTGCGACGCCCAGTCCATCAAGAATTACATTAAGCACCGCTTCAGCGCGAACCAGGTAGAAATCAGCGACATTCAGGGATTGCAGCAGCGGGTTCACGATGGCAAACTGCACCTGCGGCTGCACGACTTCTTGGAACTGGTCCTCAAAAACGCCACCGATGTTCAAGTCACCCGGTTAGACGTCTACACTGCCGCCGATCAGATTACCGCCGCCAAGTCGCCGTTCGATCCCACGATCGGGCTCCAGTTCAATACTCTGCGGTCGGTATCGCCGCTGTTTTTCGGCGGGGGCGGGTTCGGCGGTACCGGGTCCACAACCGGAAGCGGCGCAACCGAAGGGTCAGGCCAAACCAACGGTGTTGGAGGTAATTCGCTTGTCAACGTTGTCTTACCAGAGACCATCAGCAGCCTGTCTCAGAACTCCGCCATCACATACCAGCAGTTGCTGCCGACAGGCCAGACCATCAGCACGAATTTCTCCGTAAACCGCAGTTCTGGCGATGGCTTCCCATTCCCGGCCATTTTTGGATCGCTTAATGTTCAGATCACCCAACCGCTCTGGCAGAACCGTACCAATCTTCAATTCCGTGCGCCGCTTACGATTGCCCGAACCCAGCTCATAATCAGCTCTGAGCAGAGCGAAGCCACCATTGGCGATACCGTTGCGGCCGCCGCGCGCCAGTATTGGGACGCGATTCTCGCTCGCGACAACATTCGTGTTCAGGAGCAAACCGTGGCGCTGGCGCAGAAATCCTATGAACACGACAAGAAAGCTCTGGATCTGGGCGCCATCGCGAAGCTCGACATTCTCCAATCCGAGACTCAGGTGGCCGAACGTAATCGCGATCTCGTGCAGGCCCGCTTTCAATACAAGGCGGCGCTCGACGCTTTGCGTCGCCTCATCGGGGCGGATCTTACACCCGCGCTGCGAGACACCGATATCGTCCTCGAAGATGATCCTTCAATGGTGCCTCCGAAATCGTCGATTCTCCCCTTCGAGCAGGCGCTCGCGCAAGCCACGCAAGTTCGTCCCGAATCCAAAGCCGCTCAACAGAAGCTTTCGATCGACGATCTCAGCGCGCGAGTGGCCCGCGACCAGCTTAAGCCGCAGCTCAATCTTTCCCTGCAGGGAGGCGCAACCGGTCCGGGATTAAATCAGATTGGAGTCGGCAGCACCATTGGAACAACCTCGAATACGCCCTTCCCCGGATTGGCAGAAACGCTCAAACAAACGTTGGCTTTCGACTTTCCCAGCTACGGCTTCGGGTTGCAATTCAATTTCCCATTGCGCAACAGTACCGCTCAGGCCAATCTGGCGGACTCTCTGGTCAGCAGGGCGCGTGATCGATATCAAAAGCGTTTGACTCAACAGCAGATCATTTTCGACGTGCGGCAGGCGCTCGATTCCATAGAACTTTCGGACGCCTCCATTTCCGCCGCGATCACAGCGCGCGATCTGGCTCAGAAAAACGTCGAAGCCGAACAGCAGAAGTACGTGCTCGGCTCCATTACTGCGTTCGAATTGCTCGATTCTCAAACCCGGCTTGCCAGCTCCGAAAGCGCTCTGCTGAACGCCTACGTGACTTATCAAGAGGCCTATATTAACTATCAACGCGCAACCTGGACGCTGCTCGATGGTTACGGCATAATCGTCCAATCGCCAAAGGTAAATTGATGACCGCTCTAACTGTAACTGCCATTAGCTGTTTTGCTCTCTGTTCCTGCGCGGTCGCTCTGTCCGCCGAAGGGTCCTGCCCACTTACCATGAGTGAGTTCGTTAAGGATTGGTCGCAATCCAAACAGCTCACATTGGAGGTGGCAAAAGCGATGCCCGCCGAGTTCTATACTTTCAAGCCGACTTCTGAGGAAATGACTTTTGGAGAGCAAATGCTGCACATCGCCGGTTCCAACGTATATCGCTTCCACGAAATTACCGGCGCCAAAGAGCCCTTCGATCTGAATACTGCGCCAAAGGCCGCCGCCGATAAAGAAACCGTGGTCAAAATGCTGGGGCAATCGTTCGATTACGTTATCGCACTCCTCCCGCAAATCACTCCACAGCAGCTTCAGCGCACCTGGCACATCGCTTCCTTTCAGGGACGTCCTGATATAAATGCCCGCGACATGATCATGAATATGTTTGTCCACATTGCCCATCACCGCGGTCAGGCGGAAGTGTATCTACGTCTGAAAGGCATTACACCGCCCACTTATACATTCTGAGTCGCCAAACGGCCGTCACTTTGAAGTGATATCGGGCGGCGGAGGAAGGTTGCGATTCTTGAGCCACTCCATGCTGATGTTCTGGTTCGCCTTGTTATGCGGGATCTCGTCCAGATCCGGCATAAAGATTTGCAACCCGGCCTGAGGAGTCATCCGGGTATAGCCGTTCACAAGCTGTTCCTGATAATGAGCCAGATCGATATCGAACCAGGCGTCGTTCGAGATGTCGATCATGATGAGATCGACCTGATGCATCGTCAGCTTTCCAAAGTCGATGGTGCCGTCACGTAAACGTATGAAGTTGCGCCATTGCTCCACGCGCGTCACGTCACTTTGAGCATTCCCGTATATTTCCTCAATGTCGGGGTTGACGATGTGCACTTTGGTCAACTGTCCACGAATATGTGGTGGCGGTAGCAGCTTCTCAGTATCGAAAATGATATCGTTCCCGGAGACTTGAATGCCGGGAATGCCGGCTGGGTGGAAGAGGTCGGAAATGTTGACGTGGAAGCCCCCGAGTAGAGTCTTGAAGGGGATCTTTAGAGCGCTCAGTTTAGTGACGTGTACCTGAATCAGATTCCGCGGGGCGACCGAGATGGTGCCGGTCATCTCGATGGGCAGCGGCACGATTTTGTGCAGAGTTCCATTGAGCTTGATCTGATTTCCATCACCGGAGAGCGTAATGTTTTTCAGCGGAGAGTTCGCGATTCCGCTCGTATTGAGGAAGTTGTTGAGATCTCCGATATTCGTTCGGAGAACGCCCGTTTGAATATCGAGGAAAAAAGAATCGCGTGTCATCGAATGACGGGTTCACGTTGCGATGAGCGCGCGTCATCTGCCCGCGCAGCCAGCGAACATAAACACGAAAACCAGGGCCTTTTCGAAGCATCAGGTTGTGTGCGGAGACATTGGTGGGTAGGCGGTCGGCAGCGCTTGCTACAGCGGTGCCGGATGTTACGGCAGCCGCTGAAGGAGTCCCTGGCTACGCAGATTCGTTGCCGTGTTTTGTGGAGTCGAAAATGCCAGAGCAGCCAGGCCGCCACAAAAAGCAACGTCGAAATGAGAAGAGCGAGACGCGCGCGCATTACAGAACCATGGTAAGGTTCGGCCGAAAGCGCGCCAACTATCTACCAAAGCAGTTTCAACCCGAACTGGATTTGGCGAGATGTTGTCGACGTGCTCGTGATGACCCCGGCCGTCGGCGATACTCCCGTCGGCGTGAAGACAATCGCGTTCGGCGTATTGAAATTGGCTCTGTTTAGGACATTAAACAGCTCAGCCCGAAACTGCAGGGTCCATCGTTCGCTTACGCGGGCGTCCTTTATAAACGACAAATCCCAGCTTGCAAGGCCAGGGCCCATCAGTGTATCTCTGCCAAGATTCCCGTAAAACCCGCTGTTCACCGGAGGCGCCAGGAAGGCCGCGGGATTGAACCACTCACCTGGTCGGCCAAGAATGACAGGACCAATGAAGGCGGGATTGGCGAATGGGCGTACGGGATTTCGTGTGTCACCGTTATTTGATGGGTTGTAGCTAAGCTGAGGCGTAAACGGAAAGCCACCCTGGAGGGTAAGGATGGAATTGGTCGTCCATCCACTTACTAAGTTGTTCGTCAATCCCGTCGCATTGCTTAGAAAACGTGTGCCATGTCCGAAAGGTAAAGCATACACCGCGCTGACAACGGCGACATTTCTGACGTCGAAGTTAGCGAGTCCGCGATCGGCACGCAGGCTAAAGGGATTCGAAGCAAGAGCAGGCTCTCCGCCCGAAGTGGTGCTGTTCAGGGAATCGCCGTCGTCGATAGTCTTTGACCAAGTGTAGACGCCCCGAAGAGCAAGGCCATCGCTAAAACGATGGTCTAGGTCCAGTTGCAAAGCATTGTAGGAACTATCGCCTCCGGAGAAATAGGTCCAGGTATTTGCCAGGGACGGGTTAGCGCGCGTACTGGTCGGAACGTAATAAGAGCCGGCGGGAACTGGCGTGTTCGCGAGCCCAGCGGGAAACGCGCTAGAGTATTTGGCTGGACAGGGTGAAGCGGGACAGGTGACCGGAAACGGTTCATTGGCGTCAATGCCGATAAGTTCGTGATATCCATGAGACCCCACGTACCCCGCCGTGAGCGCCGTATTCGCGCTAAGCTCTTGCTCGATTCGTGCCGACCACGAGATAAGCGTCGGAGTCAGCAAATCCGGTTGGATTCCGCCTGGAACGAGCTTCGCCGCTGGAGGCGCCGGAGCGTTCGGCAGCACCGGTAGCTGCGAAACCGAGACATTTGGAAGACTATAGGTCGGGTTATACGGGGCGTTCTGATCGGTCCGGTAGCCCAGCGCATCTTGCAAATCGTTGTACATGCCGAAGCCCGCGTCGATCAGCGTCCTATTCGAGCTCCCGAAAGGACTCCAGGCGATGCCGAATCTCGGTTCCGGCAGGAACTTTGCATTGTTGACGGTGAGCTCGCTGGCGCCAATACGCGGTTGACTCGAGATCACGCCGTTCGGGTACGTGTAATTGCTGGCGCGTCCGTGCGCCTCATTCCACCCGCTACTCCATTCATCGCGAAAGCCGACTGAGAGTGTCAGCCTCGGCGCCAGCCGGATCTCGTCTTCGGCGTACCACGCTCCAAACCAGGAACGCCAGTTCATCTCAGTTGGAGCAGGGTCATAGAGAAGACTGCCTATCTTCCCCTGAAGCAGGGTTTGCAAGCTGGTGAAGGTCGCCTGGCCGTATTGGCTGAGCGCCAGCGTTTCATTCGACCGGAGCCGCTGAAACCAAACGCCGGCCGTAAACTGGTGCCGCCCGTTTGTGACAGAGACTTGATCCTGGTAAGTAAACAGGTTGCGAGCAACCCGAAGATTACTGCCGTTGTTACTCCCTGCCAAGCTAAGCTGCGCGGTCGGATTGGATGCCGCACTGCCGCCGACCACGATCGCGCCAACTGGATCGCCCGCTAAGAAACCAGGCAGGTTCGCGGCCGGTGTGTTCGGAGTCGGTTCTCCCGTGAAGAAGTACCCGGCGCGGGAATAGCCGAGAGTAGCCTGATTGAGCAGCGCCGGAGAGAAAACATGCGTCTCGGCCAGGCTGGCCACCTGCTCTCGCAGACTCTCCACGTCCGTGCTGTACGCATTGGTGCTGGTCGGGGTAAAATCGGCGCTGTCATCGATCGTGTAAACAGCGTTCAGCGTATCGCTGCCGGAGAAAACCCGATCGAGCCGCATGGTTCCGAAATCATCCCGAATCGTTTGCAGCGGATTATTGAAGGATTCCGAAATGCCGCCGTAATCCGGAGCGCCGGGGCTAGCCACTGGCCAAGCAGCTAAGAGAGGCGACACACCTACAAAAATAACGCCCGACGCAGCGCAGGCGCCTGGCTTGGGCGTCACCAGCTTGCATGGAAGAAAGCCGCTCCGGGCGTTATCGTCGGGTACTAAATCAACGCCTGTCTGGTGAAGGTGCTGCTGCAACGCCTCAAAATTCCCGAACAGGAATGTTTTGTCTTTCTGAACCGGGCCGCCCAGGGACCCTCCAAACTGGCTACGTTGAAAACCCGGAACGGACGCTCCATCAAAGAAGTTCCGCGCATCCAAATCGCTGTTCCGCAAAAACTCGTATAACGACCCGTGAACTTCGTCCGTGCCCGCCTTCGTCACGATTAGAACTTGAGCGCCTGGACGTTTGCCGTATTCCGCGCCATACGTGCTGCGCAGTACATTGAACTCGCGCACGGCGTCCACCCCGAGCAGTTGCTGGCTGACACCGCCCGGTTGCATGTTATTCTCGGCAGCCCCGGTGAACTCAATCCCGTTTAAGAGAAACAGATTCTGTTGGGGACGATTGCCCGATACGGCGAAATTGTTGCCCGCGGTTGAATTGGATACGCCGATGCCGCCCGTCTTTTCCCAAGTGAAATTCACCACGCCGGGGTTCAGGGTGAGCAGCTCATCATAGCTCCGGCCATTCAAGGGAAGGCTCTCGATTTGCCGTTCGCCGACCAGCCCGGAGACATCTTCTGCAGTTGTACCGACGAGAGGAGCGTCCTCGCTGACCGTAATCCGCTGGCTCGATTCTCCTACCAGGAGCCGGAAGTCAACTGTGGCGTTTTGGCCTACGGCGAGATGGATGCCTTCCCGAACCGCTTCCCTAAATCCTTGCTTCGCCGCGCGGACTTCGTAACTGCCAATGCTCAGCGATGGCATGACGTAGCGCCCGGCGGAATCCGTCATCGCCGCTCGCGCTGTACTGAGATCGAGATTTTTCGCCGTTACGGCTACGCCGGGAACGATTGCTCCGGACTGATCGGAAACGGTTCCGGACAGAACGGCTGATACCTGCGCTGAAGCGGCAGGGGAAAGCAAGGCAGACAAAATCAAGGCAGACAAAATCAAGAACAGCGGTGGTATCGAATGAATGGCATTATGGGTGTAACACATTGTGTCCTGTATAAACGACAAGTGTACTGAATAGGCGACAAATGAAAAGGGAGCTTTCCAGCAAGATGGAGAATAAGGTCGCCCTCGTGCGCGAGCGGCGCGGATTGTCCGCCTCCGCACTGGCCAAGACAGTGGGTGTCAGCCGGCAGGCAATCTACGCGATCGAGGCCGGAACTTACACGCCAAATACGGTCGTGAGTTTACGTTTAGCCCGGGCGCTCGCGGTGGGCGTAGAAGAATTATTTACTCTGCCGGAAAGCGTATCGAGACCGGCCCCGCGCTCGCTCAAAGCAACGCTGATTCCTTCGGCTGAGAAACTTCAACCGGGCCAGCCGGTTCAGTTATGCCAGATAGGCGGGCGGCTGATCGCCGCTGAGGCCGCTCCAATGGGCTGGTCTCTTCCGGCAAGTGATGCGGTTGTGAGCAGCGGACATCACGCGACCGGGAAAGTTCGCGTTCAGGTTTACGAAGAAGAAGGGAACGAGTTTCGCAACCGCGTTCTGATAGCTGGTTGCGACCCCGCGATGGCTGTCCTCGCCCGTTATCTGCGGCCTGTTGGCATTGACCTGGTTCTGGTTCACCAAAACAGCTCGCATGCTCTGGCGCTCCTGAAAGAGGGCTGCGTGCATGTCGCCGGTACTCATCTTCGAGACGCCGCCAGCGGTGAATCGAACATCTCTGCAATTGCCCGGTTATTTCCGCGTAGCTCGGTCGCGGCGATCTCCTTTGCCGTTTGGGAAGAGGGATTGGTCGCCGCCAGCGGCAATCCCAAGCACATCAAAGGAGTGGAGGATCTCGCTCGCCGGGATATCGCCTTCGTGAACAGGGAAGCGGGCGCGGGCAGCCGCCTATTGTTGGACAGTCATCTGGCGCGATTGAAGCTGAGCACCAAGTTAGTGCGTGGTTACGATCGTTTTGCTCCCGGACATCTGGCCGCGGCATGGCACGTGAAAACGGGAGCCGCGGACTGCTGTCTCGCAACGCAGGCTGCGGCTCGCGTGTTTGGTCTCAGTTTTGTGCCTCTGGAAAGTGCACGCTATGACCTGGTTATGCGTAAGCGTCACTTGCAATTGCCTGCCATTCAGGCGCTCCTCAACACCATCGCTCGAGCGAACTTCCGCCGCGAGTTGAACGGCGCCAGTGGTTATGACATGGCTGTGACCGGCAAACGGGTACTTTGATTCTGCTCCTGCGGTTTGTTTATCCGGCAATTACCCGTTCCACGCATTCGACTAAATCGTGCAGCGCGGTTCGTTTCGAGATGTAGCCCGCAGCGCCCAATCGGAACGCTTCATCCGTGTACGTCGAGTCGCGGTGTTCGGAGACGATGATCACGCGGATTCGCGGCAGCTCTTCCTTAACGCGGCGCAGCACCTCGAACCCATTCATCCCCGGCATTGAGATATCTAATAGGAGCAGTTCTGGTTGAAGCCGCTCGACCGCTGCTATAGTCTCCGGCCCGTCACTCGCCTCAAACACAACTTCGCAGCTCGGCTCGACTAATTCCCGCAGCAACGCCCGGATCGGCTCGTAATCGTCCGCAATGATTGTACGCGGTTTCGCCGCCTGCGAATTCACTGTTACCTAGGACGCGGCCCTTGGCCGGAGACTCGCCTGGGAATATCCCGCATTCAGCCTTCTGCCAGTAATATGGTGGTGTCGTATGGCAGACAACGCTGATTTCCCCCTCCCTCCTGCGAACTTCTCCTTCTTGGTGGAGTCGATCCTTATGCAAACCCAGATGCAGCTCGGTCTCCTGCATTTCGGCGAACAGGGTGAGGAACCTGAGCCGAATCTGCCGCTGGCTCGTCATTCGATCGACCTGCTAGCCGTTTTGCAGGAAAAAACCCGCGGCAATTTGACGGTCGAAGAACAGCGCATCCTTGAGAACGGTCTGACCGAGTTGCGTTTCCGCTTCGTTCAGGTCTCCGAGGAACTGAAGGGCCGCGCCCAACCTGGAGAGGTTACGGGCAGATACCGCCGGAAAGATACCGGAAAAGAAAGAGGACGACCGTCCGCTCATCATTACTGGCGACGGCGGGAAAGGCTCAAAAACAGACTGAATGCTCGAACAGTTCGAGCATGCGTCCATTCTCGTGCTCGGTTCCGGAACCAGCGTGGGCGTGCCCATGATTGGTTGCCGGTGCAGAGTCTGCACCTCGAGCGATCCTCGCGATAGCCGACTTCGACCCTCCGTTTTCCTTCGCTTAGGGGGCAAACGCATTCTCATCGATACCTCGCCCGATTTCCGCTATCAGGCGCTGCGTTACGGCATCGATCGGATTGACGCGATTCTCTTCACGCACTCGCATGCCGACCACATCCTTGGCCTGGACGATGTCCGCCCTTTCAATTTTATGCAGAAGACGGACATCCCCATCTACACCTCGGCCCCGGCTCTCGCCGTTATCGAGCAAACGTTCCATTACGTGTTCGATGACTCGCCGAGTCAGTCCAGCCGACCCCGGCTGCGCCCGCATTTGTTCGAGGATGCACCGATCGACGTAGCCGGTATCGCCATTCAGCCGATTCGCATGAATCACGGCAAGGGCACCGTGTACGGATTCAAGTTTGGCGATTGCGCGTATCTCACGGATCACAGCGAGATCCCGCCCGAAAGCCAGGAGAAGCTCACCGGGCTCGACGTTCTCTTCCTGGACGCGCTGCGCCATAACCCGCACCCCACCCATTCGACGGTCGAGGAGTCGCTCCGGACGGTTGAAAAATTGAAGCCGGCGCGGGCTTTCTTCACGCATATCTCTCACGACTTGCTCCACGCCGCTGTAGAGTCGCGGTTACCAGCGAACGTTCGCGTTGCGTATGACGGACTCGAAATCCCGATCGGCTGGGGCGATACCGTATGAGCGCTGGCATCTTTCGCTCGCTCGAAGAAGTCACAGGCCGGTTCGGGCCTTGCGCGCTCGCCATTGGCAACTTCGATGGCGTCCACATCGGGCACCGGAAGTTGATCGGAGAGGCGGTCCAGTTCGCCTCCGAGCGCGGCATTGCGCCGGCTGTCCTGACGTTCGATCCTCATCCCACCGCCATCGTCGCGCCGGATCGCGTTCCGCCCATGATCTGCACTATGCAGCAGCGGCTCAGGCTCCTCGGCGAGGCTGGCGCCCAGAAAATTTTCGTGCTCGCGTTCACAGCAGAGTTGGCGCGCCAATCGCCCGAAGAATTCGTTTCGGAAGTGCTCGTCAGGAGTCTTGAAACACAAGGCGTTTTCGTTGGCGAAGGGTTTCGATTCGGCTACAAACAGACCGGCACCCCTGAAGTTCTATCTGAGCTTGCCGCGAAATACAATTTCACCGCGCGCTTTGTTCATCCAGTCACTTATCGCGGCGAAGTTGTTTCCAGCTCCGTCATTCGTCGCTATATCGCTTCCAGCAACGTATCTCGCGCCGGCCGTCTTCTCGGGCGCTGCTACTCGCTTGAAGGCGAAGTGGTGAAGGGGCGGGGAATCGGCTCGAAGCAAACTGTGCCTACTCTCAATCTTCGGCCTGACTCCAACCTGGTGGTCCCGCTGGGTGTCTACGCGACCGAAACTCTCGACCTCCGGACCGGCCGAAAATGGGAATCCGTCACCAACTCCGGCTTCAATCCCACCTTTGGCCGCACGGAACTGACAGTCGAGACTTACCTGCTGACTCCTCTCGAAGATCCCTCGCCCGAACGCATTCAGGTCCAGTTCCAGCCACTTCATCCGGCCCGAAAAGCACTTTCCGGACGCCGCCGCTCTCAAAGCCGAGATCTTTAAAGATGTCGCGCGAACGCAGGTTTTCACCCGCCGTTGGCGGAGATTTGCGCATTTGCATTCTTCGTTATACTGAGGTTTCGCTCACCCCCTATGCAGCTTTCCGAAGGCAAAATCAAACATCTGAATGCGTTATCGAATGACAAAGGCGTGATCGCCGCGGCCGCCATGGACCAGCGCGGCAGCTTGCGCAAATCGATCGCCAAGGCGAAGGGCGTCCCGGAAGATCAGGTTACAGACGACATGATGAGCGAATTTAAGGTCGCGGTCTCCAAGGTCCTGACTCCTTACGCCAGCGCTATTCTCCTCGATCCTGAGTTTGGAATTCCCGCCGCTAAAGCGCGCGCGAGAAATGCCGGTCTGCTGCTCGCTTATGAAGAGAGCGGATATGACAACACCAAGCCCGGGCGTCTGCCCGATCTTCTTCCGCATCTTTCCGCCAAGCGCATTAAGGATCTGGGCGCGGATGCGGTCAAAATCCTGATCTATTACAATCCCTTTGAGCAGGCCGAGGTAAACGACATTAAGCACGCCTTCGTCGAGCGCATCGGCGCGGAATGCGAGTACCATCAGATTCCGTTTTTCCTCGAATTTGTCGGCTATGATCCCAAGGGTGGTGACGAGAAAGGCTTCGAATACGCCAAGAAGAAGCCCGAAGTGGTCATCAAGACGATGCGCGAATTCGGCAAACCGCAGTACAACGTGGACGTGCTGAAAGTGGAAGTTCCCGTCAACGCGGAATTTGTGGCGGGCAGCAGCGTATTTAAAGGACAGGCCGCGTACTCTCGGCAGGAAGCCCTCGATTACTATCGGAAAGCCTCCGAGGTGGCTGAGAAGCCATTCATCTATCTCAGCGCCGGGGTCAGTAATCCGCAGTTTATCGAATCCTTGAATATGGCGGCCGAAGCTGGTACCGACTACTCCGGCGTGCTCTGTGGCCGCGCTACCTGGAAAGATGGCGTGCCGGTGTACGCCAAACAAGGGGTAAAGGCATTGGAAGACTGGCTGTCCAAGGATGGAGTCGAAAATATCCGCGCCGTCAATGAGGCCATCAGGCCTGCGAAATCCTGGCACGCCAAGGCCGGCTTGGCTGCCGCTGTTTAGCTTGTTTCCGATCGAATTATCCATCGCCCCGCGTCCGCAGATGAGCTTTGCCTCTATAACCGAAGCAATTGAAGACCTGCGTACAGGCAAGGTGGTCATCGTCGTGGACGACGAGGATCGCGAAAATGAAGGCGACCTGACCATCGCCGCGGAGAAGATCACTCCCGAAGCGATCAACTTCATGGCGACGAACGGGCGCGGTCTTATCTGCCTCGCGCTCGACGCCGAGATCTGCCGCAGACTCGATCTGCAGCCGATGTCGCCGGTCAACACGGCCCGTTTCGGCACCGCCTTTTGCGAAGCGATTGATGCCGCCGATGGAGTGACGACTGGGATCTCCGCTTATGATCGTGCGCAGACGATTCGCGTCGCGATCGATCCGAACTCCCGCCCGCAGGACCTTGCCCGTCCCGGCCACGTATTTCCGTTGCGCGCGCGTCCCGGCGGCGTGCTCGTCCGCTCCGGTCAAACGGAAGCCGCTGTCGATCTGGCCCGCTTAGCCGGGCTCTCGCCAGCCGGCGTGATCTGCGAAGTGATGAACGAGGATGGCACCATGGCGCGCGTGCCACAGCTTCTCGAGTTCTGCCGCCGGTACGGCATGAAAATGATCTCGGTCGCAGACCTGATCCGTTACCGGCTTCAGACCGAACGATTCGTCGAGCGTGACGGAACCGGCCTAATCCGTACCGGGTTCGGCGAGTTCAAGATTATTCGCTACGTAAGCCGCATGGATAACGAAAGTCATGTCGCACTGGTGCACGGCGAGGTCGCCGGCAAGCGCAACGTGCTTGTTCGCGTTCACGCCCATTGCGTGTACGGTGATATTTTTCATTCGCTCGATTGCGACTGTCACAAGCTGGTCGCCTCCGCACTAACGGCGATCTCTCAGTCCGACTGCGGAGTCTTTATCTATCTGCATCAGACCGGCGCGGGCATCGACGCCGTGTGGCGCGACGGGCAGCGCGAGCTGCTGGCTCACGATCGCTTTCAATCGAGCTTTATTCCGTCGGAGAAGCATCCGCCTTTGCAGCACGAAGCGGGACTGGGCGCTCAGATATTGTCTGATCTCGGTCTCTCGACGATTCGCTTGCTGACGAATCATCCGCGAAAGATTGTAGGTCTCGAAGGATTCGGGATTCAGATCACGGAACAGATCGCGATTCCCGACTTCGGCGCTGGAAGTGGCGACGGGTAGGATTCCTATTCACTAGTCGGCGATAGTAAGTGGAGGAGAATAAACATTTATGGCAAAAGGTCGAGACCAGAAGAAAGAAACCAAGAAGCCCAAAAAGAAGAAGTAGCGCCGCAGTTGGAAACCAGTGCCGTCACTACCGGGCGGCCGTCTTCTCAGCGCGATGGGGAGCGACTTGTCTTGCTCTCAGGTCATGATGAACTTCGTTGGACACCATAAAGAGCGATAAGCGGTTACCGAAGGCATAGTTTCGCGTGTCGACGAGTCCTCCGAAACGAGAGGCTGTGCCGATGCGTCTCCCCCCACAATGAAATGGGCAGTCCTCCTCTTAATCCCCGCGGCAGCGTGGGCGCAAGAGCCGCGATTTCAGACGCGGGCGCAGGAGGTTGTGGTTCCGGTCTCAGTGACGACGAAGAGCCGGCAAGCCCGTTGAAAATTTAGTCGCAAACGATTTTCTGGTTCTGAACGATGGAAAACCGCAGACGGTACGGATGATCTCGCGCGATTCTGACGCTCTCCCCATTCATGCTGTAATCGTTCTACAGACCAACGACTCCAGCGAAGCAGTCTTGGCCAAAATCAAAAAGACGCCGTCCATCATCAGCACGTACATCACGAACGACATGGAAACCGGAGTGCCAAGTCTTGCAGCCCTTGTAACCGTTTCAAATGAAGTACGTGTCGAGCAGCCCTTCACAGCCGACCCCGACATCCTGGAAGACGTATTTGCAAAGATCTCAGCAAGGGGCGACTCGGGCCGTCTTCTCGATGGCGTAAGTCTGGCATGTGACCTGCTTTCGGCGAGGAAAGAACCGGCGCGCCGGGTGATCGTGCTGATAGGCGAATCACGCGATCGTCAGAGCAAGGCTCATTTCGCGGATGTCGTCCTGAAAGCGCAGAAAGACGACGTTGTCATTTACACGCTCTCCTATTCGGCTTACGCAACTGCATTTACTCAAAAAGCCTCAGAACGCCGGCCGCCCGACCAACCGGGATTATACGATCCGAATGACCATGCGGCAATAGGGGTGCCGTCATCCGGGCCGGGCGGCCAAGGAGGCATCTCTCTTTGGGCAATCCCAATGGAACTGGCCCGGCTCGCCAAGGTGAACATCGCGCAGGCTTTGGCACAGGCAACTGGAGGCGCCCACGACAAATTCACGACTTTTCATGGTCTTGAGACCCAGTTGACCGCGATCGGGAACGAAGTTCACAACCGCTACACGCTGATGTTTGTGCCGCCAGAGCCGCAAGCAGCGGGCTATCACCGGTTATCTGTTAGCGTCCGTAACTCTGGGGATTTGCACGTCCACGCGCGTGCCGGCTATTGGACGGGATTAGAGTAAGTAAAACCAGCGCCAACGCGGGTGTCAGAAGTTGAAATCGTCGCGTCATCGGCTCTTCCATTCGTTCAATCATTATCCTGACTTAAGAGCTACGATGTCTTGCGTGGCCGGCGCTCGATAGGGCTTTGCTAAGCGGTCTTCACGGAAGCTGAGTGGATAATGTCCGTCATCGTGCGATGCCAGTCCACATCCCGCCACATGCCCGCAAACTGCGGCCCATTGAAATTGCTGGTCGCCATAGCAACCCAACGCCCCGTCCCCGCGGCAGTGCGGATACCCAATTCACATAACTGTTTGAGCCAATCCCATTCCAGTAATGGCCAGTCTTTATAGTCGACCAGACTCCAGCATTCGGTAGTAATGAGTGGCTTGCCGGAAATGTGCGACCATTCAGCGCACATCTCGATACGCTCTTTCAGTTTGCTATCCCAGTAATCACGTCTCTGCATGTAAACACGCTTGGCGTTGTTCACCAGGTTCTTGTAACCTACGGGATCGAAGCGCTCGTAATGGTAGCCAACCTCATCGTAGTACCCCTTACCCTGTGCCATCCAGATATGCGGTTCCATGAAGTCGAGCATTTTTACGTCCTGCTGCTTCCATTCCTCGTACTCACTCGTTTGCGAGAAAGTGTAGTCGAGATCCGGATATACGGTGCGCACGACCTGAATGGCGCGCCTCATCCAGTCGGCATTTTCGGCCGAAGTTCGCTTGAACGCCTTGGGCAGGAATGGCGCCCATACATCAAGTGGCCACTCATTGCACAGATCAACGTAGAGGATGTTTGAAAGCAAGTCATCGTCAGCGATCGAGTCGAGCGTCACCTTCCAAATTCGACCATGATCTTCAGGGGTTTGGATGTCCATCAAGATTTGATCAGGATCCTGTCTGAACCAGGTGGATAAGCCGACGCGCAAATTGCGGTCCGCACATTTGCGGATGAACTGATTGAGAGCCGGCTGTACCTGGACTATATTTCGTGCAGGGCTTCCCCAGTCTTGCGTGCTCCAGCACGGAACGAGTTCCCACGCTGCATTCGGATTCGCTGCTATTAAATGCGGATAAGCGTCAATGCGAATGGCATCATAACCGCGCCGAACGAGCCCATCCAGTGCGACGTCCCAGTCCTCATAGCCTGCGCCCGGCCAGCGCCGTTCCAGCCACGAAAAATCCCACATTGTGATGGCAAGTGGCCGCTGTATGTTCTGCAATCGCGCATGCCGGCTTTGCGTAGCGGATGCCTGGTTCGAGGCTTTTGCGCTAGCGCCCGCCAGACCCGCGACGGAGCAGGCCAGAAACGATCTTCGATCCATTCAGGCGTTCTATCACACGCCAGTCTGTCCTCGCCTTTTTCGAGAGTGCGGGGACGCGAGTCCGGGCGATCGGCATCGGTTCGCTCAGGCGAATTGTCTTACACGAGAAGTATCGCCCCAAACACAATTTGACAAGAAACACACATGCTTTATTCCCTGAAGAGTCCCGGCAATCCTGCCCGTAGGTTCTTGGGAACGTGATACAAGCGTTATGTTCCGTTGGGACCTGTAACGCTCAAGCGGGAATCCGAGCATAGCCCCGCTTCAGTGCGAGTTCTTGAATACCGGCAAGTACAATGAGCGGTTTATGCCGGTTCCGTTTCGTTTGCCGCGCTTTTACCCCATTCTCGATACCGGCTGGCTGGCCGAGCGTGAAATCGCAGTCATCACTGCAACCGAGGCTCTGCTCCAGGCGGGTGTCAAAGTCATCCAATACCGTCATAAAGATCCGTGGTTGCAGACCCACTTCGATACGGCCAAGCGGATGGCGGGCTTGTGCCACGAACTCGGGGTCCTATTCGTGATAAACGATCGTGCCGATTATGCGCGACTCCTGGGCGCGGCTTTACACATCGGCCAAACGGATCTGCCGCCGTTAGCGGCTCGTCGCGTGGTCAGCGATGAAGTGATCGGCCTATCGACCCACAACCGTGTGCAACTGGTTCGGGGAGACGAAGATCCGGTCGAATATCTCTCGCTGGGACCGATTTTCCCCACGGAATCAAAATTGAGGCCGGACGCGACTGTCGCTATCGACGGGATAAAGACTTTGCGTCCGTTGACGAGCAAGCCACTGGTCGCTATTGGCGGAGTCACGATTGAGAATGCTCCCGGAGCGCTCGAAGCCGGAGCTGACTCGGTAGCCGTGATCTCGGGCCTTTTATCCGGGGCGAACGGCGTCAGGAGTATCCGGCGTCGCGCCGAGGAGTGGATTCGAGTAACAACAGAAATCTAATCGCACGCAGTTACGTGAAGCGAATTGTGGCACGATAGCGATTTATGGCGCTCTCAGTCAAACATGTGTTCGCTTCGCTGGTAACCCTCGCCGCATTCTCGTCTCTCGCGATTGCGCAGGAACAGCCCCCGACCCTCCGCCTGCCAACGACGGTCGCTCCCACCAGCTACCGCGTAGAGCTGAAACTTGATCCCGACCAGCAATCCTTCACTGGTTTCATTGCCATCAAGATAGACATCAAAGAGCCAGTCAAACTCATTTGGCTAAACGGAACCGGCATCGAAATCTCAGACGCCGCTCTGAAAGTCGGATCAAACAGCCTGCCAGCCAAACCGGTTGAGGGCGGCACCGACTTTGTCGGTTTGCAGTTCGATTCGGACGTGCCGGCCGGATCCGGTGAGATCGACATCCATTACACCGGGAAGGTTCGCCAGCAGGATAGTTCGGGTATCTTTCACATGACCGACAACGGGAACGAATATCTGTTCACCCAGTTCGAATCGACCGATGCCCGCGGCGCATTTCCTTGTTTTGACGAGCCGTCCTACAAAGTTCCATGGCAACTGACCATCGATGTACCTCAGAAAGATACGGCGGTGAGCAACACGCCGGTGTTGAAGCAGGAAACCCACGGCGACAGGCAGGTCTTCGCTTTTAAACAGACCAAGCCCTTGCCGAGCTACCTGATTGCGTTTGCTGTCGGCGAATTCGACTTCGTACCGGCGGGAACGGCGGGCAGGAATCATTTCCCCGTTCGCATCGTCACTCCGAAGGGTCACGCGAATGAGGCGAAGTACGCGGCTGAAATCACAGCGACTATTCTCGATCGCCTGGAGAACTACTTCGGGATTCCATTTCCCTATGAGAAGTCCGATCAGCTTGCGATTCCAGTGACGTTCGGCTTCGGCGCCATGGAGAACGCCGGTCTGGTAACTTATGCCCAAACAATCCTGTTAGCCGATCCGACGCGCGACACCGTCAACCGTCAGCGCGAATGCGCATCGGTAGAAGCCCACGAGCTTGCTCACCAGTGGTTCGGAGATTTGGTCACGACCGCTTGGTGGAACGACATCTGGCTCAACGAAGCTTTTGCCACATGGATGGAGCAGAAGATCATCGCCGAGTGGAAACCCGAGTGGCAGACGCGGGTGGAAGACGTCTATGCGAAACTCGGCGCGGAACGGGAAGATAGTTTGGTCTCGGCCCGCAAGATCCGGCAGGAGATTGAAAGTAAGAACGACATCAGCAACGCTTTCGACGGGATTACATATCAAAAAGGCGCGGCCGTGATCGGCATGTTTGAACATTGGGTGGGCTCGCCGCAGTTCCAGAAGGGCGTCCACAGCTATCTCGAAAAATACGCCTTCCGAAACGGCACAGCCCCCGAATTTCTGGATTCCATCGCCAGCGCGACAACCAAGCCGGTGACGCAGGCGTTTGGATCGTTTTTAAATCAGGCGGGGGTTCCCCTGGTTTCAATGGCGCTCCAGTGCAACCAGGGCGCGCCCTCGCTTCACATGAGCCAGCAACGGTATCTGCCGCTCGGATCGAAAGGTTCCGCGGACGAAACCTGGCAGATCCCCGTTTGCGTGCGGTATGGAACCGGGGAAACCGGAACCAGCTCCTGCACGCTGATGACCCAGCAGACGATCGATTGGAAGCTCAAAGCAAGCGGCTGTCCGGCGTGGGTGGAAGCCAACGATAACGCCATCGGCTACTATCGCAGCGACTACGAGCACAAGCTTCTCGGGGCGCTGACCACGGGCGATGTAGAGAAACGTCTGAACGCCCCCGAACGGGTCGACTTCATGGGGAACGCCGAGGCGCTTTCGAGCGGTGGCAAGCTGCCCGCGGGCGACGCGCTTGCTCTAGTTCCGAAATTTCATTCGGATCCGGAACGGTATGTGGTACAGAGCGCGCTGGCCGTCGCGCTTGGACCTCGCGAGCATCTTGTGCCAGAGGCTCTGATGCCGAATTACCAGCGTTTTCTCAAGCAGAATTTCGATGCGCGCGCCCGCGAACTCGGCTGGACTCCTAAACCCGGCGAATCGGATAATGTTCGGCTCCTGCGTCCCGTTCTCGTGCGTGATATGGCCACGTTTGGCGGAGATGAGGAACTGGCCAAGCAAGGCCGTGAACTCGCCGACAAGTGGCTGGATAATCACGACGCCGTCAATCCGAATATGGTGAACGCGGTTCTCGGCACCGCAGCCTACTACGGCGATAAGGCGCTGTTCGACCGCTTCGTCGAAGCCTATAGCCAGACCAAGGACAGGCAAGTGCAGCAGCGTCTGCTGGGGGCGATGTTCTCTTTCCGCGATAGGGATTCAATTGCAGCCGGAATGGAAGCTGTGCTTTCAGGCAAGATTCCCTTCATACAAGGATTGCGGCTCCTTTTCGCCGGACAGGGCGAAGAGTCCACCCGCCACATGGCGTTCGATTTCATGCAAGCTCATTTCGATGAGATTGCGGCGAAGCGTCCGACCGGCGGCGGTTTCGATGCGGGCGCCGTGTTTCCTCAAGTCGGAGCTTCCTATTGCGATGCGGACTCGGAGGAAAAGCTCAAGAACTTCTTTGAGCCTCGAGTTGACAAGTTCACCGGCGCGCCTCGGGCACTTTCCCAAGTGCTCGAAAACGTCAACGTGTGCATCGCCGAAAAACAGGCGCAAGAGCCGAGCGTGGAAGAGTTCCTGAAGAAATATTGACAAGCATTCTTTACCTGGTAAAGAACTTGCCGCAGGTGGCAATTTGCCGTATACTGTCCGTTAGAGCGGCTGTCCGCTCCACGATTTTCATGGCCTTCGCGCAACGTGCTTCCGTCCTCGGTGAACCGGTCCCGATTGACCGCCGGGCTGCCGATAACCTGCGCTTCATACGCGACACCATGGAACGCGCCGGCTCGTTTACGGCGGTTCCCGGATGGGGTGGAGTGGTAATCGGCGTGACGGCGCTGGTGGCGGGAGCATTATCGATCGGCGACACCTCGCAGCGCCAATTCTTCATCTGGTTGTCGGAGGCGGCCTTTGCGCTCGTGATCGCAATCGCCGCTGTGAAGCTTAAATCGAAACGGCTCGATCTTTCACTGCAATCGCGCGCTGCACAGCGGGCCCTTTTGAGTTTCATGCCTCCTTTATTGGCCGGTGCGGTGTTGACCGCGGTGCTCTATCGTGCCGATGCGCTGAATGTGCTGCCCGGACTCTGGCTCATGCTCTATGGGGCTTCGGTTGTGACCGGCGGCGCGTTTTCAGTTCGCATCGTTCCTGTGATGGGTCTGTGCTTTATGTTTCTTGGAGCTCTTTCTCTGGCTGCGCCTCCTGGATGGGGCAATTATTTCCTCATGGCCGGTTTCGGTGGATTGCACGTTGCTTTCGGAATTGCGATCGCAAGGAGGCATGGTGGCTAAACCCGCAATGGCAAGAACGACAGAGCCAGTGGCTCCCAAGCCACGTTCATCCAAGCCTGCGAAACCGAGTGAACAGCAGACTGTCGAAAGTGCTCTGCCGAATCTCGATCGGGTCATTCATGAGCGCATGCGTCTCGGAATCGTCAGCGCCCTCGCTGTCAATGAATCGCTCACTTTCAATGAGCTCAAGAAGTTGCTGCAAACCACGGATGGCAATCTGAGCGTGCATGCCCGCCGCCTTGAAGAAGCGAACTACGTAGAGTGCGCAAAAAGCTTCGAGGGCCGGATGCCGAAGACGGAGTATCGGCTGACCGGCGCGGGTAGAAAAGCCTTCGAGCGCTACCTGGATCACATGGAAGCGCTGATTCAGGCGATGCGCGATCGCTAGCGGCCGCTCCCTTGGAGCGCGGTTCCGAAAAGGGTTCGTTGATACAGTCGAAACGATGGACCGCCGCCAAATGCTCACCGGACTCGCCGCTTCCGCGCTCCTGAGCGCTCGACCCCCCGATGCGGAAACCACGCAGACTTATCTGGAAATCAAAACCTGGCAATTGCACAATAGCCAGGAGGATCAGCCGACGCGTGTTGCCGATTATCTTGAAGCGGGCCTCACGCCTGCGCTGGCGCGGGCCGGAGTGAAGCTCGACGGCGCATTCTCAAACCTGATTGGGCCGGATGGCCCGTACTACGTCACGCTTACCCAGTATGCGTCGCTGGCGGAGATGCAGAACGTATTAACGAAACTGTCCTCCGACGATGCCCACCTCCGCGCCATGCAGAAACTGGATTCCGGTTCGGGATTGCCATTTGTGCGAGTCGAAAGCAGTCTGCTGAAAAGTTTTGCCGGAATGCCAGCCGTCGAGGTCCCCAATGGTTCGGAGCAGAAACATTCGCCCCGGATCTTCGAACTGCGGCGATACGAATCGCAAACGTTCCTAACGCTTGCTCGCAAAGTGGCGATGTTCAATGAAGGCGAGATGCGGATTTTCCAGCGGCTTGGAATGCATCCCGTGTTTTTCGGCGAGACGATTGCCGGTCCCAAGCAGCCGAACCTGATGTATATGCTTTCCTACGACGATCTCGCCGCGCGCGACCGGCTTTGGCGCGATTTCGGGAATGACCCGGAGTGGAGGAAGCTGAGCGGCCGTCCGGAGTTGAAGGACTCGGAAATTGTGGCCAATATCAGCAACGTGATTTTGAGGCCGCTGATCTTCTCTGCGATCCAGTAAGTGGCTTCATGCGGTTGCTAGAACCTGTGTTATTGTAGGAAAGGTTTCCAACCAACTTGGGAGGCGAGGGCTGTTGTATCCGCCTGAGCCGTTTGTACCAGTCACATTATGAGTCAAAAGCCCGGTAAGAAGTACGAAGCCGCGGCCAAGCAGGTAAATCCTAAACCCTACCAGCTGGCCGAAGCCGTCAATTTAGTTCAGAAGATCAAGTTCACGAAGTTCGACGAGACGGTCGAGGTGCATATGCGCCTGGGCGTGGATCCGAAACACGCGGATCAGATGGTCCGCGGAACTGTGGTCCTGCCGAACGGGCTGGGCAGATCGAAGCGCGTTCTGGTCATCGCTTCGGGCGATAAAGTTCGCGAAGCACAGGAAGCCGGCGCGGATTTCGTGGGCGGCGAGGAGATGGTCGCCCGGATTCAAGGCGAGAACTGGATTGACTACGATGCCGTGATCGCCACTCCCGATATGATGCGCTCGGTCGGCCGGCTTGGGAAAGTGCTTGGCCCTCGAGGACTGATGCCGAATCCTAAGACCGGTACCGTCACTACGGATGTGCGAACGGCTATCAACGAAATTAAAGCCGGCAAAGTGGAGTTCCGCGTCGACAAAACGGGCGTCGTCCACGCACCAGTCGGGAAGGTAAGCTTCGACACCGGCAAGCTGCTCGAAAACACAAACAGCTTGATCCAGGCGGTCATTAAGGCGAAACCGTCCGCAGCCAAAGGCAAATACGTCAAGAGCGCCACTCTCTGTTCGACAATGGGTCCGGGAGTGCGCCTGGATGTGACCGCGTTCAACGCCAAAATCGCATAGCAGAAGCGAGACCAGGGAAGCAGCCGAATGAAGGATAAGAACGAAAAGAAGAAGGATCTCGAAGAGCTCAAGAAGGCGCTTTCGGAGAACAAGAACTTCTTCGTTACCAGCTACGAGAAGCTGACCGTGAGTCAGGATTTCCGGCTCCGTAAGACAATTCGCGAGGCCGGCGGCCAATATCGCGTGATAAAGAACAATCTAGCGGCGAAGGCCTCGGAGGGCACGCCCGCGAGCGATCTGCTTGGCGCGCTGCGAGGCATGACGTCCGTTGCTTTCACGGCGAAGGATCCGGTTGCGCTGGCGAAGGCGTTGACGAAGTATTCAAAAGACAACGCCGCTTTCACCTTCAAGGCCGGCATGGTGGAAGGGCGGGTCATTGACGTCAAAGCGATCAACGATCTGGCCGCAATGCCGCCGAAGGAAGAGATTTACGCGAAATTACTTTACCTGATCAATGCCAATGCCACGCGCTTGGTCACTTCGATCAACGGCGTGGGCCGCAACCTGACGGTGGTGCTCGACCAGGCTGGAAAAGAGAACAAGTTTAAGCAGTAAGTTTTTGGCGGTGCATCCGCCGGCAAATCAAAACAGAACATCGTAAGGGAGTAAGAAGAAGAAAATGGCGGATATCAACGCGATTGCGGAACAGATTCAGGGGTTGACCCTCTTAGAGGCTTCTCAACTGGTCAAGCTGCTCGAGGAGAAGCTGGGCGTGTCAGCGGCGGCCGCTTCGGTCGCGGCGGCGGCTCCGGCCGCGGGCGGTGGGGCAGCGGCGGCTCCGGTGGAGGAGCAAACTGAATTTAGTGTGATTCTGACCGGAATCGGCGCGAATAAGATCAATGTGATCAAGGCGGTGCGCGAAGTGACGAGCCTCGGCCTTAAGGAAGCGAAAGACCTGGTGGATGGCGCGCCCAAGCCGATCAAAGAGGGCGTAAATAAGGGTGAAGCCGAGGCGATCAAGAAGAAGTTTACCGACGCCGGGGCTACCGTGGAAGTAAAATAAGGTGCGGTTTCCCCGGGGTGCCGGGGATTCGGACAAGCGTTCCAGCTCCTCCAGCCGTGTCGGTTGACGCGGTTGGAGTGAGTTGTGCTATCCTGGGTTAGACGTCGAGCCGGGACGGTCCAACATACAATTTGTGGTTCCAGTTGTTTAAAGTTCTCCCGCGGGCCTGTTTGGGTCGGCGGGGCCTTTGCATGCCCAAAAAACCAACTCCTCTTAAAACCTCCTTGTTCGATCTGATCGCCGTTCTTGAACTGTATTGTAGCCCTGCTCAAGTACTATCGTCACCTGGATTCTTTTCCTGTAATTTTTCTTCCCCGTGCGGCCCGTTTTGCGGTGGCCGCGCAAGTATTCAGCGCCGGATCGCCTGGTTTGTCGTTGATGAGTTCGTCGCAGATGAGTTCGCCCCTAAGAGTCGTAGCAGCTTAGTGCTCCGCGGCTTTGTAATTGCGAATTGCTGAATGTCGTTACTGTGCCATTGGTTTCCTAAAGGACAAGCGTAGATGCCCAACGTGTCAAAAGGATCTCTCCGCGAGAGAGTCGATTTTTCGAAGATCAAAACTTCGATACCCATTCCCAACCTGATTGAAGTGCAGAAGCGTTCCTACGAGCGTTTTCTGCAAATGGACCTGCTTCCCAAAGAGCGCGACGATGCGGGCCTGCAAAGTGTTTTCAGCTCTGTTTTTCCCATTTCGGATTTCCGTGGTTTGAGTCAGCTTGAATTTGTCGACTACTCCATCGGCAACTGGGAATGCAAATGCGGCAATCTGAAAGGCTTGCATCACTTGCGGACCATTTGCCGCAATCCCGCCTGCGGCGCCGAAATTCGTACCGACCCGTTTCACGCCGGCGATGTCCTGTGCCATAAATGCGGCACTTTCAACAAGAACATCGTGACCTTCTGCAATCGTTGCGGCGACCCGGTGGCGCTGCAGTTGAAGTACGACGTTCCCGAGTGCGAAGAGCGGGGCATGACGTACGCGGCCCCCTTGAAGGTCACCATCCGCCTTACCGTATATGACAAAGACCCGGAAACGGGTACTAAGACCGTTCGCGACATCAAGGAACAGGAAGTTTTCTTCGGCGAAATTCCGCTGATGACCGAGAACGGTACCTTCATCATCAACGGTACCGAGCGCGTCATTGTCTCTCAGTTGCACCGCTCCCCCGGCGTGTTCTTCGAACGCGTCCAGACTCAGGGTTATTTCCTTGGCAAGATCATTCCCTATCGCGGCAGTTGGGTCGAGTTTGAATACGACACAAAAAACCTGCTGTACGTCCGCATCGATCGCAAACGCAAGTTCTACGGCACGGTCTTCCTTCGCGCGCTTGGATTCAAAACCGATGCCGATATCATCCGCGCCTTCTACCGGCTTTCAACCATCTCGCTCAAGAACAATAAGCTTTTGTGGAATGTGAACGAGAGCCTGATCGGCATGAAGCTTTCTCATGCCATCAACAACAAGGCTGGCGACCAGGTAGTTCCGCAAGGCCGGAAGATCACGAATTCGGTCTATCGCGAACTCCAGAAGCACAAGATTGAGCGGGTGGAAGTCGCTTCCAACGATCTGGAAGGCGCTTACGTGGCCGCCGACGTGATCGACATGTCTACCGGCGAGGTTCTCATCGAAGCGAATCACGAGCTTACGTCCACCGGTATCGCCAAGCTTGGAGAAGCGGGAATCGAGCAGTTCGAGATCTTCTTCCCGGATCGCGACGATGCCGGCAACGTGATCTCAGCCACCCTCCGCAAAGACGCGGTGAAGAGCCAGAACGATGCGCTTCTCGAGATCTATCGCAAGCTGCGCCCCGGCGATCCGCCCACCGTCGACACGGCAACTCAGCTCTTCCAGGGCATGTTCTTCGACGCGCGTAAGTACGATTTCTCGCGCGTGGGCCGAATGAAGTTCAACATTAAGCTGCACGACCGGGCGGACGCCACTTCGCTCGACCGCCGCACGCTGGACCAAAAGGACTTCACCGACACGATCCTCTACCTGCTGAAGCTCCGTAAGGGAATCGGCTCGGTTGACGATATCGACCATCTCGGCAATCGCCGCGTGCGCGCCGTTGGTGAACTGCTTGAAAATCAGTTCCGCATCGGTCTGGTGCGCATGGAGCGCGCCATCAAAGAAAAGATGTCCGTCTATCAGGAAATGTCGACGGCCATGCCGCACGACCTGGTAAACGCGAAGCCCGTCATGGCGGCTATTCGTGAGTTTTTTGGCTCCAGCCAACTCTCGCAGTTCATGGATCAGACCAACCCGCTCTCCGAGATCACTCATAAGCGGCGTCTGTCCGCGCTCGGACCGGGTGGTTTATCTCGTGAGCGCGCCGGTTTCGAAGTCCGCGACGTGCATCCTACCCATTACGGCCGCATCTGCCCGATTGAAACGCCGGAAGGTCCGAACATCGGCCTGATCTCTTCTCTATCGTGCTTCGCGCGGATCAATGAGTACGGCTTCATCGAAAGCCCGTACCGTCGTGTTCGCGAGGGCGTCCTGGTGGATGAAGTTCGCATCATCAACCCCGGCGAGACCGATTTCAAGGTCAACCAGGTTACTCGGCGCGAAGAGATCCGAAAAGCAAATACCGCGCTCGGAAGCAAGAAGCAGCACGCCGAGTTTGAAGGCCACTCCGACTATCTCTCTGCCTGGGAAGAAGACAAGTACATCATTGCCCAGGCGAATGTCGCCATCGACCAGAACGGGCGCATCGTGGAAGATCTGGTCAACGCTCGTCAGGCCGGCAACTTCGTCTTGAAGCATCGCGACGAAGTCGAATACATGGACGTCAGCCCGAAACAGCTCGTCTCGGTGGCGGCCAGCTTGATTCCATTTCTTGAAAACGACGATGCCAACCGCGCTCTGATGGGCTCGAACATGCAACGCCAGGCGGTGCCGCTGCTCCGGGCCGAGGCGCCGTTCGTCGGCACCGGCATGGAGCAGGTGACCGCCCGCGACTCGGGTGCTGTGGTCATCTGCAAGCGCGCGGGCGTGGTCGACTCCGTCGATAGCGAACGCATCATCGTTCGCGTCGAAGGCGGCGCTCACGAAGGGCAAATGTCACGCGAAGTGGGCGCGGATATCTATCAGCTCACCAAGTTCAAGCGCTCCAACCAAAACACCTGTATCAGCCAAAAGCCGATTGTTTTCCAAGGCCAGAAGGTCAAGAAAGGCGACGTGCTTGCCGACGGTCCTTGCACCGAGGCCGGCGAGCTCGCTCTTGGGCCGCAATGTCCTCGTGGCCTTCATGCCCTGGCGCGGCTACAACTTCGAAGACGCGATCGTGGTCAGTGAAAAGCTGGTGAAAGACGACTACTACACCTCGATCCATATCGAAGAATTCGAAATCGAAGCGCGGGATACCAAACTCGGGCCGGAGGAAATTACCCGCGACATTCCGAACATCGCGGAGTCTTTCCTTCGCAATCTCGACGAGAGCGGGATCATTCGGGTCGGAGCCACGGTTAAGCCCGGCGATATTCTCGTCGGCAAAGTGACGCCCAAAGGTGAAACGCAGCTCACGCCGGAAGAAAAGCTGCTGCGCGCCATCTTCGGCGAGAAAGCCGGCGATGTAAAGGACGCGTCGCTCTACTGCCCGCCCGGAATCGAAGGCACCATCGTCGATTGCAAGGTGTTTTCGCGCAAGGGCGCGGAGCTGGACGAACGCTCCAAACAGATTCTGCAGATCCAGGAAGAGCGGCTGCACCGCAACTTGGAAGACGAAAAGCGAATCCTGAGCGACGAGCGGGCCAAGCGCCTGGAAGAGTTGCTCAAAGGGAAAGAGCTTCTCGCCGATCTGCACGACGAAAAGACTAACAAGAAGCTGCTCTCAAAAGAGACGCCGCTTTCCCGCGATGTGCTCGAAAAGCTTCGCGCGCGCGATCTGAAGCGTATGAGGCTGAACACCAAAGACATTCGCCTCAATGAGCAGATCGATGAGATCGAGGAAATGACCTCGCGCCAGATTGCGGTGCTTGAAAAGATCACCGAAGAGAAAATCGCCAAGCTGCGCAAGGGCGACGAATTGCCCCCTGGTGTCATCAAGCTGGTTAAGTGCTATATCGCGATGAAGCGCAAGCTTTCGGTGGGCGACAAGATGGCCGGACGGCACGGAAATAAGGGCGTAATCGCTCGTATCGTGCCGGAAGAGGACATGCCCTACATGCCGGATGGAAGTCCGGTCGAGATCGTTCTGAATCCGCTGGGTGTTCCTTCTCGTATGAACGTCGGCCAGATTCTTGAAACGCATCTTGGCTGGGCTGCCGAAAAGCTTGGTCTGCATTTCGCCACCCCGGTATTCGACGGCGCGACTGAGAAAGACATCAAGGCGCGTCTAGCCGAAGCCGGACTGCCGAGCTCAGGCAAAGTCGACCTCTACGACGGAATGACCGGTGCCCAATTCGAACAGCCGGTGACGGTCGGCTACATTTACATGCTGAAATTGAGCCACTTGGTGGATGACAAGATTCACGCGCGGTCCATCGGGCCGTACTCGTTGATCACGCAGCAGCCACTCGGCGGTAAGGCTCAGTTCGGCGGACAGCGTTTCGGCGAAATGGAAGTTTGGGCGCTCGAAGCGTACGGCGCTGCTTACATTCTGCAGGAGCTGCTAACGGCGAAATCCGACGACGTCTACGGACGCGCCAAGATCTACGAAGCCATAGTAAAGGGCGAAGCGGCCGCCGAACCCGGCGTTCCCGAATCGTTCAACGTGTTAATCCGCGAGTTGCAGAGTCTCTGCCTCGACGTGGAACTAATGAAGAAGCCACGCGAGATGCAGGAGGACTTGGCGCACGCCGCGGATTGAAAAGGTATTGCGGACCGGGCGTCAGAATTCGTGCCCCGCGCCCTGTCCGCGGTTTAGGAAATGGGCCCGCAGCGAACCAGGCGTTGCACCCGGCGTTCGCGGTAAGAGAGTTGAAGGTTAACTAAGGATTATTCATGTATCGTTCCTCTCCGTACGATAGAGCCAATCTCATTGCCGACTTCGATTCCATCCGAATCAGTCTCGCGTCTCCGGAAAAGATCCGGAGCTGGTCACACGGCGAAGTAACCAAGCCGGAGACCATCAATTACCGCACGTTCAAGCCCGAGCGCGATGGTCTTTTCTGCGCCCGGATCTTCGGACCTGTGGCCGATTGGGAGTGTCTCTGCGGCAAATACAAACGCATGAAACATCGCGGAGTGATCTGCGATAAATGCGGCGTCGAAGTTACACTGTCTCGCGTTCGCCGCGAGCGTCTTGGTCACATTGAGCTGGCCAGCGCCAGCTCGCACGTGTGGTTTTTCAAAGGGCTGCCGAGCCGCATCGGTTATCTGCTCGACATCACGCTTCGTGAACTTGAGCGCGTTCTCTATTACGAGGCCTTCGTAATAATCGATCCAGGCGAGGCCGTCGGAATCAACCAAGGCGAAGTGATCAGCGACGAGCGCAAGCGGCAGCTCGATCAGGAGTTTCCCGGCAAATTTGTCGCCATGATGGGCGCCGAAGGCGTGAAGGAGCTGCTTAAGAAGATCGATATTGAAGCGCTCAGCCTCGAAATTCGCGAAAAGATGAAGACGGAGACGTCGACGCAGAAGAAGCTGAAATACGCTAAGCGTCTCCGCGTTGTCGAGAGTTTCCGCAAATCCGGGAATAAACCCGAGTGGATGATTTTGGATGCCATCCCGGTGATTCCTCCGGAGCTGCGTCCGCTGGTTCCTCTCGATGGCGGCCGCTTTGCCACTTCCGATTTAAACGATCTGTACCGCCGCGTCATCAACCGTAATAACCGTTTGAAGAAGCTGATGGAGCTGCACGCGCCGGACGTGATCGTCCGCAATGAAAAGCGCATGCTGCAGGAAGCGGTCGACGCTCTGTTTGACAACGGCCGCCGTGGCCGTGTTCTGCGCGGCGCCAATAACCGCCCCTTGAAGTCGCTGTCCGACACGCTCAAAGGCAAGCAGGGACGTTTCCGGCAGAACCTTCTCGGAAAACGCGTCGATTACTCCGGACGCTCCGTCATTGTCGTCGGCCCCGAGCTGAAGCTGCATCAGTGCGGACTTCCCAAGAAGATGGCGCTCGAGCTCTTCAAGCCTTTCATCTATCACCGGCTGGAGCAGCGCGGCCACTGTACCACCATCAAACAAGCCAAAGAGCTGGTTGAACAGCAGGATCCGGTGGTGTGGGACATCCTGGAAGAAGTCATTAAGGATCACCCTATCCTTCTGAACCGCGCCCCCACTCTGCACCGGCTGGGTATTCAAGCATTCGAACCCGTGCTGGTGGAAGGGAAGGCGATCAAGCTGCATCCCCTCACTTGTACGGCCTTCAACGCGGACTTTGACGGCGACCAGATGGCGGTCCATATTCCGCTTTCGCCCGAGGCGCAGATTGAAGCGTCCACGCTGATGTTGGCGTCGAATAACATTCTTTCTCCGGCCCACGGCGCGCCCATCGCGATCCCCACGCAGGACATGGTGCTGGGCCTTTATTACCTCACCAAGATGCGTCCGAATGCCAAAGGTTCCGGCCGCACCTTCGCTTCGATGGAAGACGTGCTCATCGCTCTTGAAATGGGTGAAGTGGAGACGCTCACCGGTATCAAACTGCGCTACACCGGCAGGGTTATCGATCTGAACAAAGCCTTCGATAACCAGAACATCATGCACACCGAGCCGATCGAGTTCAACAAGCAGTACATGGATACGACCGTCGGCCGCGTGATCCTCAACGACGTTCTACCGAAGCAGATGCCGTTCATCAACGGCCTGCTGAAGAAGAAAGGTCTCGGGCAGCTTGTCCATTACTGCTATCTGAAATTCGGCTTGCAGGTCACGGTGCAGATGCTGGATGAAGTCAAGAAACTTGGCTTCCTTTATGCAACCCGCGCCGGTATCTCAATCGGCATCGACGACATGGTTGTCCCCGAAGAGAAGGCCGGCATGGTGCGGGACGCTGAGCAGCAAGTGATCGAAGTTCAGCAGCAGTATCAGGAAGGCGCGATCACTCAATCTGAGCGCTACAACAAAATCATTGAAATCTGGTCGAAAGTCACCGAAGCGGTCTCCGACAAGATGTTCAAGAACATGGAAGAGGACGACCGTACGGGCCGTAATCTGAATCCGATTTACATCATGGCCGACTCGGGCGCTCGCGGATCGAAGCAACAGATCCGTCAGCTTTCCGGTATGCGCGGCCTGATGGCGAAACCGTCGGGCGAAATCATCGAGACGCCCATCACGGCGAATTTCCGTGAAGGGTTGGACGTGTTGCAGTACTTCATTTCGACTCACGGCGCTCGCAAGGGCTTGGCCGATACGGCGCTTGAAAACCGCCGATTCGGGTTATCTCACGCGCCGGCTGTGCGACGTGGCCCAGGACGTCATCATTACCGAAGACGACTGCGGCACTACCGACGGCATCTACGTGGAACCGATCATCGAATCGGGCGAAATCATCGAGCCGCTGCGCGATCGCATCGTCGGCCGCGTCGCCCTCGAAGATCAACGCGACTACGAAAATAACATAATTGTTGGCGTCAACGCAGCAAATTACCGAGGAACTGGCCAGTGCTATTCAGGCTTCCGGTATCGAGCGCGTGAAAATTCGCTCGGTGCTGACCTGCGAATCGAAGCGCGGCGTATGCCGCCTCTGCTACGGCCGTAATCTGGCAACCGGGCGGATGGTGGAGCGCGGCGAGGCGGTCGGCATCATCTCGGCGCAATCCATCGGCGAACCCGGCACGCAGCTCACCATGCGTACGTTCCACATCGGCGGCGCGGCGACTCGTATTAGCGAGCAGTCCACGCAGGATGCCAAGAGCGACGGCTTTGTCCGCTTCAATAACGTGAACACGGTTCGCAACAACAAGGGCGAGCTGATCGCGATGAACCGTAACGGTATCCTGATCATCGTCGACGAAAAGAATCGTGAGCGCGAACGCTATCCGGTTGTTTACGGCGCGAAGATCAACGTCAACGACGGCGCTCCCGTTAAGGCGAACCAGATCCTGCTCGAATGGGATCCGTATACCTTCTCGATTCTGACCGAAGTCAGCGGCGTGATTCATTTCAAGGATCTGATCGACGGCGTTACGACCCAGGAACAGGTCGACGAGATCACCGGCAACATGCAGGTGGTGGTTACGGAATCATCGGATGAGAAGCGATTCCCGACTGTCATTGTGCGTCCCGAAGGCGCGGCGTCTGAGTCGAAGAGCCGCTCGTCACGCTCGGAAGAGAAGCGTTACCTGATGCCCACCCATGCCCACCTCATGGCGGGGGATGGCGAACAGGTGCATGCGGGCGATGTTCTCGCGAAAATTCCGCGCGCCACTACTAAGACCAAAGACATCACCGGCGGTCTGCCTCGCGTAGTCGAGCTGTTCGAAGCTCGTAAGCCCCGCGAAACCGCTGTTATCGCTGAAATCAACGGCACTGTGAAGTACGGCGAAGTCAGCAAGGGGATGCGTAAGCTCTACATCGTGGGTGATGACGGCGTGCAGAAGGAATACTCGATTCCGCGCGGCGTCCACATCAACGTTCAGGAAGGCGAGCGCGTGCGCTCGGGCGATCCGCTGATGGACGGCCCGCGCAATCCCCACGACATTCTGGCCGTGCTCGGCGAAAAGGAACTGCAGAAGTACCTGGTGAACGAAATCCAGGAAGTGTATCGTCTGCAGGGCGTAAACATCAACGATAAACACTTGGAAGTGATCTCGCGTCAGATGATGCGCTGGGTCCGGGTGGAAGACATCGGCGATACGGAGTTCCTGCCCGAGGAAGTCGTCGATAAATTCAGATTCCGGGAAGAGAACACCCGTGTAATCGATGCGGATGGCCGCCCCGCGACGGGTAAGCCAATCCTGCTCGGTATCACGAAGGCATCGCTTTCAACCGACTCGTTCATCTCGGCCGCGAGTTTCCAGGAGACCACGCGCGTTCTGACCGAAGCCGCTATTAACGGCAAGGTCGACTACCTCCGCGGACTTAAGGAAAACGTCATCATGGGCCGTTTGATTCCCGCCGGAACCGGCATGGAATACTATCGGCGCGTGAAGATCGCCGGCGAGGACTTGGTGGAAGAAGAGCCCATACCCGAACAGGAGTTGGCGTTCGGGGACGGCTTGGCGGACTACCAGGACGAAGCGCCTGGGATTTACAACGGCGGATTATCCGAAGATCTCGGCGAAGAAGTTGTGGGCGCCGAAGAGGTATAACTTCACACACCGGCAGTTTCAAGGGGCGGCTTCCATGGAGGCCGCCCTTTTTTATTAATGCGCCCCTTACACGCCCTTCAGAAAAGGAGAGCAGATGATCAAACAAGTGAAATTTGTGGGTATCTCGGTAAGCGATCAAGATCGCTCATTGCGGTTCTACACGGAGAAGCTCGGTTTCAAGCTGAAAACGGACCAACCGATGGGTCCGCAGCGCTGGATTGAGCTGGAGATTCCGGGCGCCGAAACAGGCGTGGTCCTTTTCACGCCTCAGGGACACGAGGATCGCATTGGCACTTTCGTGAATACCTCTCTTGCCTGCGACAACCTGGACACGACCTACGAGGAACTGAAATCCCGCGGTGTCGAGTTCACGACGCCTCCCAGCGAACAGCCTTGGGGAAACTTCGCGATTTTCAAGGACCCGGACGGTAATAGCTTGGTGCTCGCTTCGGAGAAGTAGGGCTGTTTTCGAAACCGGTGCCGAGATTTCGGTTCTCTATCGCGTTACTGGCCGGTGATCTGTGCTACGCCAGATCCCATTACGGACCAGAGCCGTGCAGAACAGGAGACGACCCTCCCACCCGTCTTCCCAAATGCTGCCCCTCCCTCCCTCGCACTTTGGGAGTAACATTGAATCGGGAAGCGGCCATGACTCAGCTCGACGGCAGAACAGCGCCGAGCCGCAACCCCGGCCGTGGCTCGTTTCCGTAGTGAGCGGGCGCCCCAGAAAGAGGCGCAGCTCGGAAAGGAGTGTGGCTATGCCGAAGGACGGATTAGAGGTTCGGGTCTCCATTGAAAAGCTCTTGCTCGCGCTCATCGTAGTCATCGTGCCATTGAGCGTGCTCGGCCTGATCTTCGCCGAAAGTAGTGATCGGTCGCTCGACCGGTCCGTAGGAGCGGACTTCAAAACAATCGCACAACTGTATAGTAATGAGGTCTCGCAATCCATACGGGATCGATTAAAGGATGTGGGTGCGGTGGCAAGCGATCCCACCATCGTGCATGCCGCTTCAGGCGGCGCCGCTAATCCCCCAACCCACAGCTCGGCCAATTCGGGCAACGCGGGATTTGGGCCCGGAGCCCTCAACAATAACGCCTCGCAATTTCTCAAGCAGAGGCGCGCAGCCGAACCTCAATACCTATCCGTTGCCGTAACGGATTCCAACGGCGATGTGGTCGCGGCGTCCCAGCCTGGCGCCAAATCTTCGTACGCGCAAGATGCGGCGTGGCAAGCCACCTACAACAAGGGCGTAACTCAAATCAGCAACATCATTGACGATGACTTTACTAAATCCTATTACCTGAACGTGGATGAACCTGTAAGGGACCCCGGTTCTGGCGCGGTCATAGGCGTAGTCAGCGCCGCTGTGAGTGTCTCCGACGTGCTGACCCGTTTCAGAGAAACGCAGGTAGGAAACGGGGCCAGTTTGGAACTCGTGAGTGACGACGGGACCGTGATCAGCGCTCGAAATGTTGACGTATTTTCACACGTAAAGTCGCCGGCGTTCGACGCTGTTCACGACGCGCTGCTTGGCGTGCGCGGCGGTCAGTCCGGCTGGGTCAGGGCCGGTTTGCCAAACGGACCCTGGCTCATCGGTTTCGCGACGACAAGTCTCAAGCAGCGGTTTGCCAATCTGAGTTGGATCGTGATGGTCAGCGAAGATGAGCGCCTGGCCGCCGCGCCTGTGGCTCGGACTGGTACGCTTCGCTCTGATCATGGTCGTGCTCTCCGGCTTCATGCTGACGTTGCTGTGCGTTTACTACTTCCTCCATCGTTCGCAGAGGTTTTCGCATATCGAAGAGGAAGAAGAATTCCGGCCGGAGCGCAGTCGCTCTGCTGCTGTTTGAAGACTTTCTTGCGCGAAACACATGGTTAGCGCGCACCTGTACTGTAGGTGCGCTCCCGGCTTTCGAGCATATGGGGCTGGCTGCCGCTGCTCCTACTGGCGGCGCTTGTTCCGATATACGTCTGTTATCTCCTCCAACCGGCGTTTGGCTACTTTCACGATGATGGGGTATACATCGTCAACGCGCTTTCACTGATCTCAGGATCCGGCTACCGTACCATCAGCCTTCCCACCCCGCTCTTTCAGACTAAGTACCCGATCTTGTACCCGGCCGTGTTGAGCTTGCTGTGGAAAGTGTTCCCCGCGTTCCCTCAAAACGTTTTCACTTTCAAGTTCCTCTCGCTCGTCTCGGGTTTGCTGTGGGCCGGCGCTGCCTTCCTGGCCGTCCGCCGCGAAACGGCAAGCACGGCCATTGCCCGCTGGAGTGTTCTCTTCACGCTCGCCGCTCCGTGGACAATTTTCTTGAGCACGAGCGTTTTGCCCGATACGCTCTTCGCGCTTCTTTCCGTCTGCGCCATCCTGATCCTCGCTAACCAGCCCGAGAATCACCGCAGCGTTGCGATGGCCGCCGTAATTGCTGGTTGTGCGTTCCTCCTTCGATCGGTAGGCGTGGCGCTGATATTGGCGGCCTGCCTGTTTTTACTCCAAAAGCGGCGCTTCCGGGGAGCTGTCCTGTTCCTGGCGGTCTCGGGCGCGCTGGTTTTGCCGTGGATCATTTGGCAATCGGCACACGCGGCAAGTGCGGATAACGTCGAGAGCTACTACACGAAACTGAGTTACGCCGCCGGCAATATATTCCACTACCCGATTTCGGACTCGCTGGTGGCAGTCGGCTTTAACTTCTCCGTCATATTGGGGACGGTGTGTCCGGTCGCGGGCGCGCCGCTGCTATCCCTCCAAATGATCGCGAATCTGCTGGCGGGTTTACTCGTCCTCGTCGCTTTACTCAGCAGCAGGCGTTGGAGTCTGCCCGTTATTTGGGCCGTTGTGTACTGCGCGGTTCTGCTTTGCTGGGTCGCTCCGGCCCCCCGTTACCTGACCCCCGTGCTTCCGTTCGCCTTCATGCTTCTGTTCGCGACGATTGAAAAATTGCTTGCCAAAGTTCGCAATGGGCGCCTCAAGGGCTTCGCAGAAGCGGGCCTACTGACAGCCGCTCTGGGCTGTGTAATCGCAAATGCGGCAAGCTTGCGCTATGTAACGCATCTCACGATACAAAACAAAACGCCGGCGTTCTCGATCGCCAAACCGGATGACTGGAGCAAAACTCTCGAGTTGGCGCAGTGGCTTCAGACCCGAACGCCAGTGAACGCCATCATTGGCGCGAACGGCGATCCGGCCTTCTACCTGCTGACGCACCGATTCGCCATCCGTCCGTTCAACGCGGACCCGTTCCAATTGTTCTACGACCAAAGGCCGGCCAAGGAGCCTTTAGGGAGCGTGGACAGATTGCGCTGTCATCTGAAGACTCATCACATCGACTACATCGTGATTACACCAATGGATTCCTACCCCGAGAAAGCGTCTTTCGAGCGGCAACTTTTCGGGCTGATTCGCGCGTATCCCCTTGCTTTTGAAAGGGAGATGCAGACCTCCGACCCGAATTACTACATCCTCCGAGTCGATACTAAGATCTTGTAGAACAGTAAGGGATATTACTGCCTGGAGTTCGTTTGGTAAAAAGCGCTCTAGATCGCCCGGATGTTCCAGTTGAATTGGCTTTGTTTCGTAATCTGCCGATAAGGGTAGGCATGCCAAGGCTGAATGGAGTCCGCCGGCTCGATGAGAGCCCCCGTGCGGCATCCTCACTACCTCTAGAGATGATCTTTCGCGGCTGCCGCTTGAGGCGAAGGGAACGCGGTGCTTCGCTCATCGTGTTCACGCTGATGACGGCCATGGTCCTGATTCCTATGACTGGCCTTGCCATTGACGGGGCGGTGGTCTTTTGGTCGAAGGCGAAGCTGTCTTCGGCGGTTGATGCTGCCGCCCTGGCCGCTGGCCGGTCGATAAACGTGTACGAAACGCAGGTCCAGAACTCCGGACCGGTTGTAACGGTTGCGCAGCAATGGTTTGCGGCGAATTTTCCCTCGGGTTGGCTGGGAACCAGTGTGGTGGGCGGCGCCCCGACCGTGACCGTCCAGCCGACCGGGAGCATGACCCAGCAGGTGAGCGTCACAGCATCGGCCGTCGTACCGCTCTATTTCATGCGCCTTCTCCATTTCAACAGCATCACCATTTCGGCCGTCGCGCAATCGTCGCGGCGGAATTTGAACCTGGTTCTCGTGCTTGACCGTTCGGGTTCCATGGGACCGACAACGGTAGCAATGCCTGTCCGACGATGATTGCTGCCGCTCAAAATTTCGTGACTAATTTCACGGACGGATTTGACACGCTCGCTTTGGTCACTTTCTCGAGCACGGCAAACAGTAGTCCGATTGACTATGCACCGACAACTCACTTCGAATCGGATACTCCCACGCTTGAGCTCTGTCCTCGGCAATATCGTCTGCACTGGTGCTACCAGCTCCGCGCAGGCTTTAAACGTTGCCTATCAATCCATCAAGAGTACCGGGTTAGCTGGTGGCTTGAACGTCATCGTTTTCTTCACCGACGGACAGCCGAATGAGGTCGTGTATAACAACTGGCCTATCAAAACGCAAACCGACACGCGATACGACCCTGTGAATTGGCCGGCAACTATTTCAATGGGACCAAGCGGCTGCAATTCCGGGGACGTTCTTTCGGGAGGGTTCACAATTTTGCTACAAACCGGAACAGCACCCGGCAATACCGGCTACACGGGAGGTCTTTACAACACCTCGTCGCAAGTCGCAATTAGTTCTTCACCGGGGATAGTGACTAACTCGGGCTGCAAAAACTCCTCGATCTACGCTCGTGAAGATGTAGCGTACATTCCGACCTCCGACGCATATGGAAACGTGACCAATTCCGGTTATAAGGGCGCTCCGGCTACATTTTCCAGCGGACCTTATCAGGGCCAGATCCGGGTTGATGAACAAATCCCAGCCGTCATGGCCGCCGCGTTCAATGCGGCGGACTACCAGGCTAAGACAGATTCGCAACGACAGTACCTACAACACGATTATTTATACCATCGGGCTGGACGGTGCGCCGGACATGTCGATCGATCAGGTCTTCCTGGAACGCGTTGCTAACGATCCGAGAAGCCCGATCTACGATTCCTCAAAAGGGGCGGGATACTACGCGTACGCAGCCGATCCTAGCGCGCTGAACCAAGCCTTCCATCAGATCGCGTCGCAGGTTCTCCGGCTGTCTCAATAGGGCAGGCGGCTCCTCAAAAGATTGAGCGGGCGCTCGCGCCTGTCTGTCCAAGGGCCGACCACCAATTGAAATCGGGCGATGTGACCCACATCTCAGATACATATGCAAATTCACCGGAGGTCAACGCAATTACGCTCGAGAAAGTTCCAGCCCGATTGGTCGCGTCGGTAAGGTATCCGGCGGCGCTGATATTTCCGCTGCTGTCCATCTCGCTAGAGTTCGGAGTACCAAACGCGCTCGTGTGAAGGCTGGAATTGCCGATCACAATACGGCGAGTGAATACGATTTGATTCAGGTTCGGGCAGCTTGTTGTGTTTGCCGTGTATCCAGCCGCAGTGCAGTCCGTTGGGCCGACGTAAGTAACCGTGGAAAGAATCACTACCCCATTTCCACCGCTGGTCGTCATCTTTAGGCCCGTAGCAAGATCGACCAGAAGGTTCTGATAGGCGGCTTGGGAGAAGTCGATGCCGTATGAATACATATGCCCGGCATCGCGGCAGACAGCGGTAACTTGAATCGCCCGAACTAAGTTGAAACCAATGACAAGGGTTCCCAGGAACAGCGGTAGCCAAATGAAAGAAACGCCTAACACAAATTCGACTAAGGCGCTTCCGCGTTCATCTGAATTGGATCTCTTCTGTTTCCGCAAAATGCTTACCTATTCCGTGGGCGCAACACCACCCGGGGATCCTTCCATGACATCGGACGAAGCGGCTCTCAGCACGATCGACCAGGACGAAAACGTTCCTATTGGAGTCCCGCTAGGCGGTCCAGGTCGGAAGGAAGGATTTCATGGTAATGGTGGCGGTAACTTTCACTACATTTCCTCCCGCTGTCGCGCCGGTCTGGCCGGTAATTTCCGCGAGCGTTGTTGGCGCGAAATACTGGACATTGATCACCGGCGTATTGCCGGAATTCATAAAACCAAACGAAAGTTGTTGAACCACTTGCTTGATCGAAGCATCCAGCCCGGTGTTTGGCGCCACAATCTGGCCGGTGACTCCGAAGCGTACTCCCTCTCGTACGCCTTCCTGCAGCGACGCCCAGCCAAATATGATCCAGGCTACGTTTATCGACAAAAAAGTCAGCGCGAAAAGCGGGACTAGGACTAATCCGAACTCTATGGAAACAGAACCGCGCTCGCCAGGCCTTCGGCGCGACGGGCGTTTACCGGCAAAGTTTTCTTCGGCCACTCTAAGAGTGCATATCGGCGGAATCTATGCCGGATTCTAGTACAACCGGTACTTAGGCTAGTAGGCTTTTGCGATTACCACGCGCTTTGAAACGCGCTCACCGGTCACGATGCACGTCCCCTCGCCGTCGTGTTCGTCGTTGAGCGGAATGCATCGCACGGTCGCCTTGAACTCCTTTAGCCGGGCATCGCATACCGGATCATCTTTGAGGTGAGTGAAGACGAACTTGCCGCCTCCGCGTTCCGCCGTTACATCACGCAGAATTTCTTCCACTTCCGGCAATGAATTCGCCTGCACCGAGTTGTCACTCATGCGCTTTTTCGCGGCGTCGTACAGGTTGCGCTGGATATCTCCGAGCATCGCCTCCAATTTTGGGCGTGCCTCGCCCAAGGAAACCGTCTGCTTCGCTCCCGTATCTCGTCTCTTCAACACAACATTTCCGGCAGCGATATCGCGCGGTCCAAGTTCCAGGACCACAGGCACGCCTCTGCGTTCCCAATGGAAAAATTTCGATCCCGGGGTTTGACCCTCGCGATCATCCAACTTTATCGCCAAGTCCTCTGCCAACTTGCGTCCGGTTTCGAGTACCGTTCCTCGCTCTTCCTCTTTGCGGTAGATGGGAACCAGCACCGCCTTTATGGGAGCTACTTTGGGCGGCAGCACGAGTCCCTTGTCGTCGGAGTGCGTCATGATCAATCCGCCGATCAGGCGCGTGCTCACGCCCCAACTTGTTTGCCAGACGTAATCGAGTTTTCCTTCCTTCGATTGGAATTGCACGCCGAAAGCCCGCCCGAAGTTTTGACCCAAATCGTGGCTCGTGCCCGCTTGCAGTGCGAGTCCGTTTTGCATCATCGCTTCGATCGAATAACTTCGATCGGCGCCGGCAAACTTCTCCGAAGAAGTTTTTGCTCCCTTGATTACCGGCATCGCCATGACGTCTTCCGCCACTTCCGCATATATATCGAGGATGCGGAGAACCTCTTCAAGCGCGTCTTCATGCGAGGAGTGTGCTGTGTGTCCTTCCTGCCAAAGAAATTCCGTCGTTCGCAGGAACATGCGAGTCCGCAATTCCCAACGGACTACATTGGCCCATTGGTTTAGCAGCAGCGGCAGGTCGCGCCAGCTTTGAATCCAGCGCGCGAAGAAGTGGCCAATGATTGTTTCGGAAGTCGGACGAATCACGTATGGTTCTTCGAGTTCCTTGCCCCCAGCGATGGTGACTACGGCGAGCTCGGGAGAAAAACCCTCGACGTGCTCCGCCTCTTTCTTTAAGAAACTTTGCGGAATCAGAAGAGGGAAATAAACGTTCTGGTGCCCGGTTGCTTTGAAGCGGCTGTCGAACTCCTTTTGGAGAGCTTCCCAAACGGCGTATCCGTTGGGCTTGATTACCATACAACCCTTGACTATTTCGGCCGGTTCGGCCATGTCGCCTTGCATGACTACGTCCTGATACCAGGCCGCGAAGTCTTGAGCTCGCGGTGTGATCTTCGATTCAGCCATTCCCTTGATTGTCGCTTGCGCGAAAATGGTACTTTCAGCTCCATTCATGCATCTCGCTTGCGCCAAGCTCTTCTCCTGGCTGGAGAAGGGGGCGGCCGTTGTTACACCTACTCCGCTCCTGGCCCGTGTTGCGGGTTATCAGTTCTCAACCGAGCAGCTTCGGCGAGGACACGAGAGCTGGGAGCGGCCTGCCATTCAGACGATCGGCGCTTGGCTTACGGCGCCGTTGGCAGGAGGTGAGATATAGCGGCTCGGACGTGCCCGTGTTGCTCTCGCCGTCACAGGAGCACCTGCTCTGGCGGCAAATCATCGAGCAGCACCATCCGGAACTGTTCGATATCGACGCGACTGCTTCGCTCGCCCGGCGTGCAGCGAGGACCATTTGCGAATGGAGGATTCCTACCGAACGAGAAGAGTGGGCCGATCACGAGGATGCGCGACAGTTCCAGTTGTGGTATTCCATTTTTCGACGGCGATGCGCTGCCAGTGGCTGGATGAGTCGCGCCGATCTCTTGGATCGGCTTCCGCGCTGGATCGGCGAACGCCGCTGCGGCCGCGATCTGACTGTCTTCAGCGCATTTCAGTTCACGTCTCCCGCTCTCGAACGCCTGATCGCGGCGCTAGACGGCTCGGGAAAGCTGATGCCCATCGACCCCGGAAAAGCCGAGCGAAGCCGCGCTCGCAAGTTCTCCGGCTTCAATGACGAAATCGAGGATGCCGCCCGCTGGTCGCGCGCCGCCGTTGAGCATGGTGGATTTCGATCGATTGCGATCTTTGTTCCTGAGCTCTCGACGCATCGCCAGGCGATTGAGTACAGCTTTCGGCAAATCTTTTACCCGCGCTCTTGCCTGGGCGGTTCTTATGATCCGAGGCGTGCCGCGTTCCAGATTCATGCAACTCGACCGCTGTCCGAACAGCCATTAATTGCAGCGGCTTTACTGCTTCTGAATCTGACGCGCCCAACTCTGAGTCTCAATGACGCTAGCGCCATCCTCCGCTGCCCTTTTTTGAAAGGCGCGGACCTTGAGCGGAGCGCTCGTGCAACTGCGGATTTGAAGCTTTGCAACAGACGCCGGACGGATGTCGATTTGCGAGATCTCAAATACGCCTCTGCGCAATGCCCGCAGCTTACGTCAGTGTGGCGACGGGTTGATCTGGTTTTGCGCGATGGAACGACAAGCAGAACCTTTGCGGAGTGGGCGCGTTTTTTCAGCGATCTGCTCAAAGCCGTTGGCTGGCCTGGAAAACCTTCTGATTTGAATGCGGAAGAGCAGGATGCTATTGGAAGCATGGGATGAGAATCTCTCTGCACTCGCATCGCTGGAACTCGTTTCGGATTCCGTTCCATTCGAGGCCGCTTTGGCTCAGCTCAGGCGCGGTCTCGCGAGCGATTCCGGCACACCGGAACTCGCAGCCCCGGTTCAGATCCTAGAGGCCAGTGCGGCAGCAGGGTTTCGATTCGATTCAACTTTGGCGATCGGGCTATCCGATGAAACATGGCCGCCTCCCAATCGTCCGTCGCCCCTGGTTCCTTTAAAACTGCAGCGCACCTGCGGAGTTCCGGGCAGCGACCTGCGTACCGCTAGAGAGCAAGCCGAATATGCAACGCGGGCGCTGTTTGAAAGCGCGCCTTCCGTATTCGCCAGCTATTCAGGGCACGCCTCTTCGTTGGTGCAGCGCTTTATCGATCCGGAGACCACGGTGTCCGACGTTTGGGAGGGAAGATTGCCATGGCAGGCGTTTGCGCCTGCGGACTTGGAAAGGATTGAGGACGGGCAGGGGCCACCTTTCCTATCAGTTGAGCCTGCGCGCGGCGGTACCAGCGTCCTCAAGTCGCAATCGTTGTGCGCGTTTCGTGCCTTCGCCGAACACCGTCTTCATGCTGTATCGCCCGAGGACGCGTGGTTCGGCTTGGACCCGCGTGAGCGCGGTGGATTTCTTCACAAGGCTCTTCAATTCGTGTGGCGCGACCTCAAGGACTCCCATCGGCTTTTGCAAACCTCCCAAAAGGAACTGGAGCAGATTGTGGAAGCGGGCGTGAATGCCGCCGTGAGCGGGCCTCTCCACGATTCCTTTTATCAACTGATCTCAGTTGTTGAACGCCAACGGCTTAGAAGTTTGATTCTGGATTGGTTGCAAGTAGAACGTGCCAGGAACCAGCCGTTTACCGTAGAGATTCTGGAGGAGGAGCGTGAATTTTCAATTCCTGGGCTGCGGCTGAAATTGCGAGTCGATCGCATTGACCGGCTTGCGAACGGAAGCGTTCTGCTAATCGATTACAAGAGCTCGTCGGTATCGCGACAGAAACTGAAGTGCCCCAGGCCAGTAGAGCCGCAGCTTCTGATTTACGCGGCTGCGGCCGGTGAAAGCGTGGACGGTTTCTTCTTTGCGGAGCTGCGGCCCGGCAGTACGCGCCCCGTTGGATTCGCTCGGGAGCGGCACTTCGACAGCGACAGTGCCGAGGTCGTGAAGAACTGGCGTGTTTTCCTCGACAAATCACGAACCGAAGTGCTCCGGCTTTCTAATGACTTCATCAGAGGATATGCGGTTGTGGATCCGCGATCCGGCGCTTGCCAGTACTGCCGGGTGAGTTCTATCTGCCGTGTTAGCGAACTCCAGGCGGAAGAGAAGGCGCTCGATTGATCTCCGACCTGACGCAGCGCGAACGCGCCTTAGATCCGTTCCGGTCTTTCATCGTTCAGGCCCCCGCGGGCTCCGGCAAAACGGGCCTTCTCATCCAGCGCTTCTTACGCTTGCTTAGTGTTGTCGAGCGGCCCGAATCGATCATCGCGATGACCTTCACTCGCAAAGCGGCTGGCGAAATGCGTGAGCGAGTTCAGCGCGCGTTGGTCGAGGCTGAACAGAATTCTCCTCTGGCGGACGAATATCAACGCCGCACGCGCGAGCTGGCTTTGGCGGCTCTGGCCCAGGATCGAGAGAAGAACTGGAATCTCATCGCCGACCCTTCCCGGTTGCAGATTCAAACTATAGATTCTCTTTGCGCAACGCTGACGCGGCAATCGCCGGTAACGTCCGGCTTCGGGGGTGCGGGCCAAATCGTCGAAGATGCACGAGAATTCTATGCAGAAGCGGGCCGCCGCTCCATACGGTCGCTTGCTGCCGGAACAGCCGAAGATCAGGATCTCCTGAGCCGGATCAGTCTACATTTCGACAGTAATTTGGCTGCTGCGGAAACTCAGCTTATTAACATGTTGCAGCGGCGCGACCAATGGTTCCACTTTGCCGACAGCAAGCAGGATCCGCTGGTCGCCGATTTCTGCCAATTACTCGATCGCGCGAACCATGCTCTGCAGGAGGTTTTCCGGGAAGCTGCGGCTATCGATTTTATCGAGCTTACACGCGCCGCGATCAAAGCGCTCGGTCCAGCGGAGCATCCCAGCGATCTTCTGTACTCACTCGATTATCGGATCGAGCATCTCTTGGTCGACGAATTTCAGGATACGTCCTATGCGCAGTACGATTTCATTGACACGCTGATCGGACAGTGGTCGGACGGCGATGGCCGCACGCTCTTTCTGGTCGGGGATCCGATGCAGAGTATCTACCGTTTCCGCGGCGCTGAAGTGCAACTCTTCCTGGACACTTGGGAACGCGGTACTCTCGGCGCAGTCCAGCTCGAGCGGATCTCGCTAACTACGAATTTTCGCTGTACGCCCGAAATTCTGTCGTGGGTGCACGAAATGTTCGAACCCATCATGGCCGCTCAAGGCGCGGGTTCAATCGAATTTTCCACGTCTATCGCGGCGCGTGCGGCTGGGAGCGCCGCGCCGAAGCTGATCACGCTAGTGGATGATGCGAGTTGCGGCGAGGAAGCAAGCAAAATCGTCGGCCTCGTCGAGACGGCTCGCACGAAGGGAACTGTCGCCATTCTCGTACGCAATCGGAGCCATCTGAGAAGGATTCTGCCCGTGCTGCGTTCCGCTGCAATTCCTTACGAAGCAGTGGAGATCGATGAACTGGCGAACGAGCAACATGTAATAGATCTGCTCTCTCTCGTGCGAGCGATTTCGCATGTTGGCAATCGCACCGCCTGGCTCGCCTGCTTGCGCGCGCCCTGGTGCGGGCTCACGTTAAACGACCTTGCCGTACTCGCCGAAAGCGAACCTGACATCCCGATTCTCGATCTCCTCTCCGATCCCGGCGAAAATCGCTCAGCTTGCGCCCGCTGCCCGTCAGCGAGCCGTTCGCTTCCAGAGAATCGCAGGCCAGGCGGTAGCGCGCTATGGCCGAATGAAACTCAGCGATCTGATTGAACAGACTTGGCTCGCGCTCGGTGGCCCCGCAGTGCTGAGCGAAGATCATCAATTAGAGGATGCAAAAACCTTCTTTGCTCTTCTGACGGAACTGGAAGAGGGCGGATTCATCCGGGACTTCGCTGCACTCAGCCGCCGCCTGGAATGGCTTTATGCGAAACCGGCAACGGGCGAAAACTACGTTCAGGTTATGACTGTTCATCGCGCCAAGGGCCTGGAGTTCGGGACCGTAATCCTTCCCCAACTGGCTGGACTCGCTGGGGGCTATGACCGCGACCTGCTGGTGGGTACCGAAACTGCTGATGACGACGGGTCGCCGGGATTCAGTCTTCACGCCAAGCCTAAGAAAGGCGCCGAGGACGCAAACTACTCCGAAATCGCAAGAGCGAATGATGAAAAGCAGCTCCAGGAATTGAAGCGGCTATTTTATGTTGCGTGCACACGCGCGATGAACGAGCTCTACGTTTTGGGGAATGTGGACCGAAAACTGCGCGGCGGTGGGTTGAAGAAGGTCAATGCGCGATCATTCTTGGGTCTGATCTGGAATTCCGTTCAGAATGAATTTGAGACTGCAGCGCGACGAATGCCGTCCCAAACGGCTGGCGCGGCGAATGGGGCTGGCGAACGTGAAACCGTATTACAGCGCCTCCCGGAAAATTGGCGGCTGCCTGCTTTCGAACCATCGGTCAGCTGGCAACCCGAATACCAGCGCGCCGTTGCGTCTGCGCGCAAGACCACCTATGAATGGGTAAGCGACACCAGCCGTCACGTAGGCACGGTTGTCCACGATCTCCTCAGGCGCGTAGCGCAGGAAGGTCTGCCGGCATGGAGCGAGTCGCGCCTGGAGAATGCCAGACCGTTTATCCAATCGGAACTGCTTCGCCTCGGTGCTCCCCGTTCCGAAGAAGAAAAGGCATCCGCCCAGGTTTTGCGCGCGGTAAGGAACACGTTGCAGAGCGAGCGCGGCCAGTGGATTCTCGCTCCGCACGCTAGCGCCAGATCTGAGTGGCCGCTCGCTGGACGGATTCAGGATCAGCTCGTCAGCGGAACCGTGGATCGCACTTTTCGCGATGAGGCCGGATGCGTTTGGATCATCGATTACAAGACCAGCGAGCATGAAGGCGGGCACCTCGAAACGTTTTTGAAAGAGGAGCAGCGCCGCTACAGAGCGCAACTGGAAAACTACGCGGTGTTGATGTCACGTCTCCTCAAAGGTCCGTTTCGCCTGGGCCTATATTTCCCGTTATTGGACGCTTGGCGGGAATGGCAGTTCGGCGAGCATGCCGCGCCGGCTGAACAACTGCTTCTCTACACTAGTGACTAAATGCCAGCCAAGCTAACAGCGAATGTCAAGGCGGGAGGCTGCGCATCGAAGCTCAGTCCGAAGATTTTGGATCGCGCGCTGAAGGCTGTGCCTCGCGTGACCAACGAGAACGTCCTAGTCGGATACGACACGGCGGATGACGCGGGTGTCTATGATCTGACCCAATCGAGTGGCAAACCGCTGGCGATGGTTCAAACCGTCGATTTTTTCACGCCAATCGTCGATGACCCCTACACATTCGGAGGCATCGCCGCTGCTAACGCTTTGAGTGACATTTACGCAATGGGCGGACGTCCGGTTACGGCCCTTTCGCTGGTGGTCTTTCCCGCCAAAGGCGATATCGAGGACCTCGAAGCCATTCTCAAGGGCGGAGCGGACAAAATTCACGAAGCCGATTGCGTGATTCTGGGTGGACACAGTATCAGCGAGGACGAAGTGAAGTTCGGGTACGCCGTGACCGGGCTTATCGATCCCCAACGAATTCTGACAAATGCCGGGGCGAAACCTGGTGATGTTCTCGTTTTTACGAAGCGGATTGGCACTGGCGTGATCTCGACGGCGCTTAAGAAGGGCATCGCCCAAGAGGAGCACCTGGACGGCTCGATTCGCCAGATGCTCACTTTGAACCGAGGGATTTGCGATGCGATGCTCACGTTGGATGTTCATGCCTGCACGGATGTGACGGGCTTTGGCCTCCTCGGGCACGCGCGGGAAATGGCCCTTGCCAGCAATGTAACGTTAGAAGTTCACGCCGGCGCCGTTCGCTTTCTGTCTGGAGCGATCGAGTATTCGAAAGCAGGCGCTCACTCCGGTGGTCTCAACAATAATCGCGATTTTGTTAAGAGCTGTGTCAGCGATGCCGGGTGAGCTTCCTTCCGAAATTGAGGCGCTCCTGTACGATCCCCAGACTTCCGGTGGGTTGCTAATCTCTATGGCGGAAAGCGAAGCGAAGAAGCTGCTCGAACTGAGGCCCGAAACGTATGTCGTGGGTCGAGTAAAAGAGCGGGGAATAAAGCCGATTGAGGTGAACGCTTGAGCACTCGAGATGATTAGCGTGGGACGCGAAAGAACAGCATCCCACGCCGTGGGACGTTCTGCTTAACTCTTAAGAAGGTTCAGCATCGCTTGCCCGTTCGGCGAGCCTAAGCCCGTGCACGGATCCCACCCGGTGCCCGCCTTATAAGAGCCATTGTTCCCCGAGGTGATGTCGCGCATTGCTTTACGCGGAAAAAGCGTTTCATAGAGCTTGGGATGAATCCAGCCTACGTTTTTTCCCAGCTCCTGATTGAATAGGGCGATCAGCGCCGCCCAGAGTGGCGCAACGGCGCTAGTGCCACCCACCACTCCCTCTTGGCCATCAATGATAACGGCATAGCCGGTATTCGGGTCGGCAACGCCAGCAACATCCGGCACCCCGCGGCCAGTCGGATTCACTGTGCCGGACGGCTTCGGAACGTTAATCTTGGCCTGGTACGCCGGTTTTGAAAAATGCGAGCTGACACCGCCGCCGGTCGCGCCCCCATTAGCTCCGTCGTTCCACACGGTCTCGGATTGAATCGCGCCGTTTGGACCTACCAGCTTCGTGCCGCCACAAGCCAAAACCCAAGGACTCGAGGCAGGGAAGTCAACGTGATTCCTCCCGTCGGTCTGCCCATCGGAAGATCCATTGTCCCCCGCCGCGGCGCAGACAGAGATGCCCATCAGCGCGGCATCATGGAATGCGGCATTGAACGCGTTCATCGCCTGCGGAGTCCATACGCTCTCCGCCGCACCCCAGCTAATCGAGATCACCGAAGGTTTCCGAACGGAATCGTAAACAGCAGCATTGATTGCATCCAGGAACCCTTGGTCGGTGTTCGGAGCAAAGTAAACAGCAATCCTCGCTCCGGTCGCCACTCCACCTGCTACCTCAATGTCCAGTGCAACTTCAGCGTCCGCGCTGTTCGGATCGCCGGTCGGGCTATTCTGCGCCCCGTCGACGGACACGGCAGTAACAGAGACATTGCTGACGTTAAGGGATGACCAATAGCTCTGAAGATCGGAGTCAGTGTAGCCGCCTCCCAGCTCGATCATGGCAATCGTCTGGTTGGCCCCGTTGTTCGTTGGGAACCCATACAGCTTCGCTACTTGTGGAGGAGTAAAGTACACCGGCTGCGCCGCCCGGGGGCGGAAAATACGATCGGTTTTTGCGGCGGGCCGCTGATCAAAGCCAAGCACGGCAATCACGCAATCTTGTAGGGATGTCGGAATGCGCAGATCGCCTTGGCGCGTAGCGTATGATTTCGCCATTCACGCGCCTCAATTCCACATCCGCACCGAAGGCAGCGGCCATCGCGGCGAATGGTCCCGAGAGCGCGATCGTCCGTGCGCCGGGGTTGATATTCACTACCGAAAAGTTCCGCTCGGCGGCAAAATCTTCGATCGCGCGGATATCGGCCGGGTCCGCGCCATAAAGTCCGGTAAGCTCGGCGTGCGATAGGTGCACGTCCAACGAGCGATATTCAGAGACGGGATTGCGCCGTCTCAAAATAATAGTAATTTGAATTGGTTTATCCGGTGCGGGTTTGCCAACGGGCACCGAATCAGCCGGGTGCTCACGATGGCTATCGCGTAAGATCACTTGGGAAGACATGGAACATTCTCCTGCCGAGAGGCTACAACGCCACGTATTGCCACCGTTTAAAGAGACTGTTTACGTTTTATACGCAAACCACTGACAATAAAATAGCATAGCGCTAGCAAACTTTACCCCGCCCGCTTGTGACCAGAAAGGCGGGCCGTTTAGCTGAAACCCATCCCGGAACCCACTAATCTGGTGAGTAACCATGTTTCTCTCCCGCCGCGCGCTTCGATCGTTGGTTGTCCTCTCGCTGTTTGCGTCGGCAACAGCGGCGCTCCGATCGCAATCTCTGACTGCTCTTCTCCCATCTCAGAAATCGAACGCCCAGGCCGAACCGGGTCCCACAGACTCGCTCAGGCGAACGACTCCGCGAAGCTCGATTTATAACTTCCTCGAAGCCTGTCACGAGAACAATTTTCCGCTTGCATCGCAGTATCTCGACCTCCGCAACCTCACGCCGCAACAGCGCGCGACCGAAGGGCCGGAGCGCGCAAAGGAGCTTGGGACGCTGCTCGATCGCAATCCGCATTTCGAAGTCGCCCAACTGAGCGATGCGCAGGAAGGCGATACCGCTGATGCCCTCGCTTCCGGAACGGATAATCTTGCCACATTCGAAGATCATGGTGCGCAGGTCTCTTTGCAAATGCAGCGTGTAAACCAGAATGGGAGGGAAGTCTGGCTGGTTTCGGCGCCCAGCATTGCGCGCATACCGCGACTAGCGAACCTTACCATGGAGTCGCCCATCGAGCGGAAATTGCCCGCTCCGCTTGTCACGATTCACTTGATGGGCACGCCCGTCTGGATCTGGATGGCGCTGATCCTGATCGCGCTCGCGCTTTCAGTGTTGTCGCGCTTGTTTACCCGAATCCTTATCGCGGCCTTAACGCCTCTGGTAAAGCGCTACGCAAAATCGATTCAGGCTTATCGGTTGGCGACTTTTAGCGGTCCTCTCCGGCTGCTGATCTCGGTGGTGGTGTTTCGAGCCTGCATGGAGGTCGTACCGCCCTCCGCGCTGGTTCGCGATTACATCCTGAAGCTGCTGATGCTACTGTTCGTGCTGGGCTCCGGGGCGCTGGCGATGCGCGTAGTGGATGTGCTTTCGGACCGGATCATCTCCCGTCTCGATCCGCGGGAGCGCGCCCTCAGCTATTCTGTTTTTCCGCTCATCGGCCGCTTCATCAAGATCTGCATTTTCTGCCTCGCGGTGATCTGGATCCTATCTGCCTGGGGCTACAACACCACAACCATTCTGGCCGGCGTGGGCGTCGGCGGTTTGGCGGTTGCACTTGCGGCGCAAAAGACGATAGAGAATCTCTTCGGAGGCATTTCACTCATCAGCGATCGCCCCGTTTTGGTCGGCGATGTTTGCCAGTTCGGGGGGCAGGTCGGCACGGTGGAAGATATCGGCCTTCGTTCCACCCGCATCCGAACGCCGGATCGGACGGTGGTCACGATCCCGAATTCACAGTTCTCGACCATGACGCTTGAGAACTTTTCAAAACGCGATCGCATCTGGTTCCATCCAACGTTGCGTTTGCGGCGCGGTACAACGCCCGATCAGATCCGCGACATGATGGATGCCATCACCAAGATTCTTCAGGAACATCCTCAGGTTGACGCCTCTGGTGTGCCGCTTCGATTTTCGAAAATTAGCGATCTGTCCTTCGACTTGGATATCTTCGCTTACGTTCTAACAGCGGAATACAACCAATATTTGAAGGTTCAAACGGAACTTTTATTGAAGTTTCTGGATGCGGCTTCCGAGCGCAACATCGAATTTGCAGTACCCTTCAGCGAATCCCTAACGGTTCCCTTCGAAGCGCATCATACTTCGCCCGACGGCCGACCTGGAAGGCCAAATTCAGTTGATGCGGAGAGATGGAAAGAACCGGAGACTGAGACTGGACTGCGCCGTAAAGGCAAGAGCAGGAGAGTCCGCGCAACAAGAACGCGAGCGCTCTGCTATTCTGGCGTGGGCCTGGGGTGAATATCTCTGATGAATATTTCTCTTGCAGGGAAGTCGGCGCTCGTTACCGGCGCGGGGCGGGGAATCGGTTTGGCGATTGCGCAAAAACTGGCGAACGCCGGGGCATCGGTCTTGTTGGTGGATGTTGACTCCGCCGCTCTCGAACACGCGGAACGGTCTTTCCCTAACGTGCGGATTTCTTCCATCGCGGGCGATCTCACCGATGCTCATTTTGCGAACGCGGCGGTCGACAAGCTGATCCGCGATTTCGGATCTGTCGACATCATCGTCAACAATGCGGGTTACACCTGGGATAGCGTGATTCAAAAAACGACGGACGAGCAGTTTCAAGCAATGCTTGACATTCATGTTGTCGCTCCGTTTCGAATCCTGCGCGCCGCTTCGAATTGGATTCGAGAAACAGCTAAAAGAGAGAACGAGGCCAAGGCGACCGTGGTGAGAAAGGTCGTAAATATCACCTCGATTTCAGGCCTGGACGGGAACGCGGGGCAGATCGGCTACGCTTCCGGGAAGGCGGCGATAGTCGGCCTGACAAAAACGCTGGCGAAAGAGTGGGGCCGCTACAACGTGACAGTGAATGCGGTCGGCTTTGGACTGATCGATACGCGGCTGATCAAGCCAATGGAAGATGATGAAACGAGTATCGAAATCGGCGCACGCCATGTACACGTGGGAATGCAGGCGAGTGTTCGCGAACAAGCCGCCAAAATGATCCCGTTGGGCAGGATCGGGACTCCGGAAGATGCGGCCAACGCAGTGTTCTTCTTCTGCTCGCCATTGTCGGATTATGTGACCGGCGAAACTCTAGTCTGCGGAGGCGGAGTTCACTTCTAAAGCTGATTCTTTAGACTTTCGGCTCTTGAACACCTGCACGGCCACGGGTACAAGCGACAGGACAACGATCAGCAGGACTACTTTTTCGAAATTCTGCCGAATGACGCCGATGTTGCCCAACAGATAACCCAGAGTGATCATCATGGCAACCCAACCGGCCGCGCCAAAAACATTGAACGCCAGAAAACGCCGATAACTCATCTTCCCGACACCGGCCACAAAGGCAGCGAACGTGCGGATAATCGGAACGAACTTGGCGTACAGAATCGTCTTGCCTCCGTGCCGTTCGTAAAAGGCATGGGTCCGATCCAGATATTCACGGCGGAAGATTCTAGAGTTCCGGCGCTGGAAGAGAGCATACCCCAGAGTGCCCCCGAGCAAGAACCCGATGCCGTCTCCCAAAATAGACGCGCAGGTGAGCAAAGCAATCATTGCTAGAATCGGGAGTTTACCCGCACCAGCCACGATTCCTACGGTGAATAGTAACGAATCGCCCGGAAGAAAAAAGCCGACCAGTAGTCCACTTTCAGCGAAGACGACCGCGAACAAAAACAGGTAGCCGGCCCATCCAGTCAGGACTGTAGATAACAAATGAATGAGCGCGTTCGGGTCGGTAAGACTCTCGATGAAATGAACAAACTGAAGCACGCGAGGCTAGCTCTGGAACGATTCCACTATCTTCGTCAGATTGGCTTCGTTCACTTTGATTTTTCCCCGGCGCCTCAAGTCGGTAACCACGCTGTTCCGGAATAACGGGCCTTGCAAAGCCTGCCTCTGCTGTATCAGGCTTTGTACGGTGGCATCCTTGTTTTTCGCGAACTGGGTCATATCCGCCGGAATCTTTTCGGAAACCCTGCAAACGAATTGCCCCTCTTGCGCGGCAACCGGTCCGACGATGCCGCCCACATTATCTTTGAATGCAGCGGAGACTAACGTAGCGGCGCCCAGGCCCTCGGCAGCGCCGTCGATGGTGAATGGGGCGGGGTTCTTGACCGTCAGTCCGTAAGACTTGGCAATGGCGTCCAGCGACTCCCCCTTGCGCGCCCGGTCCGCCGCCGCTTTGGCAGCGTCTTGCGCCAGCTTCAGCGATTCCGCCGTGATGTACTTCTGCAAAACATCGTTCTGTACTTCGGCGTAGTCCGCGTTGTGCGCCGGAGTGATCCCAGTGATCACAGCGAATGCATCCTTGCCTTGAGTATCCATGCTGACCAGGTCCGTTACGCCACCCTTCGGAGCCGCAAAGATCGCATTAAGCACGTCCGGTTGCGCATTCACTTCCGGTATGGAGGTGGTCGTGGTCACTCCATCCAGCTTGTACAGTTTCAGGCTGTACTTTGCCGCGATTGTCTCAGCCTGGGACGGGTTCTTTGTAACGTCTCCACGTGCGGAATCAATAGCTTTCTTCAGATCGTCAGCGGCCACTTGCTTCTTTGCATCCAAAATTAATTGCGGCTTGACGTCATCAAAGCTCTGCGTATGAGCGGCCTGTTTATCCTCGACCTGTAAAATATGGAAGCCGTAGTCGGTCTGAATTACCCCGCTCATCTCGCCCGGTTTCAGAGAAAACGCCGTTTTTTCAAATTGAGGTACCGTCTGGCCTCGGACGATCCAGCCGAGTTCTCCGCCTTTGACCGCTGAACCCGGATCTTCGGAATCTTTCTTCGCCAGTTCCGCAAAATCCGCGCCATGCTGTAACTGCTTCAGGATGTCGTCCGCTTTGGCCTTCAGCGCCGGGATTTCGGCCGGCGGCTTCCCTTGCGTTTTGATCAGAATATGGCGAACTTTGACGCGCTCTGGGGTGCGATAGCTATCAATATTGTCCTGATATTGCTGCTGGATCTGGTTATCGGAAACTTTGGCGGATTGAACGAAATCGGCCACGCTTCCGACGATAAGATCCACATTGCGCTTTTCAGGGATGCGGAATAAGGTACGATTCTTCTCGAAATAGGCTTTAACCAATGCCGGATTCTTGTCGACTTTCGCGGCGAAATCCTTATCGCTAAACTCGATGTACTGAAGGCCGACTTTCAAGTTCTTGCGCTGATACTCAGCCCTTGCCTCCGCATCGGAAACAACCACCGATTGCATTTCCAGATTTTCGAGGCGGGCGCCTAACATCGTTTCGCGCCTTTCGTTTTCATAGCCGGTCGGCGTCAGTCCCTGTTGGGCCAAAACCGATTGATAAACCTGCAGGTCGAACTTACCGCCGAGCTCTGGAGCGAATTCAGCCTCAATCGAATTTCCCAAGGCTTGGTCCGAAATCCGTATCCCCATTTCACGGGCCTTGTAGGCCATCGCTTTGCCTTCAATAAGCTGATTGACAATTGAAGGAATGTACATCGCAATGATGCCCTTCGGCAGATTGGCCTGTCCGCGCGTAATGTTCTGAACAGCCCGCTGCACGTCCTGGGATGTGATCTTCTCGTCCCCAACCGCTGCTATCACGTTCTGGCCCGAGGCGTTCGGTCCACCAGGACCGCCTGGGATCAGGTACACCAACATAGAAGCGGCGACTACCACGAGCAACGCCCCGAGAAGATAGCGTACACTCTTCTCACGGCTGCGAAACAGGTCGAACATAGGTTGAGACGGAACTCCTGCAGGAAACTTCTACCGCGGCGGTCGCCGGGCGGACAGCGCGATTAGCGTATCCTTTGATGCCAGTATAGCGAAACAAAGCTCTGAGCCGTGCGGCGCCAATTTGCCGCCGGAAGGCCCGGAGCAACTCAGGAGGCGGCCTGCACGGTAGTTGAAAGGCCGTTGTTAATAACGTCCCAAAGGCCGTTCATGCTGCCTTTGGTGGCCATTAGCAGACTCAGAGCGCAAAGCGAGAGAAGAGCGAGCAGCAAGGCGTATTCCACGAGATCCTGACCCTCTTCATCTCGCCAGAAGAACTTCCACAGACTTGGGCGCATAATGGCCTATTAAGACAAATCGGCACGAATGTCCAATTCGTTAGGCCCTAATGTAAGGAAAGAAAAATTCTGCTTTTTGCGCGAAATCAGAACTAAAGGACAGCCATCGAGGCGACCCGCTTCTTCACGGTTTCGAGGTCTTCCAGAAATACAAAATAAGAGCTTCCGCCGCAAGACACCTTAACGGTACGGTCATTGAAACCCGGGCCGCCCACGTTTACTTCAACCCCTTCCGGCAGTTGAGTGATGAGTCCCAGGTGCCGTATCCCATCTTCTCCTGGCGGTAGAATTTGGATTGCGGAAACTTTCCTTCCTAGAGTGTACGTTCTCTCGAAAGGAATTACATTTGAGGAGGCAAAGAGTACTTCTGGTTGCATCAGGTTTTACCCCCGGCTTTTTGTTTTGGCCTGTATTTCAATGTACTTCATTTTCTATTAGTCCGCTAGACTTCTTTCCCTAGCTCGTAATTTCCATAGTGTTAGCTCGTTTTAGAAGATATCTTGTGATCTTCGTTACGGGTGCGAATCCCCGGGAAAGTACCATTGCAACCAGTGGAGCAATAAAGTTAAGCTGATCTCGTAAACATACCCGGCGCCATTGAGTCTAAGGTTGTGAACCATGGCCGATGACCGCATAATGAAGATCACTAGTGCGGAGCGATGTCCGCGGTGCGACTCCGAAGAGATCTCGCGATCACACCGCAGGAATGCTGGCGAGCGGTTCTTTAGCCCTCTGCTTCTGCCGTGGCGTTGTCGCGACTGCTATTCGCGCTTTCTTCGCCCCCGATGGGCAAAGCTGGCGCACGACACGCGCACTGTTCGATCGGCGCGAGCCGAAACCAGCGTTCCAAACAAAACCGCTACCAAGGGTTAACTCGCCGCTGCCTTGCCGTTTGAGGTCCGGGCTCGAACGATACTGAGGACTTTCGCTTCTACTTCTTCGGGCGACAAGCCTGTAGTGTCGACAAGCTGCGCATCGGGAGCCTGCACCAGGGGAGCTTCGACCCGGGTTTGGTCACGCCTGTCGCGTTCGCGCAACTCGCCGGCCACGGAAGTCACATCGCGGCCGCCCCGAACTGCTGGTGTTCAAGCGCCCGCCGCTTGGCGCGCTCGGCCGGATCCGCATCGAGGAAGATCTTTACCTGCGCGTGCGGGAACACGACTGAGCCAATGTCGCGCCCTTCCATTACGATATTGCTGTTTTGCGCAATTTTGCGCTGAATGGAAAGCAGGGCTCGCCTGACGCCGGGAACGATGGATACTTTTGAGGCGGCGTCCGAAACTTCAGGATTCCGGATGGCTTCCGTCACGTCCTCGCCGTTGAGGAATACGCGATCGTCCCCGGGTGAAAGTTCGATCTCCGCCGCTTGCGCAAGCTGCTCCAGTTTGTGCATGTCCGAAAGAGCAACCTTGGACCGGAGAGCCCATAGGCCCACGGCCCGGTACATGGCGCCGGTATTGACGTAAATAAAGCCCAATTTGTCGGCTACCCGCCGGGCGAGCGTACTTTTGCCAGCGCCCGCAGGACCGTCGATTGCGACGATAATCCGCTTGTCGGCCATTGCAGGAATAACGAATCACTCCGAGTATGGCATGCAAGAGTAAGCACGATCGCATCCAGGAGAGATCCGGTAAGGAATGCTTTTGCGGGTTAGCGCAGCTCTACTTCTCGCAACCAGTCGGGCCGTTTTAAGACTTCCCGGGGTTTGCTCCCGTCCGGTGGTCCGATGATGCCGTCGCGCTGCATCACGTCAAGAATTCTGGCTGCCCGGCCGTAACCGAGGCGCAGCCGGCGCTGCAAAGTGGAGGTGGACGCTTTGCCCATTTCCACCACCACGCGCACGGCATCCTCGTACATGGGATCTTGTGCGCCTTCGAAGGCTTCCGCATCTTCCGTATCCTCCTCGGAAGGCGGTGTCAGCAAAAAGCTTTCATCATATTCAGGCGTGGCCTGCTGCTTCCAAAAATCGACCACTCGATTCGTTTCGGCTTCGGTGACAAACGCTCCGTGTACACGCGTCAAGCGCGAAGACCCCGGTGGTAGGAAAAGCATGTCGCCTCGGCCCAATAGGTGCTCGGCGCCCATGGTGTCAAGGACGGTACGCGAATCCACTCGCGTTGCGACGCGGAAGCTGATGCGCGATGGGAAATTCGCTTTTATTAAGCCCGTAATCACATCCACGCTCGGCCGTTGCGTTGCAAGTACCAGGTGCATTCCCACCGCACGCGCCATCTGCGCCAGCCGCGTAATGCACTCCTCCACATTTGCCCGTTCCAGCATCATCAAATCGGCCAGCTCATCGATCAATATCAAGACATATGGCAAAGCCTTAAGGCTCTCGTCTTCTTCGGGCTCGTCGAAAAGTCCGCGGGGCTCCTGTCGCAACTGCGCCATTTTGCGGTTATATTGATCGATGTTCCGAACTCCTTGCGAGGCTAGCAACTTCAACCGGCGTTCCATCTCAAGCACCGCGTTCCGCAGCGCGTTGGTGGCTTTTTTCGGTTCGGTAATCACCGGTGTCAGCAGATGCGGAATGCCCTCGTAAATTCCAAGTTCAACGCGCTTCGGGTCCACCATGATCATGCGAACCTCGTCCGGAGTTGCCTTGTACAAAAAGGACATGATCATGGCGTTCAGCATTACGCTCTTGCCCGATCCGGTGGAACCCGCGATGAGCAGGTGCGGCATCGTTTCGAGCGATGCCAGTTTCATTCTTCCGTTGATGTCCTTCCCCAGAGCGATCGTCATCTTTGAGGGCGATTCGTGAAACTCGGCTGATTCGAGGATCGCCCGCAAGCTGATCAGTTCCCGGCGCGAGTTCGGAACCTCGATTCCGACCGTCGGTTTGCCGGGTAACCGCTCGATCAGCACGGATTCAGCTTGCAACCCAAGACAAAGATCGTCGTTCAGCGTAGTTATGCGGCTATATTTGACTCCCGCTTCGGGTTTGTATTCAAAGGTCGTCACCACCGGGCCCGGGTTGATCTGCACAACCGATCCGCGAACGTTGAATTCTTCCAGCTTCGATTTTATGCGGCTCGCAATTTCTTTCAATTCCTGACCGTCATAGCCATTTCGTTCGGGTATTTCATTCAGCAGTTCGGTCGTCGGCAATTGATAGGCGCGTTTACGCGGGGCCGCTCTTTGCGAGTCGTCGAACGCCTCATGGAAAGCCGGGGCTTCGTCGCGCTGCTCCGATTCCGGTTGGCGAGTTACCGGCTGATGCTCGAGTGTCCGGATCGGAATTTCCTCATTTGATTCATCCGCTGCACCGGACGGAAGATCGAATGGCGGCCGGTCGTCGGCTCTTGCTGCAGTCGGCATTTTTGCTCCTGGCTCGGCAACGGCTCGCCACACGCGTCGTGGCTCTTCTCCGCGCAGCGCGTTCAGCGGCCTTTTCTTTGGCGATTTCCAGGGCACGCTGGCGTCGCGCCTGCCGCGCCGCACTCCACTTCGCGGTAATCGAACGGAACTTCGCGATTGGCCGCCTCAACCAGCGCAGCAACGTGGACACCTCGAAAGTCGACGCAAAATAGAGCGCCACCACGCCGGCAGCCACGGTAATAATGGCAGAACCGGCCAAATCGAATCGTGCCAGTAGGGAATCCGCGATGATCATGCCGACGATGCCGCTGAGGCGAATGGCACCGCCCAAAAGCCAGTGACCAGGCATGAGCCCACAGGCGGTCGACACACAGAACCACAGCGCGAGAGTGCCGAGTACCCGGAACCAAGGACTCTCAATGGGCGAAGAGCGGACCCATTTCCAGCCAAGCGCCCAGATATGGACGGGCAGGAGATAAACACTGATGCCGAAGATCTGAAACAGCAGATCCGCCCATTTTGCGCCAGAGAGGCCCAGAAGGTTGTGCGTGCGAATAGATGATGTCGCCGTATCCCAGGACAGGTCGGCCGACGAGTATGACACCAGGCTCAGCGATACAGCCAAGCCAAGCAGAAGCAATAGGATACCTACGGCTTCATTGAGCCGGGTATGCCGGGACGGAGAAAGAAATGTCATCCGCCTACGCGGAAGAAAACTGCCAGAGCGACTACTATTATGCCAAAAATTATGCGATACCACACGAAGACTGCCAGACTATTGCGTCGCAGGTACTTCAGAAAGAAGGCAATCACTACGATTCCGACCATTCCGCTGACCAAAATTCCCAGTCCCCAAGGCAGCCACATGTCGTGCGGAAGGCCGCCGTTTTTCCTCAGATCAAGCGCATCTTTTGACGCTGCTCCGGCGATCACCGGCGCGGAAAGCAGGAACGAGAACCGAGCCGAAGCCTCCCGATCGAGGTGCCGGAAGCGCGCCGCGGTAATGGTGATTCCACTCCTGGACACGCCAGGCACAAGTGCCAGTGCCTGGGCAAGACCGACGATGATTGCGTCCCACCAGCTCATCTGGTCCAAACCGTTCTTCTCTTTCCCGAAGCGATCCGCGATTCCCATCACTGCGCCGATGACAATCATCGCTATACCGATTACGTAGAAATTCCGCCAGGCTCCTTCGGCGTACCGGTTGAACTTCGCGCCTATAATGGCCGCCGGAATTGTGCCGACCACCAAAAACCAGAGAAGCTTGCGGCTGGTTTCGTCCGGTCTCGTACCGCGATAGGTGAATCCCAAGCCATTCGCGATTACCTGAATCCAATCGCGAAAGAAATAGACGATGATGGCTGCCAGCGTGCCGACATGCAACGCGATGTCGAACCCGAGACCCGGATCATTCCAGCCCGCAAGTCTCGGTATGACAGTTAGGTGAGCCGTGCTGCTCACGGGAAGGAACTCCGTGAGGCCTTGTATGATTCCAAGGATGATCGCTTGGTAAAGCGGCATAATGAGGGTGTACTGACAGTCCTCCGACGTTTGAAGCCTTCGCTATCGTAGCGTACACTTCGTTCCTGCTAATCCATGCGCGCTACCAAAATAGTTGCCACACTCGGACCTGCTACCGATTCCGAATCTGTTCTTCGGGAAGCTGTTCGAGGCGGGTGTTGACGTATTTCGCCTGAACGCCTCGCACGGAACACAGGAAGAGCACGCTCGCCGTATAGCCGCAGTGCGAAGCTCGCTTCCGAATGCAAGGTTCACGCCGGAATCTTGCTGGATTTGCAAGGGCCGAAGATCCGGCTCGGCACGTTCAAGAACGGCTCGTGTTTTCTTGAGGAAGGATCTACGTTTACGATCACCACTCGAGCCGTTGGAAGGGACTTGTGAAGCCGCTTCCACGACCTACCCTGAATTTGCTCGCGACGTGAAGGCTGGCGATCCGGTCTTGCTCGCGGATGGATCAGTGGCGCTTCAGGTGATCGAAACGGACGGAACCGCGGCACGCTATGCGGTGATCAGCGGAGGACCGATCGGCGATCGCAAAGGCATCAACTTGCCCGGCGTGAAGATCAGCACACCGTCACTATCGAAAAAAGATATTTCCGACGCGCACTTCGGAGTGGAGCAGGGCGTCGATTTTTTCGCCCTCTCGTTTGTACGCCAGGCCCGGGACATACTTCGTTTGCGGCACCTGCTGGAAGAGCAGGACGCCAGACAGCCCATCATCGCGAAAATCGAAAAGCCCGAGGGATGGCAAAATCTGGACTCGATTCTGGATGAGTGCGAGGGAGTGATGGTAGCGCGCGGCGATCTCGGCGTCGAGATGGCGATTGAACGCGTGCCCGCTATTCAGAAGGCCATCATTGAAAAATCGCGAGTTTGCGGAAAGTTCGTCATCACCGCCACTCAGATGCTCGAATCGATGATCGAAAACTCGACGCCGACACGAGCGGAAGTCAGCGATATCGCCAACGCAATTTACGACGGTACGAGCGCAGTGATGTTGTCGGCTGAAACTTCTACGGGCAAACACCCGGTGGAAGCTGTCAAAGTGATGGCTAGGATTGCCTGTGAGGCCGAGGCATCGATAAATAAGAAAGGCTTCGGCGAGCCGGGCGAGAAGGAAGACCGAACCATCCCGGAGATTATCGCCGACGCAGCCTACCATTCCGCGCGATCCGCTGGAGTGGTCGCTCTTGCGGTTGGTACCACCTCCGGCAGTTCCGCTCGTCTGCTGGCACGCTATCGGCCTCCTGTTCCCATTTACGCGTTTACATCGAGCGATACGGTCGCTCGCCAGCTCTCGATCGTGTACGGTGTCCATCCGATCGTTTTGCCGGCTATGCAATCCACGGACGAGATGCTCCATCATATGGAGCGGGTTCTTATCGATACTGGGCGTGTAAGGACGGGCGAGAATATCGTCTTCGTTGCCGGCCAGCCAGTTGGCTTGCTTGGTTCGACAAACATGCTGAAGCTGCACCGCGATCAGCGAAGCCCGGCCGTAGCGATGTACGACGCGATTCTCATCGTCTCGTTTGGGGGGCCCGAAAAGCCGGCGGACGTTCTTCCGTTTCTTGAGAATGTGACGCGCGGAAGGAACGTTCCTCGCGAGCGGCTGCTCGGAGTTGCGGAACATTATTACCGATTTAATGGCAAGAGTCCGATCAACGATCAATGCCGTGAGCTGGTTTCCGCCCTGAGGGCCGAACTAAATCGCGAGGGCATTGGCCTGCCGATTTATTGGGGCAATCGTAATTGGCACCCATTTCTCGGCCGATACTCTTCGCAAGATGCGGGACGAAGGAGTGCAGACCGCGCTCGCCTTCGTCACCTCGGCATACAGCTCGTATTCAAGTTGCCGGCAATATCGCGAAAATATTGCCTCGGCACAGGCTGAAATTGGTCCCGATGCGCCCAGTGTCGACAAGCTCCGTGTCTTCTATAACCACCCTGGCTTCATCGAGGCATCCGCGGATCGTGTTCGGCAATCCCTGGCGCAATTTTCAGAAGACGAAAAACGCTCGTTGCGATTGGTCGCGACCGCGCACAGCATCCCCTGCTCGACGGCGGAAACGAGCGATTACGAAAAACAACTGCGCGAAACGACTCGGCTTGTTGCGGAACAGGCCGGGGTAGGGAATTGGGATCTGGCTTACCAAAGCCGGAGTGGACCGCCCTCGCAGCCTTGGCTCGGGCCAGATATTCTCGACCGTCTACGAAAACTCAGCGATGATGGCGTGAACAATGTGGTTGTTGCGCCGGTCGGGTTCCTTTCGGACCATCTGGAAGTTCTGTACGACCTGGATGTAGAAGCGGCGGACCTGGCACGCCGATTGGGCATGAAAATGGTTCGGTCGGCAACGGTTGGCACCCACCCGGCGTTTGTCAGAATGATCGGCCAATTAATCGCGGAGCGCTTTTTACCAAACGAACCCAAACTTGCGGTGGGTTCGTTCGGTCCTAATCACGATATTTGTCCGGCGGATTGCTGCCCCGCCCCTCAACGAGACGGTAGACCTCGCGTTTTGGCAGCCCCGTCTGTTTTGCAACGGCCTTGATCGCGTTCATCCGATTCAACCCCTCTGCTTCGAGTTTGGCCACTTCGGCGGCCGGATCTTCAATCTCGTTGCTTTCATCGGCTTTAGCGATCAGGAGCGTGATTTCGCCTTTAACCGCGTCTCTTTTGGCAAGCTGCTCCCTGATTTCCTTGGCCGAGCCGCGCAGAAACTCCTCGTGGACTTTCGTTAGCTCACGTGCCAGCACGATCTTGCGTTCGCCTAAGAGCTGCTCGATTTCGGCAAGAGTGTCCATGATTCTGTGTGGGGTTTCGTACAGTATGGCTGTTGCCGGCAACTTCGCCAAGTCTTCCAGGCGTTTGCGCCGCGCACCGGTTTTTGACGGAACGAACCCAGCAAACCAAAACTCATCAGTCGGTAGGCCGGATGCCGCTAAGGCGGCCAGCACGGCGGAACTTCCAGGCGCCGGAATAACAGAAACGCCTTGTTCGATGGCGGCGGTCACCAAACGATATCCCGGATCTGAAATCAGCGGCGTGCCGGAGTCGCTAACCAGCGCCACCGATTCCCCGGCAGCGAGTGTGCGCAACAATTCAGGGGTGCGACTAGTTTCATTGTGTTCGTGGTAGCTGATCAGCGGCTTCCGTATCGAGTAGTGTTGGAGCAGCTTCTGGGTTTGCCGGGTGTCCTCGCAGGCAATCAGGGCGACTTCCTCGCGCAGAATTCGCAATGCTCGAAGGGTAATGTCTTCCAGATTGCCGATCGGTGTCGCAACGATGTAGAGCGTGCCAGCCAACAACAGAGAGTGTAACTTTAGAACTGTACCTCTGAATGTCGACATATGGAGAGGCTTCGTGAAAAGAGCCCGGCCCAAGAGGCACCGCTCTACATTCGATGGGCGCCCCCAGGCGCTTCGCATGCGATCGAATTAAAGCTCGAGCTGGTATCCCAACTTCTCGGCGAGGTGGCAAGAGCTGAGAAGGCGAACATAGAGATCGGCGGAGTTTTGATCGGATCGTTTCTCAACGTTCCGGGGCCTCCCACACTCTGCATCCAGGAGTTGGCGCTTATTCCTCGTCGTGCCGACAAGGGCTCGGTCTACATGCCAGGTCCAGGTTACGAGGAACGGCTGCGCGCAATCCGCGAGAGGGCCGGAGCACAAGGCTGCGTAATTCTGGGCCTTTTCCGTAGCAATGTTCGACCAGGGTGCGCTGAGCCCCGCTCTTGCGGATCGCGGCATGATATCGGGCGAGTTCGCGCAATCCGTCTGCGCTCTTCTGCTGATCCAGGGGCGCCAGCCCTACTCAGCCGCATTCTTTATCGCAAAAGATGGGCGCCTACCCGAGGAGGCTACCGTCCGTGAGTTTCGATTAGACGAGGACGAATTCAACGCCTTGCCGGAGATCTATCGGAACCAAGGGCAGCTTCCCGAGCACACAAGAACCGAAAAGTCCCGGGGTCTACTCTATGCCCTGCTTGGGGTAGTTCTTGTGATGCTGATCGCACTATTCGCTTGGGGATTGTGGCGTCGGCCACCTGTGAATCAGCTCGGCCTGACATTGAGCAGTTCAGCCGGTCTTCTGAAAATCTCCTGGGACCACTCCGCGCGCGCTATTTCGAAGGCTCAAGGCGCTACTCTTGTAATCCAAGATGGTCGCAATCGAGGGGAAGTGAAGATCGGTTTGGATGAGCTACGGCTTGGTTCAGTCGAATATCAGCCAGCTACAGCACACATCGGCGTAACCATTTCACTGGACGCATCGGGCATCCACCCGGTGCAGTCGGCTGACTGGAGTGCGCCCGTAGGCGAGCGCGCAAAACGGTCGATTCTACTCCCGCACTAGAATGGAAAACTCCCCGCCTTTAGCATCTAGAATGACCAAACTGGCAGGCTGTATACGCCCTTGCGAAACCAATGCTGCCACCGGTTGAATAAAGTTTCGCTGCACGGTTCGTTTCAGTTCGCGCGCGCCAAATTCAACGCTGGTTCCCACGTCGAGCAGCAGGTTGCGCCCGGCACTCGTACATTGCAGCCGAAACGCTCGGATACCGAGGCGGGTGTGAATCAAACGCGCAAAACTGTTCAGAGTCTGATCCAAAATAATTTCACAGGCATCCCGATCGAGCGGCCGGTAAGTAATCACGGAGTCAATTCTGTTCACGAACTCCGGCGAGAACTTATGGCGAACGGCAGCCATGCCGATGCTTTGAATCTTGCTCATATCTTCGGCCGCTTTAGGCGGGAGCATCGCTTCGAAGCCAAAATCCGGCCGGTTCGCGCGTTGAATGGATTTCGCTCCTAAGTTACTTGTCAGAAATATGAGAGTCCGTTCGAAATTAACAGTGTTGTTATCGCCGAGCCGCAGGGTCGCCTTATCGAGGATGCCTAGCAACAGCCGCGTCATAGAGGCCGCCGCCTTTTCGATTTCATCGAAAAGAACAAGGGAGATGTCGCAGCCTTCGCTTGCGACGCCGTTTATTTTTGCCTGGGTGAGCATTGGTTGAGTCTCACGGTGGCCGAGGTAGCCCGGCGGAGCGCCGATGAGTTTAGCGACCTCGTGCTCCATCTGAAACTCACCGCAATCGACCTTCAACAGGTTTTTGCTGCTGCCGTGCAATACTTCGGCCAGCGCCTCAACTGTTCTGTGTCTTCCCCGTGCCAGTTGGCCCCAGTAGCAAAACCACGCCGACCGGGCGGCCGTCCGGGGCCAGACCAGCCTCGTGCATCTGCGTGAACGGAATGATCGTGTCGATGGCCTCCGGCTGTCCAATGAGCAATTCGCTCAGACGTGCCGCAACGCCGTTGGGATCTTCGGGTAGAACGGGGCGTCTATTACGGCTGGAGGAATTTTGTATTCGCATGCGTCCCTCACTTTGGAGTCGTCGAGTAGCCATGATCGGTTCGGCTTGGGTGGTCCGTTTTTTGTCTACAGCGCCGAAACGCTTATGAGCAGGAGTGTAGCCTCAAGCGCGGAGCGGTTTGAATTCAGGACGGAGCCGCGAGAGTGCGGCCTGAAACGAGAACAGGCTTGTTTTTAAAGAGTTGCGCTAAGGCTGACGGGGCGAATAAATTTCTGACAGTGCTGTGATCGTAGTTGTTTGCCGCTACATCATCGCGACCGGCGGTGCGGGCTCGTCGGGACTGCCGGCGCTCGAGAGAGGCGAGCGAATCATGATAATCGCCAAGATTACCAAGACGGCCAACCCGATGGCATAAGAAGGGTGCGCGATGACCTGTAGATGCTGGCGTACGTTCGGTGGGGCGAATTGCAGTCCTGCCCACACCAGGCCGAGGATGGCCTCCCCTGCGATTAGTCCGGAGGCGGTCAGAACACCGGCATTATCTACCCGCGCCGTCTGCGCTTCGTTGTAGCCGCGTCGTTTGGCCGCCCGATCGCCTAGCCAACGGATCAACCCTCCAATAAAGATGGCAAAAGTAGTTTCGAAGGGAAGATACATGCCGACGGCTACCAGCATCGGGCTCTTGACGTTCATCATGATGAAGGCCAGGCCCATCAACACTCCCACCAGCACCAGCGGCCAGGGCATATCGCCGCCGACGATACCCTGCGCCAAGAGCGCCATCAACCCCGCTTGGGGGGCCGGAAGCTGGCGATCGCCGAAACCAGTTCCGCCGGCGCGGATGTTTCCTTCATGGAGAAGCACTAATGGGAAATACATCACGAGGCTGGCCACTACAACTGCGATCAGCTCGGCGATTTGAATGTTGCGCGGAGTCCCGCCCAGGATATAGCCGACCTTGAAATCCTGGAGCAGCTCACCCGCAACGGCCGACGACACGCAGACCACCGCGGCTACGCCTAATACGGCGATTACGCCGGGGGCGCCAGATACCCCGAGAGAGACCATTAGCAACGCCGCAACGATCAGCGTGGATAATGTCAGGCCGGAAACGGGATTGTTGGAAGAGCCGATCAGTCCGCAGAGACTGCCCGAGACAGTCGCAAAAAAGAATCCCAGAATGAGCATAATGATCGCCGCAACGAGCCCACCGACTACTTGGCCGGAGAAATAGATATACAGCGCGATCATGACCGCGAACACGGCTGCAATTAGCGAGAAGACCACCTTCGAGCTCATGTAACGTTCGGTCCTGCTCAAGGCGGCACTCTGTTCCGCGGTTTGGCGAACGTCGCGCACAGCCCGCTTCAGACCCGCCGCCAAGCTGGCGCGCATGCGGAACAGCGTGTAAGCAGCTCCCACCAACATTCCTCCCACCGCGATGGGCCGGACGATATATCGCCATACGCCGCCGGACAAGTCGCTCCAAGATGCGTCCGGTGTCCCGGGAGGCAGAAACGTATGAAGCTGCGGCCCAAGAAAATAAACCAACAGCGGCACCATAAATCCCCAGGCGAGCACTCCTCCGGAAAACTGCAGGGCGGCCAAAACCGGTCCGATGATATAGCCGACCCCCAGATAGGCAGGGCTGACGCTGGGGGCTGAGAACGTGGTCACACCGCCGGTAGCCAGGACGTTGGCAGTACCCGCACCCCCCAAGCGCACACGGCTCTTTCCAAGGCTGCCGATCGGAATTGCAAACTCCGCATCAGCGGCAAAGAATCCGAAACGCCCAAGCAGGAAAATCAAACCGCCCAGACCGATGTTCCAGAAGAGAAATTTGGCCGCTTGGGCTCCCCGCTGACCGGCTTTATGAATTTCGGAGGCGGCGATCGATTCAGGGAAAGGCAGTTCGGAATCTTCGACCATAATCCGCCGCACCAGCGAGATGAAAAGAACACCAAGGACGCTGCCGACCAGGATGAGGACGGTCGTTTTCCAGTAGGCGTCCGCCAGGCCGAATGAGGGCCACGCTTTGGCGATCAAAAACGCCGGAATCGTGAAAATGGCGCCGGAAGCCACCCCCTCTCCAATGGACCCGCTGGTTCGAGCGATATTTTCTTCGAGCAGCGAGCCACGCCAGGCGCGCAGGACAGCCATGCTGATGACCGCGGCGGGGTATGTTGCCGCGACAGTCATTCCCGCCCGCAGACCCAAATAGGCGTTCGCCGCCCCTAGGACGACCGTCATACAGAGCCCCAGCAGCATGGCGCGCAGCGTCAGCTCGCGCATCTGCATGTGTTCCGGAACGAATGGTTTGAATGTCCGCGTTTGTGTGCTCATCGAAGAGTGCCGGGTGTTGCCATTGTACGCGCGGCTGGGCGATTGGTGCCCTGCGTGTGAGTATATTCGTGATGAGCCGGTAATCAAAAGGAGAAACGTATGGATCGAACAGCGAAGGCGGAATGGAAAGGCGATCTTAGATCGGGAAGCGGATCGATCTCGGCGGCGAGCGGTGTTCTCTCGAACACGCCGTATTCTTTCAAGACGAGGTTCGAGCAGGGAAATGGAACAAATCCGGAGGAGTTGCTGGCCGCGGCACACGCGGGTTGCTTCTCAATGGCTCTCTCCCTCATGCTTCAGAACGAAGGACTAAAGGCCGACAGCATTCAAACCACCTGCACGGTTTCACTGGAGAAAGAAGGCGACGGTTTTGCAATCAAGCGGAGTCATCTGCAACTGACGGCTAAGATTCCAGGCGCTTCTCAGGAGGCATTTGAGCGCGCAACGACGGCGGCGAAGGAAGGCTGTCCGGTTTCCAAGCTGTTCGATACCGAGATTACGCTAGACGCCCATCTCGAAAGCTGATTCCGTTCTATATTGCGATATCAGACGCCGGCCGTTATCCGCCGCGTTAGTGGATTAACCTCTCAGCGGGGCCAAACTCACTCGGAGATTATGCCGGGGTGGGCAGGCGCTACCCGACCACGATATTTCTGAAGTACTTGCCGCCGAATGGAGTTCGCAAACGCGAACCATAGCTTTGGCCTGCCGCGTGCTTTCTCCTTGACTTCCCCCTCTATTTCATGCAATCTCCGGATCCAAAGACGACGGCACGAAAATTAGCGCGGGTTTCCCGTGTCACTTTCGATGAAACTCTGATAAGATTCTCTGTCGTATCCCCCCATTCGGTGAATGAGCGTGACGGCAGGTCGTTCGCTCACGAGAAATAGAGGTAAAACATGGCTAAAGAAAGCATTCAAAAAAAACTCACGCGCGTGCGTCCACCGCGTGTGCAAATCTCTTACGACGTACAGGTCGGCGACGCGATTGAAAAGAAGGAACTCCCGTTCGTTCTGGGCGTAATGGGCAACTTCATGGGTCAACCGGCAAGCGACGTTGCGCCTTTCAAAGAACGCCGCTTTGTCGACGTGAATCCCGACAACTTCGATGAAGTTTTGTCGAGCATGAAGCCACATCTGGCTTTCAACGTCGAGAACAAACTGAGTGACGATCCAAACGCCGGGCAGTTGAAAGTAGATCTCAACTTCCGTAGCTTGGAAGATTTCGAACCGGAGCAGGTGGCACGGCAGGTCAAGCCTTTGCGGGAACTGCTGGAACTGCGGACGAAATTGAACGATCTCCGCGGCACATTGCAGACGAATGAAAAGCTGGACGACGTGTTGATGGAGGCGGTCTCGAACACGGAGAAGCTGGATAAGCTCCGCTCCGAAATGGGCCTGAAGGGCGAAGGAGAATCGAAATGAGCGAAGTCCAACAAGCTGTTCCTTCGGGTGGCGCGACAGTCGCGGAAGTCAGTCTGCTCGATCAGATTGTCGAGCAAGGCCGTTTTGGCCAGGAGCCCGCTTCGCGCGAACGCGGTAAGGACCTGATCAAAGAGTTTCTCGCCCAAGTGCTGCAAGGCGAGGTCCTAACGGGCAAAGACACCGAACAAATGATCAATCAGCGCATCGCGCAAATCGATCATCTGGTGTCGCTGCAGTTGAACGAGGTGATGCACAATGCGGAGTTCCAGAAGTTGGAGGGCAGTTGGCGCGGGCTGAAATACCTGCTCGACAGCAGTGAAACTTCCACGATGCTGAAGATCCGGGTCATTCCGGCCACCAAAAAAGAACTTCTGCGCGATCTTCAGAAAGCGGCCGAGTTCGACCAAAGCGCGATGTTCAAGAAGGTCTACGAAGAAGAATATGGCGTTTTCGGCGGCGATCCATTCGGCTCTCTAATCGGCGACTACGAGTTCACGAAACATCCAGAGGACATCGAACTTCTGGAGAAAATTTCGCACGTAGCGGCAGCCGCGCATGCGCCGTTCTTCGCCGCCGCCGGTCCGGGGCTTATGAACCTGGACAGCTTCGCCAATCTCGGGACAGCCTCGCGATATCAGTAAGATTTTCGAAAGCACCGAGTTTGCCAAATGGAAGAGCTTTCGTGAGAGCGAGGATTCCAGGTATGTGGGCCTCTGCCTGCCGCGCATCCTGATGCGGCTTCCGTATGGCCCTGAAACAAAACCCGTAGAGGGCTTCGATTACAGGGAAAACGTGGACGGTACCGACCACAGCAAATATCTGTGGAGCAACGCCGCTTACGCCATGGGAGCTCGCCTTACGAACGCATTCGCGCAGTACGGCTGGTGTACGACCATTCGCGGTGTTGAAGGGGGCGGCATCGGTCGAGGGTCTGCCGGCGCACACCTTCCAGACGGACGAGGGCGATGTAGCTCTCAAGTGCCCCACCGAGGTGGCTATTACCGATCGCCGCGAAAAGGAACTGGCGGACAATGGGTTCATTCCGCTGGTGCACTGTAAGGGCAGAGATTACGCTGCTTTTTTCAGCGTGCAATCGGCGCAAAAGCCCAAAGTCTACGACAAGGACGACGCGACCGCGAACGCCAGACTTTCGGCGCAGCTTCCCTACATCATGGCGGTATCCCGCTTCGCTCATTACTTGAAATCCATGATGCGGGATCGGATCGGCAGCTTTACCTCGCGGGGAGAGGTCGAGATCTTCTTGAACAAGTGGATCAATCAATACGTTGTCGGAATCGACGATGCGTCGCAAGCGATCAAGGCAAAGAACCCGCTGCGCGAAGCGCGGGTCGAAGTCGTCGAAGTGCCAGGCAAGCCAGGCGTCTATCGCGCTGTCGCCTTTTTACGCCCACATTTCCAGTTGGATGAAATCGGCGTCTCTCTACGTCTTGTTGCGGATCTGCCAGCCGCTAAAGGTTAAGTAGCTCTCAGCAGACTCGTACCAACAACTAACCGGGTCGCAAGACTCGCTAGAGTATTCGTGTGCACTACACAGAGGAGCAAATTTACATGGCAGTCGAAATTTTTTTGAAGTTGGATAAGATCGACGGAGAATCGGAGAAGCAGGGGGCTGAGAAGTGATTGAAATCTTCAGCTTCAGCAACGGAGCCTCCAACCCATCCAGCGTGGCGTTCGGTACAGGCAGCGGCGCAGGCAAAGTGGATATCAGCAGCTTGAGCCTGCAAAAGCAGCTTGACAAAGCGTCTCCGCTGCTATTTCTTGCGTGCTGCAAAGGTACGCACATCGCGACCGGCGAGATGATCGTCCGCGAGGCCACAGGCGATAAGACGACACAGATTTATTACCAGTACGACATGAAGGAAGTGTTCGTCGACAGTATCAGTTGGGGCGGAGCAGCCGGCGGCGGCAAGCCGTCGGAATCGCTTTCGCTTTCGTGCAAGTCGTCTGACGATTTCGTACTGGCCTCAGGACTCGACCGGCAAGGTGGGAGACTGAAATCCCGGCGGGCTGGGACGTTTCGAAGAATACGGAAGCCACTTCGTAGATCGCTCCGATGAACGCACAGGATCTACTCAAGGCCGGTAAGCTCACGCGAAGCTATATCGGCCTTGAGCACCCAACTGAAAGACAATCCCGCAGATCAGCGCAGCCGAACATTTCTGTTCGAGCTGCTCTGTTTTGCGGGCGAGTACGATCGCGCCGACAAGCAATTAAACATTCTCGAAAAGGAAGGAAGCAAGGACTCATTCCTCGGCACGCTGCTCTACAAATCCGCTTTGAACGCCGAGCGAACTCGCCAGCAGATGTTTGAGAGGAAAGACTTTCCCAAACAGGTTGTGAATGGCGCGGCGACGGCTGTGACAGGTAAGCTCAATGGCAAGCAATTCAAAAGCTTGTCGGATGCGGATCCGCGTATCGGCGAAAAGCTGGAAATCTTCGCGGCGGGCGATTACATGTGGATTTCGTTTACGAGACATCGCCGCTCTTCGCTTGGAAGCCCCACGCAGGCTTCGAGATCTTTTGTGGGCTCCCGCCAAACTCGTCACCGGCCCGACGTTCAGCTCGCGGGATCTCGGCGAAATTTTCTTCCCGGCTATTTCGCCGCTTTCCTGGCAGCACCCGGAAGATGAAGTCCGGCTTGGCAGGGTCAGCGAATGGTGCCAGGATGAAAATGGCGAGATTGCTCCTTTCGGACTGAAGAATCTGTTGGTCGATGGGGAAGAGTTCCCAGTGCTGGAGATCCGGGAATTGGAGATCGATCCGCCGGCGATTGCCTCGCCGCCAGTTTAGCGGCTCCGCCAATTGGCTTTCATGCCCGATTTCGACATCGAGAAATTTTTGCAGCCGATTCCGGGTGAGAACCCGAGCGGAGCCGATCTGCGCTATGTCCTTTACGACGAACTGGAAGAGGCTCGCCGCCGGGAAGATCCGGCCGTGGTCGCCAAGCTGAACTACGGCCGCGATGCCAAAACAACCGACCACAACAAAGTCATCAAGCTTGCCGAAGACGCTCTGACCAACAAAAGCAAGGATCTTCAGATAGCCGCCTGGCTGACCGAGTCGTGGCTCTATCGCTATCAGATTGCGGGATTGGTTTCAGGGGCTGCAGCTTTTGATCGGGTCTGGTGGATCGTTTCTGGGAATCAGTCTATCCCGAAATTGAAGACGGCGATGCCGATCTGAGAATGCGGCCGCTAAATTGGCTCGGCTCTTCATTCGATCCGAGCTTCGCTCTCCGCAGCATTCCGTTGGTCGAAAAGCGAAAATTCAGTTGGTTCGTTTATCAAGAAGCAAAGACATTCGGGTATGAAGCGGATGCCAGGGCCGACGCAAAGCGACAGGCGGCGCGTGAGGCGGCGATAAAAGAAAAAAAGCCCACGCTGGAAGAGTTCGACAAGGATTTCAACGACACGCCGAAGCCGTTTTACAAGAAGCTAGACGGCGACTGCAAGGCGGCGTTGGAAGCGATTCAGGCGCTTGACGATCTCTGCAATATTAAAATTCAGCGGCGACGCACCTTCCTTCGGACCACTCCGCACAGCTCTCACTGAAGTTTCCAGAGACACGCAGGCACTGCTGAAAAAGAAACTCGAGAAGGATCCGGATCCGATCGAAGTCAGCCCTGAAGCCGCTGAAGAATCGGCTGAAGGGATGGAGCAAGATTCGGCTGCCGCTGGGGACGGCGCAGGCAAGGGCATCGATTTGGCTCAATTCGCCGGTGGCGAGATTAAGAGCTCCGATCAAGCCGTACTGCATGCTTTGGCTGCGGCGCAATTTTTGCGACGGAAGATTCCGGCGAGTCCGGTTCCGTATCTTTTGTTACGTGCTCTGCGCTGGGGCGAGGTTCGCGCTTCCGGCGATATCATGACAACTGAATTGCCCGCGCCCTCTTCGGATGTAAGAGTAAAGCTGAGGGCATCGGCTGCCGGCAAGAACTGGAATAACGTTTTGGAGACCGCCGAGACCGCCATGGGCAGCGCTGTCGGGCGCGGTTGGCTCGATCTGCAGCGTTATTCGATCCGGGCCTGCGATGAGCTCGGCTATGCCGGCGCCGCCAAGGCGTTGCGCTCGGAACTGAAGGCATTCCTGCTGGATTTCCCGCAGCTTCCGGCCGCCACGCTCACCGACGATACAGGAACTGCCAATCCGGAGACGCTCGCCTGGCTTCGGCAAGAAGGGTTTGTTAGTTAGGGTAGGAACTTCCATTTATGCAGCGGAGTCGTGGTGATGCCCCAGTCGGACTCTCGGTTCTGGACCGTCTGATCGATCCCGAACTGAAAGTGCCGGGGCCGCCCCTCAGCCGATCGAGATCGTTGCAGAAATTGAGGGATGCCGTGCGCCGCGATTTGGAGTGGCTTCTGAACACACGGCAACCTGTCGAAGTCGCGGACGAAGGCTCGCAATTGCAGAATTCGTTGTACATGTATGGACTTCCCGATATCACCTCTCGAAGCGCAAAAGACAACCGGGACCGACAATTTCTGACGCAATCCATCGAGTCCGCAATCGCAAGATTCGAACCGAGGTTGATAAACGTCCGAGTGCAACTGGCCAACAACGAAGGGGAAAAAATACCGTTGCTTCGGTTTGTGATTGAAGGCTTATTACGGATTGATCCGAATCCCGAGCCCGTGAGCTTCGACACGCTGTTGCAGCTCTCGAGCGGCGAGTATACAGTCCGGGGGCAGACCGGTGCGCGATGAACTGAACCGGTATTACGAGAACGAACTCATATACATCCGCCAGGTCGCGGCGGAGTTTGCTCAGAAACACGCTACGGCTGCGTCGCACTTGCTGCTGGGTCCGAATGGATCCGACGATCCCCATGTGGAGCGGCTGATCGAAGCCTTTGCGTTTCTAGCGGCGCGCATTCACCTGAAAATCGACGACGACTTTCCAGAAATTTCGGAGTCGCTTTTGAACGTGCTCTATCCGCATTACCTGCGGCCCATTCCGTCATTATCTGTAGTGGAATTTAAGGTGGACCCCAAGCAGGATAAGCTTGCGGCCAGTGTTCCAATCCCGCGCGAAACCCTACTGCACTCGCGAGTGCGCGTCGACGGCGTGACGCAGTGCAGTTTTCGCACTTGTTATGACACCATGGTGTCTCCCCTGCGGGTCTCACAGGCGAAGTGGACCGCACCGGAGCTGCTGAAGCCCCCCGTTCGGGTGCCCGGCGCGGAAGCTGTATGTAGCGTCGAGCTATCCTGTTTCCCCGATGTTCAGTTCAAAATGCTGGCGCTTGATTCGCTGCGGCTGTACCTGAACGGCGAACGGGCTTTGATTCTGACGCTTGTATGAGCTCCTGTTCAACAAGTGCGCGCGCATTCTGCTCCGCAATCCAAATGAGCCGGACCGGCAGCCAATAGAGCTGCCACCCAACTCGCTTCGCGCGATGGGCTTCCGTGATGAGGAAGCCATTCTTCCGTTCCCGCGCCGTTCCTTTACCGGCTACCGAATCGTGCAGGAGTATTTCAGTCTTCCGGAAAAATTCTTTTTCGCCGAGATCAACAATCTCCAGCCTCTTGCATCGGCCGGTTTTACAGATCGCGTTGAGATCGTCTTTGTCATTTCACGGTTCGATCGGAAAGAGAGGCAGCAGTCGCTCGAATTGGGGCTTACCGAGAACACGTTCAAACTTGGTTGTACACCGATTGTGAATCTGTTCAAACGGCAGGCCGAACCTATTCTGTTGAATCAGACCAGGTTTGAATATCCGGTTACTCCAAGATTCCGGTGGCCGAGCTCGTATGAGGTTTTTTCGATTGACGAGGTGCGATCGTCAAGTCCGAATCGCCGCGAGGTGACGGACTACGAACCGTTCTATTCGAGTCACCACGGCCGCACGCGCGGTAGCCAGACGTTTTGGTACGCTACGCGGCGTCCTTCCAACATGCCGAACGATCCCGGCACAGATATGTATATTTCACTGGTCGACATTTCGGGTAAAGCGGCGAGCTTGGGCGAAGACACTTTGACGGTGCAGTGTACGTGTACAAATCGCGATCTTCCTACCCGTCTTCAGCTGAGCGTCGATGCGGGAGATTTCGATTTGCAAGAGAGTTCACCGGTGAAGCGCATTGCGGCGCTACAAAAGCCGACCAGCAGCCTGCGGCCTCCGCTGGGACAAGGGTTAGCTTGGCGGCTGATTTCGCATCTGTCCCTGAACTATCTCTCGCTCGTCGAGGAGGGCCGGGGTGCGCTACAGGAAATTCTCAAACTTTATAATTTCGGGGATTTGAAGGCCATCGATCAGCAGATATCGAGCATTTCCGATATACAGAGCCGTAAGCACTTTGCCCGGGTGGTCTCCGAACACGGTATCAGCTTCGCGCGCGGAATTCAGGTAGACCTCGAATTCGATGAGGAGACTTTCGCGGGTAGCGTATTCCTGTTCGCGTCGATTTTGGAACACTTTCTCGGCCTTTACGTTTCGTTGAACAGCTTCAGCCAACTTGCTGTTCGTACGAAACAGCGAAAGGAGGTCCTGCGCCAATGGCAGCCACGGGCGGGGCAGCGAATCCTCCTTTGAAGCGAAAAAATCTGGAAGACCGGCTCTTTGCGGAGCCGTACTCATTCGAGTTTTTCCAAGCAGTAAGGCTGATACGCCGTTTCTATCCGAACCGCAGCAGCGTCGGTCATTTCCAGACACCGCGGTCGGAGATTGTCCGTTTCGGCGCTCGTCCGTCGCTTGCGTTTCCCGCCAGCCAGATCCATGAACTGGAGCGGCGCGAAGATGCGCCGCCTATGATGCGCGTGAATTTCATGGGGACGATAGGGCCCCTTGGCGTTCTGCCTCTTTACTACACCGAGCTAGTGGCGGACCGCGTCATGGCTCGCGATCCCGCGCTGCGAGACTTTCTCGATATCTTTCATCATCGCTTTATTTCGCTTTTCTACCGAGCCTGGCAGAAGTATCGCTTCCCAGTCGCCTTCGAGCAGGGTGAAGATGACAAGTTCTCGCATTATCTGATGGATGTTATCGGGCTGGGCACGCCGGGACTACAGGACCGGCAGCAGTTGCCCGATCAGTCCCTACTCTTCTACGCTGGTCTCTTGGCACAGCAGCCTCGAAGCGCGGAAGGGCTTCGGCTGATCCTGACGGATTATTTCGGAGTGAAAGTAGAGATCGAGCAGTTTTTGGGAGCCTGGTATCGTCTAGACCCGGGCGCACAGTGCGCACTTGACGATGAGCCCAGCGACTCTTCACAGCTTGGGTTCGGCGCTACTATTGGCGATGAAGTATGGGACCAGCAATCGCGCGTTCGCGTGATCGTGGGTCCGCTTCGGCTAAACGATTACCTGGCCTTTCTGCCAACAGGAGAATTGTACGGGCGTATGCGGGAAATGGTGCGCTTTTTTGCCGGCGATGAACTTGATTTCGAACTGCAGCTCATTCTTGCCCGCGAGGATGTGCCGGACCTCGAACTTGGTAGCTCCGGTAACGCAGCGCCTCAATTAGGCTGGGTAAGCTGGTCCAAAACTCGCAAATTGGAATACAATCCTTCGGAGACGATCTTGCAACTCTAAAGTACGCTATCGGTTCCGATCTGGGTTCAAGTGCGGAAGAAAAGAAAAGGGAATTATGAACGTAAATCTAAAAGCGGTTATTGGGAAAATGAACGATGCGACCCGGACTGCGACGGAAGCCGCCGCGGGTCTGTGTTTGTCCCGGACTCACTATGACATCGAAATCGAGCACCTCTTACTGAAGCTGCTCGACCAGCAAGACAACGACTTGACTCATATCCTAAAGCACTTTGGGATCGACAAGTCCCGCTTCACGGCTCAATTGAATCGAGCGCTCGATAAGTTGAAGACGGGAAACGCGCGCACACCTTCCTTCAGCCCCTATTTGGTGAAACTCTTTTCAAGTGCGTGGAGCCTCGGGTCGCTGGAGTACGGGGCCGGGCAGATTCGTTCGGGCTTCGCGGTGTTGGCCCTGGTATCGGATGAAGAGCTGTCGCGAGTAGTTCGGGACTCATGCCGGGAGCTGGAAGCCATTCAGCCCGAGGTATTGCGTCGCGATTTCAGTTCGATTGTAGCTGCTTCACCGGAGGATGCCGCGACGGCTCAGGCCGCCGGCGCGTCGGGCGCGACTGCAGCCGGCGCACCGCAGGCAGGCGGAGGCAAGACTCCTAATCTGGATCAATTCACCGTCAACCTTACCGAAAACGCAAAGCGCGGGAAAATCGACACGGTACTCGGCCGTGATGTGGAGATCCGCCAGATTATCGACATCCTGATGCGGCGGCGCCAGAACAACCCGATTCTGACCGGCGAAGCGGGCGTCGGCAAAACGGCGGTTGTCGAAGGTTTTGCGATGCGTGTCGCGCAGGGCGACGTTCCTCCTCCGCTACGGAAGGTTGTTGTTCGTACCCTGGATTTGGCGCTCTTGCAGGCCGGAGCGGGCATCAAAGGTGAATTTGAGAACAGGCTGAAAGGACTTATCGAAGAAGTCAAGAAGTCCCCGGTACCGATTATTTTATTCATCGACGAAGCACATACAATGATCGGGGCAGGCGGCCAAGCGGGTCAAAACGACGCCGCCAATCTCTTGAAACCTGCGCTCGCGAGAGGCGAACTGCGCACCATCGCCGCGACCACTTGGTCCGAGTATAAAAAGTATTTCGAAAAAGATCCGGCTCTCGCCCGCCGCTTTCAGGTAGTGAAGGTCGAAGAGCCTTCGGAAGCGCAATGCATGGTGATGATGCGCGGCATCGTAGGCGCGCTCGAAAAGCATCATCAAGTGCGCATTCTGGATGAGGGCGTTAACGCCGCCGTAAGACTCTCGCATCGCTATCTGGCGGGGCGGCAGCTTCCGGATAAGGCGGTTAGCGTGTTAGATACGGCCTGCGCCCGTCTGGCTTTAGGGCAAAACGCGACTCCGTCCATCATCGAAGATTTAAAGCGGCAACTGGATGACCTTGAAGTGCAGGAGCGAATTTTGCGCCGCGAGGCGGCCACTGGCGCCGATCATGGTGAACGCATCGAGCAACTCCTTGCGCAGCGCGCTTCGATCGAGCAAATCCTCGAGGAGTTGCAGGGCAAATGGGACAAGACCAAGGGCCTGGTGGAGCAGATCCGAGATCTGCGGGGTCAACTAGAGTCTCATGCCGAGGGCTCGCGCGCCGCGGGGGCCAATGTTTCCAATGGCGGCTCACAAGGTGGAGTCGGTACGCGTACTGAACCACATGCGGCAACCGCGACAGCCAGCCAACCGGCAGTAGGGGTGGCAACGGCCGAAGCGAATGGGGCTGCGGCTTTGCGGCAGAAATTGGCTCAGCTCAATGAGGAACTGCAGCAAGTTCAGGGTGAAACCGCACTAACTCAAGTCTGCGTGGACGAGCAGATCGTCGGACAAGTGATCTCCGCGTGGACCGGCATTCCGCTGGGCAAAATGATCAAGGATGAGATCGGCACGGTCCTTGAGCTCGAGAAGCATTTGGGGCGCCGCGTCATCGGGCAGGATCAATCGTTATCGCTGATCGGGCAAAGAATTCAGACCGGGCGCGCAAGTCTGGACGATCCCGGCAAGCCGCTGGGAGTGTTTATGCTGGTGGGACCCAGCGGGGTAGGGAAGACGGAGACCGCCCTCGCCTTGTCCGATCTTCTATATGGTGGCGAGCACAATCTGATTACCATCAACATGTCGGAGTTCCAGGAAGCCCACACCGTCTCTACACTGAAGGGCTCACCTCCCGGATACGTGGGCTATGGCGAAGGCGGCGTGTTGACGGAGGCTGTTCGCCGGCGGCCTTACGCGGTCGTGTTGCTCGATGAAGTCGAGAAGGCCCACCCGGACGTGCTTGAGCTCTTTTATCAGGTGTTCGACAAGGGCAGGATGGAGGACGGCGAAGGCCGCGAAATCGACTTTAAAAACACGATTATCATTCTGACTACTAACGCCTGTACAGATCAGTTGGCAAAACTGACGGCCGATCCTGAAACGATGCCCAGTTCCGAGGGCATTCTGAAAGCAATCAAGCCGGAATTGAATAAGATCTTCAAGCCCGCGTTTCTAGGGCGCATGGTGCTCATTCCCTACTATCCGGTGCGCGACGAGAATCTGAAAAAAATTATTGAGCTAAAACTCGGCAAAATTAAGCGCCGCATTCAGGAGAATCACAACATTCAGCTCGATTATGACCGCAGCGTGGTGGATGAAGTCGCCAAACGATGTACGGAGGTTGAGAGCGGAGCGCGCAATGTAGACAACATCCTGACGAACACGCTGCTCCCCGATATTTCACGCCGTGTACTGACGAGTATCGCGGAAGGCCAGAAAATAACCTCTATCGGCGTTAGCATCGGAGCCGAAGGGGCTTTCCAATATGCCTGACGCATATTGGGCATGTAAATAGCTAGTGGAGCGCGTTCAAGAGAACTCGTCCCTAGCAACTCAGATAGGCGCCGCCCAGACCGGCGGCGCTGAGAATTCATCAGAGGGCGCATGGCCGAAATAACACAGGCAAACAGGCTGCTCGCAGTTACCACACCGGCTGGAGAAGACGTACTTTTGCTAAATCGCCTTTCCGGCGAAGAAGCTGTCTCGCGGCCATTTCGATTTGCTCTCGATCTGGTCGCGGATGTTAAGAGCGGCTATCCGGCTCAAGTGAATCCACACGACCTGGTCGGCCAGCCGTTTACCATACGCATCGCCCTTGAAGACGACAAAGAGAAATACATCAACGGCATTTGCGAGAGCTTTAGCACCGGCGCTCAGGATGACGAGTTCGCTCACTATTCAGCAATCGTGGTTCCTTGGTTTTCTCTTCTTTCGCTGACCTCGAACTGTTGGATTTTTTCGAACATGACTGTTCCGGACATCATTCAGCAGGTGGTCTCGAAATGCGGATTCAGCGCGCAGTTCCAGGCCAGTCTCACAAAGACCTATACGGAGTGGGACTACTGTGTCCAGTACCGCGAGACGGATTTCGCCTTTCTGAGCCGAATCATGGAAGCGGAGGGCATCTACTACTATTTCGAGCATGAAGATGGCAAACACACGATGGTTCTTGGGGACGCCACCAGCTGCTATAAAGCCTTACCGAATCAGTCGAGTTTCGCGTATTCGCCCGTGACCGGGGTAAAGAACCTGGAAGATACGATTCGCGTGTGGTCTGTCGAGGAAAAGATTCACTCAGGCAAATGGACCACTCGGGACTATCACCATGAGATGCCGGCTAATCAATTAGAGATTACGGAGGTGTCCAATGTAGTCTGCACCGAGGGAAAAAGCTTCGAAATCTTCGATTATCCCGGCGACTACGCGAAGAAATTCAACGCTCCCCAAGCGCGCCTCGGGTCCGTTCAGCCAGAAGGAGAGAAACTGGCGACTTTGCGCATCGAGGAACAGGAAGCGAATCGAGTCGTCATTAGCGGCGAATCGCTTTGCCGAGCTTTCACTTCCGGGTACAAGATCACCGTAACCGGCGGAACTGCCGCGGGCAGCTATCTTCTTACTGGAGTGATACACCAAGCACTTCAACAGCCAGCCTATCGGAATCAAGATGCGGCGGAAACTGCCTACGAAAATACATTCAAGTGCATTGATGCCGCAGTACCTTTCAAACAAGTGGACCGCACTGCGAGGCCTGTGGTGCTTGGTTTGCATACGGCGCTGGTGATTGACGAAAGCCAGTCTGGCAATACGGAAGAGATCTGGCCCGACAAGTACGGCCGTGTTCGCGTCAGATTCCCGTGGGATCGCGACGCCAAGAGCGCCTGCTGGCTGCGTGTGGTTCAGCCCTGGGCCGGCAAATCGTGGGGACACCAGTGGCTGCCTCGGACCGGCGATGAAGTCGCGGTGGCGTTTCTCGAAGGAGATCCGGACTGCCCGGTTGTCGTCGGCAGCGTCTACAACTCGCAGAACCTGCCGATTTTTTCGTTACCAGATAACAAGACGCAGAGCGGCATCTTGACTCATAGTAGTTCGGGTGGTGGTTCCTCGAACTACAACATGCTGCGGCTGGAGGACAAGATCGGTTCCGAGGAAATCTATATTCAGGCGGAAAAGGATTGGAATTCGCTGATTAAGCATGACGAGACGCGCACTGTTAAGAACAGTCGTACGACAACGATTCACGTGAACGATTCGCGAACCGTGGAGACGGGCGATGATTCAATCGACGTCCAGCAAGGAAAACGCACGATTTCGATCATGGGCAATCTGTCCGAGACTGTGAAGCAGGGAAATATCTCGCAAACGGCTCAGCAGGGAAATATTTCGACCACCGCCAGCATGGGAAATATTTCGACTACTGCCAGCATGGGCAACATTTCAACGAGCGCCGATATGGGAAACATTTCGACCCAAGCCGACCTTGGCAATATCACTATTCAAGCTTCTGTAGGCAGCATCACCATTAGCGGCTTAAGCGGTGTCACGATTTCTTGCGGTGCGAGCAGCATTGAGATGACGCCGGCTTCGATCTCCATCTCCGCGCCGATGGTGATGATCAATTCGTAATCGCGGCGTTGGCGAACAATTTGGCGTCCCCGCAGTTTTGGGAGACTGTATGCTTACAGTCATCCAGTAAGATCATGCGCCGACTTCAACCGGTAGTCTGGGCGAAGGGCACTTTCCTTTCGCCCCAACATATGCAGGCACAGGATGTCTTTCATGAAGACCTCCTGCAGTTCCGTGTCGACGGACTGAATTTTTCTCCCTGGGGTTTTCGAACGCTCACGATCAATCGCGAAGCGCTCGCGGCGGGGCATCTGGCGATCGATTCGGCATCGGGCCTGTTTCCCGATGGGCTTATCTTCGACATTCCCGAGAGCGATACCGCTCCGGCCCCGAAGCCTCTCGCTTCCTATTTTGATCCGACCCGTGAGACGGTCGATATCTTCTTGGCAGTGCCGGCCTGGCGATACGGGCACGTAAACGTAGCGACCTCGGCGACGCAGGAGGCCGATACTCGCTATTCGGCCGAAGTGGCCTATTTGCGCGATGAGAATGCGTCGCAGATAGAGCGCCCCGTGCAGATTGCCCGCAAGAACTTCCGGCTTTTGGTGGACCGCGAGGCGCGGGAAGGGATTCCGGCCATGAAAATCGCGCGTGTGACCCGCACCGATAGCGGCATCTTGCAGCTCGACCCCAACTTCATTCCACCGGTGCTGGACATCAAAGCAAGCGAGTACCTCATGTCCATCGCACGCCGTCTACTTGAGATTCTGACGGCGAAGAGCGCGGCTCTGTCGGGTATGCGGCGTCAGAAGAGTCAGGGCTTAGCTGAATTCACGGCCTCAGACATCGCGAATTTCTGGCTCCTCTACACCGTTAATTCCTTTCTGCCGCCGCTGCGGCACCTGTTCGAGGTGCGGCGGGGCCATCCCGAAAACCTGTTCAATTTAATGAATGCGCTGGGTGGCGCACTGACAACGTTCTCTACGAAAATCCTGCCGCGCGATTTACCACTTTACGATCATCGTGAATTAGGGCCGCGCATCAGCGATCTCGATGACAAGGTTCGATTCCTTCTCGAGACGGTCATTCCAAGCAACTTCGTAGCGCTTCCGCTCCGCAATACGAGTCCATCCATTTATGCCACGCCGATCGAGGAAGATAAATATCTTCAAAACACGAAACTTTACCTGGCCATCAATGCCGAAATGCCCGAAGGCGATTTGATTGGAAAGGGCCCGCGGTTGATCAAGGCGTGTTCAGCAAACCACCTGGAACATCTGGTCCGTAATGCGCTCCCCGGCGTACAGATGCGGCACTTGCCCGTCCCGCCTAACGCCATTCCAGTGAAATTGAATTACCAGTACTTTAGCCTCAACCAGGACGGACCGGCCTGGGAGGCTATCAAGCGCTCGCGCAACTTCGCAGCATGGGTTCCAGCCGATTTTCCAAATCCGCAGATTGAGCTGATAATTGTAATGCCGTAGGCGGGATGAGGCTACTCTTCTTCGTTTTGTGTCGATAATTTCGAGACAACGGTCAGATCTTCGAGCGTGGTGACATCACCGGTAACGGCATTTGTCGTCACAATCTCACGAAGAAGCCGCCGCATGATCTTCCCACTTCGCGTCTTTGGTAGAGCATCTGTGAATCGAATTTCATCCGGCCGCGCGAAGGGCCCAATCTCGTGAGCGACCCACTGGCGCAGTTCCAGCCCAAGCTCCTGACGATTCCAATCGCCTTTCTTCAATGTGACGAAGGCGCACACTGCTTGACCAGTAATCTCGTGAGGCTTGCCCACCACGGCCGCTTCCGCAACGGCACGATGGTGAACCAGCGCAGACTCCACTTCCATGGTGCTAAGGCGGTGTCCGCTGACATTCATTACATCGTCGACGCGGCCCAGAATCCAGTAGTAACCGTCCTCGTCGCGTCGCGCCGCATCTCCTGTGAAATAGGCGCCCGGAACGCGCGACCAGTACTGTTCCTCAAATCGTTTGGGATCGCCCCAGATCGTCCGCACCATGCTCGGCCAGGGTTCTCGGATAATCAAGTAACCCTCCCGATTGTTCCCCATTTGTTCACCGCGGGTATCGACGATGTCGGGTACGACTCCCGGTAACGGCAGCGTCGCGGATCCCGGCTTGAGAGGTGCGACTCCCGGCATGGGTGCGATCATAATGGCGCCGGTTTCGGTCTGCCACCAGGTATCGACGATCGGACAACGTTCTTTTCCGATCACTCGGTAGTACCACTCCCACGCCGCGGGATTGATCGGTTCTCCCACTGAACCCAGGAGACGCAAGCTCGAGAGATCGTGCGCGTTGGGCCACTGCTCGCCTTGCCGCACCAGTGATCGAATTGCAGTCGGGGAAGTATAGAAAATCGTGACCTTGTGTTTCTCGATGATTTGCCAAAAGCGGTCGAAGGCCGGAAAATCCGGTGCGCCTTCGTACATGATCACGCTAGCCCCAGCCGTGAGCGGACCATACACGATGTAGCTGTGTCCCGTCACCCAGCCGATATCGGCCGTGCACCAGAAGATATCGTTCTCTCGAAGATCGAACACCCACTTCATCGTCATTGCCGTTTGCAAAAGGTATCCGGCGGTCGTGTGCAGAATCCCCTTCGGCTTGCCTGTGGTTCCCGATGTGTACAGCACGTACAGCGGATGTTCTGAATCCAGGTGCTGGGCTTCGCAATGCTCGGCTTTGTGCTCGAGCGGTGGGGCATCCGTGAGTTGTTCATCCTGCTCATGCCACCAAACATCACGGCCGGGCTGCATAGCAACGGCCGACCCGGTTCGTCTGTAAACGATGACGTTGCGAACGTCAGGGCATTCGTTTAGAGCTTCATCGACGGTATCTTTCAGCCGCACTTCTTTCGCGCGCCGCCAGCCGCCGTCGGCTGTAATCACAAGCCGTGCGTTCAAATCCGTGATGCGAGCTTTCAACGCTTCCGCGGAAAATCCGCCAAATACGACTGAATGAGTCATACCCAGGCGTGCACATGCCAGCATCGCAATGGGAAGCTCGGGAACCATCGGCATGTAGATGATGGCGCGGTCGCCTGTCCGGTAGCCCAATCGCTTCAGCACCGTCGCGAAACGCGACACCAGATGATAAAGCTCTTCGTAAGTGATGGTGCGCTGGTCGCCGGGTTCCCCCTCCCAAATCAGCGCAGGCTTGGTCTTGCGGGAAGTCTTAAGGTGCCGGTCTACGCAGTTATAGCAAGCATTGATGCGGCCTCCCACGAACCACTTCGCCTTTGGCGGATCCCACTCGATCGCTTTAGAAAAAGGATGGAACCAGGTGAGCTCTTTCCTTGCTAGCTCAGACCAGAACTTTTCGGGATCTCGTTTCGCGCGATCGTACAACTCTCGATACGCTTCCATGCCTTTGACGTGGGCCCCGGAAACAAACTCGGGAATGGGAGGATATGTTTTTAATTCGCTCATGCTGAAGCTGGCAAGCGTCGCCGGCTCATCGCTTGGCACATGCCGCGCTTTGCACCATTGCTTGCGCTACAGCGGCCAGTGTAACGCAGCGTCCCGCGGGAATCTCCGCGCTTAACAACTGGATAGGATCAAGATAGATGAATCTGGGCCGCGCGTTGATCTTTGCTGGATTCGTGCTGGTCAGTTTAGGGGTAGGCGATATTGCTTCTGAACAGAATGAATTTTCCACTTGGACGCTTGCCGGGAGACATCATCTGGCGTGGTAAAAGCACCACAGTTTACTTTCCATGGTTAACTTGTCTGGTCCTCAGCCTTCTGGTTTCCCTGGTGCTCTGGTTCGCGAGCCGACGGTCGTAAAGCTGCGATTAATGGACCGAGCCGATCCGGTCCGGTGGCCAGAACACGAATACCGCTTTGCCGTAAATGTAGTTCTTCGGAACGAAGCCCCAAGCCCGGCTGTCATTGGATGAAATTCGATGATCCCCTAGTACGAAATACTCGCCCGGCGGCACAACCGTTGGGGGATACGGCCTGTCGTCCCGATACTCCGGCGGAACGTAGTTCTCGACCAGCCGCTTTCCATTGACGATCACACAGCCGTCTTGAACCGCGATTGTGTCGCCAGGTAACCCGATTACCCGCTTAATGTATGACTTGGTCGTGTCCTCTGGAAACCAGAAGACAACGGTATCGCCCCGCTTTATCTGCCCCAAGCCGAACTTGTAACTGAACTGATTGATGAACAAGCGCTCCTGATCAAAGAGGCTTGGCATCATGCTTGTGCCCTCCACCTTCACGGGTCGGTAGAGGAAAAGGATCACGAGCAGAGCAATCAGAACCGACAACATCAAATCGCGAAACCACGCGATCGTGCTAATCAACGGTGAACGCTGTGGCTCTGCCTTTGCCGGCCCAGTTCCGGCCGGAGGGAGGCTCAGTCCGGTACCTGAGTCGCTCATATCTCCAGAAATTCTAGATTACTAAAGGGCGTAGCTCAGGCTAGTGAGTCGTTGCAAACACGCGATAGCTGCCCGCTGTTTGGACGAACGAATTGAAAATTCGGTTGCCGGGTTTACCCGGAAGAGATGCGTTAGGAACGGCGGCCGATAAGTTCCTGTTCAGCGCGCAGCCAATCCTGTTCAGCCGAGCCGTGCGCGTAACCGCGAGCGATCCAGTACGAAAATGCGAGCTTTGCGATCTCTTCGCGTGTAGCCACTCGAGCGGCTGACGGCACGGATTTGATTCCAACTTCGCCGGTAACCGGCTCATCGGGCACTGCGGAGCCCACCTTGTGACGATGCATCCCTGATCCTAAATCATTAGTCTCGATTTTTTCAACGCTGGAAGGTTTCGGGGTTCGCGAACTGGTCAACCCTCTCCCTGGAACGCTGGTTTCAGGGGCTGCCGCCACGGATTCTTCCGCGACCTTACGTGTCTTTTTCGAAGCTTTATTCGACTGCATGGGCCTATTGAAGCACACTCAAACAAATTTGTCAGCATTTGTTTCTTACTTGAAAGAGGTTACGTTGCTCGCGCGGTCGCAAAGAGAGCGACTGTTCGAGGTCTGTCGCTATAATCCGAGATAGAAGTAATGGAGAAGAGCGCACTCCGGCCTCAGTTTACCCGCATTTTGGCTTTCGTGTGCTTGTGTGTGGTCCTGATTGCCTGCCTTGCGGGACCAGTCCATAAACACGGCTCCGCTCATGAAGTCTGTCTCATTTGTCACGTCAGTCATCGCTCGAATACCGTAGCGATCGACTATGATGCAGGCAAACCGCTGATCGCAATTAGCTACCGGGCTGCCACCCTGGCTCCTGTCACAGTAGATCTCGATGCTCCGCGATCAATCCGTACACCGCGGGCGCCTCCTGGCGCGCTCCTTCCGCTCTAGTTGGTTGTCCGGCTTCTTTGATGTTAGAAACCGGACGTAGTAGTGCGTATTAGAAGGAGTTCTAGCTTGAAAGAAATAACAAACTCGGTGCGCGTCTCCGCGCTCCTCTTGGCCTTAGTTGCCGTCTTTTGCAGCCCGGCTGTTTGTAACCAGGCAACCGGCAGTGGAGGCACGATTCAAGGAACCGTAACCGATCCAAGTGGCGCCTTGGTAGCCGGCGCTGACGGTCACAATCACGAACGTTGTCACCGACTTTAAGGAAGCGGCAAAAACGGCTGCCGATGGCGTTTTTCGCCTCGTTAACATTCCTCCCAACCAGTACCATCTTTCTGTCGTGCTGTCCGGTTTCCAGACCTACACGGAAGATGTTTCGGTCCGTACGCAAGTGCCGATTCAGGTGAAAATTGCGCTCGTGCTTGCCAGCGCTAGTGAGACCGTCAATGTGGAAGCGACTCCGGACACAATTGAGAACGTTCCTTCCGCCCACACCGATGTAACTCAGAATCTAATGGCGGATCTGCCTATCTCTTCCTCCGGCCAGGGCCTCAGTGACACGATCACGATGACCTCGGGCGGAGTCGTCGCCGATTCAAATGGATTCTTTCATCCGCAGGGAGATCATGGCGAAACAACCTATGTCGTGGATGGACAGCCGATCAGCGATCAGCAGAATAAGGTGTTTTCCACCCAACTGCCTGCGAACGCTTTCCAATCTCTTGAAATCATCAGCACAGGTATCGGCGCCGAATATGGCGACAAAACCAGTCTTGTCGTGAATACTGTAACGAAATCAGGTCTGGGCCAAAAGCCGAACGCGAGCTTCGACGCATACTACGGCTCATTCGGAACTGTCGGGGAGGATGCAACGTTCGGAATAGGTGGCGCGAAATGGGGCAATTTTCTAGTCGCTGATTCAAGCCGCACCGGACGGTTTCTCGATACTCCTGAGTTCACGGCGTTTCATGACAAAGGCAACACGGAGAGTATCTGGGACCGAGCGGATTATGTGCCTAATGGCCGCGATTCGTTGCACCTGAACGCTTTCGTCGCCCGGAATTGGTTTCAGATTCCCAACATCTACGATCAGCTTCAGCAAGATCAGCGACAGCAATCCAGAACCCTTAATCTGGCGCTCGGATACCAGCACACTTTTGGCGCGAGTACGCTCGTGACCATCGACCCATTCTTCCGTGAGGACCATCTCAATTACTATCCAAGCCGCGATCCCTTCGATGATGCTCCAGCCACCATCAACCAGGATCGTCATTTGACTAATTGGGGAAGCAGGGCTGATTTTTCTTATGCCAAAGGCATCCATGACATCAAAATCGGCACCGAGATTTCACAGACTCGCCTGATCGAGAATTTTGGGTTGGGCATAACCGACCCGGCTTTCAATCCCGTTTGTCTTACCACAGGGGGAGCATCAGTAACAGCTCCTGCGCCGATCAATCCGAACGCCTGCGGAAGCTTCGGATTTGTCGCTAATCCGAGTCTTTCGCCCGGTTTAATTCCGTTCGACCTCACGCGCGGAGGCACTCCGTTCAGTTTTCATGGAAACGCAAATATCAACCAGCAAGCCTTCTACGCGCAAGATCAGATGACGATCAAGAATCTGACACTCAACGTGGGCCTCCGGTTCGATAATTATGATGGTATTTCCACAGACAATCTTCTTCAACCGCGTCTCGGATTCTCTTATCTTTTCAAGCCGACAAACACCGTCATAAGAGGTTCTTACAACCGTACTATGGAGACTCCGTACAACGAGAATTTGGTCCTCTCCAGCACTACTGGCGCGGGTGGCTTGGCTTCGAATGTCTTCGGCGCATTTGGAAGCCAGGCGTTGCGTCCCGGCCATCGCAACCAGTACTCCGTCGGTCTGGAGCAAGCCATTATGAAGTTTCTTCGAGTGGATGCGACCTACTTCTGGAAATACACGAAAGACGCCTTCGACTTTGACACGCTGTTCAATACCTCGATTGCGTTCCCCATCGAGTGGCGGCAATCGAAGCTCGACGGCGCAAATGTACAGGTCTCTACTACGAATATGCATGGCTTCATGGCTTACAGCAGCTTGGGACATACCCGAGCCCGCTTCTTCGGTCCGGAAGTCGGCGGCCTGATCTTCAATTCTCCACTCGATACGGGTGTCTTCCGGATCGACCACGACCAGGCGTTTCAGTCAACCAGCTATGTTCGTTACCAGCATGGGAAAGACGGAGTGTGGGGCATGTTTACCTGGCGTTTCGATAGCGGCGAAGTGGCCGGGTCCGTAACAGATCTGGCCGATGCGCTGGCGCTTGACGCCGATGAGCAAGCGACGATCGGCTTTCATTGTGGCAGTGACTTTGCTACTGTCTACAATCACATCAATTCGTGCTCTTCAGGAAATTACGGAGCTACTCGTCTCGTCATCCCCGCGCCCGGGACGTTCAATCCCGATCACAATCCGCCGCGCATTGCCCCTCGCAATATCTTTGACATCGGCCTGGGTACCGACAACCTATTCCACAAAGAGAAAATAAAGACGACGCTGAAATTCACCGTCGTGAACATCACGAACGAAGCGGCGCTCTACAATTTCTTGTCCACATTCAGCGGCACGCATTGGGTCGCGCCGAGAACGTACCAAGTGACTCTCGGTTGGGTTCTGTAGATTCATCTAAATCTGAATCGAAGCGGCTGTCCATCGCGTCACAACGATACGGGTAGCATGGAACTTCTCAATGTTTTCCAGTCGTGGGGAAAAGTACTGACCGGTAAAGTTCCTATGCTCTCGATCGAAATAACGCGAGAGTGTCCGCTTCATTGTCCGGGTTGCTATGCTTACGGCGATTCGCATCTGGGAAGTGGCGGGCCGAATCTGCGCAACGTGAGCGATTATCGCGGAGACGATCTTATTCGCCGCGTTCTGGGGCTGGTAGATGAGCACGGGCCCCTCCAGGTGTCTCTCGTGGGTGGCGAGCCGCTTATGCGTCATCGCGAACTGAGCAAGCTGCTTCCGCAACTGAGCCGCCGCGGCGTTTACACTTTGATCGTCACCAGCGGCGTGATACCAATCCCCGCGGAATGGACTAGCCTTCCTCGCGTGACCATTGCCGTTTCTGTCGACGGCAATCCGGAAGATCACGATGTGCGTCGCGAACCGGCTACTTACGAGCGCATCTTGCGAAACATTGCGCGGCGAAAGGTCAATATTCACTGGACCGTTGTTCGCAGTAACATTGAACGGCCAGGCTACATGGATCGCTACCTGGAGTTTTGGAATGCCAGGCCGGAAGTGAACCGGATTTGGGTAAGCGTGTATACTCCGCAAGCTGGATGAACATTCCGCGGAGCGGTTGACTCCGGACAATCGGAAGCAGTTGGCATCCTATTTCCGCGGCGTAGGCAAGAAATATTCCAAACTCACGATGCATTCGGGATTGATGGAAGCATTCGTTAACCCACCGCCGCGTCCTTCTGACTGTCTATTCTCGAAGCTCTCTGTTAACTACACTGCCGATCTCCGCACGAAGGTAGAGCCCTGCGTTTTTGGAGGATCTCCAGACTGTTCCGAATGTGGCTGCTCTATGAGCATGGGCATGCACTGGCTCGGCAATCTCAACGTTGTGGGCCCGCTCCAGGCGAAACACTTGATCAGGGGATCTCTTTCCATAGGCAATGCCGCGAACCGCCTAAGAAGGCGGAATGGAGAAACACGCTGGGACGACCACGTCAGTGGCGGTGATTCCCACGATCTCATTCACATTCAGCAATAGTGTTCGACAATATCTCTGATACATGAGAGTCGGAATTCTCGGTACCGGTGCAATTGCACAGAAGCACGCGCAGGCGTACAGAAACATCGGCTTTAACGTAGTCGCCTGCGCCAACAAAACCGAGGCTCGCGGCCGGGAGTTCGCAGCGAAATGGAACCTGGATTTCGTTTCAGATTACGCGACTCTTTGTCGCTACCCCGGTCTGGATTTCATCGACGTTTGCACCTTCCCGGATTTTCATCTTGAACCTGTCACGATCTGCGCGGAACTAGGCCGCTCCATCCAACTCCAAAAACCAATTGCAACCAATGTGGACATTGCCCGCAGGATCGTGCAAACCGCGCGCCATGCCAATATTACCCTCGGTGTCGTGAGTCAACATCGCTTCGACGACGCGACTATTTTTCTAAAGCGCGCCCTCGCCGCCGGTCGTCTTGGCCGAATTCTTCAGGCCGATGCATACGTCAAGTGGTTCCGAACGGATGAATACTACTCGCGCCCAATCAAAGGCAGTTGGCAAACCGAGGGCGGGGGAGCGCTGATCAACCAGGCAGTTCATCAAGTCGATCTCCTTTTGTATCTCATCGGACCCGTTTCGGCAGTTTCCGGCATGTGGCAGCTTGGCGCTCGGCACAAGATTGAATCGGAAGACATCGTCAATGCGCTCATGCGATATGAGTCGGGCGCCACGGGCGCGATCCAAGCCTCGACCGCGTTCTGGCCCGGCTACAGCGAACGTATCGAGATCCATGGCACTAAAGGTACGGCGGTTATTACGGGCGACCGCCTCAGCACCTGGGACGCGATGGACGACTTAGAAGCCAACGCGCTCGATCCGGCGCCCATATCGCAATCGACCGCATCCGGAGCGTCTGATCCTATGGCGATTACCCTTACATCATTTGAGCGCCAGTTTCTCGATTTCGCCGATGCGATCAGAAGTCATCGGCGGCCCCTAATCAGCGGCGAGGACGGCTACCGCGCATTGGAGGTCGTCGTTTCCATCTATCAATCCTGTAGAGAACAGCGACCCGTTGTGCTCGGAGGTTAATTCTCAATGACTCAACGCGGCACCGTCAGCTCGGAGGCATCAGGCCCGACGATATAATCGAGGCCGTAGACCACGATGTCTAGGCGGCCCAATTCCGCGCCGCAGTGTGGATTATGCCGTCCCAGTTAGACGAAGCGCCTCTCTCCTATCCGGCCGATCTGCCTGATCCGCGAGTGTCGCACTACCTGGATGAATTTGAATCCCGGTATCCCGCAAGTCCTTTCCGCCCTGACTCTCGACCCGGAGCGGTTGTGCTGGCTAAGAGCCATCTTCGGCACCAGCCGTTTCCTTTCGGAGGAGCTTCTTCGCCATCCCGACTGGATCGTCACCGTCGACGAGCTTCAATCGACATTCGCGATCGAAAAATATAAAGCGCGATTCGACGACTTCCTGCACGAGGCGCGAGTCGACACAGCAAGCGCGCAGGAATTTGCCTTGTTTCGTCGTAAAGAGCTTCTTCGAATTACTCTTCGGGATCGACTCCAGTTTGCGCCGCTCCCCGAAATCACGGAAGAGCTGTCCAATTTGGCGGATGCTGTTCTTGACCGCGCGCTCGCCAGTGTCACCCGCGACCTCCAGTCCCGATATGGCGCGCCTGGCTGCCCGTCTGAATCCGCCGGCCCTGCTTTGTTTTCAGTCATTGCTCTTGGGAAACTCGGCGGCCGGGAGCTAAATTACAGCTCAGATATTGATCTGATGTTCATCTACGAAGGAAACGGCGAAACATCCGGTCACCATAAAATCACTAATCGGGAATTTTTCAAGAAAGTAGCCAACCAGCTCACCAATTTGCTCTCTTCCTACACTGCGGCGGGGATCTGTTACCGCGTTGACCTGCGGCTCCGCCCGGAAGGCAGTCTGGGTGAAGTTTGTGTTTCGATCGACGCAGCGAAGGAGTACTACTCGATGCGTGCCCGGGATTGGGAACTGCAGATGCTCATCAAGGCGCGTACCGCTGCCGGTGATGAGGGCCTCGGGCGCAGACTATTGGATTTCGTTGAACCATTCATCTATTCCACCAGCCTCGATTTCTCGACCATCGAGACAATGTCCGAGACAAGAGACCGAATCGCGGAGAAACTGGGCCGGAAGAAACTCCGCAAAAATGATCTTGACGTAAAGCTCGCGCCCGGCGGCATTCGAGATATAGAGTTCTTGGTGCAGTGCCTGCAACGCCTGCATGGCGCGCGTGAAAATGCGGTGCGCAACGGCGGCACGCTTCTCGCCTTATCGCGCTTGCGCGACAAGGATCTTCTATCTCAGACGGAACATGCCCGCCTGCTGGGCGCGTACTGTTTTCTCCGCCGCCTCGAACACCTTCTTCAGCTCGAAGACGATCGCCAGACCCACTCGCTACCTTCCGATCCAGCCGACCTGGAACGAATTGCCCGAAGGATGCTGCCGGTTCTTCCATCGCCCAGTAATCGCCTCAGCGCTTCGGCGGAACTTCTGGGGAATCTGAACCAGCATCTGGAAGACGTCCAAACCATTTATGAACGCATCGTGCACGCGCAACGGCCATTACAGTACACCCACGTGCAATCTGTCGCTCCCTTTGCAATAGATGCTCCATCGAAAGCGGATGAACATGTTGTTAACGGAATCTCACCGGAACTCGTTTCGGCTCTTGTGAGCAAAGCGCCTGAGGTCGCGAATTTCCTCCGCGGCCGCGGGATTCTACGCTCCGAAAATAAACTTGCTGCATTTCTGGAGCGGCTGCTAAATAACCCGCAACAGCTCGAGCTGATTAACGATCACCCGGTTCTGGCGGAGTGGCTTGCACAAATTTTTGAGCTCAGTCCATATCTCGCCGAACAGATATTTGGCTCACCGGAGCTTCTCGAAGAGATTCGGCGGACGGCGGATCACCCGAACAAGCGTTGGGCCTTTGAGGGCCTCGCGGCTCCGCTGAACGACCTCGATGGCCTGCGGCGCTTCTTTCGCCGCGAAATGCTTCGAATCCAGGTTGGCAGCGTATGTTTACCCGAACCAATTTTCCAAACTCTCGATAGTACTTCGGCTCTGGCGGAATTCGTCATAGCACGCGCGTATCGTGTCGCCCATGAGCGCGGACTTGCCCACGCCCGTTCTCATGCCACCGCGGAGAAGCCGTTTCAGGAGCCCCAGAACGAAATGATGGTAGTGGCTCTCGGAAGGCTGGGCATGCGTGAATTCGATTTGGGCTCCGATGCCGATGTACTCTTTATTATTCCCGATAGCGAGGCCCCGCGACAGCGCTTCTGGATACGCGTCGCCGAACATTTGATCGACATTCTGACCGCATACAGTGGCGCCGGAACCTTGCTGTCGCTCGACACGCGGCTGCGTCCCAATGGCCGCGAAGGCATGCTAGTCCAGACCGAATCCAAGTACGTCGAATACTTCGCGAATAAAGCCGAGGCATGGGAAGGGATCGCCTATATGAAGGCGCGCGGTGTCGCCGGCGATATCGATCGCGCTACTAATTTCCTGAATGAATTGCAGCAGGTCGATTGGCGCCGCTACGGTCAGGGTGGCCGATCGAAACAGGATCTGCGTCAGATGCGCCTTCGTCTCCAGCGCGAGCAAGGGCAGGTTACGCCTCTGAAAGCCGCGGAAGGCGGCTATTACGATGCAGATTTCATTCTGATGTATCTCCGTCTCAAGGGCGCGGGATTGTTTTATAAGAGCTTGAATACGCCCGAGCGGATCGATATCGTCGAGAAGATGGGCCACCTTGAGCGGCCGGATGCCGAATTTCTCGAAGGCGCCACAAAGCACTTCCGCGCGCTTGATCACGCCGTGCGGATCGTCACTGGAAGGGCGGAGGAACGGCTCCCCGGATCGCCGGATCGGCGCGAAATGATCGCGGAGCTGATGTATCGCTGGACCGGTAAACGTACAGATCCCGCGAATCTTGATAGCGAACTATTGGATCTTCAGCTCAAAATGCGGCGACTCTTCGATCGGGTTTTCGGGCTCGCAGTAGAGAATCGCCGCTATTCTTCCTCTTCAACCCGCATATGCGCCTTGGCGGCGGAAATGATCTTGTCTGCCTGCGGCGTAGGCACGTAATCGTAGTGGTCGAATTCCATGTGAAATGAAGCGCGCCCCTGCGTTTTCGAGATGAGATCGTTCTGGTAATTCAGCATCTCCGACATGGGTACTTGCGCCCGAATCGTTTGCATAGTCCCCTTTATGTCCATGCCAAGGATGCGTCCGCGCCGGCCATTGAAATCGCTCATCAGGTCGCCGGCAAAATCGGTCGGCGTCTCGACATCCACTTGCATGATCGGCTCTAGCAGCGCCGGCTTGGCCTGTTGCATAGCGGCTCGAAACGCCTTCCGGCCAGCTAGTTTAAACGCCATTTCCGAAGAATCGACATCGTGGTAGGAGCCGTCGTAAAGGGTGACCTTGAAGTCGGTCACCGGGAATCCAGCCATGAATCCTTGCTCGGCCGCTTCGAGAATACCTTTTTCGACCGCGGGAATATACTGCCTTGGAATCGACCCGCCAAAGATATCGTTCACGAACTGGAATTTTTCGCCTCTCGGCAGCGGTTCAATTCGGATCCAGCAATCTCCGAACTGGCCGTGACCTCCAGTCTGCTTCTTGTGCCGCCCCTGCACCTCCGCGGTGCCACGCACCGTCTCGCGATAAGGAATTTTCGGCGCCTTTAGCTCAACTTCCACGCCATAGCGCCGCTTCAACCGGCTGACTACGATCTCCACATGCTGTTGCCCATTACCAGCGAGCAGAAATTCCTTCGTCTGCGGGTCTCGATAGAATCGCAGCGATCGGTCTTCTTCCAGAATTTTCGAAAGCGCGGTGCTCAGCCGGTCCTCATCATTCCGCGTTTTCGCTGAAATCGCATAGCCGATCGAGGGTTCCGGCAACTCAACCGCCTTAAACGTGACGCAGTTTGTCTTTTCGCAAAGCGTATCGCCCGTAAGGGTCTCTTTTAATTTCGCAACTGCTCCAATATCGCCGGCCCGCAGCTCCGTTATGGGCTGCAACGATTTTCCAAACGGCGTCGCGATATGAGCCAGCCGTTCATTAACGTTGGATCGAACGTTCGTTAAGTGCGCGTCGTCCTTCATCACTCCGGACATCACTTTGAAATACGATACTCGTCCGGCAAATGGGTCAGCCGCGGTTTTGAAGACAAAAATCGATGGAGATCCGCCCGCCAATATGCCCTTGCTGATTTCGTTTCCATTCTGGAGCGCCGGCCGCTCCGGGCCTTCCAGTGGCGAGGGGAAAATCTCCGCAATAAAGTTCATCAGCAGATCTGTCCCGATGTTTTGCGAAGCCGCTGCGCACAAAACTGGAAAAATGCGCCGCTGCCGGACCGCTTCCTGCAATCCAGTGACAATGTGTTCAACGGGTAGAGTACCCGTCGCGAAGAACTCCTCCATCAGTTCGTCGTTTCCTTCGGCGATCATCTCGACAAGAGCTTCATGCGCCTGATCCGCGCGATCCTTCTCCGATGAAGAAATATCTGCTTCACTCGCCTTCCCGTCTCCGCCCGGTTTATAGAAGTAAGAGCGCATTCGAATCAGATCGATAATTCCGGTGAAGTTCTTCTCGCTTCCAACCGGAAGGTGGACCGGAACCGCCGCCCTGCCGAAGCGTTCCTGGGCGTTCTCCAGTGTCCGATCAAACGAAGACCGCTCGCGATCGAGTTTGTTGACCACAATCGCCGCTGGCAGCTTGAACTCCTCCGCAAAATTCCAGACCTTTTCCGTCGATACTTCAACGCCCGCCACTCCATCCAGCAACACCGTGACGGCATCGGCGGAGATCAGCGCAGACCGCGTATCGTTGAGGAAAAGATTGTAGCCGGGCGTATCGATCGCGTTAATTTTGGCCTTTTGCCACGGGAATGCGGCAATCGCTGAAGCGATGGTCAGTTTTCGAACGACCTCTTCTTCGTCGAAATCCGTGATCGTATTGCCTTCATCGGCTTTAAGATGGCGGTCTGTTGCGCCCGCCGTAAACAGCATTGCGGAAGTCAGTGATGTTTTTCCGCAATGACCGTGCCCTATTAACGCCACGTTCCGAATATCGGAACTATCGAAGACCCTCATATAGCGTGTACTCCCAAGATGAGAACGCGGATACCGGCCAATCGAGCGGCCGAAGCCGTGAGGATATCAAACCGATTTCTTGAAATCTTTACCGGCGCGTTATGCGATCTGGTGCGATGCCGCCAAGTCGCTTTCAACATCAATTACGGGATTGTAGGTTAGAAAGCGCCCGCAGCTTTCACAACTCATGATCTTATCGCCTTTACGCAAGTCCTGAAAGAACTGTGGGCGGAGCACAATCTGGCAGGCTGAACACCGGCCCTCGGTAGCGTCCGCTATGGGAGTATTTTTCGTCTTTTTTCGGATGCGTTCGTACTCGGTGTAAATCTCCGTCGTCATCTGCTCAGCCAAGCTCTTCCGCTCGCTGCGTTCAACGGCCAATTCTTTCTGGTCGAGATCTGTGCGCTCGTGCGCGCTCTTTTTCTCCGCTTCGACGTGCTGCTGTTCCTGCTTTAATTCCGTCTCGGCCTTTTTGACGTTCTTGTCGAGCGGCTCCGACTGCTCCATAAAATCCAGAATCTTATCTTCGGCTGTCCGGATTTCGGCCTCTATGTACGCGATTTCGTTCTGCAGAGCTTTGTACTGCTCGTTTGTCTTGACTACGAGCGTCTGATCCTTCAACTTTGAAATCTTCTGCTCGTGAATCTGAATGTCGCCTTCGAGCTTCTTGCGGTCTCGCTGGTTTGCGGTCAAAGCAGCGCGGTCGATCTCGAGCCGTCGGGTGTGCGACTCCAAGCGTTTTTCAATTTCTGCGATGTGTTTGGGTAGTGTCGCGATCTCATTTTCGAGACTCGCGATCTTGCGATCAAGCGCCTGAAGACGCAGCGCAAGAGCAAGGTCCTGCAACATTTTACTCGGATTTTAACATGAGCTCGCCAAGCGGTAGTGCGCTCTACTTTAAATCTTCTTTTAAATCAGCGTGCTTGATGGGTCCAGTGAAGGATTTTCCTGGAGTCCTGGATAGCCTTAAACTTCTCGCTCTTTCTTATGCGCCAAGGCCAAAATTTGGCGCGAATTTGAGTCGCTAACTCACTGATCGTCCTGATACTCTTCGAGCCATGCCGTTTGGATCGCTTCCAACTTGCCCTCGGTGGAGGCCAGCGGATCGTCTCTAAAATTGGGGAGATCGGTCACCCACTCATGAAGGTCCGTGAAGCGGACGTTGGCAGGATCCACATCGGGATGGCTTTCGAACAGACTGAGAGCGATGTCTTCGGTGTGATCCCAAGTCAATCCAGGCATGGCTTTATTGTAGGCGACAACTGGCGCGCCCCCCGTCCGCAAGTGAGAAGGTTCCGCACGAGTTGCCGGAGCATCCGGATCGATACCGTCAACTCGTAAAATCGAGACTATGCTGATCCGCGACATGACGGCGGAAGATATCGCGGCGGGATTGCGATTATGCCGAAGTAGCGGTTGGAATCAGGTGGAAGACGACTGGTCTTTGTTCCTGAAACTCAGTCCCTCGGGTTGTCGTGTTGCGGAGAAGAACGGCAAAGTTGTCGGTACACTGGCCACGATTCGGTACCAGGATCGATTTAGTTGGTTGGCCATGGTGCTGGTGAATCCCGAAGAGCGGCGGGCGGGCATTGGGACGCGGCTGCTCCATGAAGGCTTGACTCTGTTACAGAATGAGAATTGCATCCGCTTGGATGCAACTCCGGCGGGGCGGCACCTCTATCGGCGGCTGGGGTTTGTGGATGAGTATTCCATAATTCGATTCGCCCGAAGCGGTGATGTTCCACAACCCGCTTCCGTTACGAATACGGTGCGTCGTATGTGTGAAAAGGATCTCCCCGCGGTGTTGGACCTGGACCGCAAAATCTTTGGAGCGGATCGGACGGCTGTTCTGCGATCTCTGTTCGCGCGCTCGCCAGGCAGCGCTTGGGTTGCCGCGACATCGAACCTACACGGCTATTGCTTTGGCCGCCCGGGTTTCCTGTACCAGCACCTCGGGCCGGTAATTGCGGAGGAGGAAAGCATCGCGCGAGATCTAGTCTCGCACTGTCTCACCAACGGAAGCGGTCGATCCTTTGGAATGGACGCCCCGAAGAGTTGTTCATCGTGGCTCGCCTGGTTACAGTCAAATGGGTTTGTTGAAGAACGTTCGCTGGTTCGAATGTATCGCGGGAGAATCAGAGTTCCCGGCCACGGGGAATGTGTGTTTGGCGTTGTTGGCCCGGAATTCGGGTAATAAAAGCTGGCCAATAGCTAGAGAGCGATACTCAGAGATTCAATGGAAGCGATCGAAGACCTGGAGCGGCGTCTGTCAGAGCCGAGCGGAGCAGATCGCGCATTTCTGGCGGGCTTGCAAGGCGACATTATCATTCTCGGCGCGGGCGGCAAGATGGGCCCGTCACTGGCGAAACTCGCCAAACGGGCAGCCGACGAAGCTGGTGTCCGCAAGCGCATCATAGCGGTTTCGCGATTTACCTCTGAAGCCACGCGGCGCGACCTGGAGTCCGCCGATATCGTAGTTCTTCCGTGCGATCTGCTTAACCCGGCAGAAGTGGATAACTTGCCGGTGTGTGAGAACGTGCTGTATCTGGCTGGTCGTAAGTTCGGTTCCACCGGACGTCCCGACCTTACCTGGGCAATGAACGCCATTGCGCCGGCGCTGGCCGCGTACCATTACCGGCGGAGCCGTATCGTTGTTTTTTCGACAGGCAATGTCTACGGGCTTAGAGATGCCAATTCGGGCGGCTCGCGAGAAACCGATACTCTCTCACCGGCAGGAGAATATGCACAATCCTGTCTCGCGCGCGAACGGATCTTCGAGTATCACTCGAATCAATACAAAACAGAGTGCTTGATTTTCCGGCTGAATTATGCGGTCGACCTCCGTTACGGAGTGCTCGTCGATATAGCTCGGAAAGTGTTGTCTGGTGAACCCGTCGACGTGACTGTTCCGGCAGTCAATGCGATCTGGCAAGGCGATGCCAACTCCTACGCGCTGCGGTCGTTGGGGCTGTGTTCATCACCGCCGAGAGTCCTGAATGTGACAGGCGGCCAGATTATCAGCGTTCGGGAAGTAGCGCAGTCATTCGCACTCCAGTTCGGCTGTACGTGCCAAATTCAAGGTGAGGAGGGGAAGAGCGCGCTCTTAAGCGATGCCTCCTTGTGCCATTCGCTGCTGGGTCTACCGTCCGTTTCGTTTCCCATCCTGACGAATTGGGTCGGCCACTGGGTGATGCAAGGTCGCGAGAATCTCAACAAGCCGACGCACTTCGAAGTTGTTGACGGGAGCTATTAATGGCGGCCCATGCCAAGCTCGACGTGGAAGCGGCCAGCGTTCTGAAGAACGGCGCTGTCATTCCCGCACATCCCCTGGCGCTGAATGCAGAACGGAAGCTGGACGAGCGCCGGCAAGTGGCGCTCACGCGCTACTATTGCGAAGCGGGTGCGCGAGGTATTGCCGCCGGTGTGCACACGACCCAGTTCGCCATTCGAGATCCGCGGTTCGGATTATTCGAACCAGTTCTGCGTCTTGTTGCTTCGACGGTAAAGGGCGTTGAGCGCGCATCGGGCAAACGGCTTGTAAAGGTTGCAGGATTGTGCGGCCAGACCCGGCAGGCTGTTCGCGAAGCGGAATTTGCGCGGGACGCGGGCTTCGATCTCGGGCTGCTCAGCCTTGCGGGGCTCACTACGGCCAATGATTCTGAGCTGGTCGCGCACTGCCGTACGGTCGGAGAGCAAATCCCTCTCTTTGGCTTCTATCTGCAGCCAGCGGTCGGCGGGCGAGTGCTGAGCTACAGCTTTTGGCGTAAGTTCTGTGAAATTGAGGCGGTCGCGGCCATCAAAGTCGCTCCGTTCAATCGCTATCAAACACAGGATGTGATTAGAGCGTTAACCGATAGCGGGCGCGCTTCGGAGATCGCACTCTATACAGGAAATGACGACAACATCATTCCGGATCTGCTGGCGGATTTTCGGCTGAACGGAGGGAATCTCCACTTCGCCGGAGGACTGCTGGGGCAGTGGGCCGTATGGACGAAGCGCGCAGTCGAGTTGCTTGAGGATATTCAGAAATGTCGAAGCGGTGGAGAGCCGGGAGCACTCGATCTCCTGGCCCGCTCCGCTTCGCTGACCGATGCAAACGCTGTCCTGTTTGACGCGCGAAATCAGTTTGCGGGCTGCATTGCAGGTTTGCATGAAATCTTAAGCCGTCAGGGACTGCTATCCGGGCGCTGGTGTCTCGATCCCAAAGAGGACCTCTCACCAGGGCAGCTCGAAGAGATAGATCGAGTATGCGCCAGCTATCCGGACCTTCAAGACAACGAATTTGTCCAAAGCAATCTGGATCGCTGGCTCAAATGAGGACGAGGCAAAAGCGAATGACCCGGCGTCAACTGAATCTGCTTTTCGCAGCAGTGGACCGGCGATGAAAGACTTTCAAGGCGATCACATAAAAGGAGGTCGTCAGAAATCCCACCACCAATGCGAAAATTAACGCCCCGCCAATGCCGAAGGCGAGGGGGTCACCCCGCCAAATCGTATCCGGATCGCCGCCTCTTAGCTGAAGCATGAGGCCCCAGGCGACGAGCGATGCGGGCCCGATTAGAATGCCACTGGCGAGGATGGTCCAGATTCGTCGCTCCTCTGCATCCTTGAGTGCAATCACGAAGGGCAGGTAGAGGCACCAGGCCGGAAGCGCAAATATCATGGTGATGCGAAAAATGAGAAGGACCGTCCCGGCCCGAAAGAACCCAGGCCCATTGAAGAGCAGGTTGAAGAGCAAGCTGAAAAGAGCGACGGAAACGAGTAAAGAGCCAACCCATAGGCCAATACGCCTCAACGTATTTATTCAGTTGCTCGCGCCCGAATTTATCACGCGTCTCTGATTGCGACAGATTTAGTCTACTGTGTAGATTCCAAATGCGTGAAGCCGCCACGAACCCGGCAAATGGGCTTTTTGTTATAGAGATCACGACTGCCCAGCGAATTGAGACAACAGTTCATGCGCATGGTGCAGAAGAGGTGAGGCGATGATACAGGAGCGCGTAGAAGCACTCGAATGAAGAAAAGGATACCGAACCCGATCAGGCACTCAGCACCGCTGAGAGGCTGGCGCAAGTGTTTGCAGATGAGCGCGAAAAGTTGGAGCACGAATGGGACAAAGGAGAAAAGGTCTCGACAGAGGATTTACGTCTTTTGCTTCAACGGTACCGTTCGTTCTTTGATCGGCTTCTGTCCGTATAGATTGTCAATCTACGCACATAACCGACTATATACGTCAAAGTGGATTCAGTTCTCCCGGCTTCGTCCTCATTGTGGGTCAACCGGTTTCTGCGCTAATAGAGCTACTTAGTAGCTGTAACGTCATCCGAATCGGCTCGGGGGAAGAGAGCTTTTACATCCTGTGTAAGCCGCGTGAGGGCACGCTCAAAGTTTGTATCCCGGTTCTTCTGTAATTCGGCGGGATCGGCGTTTTCGCTAAAGCCCCAAAGAGCGATCCGCGTTTTCGGGTCTAGGATTTGCAGTTCGAGAACCGGATGGCCTTCTTTGATCGACGGGCAGACCACATGAATCTGAAAGATCAGATCGGCATCGCTGGGTGTGAGCACCATCTCGAACCGGCCCCAGTCTTTCAGTGCCGAGTAGAGCCCATCGTATGCAGTGGGAACTGTTGCGCTGACCTCCCCGTGCCGCAGCGGTTGCCCCACCCCGAAGTTAAATCCGGGACTGTTGAAGTTCTGGCATTCTCCGCCCATGTTGGAAACGAAAACGCGCTTGCTAGCTCCGATCTGGGTTGGGAGTGGCGCAGCGCCCTGTTGATCGGCAGCGAACGCGGATAGGCAGAGAACTATGGACAGGGCAAGAAAGCCGCAAATTTGACTGAACATGTAGCCATTCCTCACACCCAGCTTAAGCCCGGTTGCAGGATCACCGGGACCGGACGTCGAATCTGCCGATCTGGCAGCATTAGAGATGACGGCGTGCCGCGCTCAAATTCGCACAACGGCGACTTCTCGGCCAAGTAGATTGTCGGAACCAAGCGCGTTAATGATGGGCCTATCAGTTGGAAATCTCCCCTTGGAGGCTAATCGCGGAGAACGACAGGCGCAGCTGATTCGCGACCCGGCGAATCGACTCCTGCGCTTGCTGAGTAAGTCGCAGGACCAATGTAATCGGCACCACTGCAGAACAATACAAAAGCAAAACATTATCCGAACAACACAGCGCTTCAATCCAACACAAGCAGCTTGCTGCTGCTCAAGGCTTGTCGCTGTCGCCGCTGATGAAGAAGGGCTTCATCTCCTTGTACTCCAGGATCTTCACGGTCGCCTTCTTGGGAGCGTTGCCCTGCTCGATCGCGAGGAACGCCTGCTCCGACTGCGCCACCATCGCGCGAGCGAGGTCGTTCTTGTGGATCGAGTGATACTTGGACGACATGGCCCAGTGCAGCAGTGGCATGACGTAGCCAAGGACGCCCGGCGTGTTGGAGTTGCCGAGAATGACGGCAGGACGGTACAGTCCAAGGAAGTCGAACTTGACGGACTCGACAGCCCTCTCCTTCTCGCCAATGATCTTCGCGTACTTCATCCCGGCCTCGGGGTCCGCGCCCGCTGCTGTCATGACCCCGCACACACGAGCGCCTCCAGCCTTGGCGGCGCGGCAAAAGGCCTGCGGGTAGGCGAGTTCGATCTTACGCACTTCCTCCTCAGGCATCTTCGCGCTGCCCCTGCCGACGCCGAACGCGGCGAGCGCGATGTCGACTCCCTGGGCGTGTGGTGCAACCTCCTCCTCGAGTCGGTCCATGTTGACAACCACCTCGGAGACCTTGGGGTCAGCGAAGGCATCCGTCTTGCGGCGCGTCACCACTACCACCTTCTTGCAAAGGGGATTCTTGATCAGAAGTTGCACGATGCGTCCGCCTACGTTCCCCGTCGCGCCCAGCAAGATTGCCGAGTACTGCGCCTTCGCCTCTGGCGCGTCGGCTGCCATCATCACGTCACACGCGCGCGGAACAAGAAATACACGCAAGTCCGGAAGTGAGCGAAGTTTTGTTGTCGGGCGATTTCTTCACATCATTTCTACTTTCACAGTCATTTTATGACGTTTCGCTCGTTTCATTTCCAAACGATTTGACAGAAAACGCACATCTCGTTCGCTCCTGTGTCTCAGGCGAGAAGCCCGCAGAGCACAGCAGCGGAATGCCGACTTACCGGCCGGGTCAACCTCAATCTCCCGATCTTCCAGAATCGGAGTTGGACGAAACCGCCTCGCGGTAGACCAACTGGCATGATGGCGTTCGGCAGGGCGATTGCGAAGCGCCCGGTTCCGCTCACTCCGAAACAAAATCATTCTGGATCGTTAGGGATCTTATATAATTCCCGATAAAAGCACTCACCCTGCCAAACTCCGGCCGGCTCCGTCCAGGTCATCTTTTCGACGCTCTGGCAAGCCCACAGTGCCGCCCTGCGGGAGTGGCGCGCGGACCAGTGCCGATCAAGCCTAAAGAACTTATCGGGACTGACCGGCTGCGGCGTGGGCGGTCGGCGTTTGCAGCGGCATCAATTGAGTCGGTTGGGCGCCACGCTGCCACAACCGGGTCTTTAGGGTACCTGCACGCAAGTTTTACGAGGCTTTCCCTCGAAATATCGGCGCCATTCCCAATCGTACAGGTTCCGTGTTATCAATGTGCATACAGCGTCCTCAAGGTCTTTCGTGCGCCAGGGCAGTCGCCTAGCGATGGCAACGTCGTCATTCCTTGCATCTACAGCGGCACAAACCAGATACTTGTCATCAGCCGAGAACTGAACAAACCTTACTTCTCCGGAACAATCAGCCTGCGCAACCTTCCTTCCGCTGGGGATCTCGAATACCGACGCCGTCTTATCCGTGCTACCCGCTGCAACGTACCCTCCATCTGGGCTAAAAGCTACTGACCCAACGCCTGGCGTGCTTTGTATCCGGGCAGCCACTTGCCCGCTGCGAACGTTGTAAATTCTGAGGCTGGAGTCGCCCGCGCCCGCGGCGAGATACTTACCGTTCGGGCTTATAGCAACAGCCCAGACCTGGAAATCCTGATGCGAGTGCCAAACCATCTTCCCACTCGAAAACTCGAGGACCTGGATATCGGAACCCGGTGACATTGAATCTGTAGCGGCTAAGTAACGTCCATCAGAGGAGAAGGAGAGCGACCCGCTGCCCTTCACAGGAAAGACCCGAATGGGCTTACCGCTTGGGATTTCAAATGTGTGCAGCAGGTCACCGCTCTGGGTCACCAGAATCTTGCCGTTCGGGTGAAACGCAACGGCACTGATGGATTCAGTGTGCGGCAGCGCGACCACGGTTCGTTGCTGTACATCGAAAACGAGGACGGCGTCTTCTGAGTCTCCCAACAACATCCGGGCGGCGATTCCGGCATCTGCCTTCTTCGTTTGCTGGACGGCGACCGCGACGTGGGCGCAATCCGTGCTAAGCGCAACTTCCGTATAGTCCAAGTCCGGGAGCAGGGAAGATTGAGCAACAAGGTGGCCCTGCCAGTCCGAAATCTTCAGCGCGCCGTCTGATGTAGTTGCGATGCATCTTTGGTCCTGGCTTACAGCGTAGGCATAAACCTGAAAGTCGTGTTCCACCCGGACCTTGGGAGCAACTTCGATATTCGAGTAAAATCTTGCTCCGTCGGAATTCGTGGTCGCAAGGGTCAGACCATCAGGACTGAATCTGACACGCGGGCCTTCATTCTCCAGTTTGCCTATTGCCTCGCTGCCGCTCGTCTCGAAGATCCCTATTGTGCGGCTCAGGTCGCCTATCGCCACTAACCGGCCGTCGGGACTGAAATCGACGCTTTCCACCTGCTCCTCCCGTGCAAACGATGTCACAGTTTTTCTGTCTCGCAGGTCGAATATGCGCACCTGTTTATCCCCACCTCCGGTTACTAAGTAATGTTCGTCGCGGCTGAAGGCGAGCGCAGATACTACAAACGGATGAGGAAGAAAAAATAGTTCTTTCCCGCTCTTTGCTTCAAATATATGGGCTGCAGGGTCGGAGCCACCCGTAGCTATGTAAAGGCTGTCTGGGCTGAACGCGATGCTCCGTGCTGATGCGCGGAGCCTCAGGGTAGTCGCGGTCTTCCAGTCTGAGGTTTCAAGAACAGGTACCGTTAAGTCATAGCCAGCGGCCGCAAAATACTTTCCGTTTGGGCTGAAGACAACACCAGTAACGTTTCGATTCCTGAGTTCTACCAACACCTTCCCACTGGCTACATCAATAACTCGTGCGCGGTCGAAACCCGTTTGATCCCTCCCGCTCTTACTCGCTGTCGCGAGATAGCGCCCATCCGGACTCAGCGCGACTAGGCCAACCATCGAGGCATGCGGGAAAACGTGCAGTTCCTTTCCATCCGAAACCTCATAGACATGTGCACCATCTTCGGCTCCGGTAGCGATCTGCCGGCCGTCAGCGCTGAAGGACACGTCGAAAACAGGCTTGCCGGGAGCTATCTTTTTTGTCCGCGTCCTGAGCAAAGGCAGGCTTTTCTCCAGCGCAATATTGTTCTCAAGAAGGGGGAGCGTACGAGCCGATTCGACGGCAAGAAGTGCGCTGGTCTCAACAGAACCTCCCCTTGCCTGTTCAGATTGAGATGCGAGGTAACGCGCTGAGGCCAGCGTGGCTTGACGGCGCGCGGAATTTCGCTGGTTCCACGCAAGAATACCCAGCAATATGGTTACGAGCAGGGCGCCGGCGATTGCGCCAATCGTCAGTCGCTGACGCCGAATCTGGTCGCGGCTGCTGGCAAGTATGAACTGAGAGTGAAGAGGCGTTGGCCGCAGTTCGCTGCCTGAGCTTTTCGCCTGCCAATCTTGGGCCTCTTGAAGGTCTCTGCCCCGGAGAAGGAGGCTGGGGTGATGTCCATGAGCCTCCCATTCTCTCGCCCGCACCAGCAGTCGCGTGTGTCTCCGCTTAAGATCCAGATCGTCGTCAAGTGCATGTTCGAGAATCGCGAAGGTGGACTGAAAATCGTCGGAGCCCCGAAAGAATATGAAATTAAGCTTTGCCAGAGGCGCCGGCAACCTGTTGTCTGGGACGTCTCGGTGGAGGAGCGGAATCAGCCGCTTGTTACGTTCAACCGCTTGCGAGAGCTCGCTTTGGCAAATTGGCGACTCGACCGAATCGGGGCTAACGATAAACAGAAAGTTATCGGATTTTTCGATTCCTGACTTGACCTCCTCAAGCCATTCTGCGGTGGCAGGGATGTCCCGCCAGTCCACCCATGCCTCACGCTGAGCACTCAAAAACGCCTCGCAAAGCCGGCGAACGAACTCCACGTCCTTCCGCGAGTATGAGATGAACAGGTCGGGCATTAAGACCCTTCAACCGAGCAGAGTGTAGCACGGAACGTAATCTTGCAAAAGGAATGTGGGGAAGCGCCGATGAGCGTTGGAACAGAGTTTGGCAAGGCGCAAGGGTGTCGCCCAAACCGCGAGTATTTACGGCCCAAGAAAGTCGCCCTGAGCGCAATCACCGCCGAAGGTATCAGGAACGATGTTCCAGGACGTTTCGCTGGACCGATCGGGGAGTCCGCCCCAGCCAAGTTGAAACGCGCATTCCGTACATTGAGGATTCAACATCGCGAAAAAAGCGCCAGCAATGATCTTGCCTGGGTGATTATCACGATCTTGCGACTGCAAAGGCCAACTTCGCGTGGTTAGGTGGGACGCATCGCGCCGCGGAACCGATCTCTCGCCGATCGCGCCCACGCTGATAACCCAGCGGATGATCTCCGATGACGCGGAAATGGCTGCTTGGGTCCGCAGAGAGAGTTCGGCAAAGAAAAGATCTTTGTTTTGGGCCATGGCTGGGGGAGATTTCTTAGCTTCAACTCGCTCTCAACCCGAATCCGAGCCGGAAGCGTAGGCGACCCAAACCGAAATCGATGGAAAATAGGCCCAATCTAAAAGTGAGTCACGGCCCACTAAAATATTTTTTATCCGGCTCAATCAATTCAACTTAACACTGTTTTTACCTCGTTCCAAACGCCGGAAATTTGGCGCACCTGTGCTACTGTTACCTCAGGCTCAGTCGAGAACTCTAGCGAGTTTCGCGACTGAGCCATTTTCATTTCAGGAGCCTTTTCCATGGCCACAGACGCCCAGATTGCCGCGAACCAGAAGAACGCGCAGCTCTCCTCGGGACCAACTTCCGATACAGGTAAAGCCAAATCTTCCTTAAATGCCGTCAAAACCGGACTCACCGGCCGCACCGTTCTGCTGCCCGGCGACGATGCCGGTTATTACGCAGCTCACGTTGTTGACTTCTTCAAGCGCTGGAACCCCACCGCCGATGATGAACGCAATCTCGTCCAATCTCTCGCCGATACCGACTGGCGCTTGCTGCGCATTCCCGCTCTCGAGATGGGCATCTACGCTCTGGGCCGCATGGAGTTCGCCGCCGAGTTCCCCAAGGAAGACGAAGCCGTTCGCAAGCACCTCATCGAAGCCAAGATCTTCCTGACCTACCGCAAGGATCTCAACAACCTGAGCATTCAGGAATCGCGCCTTCGCCGCCAGCGCGAAAAGGACACCGAAGCTCTCAAGCAATTAAAGGAGCTGCACAAGCAGGAGGCCAAGGCGCGATTGAGCAAAGCCGCCCGGCTGTACATCGAGGCCGTCAAAGAAAAAGACAATGATGACTTCGACTTAGGCCAATTTGGGTTCGAATTTTCAATTGACCAAATCGAGCTGCGGGCCCTCGAGCTGAAGCCCGATCTGTTCGACGCCTACTGGGCTGAAGTGGCGGAAGACGAGCGCAACAAGGTCGCCTAAAGCCGTTTCTGAGCCCTGACCGCAGGATGCGACGAGAATTCAATGGTTCGCTGGGTGCGCCAGCCAGGTCCGCTGCGCGAAGCGGCCGGGGTCAGCTATCAAGAATTTTCGAATCTGGAAAAGCCGCTTGCCTTGAATCAGCGCAGGGAATTGAGCGCGTCGGTCCTTCCGCTGTCTTTCCGAAGCACAGCGGCGTGCCGCTCACTCGCTGAAAGCTGAACAGTAACGGAGCGCCGGGAGCATACCGCGCCGATGGTTTGTTGAAGAGAGGTGAGGAGCGAATTTTTCGATACGCGGCGAACGACAGGCGTCGCAATCCACCGAAGCGTCAAGGGTATGTCCCGGCTAAGGGCGATAGCTTCCAGTTCGATGTAAACACCGCCGTCGCGCTCCTCAAAAAGCGCGATGCTGGACAGCCGCCAGATAAGACCGATGCCTTCATTCTCAGGCAGCGTGTGCTCCTGAGGCGTTCGATAATTCTCAATTTCCTGTACGTGAATTGCTTTCGAAATGCTGTACCAACGGTGATCATCGACACGGACATACGATGTTTCGTAATCGCCATTCAGCGCTGTCTTTGAAATAAGAGATCTGTTCACCAGCAGCATAGAGAAGTGATCTGTAGGGCCGCCATCATCCTTGGACAACTTCGAACGCACCACTGCCGGATAGTAGAACTCTGAATAATGCTCGTAATCCCGAACGATGGACAGAACATCACTAATCTTCGCGTTAGGAATGAAAGCTATTCCGACCCAATCGTGAATCAGTCCAGAGGGAACTTTCTGGGGCGTTCGGCCAAATGGAAAAATGAAAGGCTCTCCTCCCCGGATCTTCTCCGCTCTTCCACCCGTTTCGTCAATTGAAAGAAAGCGGCGTTCTGGCTCCAGACGCTCCTGCATTCGGGAATGTGCCGCTTGAAGATATGCTTCCCATGCTGCCATGGTGTCAGGCGTCAAGGTTGCTGCGTTGACAGCCGTCTGCATAAACAGAGGCGCGAGCACCGCGAGCCATGTTATGCGTCGCCCAGAGGGGTGTTCAGCATTCACGGCCTTTCGATTCACTCTGGGGCGAGCGCGATTCGCCTGCCAACAAAATTGTGCGTCGAACGCTGCCCTTCCGGTTATGTAAGATGTGGAACTGAAAAACTCCCGGGCGGGTGATCCGGCCAAGCGATTGTCAACCCAACAGCCGATCCGGGCTCACTAGCAGCGTCACTCTTATCTGCGCGGCTCGGCTGTGCCGCGAAGGACTGTCACTGACGCCTTCGGCAAATTGTAAACTGCACTCGAACCGCCCGGCACGGTGGCGGCTATCGGAGGTCCGTCCGGGTCCGCGTGGCTGTTCGCACTCTCGTCGTGCCAAACATACTGCTCACTCCCGAAACTGATCCATCTGACCTCGCCTGCGAAGTAACTGTTCTGTTTGTTAGTCGAGTTTTCAAAAACAACCCGCACATTATAGGAGTGGTCTTGATCTCTATTTACTAACATCAGGGACAAGTTACCATCGGGCCTATGCAGCGCATAGGACGTAACCAGTTCATTGCCGTCCGGATCTTTAACGTCGACGGAAGACGGAAACATTTGATGGAGACCAGACCGATGCTGCGCCCATTCGAAATTGATCAGATGCGCGGCAAAATAAAGCGAAGTATATCCGGTGATGTTGTACTCGCGATCGGAGACAAAATTCGACCATGTCGCCCAGCCGAGGCAACTAGGTTCCACAGGTTGAGGCTGAATCGGCGAATGGTAGAAGGCCGCGCCTCCTCCCTCGAAGAAGGAACCGACGTTGTCAGCTAACCACAGGCCAGCGAAAATAGTGCTCATCGATCCAGTCAGTTGTGCAGCTAAGTGGCTTTCCGTCACCATGAGCGGAACGCTTGCCGGTACTCCATCGCTCCTCCAGACCTCGAGAATGTGTTTCATCAGTTGCGGCTCGGTGTACAGAGTTTTCCAGGTAATGTCGCACGCTTCGAAGGGGTAGTGCTCGAACGATACAAAGGCAAGATCTTCCAGATGACCGTGGGTTTTCAAGTAAGACACAAAACGGCCCATCCATGAGGTTCGGCCCTCGGCGTCAGGCCACACGCGAATGTCTTCCGTTACCCCTTCGAAGATGGGGCCGCCCAGCTTCAGCGTGGGATCCACCTTGTGAATTGCCACCGCCCACTCAATGTAGAGCGCGGCGTAGTCCTCCGGCACGGTATGTTTACCATCGGGCTCCTCGCCCATTTCAATCCCGCGGATCGGATAACCGCGTTTTTCGATGTAGGCAATCTGGGCGGCGGCATCGTCCGGCGTTCCATAAAGAAGCGTTACGGGAATTAATGCCGGCAGGCCGTTCGTGAGTCCGCCGGTGAAGAAGAGGTCGAACCCGGTATGCTGGCCCCGGCCGCTCGCGTCCACATCGCCGGCGGAGTGCCACGGATCAATTGACGACGAGCAAAACGTTGGTTGATATTTTCCCGTCGCGCCCTTCGCTACATCGGTAAACGCGCTGGCCTGGTCGACAGTTCCGGCCTGAATGCTTTGAATCGCATATCCCACGCAGTTACGGATGTCCGACGATCGATGCAGGTCGCATGTGTTGGAAGAGTCCGTCATCCAGACGCGCAGGAAACGGGTGAAGACAGTCTCGCCCGAAAGCTTGAGAGTGAGCGTGCCGCCAGCACCATTTTTCATATCACCGCCGCGAAAGGTGATCCATTCCCCTTGCGGGCCGCCGTCGAAATCGAGCGCGTCCTTTCCTTTCCAATACTGCATCTGGTAATGTCTGGCGTACGGACTGGCCCAAGCAATCCGGATGGCGTTCACTGGCTTCTCCACCTTCAGGTCCATCACCACCCATTGCGGGTGAAGCGAGTCGCTTTCGCCGGTGAACTTGCTGGTGAGATACGGATTGCTCTTCCAATAGCTGAGATTGGGGCCGCGCACTGGTCTGTCGCCGCTGGTCGAGAATCCGCGATGCGGAAGCGCGTACTCGAGGATGGAGCGGATTGGTTTGCCGAGCTCGGTGCTGCCCGTGAAATAGCCGCTCTGGTGCGCGGGATCGCTCCAGGTCCCCCTGCTGTTCCAGTGCCACGCGGCCATGCGGAGTTCTGAGTTGTTCCTGTATGTGATGGGTCCCCAGCCAGCCGAGAGTGATTCCTGGACGATATGAGGCGTGTAGACCAGATCGATGTCTCTGTGCGATAGCACGTCGATCGAACTTCCGAGGGCCTGGTCGGGATCGAACGAATTGATTTCATGTCCGGGCGTCGCGTCAACTCGGACGGTGGCGACCGTGTCGCCCGGATCGTCGGAGCGCGATTGCGCCGGGGCTGGAAAGATGGCGACAGCGGCGATCACCAGCCGGGAAATGAGTTTTAACAATTTATGATCGGGGCCCTTTCTATTGCGATAGTGCCGCCTTACAGCATATGGTACGTGAGGAGTACCGTAAAGGAAGGACGCCAGGAGCAGTGAACCGGTACGAAGAACGAGCCGAAAGAGAACGGAGGGCCGCACTCCGATCCTCCATGATGATGGGCACGGCGGGAATCGCCCTGGTAGTGGTTGTTGTTTTGATCGTCGGACTTAGCTCTGCGGCGCCCGCCGGATTTTTTACACGCGCCGCGATTGGCGTAGCGGTGCTGCTGCTGATAATGCGCCAGGTGACCCGGCGTTTGCGCCATCGCGCGCCACGAGCGGCGCAACCCGATCCCAAATCCACACTGCATTTGGACTAATTGCCGGTCAAAGCAGTTCGATCGTGTACGCTGAAAATTCCCATGCAATTAGAGAAAGTGTATGAGCCTCAGCGGTTTGAGCCGCATTGGGCTCAGTGGTGGATCGAATCGGGTATCTATCGGGCCGACGCGAAGCAGGCGCAAAACGGCCCGGCATTCTCCATTGTCATTCCGCCCCCGAACGTCACTGGCTCGCTGCATATCGGACACATGTTCGAGCACACGATGATGGACGTGGCTGTGCGGTGGCACCGTATGAAGGGCGAGGCGACACTGTGGCTTCCGGGTACCGATCACGCCGGTATCGCAACCCAGATGGTGGTAGAGCGCGAACTGAGGAAGGAAGGCGTCACGCGGCAGCAACTCGGGCGCGAAGAGTTCGAGCGCAGGGTGTGGCAATGGAAAGAAGAGTACGGCGGACGGATTGAAGCGCAGATCCGGCGCGAAGGCGCAAGCGTGGACTGGTCACGCGAGCGCTTTACCCTAGACGCGGGCCTTTCGCGCGCGGTTCGCGAAACGTTCGTGCGTCTGTGGGACGAGGGTCTGATCTATCGCGGCGAATACATGGTGAACTGGTGCCCCGGTTGCCAGACCGCAATTTCGGACCTGGAAACGAGTCACGAAGCCGTGGCGGGGCACCTCTGGCATGTGCGCTATCCAGTAGTGGGCACGGACGAGTGGCTGACCGTGGCAACTACGCGGCCGGAAACCATGCTCGGCGATACGGCGGTGGTGGTTCACCCCGACGATCCGCGCTATCTGCATCTGCACGGGAAAAGCGTGCTGCTGCCGATCATGAATCGTGAGATTCCGATTATCCCGGACGCGATGGCCGATCCGGAATTTGGAACCGGCGTGGTAAAGGTGACGCCCGCGCACGATCCGAACGATTTCGAAGCGGCGAAACGGCACAAGTTGCCCTTTATTAAGGTGATTGGGGAAGACGCTCGGATGACCGCTGCGGCAGACATCTATGCCGGGCTCGATCGCTTCGAAGCGCGGAAGCGAATAGTTGCAGCGCTCCAGGAATCGGGCGACCTGCTGAAGACCGAACCGTACACCGTCAATCTCAGTAAGTGCGAGCGATGTAAGACAATCGTAGAGCCGCTGGTCTCCACGCAGTGGTTTGTCCATATGAAACCGCTGGCGGAGAAAGCCATGGAAGCGGTTCGGAGCGGACGCATTCGCTTTGTGCCGAACGATCGCGAAGTGGTGTTTTTCCAGTGGATGGAAACTATTCGCGACTGGTGTATCTCGCGGCAGCTCTGGTGGGGCCATCGCATTCCGGCCTGGCATTGCCGGAACTGCGCTCAAATCACGGTGGCGCGGGAGACTCCGGCGGTTTGCCCCCATTGCCACTCGACCGAACTCGAGCAGGATCCGGATGTGCTCGACACCTGGTTCAGCTCGGGGCTTTGGCCGTTCTCCACGCTCGGCTGGCCGGATGATACGGAAGACCTGCGGACGTTCTATCCAACGTCGCTAATGATCACAGGCTTCGACATCCTGTTCTTCTGGGTATCGCGGATGATCATGCTGGGGATCGAAATGACCGGAGAGATTCCGTTTCGTGAGGTCCATATTCACGGACTGGTACGCGATGCGGAGAAGCAGAAGATGTCGAAAACCAAAGGCAACGTAATCGATCCGCTTCTACTGATGGACGAGTACGGTACTGACGCGGTGCGCATCGCTCTTTTAATGTCGGCGGCTGCCGGAGCGGATATCGCATTAAAAGAGGATCGGATGGATGCGGGCAGCGCGTTCGCAAACAAAATTTGGAACGCATCGCGGCTGTTGTTCCTGAACATGGAACGATCGAACCTTACATCGTGGACGCCGCAACCGTTCCCGACGACCGCTATCGAAGACGCTTGGATGGTCGGCAGGCTCAACACGGCCGTTCGCGCGGCGAATCAAGCGCTGGAGCAACACCGCTATCACGAAGCAGCGCACGAACTGTGGCATTTCGCATGGCACGAATTCTGCGATTGGTACCTCGAGGTGAAGAAGGTTCGTTTCCGGGAAGGCTCGGGACAAGACGAGCATTGGACAGCCGTTATCACGGTGTATGAGACGATGCTGCGCCTGCTGCATCCGCTGATGCCGTTCGTTACTGAAGAGCTTTGGCAGCGGCTGGTTCAGAATCTGGCGCTGACGGGGCGCTCGGCTTCTATTTCGCTGGAGCGCTACCCGGCTGCGATAGATGGCGCAGGCGATGACTTGCCATTCATGCTTTTTCAGAACATCGTTACCGACGCGCGAGAGCAACGGGCCGATAGGAAGCTGGATCCGAAAGCGACGGTTCCAGCCAGTCTCGTTCTGAAAGATTACGAGTTTCAGCGGGAAGACCTGGCCATTCTGGCGAAGCTAACCCGGTTTGCTATTGAGCAGAGCGTATCGAGCGATCTCGGAAACTTTTTCGAGCTGAAGATCAACACTGGTGAAAGCGAATCATCGGCGATCCGTGAGCGTGCCGCCAAAGAAAAGGCCCGGCTGGAAAAAGCGATCGAAAGCCATCGTAGTCAGCTTAGTAATCCGGCGTTTATGGACAAAGCGCCCGAAAAGGTTATCGCCGGTAAGCGCGCGAAACTCGCCGAATACGAAGCGGAGCTTGCGAAGAACAGCAGGCTCTTGGCAGAGGTGCAGTAACACGTGTTCGACGTTTCGCACGCGCAGGTGCGGTCCGCCGTCGAGCGTGCGCTCGAAGAAGACATAGGCGCGGGCGATATCACGACCGAGCTGACCGTCCCGGCCGAATTAAAGGCGCGCGGCAGCTTCATCGCCAAACAGAATTTTGTGCTGGCGGGAATCGAGCTGCTTCCTCTTCTTTACGAACGGATCGGAGGGTCGGAGCTTAAGCTTTTTGCGGAGAGCGGCGCGGATATTTGCACGGGTAAAATAATCGCGACTGTTTTGGGGCATGCCGGGGCTCTGCTTACTTGCGAGCGGGTTGCGTTGAACTTTCTGCAACGGTTGAGTGGTGTGGCTACGCTGGCGCGGGAATACGCGCGGGCGGTGGAGGGCACCGGAACGCGCGTCCTGGACACCCGCAAAACGACTCCCGGGCTCCGGATGCTGGAGAAAATGGCCGCGGCGGCGGGCGGGGCAGTGAATCACCGGCGCGGCTTATTCGATGCGGTGCTGATCAAGAACAATCACATCACCGCGGCCGGCGGAGTGGCGGAGGCGCTGGCGAAGGCGAAGCATTTCAACGGACCGATCGAGATCGAAGTGCGCACTCGCCGCGAGTTGGACGCGGCGCTACAAGCCGGGGCCAAGCATCTGCTGCTCGACAATCTTTCTCCGGCGGAGGTGAGAGAGTGGGTCGCATATATCGATCGCCGAGCGACGGTTGAACTCTCGGGAGGCATTCATCTCGGAAATATTCGCTCGTATGCGGAAGCCGGGGCGGACTTCGTTTCCTGCGGCGCGATCACGCACTCGGCAGTAGCCGTAGACATTAGCTTTCGCCTCGACCTGGATCAGTGATGCCGCTGGATCTGGCGAAGATCTGTGCCGGACGGCCGCGGAACGACATTCACTATTTCCGCACACTGGGCTCAACCATGACGGAAGGGGGGCGGCTGGCGACGGCCGGTGCGCCGCACGGAACCGTTGTACTGGCGGATGAACAAACAGCCGGTGTGGGGCGGCTGGGACGATCCTGGATCTCACCGGCCGATGCGGGCATATATATGTCGATTCTGCTTCGCATTTCGATTTTGCCCCCGCGTCTGCCGATCGCCAGCCTTCTGCTCGGCTTGGCAACGGCCGAAGCTATCGAGCATACCGCCGCGTCAGAGTGCGATATTCGTTGGCCCAACGACATTCTGATTCGCGAGCGCAAAGTATCAGGTGTGCTGCCGTATCTGGTGGACGGCTGCATCGTCGCGGGAATCGGGATTAATGTCAATCAGACGAATATGCCATCGGACCTGCGCACCCCGGCCACGTCTCTGCGCATCGAAAGCGGAGGCCGAATTCAGGAACGGGAGCAACTGATTATAAAGCTGCTCGAAGCAATCGATGAGTTCTGTTCCATGCTCGAGATGCAAGGGCCGGGGAGCATTCTGGACGCCTTTACCCGAGCTTCGAGTTACGTATTGAGCCGCCGGGTAATGGTGGAGGAAACCGGGAAACGCGGCACCACAGCCGGACTGGATGAGAACGGCTTCCTTCTGCTGACGCTTGATGACGGCCGGGTGGAGAAACTCTCGTCAGGCGGTATCCGGCCGGATTATTCATGATGACCGATGAAAATAGCGCCGAAGCGCAACCGGACGATTCGGACTGGCCTCGCAACTATTTCAATTACTTTACTGAAATCGAGGAGCACTTCCAGCGTGTACGGGGAACAGCGCTCTTTCTGCTTTCTCCACTCGACTGGGCGCTCATCGAAAACTGGAAGACGGCCGGCATTCCGCTCGAAGCGATTCTCCGGGGCATTGACGAGACCTTCGAAAAATGGCGCAGCCGCAAGGTGAAACGGCGGGCGATCAATTCGCTGGCGTACTGCACTCAGGCCGTAATGGAGCAGGCGGAGCGCGCTCCAGCCTCGTCTCGAACAGGAGTTTCGAGTGATGCTCCGTTCACGGCCGATGAGATCCGGCAGCACCTGAATCGCGCGTCCGCGCAGATCGCGTTGAAGCCGGAGCCGCCGTTCCAGGAGGTCGCCTCTTCACTCCTGGCGCTGGAACCGTTAATTGAAGATCAGATGGGCAACCTGGAAGATTTGGAGCGGCGCTTGACCGCGCTGGAGGAGAAACTGGTGGCGGCCCTGCGTTCAATGCAAAACCCGGAACATTTGTATGCGCTTCGCGAAGCGCTGGACCGCGAGTTAGCGCCATATCGCGGAAGGATGACCGCCGACCAGCTGGCGATGCTGGAGCGGCGCTACCTGGATACAGCCTTGCTGGAGCACGCGAAGCTGCCGCGATTGAGCCTCTTTTACTTGCATTGAGTTGGCGCTCTCAGGATTGTTCCCGTTCAGAGTAAACGCGAGTTTCGACCGTGGCAATCAGGTGATGGCGGGGCAGACCTACAGTTTTTCTTACGCGTACAATCTCGCGGGGGCGCTCTTGCAACTGAATCCTGGTGGGGCGGCACCAACAACAATGGGACGCTGCAGACCTTGAGCGAGACGAAGGACGGGCCGGCCTATGAAGAGCCTCTCATGGGCACGAGCTTAGCGCGGGGCTAAGGTCGAATTACAGCAGTGACTGAGGTCGCATTCGATGGCGTAATGAACCCTGGAGGCGTGTTGACCGAGATCGTCGTCTCGCCGGGCCGGACCGGTTTGAATTCCGTTATCGCAGCGAACGCTTTATTGCTCAGGACTACAGAAGATGCGACATCACCCACTGAAGGATTCCCGTTTTTGAGCTCAACAGGCACGGAAATTCCCGGCCTAAGCTTCTGGGCCGTAATATCGGCTCCTCGATCGGTCTTAGGATCCAGATAGACAGACCAGACGGAAAGCCATAATTGTTTGTGCTCGCTTAGGGATGCGAAGAATGGCCGCTCTTTGGGGGCGGGCATAGGATGGAGTACTTCCTGCTCGTCGGGTGGTCCGTAGGGCGAGAACACAATCATCACTCCGGACGGGTTTAGGGCGATATTCGCGACGCGGGTGCGATATCCGGGTGCGGTGGCGGTGTATTGCGCAATCCCTGAGTCCGCAAGCGCCTGTATGTAATAAGGGGCCGTGCCTTTCCCCGCCGAAATATGCAGAGTAGTGCATTTTGAGCCAAGCTCATTTTCGCGAGTTGATAGAAGAAGACGAGCAGGATCAGCGCTGGTCAGAGTGATATCGAGACCGTTTGCCGGTGCGTCTTGCCCTAGCATTACATCACCGCGGACTTGCAAATCCTTCCCAAGATTGATATCCATCAGCAGTCCGATACCGGGCAGTTCCACTCTGACGTTGAGATTCGATTTCGCAGCAATGGCGAAGCTCTCCGGCACGCTTGCGGACAGCACTACATCACCCGCCGCAACTGGCTTGAATTGCGCCGCCTGCGTGCTGTCTCCTCCAGTAAAGAGGAGAGATGAAGGCGAAACCGAACCAACGTTTGGATTCGAACTGCGGATATCGACTTTGATGGTAAAACCACCGGCAATCGGTAGCGAACCGACAACGTTCCCCAGCTCATCCAGCAGTGCGGTTTGGGCCGTTATGTTCCTAGCGCGGCCGGTGGTCGTGCGAAAAGAGGAAGAATTTGAAGGGCCGCCGATGGTGATGGCGGATCGAAGGATTTCGATCGTCCCCTTCGCAGTCGAACACCCCGGAGCCGACACGGTGTACGTGGCGGGACCATGCCCAGCCAGAGCCTGAATGTAAAAATCGGGGGTTTGCGACTGGCGTGGCGGCACTTGCAGCGTCAGCGTTTTGGAGCCACGTTGATCGGCTGCAATGGCAAACAGGAGTTGCCGTTCGTCGTCGCTGGTTATAGTGACTTGCAGCCCTTCCGCCGGTGCGGGCTCAGTGAGCTTGACCGTCGTAAACGCTTCCAGATTCGTTCCTATTCTTCCGGCGGGCGCGAGCAAAGCAGGAGCGGCCGCCAGGGCAGAGCAAGCAAACAGGGCGACAGCAAGGGACTTCGACACTCTATGACGCATAGGTTGTTACGCTTGATTTCTTTTATGAAACCGCAATTAAGTCGTCGAGGCAAGGGGGAGGACTGCTAATACTCCCCCTTGATCCCGGATTACTGGCTGCTTACCGTAACGGAGCTGGACGTATACGCATTCGGCTGTCCGAACCCCGTGGGCTCGGTTATAGATATCGTCGTGGAGCCTGCATTCCCGAACGTTACCGGCACCCCCCCCGGGCCGTTGCCGGGAGTGATTGTGATGCTGGATGGTACAGAGGCAACGGACGAATTTCCGCTGCTTACTCCGAACGTGACGGCCTGGTCAGCCACTAAGAACGAATTGTCAAACTGCGGCGTGTTGGTCGAGTCAAGGTAGACGAAGAAAAGCTGGTCGCTTCCAGTGCTATTGGAGGTACCGGAAATACTTGGCGTAATCACAATGCCCGCGGGGGCCAAAGTGAGTGATTGAGTGTTCGACGTATACCCGGTCGCGCTAGCCGTTATGCTGCCGCTCCCAGAGCTAGCGGCACCCTGGACGTAGAGGACGATACTTAACGCGTTCGCTGGCACAGTCAGGTTCAACGTGGCCGACCCAGCTCCTGCCGCAGTTGCAGACAACAGCAGAGAACTGGAGTTGCTTTGAACCGTCACTTGCTGTCCCGTCGGGCCGGCCTTGGCAGGCAGAGATAGCGTGTATGGTAGCTCAAGTCCTTTGGCGACAACGGGGTCACCACTCAGAAGGAGCACTGGTTGGTGGGTTGTGTAATTCGCCGTGACGCTCGCCGAAGTGAAGTTTGGCGCATTAACCGTGACGGTGGTGCTCCCGCTAACCGACGACGAGGCTGGGGTCAAGCCTGTTGACGCATTGTCTGATCCGGCACTGATCTGGATCGGAGAGCCAACGGTCGCCACGGATGTGTTGCTGCTTTGCGCCGTCACCGTCAAGGAACCATTCGCCAGAGGCTGTGCGGCGACGAAATTTCCGCTACCGTCCAGGTATCCGGTATAGATAGTGAGCGTCGCAGTGCCAGCCTGCGGATTCGCTGAGAAGCTGGAGGCACCCAGACCTGCCGGTGATTGGATACCCAGACCGGCTCGAGCCATCGTGATTGAGCCGTTAACTGAATTGAAGCCAGGCGCGGAAGCCGTGTAGCCGACCGATCCACTGCTCCCTGACGCTTCCACCAGGAATATTGGACTGACGGCGAAGCCTTGGCCCACCGTTACGGTGATGGATTGCGCCGGGCCGTCTCCGTTCGACGTGGTGCAGGCGGTTGATGATTCGCCGGGATTACACGCGAAGAGAACCGACTGATTGCTGCTCGTAATTGTGATCGGAACGGCACTCGCGGCGGGACCGGATAGCGAGATGTTTTCCTGTTGCGCCAAGCCTTGACCGACTGTAGCCGTGAAGGCGACGATTCCGGCCTGTTGTACCGTTGCCGTTACGGAAGTGCCGCTACTCGGAGCGGTAAATCCGGAGGGCATGACGACACTCAGGGTAGTGTTGCCGGTCGTGGTCCCGGCATTGAACGAAGTGGTGGCCGAGCTGGCGCCACCCGAGAAGGACACGCTTGAAGGCGATACCGTTCCCACCGCGGTGTTCGAGCTATTTACCGGGACATTAGTCGAGAAGCCGCCGCGAATTGCCTGATCTTGTAAGAAGGCGCCACTTGAAAGCGGTCCTGAGTAGACCGTCAAAGTCGTGCTCGATCCCTCAAAGGCGTCGAATGATCCTCCAACCCCATTTGGTCCAGCGATGACGAATCCGGATGGCGCAAACGTGATCGTAGAGGTTCCGGTGTTGTAGCCGGAGGCGGCGACACTCACTGCGGCGGTACCGGAGGAGGCGAGCGCCTGGACCTCAATACTGAATGTGCTGGTTCCGGGCGGAATATTCGGATTGCCTTGCGGCGAAGGAACGAAGGATCCACTTCCCGCGGTTGTGGAACTGCTGCCCACAAGCAACTTGGTCGCATCGCTCGAGCTGTACGAAAGGTACAGACCCGAGGATGGCGCGGGCGGATTGAGCGTGACGGTAATCGACGTCTCGAGGTTTTGGCCCACGGTGGCGTTAGTTACAGAGATTGTTCCGCAACCATTGCAAACACCTTGCGTATTTGTAAGCTGGAAACTGGCAGTGCTGATCACAGCTTGCACGGAAGCCACGACGGTGTAGGTGCCGGTGTTTCCGTTAGCCGTAAATGCCGGAGCCGTTGCGATGCCGTTGCTGTCAGTTGTCACCGTGGCCGTGCTTGGACCGCCCGCAAATGTGCCTCCGGGGGCCGTACCGGTCGGGGCCGTAAAGGCGACGCTAATGCCACGAAGCGCATTGCCGCCGGCATCGGTGACCTTAGCCTGAAGTGCATTGGCAAAGGGCGTGTTTTGGGCAGCGCTCTGTCCCGATCCGCTGTAAACCAGCACGTTCTGCGGATTGCCTTGCCGGTTCGTCAAACTGAAGTTGGTAGTGATACTGCTGTTCGCTGTTGCCGTCACGGCGTATCCGCCCGCGTTGTTATTTGCGGTGAATACGGGGGCGGTGGCTACGCCAGAGGCGTTGGTTGTTACGCTGGCAGTGGTGCTGCCGCCGCTAAACTTCCCGCTCGCGCCGCTTGTGGGTGCGCTGAAGGTCACCTGAAGGTTGTTCACTGGATTTCCGCTCGAATCCGTCACAGTTGCCTGTAATTGAGTGGCGAATGCGGTACCGATCGCCGCCGACTGGCTGGATCCGGCAGTTGCGGCGATGGCAGCCGCCGGTCCGGCATTATTGGTAAGTGAGAAGGCTGTAGAAATGCCTCCGACGCTCGCCGTCACCGTATAGGATCCAGCCTTGCTGTTGGCCGTGAGGGTGGACGAGGTCGCGGTCCCTGTGCCGTCCGTTATGGCTGTGGTGATGGTGCCACCGCCAGTCCACGCACCGCTCGGACCGGACGTCGGTGCTGTGAAGCTGACCGTAGCGCCGGGAACGACATTACCCTGAGCATCTTTTGCGACAACCTTGAGCGGGTTTGTAAAGGCGTTATTCACGGTTGTGCTTTGGCCGGAGCCGCCCGCAACAGTGAGGGATGCGACCGAACCCGGTGTGTTGGTGAGAGTGAAGGTAGTCGATACAGTTCCCGCAGTTGCTGTAACAGAGTAAGTGCCGACGCTTGCGTTGCCGGTGAAGGTGGCGGAAGTCGCAGTACCGGTGCTGTCGGTGATCGCGGTGTTAACGCCACCCGCAAACGAGCCGCCAGGGCCGCTGGAAGGAGCAGCGAATGTGACCGTGACTCCGCTGATCGTATTACCGTTCGCATCTTTAACGACGGCTTTCAGCGGGTTCGCGAAGGCAGTATTGATCTTCGCACTCTGGTTGGAGCCGCTGACCACGATTATGGAGCCTATTGGGCCGGGGGTGTTTGTCAGCGCAAAGGACGCGGAGCTTGCGACACCCGATGTCCTCGCCGTTACGTTATAAGAACCAGCGAGGGTATTGGCCGTAAACGTTCCGGACGTCGCAGCGCCAGAAGTATCGGTAGTAACGGTGATTGTGTTGCTACCGCCAGCGAAGGTTCCACTCGGTCCGGACGAAGGTGCGGTGAACGTAACGCTTGCACCTCCTACAGGATTACCACCCGAGTCTTTGACCACAACGACGAGAGGCTGCGAGAACGGTTTCGTGACGGCGACACTCTGGGGTGTTCCGCTGGTCACCGCGATGGAAGCCGCCGTACCACTCACATTGCTAACAGAGAACGTTACGGTATTGCTGACACCAGGCACAGAGGCTTGCACCGTGTACGTGCCGACCGTACTGTTGGCTGTGAACGTCGCGGACGTGGCAATGCCCGAGGCGTTCGTGTTGACCGTATTTGTCTTGGAAACGCCGGTGAACGTTCCACTAGCTCCCGATGTTGGCGCAGTAAAGGTCACGGCAGCACCATTTACGGCGTTGTTGAATGCGTCTTTCACTGTGACTACGAAAGGCGCGGCGAAGGCGTTGTTGATTGTCGCGCTTTGGCCCGAGCCGCTGGTGATGGTGATTGAGCTTGCCGAACCCGGTGTGTTCGTCAGGGCGAATGACGCACTGCCGGCCGCCCCTGGCGTAGAGGCATTTACTGTATAGCTTCCCGCGACGGTGTTCGCGGTGAAAGCGACAGAAGCGACGCCTGACCCGTTGGTGGTCGCGGTGGCTGTCGTGGAGCCCCCGGAGAACTTTCCGCTAGCGCCTGAAGTAGGCGCCGTAAATGTAACAGTCGCGCCGCTGACGGGGTTGTTATTGGAGTCCTTTACCGTCACGGAGAGAGGGGAAGCGAAGGCGATATTGACGACCGCGCTCTGCGGTGTACCGCCCGTAGCGACGATTGAACCGGCAGTTCCAGCGAGGTTGGTGAGAGCAAACGTCGCTGGTGTGGAGATGCCATTGACTGTGGCGTTCACGTTGTAGCTGCCTGCTGCACTATTAGCCGTGAAGGTACCCGAGCTGGCGATACCGGAACTATTGGTAGTGGCCGTGATGGTGGTGGAGGCATTTGAGAAGGTTCCGCTAGCTCCGGTAGTCGGCGCGGTGAACGTCACGGCGATACCGCCGATCGGGTTGCCAAACGAATCCTTCACAGTGGCGCTCAAAGGAGACACAAAAGCAGTTTTCACGCCGATGCTTTGCGGTGTCCCGCCCGTCGCAGAAATGGCGGCCGCTGGACCGGGTGAATTAGTCAGAGAGAAGCTGGCGGGCGCGGACGACGCCGGCGACGCTGGCCGTAACCGTGTATGAGCCGGCAATCGTATTTGCAGTAAAAGTGGGGGATGTGGCGACTCCCGAGCTGTTTGTTGCCACTGTGGCTGTGTTCGATCCGCCGAACGTTCCGCTTGCGCCTGACGTGGGAGCGGCGAAGGTGACTGTTGCGCCGCTGACCGGGTTGCCGCTAGAGTCTTTGACAGTGGCGACCAGAGCGGCGAACGCAGTGTTCACGTGTGCCGTTTGCGGTGTTCCGCTGGTGGGGGTGATTGAGCCGGGCGGCCGCGTGCTGTTCATTAACGAGAACGTCGCAGCTGTACTGACGCCGCTCACAGTCGCAGTTACTGTATAGCTGCCAATGATCGAATTGGCTGTGAAAATTGAGGACGTGGCCTGACCTGAAGCATTCGTGCTGACGACATTTGTTAGGCTGCTTCCTGAGAACGTGCCACTGGCTCCCGACGAAGGTGCGGTAAACGTCACGCTGACTCCGCTGAGCGGATTACCCTTCGCATCCTCTACGGTTGCGACAAGCGGCAGAGCGAAAGCGGCACCGGCGAGAGCCGTTTGGGGTGTACCGCTGGCAGCAGTGATCGAAGCCGGAGCAGCTTGTGATATGACGAGCGTAAAGCTCGCTCGGGCGTTCGCCGGAGTTGGACTGCTGGAATCCGTGACAGTCACGTTGACAGTGTTGCTGCCCTGAGCTTGCGGAGTGCCCGTAATCCGTCCTGTGCTGCTGTTGATTGTGAGATTGGCAGGCAGTCCTGTCGCTGCATACGTGTAGGGTGGAGATCCCCCGCTGGCCTGAATGCTTGCGTTGTAGGAAACGCCGACCGCACCGCTTGGAAGACTGGTGGTCGTGATGGTCAATGGGCCGACTACGGTGACGGTGGCATCAACGTCAGGAATATTCGTTCCGCTCGCGTGAATGGTTGCAGTGCCCGGAGAAACTGAAGTCACCGGGATCTGAATCGTCGGATTACTTCCACTGTTGGCCGGGAACGTGACGCTACCCGGCACGGTTGCCACTGCAGAGTTGCTGGAAGAGAGCGTGATTGGCACACCGTTTGATCCGGTCGGCACAAATCCGGACAGAGTAAGGGTAAGGAATCCCTGCTGACCGTTGCCGACAATCGTAAGCGTCGGCCTGACCCAGGAAATGGTTGCCCCGACTTTGATCGTTAACGGCGTCGGAGCGCTATAGCCGGGCGCAGATGCGGTGATGTTGGCTGAACCGACATTCATCCCGGTCAGCTGCGCTGTCGCGGATGTGCTGCCCTGCGGAATCAGTACAGAAGTCGGCGAGATCGACACGCTCGAGCTGCTGCTACTGAGAGTTACCGTTACAGATCCGCTTTGGGACACCGACGGGACGCTGACCGTCAGAGTGGATATACCTCCGAGTTGCAGGTTCGTGTTGGATGCAGACAGACTCAGCGGGGGCGATTGTTGAACTGTTACCTGCGCAGTCGCAGGCGAGAAGCCTGACGCGCTCGCAGTAATAGTGGTTGTGCCGAGGCCGACCGGCGTGACGGCGAATCCGACGCTCGGCTGATCTGCACCGAGGCGAACGCTTCCAGGCACCGTTGCGACCGCCGGGTTACTAGACGTCAGCGTGAACGTAATCGTGCTCGTAGCGGCCGATGACAAATTGATAGTGAGCGTACCGGTTTGCGTCGTGCTAATAGTAAGCGGGTTCGGCGTAAGCGTGTCAGTTATGCCCACAGTGACCGCAGACACGGCGGTGCCAAGCCCGGGAGCAGTCGCGCTGATGGTCAACTGGCCAGTCGAATTGCCGGTGAGGAGAGGCTGGCGTGTAGGGGTAGTGCTGCCGGCGTTGAAAGAAACGCTGGTGAAATTCAGTGAAGCCGAAGAATTGCTAGGCGTTAAGGTTACCGTTACGTTCGAATTTGGCGGAGAAGCGAGGGTCACGGGGAACGTTACGCTTTGACCGGGTCCGACGGTCAGATTCGCCGGGACGACAATGCCGACCGCGGGAGTGACAGATACGGTATCAGTCGCCGAAGTCAGATTTGGAGCACTGGCCGTAATCACGGCTGAGCCCGTAGATACACCCGTTACTGGAATGCTGACTTTAGTTGAGTCCGCTGGAATAGTTGCCGTGCTGGAAGAGACGGTGGCAACAGAGGCGTTGCTGGAACTGATATTGAAGGTCAGACCGCCTGCGGGAGCAGGGCCGGAAAGTGTGAGAGTGAGATTCTGCGAATTGTTGACTGTAACGGTGGGGTTCTGCGGCGTTAGCGTAATGCTAGCGTTTACAGAGACGTTCTGACTGGCTGATGTGTAGGTGGGGGCGGACGCTGTAATTGTTGCGCTGCCCGGCGCAACTCCGGTCACCTGAGGAGCGATGGTAGCCTGGGTAGCGCCCGCCGCAATCGTGACTGAAGTTGGCGAGATGGACACGATTCCGGAGTTGCTGCTAGCAAGCGACACGGTTACGCCACCGCTTGGCGCGGGTGCAGACAGCGTGACCTGGAACGGTGCAGATTGGCCGAGACCTACGCTGACGTTTGACGGCAATGCGATCGAGCCGCCGCTCTGAACGCTAACGTTGGCGGTGGCACTCGAAATGTTTGGCGTGCTTGTCGAGGCCGTTATCGTCGTGGTGCCGATAGTCGCTCCGGTGACGGGCACGGTGGCAGAAGTGGCGTTCTGGAGTATGGTGACAGACGATGGAATCGTTACGACGCCTCCAGTGTTCGCCGCCAGATTAACGGTGATAGGCGTCGGTGCAGGCGCCGAGAGGGTGAGTGTGAGATTTTGGGTCGCGCGACCAGTGATGGTTAGAGACGACGAACTGAAGCTGAGAGCAGCCGCGACCTTAACCGTTTGGCTGCCCGGAGCGTAGCCCGAAGCAGATGCAGTAATTGTGGAGGATCCAAAGTTCACGCCGGTAATCTGTGGCTGCGCGGCAGGCTGAGTCTGGCCCGCGGCGATATTCACCGTTGCTGGCGAGATAGTCACTTTTGACGTGTCACTGCTGGTCAGTGAGACCGCTACACCCCCTTGTGGGGCAGCGGCGGGCAACGTCACAGCGAATGCGAGCGTTTGGCCTGGAGCAACCGACACGTTCGCCGGTATCGAGATTGCCTGCGGCGAAGTAACGGTAATGGTATCCGTCGCGCTCGTGATGCCGGCTTCGGCGGCACTCGCCGTAAGGGTGGTCGTCCCGGGCGCCACGCCAGTAACAGTGAACGTAGCAGAGGTCGAGTTGCCCAGAATTGTAATGGGCGAGGAGACGGAGATAATGCCCGTGGGAGAGGCATTCAAATTGACCACAACTCCGCCGGATGGTGCTGCGCCGGAAAGCTTAACCGTCAAAGTTTGACTACCTGTGCCCGTAATGCTCACACCTTGTGGGCTGAGGCTAAGCGAGGCCGTGACACTGACTGTCGTTGAGGAGGGAACATAACCGGGTGCAGAAGCTGTTATCGTGGCGGAACCAATACCCGTCCCCGTGATCTGGGGCTGGGTGGCAGGCTCAGTCTGGCCGGCTGCGATGGTCACGGTATTCGGCGAGGCGGCAACCTTGGTCGAATCGCTGCTGGACAGCGTGACAGTCACGCCACCTTGCGGTGCAGGTGAGGACAGGGATATGGGGAACGCCACCGATTGACCGAGGCCCAGCGATAACGTCGGCGCGGCGGTAATTCCTCCAAAGCTCGCGACTTGGATCGAAGCTGTTCCACTTGCAATATTTGGTGTGGTGGTGCTGGCCGTTATGGTTGCTAAGCCGCTGTTTTTTCCGGTGACCGGAACCGAAACGCTGGTTGTGTTGGCAGCAATGGTCATCGAAGAAGGCACTGTCGCGACCGAAGTATTGCTGGAGACGAGACTTACTACGATGGGCGAGGTGCTCGCGCTCGAAAGATTCAATGTCAGGTCTTGAGTGCCGCCTACGCCAATATTCGCCTTCTGGGGAGAGAAACTGAGAGTGGCGGTTACTTGTACGACCTGGCCGCCGCTGGTATAACCTGGCCCCGTCGCAGTGATTGTGGCAGAACCGAGCGCGATTCCTGTAACTTGCGGTTGTACGGCTGGAGTCGTTGCACCGGCAGGGATTACCACAGGCGAGGTGACCGTCACTTTGCTGGCGTCACTGCTGGTCAACGTTATCGTTTCCCCACCACTGGGCGCCGGAGAGGAAAGCGTAACCGTAATAGGAGCACTTTGCCCGGGTGCGACAGCTATGTTCTGGGAAAGACCAATCGCACCAAGTACGGAGACAAGAATGTTTGCCGTGCCGCTGGAATAACCTGTCGAACTGGCGGTGATGGTTGCCGAACCTTGGCCCACGCCGGTAACAGTGAATGAACCTGTGATGCCGCCAGAAGGTACAGTGACTGTAGCCGGCGAAACGGTGGCTGTGCCGAGAGAATTCGAAGTCAGTGTGACGGTCGTCCCGGTGGACGGAGCAGGCGCACTTAGCGTGACTGTGCCGCCAACTGTGTGTCCAACACCTACACCGGCTGCGAGACTCACGGAGATGCTTGCCGTTCCGACGTTTACAGTCGCGCTCCCGGGCAAGTATCCGTCCGCCACAGCAAGAATGTTTGTGAAGCCAATAGCGCGCGCAGTCACCGTGACGGTCGCATTGCTCGAGTTGGCGGGGACCGTCACGCTAGATGGCATGGAGATAATCGTCGGATCGAAGCCGGAGAAACTGACAAGCAATCCATTGGGACCGGCTGCGGGTACGACACTCACCGTAAGGGTGCCCGGAGCATTAAGCAACAGTTTCAGCGGACTTGGCGTGAGAGTAACCTTCATCTCGCTCGCATTGATAGTGACCGTCATAGGAGCGCTGCTCCTGATGCCGTTACTCACAATTAACTGCGCGACATACGTGCCGACGAGATCGGCAACGAAGGTAGGCGAGGCGGAGCCTGCGGACGAAAGTGTGGCATTGCTGCCGGCGGCGACGTGCAGCAGTGACCAGTAGTAAGTTAAGGGGTTGTGATTCGGGTCGTACGAGCCAGTGCCGTTCAGTGTTACCAATGTGCCCGCCGCTATGTTCTGATTGGGTCCGCTCAGCGCGACCGGCGCCGCGGTACCGGTGGTTATCACCACCGTTGACGGCACGCTATTTTCGTATCCATTATTCGTTATTAGTTGAGCAACATACGTACCGGGATCGTCAACAAAAAACGTCGGGTTTGGAGTATCGGCGCCCTGTAGAGCGGCAAGGCTGCCGGTCGGTTTCGATAACAGCGTCCAACTATAGGAAAGAGGCAGATTCTGCGGATCGGCACCCGAGCCGGCCAGTGTCACGTTGGAACTCACAGTAACGGCTTGGTTATGTCCCGCGTTCGCTATGGGAGACAGTATTGTATTTGTGCTTATTAGAACTGTCGAAGGTGTACTGTCGAGGGTTCCGTCGTTCACCACAAGCTGAGCGACATACGTGCCGTTCACGTCCGCCGTAAAAGTCGGATTAACTGCTGTCGGATCACTAAGAGTCGCCTTGCTCTGGGCGGGTACGCTGAGCAGCGTCCATTTATAGGAAAGAGAATTACCGTTGACATCGGTAGAACCCGCACCGTTTAGCTGAACTGTCGAGCCGACACTCACCACTTGACCGGGACCAGCATTCGCCACGGGCGGTGTATTGCCGGTTGAGATGGTTACGGTCGCTGGAATGCTGGTGCCATTCTGATCGCTAACAACCAACTGCGCGACATAAGTGCCGGACACGTCAGCTGTAAAGGTTGGCTGAACCGATGCGTACTCCGAGCCCAGCGTTGCATAGCTATTTTGAGGAACGCTAATGAGTGTCCATAAGTACGTAAGTGGATTTCCGTCTTGATCATAAGAGCCGCTTCCATCGAGAGTGACGGTGCTGTGCACGGCAACGGCTTGATCGGATCCTGCATTCGCTACGGGAAGAGAACTCGTGGTACTAACCGTAGTGGTGTTGGTGTCCGTATTAGATCCGTTATTTACAGTCAGGCTGAGTCCGTATTGACCCGCGGTGTCAGCAACAAATGAAGGGGTTACAGTTGTTGGATTTACAAGAGTTGCCTTGGATCCGGCGGGGACGGGCGACAAAGTCCAGGAATAGCTCAGTCCCGCGTCTCCATCGGGATTGGTCGATCCGCCTCCATTGAGGAAAACCGAGCTTCCTATCTTGACGGTCTGGTTCGGACCTGCATTCGCGACGGCGCTTTCAATCGCCCACTCCACGTTGGACCAGGAGAAGGGTACTGTCCTATCCACTAGAATGGTGAACGTATCGGCGCTGGATACCGTGCCGTTAGCAGGAACGGGCCCAAAGTGTACGGTGTCTTGTCCTGGTACGGTCGCCACGTTCGGCGCCAAGCTTTTTACCCTCGCCACCACGCTTGGTACGGCGCTACCTGAGTTCATCAACTCTGCTCGATACGTTACATACCACTGGTTGCGGGTATAGCGCGCTTGACCCACAAACGTGTAGTTTGTATCGATAGATAGCCCTGAACTTGTAGCTTGTCCCAGAACTGGCTTTGCAGGAGCGAACAGGATTATCGCTAACAAACTCGCTGCCGCCGGACACACGTATCGCATGATTTCCTCTCGATGCTTATAATTGGACGTTCTTTACGCGAGGCGCCGCGCACTACGGGAGCGCGCCACACCCAAAACTGAGCCGAAGAGCAGCGCTATCCCGGTGAGAACAATTGAGGCAGCTTCCGGCGTTGAGACCGCATTTGCCGGAACCGTTGTCCCCGAACCAATTACACCGATTGCGACACCATTCGGAAGGTACTGAGTGATCGTATATGGTTGCGAACCCGGCGTGGCCGAGCCGTGCAAAATAAAATCGATGCTGAACGGTCCAGTAACGACCGTGTCATCAGAATTAGGAATGAGACCGAAATCGCCCGGAGCACCAGGCGGATTGTTCGGCTGCGCCAAAACAGTTTGAAACGCTGAACTCGCAACGGGATCTGAGAGAGTGTCAAAGATCGCGGAATTGAAGTAAAGATCGAGTTCCTGGGTGCTTTGGAGTGTTAGTCCGCTCACGTTGTACGTATACTTATACACCATATTCCCTGCACTGTCTAGGCCCACCGGACTAATTCCATAAGAAATTGTGGTACCGGTCATGTTTGCCGCTGTTACTATACATCCCAAAGCCAAAAGCCAAGTTAATTTCATAACCAAAAGCCAAGTTACTTTCATAAAGAGATCAGCCTCCACTGTTTGCGATGTAGACGCACTTTTGGTGATCTCGAATCACGTGATTCGTAGTACTATTCCGAAGCTCAAGTCCGGACTATCGTTTAGCGATTTGAGCTGGCGCCGTGCTTGTTTTATGTAACTCCTCCTCGATTGCCGCCTGCAGCTTGTCGTAGCTTAGCGCACCATTGTAGAGCTCTCCGTTGATAAACAGCGTGGGGGTACCTTGCACTCCAAGTGCCTCAGCCTCTTCCGAGGAGGCCTTGATTTCCGCGACTGTCGCCCCGGAATCCAGGCATTTATTGAAAGCTTGTTGGTCTAACTTTAGTTCGTGGGCTGTATCCTTCAACGCAGAAACGTCCAGTTGCTTATTTGCAAAGAGCAGGTCATGGTATTCCCAGTACTTTCCTTGTTCGGCGGCGCAACGGCTAGCTTCAGCAGCCTTTTGGGCGTGTGCGTGCATAGGTAACGGCATATCCTTAAACACAAAGGCGATTTTTCCTTTGTAAGTCGCCTCTAGTTTATCTAGGGCCGGTTGCGCCTGCTGGCAGTATGGGCATTCATAATCCGCGTATTCCACGACTTTCACCGGCGCGGTCTGCGGTCCACGGTAATCGACCTTTGCGAGAGATATTTGGGCTCGGGGAGCAGTCAAAAGCACGGCGATTTGGGATTTGTTGTGCAAGGATTGCACATATGCGGCTTTAGCTCTGGCGATTCGCCTTTGGTGAAGCGCTTCGATGATCGTACCGCGAACGGCCTCGTACGCCTTAGTTGTGTCAAGCCCTTCATAGTAAACGCGCAGCGCCTCTTCTGACGGGTCCTTGGCGATCGTGCTATTTACGTGTTTTTCAAGGAGCTGAGCTACCGTGAGGTGCTCTGCCTTAGCCTGCTGTTCGAGTAAGTAATCGTCCACGAAGGCTTCAATCGCTTTTCGCTCCGCCTCATGATAATTGTTTTGCACAGAAAAAAAGAGGGCTGGATTCTGGTGTTCCAGATCCGCCAAGGTAAGCTTCGTCCCATTGATTTCAAGAACGGCGGTATTTGGAACCGGACACACGTCCGCGGGTTTTTCAGCAGCAAGAATGAACAAAGGCGCAGCCAGCACGCCAGTTAGTAGAAACGATACTTTCATAGTTATAAAATTCCTGGATAAAATGTATTGAAATGCTTGACCCGAAAAACACTCACTCTGAATAACAGAAACGGCATCAATTGCAACCCATGCTTGTTTCGGGTAACCGCGGTGGTCCGCGGCTACCCTGACATGTTTGACAGAGCCTGATTTGCTATTAAAGTGTGGTCTTCTTAGCCCCCAGTCCACCGACTCTGCAGCTAGCGCAGACACCGGCGCCAGTTGCGTTGCCGATGATGGCTCTGCAGCGGCCGGTCAGGCTAGCCAGCTCGCCCGCGCTGAGCGTGGATGGCGTGAAGGCCGTCTCGGTAACCGACACCCCAGAAGGTGAAGCATGAAGTGTGGTTCCCCAAGCAGCCAGGCCAGTAGCCAGAGTCGCCGTGTCAGCAGTAGCCGCCGAGTCGCTGCAGCTTGTACCGCTACCGCCAGTTCCGGCGAGGGTGGAAACCAGCTTAATCACGACCGAAGTCGGACGAACGCTGGTTTCAGTATTGCTGATGAGATCGTTCACCACTGACAGCGACGCCAGCCCATCGGGCGTGACGAGGCATGAGCAGCAGGCAACAAGCTCTTCGCCGGGATCCAAAGCGTATACGTTCACGCAGATGTTCCCGACTGCACCACCGAATCCGGGACCGTACAGGCTTGCGCCATTTGCCCCGGTATTTGTAATGTTAATTACAGAATCTCCAGCGGTCAAATTCGACGCATACCGAACCTGGAATGGTGAATCAGCAGTAATTGGGTTTTGGGCCGCGGCAACCATCGTACAAGCTATGGCGCCGAAAATAATTTTAGACAGACGGTACATTGAACACTACCTCCGATGGAGAACACTAGCGCCTTACACCTGTACTTACAATCCTCTAATCGGAATAGCCCGAACGGTGTACTCCGGGTCCTGGACCGAAAGGTTTAGCCACGCGGGTAATGTCCGACTGAGTGCCCATAAGAGTTGTTTATAGATTCGGCCTCTGAAGACCCCCAGCGAGAGCACGCCACCCATACAGTCGAACGGTCTAAGTGCCTTTTACCCTCGCACTTGCGAGCGGCTGTCCGTGTATAACATCCGATTTCCATATCAGAGAAAAGAATATCCTCTACCCTCTTTCGTAGTCCCCCATCCGGACTCACCCTAACGGAGTAAACCGTATTGGCTGTCCTAAAAACAGTACTAAATTGATAAAGGTCGGGGTTCAGAAGCGGACTTCATGGCGTCTTATTCCTCTGAACTCGTGCAGTCAGCGTGGCATCGTGAGCTGGCTGTTCTGAAAATTTGAATACTAAACGTACTCAGATAGAAAGGTGTAGTGTATAATGACTTTCCACAGAATACTTCTTGGACTTTTGTTAGTAGGAGCCGCTGTGCTTCTGCCTCCCATGAAAGCCGACACAATCCAGTTCGGAGGGTTGACCTTCGCTGTCACCAATACTGAAAGCGATGGATCAGCATTGGTTTCAAGCAATGGGTCGACGCTCACGATAACTGGACCAAACGACGGCAGCGGGTTAGCGGGCACCACTGATGTAACCACCAGGGCGCCGGCTGCAGGCACAGTTTCATTCCAGTGGTCCTTCACCAGTTTCGATGTTCCGGGGGTCGATGCAGCGGGCTATTTACTGTCGGGCACCTACACTGAACTTAGCGCAAACCCTGGAGATACGGGTTCGACTCAGATATCCGTAACTGCTGGCGAAGACTTCGGGTTTGAAGCTTGGTCTGCCGACAACGAGGGTGAACCAGGCATTTTCACGATATCGAATTTTGTGGTACCACAGGGAAGTACCACGCCAGAACCAGCCAGTTGGCTGTTGATAGCGTGCGGTATTGGCGTCGTGGCTTTGAGCCTGCGAGGCAAGCAAGTAATCAATCGTTTCTGGAGGGCGTAAGGTGAAGACCAATCGGAGATTACTTATCCAGGCAAGCGTATTCCTTGCGCTTTCCTCGCTGGCCCAGGGTCAAACCACTTACACAGGCTCAAATGCGACAGGACTACTAGTACTATCCGGCACTGTCGATGTGATGCAACAATCCCAAGTGGACGCTGGTTCGAACGTACAGGCGATGGGAGCGCGCCGCGCTCTCTTACGCAGCCTCGGCGCGTTCACACTCGGCAATTTCTCGCAAGAGTTTCCCAAACATCTACCGACCCACGCTCGTGCGCCATCGCGGAAAATGTTCGGGGCCAGGGGGCTGGAGAGGCTGGGAAGTCAGGCCGAAGTTAATGCCGCACCCCTGAGCTTAACTGTAGTCAACGGCGGTGGCTTCAGCTTCAATGGCTTGACACAGATGGATCAGCGCGATGCGAATCAGGGCAATCAGTTCACCATTGAGCCACCGAATCCTAGCATCGCGGTAGCAGACGGTTATGTGCTGGAGGGTGTGAATAATGCTATCCAGGTCTATGATGCGGCCGGGCACGCGCTGCTTCCGGCCGTTCTCGCAACAAATGAGCTGTTTGACTTAGCGCCTGCGTATGACAGAAATACCGGTTTCTATGGTCCATTTCCGACCGACATGCGCGTCTTTTACGATCCGGACATCCAGCGCTGGTTCGTCTTACAACGAGCACAGGACGAGGATGCTTTCGGCGATAACCTTGCTACTTCTCACCTCTACTTGGCCGTCAGCCAAACTTCGGATCCCACCGGGGTGTACAACATCTACACAGCCAATACGACCGACCTGCCGAACGCGAACTGCCCCTGTGTTTTTGACTACCCCCAAATTGGGGCTGATCGTTACGGATTCTATATCAGCGGCAACGAAATGAACTCGGATTCGCAGGCGTTTGCAGACGTAGCCGTTCTTGCTATCTCGAAGAGCTCACTGCAATCGGGCGCTGCGGTGCCCACGACGTTCCGCTTTACGCTTCCCTTCGACACTGGTTATGAGTTCGCGATTCAACCAGCTACAACTCCGCCTAGGGCGAGTTACTTGGTTGCAAACGGAGGTGTGGAGTATATGGCCAGTACGATAGCGGGTTCGGATGCTGGCGACACGCTTGCCATCTGGGCTTTGGCCAATACCAGCTCGCTGGCGGGCGCCAGTCCCAAGCTCACGCTCACGCAAACCGTGGCCTCGATCTTCTTGTATTCCACCCCTAACGTGGCATCGCAGCGCGACGGACCGCTCCCCTACGGGTCAAGCCTGGATCCTCCGGGACCATTGGCCAATATTGACGGCGGCGATACGAGAGTACTCTCGTTAACCTATGCAGGAGCGCGATTGTACACAACCTTCTCAACATCCGTTCTGGACCAAAACAACGATAACGTCGTAGGCGGCGCGCTTGTGGTATTGTCCCCCACCATTCGAGGCGGCGTGTTCCAGGCCCGTGTGCTAAACGAGAATCACCTGATTGTAAACGGCAATAACTTGTTACGGCCGTCGGTCGCCGTCAATCCTCAAGGAATTGGCGCAGTATCAGCGACGCTTGTGGGTCCGGCATGGTATCCGAGCGCAGTTTTCATTCCCGTAAGCACTTTTGCAGCGCCGTCGACGGTCTACGTTGCTGGTGCTGGCACCGCTCCGGAAGATGGATTTACGGGATACACAAACGGTTCAGAAGCCGGTATTGCCCGATGGGGCGATTACTCGACCGCAGTAGCAGCCGCTGACGGAACGGTGTGGAGTGTGACAGAATACATTGGCGACTTGCCTCGAACGGCAGGCGCGAACTGGGACACGTTGGTTGTGCAAGTCCAACCTCAGATGTAGGCTTTATCATCGCCATGGTGGCGGAGGAGTGCGAGTCTGAAATGAGTGCCAAAGCGGTGCGCGCCTTATCAAAAAAGGCGCGCAGCAGGCCTGATCGAGCAAGCGAGGGACTTCTCCTGATGAATATGAGCATGGAGCTCCTCACAATGGATGAGGGTGCAAGGTGGATTTTGGGCGAGGAGATCCCGCACGGTGAGGCACTCGATGCCCGGCAATTACTACCCGGCGAAATTCACGATACCCTAAGCGGGATCGAACGCGCGGACTTGCCGACAGCGAAACTGCGTTTGCGCCTTCGTAATTCCAGCTATAGTGGTCGTGTATTCGTGTTGCGGCTGCCTCAAGAACAAGAACCGCAATTGGTATTAGCGCTGCATATACAGAAGGATTCATCGGTTGCACACACGATGGAGCTGCTTGCGACAGAATATAATCTGAGTGATCGCGAGCAACAGGCACTAAGGGCAATCGCGAACGGCCTCTCGAGCAAAGAAGCGGCCGAGCAGATGAACGTCAGCCCGAACACTGTGAAGTCATTTCTGCGCATTATCATGTTGAAGATCGGTGTCGGATCGAGAGCCGCTTTGCTTGGTCGATTACTTGAATACAGCAGCAACCAGAAAGATGGGAATTCCGGGGGCTAACGGCGCTACATAGCCGCGGGTATACAGCGAACTGCTGGAACGCCCGCATGTTCAGCTCTAATTCGTGCTCTGCTGCCACGAGACCTGCACTAGGGGAGTTGCGGCTGTGTTGTGGTACTCCACCGTAATCAGGTGCTGTCCCTGCGTGAGTATGACGCCATCGTATGCAGTATGGGTTCCGAAACTCTGTGGCAAGTTCTCCACCAGACCTCCATCTATGTACAACACCACTCCACCGGACACATTCAGCGTGAATATGTAGTAACCTGCACCGAAATTGAAATTACCCTGCCACTTCACCGAGAAAGAAGGGAACGAAACCGCAGGACTCGGCGGCGCTTTTGTCCAGTTAAAGTTGATTTCGCTGGCGGTCCTGACAAGCGCTGGGGCACCCACCCAGATCACGTTGTTGTAATAGCAGCCAGTGAACTGCGCGATTGCGGGAGCAGGACACGTCGAGGACGAGCCTGGGCCTGAAGCTGCGGTCGCCGGCGTGACCGTAAGAGCGTTGCTCATGGCCGACAGAACTTCCGCTGAGTTGACCGCCTGGATCGAGTAAGTGTAAGCCGTGCCAGCGGTGACGGTCTTATCAGCATAGGACTGTGATGCGGCCGGGACTTGAATCAGATATACGCCATTGCGAATAATCTGGTAACCGGCGATTCCGGCCGGGTCGGTGCTAGCCGTCCAGTTGAGGTCGACCTCCGTTGAACTAATAGCGTTTGCCGAGATCAACGTGGGCGCCGTCGGTGGCGGAACGGGTTGTGAAGGTTGATTCACTGTGATCGTAACGGCTGCAGCGGCAGTCCCGCCGGTGCCTTTGGCAATGAGTTGATAAGTGGTGGTGCTCGTCGGTGCGACGGTAACCCAACTGGAGGAGGATGTGTTGCCAATCCCATTATCGATGGTGACCGACGTCGCGCCCGAAACGCTCCACGACAGGGTCGCTGTTTGCCCGTATGCAATCGTCCGCGGAGACGCAACGAAGGACGCAATGACAGGGGCTGAAGGCGGAGTTGGGTTAAGCGCCTGATCCAAGTAACCGCCGAAGTCCGTAGCCCAATACCAGCCGTACATGGAGTTGGCGCTGTAAGCGCGAGCGACTCCCAATGCTACGAAACTGCCGTTGAGGATGTTGGCTCGATGGCTGTAGGTACAGTTTCCGGAGGAATCCGGGTCGCAATCGGTCACGAAATCGTTGAACGTAGTTTGGGCGTCGCTATCACCCGCCGCGAGGTTTTCGCCCCAAGGGCTATAACTATAGCCGAAGGCTGCAAGCCGTGCCTGCGTGCTTCGTCCCAGGGCGTCCGTATGGCTGATGTAATTATCGCTTGCCATATCGGTACTCATCCACTGCGACGCGGTTTGTAGAGTCACCGAAACTTGTAGCAGGCCAACGCCATTCTGCGCACGGTAGTTATTGATCAGCGTCACAAATGCCGACTCCTCGGAGTCGAGTGCCGGAGGTGTGGTGGGAGGCGGGGTCGGCGACGGATTCGGGCTCGGCGTAGGCGTAGGCGCAGGGGAGCTGGAAGACCCAATACCAGGCTCATAGGTCCAGTAAGGCCAGCCGTTTGCATACACGCAGGACACGCCTGCTACATTCGCCGCCTTTGAAAGCATGGCAGCGATGTGAAGCGGGTCCTGCCAGACCGCGTTCACGATGTACGAATAATCCGTCGTTCCCCAGGCCAGATTCTCGCTAACCAGCGCGTACCCAAGGCTTGCAGCAGTTGTATCGTACCCCTGATGTGGATCCCAATTCGGAGAGGTGGGTGGTACCGTGGCCATATAGGCGCTCAGTTGGACCGCTCGCATCTCGGCATCTTTCATACCAAGCGCATTGATAGCGAGCGCGGGTACGCCCTGCTCGCTCCGGTAAGCATTGATAGCACTAAACAGGCCATTAGTCATGCTGTCGTCACACCAACCGACCCCGTCAGGAAGCGTTATTTGGTGCGTGATGTTCTGCGCATCAGCACTGGCAGCAAACGCAACAGACGAGAGTAACAATGTAATGGAGACTTTTCGGATGTTAAAGTGAATAAGCACAAAATCCTGTCTTAAGTCCGTGTGGGTGTTATAAGCGTAGATGGCCCAATTAAAAACGTCTATACTGCGCAGAATAAATCGTAACTGATGCGGCTGTCAAACCAAAATCACGAAATGATCGGTATCGCTTTCCGCCGAAGCCGAGTAGAGGATAGAGACCCCGGCGTTTTCGCGCGCTACGTCTCGGGTTTTTCCGCAGCATTTTTATTAATTAGCACGGCGTTAGAGCCGTTGGCGACTACCTGCGATCTTTCAGGTTTCGCCCTATCGCCGTTCTCCAGTTCCGGTGCCCTTGTCTGGGCATTGTAAGAGACTAGCTGCGCACCTCATCACGTCCGTGCACGTGGCCACCTTCGATTCCATTTGTCCAAACGACATCGGGATGCGTGGCCGCGAGGACGCTCTCAATCTCGCGGCCATCGACGAGGGTGTAGACCCGTCTGCGGAGGTCTCGTCATCCGGCATTCAGTTTCTCCCCTTTAATCTCGCCGGCTGTCGAACGGCCGGTGCGGGAAGAATTAGCAGTCCTTGCGATGGGGGAGGACCTTATGCCAGGCGCCGGCTTTCCTACACTGCAGGGTACATTTTGATGTTGCAGGAGAATCCGGAAAGCGAGTCCGTGCGTGATCAGCAGTAGCGGCACGATGAAAGTCAGAATGAAATAGGTGGCTCCCAACTGCCCCGCCACTAGCCCGGCGTGATTAGCCTCATAGAAAGCATTGAAGAGATCAGCTGTACCCCAGAGACTGAAAATCCATGCGATGACAATGCCAGATGCACGAGGCAGCGATATCAGCGCCAGTAAGGCGAGTATCGCCGCAATGATGTCCCCATAGGCCGCGGAATGCGCGAAGCCAGACGGCAGGTCAGGCGACACGACCCCTGGGACCAGAAATGCTAACCAGATGAAGAGGACGCTGTGTAGCATGAGCAGAGGCTGCAACGCTTCGGTCCGTTGCCGGAGGCGGAGTCTCGGCCAGATGTATCGGGCGGTGACGATTCCCCAGGTGAAGAAGCTGAATGCGATGCTGACGAAAAAAGAGAGTTGCGACTGCATGAATTCCTTCTATTGAGATTCCAAAGGTTGAGGGCGGCTGGTGGCAGAAGTGGGTTCTTGTGAACTGACGCTGCAGAGTTGGCAGGTCAATGACACCGTGTTCGCGCCGCCAGACCTTGCACTCGGGCGCGAACTGGGGCTCGGATGGGAACGGAACGGACGGCGCAGTTCACGGTCGTACCGATCCAAATTGAAGCCAGGACTGAGCGGGGCGATCATGAACCGCGCGAACTCTCGAAGCCAGTTGCCGAGCGTCTGCTTGTTGCGGGGCTGCGCCGCATAGCGACGAGCGATCATCTCGAAGTCCTCTGGGGAGCGCCCTTTAGCGGCGCACTCCGGCCATCTTCTCGGGCGTACCGTGGCGCGGACGGGATAGTCTGCCTTCAGTAGGTCGGTGACGACAATGCTGCCCGTCTTCCGAGTCGCGCCGGTCACGACAATCCTTGGCTTGATCATGATGGTTTCCTTCTAACAGTTCCCTTCTTGCGCAGCAGCGCTAAGGCGAGGAAAGTCACCGCTGCGCGCTCCTGGTTCCATCAATGCCCTCAGTGGCATCAAGGATCCAACGGGAATGTACTCGTAATCCATGAACTGTTCTTTCGCGAGCGGCTGTGTTTCCATAACGGCTCGTGCCTCGTCCTCGGTCTTCGCGTCGACCAGGAGGACGACGCCTTTGCCATCGCCGCGCGAATACCACTGGCGGATTTTCCCGTCGAAGTCGAGCTTCACAGTTGCCCGAATCTCTGCCGGCATCACGGCCATGATTTGTTGGGGCGTTACGCCTTGCTTGGCGATCTGGACGACCAACACTTCGGTGGTCTTAGGTATAGCCACGCTGGGGACGCCTCCGGATTGTGATTGCGCCACGGACGCTACCGGTAGCGCTGAAATGAGAAAAGGGAGCAGTAGTTTCACGTCGATTCTCCTTATGCTTGGCGGTTTCTCGCTCGCCTGTCTGATATTTGCCCGTGGCACCCGGGAGTGCGCCGGTATTCGCATTTGGCAGGCAGTTCCGATAACGCCGATGATCTACTTCAGGAAACCTTTCTTCAAATGCACCGGTCGAGAGCCGCATACGACCGGAAATATGCGGTTAGACCTTGAATGTTCGGTTTGGCGCGAAACGTTTTTCTAATGAACCGGCGCGCGGCCCGGCGATGGGCAAAGGTTCATGAGTCGCGTGAGGATTTGCCCGAATTCCCCGTGCTTCCGGAAGCTGACAAGCTCGGCTCTCAGGACGAGATCCGCAGATGTATTGCGGATTTACACCCGGAACAGGCCGAAGCGCTGCTGCTGCACCATCAGTCGGGGTTCAGCCTTGAGGAGATCGCCGGGATGCTGGGCATTAGTGCCGCGGCGGGTCGCGCGCGCGCCAGCCGGGGAATGGCAGACCTGCGCGGGGCGCTGAACAGCCTTCAAAAAGCTCGTGCATGATGGATCGTTCACCAAAAGCACCGGAAGCGCTGATGCGGGCGATCTCGCAGGATCTCAGACCTGTCGGAGCATCGCCGCAACCACTCCGCTTAACGTTTCGAATGATCCCGCTCGCTGTTCTGGCTTCGTCGCTGATTCTGCTGGCTGTCGGACCTCGTTACGACTCAGTGATATTAGGACCGCTCTTGACTTGGGGCGCGTCCGCCGTGCAGTTCGTGTTGGCGATCGCGCTCGTCTGGATCGCCGCGCACGAAAGCCACCGGTTGGCCGGCTGCCGAGGCACATCGTTTATTCAGCGGCGCTAGGGGCATCTTTGGTTGTTGTATTTATCAGCCTAGTAACCTTCTCGACGAGTCCTGTAAACGAATCTCTCCTGCGTGTCCCGCCACGGATCAACGAAATCCTGCGTGCCTCGCCATGGATCATGGGCCTCGCCTGCGCGATCGGCAGCACGCTAGCCAAGGAAATCCTGGTCCTCTTCTTTAGTTGGGTGTTTCGAAACTCGCTCGCGATCCGGCCGACTGTAGCGGGTGCCCTGTATGGCGCGGGCGCGGGTCTCGCGATCAATGCCGGTTGGCGCATCGCATGCCCGGTTGCGACCCCTTGGCATGCGCTGGGCGCGCACGGAGCAGCGATCATCGCCACAGTGATTTTAGGAGGCCTCATCGGGCGTTTTTTAGGAAACCGCAGACTGTACATCAGCGGCAGACGCTCCTGATCGCGAATGCGCCGCGCAACGTTGACAGAGACACGTCTCGCGCGAAAAGATTTGGGCAATCTTGTCCAATACGCAGTCGCATGATTCTCTCGCAAATCTCACGAAGATTTGCTTTGCGAATCGAAACAAAGGCTCACGACCGCGTTTGTGCGCGCCGGAATTGACCGGCAGCAGCAGAATTGCGCTATTTCTCGAGCGAAATAATCGCGCTGACCTTTCCCTCAGCAGAGGTTAGGTGGCGTCATCGGAAAGTTGACTTCCTCGATAGATCGTGCCTGACGGCCAAGTGACGATCTGAGAATTAGTCGAATCTCGGGATGTTACGTGACCCTGACCTGACCCCTTCGGCTGGTCCAGTTAGAAGTTTAGAAGTTAAGACGTAAGCGCTCCGTGCTGTGAGCCCTTCGTCCTCATGTCAGGTAGCTGTCCGCAGCCGGGTTCGTCTGTCAAGGCCGAGCGTAAGCGAGCCGGAGGATAGCCTTGAGTTGCGATCTGCGGAGCGGTATCGGGATCAGTTACGGCGAAGGGAAGCGTTGCCGCAAACTCAGCCGGCGTTCGATATCCCAAGCTGCTGTGGGGCCGGTCGTGGTTATACTCGTGCCGCCGAGCGCGGACTTTGCGCCGAGCGTCCCAGAGATTTTGAAACCAGGTCGTGTTGAGGCATTCATCTCTGAGCCGGCTATGGAAACTTTCAATGTGGGCGTTCTGCACGGGTTTTCCGGGTTGAATGTGAACGAGTTCGATCCGCCGGTCGATTCCCCACGATAGGAAATGCCGTGAGGTCAGTTCACTCCCGTAGTACCTGCAGAATAGATCTGCAATGGAACTGATAAGGTGTGAACACCTGAGCGGAGGATACGGCAACGCAGGGATGCACCGGAGCGCCGGCTCAGCGGCCGGAATACTGCGGGACAGCTAACGCTGTCCCGCCGGTCTGAGTATTCTGGCGAAAAAGCGATAAATCCCCGGGGCATGGGGACGGAGTCCCCATCTCAAGAGAGACCGTTTCCTTTCATCGGAACGGAGGAAGTGGTCAACCACCGAAGTGTTGAGCATTCTTGGATAAGGCATTTCATTCCAAGGAGCTCACTTCAATGATTGACCAAGATTACTCTACAGCGGCGCCGAACCTGGTGGAATCGATATCGCTAAAGATTGGAACGTCGCCCTGGTTCAGGATGCTTCCGGCCAGCGGCACCGGTTCAAGTTTGCAAACCGAGCGGCCGATCACAACCGCTTCGTTCAGTTTCTCCGCTCGCTTACAGGGCTGGTACGGATTGGGCTTGAGCCAACCGGCGATTATCATCGCCCGATCGCATACCGGCTGTTGACGGAAGGCTTTCAGGTAGTTTCGATTTCCTCATTGGCACTGGCACGCTTTCGGGAAGCGCGGTTCGGCAACTGGGACAAGAACGACCCCAAAGATGCTCAGGTGATGCTGGCCATGACGGCCCAGGGTTTCGTTCAGGTCTACTATGACCCGCTATTCAGCGGTTCGCACGACTGGCAGGAGCTTTCGAACACGTATTTTCAAATCACTCTGGCGCGCACTCGCTTGCAGCATAGTTTGCTTTCGCACCACCTTCCCCTGTATTTTCCAGAGTTCACACGCTATTGGCTTTCCACCCGTTCGGAATGGTTCATTCGCTTCTTGATACGCTTCCCAATCCCGGCGGCGATTCGCGCGCTGGATCGCGAGGACTTCATTGCCGAGGCTTGGGATCTGGTAGGGCGGAAAGTCTCCAAGCGGGCAAAGCTCGAAGAGATGTATATGTTAGCCGGTGAAAGCATCGGCTTGCCAGTAGCGCTTGATTCACCTGATAGAGACCTTCCGGCTTCAACTGGCCCGCTACTTAGAGATCAATCGCCAACGGGCCGATCTGGATGATCGTGCTCAAGAGCTGCTGGCCGGCAATGCGGATTTTCAGCGGCTAAAAACACTTCCAGGAGTGGGCGCTATTACTGCGCTGACGATTCTGGCGGAAGCTGGTGACCTTCGCCGCTTCCATCATCATCGCCAGTTTCTGAAGTACTGCGGCTTGGATCTGGCCAAGAGCCAATCGGGTCAAAGCAAGGGACATGAAGCGTTATCCAAGCGCGGAAACAAACGTTTGCGGCTGGCGTTCTGGATGGCCGGCTTGGTCGCCATTCATCAACGCGAGAATGCGTTTCGCGACAAGTATGAGCGCTATCTCAGCGCGACTCCGTTCGACGCGGATCGCAAGCGTAAGGCACTTACCGCCGTCGCCGCCAAGATGGCCAGAGTTGCTTATGCCGTCGTAAAGCACGGTTCTGAATATCAATGCTTTTTCGAGCACCGACTTCCCAGTGGATCGATCCCTCTCACGCGGGCCGTTGAGGTGTAATAGTTCAAACTTGATCTGACAAGAGCTAGGCCACAGTAGCCGCGCGCGCAGCGCGCGGGGGAAGCTGGTCCGGAGAAGTCACGACCGAAAAGCGATCGAGCTCTTTCTCATGGGCCAGGTGCCTGGAATCTAAAAAGGTTTGCATCGGTGTTTTTCCGAAACAGTATTTGCCAGAATGCGGCCGATGCTGATTGTACTCCTCCAGCCACAGGTCTAGGTCAGCTTGCAGCTGCTCAAGCGACGAGTACAGCTTCTTGCGAAAGGCTACGCTATAAAACTCGTCCTGCATGGTGCGATGGAATCGTTCGCAGATTCCGTTGGTCTGCGGGGATTTGGCTCTGGTCCGGCTGTGATCGATGTTCTCCACTGCCAGATAGAGCTGATATTCATGATGCTCGCGCTGGCCGCAATACTCCGTTCCGCGATCCGTCAGAATGCGCAGCAAGGAAACCTCCTGCTCTTCAAAGAAAGGTAAAATGCGATCGTTGAGCATGTCGGCGGCCACCAGCGCGTTCTTGCGGTCATACAGTTTCGCGAACGCCACTTTGGTGTAGGTATCGATGAAAGTTTGCTGATAGATTCGCCCAATGCTTTTGATCGTGCCTACATAATAGGTGTCCTGGGCTCCCAGATAGCCCGGGTGCGAGGTCTCGATTTCTCCGTGCGCCTCTTTCTCCTGCTTGGCCTTTTCCATCGCACGCACCTGCGCTTCTGTGAGCACTTGCCCGGGTTCCTGCGCCAGCTTCGCCTCGAGTGCTTTCAGGCGCCTGGCGAAGGTCTGCAGATCGTGCCGCAGCCAAACACTGCGTACCCCAGTAGGGGAAACAAAGAGCCCGCGTTTGGTTAACTCATTGGCGATCCGAACCTGGCCATAAGCGGGCTGCTCGACGGCCATTTCCACAATCGCCTGTTCCACGTGAGCTTCGACCCGGTTCTTCGGGCACGGCTTCCGCCGGCTGATCTCCTTCAACGCCAGCTCGCCGCCCTTGTCGTACAGTTCCTTAAATCGATAAAAACTGTCGCGCGAGTACCCCATTACCTTGCAAGCCTCTGAAACGCTGCCCAGCATGTCGGCCAGGTTCAGCAGACCCACTTTGTTCTTAATGATCTTTTGATCGGTGTTCACTGACATCTCCTTCTTGCGCGTTCTGCGCAGTCTATCAGAAATGTCAGATCAAGTTGAGACTACTACAGTTTGAGGCGATCTCGACCTCGTAGATAATGTTTGGACCTTCCACTGGGACCCTACGCTGTTTCAAGCACTGTGAAGACTGCGCGCCTCGCGCCGATCTTTGTTCATTATGTTGAGCGGGGTCCTCTGAATGTGGAGACCACTGGCACCCTTCGGTTTTCGAAAACGCTCATTCACGCCACCGACCGCGCTTTGCGCGGTCGCTACTGTTGCTGCGCCCACTCTCAAGAAAACACTTGCATTTAGCACATTATCCATCCGGATGCGTTCTGGCCTACCGCGCTGTGCAATCACGCTGTCGAGTGCTCGAGTGACTCTTCGGCTGGGAAGGCAGGGTATCGACTTCGAGCGCCAGACACTCACGAGTGAACGTGTCGACGACGCTCAGCACGCGCACAGCGCGACCTGTTGCCAGCGCATCATACACGAAGTCCAACGACCACTCCTCATTCGGTGCGCCCAAAACCGGCTGAGTCACACCGATCCGCACCAGTTTCTTGCGCCGATTCCGTTTCACGCTCAAGCCTGCCGCCCGATACACGCGAAACAGCCGCTTGTAATTCACCGGCTTGCCTTCGGAGCCAGCAACACCCCGAGCCTCCGGTATCCGAAGCGCGGCCGCTCGTGCGCTAATGCGACCAGTTGCTCACGCAGTTCTTTATTGCCGTCCGGCTTGTGCCGATAGCGGCAGCTCGAGCGCCACACGCTTGAACAGCCGGCAGGCTCTTCGTTCGCTGATTCCGAACGTTTCCACGGCAAATCCTATATCTTGCCGTTGAGCTGCGAGCCCCACCCGTTTTTTGAGATCACCGCTTTCAAGACCTCTTTGTCGGGGCTGAGATCGGCTACCAGATGCTTCAGCCGGCGGTTCTCATCTTCCAGGTTTTTCAGGCGTTGGGCTTCGCTAACTTCCATTCCGCCGTACTTTGCCTTCCAGGCGTAAATCGTATACGTGCTCACGCCTGCTTCCCGGGCTACATCGGCCGCCTTCCGTCCTGCATCCAACTGCTGCAGCGCTGCGATAATCGCCGCCTCGCTGTGTTTGCTCTTCGGCATCCTTCTTCCCCTTTCCTCCGTACGAAATCATATTCAACTTCGTGCGAATTTTGGGGTGCAGGTCACCCCCATCGAGCGCACACAACTCTTCATAGAGAGTTGTGAATAGACGTTTGGCGAATCCGCTCAGGCGTGTCTCGTTTTCTTCCGTCAGCTGTGGCAGAGCCTTCCTCATATGGCTGAGCTGCTGAGGCAACCCAATGCCGTGTTGGGCTGGCAAACCACGGACGTGGTTCCCTATCTGTGTTCGAGAGATCCAATCAGCCAGCTGCGAACGCGATGAAGCGCTTGCGAGTCTTGCTGCTCCACTGTCTTTCTCGATACAAAGTGCATGTGCGGCCGACTCACCGCTTCACAGATCGCAGCCGCATCATTAGCATCGTTTCTTCTGTGACTGCAAAAGGCTTTACGACCTGCGGCGCTACGAGGCGTACCGTATGCCCGAACGTCTCCAGAATACGCGCCCAATGATGAGCGCCTTGCGTGGCTTCCAGTCCGACCACACATGCGAAAAAATTCGCAAAGAAATCCGTCAGCTGGATTCGGCGCAGGCGCTTCCGAAGTGTGATCTTCCCGCTGCAATCTACTCCATGAACCTGAAAAACATTTCTTCGCTGTATCGAAACCAACGACACTCGTTGCTGCGATAGCTCTCCTTCGCCCGAAACGTTAACATGCGATATCCGGGCCGAGTCCATACCATCAGGTCACTGGTGCAGGTGTCTAGGATCTGCTTCGTTGGTTTCTGCTAAGGATTCAATCCGACATTCACTCATTTGGGTCGTCTTACTCCAGACCAGTTCTCACGGAAGTGTTCTTGAAACTGCCGTTCGGCACTTTTTCAGGCAGAGGCGACAAGCTCCGAGATCGTCCGAAGGGAGAGCAACTTCAATTCTCAACCTGGGTGGATTGTTTCCTGGAAAACTATCCCAGCCGCCCCTCGCGCGGAGAAAACACACGAGGCCAATTTGCACGCCGGTTTGTATTTGAAGAAGGCCTTCCTCCCTTGCAAGCTAGGGAAATCTCGGCGGACGACATCGAGTTCTATCTGCGCCGGCGGCTCCAGCATCGAGTGCGGATAAGAACCCGTGCCGGTGTGGTCCAGCGAGGCAGGCTGAAACCAGCCACTGTTCGTCAAGAGCTGCGGGTGTTACGCCGGGTTCTGAATGTGGCCGTGCGAAGAAGTTGCTGCCTTCAAATCCGGTGTGCCGGAGTTGAGTTCCCGGTTGCGGTGAAGGGCCTTTTTCGGCCGCATTACATGGGCTGGGTCGAGCAGCAGCAGATCGAGTTCCAGGCTCCGGGTTAGCTTCGAAATACATCCAGGTGATTACCGAGACAGGCCTCCGGGTCTATAAGGAATTGATGCCGATGAAGAAGGATCAAGTGGACCTGGAAAACGCTGTCGTCTGGATTCCGGAGTCGAAGACTCCCAATGGAGTCGCCGAGGTTCCGCTGACCGAGATCGCCGTCAAGGCGTTCCATAATCAGTGGGGTCTCGCCGGAAACAGTCCCTGGTTATTTCCCAGTGATGAGAACCCTAGCGGACACCAGAAGACTCTGAAGACGGTTTGGCACGCGGTTTTGCGGAGAGCGAAGGTGCCGTACTTCCGTACTTACGACCTGCGTTCCACATATGCGACAAGGCTTAGCGCGGGCGGCTTGGCGGATGAATGGGTGACTCAACTGCTCCGGCAGGGAGACGCCAAAGTGTTCAAGAAGTACTCACAGATGAAACTGCAGATGAAACGGGAGGCGCTGCAGAAGCTAAACCGGCAGGCGAATGAGAGCAGCCGCAGTTTTGACACGGAGCGGCCCAACTGATGGGGTTTTGTCACGGTTTTGCCACGGTCGGTCCTGTTTTGAGCAGTTTTACACCTCATCGCGGTGTGCGATGAGTTCAGAAGTGATTTAGAATCAATGAAGCAGCAGATGTCGGGGCGTAGCGCAGCCTGGTAGCGCACCTGCCTTGGGCGCAGGGGGTCGCAAGTTCGAATCTTGCCGCCCCGACCAATAGCGGCGTTTAAAGGTGTGGCCGGAGCCCAGTCAAGGCTGGCTTCGCTATCCTACAACGGTCAAGATGTTCCGACAAATTACGATCAGGCATTTGCCTGGGCGCAGAAAAGCGCGGCACAGCAGAACATGTTCGGAGAACTGGTGCTCTCCAATCTCTATGCACAGCGTAGAGGCGTTCCCGCCGATGCGCGGAGAGCGGCGTTTTGGCGGGAGCACATAGCAGAGCAAAACAACGCTCTGATGTGGTCCCACCTGGATGACAAAGGACCTTCCGGTCTGACCTTGCGACAGGTGATTGGAATCGGAAGCGCTATTAGTCTGGGTATTATGAAGTCGTCGCTCGATGAGGATGCAGTGAGCGAAGATTGCGCCATGGGCATCGCGACGGTGTGCAACGCGCTCAGCGTTGAGCACTGACACGGTTCACGTAATACGGCGCGCGGAAGAACTGGCTACTGACGCGGGAGCCCGATGCCGCCGATCTTCAGGAGTATACCTTGGCCACAAATATATAGCTTCCTGAACTGTCGAAGGCGATGCTGTGCGGGTTCGTGATCCTCGCCTCGGCAGCAGGGCCCTATCTCCGTCGTGGGCTTTCTGGTGCCGCGGATGCAAATTTCCGTCTGTTCCAGAAATATCGATCGTCAGCTTACGTTATAAAGCAGACTCGGTTGAAGAGAAGGCCGATCTCGTCAAATCACCTAAGGAAGCGCCCCGCTCCAAAGCCATCTACGTCGCTACCATGCTCGCTCTCCACGCTGGTATGCGGGACAAGGAGATCCGTACTATCCAATGGGGCAGGCTGAACCTGGTCAGCCGGATCGTCACCGTTGGCGAGAGCAAGACCGATGCTGGCACGGGCCACACAATCCCATAAATGATGACCTTTTTGCAGCGCTCGTGGACTACACGGCGTGGTACACGAGCCGCTTTGGCACCGCTCAACCCCATTGGTACGTGTTTCCGTTCGGCAGGCCGCAACCAATCGATCCGACGTCCGCAGACCTCATTAAAGACGGCTTGGCGCAATGCGCGGGAGAAGGAGGGCGTCACGGGCCGGTTCCATGATAACCGACATACCTCCGTGACCGACCTTGCTGAAAGCGGGGCGGCTGATGAGGTGATTCGGGACACGGCCGGGCACGTGTGGAAGAACATGCTCAAACATTACTCCTACATACGGACCCAGCAAAGAGACACGCAGTGAACGCGCTTAACGCGAAGTCCCAACCGGCGACGCAATCACCCGAACTGGCAGCGGCAACTCTAAATTCAGAAGGTGTCCCAAAGGATCTCCCACAAGTCGCGACCGTGAACTAGGACGGCGTCTTTGCAACTGGTTGATTAATTTGGCTCCTCAGGTAGGATTCGAACCTACAACCCTTCGGTTAACAGCCGAATGCTCTACCGTTGAGCTACTGAGGAGCATTGTGCTCCGCCATGCACGCGTTTGCCAGTGCAATGTGGGTCTCACCCATTAAAGCACAGGAACAATTTGCCGTGTCAATGACTTGGTGTCTCCATCTCCGCAGACGATTTTTTCGGCAACCTGTTACCATCGACGGTTTATGAAGGGCATCGTTTTGGCCGGAGGTACGGGAAGCCGGCTGTTCCCGCTGACGAAGATCACGAACAAGCATTTGCTGCCGATTTATGACAAACCGATGATCTATTTCCCCATCGAAACACTTGTCGAGGCAGGGATTCGGGACCTCCTCGTCGTCACCGGCGGTCGTAATTCCGGAGATTTTCTGCGGCTACTCGGGAACGGCAAGGAGTTCGGGCTAAAGCACATCAATTACGCGTACCAGGAAGGCGAAGGCGGCATCGCCGAGGCTCTGGCCCTAGCCGAGCACTTCGCCGAAAATAGCAAAATTTGCGTTATTCTGGGCGACAACATTATTGAAGGATCGATTGCACAAGCGGTTCGTGATTTTGAACGGCAGGAGCGCGGCGCTAAGATCCTGCTCAAGAAAGTTCACGACGCCGAACGCTTCGGAGTGGCTGAGATCCAGGGCGAGCGGATCGCCGGCATAGAGGAAAAGCCAGCCCGTCCCAAATCGAGCTTCGCGGTCACCGGCATTTATATGTACGACGAAACTGTTTTCGAAAAGACCCGGACTCTGACGCCTTCTGCCCGCGGAGAGCTAGAGATTACCGACGTGAACAACGCTTATATCCGGGAAGGCGCCATGACCTTCAGCTATCTCGAAGGATGGTGGACCGATGCCGGCACATTTGAGTCGCTGCTTCATGCGGCGAAGCTTATACACGAAAAACGGCACGGGAAGCCGAAATCGGATTTGACGATGGCCCACGGGACGGTTCGGGGATGAGCGCAGCCGCACTGGGCGCTCTGGAATCCGGGATTAAGCTCGCCATCCCGGTGGCGGAGCCGGGGATCGGGCGGGTGATTCTGTCGCCTACCAGCGGCGATCTGATCGCGGGCATCCGGATCCAGCCGTTTCCCGTTTGGCCGGATGATCGCGGTTATTTCCTGGAAGTGGCGCGCCTCGGTCAAGGTCTGGTCTCGGAGTTTCCGGCGCAGTCCACTCAGGTCTCCGCCGCGTTTAATTATCCCGGAATCGTCAAAGCTTTCCACTATCACAAATTGCAGACCGACTACTGGGCGGCAGCTACTGGATTGTTGCAAGTGGCGCTGGTCGACCTCCGCGTGGGGTCAAGCACATATGGCTGGAAGAACACGCTATATGTTGGAGCGCTGCGGCCTTGGCAAATTCTGATCCCGCCTGGTGTCGCGCACGGCTATAAGGTTATTGGAGAACAGCCGTCTGTGCTCGTTTACATTACGAATCGCATCTATGATCCGACGGACGAAGGGCGTGTTCCGTACAACGATACGGGGATTGCGTACGACTGGGAGTTGCAACACAAATGAAAATTCTCGTGACGGGCGGGGCCGGCTTCATCGGCTCTTCGTTCGTGCGAATGGCGTTGTCTGAACGCTGGGCCGAACACATAATTAACCTGGACAAGCTGACTTATGCGGGAAATCTTGACAACCTACAAGAGATCCGCGAGCGCGCCGGTTATCGTTTCGTACATGCGGATATCTGCGACGCGAAAGCGGTAGAAGATCTTTTCAGTGCTGAAGCACCCGATGCGGTGGTCCACTTCGCCGCGGAATCGCACGTTGACCGCAGCATCCACTCGCCTGCTGCGGTTATCCAGACTAATTTCAACGGTACTTTCACACTGCTGGAGGCGGTGCGCAAGCACAATATTGCCCGGTTCGTACACGTTTCGACCGATGAGGTGTACGGCAGCATCGACCCGCCGCGTGAGGCCGATGAGCGCGATCCCTTGCGCGCGAGCAGTCCGTACTCGGCATCGAAGGCTGGATCCGATTTGTTGGCGCTCTCCTACTACATGACTTACAAACTCAACATTTCCGTTACCAGAGCTTCCAATAATTACGGCCCCTATCAGTTTCCGGAAAAACTGATTCCGTTAATGATTTCGAACGCACTAGATGACAAGCCCCTTCCGGTGTACGGAGATGGGCAGCAGGTTCGCGACTGGCTTTACGTTGAGGATCATTGCCGCGCCATTCGCTCCGTTCTGGAGAAGGGTGCCCCCGGCGAGATATACAACATCGGGGGCAACTGTTCGCTGCCGAACCTGGATGTGATCAAGAGGATCCTAAAGGCTACGGGTAAACCGGAAACGCTGATTACGCGCGTGGCGGATCGCCCCGGACACGACCGCCGCTACGCGCTCACGAATGAAAAGCTCACGCGAGCTACGGGCTGGTATCCGCGGATGGATTTCGAGCACGGACTACAGGTGACGATCGACTGGTATCGCCAGAATCGCAACTGGATCGAGCGTGTGAAAAGCGGCGAATACCGCGATTTCTACGAACTGAACTACGCTCAGCGAGGCTGAGGAAGATGGCTTCGATCTCGCTATAATCAGGCTGGAGTTATTCGCCTTTCAGTGAGTCGGTCCTCACAAGCACTTTCCTCGTTAGACGACTTGGGACAGATCCAAAGCGAGGTGCGGCATTCGCAATCGCTGGCTGACCTGCGGCGATACTTCGATCGCGTTCAGGAGCTTCGGCGCACACACGCCGACGATTTTGATGTACAACTCCGCGTCGCTGAAGTTCAGGACGAAATAATCCAGCGCGCGAAGGTTTTGCGCGGGCAATCCGCCGCGATCTATCTCGAGGAGCAGCCCGTTGCTAGCGGAACGGGAGCTTCGCGGAAAAAGCAGAACGAACGATCGCCCGATGCAGCCGAGATCCCGCCCGATTTGCCGCAACTCGATCAGAGGAGCTGGCAGCGGGCGATTTTTCTGGCCTTGTTTCTCACCGTGATCGTATGTGCGGCGTTTTTCTACCTGATTCAGACCGCGCGCAAAATCAACTTGCCGCAATCCGAATCGACCGCGGCGACCGGGTCGGCCACGCCAAAACCAGCCGCCGGGAACCAGCCTCTTCCAGGACCTGTAGTCTCAATGAGCCCCACGCTTCGTTTGTATACGGATCTAATACCCGGAACCGTTTCGATCGACAATGGTGAACCAGCGGAGCTGAAAGACGGCGAGCTCGTTTTGGACAAGCTCCAGCCGGGAAAGCACTCCGTCAACGTCGCAGGACGAAGCGGTACCGCGGCATTTAGCTTCGAGGTGGGGGACAAGAGCGCGCCTCAAGTGATCGGGTCCCCTACTGCGTCGAACGCGATGACCGTGCTTGTTTCTGAGCAGGACGGTAAAGGACGAGTCATCACAAATGGCGATTCCGTCCTCACCATCGATGGCAAGTTCGCGGGCGAGGTGGGGCCAGACGGGCTGGCTCTGGACGATCTCGGACAGACGGACCACGAGCTACAGGTTGGGCAGAATAAGGACAAGCAGAGGTTTGTCTGGACTTATACGCCGGCTCCGGTGCTGACAGTGTATGTGAAATCCGATCCCAACGCCGGAACTGTCGTGGTTATGGCCGGTCAAGATGGCGTCAGCGTGTCGATCGACGGTAAGGCGTACCGGCGAATGACCGCGCAAGGCCAGATCCGGATTCCGCTCAAAGTAGGCGAATATACGATCGCGGTTCATAAAAACGGGTTCATCGATCCACCTCCCCAGACCGCGGAAGTGAAAAAGGCGGAAGAAACGGCAGTCCAGTTCAGTCTGGAGGCAGCGCCACAAATTGCAGCCTTGCAGATTAAAGGCGCTGCGCCTGCAACGCAAATCTATATCGACAGGCAATTGACAGCGCTTGTCGGAGCCGATGGAACGGCGAAGATTCCAAACATCAAGGCTGGCGATCACAGCATTGAATTAAGGCATGACCAGGCAATCCCGAGGAAAATGGAACGCACTTTCGAGGGCGGCAACACCCTGGTGTTATCCGGGCCGGAAGTGCAGTTGGAGAAAGCTGCCGTCAGTGAGCAAACTGCTATACCCGAAACTCCCGTTCCGCAGCCGGCGGCCGTAACGCCTGCGCCGGTTACTGATACAGCAGCGTCGGGTGTGAATGAACGCGTGCAGAGAGGCGGCGGATTTGTACCGTATCACACGCCGCGAATGGCGGGACGGTACTCGTTCCAGGCGCGGGGACACATCGGCGGATTTTTGAAGCACAGCAAATTGCAGTGGTACGCCGCATATGAGAACAGCGATAATTATGTGCTCTTCACGCTGGATGGAAAGCACGCGATGGTGCGCCGGATCCACAATGGTAAATCGACTGAGATCAGCCGCACTTCTTTCAGTGCCGAATCAAGTGAATGGGTACAGGTGGATCTAGCGGTAAAACCGGATTCACTCTCGGCTCGCATCAAAGGCGCCGATGGCACCTGGAGCGACTTAGGAATTGTCGACAGCTATGGACGCGACTTTACGCAAGGCAAAGTGGGTTTCTACATTCCGGGAAGCGATGAAATCGCGGTAGCCAATTTCCACTTTTCAGGACATTGAATTCGACGTGAAGGTTTAGCAACCACAATGGATGAGCGCGCGTTCTATCGTGAGTCGCAGGCAACTAAGCCAGCCGAGCTGAGCTGTAGCTTCTGCAAGGTGACTGAGAAATATGATCTGCGATGGCTGGTGCGTCGAAAGATCGATCGTTTGCCTCGCAATGCGGATGAGCGCGATCGCGCGAAGTTTGCCAAAGCGGCGAGTTATATGGTTTTGCTGGACGACAAAGTGAACTGTAAGAACCCGCGCTGCCGCCGTACTTTTGAAATTTCAGGTCTGAAGACCACTGCGTTCCTAACGGACTAGTACTCCGGGTCGTACTCCGTTACCACATTAATTTCATCGCAGAAAGTGTGCTTGGGCGGAGTGGGTGGAAACCCTGGTAGAAACGCTCACATCTACGTGACAGGAGACACCACTTATGGTGTGCGCACTTGGGAAGAGAATGAGCAAATTAGCAGTTGCCGCAGGTTTTCTCGGGCTGTTATCCATCGCTGCGTATGCACAGGAGGACCCGCCCGATCGGGTGGCCCGGCTGAATTACATCAGCGGGAATGTATCGATGCAGCCCGCCGGAGTAGACGATTGGGCCCCAGCTACGGTTAACCGTCCGTTCACTACAGGCGATTATCTGTATACCGATAATGGCGCGATAGCGGAACTGCATCTGGATCTCGCGGTCATGCGGATGGGATCGAATACTAGCTTCGGTTTTCTCAATTTGAACGACCAAACGGTGCAGATCAAGCTGACCGAAGGCGATATGGAGTTTCGACTGCATGATCTTGACCCGAACCAGATTTTCGAAGTCGACACGGCGAACGCGGCAGTGACGCTGCTCCGGGACGGAGTGTATCGATTCCGCGTGGATCCAAATGGGAGTTTCAGTTTCGTCGTGGTGCGGTCTGGACAGGCGGAGGTCACCGGCGGCGGACAGGCGTTCACGTTGAATCCGGGCAGTAGCGCGACGGTTACCGGAACCGACCAGATGTCGTACAACGTTGAGACCGCGCCCGCGCCCGATGAGTTCGACGACTGGTGCGCCTCGCGCGATACTCATGAGGCGCATCTCGCTTCGGCGCGCTATCTCCCGCCTACCGTGATCGGGTACGAGGACTTGGACGACTACGGCGACTGGCAGCAGGCGCCGGACTACGGACGAGTTTGGTATCCGCGGTCCGTTTCGGCCGATTGGGCGCCCTATCATGACGGGCACTGGGCCTGGGTCGAACCGTGGGGCTGGACGTGGGTCGATGACATGCCGTGGGGATTCGCGCCGTTCCATTACGGACGATGGGCGTACATCGGAAACCGCTGGGGTTGGTCCCCGGGACCCATGGCCAATATCGGCTACGGCGGCCGCAGCATTCGACCGTATTATGCGCCGGCCATGGTGGCATGGTTCGGCGGAGCGCACTGGGGCGTCTCAATCGGCATCGGAGGAGGCCCCGGTCTGGGCTGGGTGCCGCTCGGCTACGGCGAGGTGTACACGCCACCGTATGCTTGCAGCCGATCCTATTTCTCCAACGTTAACGAATACAACACGAGAATGGTTAGAACGGTGAACATAACGAACGTGTACAACACGGTGTATGTGGACCACCGGGTTTATAACCAGCAGATGGTCAATGTAAGGGCGCCGAACGCGGTGATGTCGATGCCGCAGAGTGCGTTCGCGAGCGGAAGGGCGGTGCGGCAGGCGGGTGTGCCTGTGAGGCAGGTAGATTTTGCGAGAATACAAACTGCCGCTGTGATTGCTCCGCCGGTGGCTCCGACACGGCAGGCGGTACTGCCTACGATGGGCCGTTCCGCGGCGCGGCCGCCCGCACAAGTGATACAGCGGCAGGTAGTGGCGCGAAGTGCCCCAGCGGTCGCGCCGGTCCCGTTCGCCGAACGACAGCAGTATCTGCAGCAGCACGCCGGCCAACCGCACAACTTCGTGGCCATGCATCAAGCCATCGCGCCAAGGGCGCAGCCCGCAGTAGCGGAGGTGCGCCGGGCGCCAGCCGTCCAGCCGGTCGTTGTGAGACCGGGCCAGCGCGGCGGGAATGCGCCGCCCGCTCCGGCTAACTACCGGGGGGTCCCGGAAACGCAAGCTCCTCAAAACGGGCGATTTGCCGAACGAACTCCGCAACCCCAGCCGCAAGCCCCGGTGAGTCACGGCGCACCGCCGAATCCGAGGCCGGCGCCTCAGGCGCAAGTTCCTCAAAACGGGCGTTCTGCCGAACGAACTCAGGAACCGCCAAGCCGGCAGCCAACAACGCCTGCCATACAACCAAGAACAGAGGGAACGAAGCCAACCTCAAGGCGTACCGGAACGGCAACCGAGAATGCAGGAACGAAGCCAGCCGGAAGCTACGCCACCGCCGCAGCCTCGCTATGAACAGCCGACCAACCCAGCACCGCGACCGGCTGAGCCGAGATACCAGGAGAGAGCTCCTGTCCAGCCGAGTCAGCCCCCTGAAGCTCGCCCGGAGCGTCGCGCCGCACCGGAACCCCCGCCGCAGCGGGAAGCTCGACCGGAGCCTCCCCCGGCCCAGCAGCGGGAAACTCGACCCGAACCGCCGACTCAACGCGAGACACGACCAGAACCCCCACCGCAGCGGGAAACTCGACCGGCACCTCCTCCTCCACGCGAGGTGCGACCCGCGCCCCCAGCAAAGAGTGAGGAACATCACAATCCTCCCCTAAGGACACGAAGGACACTAAAGACCACGGGAGATAGAGGCGAGTCGAGTTCAGGAAATGAAAAAACGAACCCAGATTGGGTTCGTTTTTTCATCCGGCGTTCGATTAGCTGACCGCGACGATTTCGAATTTGTGCGGTTTGGGCTTGGCGGTTTCGCGGCGTTTTTGAATGATGGCAGTCTCGAGGGCATCGGCCGATTGCATGGCGGGTTGGGCGGCGGGGAAATCGTACTTAGCGAGGGGAACTTGAACCGTGCGCCAGCGCGAGTTGTGAACGTCGCAATGCGAGACGGTCAAATCATATACCTGTTTCGCCTGTTCCGACATGGGCGTGTCGAGCAGAGCGAGATTAATACCGCCCGCCAACTCGTCGTTGTTAAAAGCGCCGACGGGGACGCCGTCAATCCTCAGAGAATAGACGCCGCTCTTCAGGCCCGTGACTCGCAGGGACTCGTCGTTAAGATCTTGCGCCACGTTCGAGCTCCGAAGAACTAGAGGGAGCGGACCGGCACTCCAATCGTGAAAAGGTAGAGGAAGAGCATCGTCCTGTTCGGTCCAGGAGACGCCATTGACGTTGGAGAGATCGGTAACGATAGCGTGGGCGGCGAATTTCACCTTGGGTGAGCGGCCGGAAGCGTCAATCGTTACGTCCGCCACTTCAGGGCGCGCGTTCCAGGCTTTCAGAAGTTGCTCGGCCATGATGAGATGACCGGCAAAGCCAGGATGAATGCGGTCCGGGATAATCTTTTGCGCTTCGACCGGGTCGAGCTTGTCCGCGTTCCGCAGCATTTCGTCCACTCCGGTGTTCAGGTCGGCGGTTGCCAGCGCATTCTGTTCGGCGTAATTCTTAATCCATTTACTGAAGCTGATCAGAACCTCGTTGTAGCCGCCGGGAAAATTCGGCTCACGGGTGATATCGTCATACGGCGACGGCTGAATGGCGGTGATGCGGATTTGCGGAATAGCGGATCGCACGGACTCGACGATGTGCCGATAGCCATCGAAGAAGATTTTGTCGTTGGCTTCCGTTTCAGGCTTGTAGAGGCCGTCGTTCATACCAAGCATGATGGTCATCACAGTGGGGTTGTAAGGGATGACATCGCGTTGGAGGCGAACGTCAATAGGACCGCCTCCGCCGCCGCTAACTTTGTCCCCACCCCACCCGGAGTGAATGAACGAGACATCGAGATCAGGGTAGCGGGTTACAACATAGGTTTCCGTGATGACGGTATAGAGGCGCTGGTCGGTAATGCTGTCACCATAAAAGACGACGCGATCGCCATTCTTCAGGTAGAATTCGTCCGCCGCGAAAGCCGAAAAGGATACAGCAAAGAGCGCGCAGAGAGCGCCGATTCGAAGTTTCATTGGATCGCTGACAATCTTATCAGCGGCGTTGAGCTTATAGGTTCACAGCTGCGGTGTTGCCGCCACAGATCAGAACGCCGATACGTTCGCCCGGAGCCGGAAGATAAGCGCCGGCGAGTAAAGCGGCGCAACCGGCTGCGCCACCGGGCTCGGTAGCAATGCGGAGGACGCGCCAGAGCGCACGCTGCGCTTGCTCAAGAGCTTCATCCGAGACGAGCACAACGCGCTCGACGAATTGCTGCGCGATTGGAAACATCAGCTTACCGACTCGGCGGGGCGCGAGAGAGTCGGCGGCGATGCCTCCCGCTTCGGCGTCGACTGGATGACCGGCTGCGAGCGCTTTGAATAAGGTCGGAGCGGCGAGCGGTTCGACGCCGACGATTTTGGTTCGGCCGGCATACCAGGCGGCAACGCCTCCGATGAGACCGCCTCCCCCAACCGCGATCAGTAGCGTGTCGAGACCGGGTGCCTGCGATTCCCATTCGCGGCCGAGCGTTCCCTGACCTAATAGCGTCTCAATTTGATCATAGGCGTGAATCGGCAACGCGCCTGTTTCGAGAGCCCAAGTCTGGCTGGCGGCGAGAGCGTCATCATAGCGCTCGCCCGCAATGGAGATCGCGGCCCCGTATTCCTGCATACGCGCCAGTTTGGCGAGTGAGGTGATGGCCGGAACGAAGACTCGGGCCGGGACTCCCAATATGTGCGCAGCGTAGGCAACCGCGGCGCCGTGATTGCCACCAGAGGCGGCCACGACGCCGGCGGCCGGAATATCACGCGTCAGAAGATTAGTAAACGCACCGCGCGTCTTGAAGGACCCGGCATGTTGGAACAGCTCCAATTTGAAGTTCAAAGAAGTCCGTGCCAAGGCGAAATCGGAAGCATCGCACGCAAGGCAGGGGGTCTGGCGGATAAAGGGGCGGATGAGATCGTGCGTTCGCGAGATGGCCTCGCGATTCAGCGCTGCGGTTTCTGTCACTTCGATTATCTTCGCGCGAGGCCTTGTTCCGCATTGAACGACAGCGTCCCAGGAACGGACAGCCCCGGCGAAGCATTTGATGAATCGACTCGATTTTTCCTCGGCAAAGCGATTGCTTCCAACAAACAGTGCGGTTCGGGCGTCTAAGTCTGACAAATCGAAAGGAATCTCATGAAGCTACGACTGACTTGCATTCTCGCCGGCATATGTGCGCTGGCTACCGTTGTTCCGGCTGCTGCGATCGCGGCAGAACACGACCGCGAATGTTCGGCTGATCATTTCCATGTGAACGATCTGGCCAGCTATGCGGAAACCAAAGAGCAACGCCTGGCGAACGCGTCGGTAAACAACATTAATCCGGGGGTGAATGGCTCGATCCGGGTACATGGATGGAATAATGCCGATGTTCAGGTGAAGGCGTGCATAATGACCGCGGCGGAAACGGATCAGCAAGCTCGCGACCTGGTTTCGCAGATTTCCATCGTGCAAGGGCCCGGTAACATCGAGGCGAGCGGTCCTTCGAACGATGAACACCAAAACTGGAGCGTCAGCTATGACGTGTGGGTGCCTATGGAATCCAACCTGAATTTAAAAGCACATAACGGCAGCCTGGGGGTGGACGATGTGCATGGGCAGATTCGATTCGATACGCTGAACGGGTCCGTACGGCTGAACGCGGTGAGCGGAGACGTGGAGGGTACAACGACGAACGGATCGGTTGCTATTGACGTAGCGAACGGAAACTGGAGCGGCAAAGGCATGCACGTGCAGACCACAAACGGGAGCGTTCGCTTGAAACTCCCGGAAAATGTGTCCGCACACGTGGAAGCGTCGACGGTGAATGGCAGCGTTCACACGGATTTTCCGGCTACGATAACGGCCGGATCGCGTGAATCGCGCCGGCATCTGTCGCTTGATTTAGGTAGCGGTGGCCCAACAATCGAGGCGACGACGGTGAACGGGAGCGTACACATCACGCGAGGGTGATCCGCAGGCAGGTGGTGTCCTAAAGTTGCGTTGGCCTCAGCGCTGGCTGAGGCCGCCGTCCACCGCTAGCACTTGACCCGTGATGAACTCCGGTGCGGTCAGAAAAAAATGGACCGCTTCCGCTACGTCTTCGGGCGTTCCCGCCCGTCGCATCGGCGTCGCGCGGATCATCCGCTCAGATCTGCTATCGCCCTCTTCGAATAGAATCACGCCGGGCGCAACCGAATTAACCGCGATCTCCGGCGCAAGCGCTTTCGCCAGCGCCTTCGTCAACATGATCACGCCAGCTTTCGATGCGCAGTAGTGGACATGCTCCGCCCACGGCCGGATGCCGCCTAGTGAGCTGATGTTCACAATGCGGCCAGCGCCCGCTTCCTTCATCTGCCGCGCACCTTCCTGGCAGCAGAAGAAAGTTGCTTTCAGGTTCACGTCGTGAATGAAATCCCAGTCCGACTCCGTAATGGCAAGCGCATCGAACGCGGTGAAACGCGCGGCGTTGTTCACCAGGCAGTTCAGTAACCCGAACTGGTCACGGACCTCTGCGAACATGCGGCGCAGTTCGTCCACCTTCGCGAAATCGGCTTGAAATATAGGAGCGCCGCCACATTCCCGCGAAACGTCCTGGGCTTCGCGACGCGACGTGTGATAGTGAATTGCCACCTGAAACCCGCGCCGGGAAAGCTCAATGGCGATCACCCGTCCAATGCGCTTCGCGGCTCCCGTTATTAGGACACGTCCACCGCCCGCCATCAGTTCGCCGAAAATTCCTGGAACGCTTTCGTGGTGTAGGCAATGTCTTGCGGGCTGTGCGCCGTCGAGACAAAGAGCGACTCAAACTGGGACGGCGGCAAGTACACGCCACGTTCGAGCAGATGATGGAAAAACTTGCTGAAAACGGCGGTACCGGATCGCTTCGCATCTTCGTAATTGCGTACCGGCCCGGGCTGAAAGAACACCGTCGCCATCGAGCCCAACCCGATTTACGCACGCGCCCTCGGGAACATTTGCAACCACCGCGGCCGTCGCGCTCTCGAGCGTATCGTACACCTCCGGATGCTCTTCCAAGTAGCGCAGCATCGCGATGCCCGCACTCACTGCGAGCGGATTTCCGGAAAGCGTACCGGCCTGATAAACGGGACCCTCCGGCGCAATTTTCCGCATGATATCGGCTCGGCCGCCATACGCCGCGAGCGGCAATCCACCGCCGATAATCTTGCCGAGCGTGGTCAAGTCTGGCGTGATACCGAAGCGGGCCTGCGCTCCGCCTCGGCTCAGCCGGAAACCGGTCATCACTTCATCAAAGATCAGCAGGGCACCGTAGCGGTCGGTTACGCGCCGGAGTCCTTCGAGAAATCCCGCTTCCGGGGGGATGCATCCCATATTTCCCGCCACCGGCTCTACAATGACGCACGCCACCCGGTCACCTTCTTCGCGGAAGACCGCCTCCACCCGTTCAAGATCGTTAAACGGAAGAGCAATGGTTGTCTGGGAAAAGCTGCACGGCACGCCTGCTGTATCAGGCAGGCTCAGCGTCGCCAGACCGGAACCCGCCTTGACCAGCAGGGAATCGACATGGCCGTGATAACAGCCTTCGAATTTGATCGTAAGGTCACGTCCGGTGAAGCCGCGCGCGAGCCGGATGGCGCTCATGCACGCTTCGGTGCCGGAGTTTACCAGTCGAACCATCTCTACCGATGGCACGGCATCGACGATTAATTCAGCCAGCTCCACTTCGCGTCCGGTAGGCGCCCCGAAGCTGGTGCCCAATTCAAGCACCGCCGCAATGGCGTCGATAACCACTTTGGGCCGATGCCCAAGCAGCAGTGGTCCCCACGAGCAAACGTAATCGATGTACTCGTTACCGTCTACATCGATGATGCGGGAGCCCTCGCCACGGGCGATAAATCTCGGTGTACCTCCGACTCCACGGAAGGCGCGCACCGGGGAGTTCACGCCGCCGGGAATCACATCCTTCGCCCGGGCAAACAGCGCTTCGGACTGCGCGATGTTCATGGCTGGGTTTCGCCGAGGATCAGCTTGCGGAACAGAAAGCTCATGAGGATTTCGTGCAACGTCGTATTCACGTTCCGCAGCAGCCGGTTTTTTAGCTCCAGATAAGGCTGCGTGCCCGCGAACAGATCCTGCATGATCTCGCAGAACTTGGGACTGCGCTTCATGAAATCGATCATGCGGCTTGGAACCGCCCCAAAAAGGATGGCGCCGCAGAAGAGCCGCTTCGCCAGGCCGGCGCCGTAGGTCAGGTCGAGCCCGAAGTCGCGGGTGATCATCTGCCGGTAGGTCTCGGCCTTCTTTTCCGGTTCCTGCTCACTCAGGACAACCTGGCTGGCAAGGTCGCCGGATCGAACCGCGTAGTACAGCCCTTCTCCGGTAATCGGATCGACCATGCCGCCCGCGTCGCCTACCGCAATCCAGCCGTCTCCGGCAAGCCGGTTATTGCGCCAGCCGCGCGATTCGAGTGCCGGCAACATGTGACCGTAGAATTTCGCTTCCTTACGGCTGAGTCCCTTCTCGTCCATGTATCGTTCCAGGCGGCTTCGCAGACACTGCGCGGATTCGCTCTTCCCACAGATACCCACCGAAAGGTGTCCCGCTCGTGGAAAGACCCAGATATAGCCTTCCAGATTGGGTAGAAACTGAATGTCGATATGGGACTGATCGGTTGGCACCCAATACCCGAGCGCATACATGGTGTCTTGCGCCGTGTATTGCGTTCCGACATCCCGCAGCGGATTGCGAGCGCCGGTCGCGATCACGCAATAGTCGGCGTCAATGCGGCTGGTGCGCGTGCGGATGCGCCATCCAAACCCGTGTCGTTCCAAGCCCAGCACGCGCTCTTTCTCAATCTCCGCGCCCGCGACTTCCGCGCGCCGCAGCAACATGCCGTTCAACTCGATGCGCGAGTAGATGACCAGCGGCCGCTTCAGAGACATCTTGAACTCGCCTGACTTCGGAGCGGCTAGCAGTGTGTCAGTGACCAATTTCTTCGGAGTGTCGTTCTCGATCAGATAAGGGTACTGCGAATAGGCCTTATAAGTAAGTCCGCCGCCGCAGGGCTTTTCCCAAGCTAGCTTTTCATCTAGGATGATGGTCTTGAGACCGGCTCGAGCCAGCCGTTCCGCAGCAGAGGCGCCGGCAGGCCCACCGCCGAGTACCGCGATCGTCTTCATTGCGTGCGTCCGTCGCTTCCGCTCGATCCAGCTCCCGTCCTGTGGGGGCTCTCCGCGTCGGGCAATCCATTCAGTGGCGGATGTCCTGGCGGCAATTGGCTTCCGCTGGCGGCCCCGTGCCCTGCCATGCCGTGCCCCTGCGAGTCCGCCACGCTCACAACCACCCATTTCCCGTCGCGATCTTCGAGCGTATATTTCATGACCATGGCGCTGTCCACGCGAGGATCGTTTTTGGGATGAAACGCAACGGTGGCGTAGGCTGTATTTTTATCAAACGTAACGTTCGTTGTCGTCACATCGAGCGAGTTCATATCCAGACCCGAACTTGTTTGCAAACGATGCACGATGGCTTCTTGCACTTTCTCTTTCGTCTTGATATTGTTGCCGCATCCCGCAAGCACAAGTATTACGATGACAGGGAGGAGAGCGGCCAAGCGCAACACCATCCGATTATAACTTGATAGGTTGCAATACTTTCCGGTTTCCGTGATGAAGTTTCTCATTGCAATTTCGCTGTTGCTGGCTCCCGCTTTATGCGCTACGACGCTGCCGGTGGGCACCGAGCTGCACTTGCGTCTGACCGCAGAAGCGAGCAGCAATCAGCAATCTGGAAGCTCGGTTTCGGCCGTGGTTATCGCCCCGGTTTTCGTGAATGGCGTTCCTGCCCTCAGCGCCGGAACCAAAGTCACCGGTGATATCGCCGACGCGCGACCTTATCAGGCGGCAACTGCCCAGGCGGCCGAGCAAACTGCCGCTCTCCGCATACAGTTCACCCGAATCGAGGACCGGGCCGGTCACTCAACGCCTCTCTCCTCTGTGGTCGAATCCGTGGACAATGCCCGGGAAACAGTGGACGATTCCGGCCTCATTAGCGGTATTGCCGAGTCTCAGACCTTCGAAGCCCGCATGGATCAGGGAATTGGCAAGCTCGCATCCCGCTACCAGGGCTTCGCGAGCGTTCTCTCGGCCGTGGAAGGATCCCTGGTGAAGCACGTGGATCCTTCGATCGACTACAAGCCCGGCGTGGAACTGACCGTCAAACTGACCAAGGCGCTGGCCTGGAATGGGCCGGCAACAGGTATCAACATCCGCGAGATTGAACCTGCCGCCGCACTGGCGGAATTGGTGAATTCCGAGCCATTCCGGACGGTTGCGCAGAGCCCACCCAAGCCATCCGACATGACCAATCTCATGTTCCTCGGAACTCGCCAGCAGATCGAATCTGCATTTCAAGAGGCGGGTTGGTTTGCCGCAACAGCTCTAAGCCGGGATTCGAAGTTCAAAACGGCGCAGGCGATGATAGAAGATCGCGGTTATCAGGAGGCGCCGATGTCGATCCTCTATCTCGGAGGCCCAGCCTCCCACGATGACCTTCGAGAAGCAGAACGATACATTCGACATGCGCCATCACATACGCGTTTGGGAGCGTCCTCAGCGATTCAATGGCGCACCGGTCTGGCTTGCAGCGGCAACTCACGACACGGGCATCACCTTTTCCCAGACAAGCCACACGTTCACGCATGGGATCGATCCCCATATAGATGAGGAGCGATCAAAGGTCGTGAATGATCTGCTCTATACCGGCTTGGTACACGGTCTGGCGCTGGTCGACCGTAGCGATATTCCGAAAGATGTGTCCAACGCGACGGGCGACAAGCTGGTGACGGATGGGAAACAGGCGGTTCTGGCGTTTTGACAGGTCTTTATAATCAGAGAACCTGAAACGATGCAAACTCTCGCCGACAAGCCGGGGGACAAGCAGCACATCATCTCGCTGTTGGCGAGCGATCAGCGCTACCGGTACCTGGATGCCTTCATTACGCTGTTCGTAACGGTGCTCCTGGTATCAAATATTGTGGCCGCGAAGTTTTTTGCCATCGGCCACCTGCGAATTAGCGTGGCGCAGATTCTATTTCCGATCACTTACATTTTCGGCGATATCTTCACTGAGGTGTACGGTTACTCCGCATCGCGCCGTGCGATTTGGTACGGCTTTTTCGCCTCGTTCATCCTGGTGGCCCTGACTTACATCGCCGTGATCATTCCACCCGCTCCCGAGTATCATGATCAGGCAGCGTTCGTGGCCGTATTCAAACCGGTGGGGAGAATTGTACTAGCCAGCCTGCTGGCGTATTGGTGTGGAGAATTTGCCAACTCATTCACGCTTGCCAAGCTCAAACTGCTCACCAAGGGTCGCTTTCTCTGGACCCGCACGATTGGATCCACTGTCGTTGGCCAAGCTGTCGATACGACTGTGGTGATGTTCGCCGGTTTTTACGGCACGCGTCCAACCAGCGTTATAGTTCAGCTCATTATTGCCGGCTATCTGATCAAAGTAGTCTATGAGACGGTAATGACGCCCGTCACGTATGCAATTGTCAATTTTCTGAAGAGAGCGGAGCACGCCGATTATTTCGATTACGACACTAACTTCAACCCATTCGCCACGGTGGAGAAGGCCTGAAGGCCGAGTCCTTCACCCCAAATCCGCCGGCGCGGGCACCAACTTTACTGGCACGTTGATCGTCCTCCCATTCCGGTAAATGGTCAGCGTAATTGTGTCGCCTACGCGCTTCTGCGAAATCGCTCGAATCAGCGCGTCTTCACGTTCTACAGGCTGTCCGTCAATCGCCATGATCAAGTCGCCACCGATGCCGAGCTCCACGTTGCCTATATCGACAACTTGCCGCGCTCCGCGTATTCCGGCGTTATACTCTGAAGCTCCACGCGTCACCGTCTGAACCAACAAGCCGCCCCGCACCGGCAAGCCCAGAGCCTGGGCTAAGTCGCCCGCCACATACTCGGCTGTAACTCCCACTTTCGGTCGCTCGGAACTGCGCCCGGCCTGGTAATCGATCAGCAGCGCCTTGGCGCGATTGATAGGCAGCGCGAAGCCAATTCCGATATTCGTCTGGCCGAGAATCGCCGTGTTGATGCCGATTACGTTACCGCTTGAATCGAGTAATGGGCCGCCGCTATTGCCTCCATTAATCGCCGCGTCAGTCTGAATCATCCCTTGTAGGTGTTCGTTGTTCTCACTATCGATCTTGCGGCCGATGGAGCTGACCACCCCGACTGTCAGTGTTCCTTCAAGTCCGAACGGGTTGCCGATCGCGAGCACTTTTTGCCCGACCTGCAGGCGGTCTGAATCGCCCAAACGCAGAACTTCGGACTTATGGCGCGGATTGATCTTGATAAGCGCGAGATCGTCTGTCCGGTCCGTATCGAGCGCCGTCGCATAATACTGTGATTGATCGGATAAGGTCACCTGGATGCGGCTACTTCCCGAGACGACGTGAAAATTAGTCAGAATAAAGCCGCTGTCGTTAATCAGAAATCCCGAGCCCAGACTCTGTTCCGCATACGGCTGGAAGAAAAAGTCGCGCCGCACGGCAGTGCTGGTGATGTATACGGTCGCTTGCCGAGCGGCCCTATAGATATCGATATTGTTTTGCTCGTCGCTGGTAAGTCCCGCGCCTTCCACTTTCCCCGGCACGGACCATTTAGCCCCTGCGTGAAACAGCGGAGCAACGGCATTGCGAAGGTTCCAGCTCGCTCTCGACGTCAGCCATACGAATCCGAGCGTGATAACTAACGCCAGCAGAAAGATGCGCGCTCTCATGTTTTGGTCCCGACCAGCTCCTTCAATTCCCGATAGACGTGGCGCACCTGCTGAACGGTAGCTTCCTTCTCCCCATCGGTTTCGATCACGAAATGGGCGTACTTCTTCTTTTCAGCTAGCGGCATTTGTTTCCGGATCCGCGCCAGCGCGTCCTCTCGCGTGACCAGGTCGCGTTTTATAGAGCGCGCAATCTGCGTGTCCTCGCTGCACGCCGTCAGAATAAGCCGATCGAGCGCCTCATAGCGCCCTGTCTCTATCAGAATAGCCGCTTCAATGATGACGATTGCGTTGGGGTCACGGGAGGCCGCGCTCTGCGACATCTGCTCCTCGAGGCGGATCACCGCCGGATGTACGAATCCGCTCAGCTTCTCCAAAGATTCGGTCGAATTGAATGCAATAGCCGCTAGTTTCTTGCGATCGATCCGTCCATCCGGAGCTAAAATTCCGGCCCCGAACTCTTCCACAGCAGGCTCGTACGCCTCACCATCAGGTTCGAGAACGGCGTGTCCCAGTTGATCGGCATAAATAACATGACAGCCCAGCTTCTCCAGCTCGGCAGCTACGAACGACTTTCCACTGGCATACCCGCCGGTCAGACCGACCTTGATCATCCCGGACTTTTTCCGAGGAGGCGCATTTCCGCTAGGAGCACCGTGTTGGCCATGAGCATGGCGATGGTCAACGGCCCCACGCCTCCGGGAACGGGTGTGTACGCGGAAGAAATCTCCTGCATGGCCATTGGTTCCACATCGCCCACCAGCGCGGAACCGTTCTTGGCGTAAGCTGCCAAGCGGGGAGAATCATGCCCGAATAACCGCAGCACCTCAGCTTCGTTGGTCAGCCGGTTCATTCCTACGTCGATCACAACTGCACCCGGCTTAAGATAGTTCGCGGTAATTGCCGCGGGCCTGCCCATGGCGGCAACGAGGATGTCGGCGCGCCTGCACTCCTCTGCCAGGTCGCGCGTCCGCGAGTGGCAGATTGTCACCGTCGCGTTCTCGTGCAGCAGCATGAGCGCCATCGGCTTGCCAACGATATCGCTGCGGCCCACCACCACCGCGCGTTTGCCCGCTATTGGAACTTGATAACGCTTCAGCAACTCCAAAATGCCCGCCGGAGTGCAGGCGCGTGGAGCCGGTTCATTTCGCACCAGGGAGCCGAGACTGTATGCGCCAAAGCCGTCCACATCGCGCATAGGATCGACGTAAAGATTGATTGCGTCCAGATCGATCTGCTTCGGGAGCGGCATCTGAATCAGAATGCCATCGATTTCCGGGTCCCGGCTGAGCGGCAGAATCTGCTCGATAAGATCCTCGGTGGTTACGTCGCTGTTAGGCCTGATCTCAATACTGCGAATCCCAAGGTCGTGACACGCCTTGATCTTGCTGCGGACATAGATCTGAGACGCAGGATTCTCGCCCACCAGGACGACCGCCAGAGCAGGAGCGCGCTTGGTAGACCGGAGCACCTCGATACGCGGCCGCAATTCTTCCTGAATGTCCCGGCTGACCTTCTTCCCGTCAAGAATGGTCCCGCTCATGCACTCGTGAGGATAACAAAGCGGAGTATGGATGTGCGCTCGCTGAACCCGTACTATACTCTCCACTGATCCTGATTGAAGCCTGATTCAACGAAATGAACATTATTTACGAACCCGTCGAGGAATATCTTTACTCATTGTTTCCCAAGAGCGATTCCGTTCTCGCGCGCATCGAGGACGAAGCGAAAAGCGAAAACATTCCTATCGTGGGTCCCGCGGTAGGAAGGTTGCTGTTTCAACTCGCACAGATTAGCGGGGCAAAAACGATCTTCGAGGCCGGTTCCGCTGTCGGCTACTCTACCATCTGGTGGGCGCGAGCGATAGGCGACAACGGCCGCGTGATCTACACCGATAGCGACCGCAAGAATGCCGACCGCGCACGCAAGAATTTTGAAGAGGCAGGAGTCGCCTCGCGCATACAGATCGAAATCGGCGATGCGCTCGAGATCCTCTCCCGGCAAAAAGAGGAATTTGACATCGTCTTTAACGATGTGAATAAAGATCAGTACCCGCGCGTGCTAAAGCTCGCTGCGCCTCGCGTAAAGCGAGGAGGCTTGTTCATCACCGACAACACGCTATGGAGCGGGCGCGTAGCCCAACCCGAAGATCAACGCGACGAGGGCACTCGTGCCATAGTCGAATTCAACCACGCGCTCTATGCATCTTCTGAATTCTTCACGACGATTATTCCGCTACGGGACGGCGTTGCCGTCGCGCTCAAGCGCTAGTGTCCTCGGTCATCCTTACACTGCGAACTCTGCAGCCAAGGAGTGAACCGAATATTGGCTCCGCTGGTCGTTGTACATCCGCCGTCGCCCGGGCCGGCGGGACATCCCCAGAAGTTCTCGGTCGCGTCGATGGTGCCAGTGCACGCGGCGGAGTCCAGGGCGCAAACGTTAGCGACGCCGATATTGTGGCCGAGCAAATCGTTCAGATGGAGGTCAAGTTCGGCGGGAGTGTTGACCGCAACATCCACGTCTTCGTCGCGGACCACGTTGCCCGAAATGATAGTGCCGCGAACCGGAGAGCCACCGCCCCCGCTATTGATATTGATGCCCGTCGAGCCCTGGGTGGCCGTATCGTCCGTGTCGCGACCATTCCCAGAGATAAAGTTGCCTATAATCATGTTCCCGTCCATGTCATCCGCAGGTGCGCCAAAAGCGGGGCCCACATGGGTGTGTAGAGCGACGCCCGGGATACCGTTATCTCTCAGTTCGTTCCGGATGATCACGTTACCGGAGACGCGACCTGGACCATTGCCATCGGAGAAAAGACCGACTCCCGCCCCTCCGACTGTCAGGCCATTCCTGGAGGAGACGTTTTCAGCGATCGTATTGTGGTCGACCCCATAATGCGTAGCGTAATAGGGACCGCTAGAGCCCACGGGCGGATGGGAGGCAAGGACGATGCCACACTCAGGCGGATTGTCCGTGGCGATATTGTGAATGAGAAGGTTGTCGCGGCTTTCTGCCGTCTCGTCGCTGATTAGAACGCCATCGCCATTACCCGTCAGAACGTTGTCCGAAATGATCGAGCGCACTACTCCGATCAGGTGAAGGCCGCCGCCACAGTCGCCGCTTTCATCGGTTTCAAAGGCGGGCTGGCCTTTGCAGGCGGGACCGGAACCGAAAACGGGCCCAATCTGGTCATTATTCAGGATGTGGTTGTTGCGGATTGTAGCGTCCGACGCACTGACCACCAGAACTCCCTCGTACAGGGCCTTCTTTACCGCGAATCCGGCAACGGTCACATTGTTCAGGCCCGGATGGTCGACACCGTCTATGAAGATGCCATTTGCAAGCCCGGTGGCATCAATGATGGACCAATCCGCGCCCGCGCCGATAAGTGAAAGCGGTTTCCAAATGGTCACGTCTTCCTTGTAGGTTCCGGGGGCGACGTTGATCACATCGTTGTTTGACGCGGCATTTACCGCTGATTGAATCTTGGCGTAACAGGAATGCGAACCGCTCGGGTTAACACAAAGAGTATTGGCCTTAGCTGTCTGACCGAAAGCCGCAAGCAACACGGCGCAGCCAACGCCTAGCGATACGCGAAATCGAGCTAGATGCATGGTATTCTCCTGTTTTTTAGCGGCACAGCTATATTGAGGTCGCGACGGCGGACAATCGCCGGTTCACGATGTTTCCCAAATACGACTGGCTAATGCGGGAAGTAGTGCTGGCATAGTATCACCGGTAATGTGTGAATACAAGCACTTTGATGACGCCGATGAGCAGTTCCGATTTTCACTTTGATCGACAGTACCCTTACCTTCGCCTTCACGCCGTTAATGTTTTCGTTCGAGATCAGGAGCGAAGCCTGAGGTTTTACCTAGATCAACTTGGATTTGAGCTGGCCTTCGATGCTCGCCTGCAGTCCGGGCGCCGCTGGGTAGCCGTCTCGCCTCCGGACGGTACCGCCGCGCTCACGCTCATAGCACCCGATCCAGATTCCGAAGAGTACAGTCTCATTGGGCGACCCACGCAGGTTGTTTTTGTCACGGAAGACGTCGCTGCCAAATTCCGGGAATGGAGCAGCCGAGGAGTTCGTTTTCGTCATACGCCGCGCCTGAGACGTGTCAGGCATGAGCGGCGGGAGCGAGTGATGAATTCAACCGGCGCAGTCTTGCCCAGCGAAGAGCAGCCGGTCTGGGGTGGAGTGTTCACCCGCTTCGAAGACATCGACCGGAATTCGTTTGAGTTGGTGAGCCTGGATGAGGTAAGCCATGCGGTGGATTTGCAACGCCGCGCGGTCGCGGAGAGGCAGGAGGCCGAACGCCGCGCCGCCCAGGAATTGGAAATTGCAAAACAGGTGCAGGCCCGGCTTTTCCCTCAAACGCTGCCATCGCTGACCTCGCTCGAATATGCCGGCGTTTGTATCCAGGCTCGCCAGGTCGGGGGCGATTACTACGATTTCCTTGAGCTGGGGCGAGAGCGCGTTGGATTGGTGATTGGCGATATTGCCGGAAAGGGCATCGCTGCCGCGCTGTTAATGGCGAATCTGCAGGCCAATCTGCGCAGCCAGTGTGCCATAGCGCTGGACCAGCCGCAGCGGTTTCTGCGTTCGGTGAATCAGCTCTTTTACGAGAATACGGCCGATAACGCCTATGCAACGCTCTTCTTTGCCGAGTATGACGACACGTCGCGGCGCCTGCGTTATGCAAACTGCGGCCATCTTTCCGCGATTCTCCTACGGCGCGATAACACTTTGGAACGGCTTGATTCCACCGCCACGATGTTAGGACTTTTCAAAGAATGGGACTGCACGGTAAGAGAGCGCTGCCTGTTTCCAGGAGACACGCTGGCGCTGTATACGGACGGCGTAACGGAATCCTTCCGGGCGGAAGAGGAATTTGGCGAAGAGCGCCTGATAGACGCGCTGCGGCGGTATCGTGAACGTTCGTCACCGGCTTTGCTTCAGTCGATCGTTGATGAAGTCCGCCAATTCAGCCCGCAGGAACAGCACGACGACATCACGTTAATTATTGCCAAATGCCGATGAAGCGTCATTTCGTTGGCTGATTCTCAGAGACCGGGCAATCAACCACGCGAAAAACGACTAGCGTCATATCGTCATGTTGAGGCGCTCCGCCAGTAAAGGTGTCAGCGACACTGAAGACAGCGCGAACGACTTCGGCCGGGCAGCTATCCGCCGAATTCGCCAGAGCCTCAATCAGGCGGCATTCGCCCCATTCCTCTTCCGCGGTATTCATCGTTTCGCTCATCCCGTCGGTGAAAAGAATGACCAGGTCTCCGGGGTGCAGGTCAATATGACCGCTATCGTACGTGACCTGGGGAAGCAGCCCCACGGGCGGCCCGCCGGTCTCAAGTCGAATGCACTCGGGGGCATCATCGCGTTTGCGCAGAATGATCGGAGCATTATGCCCCGCGTTGACGTAGGTCAGGCGGCGGCCAACTGGGTCGTACTGTCCATAGAAGAAGGTAGCGTACCGACTAACGGGTGTGGCCGCATAGATGAGGCGGTTGATGTTTTCGATAACGCGATTGATGCCGATGGATGCCGCCACAGTTTGCCCTCGCAGCGAAGCCTGGAGGCTAGCCATGAGCAACGATGCCGGAATGCCTTTGCCTGAAACATCTCCGATTGCAATGCCCAGCTTCTGGCACGGCAATTCAAGAAAATCATAGTAGTCTCCGCCCACTTCCCGTGCCGGGCGACAAGTCCCGTGATACTCCAGACCCGGTACAGGTGGATCGTTCTGCGGAAACAACCGCTGCTGGACTTCGCGCGCGATGGCCAGCTCGCGCTGAATCACCTCGCGCTCAGCGGTTTCATTCGCGATTGCAGATGTCAGCCGGCTGTTTTCGATCGCAAGTGCTGTCTGCGAGGCAACCGATTGCAGCAGGTTTATGTCGGTAGGCGAATACGGCGCTCCCGAATATTTCGGGCCAAGAGTTATGAAGCCGAGCAACTGATCCTTGCGCGCAAGCGGAAGCAGGAGCTGAGCATCGAGTTCGCGTAAGATCTTGGCCTCTGTTCCAGGGACTTTTGCGGCCCAGGAGCGCGGATCGTCGCGGTAGAACCGTAGGGGCTCTCTTCTACGGCTCAATTCCTGAACAGTGGACGCTCTCACACCAAATACGGCGTCTTCGGCCTCCAGATAACCGAGGCTGAAAGCAGGACGGTAGAGGTTTTGTTCGGAAAGGAACACGGCGATTTCCGAGATGTGAAGAGTCTCGGCAATTCTGGTGGCGACGGTTTGCAGCAGAGGCCCAAGCTCGACCATGGAGCTGACGCCCTCTGCCAGATGGTTGAGTACCTGCTCTGCGTTGTAGGCTTCCCGGAAGAACTGCCGATCAATCCAAGAACCCAAACGGTTTGCTCCTAGGCCGGCGAGGAGCACGGCCGCGATGCCCAGAGCCGTGGCAAAAACGCGCTGAAAGAATGAGATCTGCCCAGCGAGATCGGCCAGGACGAGAACCACGATCAGTGAAACAACGATTCGCAGGAACACGACGCCACGCCGAGCAAAAGCGTACTGAAGGCTCTGACGGATAACGACGCCGACATCGAGAGCGCGCTGCACTACGGTTACATACGCAACCGTGACTGGGAATGACAAGACCAGCGGAACGATGGGAATCAGCAGCCAGGCTGGAAGATCGTCTTCCGACATGTGCAAAATTCGCGCGATCGCATCCAGACTGAGGAGTGGCACTAAAGTAAGAGCGATCCCAAACAGCAGCACACGCAGGCGGCGGCGATTATCGGGAGTGTTGGCTGAGACGAGTTTCAGGGAAAGAACAATCAGGAAGAACAGGTCCGAAATATAAGCGATGGCCAGCCAATATCTGCCGACTGAATCGCGGGCACTCTCCAAACGCGTAGAGTTCGTTTCGTTGGCTGCGATACGCAGTACCGCCATCCAGCAACTCAGGGCAGCTACAGGCACGAGAATCAACCATTTCAGCTTCGAGTTCCTCCTCTCCCATTCAGCGGGCTCCGGAAAGTAGATGGCGAATAGCGCCAGCCAAAAGGGAAAGGTGTAGAGGCCGAAGCTTCGGTACGCGAGCGGTAAATGTTTGAGCGATGTTGTCCAGAGCATGATCTCGTCATGTCTGTTGGCGCCATCTGACTCGAGGCTGAAGCTGATGAGAACGGCTAGAAGAAGCCAGGCGCGGCCATCCAAAATTCGTAAGCGAGCGACGTAGAAGCCCAGAAGAAGGCAGGCTAAAGGAGTCAGTACATGTCCAAAGAATTCAAGGTCCCAAGAGGTGAGCATCTCGGGACGGAAGTGCTGGCCTTCGGACCAGATGTGCTGAAGAGCTTCGGCGGAAACGACCGACTGAAAAGCGATTGCTCCGATAAACAAGGCGCCCAGGATGGCGTAGGCGAATTGGTTTTTGCGTGGTGACACTGGATGGTCGCTGGTGAGAGGATTCAGCGGAGTCAAACCAGCATGATATGCCGCACGGTCACCCACCGTTACTCGTGGCGCAAAGCGATCATCGGGTCGGTTGCCGCCGCCCTGTACGCCGGGATAAAAGCCGCCGCGAGCGAAGCAGCGAGCAATACAACCGACGCGGCAATCAAGGTGGTCGGATCATTTGGTGCTAATCCGAAAAGCAGCGCCTTTGCCAAATGCATACTGAAGGCTGACGCCAGAATTCCCACGATGACGCCCAGGCCCACAATCTCGGCTGAGTCGCGAAGCATGAGGCCCAGGATGGCTTTGGGCGCCGCTCCCAACGCTATCCGGATCCCAAGCTCCTGCCTTCTCTGTATAACTGCATAGCTCATGATTCCGTATAAACCAAACGCAGCCAATAAGAGCGCCAGCCCGCCGAAGACACTCGCTACACTGGCAAGCAATTGCTCGCGAACCAGCGTGTCGTCGATCAGCTGTTGTTGCCGGGAGACCTCGCCGATTGTGAACTGTTGCCCTATCTTACGGCGGAGATCCGTGGCGAGCGATGCCGGGCTTTGATGTCCGCGTACCTGAAGGAATCCCAATAACCCTGGGCCTTGTGGAGGAATCCAGTCCCTGATTCGGCCGTACGGGACATAAATCATCGGAGGAGGGTTTTCGCGCAAGCTGCTGTACTTGGCGTCTTTCACTACTCCGACGATTTCCGTCCAGACCGGAGCATTCGCCAACTTCGTCAATTTGCGTCCCAATGGATTTTCATTGCCGAAGAATTTGCGGACAAACGCCTGGTTGACGACGGCGCACATTGGGCTGCCGTAATCATTGTCGCGGGATTCGAAATCCCGGCCACTCACAAATTTGATACCCAACGTTTGAAAATAGCCGGTTGAGACGGACAATTCACCAGTAATTGGATCGGTTGGAAGCGCCTTTGCGGCCGTCGTGCGAATTCCTATGACAGGCGGCTCGCCGGTAAACAGGCCGGCGGAGGAAAGGCTTGCTTGCTCGACGCCGGGAAGCGCCCGCACGCGGCGGAGCAACTCGCGCCAAGCGGACAATAAATGCCTCTCATCGCCAGCGCGTTGAAAGGCGATTTGCGCGACTAGAACGCTGTTCGCGCTGAATCCTAAGTACGATGACATAAGATTCACCAGAGTACGGGTAAACAAAACCGCTCCAACTACCAGCACCAGGGATAAGGCGACTTGCGAACCCACAAGAACCTTTCGCACAAGTCCGGCGCCTGCCCCCGCGATTCGCGCGCCGTTCTTAAGAGCTGTATGCATGTCCGTGCCGGCTAAACGGAGGGCTGGAAGTAAACCGCAAATAAGTACTGTCAGAAGCGATAGAAGTGATGTGAAGGCGAGTAGCCGCAGATCTATTCCCGTGGCCAGCTTTGCCGGCTCAGAGGACGGCGTGAGCAGCCGGACTAAGATGGGGGTCCCCCAGTGTGCAAACAACAGACCCACACCGGCAGATAGCAGAGCGAGCAGAAGGCTCTCTGTCATGAGCTGCTGCACGATACGGCCTCTTCCAGCGCCGAGCGAAATGCGGATCGCCATCTCTTGCTGTCTTGCAGTTCCCTTGGCTATTAATAAATTCGCGACGTTTGAGCACGCGATCAGCAATACCAACCCGACAACGAACATCATCATCTGGAGCGGCTGCTGGTATTGACGACGCAAGTACGAGATTCCACCGCCAGCGGGCACTCCTTTGATCCGCATTCCCGCCAGAAATCGATCAATTAGCTGCTTGGGCGTGCCGGGGGGAGCATGTTGCCGGACGTCCTCCAGCATGGTCTCGTTCATTACCGCCTGCATGGGAGCAGCCGCCTGGGCGATGGTAACGCCAGGGTGCAATCGGCCCATGATTCGAAGCCAGAACATGCCGTTGTTCCTAAGGTTTTCGGCCGGAGCCATGGAGACCGGCGTCCAAACATCGACCATTTTGCCCACTTCCACGCCAAAGAATGGGGCGGGTGCGACCCCAATGATGTCGAATGCATGATTATCAAACTGAAGCTTGCTTCCAATGGCGCGCTCGCTCTTATGGAACCTGCTCTCCCATAGGCGATAGCTAATAACAGCAACCGCATGCTGCCCTGGATCCGTGTCGTCTTGCGGCGAAATCATTCGTCCGGCGGCAGACCGCACACCAAGCACCCGAAAGTAATTGCCGGATACAGTTTGCTGCATCAGCCGTTCTGGTTCAGTGCCGTCAATCGAAATAAAAGCCGGGTCGGCGGGTTGGTAAGCCATCAATTCAGCAAACCGGCTGGTACGCTTCTGCATTTCGCGATATAGGATGTAGGAACCGCCACCACCGGAAGCGTAAGCGTTCCCGTTGGCCCCGACCGTTCGGAACAAGGAAGCAGGATCACTCACTGGAAGCATGCGGAGCAAAATTGCGTCGGCAACGCTAAAGGTGGCAAGGTTCGCTCCCATGCCGAGAGCCAGCATGAAGATGATCAGGCCGGTAAATCCAGACGCGTGCCAAAACGTGCGGATTGCGTATCGCAGGTCTTGCGCCACATGCAACAACCAAGTAATCAGCCGCTCATCGCGACACTCCTCTTTTGCGTTTTGCGGCGCTCCGAAATCGAGGCGTGCGCGTCGCCGGGCTTCATCAACGCTCATTCCTGCCTGCATGTGCTTTCGGGTCTGTAAGTCGAGGTGAGCAGCAATCTGCTCGTGGAGCTCCGATTCCACGCGGTCGCTCAGAAATAAAGCGCGAATTCGCAACCATAGATCGTTCCAGTTCATCTGATCAGCCCGGAAAACATCCAGCCTCGGTTTAGATGTTTGATATTGTCGAACGACTACAGTATAGACCTAAACTTAGGACGATAAAGTGAGAGCATAAAGCAGGGTGCAATATGAGCGCGTCAACGACACCGAACTTCATCCCGAGCACGGAAGCGCTGAGTAATCTTGAACGCGACCTACGCTTCCATCCATCGACAACCAAAGATCCCGCGGCGCTCACGCCTGAGCAGATTTCAGCCTTCAACCGCGATGGGTACTTGGCCGAAATTCGCATCTTCGATGAAGAAGAGATGGCTGGCATCCGGCATTATTTTGATGAACTCCTGGCAAAGACGCTGGCCGCGGGCGGCGATAGCTATTCCATCAGCACGGCACACCTCCGCTACGGCCGCGTTTATGACATCCTGACGCATCCGCGCATAGTGGCCCGCATCAAGGACCTGCTCGGTGAGGACGTGGTTGCCTGGGGCTCGCATTTTTTCTGCAAGATGCCTGGAGATGGCAAACGGGTCTCGTGGCATCAGGACTCCAGTTACTGGCCGCTGACGCCCTCGATGGCCGTGACGGCGTGGCTGGCGATCGACGACGCCACGGTGGAAAACGCCTGCATGCGCTACATTCCCGGTTCGCACCACTTGGGCCATCTGACCTACACATTGAGTGAAAATGACGAGGGGAACGTTCTGAATCAGACCGTAGTTGGCGCTGAGACTCTGGGTGAGCCAGTAAATGTTGAACTGAAAGCCGGAGAGATTTCAATCCACAGCGACCTGCTGTTGCATGGTTCAGAAGCAAACCAATCGAGCAAGCGACGCTGCGGCCTGACTCTGCGGTACTGCCCAGCAATCGTCAGAGCGGACCTGGGCTGGAATGCTAAAGGCGTCATCGTGAGCGGAAAAGACGAATCGGGTCACTGGGCTAATCCGCCGCGCCCACAGGCAGACTGAGCCAGGAATTCCGCACAGCGGACACTGCTTAATGGCCGTCTCGTGGCTCACTCGTATCTCAAGGCTTTGATTGGATCCACCCGCGAGGCTCGCAGCGCGGGCCGTACGCAGGCCAGAAGGCCAATTACGAAGAGCACTGCAATGACTGACGCAAACGACAACGGATCGAACGGTGAAACCCCCCAAATGATGCTCCGCAGAAAATGGGCAACACTGACGCTGCCCATTAATCCAAAGAGCGCTCCAATGCCCAGCAATTTCGCGCCCGCACCGATCACCATGTTCAGAATGCGTGAGCGTTGTGCTCCCAGCGCCATGCGGACACCGATTTCTTGTGTCTGTCTCAGAACGGAGTAGTTGATAACGGCGTAGATCCCCAGTGCCGCGAGCAGAAGTCCGATACCCGCGAACACACCAAAAAGGAACACACTGAAACGGGGTTCGGAATAGCCGCGCATGTTGAGCCATTGCCTCAATGACCGCACTTCCATCACCGGCTGATCCGGATCAAGCCCGTGAATCTGTGCCTCAACCGGTTTCACCAGGCTCGTCACCGGAACGGCGCTCTTGATGAGCAAAATCGCCGATAGCTCCGAATAACCTGATATCGTAAACGGAACGTAAACTTCAGGAGCCGTCTCGCGCTTCAATCCGATATTCGGCAAGTCCGCAACAACTCCGGCAATTTCAAAATTTTCAGGCGAGGTGTCGGGTGGAGGATGAAGCCCGAGAAGCTGAACAGATTGACTGATTGCATTGCCCTTCGGAAAGAAGAATTTCGCAAATTTGTCATTCACGACCGCGAATCGCCGCGCCGCTCGGATATCGTTGGGTGTCAGCAGCCTGCCCTGTAATAAGCGCGCGTTGATAATTTCCGGATAACCGCTGCTGATCTGGCTAACAATCGCCTCGGTTTTGGTGCGAACCGCGCTCGCTGGCACCGAAACGCCTGTTCCGAAATAGACGAATGGATGTACGGACTGATTTAACCCGATGGTTTGTACTCCAGGTACCTGTTGCACTCGATCGAGAAGATTGAGGAAAAAGGCGTTGCGGGCTTCGCGTCTCGCATAACGACGGTCGGGCAACGGAATCTCCATCGTGAGGACGTGTTCCGGCTGTGTGCCGACTTGCACCTGCTCGATACGGAAAAGCGTACGGATCACGAGACTCGCGCTGACGAGCAAAATCGTCGCCAGCGCTACCTCGGCTATTACGAACATGTTGCGCAATTTGGCTTCTCCGAAGGCCCCGCTTACTCCACGGCCTCCGCTCTTCAGCGCCCCGGCAACATCAGCGCGACCCGCCTGATAGGCCGGCGCTAATCCGAAAAGAAATGCGGCAGTTAGTGAGATTCCGAGGGTAAATAGCAGCACCGGCATATTGAGCGTGACTACTGATTCGTCCGGAATCGTATTCGGCGGCACGATGCTGAAAATCGCGTGAAGGCCGCCGTAGGCGAAAAGCACGCCCAAAACACCCGCTGCAATTCCGATGATGGCGCTTTCGGTCAAAAGCTGGCGAACCAGCCGCAGGCGACCGGCGCCCAATGAGGCCCGAACCGCCAGTTCGCGACTTCGGGCGGCGGAGCGCGCCAGTAAAAGGCTCGAAACATTCACGCACGCGATCAGCAGAAGCACGCCCACTGCTCCGAAAAGAATCCAAAGAGACTGCCGAATGTCGCTTGGAAATGTCTCGTAGAAGTTGTTCAGCAAGATCCGGAATTTCGTGACGTGCTCACCGCCCGAACGCATGATCATGTCCTCGAAAATTGGATGGAGATCGGTTTTCGCTTCGGCTTCCGTAACGCCGGGCTTTAAGCGACCCATGACAAAGATCTCCCGCACGTCCTCCACGAACCGGCCGCGCTGAAAAACGATCGGCAGGTAGACATCCGCGCCCCGCCACATGAATCTTCGTGGCATTACTCCAATCACTGTCCGCACCTTGTCATTCAGCCGCATCTCGCGCCCAATGACCTTGGGGTCTCCTCCGAACTGGCGCATCCAGAACTTATAGCCGAGCACTGCCACGGGCGCTGACTGAACTTCGCCGTCCGCAAAGGTAATGTAGCGCCCGATCTGTGGCTTTACGCCCATCACTTGAAAGGTATTCACGGTTACGTAATTGCCTCGCAGGCGTAGCGGCTCGCCCGTTCCTGTCCACAGAACGTCGCTAATAGTCGATGAAATCAGGTCTGAAAATGCATGGGTGTCCTGCTTCAGCTCCAGATAATCGTCAGGTGTGTCAGCCCCAAAGTAGAAATTACGGCTGGGAATGTTCGCGTAAAAGCTGAAAAGCCTTTCGGGGTGTGAGTAAGGAAACGGATCGAGAATTACGCCGTAGATCACGCTGAAAATCGCGGTGGTGGCCCCGATTCCCAAGGCGAGCGAAAGCACCGCAGAACTCGTGAACCCCGACGCTTTCCTGAGATTGCGCACTCCAAAGCGAATGTCTTGAGCGATCTGTTCCGCCCAGCTGAAACCTGCCATCTCGTTTGCCTCTTCCTAAAAAACTTTTCAGGGCTGTAACGGAAAACGCATTCGCCTCAGTATAAGTTGCATTGGAAATGTCCGGAGGCCCCCATGCCCAGACCGAGAGATCCAAACGAGAATCCAAAACGTGATCGCGATCCAGAGCGCCACCACGATCCTGACCGTGATGACGACCGTGAGCGCCCCCACCGTCACCGCGCCGGTCGCGATCGAATCGTACACCTTGAGATAATCGAGCGCCGCTTCGCGGGAAGTCCACCGCCTACCATCGAAGCCTACACAAAAGCGCTCGAGCAGTGGCATCGTCTGCCCGGCTCGGTCATACGGCCGGCCACCGATATAAACCTGCCTGGCGAAACTCCCACCTCGTCAGGCGGTGTCCCCGCCCAACCGTCTGGCACTGAGGAGCAGAAGTCATGAGCCTCAATGGAACCGTCTGGACGCCCCTCGGACCCAGTCCCATCTCCGAAAGCAGCACGCAAGACAACGGTCTCGTCACCGCCATTGCACCAAACCCAGGCAACCCGAATGTTATTTACATCGGCACGGCGGGAGGCGGCGCATGGCATACGATCGACGGTGGCCTCCACTGGAAACCGCTCTTTGATCGGCAGCTTTCTCTGGGCATCGGCGAACCCGCCGGCCTCGCCGTCGATCCCAACAACACTAATGTCATCTATATCGGAACTAGCGGGCGGGTTACCCAGCAGCCCCGGGCAGGCTTGTTCAAATCGACCGATGGCGGTGCCAGTTGGATTCGCTTGGGCTCGGGGTACCCCGCCGGCAATTCCGGTAACGCCAGCCAATTCGCTTTCCAAGACATCAACGTCATAATCGTCGATCCCGCGGACAGCAACATCGTCTATCTCGGCGCTTTCGGCGGCGTGTTTCGTTCTACTGATGGCGGCCTGAACTGGACCGCCGGCAACAATGGTTTCGGTGACGCGCGCTCTCTTGTGCTTGATACGTCTTCGCCCGCCGCCTCCCGAATTCTCTACGCCGGACTTTCCGGCCGTGGCGCTTTCCGCTCCAACGACGGTGGCCAGAACTGGACTCAGATCCTCAGCGGTTCCACGCCTGTGGTCTCCTCCGCCGTTGGCCCTGCGCCCAAAGGCTTCGGAAAGACAATCATTGCGATTGCTCCGCCTGCATCGCCAGCTAATCCTGCCGGCGTGCAGATCCTTTACGTCACGCTGCAGGGAACCGGCGGGGCCAACGATCCCGTCGGCGTTTTCCTCAGCAAAGATCAAGGCAGCACATGGGTTCAGCAGAGCGCTACCGGGATGCCCACCAGAACACAGGGTGGATACAGCTTTCACATGGCGATCGATCCCGCTTCTCCCGGCGATGGCATCAATGACATCATCTTCTTCGGAACCGTTTCGCAAACCAAGTCCACCGACTCTGGTGGAAGCTTTGCGAGCATACCAGTTCTTCACGCCGACACGCATTCCTGGGCTTTCGTTCCGCAACCCAGCCCGAATCCATCCATAGTTTTCTGTGGCAACGATGGCGGTATCGATCGGTCCTTGGATGGCGGCGCAACCTGGTCGCCGATCAATGCCGGAGGACTACAGACCGGTCTGTTTTACAACATCGATATCAGGCCTGACGTCGGTGGAACCATTACCGTTGGAGCTCTCCAGGACAACGAAATCGAAACCACTAAAGGTGGAAGCCCTCTCGGTTGGAACGCAACGCAAGGCGGCGACGGATGGGATGTCGCCTATGACGGAGTCATCGCCAGCCAGGTTTACTGCACCAGCGGCTTCTGGTCCCCAGCGCCTTGCACCCGCGTGTTCCGCTCCACCGACGACGCGAGCACGTTCCCTACGGAAATCACTCCCTGGGGCACGACCAGTGACTCCGGTTGTTATCTTGCGCCAATCACCTCCGATCCAAGCACCGGGAATATTGTCTACGTCAGCGGTAGCCAAAATCTCTGGCAAAGCCAGGATGGCGGCGGCACTTGGCGCATCCTGTGGCCCTTCCCCAGCACCGGCAACGTTGAGGTCGCCCCCGCGAATGGCAACAACGTCGTAATCGCCGTCGGCAATAAAGTTTTCGTATCCACCAACGCGCTCGCCGCTGCTGTCACCTTCGCCGACATCACCCGTAATCTGCCAAGCCGCAACGTAGCCCGCACCGTGTTCGATACCAACGATCCCACCGTCATCTATGCTGTGCTCGGTGGATTTAACGGCGGGGGTAGCCAGAATGGGCACGTGTTTCGAACGACCGTCACGGCCAGTTCCTGGACCGACATCTCGCCTGCGCTCGATCTGCCGTGTAGCGCCATCGCGCTCGATGGCAACGACACGCCGACTACTCTCTACGTCGGTACCGACCTCGGCGTAATCCGATCGGTTGATGCCGGACTAACGTGGTCCGTCCTCGATGACATTCACTTCCCCCGCGCGCCCGTCCTTGATCTCGTCTTAAGATCCGGCGTTCTGCGGGCCGGCACTTACGGCCGCGGTGTGTTCGGATTTGTTAAACCCACTGGTCCCGCTATCGCAGTCAATCTCCAGAATGGCCTCTTCTTCGGCACCGTGTGCCAAGGCCCGCAGTTCCTGGCACTGAACGTCTACAATGTGGGTGCCGCTGACTTGGTTATCAACAGCGTGCAGCGGCTCGTGGGATCGGCCAATTTTCTGGTACTTTCCACGCCTGGCACGCCGCTCGTGCTCGCCGCTGGCGAAGATATCGATTTCACGGTTCTCTATAATCCGACGGTGGCCGGCGGCTTCGATATCGCCACCATTCGAATCATCAGCAACGACCCGGCGGCTCCCTTCGTTGACTTGACCGCGATCGGCGCCAAAGGCACAGCTCGCATTGCCACCGGTATCGCCGATAACGGCAGCATTGGCAATACCTGCTTAGGCTCCTTTGTCGAGCAGACCCTCACGATCAACAACGGCGGAACGTGCCCGCTCCTGATCTCCAATATCACTTCTTCATCCGGAGAATTTCTCGTGCCGTCTGTCGCCGCTTATCCGCTTACTGTTGGCGCGGGCGATTCGATCGACGTCGCCATTCGCTTTCAGCCCGCCAGTTTCGGCGCTAAATTCGGTACCATTACGATCGCCAGCAACGATCCTTTCGGTCCTCACACCATTGCTGTTTCAGGCGTGGCGCTAGCTCCGAAACTTGCCTCGGCCATCGCCGATTCCGGCGCTTTCGGCAAGTGCTGCCTCGGTTCCTTTGTCGATGAGCCTCTCCTGCTGAACAATGCCGGCCATTGCACGCTGTCCATTAACGCGATCAGTTCGTCATCACCCGAGTTTCTGGTCGCCAGCGTCCTCTCTTACCCGCTGACCGTCGAAGCCGGAGACTCGCTCGGGCTACCCATCCGTTTCCAGCCGCTCAGCCTCGGGGCTCAGTCCGGCGTTATTACTATTACCAGCGACGATCCCGCCGGTCCGCACACCGTTCCCGTTACTGGCGTCGTGCCATCCGGAACCCTTGTCGTCACCGGCTCAACCATCTTCGGTGGGGTAAAGTGCGGCTGCCGCGCACAGAAAACCATCGCGATCTGCAACGTCGGGGAGTGCGATCTGCACGTAACCTCGGTCGCGCTTAAACACAAACATCGCCATTTCCGCTTAATAAACAATCCGTTCCCGGCCACACTCCGCCCCGGCTCGTGCCTAGAGGTCGTGATCCAGTACCGTGCCACGGAAAAATATCCAAAAGCCTGCGAGTTGGTCGTCATGTGCGATGACCCGGTGACACCGGTCAAATGCCTCGATGTCCTCGCCTACACGCTCTGGCAGCATTTCTGTTGCGATTGCTGTGATTCATGCCGCAGCAATTGTTGTGAGGAATGCCGCAAAGGCCGTTGTGAGCATTGCAAGCACTGCGGCGGTCACGAACGCGATGACCATGAGGAGGACGACGATGGTTGATCGCTGCGACCCGCTCGGTTCTATTTACAGGAGGAACAAATGGATTTCATAGAGCGCCTCTTCCACATTGCTCCTGACGGGGGCACCGGACTGCTTGAGCTCGCCATTACCCTGGCTTTGCTCTTGATCCCGATAACCGTTCTTGCTGTTCGTCGCAAAGCTAAACGGGACTCGCGCGTCCGTCATCACTCGGGTTAGGGCGTTTCACTATTGTTTAGCGCCCTATCGAAGAAGCTCGCCACATCATGGTGCAGCTTGGCGTGAGACGGGCTGTCAATGTAAAGCATGTGCCCGGCTTCGTAGTAGGCCCACGAAATCCGCTTGCGCATGTCCGGATTCAGACCCATGTGTGAAAACGTATATTGTACGGCGTAAAGAGGTGTCGCCAGATCGAAGTAACCCGCCGCGACCAACACCTTCATGTAAGGGTTCTTAGTCAGGGCATTCTTAAGCAGGCTGGTGGTGTCGCCAAAACCGTTTTGCACCCCGTAATCCCAGGGCTGAATCCCGCCGCTCGGGTAGTAATACATGTCCGTCTTATAGCCGAGCTCGGAACTTACGTAGTCCAGAAAAACGGCAGTGAACGGCGGTGTGATCTCGGTACTCGAAGGATCGAACTCGCTAGTCTCTCCGGTGTTGAGCGACGAGGGCCCGGTAAGCCGCCCATCATACCTTCCAATGGTCTGATTCTCTTCGCGCAAGAGCTGGCGTGTGAAATGAGAGACATCGAATCGCAAGTTACTTCGCTCGATGTATTCCGCTTCGAGGCCCGGTGTAACGTGCTACTTTATCCGCCATCGTCTTCCGTTCCGCTTCGGTGAGATCGTCCCCTTTACTCAATGCCGTCGCATAGTCTCCCATCGCAAAACTCTTTGCCTCTTGGACGAGGGAATGCAAATCTTTCTTCTGTAGGTCCGGCGCGACCTTATGGTGATACCAGGCATCGGCCGCATACGTGGGAAACTCGAGCTCGTAAACCAGATCGTCGCTGCGGCTCCAAATGGTTTCCAGGTTCAGCGTTGTCCCGATTAGCACAATGCCGTTGAAGGCGAGTCCCCGGTCGACCAGGTACCCGGCCAGACCCGCTGCTCGAAACGTTCCGTAACTCTCGCCAGCGATAAACAGCGGGGAGAGTTCGCGATTGTTCCGCACCACATACAGGCGCATGAACTCGCCGACTGACTGGATGTCGCCCTGAACGCCATTCATGCGTTTGGCGATTTCAACCGTCTTCGCGCGGCTATACCCTGTGCCTACCGGATCGATAAACACGAGGTCCGTCATATCGAGCCACGTGTCCTGGTTGTCGATTAGCTGATAGGGCGGCGGAGGCATTGAGCCGTTGGGCATCAGTTTCGGACTGCGCGGGCCCATGCCGCCCATGTGCACCCACATGGAGGCGGATCCCGGGCCGCCGTTGAAACAGAATGTCAGCGGGCGCTTCCCCGCGTCGTTCGCTCCATCGACGGTGTAGGCCATATAGAAGATGTGAGCCTCGGTCTCGCCGGAGGGGTCCTTGAGCGGCATTTGCGCGACGGTGGCGGTGTAATGGATTGTCCTGCCGTGAACGGTAATGCTGTGGTGCGTGACTATCGGAGTCTCATCCACTTCGCCGCCTACAGCCGGTCCGGGGCCAGGCACGCCTGTCTGCCGGGCGCCTGGGCGCGAGGCCGCTTCTCGGGACGCGGCAGTCGGGGTCTGCGCCGTTGCTTGCCTGGCCTGCGCTGTGCTCGGCTGCGCCGACGTGGTCTGCGGTGGCGCGGTTTGCTGTGATGTTGCCCCGCTTTGTTGGGCAACTAAAAGAAGTAAGAACGTGAACGAGAGCATGATCAAGGTCAATGATAAGCGATCGATTAACTAAGGTCGGTGTTCCAGTTGGCTTTCGAGTCGCGCTAGAGATTTCGCCTCTTGCGGTGTCAGTTTGGCCACCTCGGGCTCTACGATTCGTCGAGCGGCGGCCAAATTGTGGTCCTCCGCCAATTCCAACCACGCGACCGCCTGCAACCAGTCTCGTTTCTTGTGCTCAGGCGAATCCAGCAGTAATTTGCCGAGCCGGAATTCGCACTCGGGGGTTCCGTACGCAGCGCAGAGGCGAAAGTATTTCCTCGCGCGATCCGGATCAACGGCGACTCCATCGCCTTTTTCGTACATGGCTCCCAACGTAAACTGAGCCTGTTTGCTGCCAAGCTCTGCGGCCTCGCGAATCAACGACAATCCTTGTGCTGGATCTTTCAGCAATAAGTCGCCCTCCATCTCCGATTTCCCGATGAAGAAGAGGGCTGGTCCGTACTTCTTGTCTGCGGCCCTTTGAATGCTCGCCAATCCGCCGCTTACATCCTTGGGCACGATGTCGCCTGTTACTTCCCAAGCGCCAAGCACGTATTCCGCCGCTGCGAGCTTCTGTTTCGCTAGATTCTGCATCGCCTTCAGGTCTTGATCGCTCGGCTTTTTGTCTTTTTGTCTTGCCGTTCGTGTGACGATCGCGTTGAAGCGGGTACGCTGCTCTTCTGCTTTTGAATCGAAATTCTTTCCGAGCAGGCGAAAGTTGACTTCTACTTGTGCTTGGAACTTCACAGGGTTTCCATCCTTAGTGGCCGGCTTGAAGCGCCAGTTCGACACGGCCCGCAGTGCCTGTTCATCGAGGCCGAACCCTAAGGGGCTCAAAACCGCTACGTCCTGCGGCAAGCCTTGCTCATCAATTACCAAATCGAGCAATATCGTTCCCTGAATGCCCGCTTTTAGCGCGGCCTCCGAATACTCTGGTTCGACCTTATACATAAGTTCGGGGTTGGTTATGCCAGGGCCAGCCCGAAGCACATCGCTTTCTGGTTCCTGTTGCGGTGCGGCTTGCTTTGCCGATCCAGACAGAACCGCCCCCATAAGGGCCAGAGCCATTAACGTTATCAACGGATTCTCCGTTCTCCTTAGCTTCCTTATCGGGCGACTATTGTCCCACGAACTGTGCACTGCAAACCGTCAGAAAAAGAGATGACTGTGTAGCAATCCAGGATTTCCGGATTCGGGCCGACCTGGAAGTTCGTCCTCGGGGGAACCGACCGCGCCGCACGCCACGTGCATAGTTGAAAATAGAAAAGAACCCTTTATGCGTGAAAAGATAATCATGGCCCTGGCGATCACGGCCGCCGCGCTACTCGCCTACGACCTTTATCAGATCTTCCTCGTTCTTCCGGATGAATCGATGCAGGGCGCCATTTACCGCATCATCTTTTTCCATGTACCCGCCGCCATTACGGGTATGATCGGCTATTTTGTAGCGCTGACGCTCAGCGTGTTTTATCTTTCCTCCGGTAACTTCAAGCTCGATTCGCTGGCCGCGTCCGTCATAGAGGTTTCGGTCGTCTTCTCCGTCGTTAATATCGTGACCGGCAGCATATGGGCGCGCGTCATCTGGGGCGTCTGGTGGACCTGGGATTACCGGCTGACATCACAACTCGTCTGCGTTCTTATTTTTGTGGGCTATCTGATGATGCGTCAGGCCGTGGAAGAGCCGACCCAGCGCGCCCGCCTCTCCGCGGCATTGTGCATCTTTGGTTGCATTGACGTTGTGATCGTCTGGAAATCTATCGAATGGTTCCGCAATCTGCATCCCGGCCCGGTTCTCAGCATCCGCACTGGCGGCGGAAATATCGATCCCGCCATGGAACGGATGATCTATTTCAATTTGAGCGCAATTCTGATGATTGCGGCCGCGCTCGTGCTGATTCGCACCCGCCAGGAGACAACCGCGCGGGAGGTCGATTCCCTGCGCCGCCTCGCCCACGCTGCTTAGAGTTTAAGGATTCAAATGGACGCTCGCAATTTCACCTTCATGTTTTACGGCTTTCTCGCTGCCTGGCTGATTGTGCTGCTGTATGTCATCAGTTTGGCCCGGCGTGGAGCGCGTCTCAAAAAAGAGCTGGAAGACGTTAGAAGGCTCGTCAACTCGGGTCAATCCCCGGAAAATGCTCCCATCGAAGAGCGCATCCGATAATCGACGGGCTGCGCGAGGCGTAACATTACGTTTCTAACGATTATGCCGCTCCGGATCGTCCTTGCATTGCTCTTTGTGTGTCCGCTCTTTGCCCAAAAACGCGCGCTCACTCAGGATGACTACGATAGTTGGCGGCATATCCAGAACCAGCAACTGTCCAATGATGGCCATTATCTCGCCTACGCCGTGTTTCCTCAGCAGGGCGATGGCGAGCTGATCGTTCGCGATCTCGTGACCGGCAAGGAATTGCATCAGCCTGCCGGTGAATTGCCTCCGCCTCCGAGGCCAAACTTCGCAGAACCGCAAACCGAAGAAACTCCCATTCCACCTCCCGGTATAGCCGTCAGATTCACGGCCGACAGCCGCACATTGGTGTTCTCTACTTTTGCTCGGCACGATGAAGTGGAAAGAGCCAAGCGCGAGAAGAGAAAACCGGAAGACATGCCTAAGGGTGACATTGTCGTGATCGCCCTCACGTCGGGTACGGTGTTTCGCGCTCCGCGTGTGAAGAACTTCCAGGTGCCATCCGCGGCCAACGGTTGGCTGGCTTACCTGCAGACTGCGGAAAAACCAGAGCCCAAATCGGCGTCCGCGTCAGAGCAAGCGAAACCAAAGAAGATCGAAACCGGCGATCTCGTCCTCCGGAATTTGAATGACCGCACAGAGCAGCGCTTTCGAGGTGTTTCTGAATACACCCTCACCAGGGACGCCAACCTTCTTGTGTATGCGGTGGGATTGGACAAAACGGATATGGCCGGCGTCTACGCGGTTGCGCCCGGCATCTCTTCCAGCCCCGCTGCCCTGCTGTCGGGTAAAGGAGAATATGAGAAGCTTGCCTGGGATGAGGATCAGCTCCGCCTCGCTTTCCTGAGCGACCGAGACGACTCATTCGTTCGCCAGTCTCGTTTCAAGCTCTACACCTGGGATCGCCAGTCAGCTTCGGTGCTGGAGCGGGTCTCGTCCAGCACTTCCGGCGTCCCCGCCAATTGGATAATCTCCGAACACGCCAACATCACTCTCGCAAAAGGCGGCTATCGTATTTTCTTCGGTACTGCGCCGCGTCCTCCCCTGGAAACAGCTCCCGACAATACCCCTGCCGACGAGCGCGTTTCCGTCGATCTCTGGTCCTGGGACGATGATTACATTCAGCCCATGCAGAAGGTTCGCGCCGCCATGGAACGCGACCGTTCCTACCGCGCTGTCTACGATTGCAATGCGAAGAAAGTTGTTCAGCTTGCCGATCCCTCAATGAACGAGCTCGCCCCAAACGAAAACGGCACGCTCGCCATTGGCGATGACGACCGCGAGTACCGTCGCATGCGGGAATACGACGCCACTTACTACGATTCGTATCTGGTCGACACTTCGACAGGCGCTCGCAAGCTCATCGCGAAAAAGCACATTGGACGCCTGAACTGGTCGCCGGACGGCCGGAACGCCGTCTACTATAACGGCAAAGACTGGATCGCCATTGCCGCTCCTTCCGGCGATTCGACGAATTTGACTGCGAAGCTCGGCGTTTCTTTTGGTAATGAGCTACACGATTCACCCAGCCTTCCGGCTTCCTACGGTGTTGCGAGCTGGACTAAGGACGGTAAATACGTCCTGATCTACGATCGCTTCGATATTTGGCAATGCAAGCCCGACGGCACAGCCGCGGTGAACCTTACATACGGCCTCGGCCGCAGAGAGCATCTCGTCTTTCGTATCGTTCGTTTTCACTTTGATGATGATCCGAATTCTCGCTGGATAGATCCAGCGAAGCCTCTACTGCTCCGCGCCGAGAACGACGAGACGCATGACAGCGGTTTCTATCGCACGTCGCTCAATGCATCGGGCGCGCCCACCAGGCTGATCATGCAGGCGAAAGACTTTGCGGTGCCTATCAAGGCCCATAATGCCGAAGTCTATGCAACGGCCGCCTCTACTTTTTCCGAATATCCAGACTTGCTTGTAACCGATGGGGCATTTCGCGAGCTGAATAGGGTCAGTAATGTTAATCCCCAGCTCGCAAAATTTCTATGGGGCACAGCGGAGCTGATCCACTACACCAGCATTGACGGCGTTCCCCTTCAGGGGATTCTCTATAAGCCTGCAAACTTCGATCCCCACAAGCACTATCCGCTGCTCGTTTACATTTACGAGCGCCTCTCGCAGAATCTCTATCACTTCATTGAGCCGCGTCCCGCCAATGTCATCAGCCCGAGTCTGTACGCGAGTAACGGTTACCTCGTGCTCGAACCCGACATCGCCTACAAAATCGGCTTCCCGGGGCAGAGCGCATTGCACTGTGTTCTGCCGGCCATTCAGGCCGTTGTGAATCAGGGATTCGTTGACGAGAAGGCCATCGGCATTCAGGGTCATAGTTGGGGAGGTTATCAAATCGCCTACATGGTCACGCGCACGAACCGTTTTCGGGCAGCCGCGGCTGGCGCTCCGGTCGCCGACATGATCAGCGCATACGACGGCATCCGCTGGGGTCCGGGCACTCCGCGCCAGTTCCAATACGAACACACCCAGAGCCGCATCGGCGGCACGCCTTGGGACTATCCGCTCCGCTACATCGAGAATTCGCCCATCTTCATGGTCGATCATGTGACCACGCCCTTGCTGATGATTCAAAATGACGCGGATGACGCCGTGCCGTGGTACCAGGGCATCGAATATTTTCTGGCCCTTCGCCGTTTGAACAAGGAGGTTTACATGTTCACCTACAACGGCGAGCCGCACAACTTGCGCCGCCGCGTGAATCAGAAAGACTATGCGCTGCGCCTTCAGCAGTTCTTCGACTATTACCTCAAAGGCGCAGCGAAGCCCGGCTGGATGGAGCACGGTATTCCCTACTTCGGAGAAGCAAAGTGCAACCGTCAGTGCGGATCAGCAGTAGAAAGCTCTCGAATGCCTGAGCTGCCTGAAGTCGAGACGGTCGTTCGCTCTGTCGCGCATCATGTGGTGGGCTGCACTATCATCGCCGCGGAAGTATCGTCCAAGCGTGTCACCCGTGGCGGCTTCGAGCAGACCGCCGCGGCGTTAGCGGGCGCTCGGATAAGTGGCATTCGGCGGCGGGGCAAACAGATCTTTTTCGATCTGGAGAAGGGTCTCCTTTACGTCCATCTAGGCATGACGGGCAAACTGCTTTGGAATAGCCCGCAAACGAAATTTACCCGCGCAGTCTTTCACTTCGAGACTGGCACGCTGCTATATGACGATATCCGCCAGTTTGGACGAGTCGAGTACTTCGCCTCCATGCCGAGCTTTCTCGATCGAGTCGGCCCCGACGCCCTGGCTATAACTTTCGAGGATTTCTACTCCCGCCTGAAACTCCACAGCGGCTCAATTAAGACTCTGCTGTTGAATCAAGCTTTCATTTCGGGGGTAGGCAACATCTATGCCGACGAAGCGCTTTTTGCTGCTCGCGTCCATCCGCGCAGCTCCGCTCGGCGTATCTCCGCAAAACGCGCCCGCGAGCTTTACAACGGAATGCTCCAGATCTTGCACGCTGCTATTGCGCATCGCGGCTCTTCCATTTCCGATTACGTCGACACCGCTGGTAACCGCGGAAGCTTTCAGCAGCTACATTGTGTCTACGGCCGTGCGGGGCAGCCGTGTGTGCGCTGCGGAGCCATCATTCGCCGCATCGTTCTTGGCCAGCGAGGTACCCACTACTGTCCTCGGTGCCAGCGTGCCTGATGCTGTAGTTGCGCCTCCTCATCCGGCGCTGATTCCCGGATCAGGTCTGCCACCTCAGCCACGCTCTTCATTGCCTTCACATCGTGAACGCGCACCATCTGGGCGCCGTTCAGTATGCAGGCGGTCACCGCCGCCGCCGTGGCGAACTCCGTCTGTAGCTCCTGCTCTTTCTTCAAGAAAGATTTGCGCGATGGCCCCACCAGGATTGGCACATCGAACGTTCGTAGCAGGCCTAAACTCGCGATAATCTCCGAATTCTGCTCGCGCCGTTTCCCGAACCCAAGCCCTGGATCGATAACGATTTGATGCTTCTGAACGCCGCCCTGTCGCGCCCGGTGCAGCGCCGCCTCCATATCGATAGTGATTGAGCGCATCAGGTCTTTCAATGGCGGAAGCTTCGACCAGGTTTCCGGAGTGCCCCGCATATGATTGATGATCAATCCTGAATCGTATTTCGTCACTACTCTCGCCACTTGCAGATCCAGCATCAGGCCGGTTGGATCGTTTATGATTTCAGCGCCATGCTCCAGCGCTCTTTCCGCGACGGCCGATTTATAAGTATCGACCGAGATCGGAATGCTGAGCTTGCCGCGAAGCCTCTTCAAGACCGGTATGAGCCGCCGTAACTCTTCGGCTTCTGAGATCCTCTGCGACCCCGGACGCGTAGATTCGGCGCCCAGATCCAGAATGTCCGCTCCCTCATCCTCCAACTCCATCGCTCGCGTAAACGCCCGATCCGGATCCGAATACAAGCCGCCGTCGGAGAATGAATCGGGCGTCACGTTCAGAACTCCCATCAGCAGCGTTCTATCGCCGAGCGGTAGTTCTCGCTCTTTCAGTTTCCAGTGATACCGTTTCTGCATTCCCTAGACTAGAGTTTGGCAGACGAGTTTGGCGCGCCCCTGTTCGCTATCTCCGGTGACATCTGTCGAGACTTCGAACGTTCTTCCAGACTGGAGTGGCTCGAAACGAATCATACCGGGGCGTTCGCCATGGGGACCGTTGCGGGTGTAAACACGCGCCGCTACCACGGCCTGCTGATCGCGTCACTGAAACCGCCTGCGGAGCGTTACTCCGTGCTGCCATGGCTGGAAGAAGCGATCGAATGCCTCGGAGATAAATTCGAGCTTGCTACCGCGCAGTACCCTGGGGCCATACAGCCGCGCGGCTTCCTCCTTCTGGACAGCTTCCGTATCGCTCCTTTTCCCATCTGGCGATTTCAAGCGGGCGCCAATGTGGTCGAGAAAAGCCTTTGTCTGTTAGATAAGCGGCAAGCGGTGCTCATCCGCTATAGCGCGCTCCAGCCTTGCCGGTTACAGATTCGCCTCTTCCTTTCATTCCGCGACTATCATGAGCTTACGCACCGCAATGACGCTCTTCGGCCAGAAGCCAAATTCCTGCCGAATCGTGTGGTTGTGCAGCCTTATCCCGATCTTCCGTCCCTCACGGTCTTTCACGCGCCTGCCGATTTCAAGTCCGATGGCCAATGGAGCCTCAATCATGAGTACCTACGGGAGATGGATCGCGGTCTCGATTACCGCGAAGATCTCTTCTCGCCCGGGTCGCTTCTTTTCGCCTTGGCTCCAGAACGTCCCGCGTGGGTCGTCGCCAGCCTCGAGCCAAATGCCTTTAGTTCCGCTCTGACCGACAGCGATGTCGGCCGCCTGCTTTCTAGCGAAATGGACCGCCGCGACTTTCGAGCAAGCTCGCGCACCGGGCAGATTGTCGTTCGCGCTCTCGACCAGTTCCGCATCACGCGGCACGACGGAACGCCATCCCTCATCGCCGGTTATCCCTGGTTCACGGATTGGAGCCGGGATACTCTGATTAGCCTTCCCGCGCTGCGCATCTGCGGTTTTCCCGCGGAAGAAACGAAACAGATTTTACAGATGCTCGCTGCCCACCGCGCGCATGGACTCCTGCCGAACCGGTTCAGTGATCGGCAGTCCAGCCCCGAGTACAACACTGCTGATGCCACTCTCTGGTTCTTTGTCGCCGCTCACGATCTGATCGCCAACACAGACAAACTTGCGTTCTTGCGAGACACGCTCTATCCGGCCGCCCGCGATATCATTTCGTGGCATCAAAGCGGTACAGACTATGGCATCCAGGTTGATCCGTCAGATCAGCTGCTATCGGCCGGAACTCCGGAAACTCAGCTCACCTGGATGGACGCGCAGGCCGGCAACATTCCAGTCACGCCGAGAAATGGCAAGCCCGTCGAGATTAACGCGCTTTGGTACAACGTGCTCCAGATTGCCGCACATTGGGCCGAAATGCTCGATTTCCCAGACGATCGTCGTCGTTTCCAGGAGCAAGCGGACCAAGTACGGTCGTCCTTCCGCGCGGCATTTTGGAATGCAAGTCGAGATTGCCTCTATGATGTTGTCCGGCAAACCGGCCCGGATCAGTCCCTTCGGCCCAATCAGCTTTTCGCGATCTCGTTACCGTTCCCGGTTTTGGACCGCGGGCGCGCGCAGTCGGTCGTAGATGTTGTTCGCCAGGAGTTGCTCACACCCGTCGGTTTACGAACGCTCGCGCCAGGCGATCCTACATACCGCCCTCGTTTTCAAGGCACGGCCGCCGAGCGCGACACCGCATATCATCAGGGCACTGTATGGCCTTGGCTCCTTGGTCCATTTGTAGCGGCTTACCTCTTCGCCTACGGGGAGTCGGAAGAGAGCTTCACGTTTTGCCGGAATCTCTTGAACACTCTCGGCAACGAGCTCGGCAGCTGTTGCCTGGGCTCCCTCGCTGAAATTTACGATGCAGATTCGCCGCGGCGCGCAAGCGGTTGTCCCGCGCAGTTGTGGAGCGTTGCGCAGTTCATCATCGCATCCGAACGGATCAAACCGAGACCTCAGCCTTAACGTTCTGTGGATCTCCTCTGCTCGGAGATCTTGCGGCGGGCCCACGCCAATTGCTCTTCCATGGCTTCGGCCAATTGCGGATTCGTCGTCCGCAACCGTACCAGATGATCCTCCGCAATTTCCGGTGAGCATTCTGTCAGCGGTCCACCCCAGGTCAAGCGGGCCCCATTCAGAAATGCTCGAAACATCTCGCGGTTCATTTCCTCCAGTAACGAAAAGAGTTGCTTTCCCGTAATGCCGCTCGCCCGAAGCGCCACTTGCGCCTCAGCGAGAAGTGGTAACGGCAGCGCTGTAGTCAGCACTTCGGCGGCAAAGTAAAGGTGCTTGGTCCCCGGACGAATTTCAAAAGCTTGGGCTTCGTTTCGCTCGACGAACCGTTTGATTTGGCGGACTGCCGCGAGTTGGCCCTCCAGCAGGAACGAGTTCTCGTGCGTATTCGGCGTCCTCATCACGGTTGCCACCGTCGCGCCGCGCTCGGCAAGACCGTCCAAATACTCGCTGGGCAACCAACTCTCACATAGAATGAAAGACAAATTTTTGAGGATCAGATCAGAGTCCCGGAGTTCGTTCACGACTCGCGGAAGCACGGCATCCGGAACGCGTATCAGGATGATTCTTGCTTCCTGAAGCTCCTCGTAACTGCCCACCGCATATCCGGCTCGGAGCAGGTTCGACAGGCGGCGCGCTACCCGCTTCGTCACCGATTTGACCGGCCCCAGTTCCGCCGTCATGGTCGGCAGGCGCAGAACAGCCGAGTGAGTAGCGTTACCCTCTATTACTAGACCAAGCGGCAACTGTTTCATAGACGCCGCTTGATTTCAGCGCCTTCATCCTGTCTCGGTACTGCGCGGCCTTCTCGAATTCGAACGCTTTCGCGGCATCCCGCATCTTGGTCTCCATTTCGCCGATCAGCGCATCGCGCTCCTCGGGACTGAGCTCCGCTCCGGAGTCGGGTTCCAGATCCAGCGGAACGGTAACGTAATCTCCCTCGGCTACCGCCACCAGACTCATATCGATCGGCTTGATAATCGTCTGAGGAATGATTCCGTTCGCTTCGTTGTACGCCTGCTGGATCGCGCGGCGCCGGTCTGTCTCTTGAATAGCCCGCTGCATACTCGCCGTCATTACATCGGCGTATAGAATGGCTCGCCCGCACACGTTGCGGGCTGCTCGGCCAATCGTTTGAATCAGTGAGCCGCTTGATCGCAGGAACCCCTCTTTGTCCGCGTCCAGAACTGCAACCAGCGAAACCTCGGGCAGGTCCAGTCCTTCCCGCAGTAAGTTTACCCCGATGAGGACATCATACGTGCCCTTTCGCAAGTCACGAAGAATCTTTACGCGATCCAAAGTACTAACTTCGGAGTGTAAGTAAGCGCACTTCACTCCCACTTCCGTGTAGTACTCGGCCAGATCTTCCGACATGCGCTTAGTGAGCGTTGTTACCAAAACCCGTTCGTTGCGCTCCGTCCGCAACCGAATTTCGTTCAAAATGTCATCCACCTGCCCCTTGATCGGCCGGACGTCGATTTCGGGATCGACCAAGCCAGTCGGCCGGATGATCTGCTCCACCACCACCCCTGCCGATCTTGTCAGCTCATAAGGCCCCGGAGTTGCCGAAACATAGACCGCCTGGTTTACCCGGTTCTCAAATTCCTCAAATGTCAGCGGACGGTTATCCCGGGCGCTTGGAAGCCGAAACCCGAACTGGACCAGCACATCTTTGCGAGATCGGTCGCCGTGATACATGCCTTGCAACTGCGGCACCGTTTGATGGCTTTCGTCAATGAAAAGCAGAGCGTCATTTGGCAAATAGTCCAGCAGAGTTGGCGGCGCTTCGCCCGGCAGCCGGCCGGAGAAGTGCCGGGAATAATTCTCGATCCCATGGCAGTATCCGATCTGTTTGATCATCTCCAGATCGAACATCGTGCGCTGATACAGCCGCTGTGCCTCGATCAACTTGCCTTGCGTCTCTAGTTCTTTATGCCACCATTGGAGCTCGTTCTCGATGCTCCGCATCGCCTGCTCCCGCGTCGGCTCGTCCATGACGTAGTGCGTCTTCGGGTAGATCGGTAACCGCAAATAGGTCTGCTTCACCTGTCCGAGCAGCGGATCGATTTGGCTCAGCGATTCAATTTCATCTCCCCAGAGCTCGATCCGGTACGCGTTGTCGTCATAAGTCGGAAACAGCTCGATCACGTCTCCACGAACGCGGAATGTGCCGCGCCGGAAATCGTGATCATTCCTCTGATACAGAATTTCGACCAGCCGCTGCAGCAGCTCTTTCCGGCTGATGTGCTGGCCTTTTTCAAGCATCAGCAGCATTCCGTAGTACGCCTCCGGCGATCCCAAACCGTAAATGCAGCTGACACTCGCGACAATTATGCAATCCCGGCGCTCGAAAAGCGACCGTGTGGCGGATAGCCGCAGCTTGTCCAACTCGTCGTTAATGGTGGCTTCTTTTTCAATGTAGATATCGCCAGATGGAATGTAAGCTTCCGGCTGATAGTAATCGTAATAGCTGACAAAATACTCCACCGCGTTCTGAGGAAAGAAAGTCCTGAACTCGTGGTAGAGCTGGGCGGCCAGCGTTTTATTGTGGGCCAGGACCAGCGCCGGCCGGTTGGACGCTTCGATGATTTTCGCCATCGTAAACGTTTTGCCGGACCCCGTCACTCCGAGCAGGACCTGGTGTTTCTCTCCGTCGAAAATCCCGCGCATGAGTTGCTCAATCGCGGTGGTCTGGTCTCCGCGCGGCTGATAGTCGATGCCTAATCGAAACGGCACATCTCAGTATAAGGAAGCGGGAAGACTGACCGACTGGCATCATGGGGCGATGGATATTGCAGGCTGGGAAGAAAGGTATCGCTCGGGCGATCGGGGAAGGGAAGATGCGCCCACAATACTGGTCATAGAGACCACGGAGAAGCTTGCTCCCGGAACTGCCATCGACCTAGCCTGCGGAGCTGGTCGGAACGCTCTGTACTTGGCAGAGCAAGGGTGGACGGTAACGGCGGTGGATGGGTCGGAAACGGCGGTTGAACTGGTCCGGCTGCGCTCTGCGGCGCGTGGTCTGCAAGTGGATACGAAGGTGACCGACCTGACCGGCCCAAACTTCACAATGCCGCGGGATGCGTTCGACCTTATCCTGATTGCCTATTATCTGCAACGCGATTTGTTCGCCAAAGTAAAGACGGCTGTACGGCCGGGTGGCGTAGTTCTAGCGATCGTGCATACGCCGGAGCCGGGCGAGCAATGGAGCGCGAAGCGGGCCGCGCCTGGTGAGTTGCGCACGTTCTTCCATGGCTGGGAACTTCTATGGGAATACGAAGGGCCGTCGCGCGACCCGGCACATCGCCGCGCGGTTGCCGAGATCGTCGCGCGGCGAGTTGTGTCTTCTAACGTTCCCTCAGGAGAACCTTAATATTCGCTTCAATATTGTTCTTGTCCACAACGCCTACATAAACGGCAGCTATCCTGCCCTTTGTGTCAATCAGGTGAGTTAAAGGCAAAGCCTGGATATCGTAAAGCTTTGTCACGTTATCATCTCCCATCAGAATCGGGTACGTGACTCGATGAGCTTCAACGAACGGTTTTACACGGCTCCATCCCTCCCGGGCATTCTTCAGGTCCTCGTATAAGATGTCCATCGAAACGCCGACTACAACTAAACCGCTGCCTTTGTAAGCCTGATCCAGTTCAAGGAACGATGGAATCTCCAACCTGCATCCGCCGCATTCCGTTGCCCAGAAATTGAGCAGCACTACTTTGCCACGATAATCCGAAAGCCGGATGGCCTTGCTCGATGCGTCCAAGAGGCTAAAGATGCTAGCGGGTTTGCGGGTGTTTGGTGGCTGGAGAGCGGCGCGGATGGCCCCCGATTCAGCGGCCTGCGGCAACACAGCATTTAGTAAAAGTGCACCGAACAAAACTGTCCTCATCTGCGATTTCATCTTCATAGCCTTGAGAGCGTTACGTCCCGGAAGGTTTCTCGATGTGATCGATGACTATGAACTCGCCCGGCCCTTCAGTCGGCTCTGAGATTCAGGCCGAGTTTCTTGATTGCGATCTTTATTGCGGAAATAAGAGACGGATCACTCGAGTTTGCGGGCGTTCTCGGATCACGAACTATGGGCGCACCGCGGGGGCGGCGTCCGAGATCTTTGATGGCTTCAGGAGGCAGATCCAGATGGAAATTGAACCTTTTTCCTGCCATCCGGGTTTCGTCGATGACGGGCCGGTCTAAGGTGACCAATAAAAAGTAACAAAGGTCTGTCATCGTCGCAGCGTCGAATTCAGCCCCGTTGCTTGTGCGTTGTGGGTTTCCACACCGCTGCGAAGGAGGCGCCGGGTGGGCGGGTGGATTGTCATAGTCCCAAGGAATACAACTTCCCTGAAATGGCTGCAGTGGGGGCCCGCTCTTGGACACAGTTAGCGTATAAACCGGGACGTCTTTGGTCTCGCGATTGATCTTCAGCTTGAACCTGTTTTCGAGAAGGCCCTGCAGCATGGGTCCATTCATCATTGCAAAGCTTTGGGCCCCCTCCGCTTTCGCGTTGATCTCGTAAAAATAAGATTTGATCCAGGGTGGGCCTCCAGTGATCGTGACAGACGATAAACGATTCGCATGGCCGTTCGCGAATACACCATACGCTTGAGAGATGAGATACTCGAGGGTCTTGCAACCCGAGTGCAATTTCCCGGGAGAATCTGGGAGCGGCCTTTTGCTAAAGGCCCGACAGGCTTTGATAGATGCTACCTCGAATTTGGGCGTGGCCAATTGCGATTGAGCCCGGCCCGCGGGCGCGCCGATGATGCCGACCGTGATGGGTATCGCCAGTGCGACAATACCGGCCGCTGTGAGGGTCAGTTTTTTTGCAAAGGTCAGGTCGCGCGCAATGTGCCCAGTCAGGATCGCTTGGATTCGTTTCTTGAGATTGGCACCCGTTACACCGGACACGCATGATAATGGCGACTCCAGGTAGCTCTTACAGACATTGAGAATTCCTTCGGCGTAATCCTGCGGCTCATTGCCGAGGTTCACCACCGCTTCATCGCAGGCCCGCTCGCGTTCTTCGACCAGCCGCGCGCCGATCCACCATACCAGGGGATGAAACCAGAAAACCGCCTCTCCGATCATGTGGATCGCGGAAGTTAAGTTGTCGTGCCGCCGGACGTGGCACAACTCGTGCGCAAGCACCGCCTCTAATTGACGCGGCTGCAGGCGTCCGGCGATACCCGCTGGTAAAAGAAGAATAGGGCGGAACAATCCGACTACGCCGGGCTCCAGCAGCCCCGCTGAAGAGCGAACTTCCACTGTTGCCGGAATGTCGATTGGAATACTGGAACGTATGGCGGCACGAATACGGCGCCAGCCGCGAAACCTCATCAGCGCAACTGCCGCAAACCCGCATACCCACACAAGAAGGGCTATTAGGGGCAACCAATCCGTAGTGGTTCCGATCGTGGATGGCACCGAGGATACGGCGTCGAGAAACGGCTGGGTGACTTCGGTCATCGTGAACGAGACAGCCTGCGTCGCAACAGTCTTTGCGACCGGTGCCCACCCGAGGTGACTCCCAATGCCCATCAACAACGAGAACGGCAGGAGGAACTTTAAGGACGCGCTCAGCCATAACCAGTAGCGAACATCGGCCCGGTTTTTGCGGAAGGCGAGGGTCATAAGCCCTGCCAAAACTGCGAAAATTGTTGACTGCCAGATGTGGTTCGTCAGTTCACCGAGCATTTCCCTTCACGCGTCCTTTCTGCTTTTGTTCCAACTCAAGCTTCTTGATCGTCTTCTCCAACTCGCGAACGTCCTCGAGCGTAAGCTTTCCCGCTTCGGCTAACTGCGCCATCATCGGTTGCGCTCGTCCCCCGAAGAAGCTCAGGATTTCATCCAGCAGCCGGTGCCGCGTTACGTCCCGCGCCACGATCGGCTCAAAAATATGAGCGTTGCTGATTTTCCGGACGCGACGTACCACGTTCTTGCCTTCGAGCCGGTATACGGTTGTCTGAATCGTTGTATAGGCGGGACGAGGCTCCGGAAAGGCCTCCTGAATTTCTCGAATGGATGCTTTCCCATGGGCCCAAAGGGCCTCCAGAATTTGAAGTTCGAGTTTACTCAGCTTAGGGTGGGGCATACCGCTCTACTATCGCCTATATGATACTACTACAGTATAGTAGCTTTCGTCAACGATAAACTTTGCTACAAACCGGAGCGGGGCCACTTTGGTTTCACGACTCTTAGTTAGGAACCGGAAGCGATTCGATCCGTTCCCGTTCGGCGTTAAATTCGCAGCCAATCAAAGCGACGCACGCCATTAGGTACAACCAGATCAGCAGCACGATCACCGTTCCAATGCTTCCATAAAAGAAGTTGTAATTCGCAAGGCGATTCCCCACGTACCAGGCGAATCCCACGGTCGAGATGAGCCAGAGAATGGTTGCCAGAAAGGCTCCCGGCCACACGCGCATGAATCGTGAGATGGGTTTGCCTCTTAGCTGGGGGGGTTCGGGTCTGTAACTCGGGCCGAAGTAGTACAGCAGCCCCGTCACAAAGGTGGTCGTGCAAAACGCCACCACGTAACGGCTGATCTTCCATGCCAGTTCCACGGGCGCGCTGATATCGGCCACCCCGATCCAGTGAATGAAAGCAATTTCAATCCGATTGCCGAACAGAATTAAAGATGAAGCGCCTACGGCTGGAAAGGCCGCAATCAAAACGAGGAAGACGGCCATCGCGCGCTGTTTAAAGAACGGCCGTCCCGATGGAATCCGGTACGCTGCCTGAAATCCCTCCATGAGGCTGATCATGGCTCCCGAACCCGCCCACAGCGACAACAAAACGGCGACGATCGGCAGTGAAATCGGCCTCGCGCCACGCTCGCGCAAACGCAATAAAATCAGGTCCTCCGCTCCCGGCGGCACAACTTGCCGGACAAAGGTGGCAATCACGTGTACCACCGACTGCGCGTTGGCTTGAATCAAGATCGATGTAATTGTCGTTAGTATGGGGAACAAGGCCAGCAGAAACGAATACGCCGCCCCTTTCGCGATACTAAAGCAATTGTCCTCGTAGCTAGCGACGAACGCCTGCCGTAGCAGCCAGATGGTGCGCTTGCCAAAGGCTGGCCCTACAATAACTCCCGGCACGTGCGAGGAAAACCGTGCATTGCCGTGAACGATGTGTGCGTCGGACATGACCGGCAGTTCCTCGGACCGATGATACCGGACTCCGTCCTACCCGCGGATACTCTGAGGGGCTTTTGCTTTGCTATTCTGACACTTCAAGCAGTCGCCTCACTATCTCGTCGTGTCTCGCCCGGCTGAGTGCGCGCGCGGCGTAAAACTCCGATGCACGTATTCGAACTGACGCGAAAACTCATCGACATCGAATCCGTCACGCCCAATGAGCGTGAAATCGGCGCGTTTCTTTGGGACCACTTGCAACAGCTTGCCTCGAACTTCGGTGGCGCCGCTGAGAAGATGCCGGTGGAGCAGGACCGCGAAAACGTTTTTGTCCGCTTCGGCGACCCTATCGTCGTGCTTTCCACGCACACGGACACGGTTCCGCCGTTCATCCCTTCCCGCGAAGATGAGACGCACATCTGGGGCCGAGGCGCCTGCGATACCAAGGGGATTATCGCCGCCATGATTACCGCGGCCGGGCAAATGTTGGAAGCCGAGAAGCGCAATTTCGGCCTCCTCTTTGTTGTCGGCGAAGAGCGTAATAGCGCTGGAGCTTTAGTCGCCGCTCGCAACCCACGGGGCAGCAGGTTCGTGATCAATGGTGAGCCCACGGAGAACAAGTTGGCGCTCGGGTCGAAAGGCGCCTTGCGATACGAGATCGTAGCGGAAGGCCGTATGGCTCACTCCGCCTATCCTGAGCTCGGCGACTCGGCCATCGAAAAGTTATTGAACGCTCTCGAGCGCATCCGCCGCATCCGCTTGCCCGTGGATGCTGTCCTTGGTTCCAGCACGCTCAATATCGGCACGATCACTGGCGGCCGGGCGCCGAACGTCATTCCCGATCAAGCCCGCGCGGAAATCTTTATTCGTATTGTTGGCGATGTGACGGATCTTCGCCGAACTGTTTCCGAAGCCGCCGCGCCGGACTCAGTCGCGAACGAAATCCTGTTTATTCCCGCCGTCCGTCTCGGATCCCTAAGCGGATTCATCACCACTATCGTGGCATTTACCACGGATATTCCGGCTTTCGGCGCTGCTTGGGGGCAGCCGTTCCTCATCGGTCCCGGCAGCATTCACGTCGCGCACACGGCGCACGAGAGCATTCCGAAAGATCAGCTAATTGAAGCTGTCGAAATTTATAAGAAAATGGTTAACCGGCTATCGAGCTGAGCCATTGGACTCGCTTGATTGATCTTGCTTGATTGATATTGATATGCGAAGCATCGAAGTAGGCATCCTTGGCGGAACTGGTATGGTAGGCCAGCACTTCATCCGCTTTCTGCAGGGCCATCCCTGGTTCAAGCTGACATGGCTAGGAGCCAGCGATCGATCGGCAGGGAAGAAATTAATAAACGCAGCTCCATGGCGCTTGGACGGAGACATGCCGGCGAGCGCCGCCGATATGATCGTCTCGGATTCCACGCCTCGAAATGCGCCGCGCCTCGTCTTCTCGGCCATGGATGCTTCCGTCGCGACCGAAATCGAGCGTGAGTTCGCTCAAGCCGGTCATTGCATCGTTTCGAATTCGCGCAATCACCGCATGGAGCCGGATGTTCCCCTGATTGTCCCGGAGATCAATCCGGGCCACCTGGCGCTCATTCCTCGCCAGCAAAAGAATCGCGGTTGGAAAGGCATGATCGTCACCAATCCTAACTGCTCCACCGTGACCCTGACGATGGCGCTCGCGCCACTCACGGCATTTGGTATTCAGCGCATTCTTGCGGTCACTATGCAGGCCGTCTCCGGCGCTGGCTATCCGGGCGTCCCATCAGCAGATATCTTGGCCAACATCGTGCCGTTCATTGGCTCCGAAGAAGAGAAGATGCAGGAAGAGACGCAAAAGATCCTCGGCACGGTCGAGAACGGCCAGTTCCTCGCCTTGAATGCCCGTGTCAGCGCCCATTGCAATCGTGTTGCGGTCCTTGACGGGCACACTGTCGCCGCATCTGTCGAGTTTTCCTCGAAGCCGAGCGTCTCCGACGTACAAGAAGCGATCGAAAGCTTTCGCGCTCTGCCCCAGGAACGCAAACTGCCCAGTGCTCCCGCTCGTCCTGTCATCTACCTGCCTCAGCAGGACCGCCCACAGCCGCGGCGTGATGCCGCGAGAGAGAACGGGATGAGTGTATTTGTGGGCCGCGTGCGTGAGTGTCCGGTTCTGGATATCAAGTTTGTTGCGTGCGCCCACAACGCCATTCGCGGCGCAGCCGGAGCCGCCGTACTCAACGCTGAACTGATGGCCTCCGAGGGTCTGTTCGACTGACGCCATGATTGTCATGAAATTCGGCGGCACTTCCGTCGAATCGCACGAAGCCATCGCGCGCGTCACGGAAATCGTCCGCAGCTTCGAGCGGAAACGTCCCATCGTGATTGTTTCCGCCATGGGTCAGACCACCAACAAGCTTCTGCAGGCTGCCCGGGAGGCTGCGGCCGGCCGCCGAGATCAGGCGCTTGCCATCGTCGATCAATTACGCGGACATCATCTTACTCAAGGTCTTCCGCGCGCCGGATCTGCTTCCGCTGAACTCGATCGCTACATTCGCGCCCACTTCGAATGGCTCGACGAGCTGGTGAAAGGACTTGCCGTCGTCGGAGAGCTGTCGGCGCGCTCCATGGACGCCATCGCAAGTGTGGGTGAGCGTTTGTCGAGCTTGGTCGTAGCGTTCGCGCTTCGGGCCGCCGGCCTTTCCACCCAGCACGTGGATGCGCGCCGTGTGATCTTGACAGACGATCGCTTTACGCAGGCCCAACCGTTGCTTGAAGAAACCTATCGGCTCCTACGGGAAAACGTGCGTCCCGCGGCAGAGACCTCGGTCGTCGTCATGGGTGGCTTCATTGGCGCGACTAAAGACGGCCACACCACCACGCTTGGCCGCGGTGGTTCCGATTACTCAGCTTCGATCGTCGGCGCCGGCGTCGACGCGAACGAGATACAGATCTGGACGGATGTCGATGGCATGCTCACAGCCGATCCTCGAATTATTTCCGGCGGTCATCGCGTCAAAAGCATCTCATTCGCGGAAGCCGCGGAAATGGCTTACTTCGGAGCGAAAGTTCTCCACCCGGCCACAGTTCTTCCCGCCGTCGAGAGGAATATTCCGGTCTGGATTTTGAATTCCCGGCGTCCCGATGCTGGGGGTACTCGCATCACCTCCGAGGCCGTTCCGTGCCGCAACGCCGTCAAATCGATTTCCTGTAAGCGCAACATCACGATTCTGAACATTCGTTCTACGCGTATGCTGATGGCGCACGGGTTTCTTCGCCGTATTTTCGAACTATTCGATCGCTATTCCACGAGCGTGGATATGGTGTCCACTTCAGAGGTCAGCGTGTCGCTTACTGTGGACAACCAGGAGAACCTGCCGCTCATCTGTGAACAGCTCCAGCAATTTGCCGAGCTGAGCGTCGAGGAAAATCAGGCCATCGTTTGCCTGGTGGGCGAGAATATTCGCCATACTCCGGGCATTGCCGGACGGGCGTTTCAAGTGCTCCACAACACCAACATCCGCATGATTTCACAGGGCGCATCACTGCTGAATCTCGGTTTTGTCATCGCCGGTGCAGATCTCGAGCCTGCCGTTTCCGCGCTCCATCACGAGTTCTTCTCCGAGCTCGATCCCGCAGTGTTTGACTAGAGATTGATGGCTTCTTTTGCGCAACTCGCTCTCGTGGGGCACGGCAAGATGAACCGTCTGATTGAGCAACTCGCTTCCGAGTACGGCTTCGAAGTGGCATTCGCCCTTGATCGTTCAAGCAATTCTGGCGGATCCGGCATAACGTCGGACTGCTTCGTTGGCATCGATGTCGCGATCGAGTTTTCAACCGGTGAAGCCGCTCCTATAAATCTGGAACACCTCGCTGCGGTCGGAGTGCAGGCCGTTTGCGGGAGCACTGGCTGGCTCGACAGCCTCGAACGCGTGAGCGCCGCTGTTGCCGATGCCGGCACAGGCCTTGTCTGGAGTCCCAATTTCTCAATCGGCGCCGCCGTTTTTCGCAAACTGGTGGGCCTAGCCTCCAACCTTTTTAGCGGAGAATCGGAGTACGGCGCCTGGGCCTGGGAGATTCATCACGACGCGAAAAAGGATGCTCTTTCAGGAACTTTGCTCCAGCTTGTGAACACGATCGAGAAAAGCGGCTATTCGAGGCCAGTGAGCATAAGCTCCAATCGCGCCGGCAAACATCCCGGCACCCACGAAATTGGCTTTGACTCCGCCGCTGATACTATTACTTTGCGTCACGTTGCGCGAAGCCGAGAGGGCTTCGCCCGAGGCGCCCTGAAAGCGGCAACATGGGTTTTGGGACGCAAAGGGGTCTATACTTTCGACGACGTGTTGTTCGGCCCCGACCGCACATCTTGACTGCGCATTTCTGGGAGGAAGAATGTTCACTGGCTGCGGAACCGCTCTGGTAACTCCGTTTCGGACGGACTTATCGCTGGATGAGCAGGTTCTCCGCGCTCTCATCCGGCGTCAAATCGATGCCGGAATCGATTTCCTGTGCCCTTGCGGTACCACCGGCGAGAGTCCCACGCTCACACATGAAGAGCATCTCCGGGTAGTCGAGATCACCGTTCAGGAAGCGCGCGGCCGGGTTCCGGTTCTGGCCGGGGCGGGCGGTTATAACACGCGGGAAGTCATCGACCTGATCACCGATCTGAAAGCCATCGGCGCGTCCGGTATCCTTTCTGTCACGCCCTACTACAACAAGCCCACTCAGGAAGGCTTGTATCAGCACTACAAAGCCATTGCGCAATCCAGTTCACTGCCCATCGTCGTGTACAGCGTTCAACCCCGCACGGCAGTGAATGTAGAGCCTGCCACCCTGGTGAGGCTCGCCGAAATTCCGAACATCGTCGGTGTCAAGGAAGCCTCCGGCAGCATTTCACAAATGGCGAGCATTCTCTCTCGCATGCCGGATTCTTTCAGTGTCATTTCCGGCGATGATGCCATCACGCTTCCGCTCACGGCCCTCGGTGGCCGTGGTGTCATTTCCGTGGTTTCTAATCAGATTCCCGTCGAATTCGCCCAGCTCACCCACCTCGGTCTCAAAGGTGATTTCGCCCGCGCCCGCGAACTTCAGCGCAAGTACCAGGCCCTCATGGAAATCAATTTCATCGAGACCAGCCCCGGACCGGTCAAATTCGCGATGGCCCGCATGGGCCTGCTCGAGCCTGTCTGGCGTCTCCCGATTGTGCCGCCCCAATCAGCTTCGCAGCAGAAAATCGAGGCGGTGCTTGAGTCCCTGGGTCTGCTCGCGGGAGTTCGGGCTTCAGCAGTGTAGCGGACGTGCTCGACCTTCAGCTCAGCATCGAAGAACTGTTCGATCGGAACTCCGCGCCCTATTCCGACGAGGACCAGCGCCTGTTCTTTGACTTTCGCGATCTGCTGAATCGCGGAGCGGTGCGCTCGGCCCAGCGCGATGACTCATCGCCAACCGGCTGGCGCGTGAATAGCTGGGTGAAAAAAGGAATTCTGCTCGGCTTTCGGATGGGCGGCATAATCGAAATGTCCGGCCCTGCCAGTCCGGCTCCATTCTTCGATAAATCCACCTATCCATTAAAGAATTTCACCCTGCAGGACAAAGTCCGTATCGTTCCAGGGGGTTCCAGCATCCGCGACGGCTGCTACGTGGGCCGCGGCGTAACGTGCATGCCGCCCATGTTTATCAATGCCGGTGCGTACGTGGATGATGGCACGATGATCGATTCTCACGCGCTGATTGGAAGCTGTGCGCAGATAGGCCGTAACTGCCACATCTCCGCTGCTTCGCAGATCGGCGGCGTATTGGAGCCAATCGGCGCGCTGCCGGTCATTATTGAGGACGAAGTTCTGGTCGGCGGAAACTGCGGCGTGTACGAAGGAACGGTTGTGAAACGCTGCGCTGTGCTGGGGAGCGGAACGATTTTGAATCGTTCCACGCCGGTCTACGATCTTGTCCGCGAAACTGTTTACCGCGCCGCTCCGGGCGCTCCACTCGTCATTCCCGAGAACGCCGTGATTGTCGCGGGTTCTCGGCGCGTCACATCCAATCCGGGCGCCGATTGGGGGATTTCTCTCTACACGCCGGTCATCGTCAAGTATCGCGACGCCGGTACCGACGCCAAGATTCAATTAGAAGATCTGCTGCGCTAGTTGCGCCGGGAGTCAGGTCAAACCCCTGTGGACATTCCATAGGACTCGTGCTAATCTTCTATTCAATGTCCAAAGGAATAGCGGAAGTCAAGAGGTCGGAAGTCCTGCAGGGCACGCTCGATCTCATGATTCTGAAAACACTCCATGCCCTGGGCCCGCTACATGGATTCGGTATTGCGCGCCGGATCGAGCAAGTGAGCGAAGAGGTACTGCAACTGAATGAGGGTACGGTGTATACCTCTTTGCTGCGGCTCCAGCAACAGGGCTGGATTGATTCCGACTGGGGCACGTCTGAAAACAATCGTAAAGCCAAGTTTTACTCGATAACGAAAGGCGGTCTGAAGCAGTTGGCGCGTGAGACCGAAAACTGGAATCGCATTTCGGGTGTGATTGGGCGCGTATTGAACCTCGAAGGGCGGAAGTAAGTGATCAACCGGCTCAGCATCCTGCTGGCGAAACTGAAAAGGCTGTTCGGCAAAAGAACCCCGGATCTCGAATTTGATGGCGAGATGCAGGAGCATTTGCGTCTGCTGACGAACCGATACATCCGCGCGGGTATGGCCCCCGGCGATGCCCATTCCGCAGCGCGGCGTCAATTTGGCAACGCGACTTTGCTGCGGGAGGACCGGACGGAAATCCAAACCATCCCCTCACTCGAGACGCTCTGGCGCGATATCCGGTACGGCGCGCGCCAATTTCGCTTGAATCCGCTGTTCACGACCATTGCCGTTTTGTCGCTTGCGCTTGGCATTGGAGCGAATACCGCCGTCTTCACGTTACTGGACCAGCTTGTGCTTCGTTTGCTTCCAGTGCAGAATCCCGAGCGGCTCGTTATGATCTGGTCAACAGGTCCACACTTCGGCGGCAACGCCGGTCCACGCGCAGCTTCTTATCCGATGTATCAGGATTTCGAGCGCAAGGCCAGAGCCTTCGAATTCGTGTTCTGCCGGTTTGAGACTCCCTCTTCTATTACCATCGACGGCGGCACGGAACGAGTCAATGCGGAACTGATTTCGGGTAACTACTTTCAGGCTCTTGGTATTGGCCCTGCAGCTGGACGGGTATTCTCATCGAAGGCGGACGACCGGATCTATACAGGACATCCATCGGTAGTGCTGAGCTACCAATACTGGATGCGCCGTTTCGCCGGCGATCCGAAAGTTGTCGGCAAAAAGGTCCTGATCAACAACTATCCGATGGAAATTGTGGGCGTCTCGGCGGCTGGCTTCGTGGGACTGGACCCCGCCCGTTCGCCGGATATCCGTGTTCCGATTCTAATGACACCGCTGATGACTCCGGGGCGAGACGACCTGGGAAACCGTCGCAGCCAGTGGGTGCAGATCTTCGCCCGCCTGAAGCCAGCGTACACAGTTGACTCAGCGCGGGCCTCCTTACAACCGTTGTTCCACCAGATCCTGCGGCAGGAGGCGGGAGAACCGGCTCTGAGCAGGCTTTCCCAGCATGATCGCGACCAGTTTTTGAAACGGACTGCACTAGTAGAGGCTGCGGCTAACGGCTACTCGGGTCTACGCCAGCAATACTCGACGGCCCTCACGGTGCTGATGTGCATGGCGGGCCTCATTCTCGTAATTGCGTGCTCGAACGTGGCAAGCCTGCTGATCGCGCGGGCCATGGCGCGACAGAAAGAAACGGCTGTACGTCTGGCAATTGGCGCAGGACGCAAGGCTCTGATCAGACAACTGTTCGTAGAAAGCATTTTGCTGTCTTTAGCAGGCGCCGCCCTCGGACTAGGGCTGTCGGTAGCGGCGACGCGCGGGCTGCTAAGCATGTTGCCGGCGAATGGGGCAACGCTGATGCTGCACGCGGAGCCTGATGGGCGAATTTTGCTGTTCAGTGTTGCCGTAGCTGTCGCAACTGCCTTGCTGTTCGGGGTGGCTCCCGCGCTGCAGGCGACGAGAATGGACCTGGTGACCACGCTGAAAGACCTGGCCGGCGCGGTGACAGGATCCAGGGGCGCGGCGACATTCCGAAAAGCGCTAGTTATGGCGCAAGTTGCGCTCTCTTTCTTGCTGCTGATCGGGGCGGGACTATTCACAAGGACGCTCATCAATCTGAAAGACACTCCCACGGGTTTTCAGAGTGCCCAAAATCTGGTTTCGTTTCAGGTGGACCCCGCCAAGACTGGCTACTCGGTTGCGCGCACTCGTGACTTCTACACCGATGCCCTGCGCGAAATTCGGGCGCTACCGAATGTGAAGTCGGCCGCCTACGTGATGTGGCCGCTACTAAATGGACGTGAGTGGGACTTGACCGTTGTCGTGGAGGGCCATCAGGCTGGGCCGGGAGAAGACATGCAGGTGTACTACAACCTTGTATCTCCGGGATATTGGCGCGCCATGGGCGTACCGTTGCTCAAGGGCCGGGATTTCGACGGGCGAGATCGGGTGGATGGCGGAGATGATCCGCAACCGTGGACGGTGGCTATCATCAATCGCGAGTTTGCGGAACACTTCTTTGGCGCGCAAGACCCGATCGGCCGGCGCATCGGTTGTTGTCACGGACTCGGCACGAAGCCCTCGATACGAATTGTGGGGGTGGTTGAGAACTCGCTGTTCGCCGGTCCTCGCGCCGGCGTGCGCCGGCAAGTCTTTCTGCCTTACCTCCAATCGGCGAGTCCCGCGGCCGTGACTTTTTATGTCCGCAGCGCCAGACCACCGGCGGCGCTCTTCGCGACACTCCGGCGCCTTCTGGCGAAGCTCGACGGCTCGGTTCCGGTGTATGACTTGAACACCCTTGAGAATCAGCTCGATGAGACGCTGAGCACGGAGCGCCTGATCGCCTTTTTATCGACGGTTTTTGGTGTACTGGCGACGGTGCTGGCTGCGCTTGGGCTTTATGGTGTGATGGCGTTCGTGGTTACGCGGCGGGCCGGAGAGATCGGGTTGCGAATGGCGTTAGGTGCGCCGAGATCGAACGTGTTATGGCTGGTCATGCGCGAAATATTGATCCTGTTGGGATGTGGACTCATCGTGGGTGTCCCGGGCGCATACGTGTTAAGCCGGTACGTTTCTTCTCAGCTGTTCGGCGTGAGGCCGACAGATGTGTGGACCTGCGCCGGCGCGATTACAGTACTGGGTCTGATGGCGTTGGTTTCGGGCTTTGTCCCGGTACGGCGGGCGAGCGTCATCGATCCGATTGCGGCCCTGCGTTACGAATAAATCATTGCGCTTTAAGAAGGCAAAAAGACCGATCGCAAAGACAGGAAGACCGGCGTGAAACATAGTCGTGCTTCTTACAGATGTGCTTACATTCGGAATTTTCAGCTCTGTTCGCTCAGCAGGCCCAGGTGTCGCAGTACCCGCCGGACCTTCTTCGGCGACACCGCCAGCCGGTGCGCCACTCTTGATACTTTCCGGCTCTCGTTTTCCCAAACCTTGCGAATCAGCAGCTCTTCGAAATCGCCCACCACCTGCTGCAATGACTTATCGCCCACCTCGCCTTGCGACCACGCCCGCAGGTTGGGATCTTCCACGCCGGCATGCAGAATGCGCGCCCGCAGGATCTCCACTTCCTGCCACAGCGCATCCCGCCGGTCGTTCGCCAGGTAGGCTTCTGCCCGATCGCAACATGCCCTCGCCGCTTCGGTGTTCGTGAAAAAGCCGTTCACCAGTGTCATCCCATGGCACAGATGCGCTTGCGCCAGCAGCCTCCGGCTCTCCGTGTGTTCTCCCAAATCAACCGCCTCTTTAGCGCAATCGTGAGCCACTTGCGCAAACCGGCTCGGGTCTTCGGTTTCGCCAATCTGTTCTTCAAACCGCGCGTTGGCCGCCATGGCCTGCACAATGCGCGCCCGGCACATCAGTAGATAATCCGCCTTGGTCGCTCCCAGGTCGAATGCTTCCCTGGCGCGTTCGTCGGCCGCGTCCAGATCGCCCACATCCAGATGGATCTGGGCCAGATTTACGTCGACATTACCCGCCCCGTGGTGGTTCTGCGATTGTTTGTGAATTGTGCCGGCCCTCGCCAAGTCCGACTGAGCGCTCTGAAGAAGCTCATGCATGCGCTCGAGTTGTCCGGCATATTGTCCGGCATATTGTCTGACAGGGTCCCGCCCGTTCAGTTGCCCTACGGCCCGCTGCCCCATGCGCGAGCGCTGGGTCTGCGCATCGATGCTCCGGCGCAACTGCATCGCCAAAAATCGTTTGGCCTGCGCGATATTTGTGAGTGATCGAGCTAGGTAACCCTCCAGCGACGTCCGCCGCTGGAAGTAATCGATCGATGCGTCGAAATAGCGCATCGCATGGTCATATCGGCCTTCCCGCAGCGCAATCCGGCCATATGCCGATTGAATGTTTCCCAGCGTGATGAAATCGTCCGTCTCGCGCAGGACCGTTTCGGCTTCCTGTAATATGCGCTCCGCTTCCTTCGCTTCGCCATTCTGGAAAAGTATCCAGCTCTCCACGGTTCGCAGCACCGCTGCGATATACAGCAGCTTCAGCGATGTGGCCAATCGAATCCCGCTGCGCGCCACTTCCAGCGCCTGATCGTACTCACCCGCCTTGCGCAAACAGCGCGCCTTCCACAGGCTTGCGATCAGCGTAATCTTCGGGTCTTCTATTTCACCGGCCAACGCCAGCACTGTTTCCAGATGGCGAAGCGCATCCGTCAGATCCTCCCGCCGCATCGCGACCACTGCCTCGGCCACCCGCAGATGAACGTAATCGTTCAGTGGAAGCTGCTTCCTCTCGCCTTCAGTGAATCTTCCCAGCAGCTCGCTCAAGAGGCCGCCGTCTTCATGTCCGACATCCAGCCACTGGGCTAGGCACCCTAATCCCAGACCCGCATGACATTGGCCCGGACTAAGCGATGAAAATTCTTCACGATGTTTTTCCAGCATCGCTATGCCGGCGCCGATCTGCCTTTCCTGCAAGAGCGCGCGAAGGTCGTTCAGTAAGTCTCTGTTCAAGCTCCTTATTCTAAGCCCGGGAAATACCATCCTCTTCTTTTTGGATCGTGGGGCCTCTCTGCCCAACGGTTTAGGGTCTTCATAATCTGAAAAACACTTCACGTGATTCCGATGAGTGTTCTGAACGGACATTGCCGCCGGACACTCTGCGGCGTTGAAGCCGATGACAAAGGAGAATATGAAGCGAATCATTTCATCGCTGATTCTTTTGGCAGTCGCCGCTTGGGCCGCGCCCGCCCACAAAGCAAAAATCTCCAAAGATCTGGCCCACCTTGATCCCGAGGCAAGCGTCCCGGTAATCATTCAATGGAAGACTGCTCCCGATGCTTTCAGCGATGCGAAGGTCGCCAGCTTGGGAGGCGTTGTCGGCGCCCATTTCAAGTCGATCAAAGGCGGAACCTACGTGGTCAATGCCGCGGCTATTGAATCTCTGGCGAAAGATCCTGACGTGGCGTACATCACTCCCGATCGTCGGGTACACGCCAAGCTGGACAACACGACGGCGGCCGTCAATGCGAGAGCAGCCTGGTCCGCTGGTCTCAACGGATCCGGTATCGGTGTAGCAGTGATTGACAGCGGCATCAATTCCAACAACAACCTGGGTTTCGGTAAAGCGGTTGTATGGAGCTATGACTTCACTGATCCCAATGCTGCGGAGGCCGCTGCCGCCGCGCTAGCGCTAGTTTCCGGTCCGATTTCCCCCGGGCAAATGAAACTGTTCCCTTCACGGAACGCCCCGGACAAATTCGGCCACGGCGAGCATGTGGCGGGCATTCTCGCCTCGAATGGTCAAGCTTCTGATTGTTCTGCCTGCCGCAGGGCACTGAAAGGAATCGCTCCCCAAGCGGCTTTGATCGATCTGAAGGTCCTTGATGAGAACGGTCAAGGTTCGGATAGCAATGTCGTCCTCGCTCTTGAGACCGCCATCGCTCTGAAGAATGTCTTCAACATCCGGGTCATCAATCTCTCGCTTGGCCGACCCGTGTTTGAAAGCTATGCCCAAGATCCCTTATGTCAGGCCGTGGAAGCGGCTTGGAAGGCAGGCATCGTCGTTGTCGTTGCTGCGGGTAACGAGGGGCGCGATAACACCTTTGAAGAACAAGGTTACGGCACTATCAACGCTCCGGGCAACGATCCTTACGCCATTACCGTGGGAGCCATGAAATCAGAGGGCACTCCTACTCGCACGGACGATCTCATAGCCAGCTACAGTTCCAAGGGTCCAACGCAGATTGATCACTTCGTAAAACCGGACGTCGTCGCTCCAGGCAATCAGGTCGTCTCGCTGCTCGCGCCGGGCTCCACTCTTCAACAGCAGAACCCCGAGAATGAAGTACTCGTCTCGTACTATGATTCGTCCAAAACTGGGTCGGCCGCATCCCAGCGCTCGAACGCGTACTTTACTCTAAGTGGCACCAGCATGGCCACTCCAGTTGTGAGCGGAGCCGCTGCGCTTCTCTTGCAGGCGAATCCGAGTCTCACGCCGGATCAGGTAAAGGCCATTATCATGCAAACGGCTTACAAGACCTTTCCACAGTCGAGTTCGGTCATGGATCCAAGCAGCGGAAGCACTTATACCGACTACTACGACATCTTTACCGTCGGTGCCGGATATCTCGATATTGCTGCGGCGCTCACCACAGTTAGTAACCCGCCAACCATTGGAACGGCGCTATCACCCGTTGCGGCCTACGATGATGTCTCGGGTACGGTTACCGTGAACTTCGACCCGAGCTCAATTTGGGCTATCCAGTCGACCTTGGCAACCCGCTCGGTTTGGGGTGCTCAGACGGTTTGGGGCGCCGGCGTGCTGGACGACGCGGATCGTTGTCTGTGGGGTGCGCAAACGGTGTGGGGCGCGGCAAGTTCCTCCAATTTGCAAACCGTTTGGGAAGCATCGGATTCAGACTCCTTGCGAACGATCTGGGGAGCACAAGCCATCTGGGGTGCTCGATCCGTTTGGGGAGCAAATGGCATCCCCGATTCCGCCGCCAGTATCACCATCGTACGGCGAGCAGTAGCACTCCCTCTTCCTCTACGCCTTAGCCCGGGCGGTGGTCAGATGTTGCGCGCCACCGCTTAGGGCTACTTCTCGTATAAGGGGACCGCCGGAAGTGCAGCAGCCCGCGAGCTTCCCACTCACCTAGATCTCCTCTCTCCCTGACGGTTTACGCTTTTTCACAACGTAAAAACAGTTAGCCGATCCCGATAAGACCTTTTACGAACACTGCCGGCGAATAGTCATCGGCGTTGAGACAAAACAAGGAGAACTTATGAAGCGAATCATTTCATTGCTGATGCTCACGGCGATGGCTGCTTTAGCCGCGACATCTCAATCAAAAATTGCCCCGGATCTGCTCAATCTCGATCCGCAGACGAATGTGCCTGTGATCGTTCAATGGAAAAGCGCGCCCACCTCCTCCCAGAATTCGGTGGTCACGCTTCTGGGTGGAATCCTGGGCCCTGTGCTGCACTTGCTGAACGCGGTGCTCTATACAGTCCCGGTCTCATCGCTCAACTCGCTCGCCGCAAACCCAAACGTGGTGTACATCAGCCCTGATCGCCCGGTAGCCGCGAGATTGGACAATACGGCTGCCGCTGTGAACGCCCACGTCGCCTGGTCCGCTGGTCTCAACGGATCCGGCATCGGCGTGGCCGTAATCGATAGCGGCATCACTGCGAATAGTAATCTCGGAACCCATGGAGTGAAGCAGGTCGTGTATAGCTACGACTTCACCGCCCCGAATGCTCCGAACCTGATCAGCACAGCGCTTGGGACCGTCACGTCACTTCTATCGAACCTGACGAACCTGCTGTTCAATTCGGGGACATCTTCGAATCAACTCCCCTCTACCTATGCTCCGGATCAGTTCGGTCACGGCGAGCACGTTGCCGGCATACTTGCCTCCAATGCGCAAGCCTCTACTTGCAGCAACTGCACCCGAACCCTGAAAGGAATTTCTCCGGGTGTGAATCTCATCGATCTGAAAGTCCTCGATCAGAACGGCCAAGGCACGGATAGCAACGTCATTCTAGCCATCCAAACCGCCATCACTCTGAAAAGCGTCTACAACATTCGTGTGATTAACCTCTCGCTCGGAAGGCCCGTTATCGAGAGCTACACGCAAGATCCTCTTTGTCAGGCCGTCGAAGCGGCGTGGAAGGCGGGAATCGTCGTTGTCGTTGCGGCGGGCAACGATGGCCGCGACAATACTTTCGGCGAACAGGGCTACGGCACCATCAACGCCCCCGGAAACGATCCCTACGTGATCACAGTGGGCGCCATGAAAACCCAAGGGACGCCCACCCGTATCGATGATACCGTCGCCAGCTACAGCTCGAAAGGCCCCACCCAGGTGGATCACGTGGCCAAGCCGGACCTCGTCGCCCCAGGTAACTTGGTTGTCTCGTTGCTTCAGCCAGGTTCTACGTTGCAGCAGGAAAATCCTGCCAACGACGTGCCTGTCTCCTATTACCAGAACGTGACGGGTTCATCCTCCTCGGCGATTTCGAATACCTATTTCATGCTCAGCGGTACCAGCATGGCCACTCCGGTCGTGAGTGGCGCAGCCGCGCTTCTTCTTCAGGCCAACTCCAAGCTCACGCCAGACCAGGTGAAGGCCATAATGATGCAGACCGCGTACAAGACCTTTCCGCAATCGAGTTCGGTATTCGATCCGACAACCGGCAACACCTATACCGATTACTACGACATTTTCACTGTCGGCGCGGGCTATCTGGATATCGCTGCTGCTCTATCGGCTGTCAGGAATCCTCCCGCCAGCGGCGCGGCGCTTTCGCCCATCGTGACTTATGACGCCACCTCCGGTACTGCCACCGTCAATCTCGATCCAACCTCCATCTGGGCCCTTCAATCGGTCTTGTCAACCCGTAGCGTTTGGGGCGCTCAAACCGTCTGGGGCGCCGGCGTGCTCGACAGCGCAACCGCTGTCTATGGGGCGCGCAAAGCGTGTGGGGAGCGTCCGATGTCTCCGGCTCGCGCAGTGTCTGGGGCGCGCAAAGCGTGTGGGGAGCACTCGCGATGTCTCCGGTTCGCGCAGTGTCTGGGGAGCGAACACCGATTCCGCCTCTAGCGTCATGGTTGCGGGCGAACAGAATTAAGCACTAGTCTCCGTCTATCATTTCTCTACCGGCCCCAAGTAAGGCTCGAATACAATCGGGCTTTACTTGGGCATTTTTCCGGTAGTACCGGAACTGAAGCGTCTTCGCTCTCACGATATCCTCGAATCGTATGCTCGCGGTCGGCGCTAACGAAGAGTCAATCGGACGACGTCTCGCCCTCGTCAGCATGAGCATCGGCGCTCTGCTCGCCGGCGCTAAGATCCTTGTCGGTATCCAAGTCGGTTCCACATCGGTCACCTCCGACGGCCTTGAAGCGGCCGGCGACGCGCTTTCTTCCGCTATTGTCTACGCCGGCCTCTGGCTCGCTGCCAAGCCTCCGGACTACGAACATCCCTACGGTCACGGCCGCTACGAAATACTCGCCGGACTCGCGATAGGCGCCATCCTTCTTTTGGCCGGTTCAGCCATTTTCTGGCACAGCATCACTTCTCTCCACCAGCGCTCGGAACTGCAGACGTACGCCCTATATCCACTCGCCGCCGCCATCGTTCTCAAGACCGCGCTCTCCGCCCTGAAATTCCGCACCGCCAAGCGCATCGCCAGCACCTCGCTCGAAGCCGATGCCTGGCACGACATCACCGACCTGCTTTCTACCTTCGTTGCTTTGACTGCCGTCCTTCTCACCCTCCTCGACCCGCGTCGCTTCGGCATCGCCGATCATGTCGGCGGCATCGTCATCGGCGTACTTATTTTCTTCCTCTCCATTCAGGTCGTCCACCGTACCGTCGACCAGTTGGTCGACACCATGCCCAACCCGACGAAAATGGCGGAGATCCGTAAAGCCGCCCTCAGCGTTCCGGGTGCTCTCGGAATTGAGAAGTGTTTCGCCCGCCGAACCGGCTTGAAATACCACGTCGATCTTCACCTCGAAGTCGATCCCGGCTTAACGGTGCGCGAATCGCACGAGATCGCCACGCGCGTCCGTTTCGCCGTCACCGGAAATATTCATTGGGTCGCCGATGTGCTGGTGCACGTCGAGCCATCGCCTCTTAACGCTCCGCACGGGGCAGCGCGCCGCCAAAGTCTTGCATGGAGAATAAGGACATGGCGCGTCTCCTCCACGAGACCGCCGATCTTATGGAGGTCGCCGGAGAAGACGGCTTTCGCATTCGCAGTTACCGCAATGCCGCCGCTGTCATCGCCAGCTACCCCGAGCGCGTTTCCGATATCGTCTGCAATCCTGAGCGCAAAGTCACGGATATCCCAGGCATCGGCAAGGGCCTCTCCTTTGTGCTCGCCGAAATCTGCCAGCGCGGCTCCTTTGAGCGTCGCGACGAAATGCTTGCCCGTTATCCCGCCTCCGCTCTGGAGCTGCTCAAGATCCAAGGTTTGGGACCGAAAAGCATCGCCCTTCTCTACGAGCACCACAACGTCAGGACTGTCGACGACCTCGAGCGCATCTGCCGCGAGCAGAAGCTTCGTGCGCTGCCGCGCATGGGAGCCAAACTCGAAGAGAAAGTGCTGCGCTCCATCGAAGCCTATCGCCGCAGCGCCGGGCGCTTTCTCCTCAGCTTCGCGCGCCGCACCGCGGACGAGCTCTCCTCCGAATTCGCCGCCCTACCCGAAATTGAAAAGGTGGAAGCGGCGGGCAGCCTGCGCCGTGGCCGCGAAACAGTGGGCGATCTCGACATTCTTGTCACCGGAGCCGGGGCCGCCGAGGCGCTCAATCACCTCACGACTCATCCCAAAACCCAGGAAATCCTCGGCCAGGGTGTCAATAAAGCCAGCGTCAGCTTCGGCCTCGAACGTCTCCAGGTCGATGTGCGCGCGCTTCCTCATGAGAGTTTCGGCGCGGCCATGCAGTACTTCACCGGCAGCAAAGAGCACAACGTCGTTCTTCGCACCAACGCCATCAAGCAAGGCGCTCACGCTGAACGAATACGGTCTCTTCACTCTCGAAGGGAACCAGCGCGTAGCCGGCGAAAGCGAGCAGGAAGTGTACCAACGCCTCGGCTATGCCTGGATTCCTCCCGAGCTGCGTGAGAATTGCGGCGAGCTGGAAGCCGCTCGCGACGGAACTCTTCCCAAACTGATTGAGCTAAGCGATCTCCGCGGCGATCTGCACATGCACACCACCGAAACGGATGGCCGCGCCACTCTTCAGGAGATGGCCGAAGCCGCCGCCGCGCTCGGTTACGAGTACATCGCCATTACCGATCATTCGAAAGCGCTCGCCATGGCCAATGGGCTGGATGAAAACCGAGTGGTGGCATTCGCCCAACACGTGCGCGAGCTCAACCGCAGCGGTTTGCCCATCCGCGTTTTCTCCGGTCTTGAATGTGACATCCTTCGCGACGGCGCGATGGATATTTCTGAGGATGCCTTGGCCGAGCTCGACCTGGTAATCGGCAGCGTCCACAGTTACTTCAATCTTGAGCCGCCCGAGATGACGGATCGTCTTCTCGGCGCGCTCGAATCCCCGTCGCTGCGCATCGTCGGGCACATGACCGGCCGTATGCTCCTGCAGCGCGAATCTTATTTGTTCGATTTCGATCGCGTCGCCGCCCGGGCCGCCGAGCGTCGCGTCTGGCTCGAAATCAACGCCAGTCCGGAGCGCCTCGATCTCCCCAGCCAGTTTGTCCGCTCCGCCAAACGGCGCGGCTGCCGCTTCACCATCTCCACCGACGCCCACCGCCCCTCCCATCTTCACAACATGCGCTACGGTGTCATTACCGCCCGTCGTGGCTGGCTTGAGGCCACGGACGTTATGAATGCCCAGAACCTGGCCGGTTTCGAAGCCGCGCTTGCCAATCGCTAAGCCCTCCCCTTGGGCCTTTACTGCTGTCGTGGCAGGGATGGCAGCGGCGTTCTTACCGGTGGCGGCCGATTATTTGAAGCGCTACTCGCTCCCGCTTTCATCCGCGGCAGGTATCTACGGCTGTTTTGTCCTATTGTTGGTGTACTTGGTTGCACCCGCAATGCCGGCATCCCGTGCGCTGCTGGGAAAATTCATTGCAGGGCGATACAAAATTGCGATTGTTCTAGCGCTGCTCGCGTTGCCCTATGTTCTTTACGCAGTGGGAACGGCGGACTTCCGCTGGCTGGCGTTCGTGCGGCTCCTGGCGACTGCCGCGCCGGTGATCATCCTCTATTCCGTTTTTCCGGTCCGCGACCAAGGGAAATTCAATTGGCAAGACATCCTGGTCGCAGTCTGGTTAGTGTCGATCGTTCTCTTCCATCTGTTCAAAGGAATCTGGAACGTTCCCGCCAATCTCGACTTCATGGCGCGCTTGTTCATTGTCAGTTTGGGCGCGCTCTCCTGGACCTATATCCGGCCGGTTCCAGACCTGGGCTATCGACTCGATTTCATCAGGACAGCCTTGCTTGCCGCGGGCAGGAATTTCGTCTTTTTTGCTGCCGTCGCCATTCCGCTTGGCTTCGTGCTCGGCTTCACTTCGTGGCATCCACGTTGGCACGGCCTGCTCGATTTCCTTCTCGCTTACTTGGAAATCTTCCTGTTCGTCGCGGTACTCGAAGAGCTCTTTTTCCGTGGCTTCCTTCAGAATCTACTGGAGAAGTCGCTTCATTCCTGGTGGGGTGGCCAGCTTATCGCAAGCTGCATCTTCGGTCTATTTCACATCCTTCACGCGCCGTTCCCTAACTGGCGTTACTTCGTAATGGCCTCGATTGCCGGCTGGTTCTACGGGTCTTCGTATCGGTCGAGTGGCACGCTGCTCTCATCCACTCTGCTCCACGCCATGGTGGATACAGTCTGGCGCGCGTTCTTAACTAAGAACTAACACTTCATGCATCCGTTTACTTAATTGAATTTGTGTTTCCACCCTCCCAACTCTGATCTCACCTGGACAGTCCTGAGCTTGTTATTGGAATCGAAATTAAATGAGACAGTGCAGACCTCTCGCACCAAACTCAAAAAATGCCTCTGGGTGCCAATCATACAGCTGAGCTGGGTGCCGCGCTCACGCCATACGCAAGTGCTGTCCCCATCCATGCCGATTCCCCTCTTGTCCAGAAACCGGTTTACCTCCCCCCTCGTGCTGCCGACCGGCGCGCTTTCGAAGATTGCAGATTGCACATGCTCGGGCACGGGCCCGACGTAAGCTGGCATATCGAAATCTCTTTGTATTTCCTTATGCGTGGAAGGTACGCCAGTAACGCAGGTTAGGAACACCACGCACAACACAGCGCAAATGACACTCACTCTAATCATCAGGTTCTCTTGGCAACGGTTCCAGATTAGAGTGGGGACGCTAAGGAACTCGTTAAGGCCAGCTAAGGATTCCCTAAAGCCGTTTCTGGGTTGCCGCCCGGAAAAGCATAGGGCCCAAACGCCAGTACTCTCTATAGGACACTATGGAACGGATGAGCCTTCTCAGCATGTTTGGATTGTTCGCGGTTTCGGCAATGCTCGTGTGTTACGCGCTCGAGCAGCGAAGCCACTGGTTCATCCTCGGGTTCGCCGGAGCCTGTGCGCTCGGATCTCTTTATGGCTTTCTCCAAGGAGCGTGGCCCTTCGGATTGGTGGAAGCTGCGTGGTCGGTCGTGGCTTTACGACGATGGTGGCACCGTGGCCCGCCCCGTCGACTTCCCCGTACAAGGAAGCTTTTCGGTTAAGACTATTTCCCAGACGGATACGCTAGCTGATCTAGCGTCATTTCCAATCAACCAACAATGAGCGCACTAGCCCCGGCCGCAATCCCCCGATCCGCTATGCTGCAAAAGAATGCAGCGTAAGGTCATAATCTTCGGCGGAGGCGGCCAACTCGGTGTAGAACTGTGCCGCGAATTTGAGCGGCGCGGCTGGTCCGTTCGAGCTCTTGATCGGCAAACCCTTGACATCAGCGATGCACCCCGCGTCGAGCAGGCCATTGCGCAATCCGACGCGCAGATCGTTATCAACGCGGCCGCCTACAATCACGTCGACATCGCCGAAAGAGAGCCGCTGGCCGCGTATCAAGCGAATGCTCTCGCGGTGCGGAATCTGGCGATGGCGTGTCGCCAGGCCGACGCCCAATTCGTTCATTACTCTACCGATTACGTCTTCGACGGCGCTAAGGGTAGTCCTTACGTTGAGACTGATATGCCCCACCCGTTAGGTGCCTACGCTGTTTCAAAACTGGCTGGCGAGCTATACGCGCAAGCTTATCTGGCCGATCCCCTGGTAATCCGCACCTCGGGAGTGTTCGGGCCCGCGGGTATGTTCACCCCCCGCGGCAACTTCGTTGAGCTCATGCTGCGTCTCGCCCGTGAAAAGAAGCCGATCCGTGTAGTGGCAGACCACGTCGCATCCCCCGCCTACGCGCCCGCCATGGCTGCCCGTACGGCTGAGTTGGTCGAAAAAAATCTTCGCGGCCTCTTTCATATGGGCGGAGGTGAAGCCATCTCCTGGTACGACTACGCCAAATTGATTTTCGATTTGGCTGGGGTGTCGCCTTCACTACAGCCTACCGATGAGCGCGAGTATCGAACTGCCGCAAAGCGGCCAAAATTCTCCGCGCTCTCAAACGGTAAACTCAATGCCGCCGGAATCACCCCCATGCCGCCGTTGCGCGAAGCTGTTCGCGATTACCTCGAAGCCCGCAAGCACGCCACCGCCCATCGTTCGGCGTGAGGTCTGCGGGGTTTCATTGGTCCGAGGCCCCGTTAGGCGTGGCATAGTAGCCGTTGCGCGCCTGAACCCGGTCGTCTGGATTGTCCACCTTGATCTCTAAATGCCGGAAGCTGCCGTCGCGAGCCGCGTTGGTCGGCTCGTAGCCGATCGAGTATTGCTTGCGCAGTTCGTCCTGAATCTCTTTGAATACTTCGCTCAGCGGGTGCTTCTTGTCCACTGTGAAAACATGCCCGCCGGTCTCTTCCGACATCTTGTCTAACTCGCGCTTACCGCCGCCCCCGAACATTCCGGCCTGCATATAAAATCCGCGGTCGACGTAATAGATGCTGTAAATGATGGTGTCCGCTTTTTGTGCCGCTTCGATTGCGTCGTGAATCTTGTAATAACTGCCCTGGTCGTCGCCGTCCGTGATAAGAATAATTGCCTTCCGGCCCACTTCGCTCTTCAGCTTTTCGTTGGAGGCCAGATAAATGGCATCGTAAAGCAGCGTACCCTTGGGCGTACCGCTGATCGGAACCGGCCCGGTGTTGACATTCGGTATCGGACCGCGGCTGATCATCGGCGTTTGCCCGTCCGGCTGCAAATCTCGTAAAGCGGCGGTCAGCAGGCCGGGGAATTCGTGTAATCCTGCAGCAGATTCGTGTCCTTCCCGAACGAAATCAGGAAAGCTTCATCTTTTTTCCGCACTACGCTTGAGAAGAACGATGCCGCGGCATCCCGTTCGATATCGACCAGGTTTTCTTGACTGGCGCTGATATCAATCAGCAGTCCCAGAGTCAGCGGCAGATCGGTCTCGCGCGAGAAGTGTTGGATCGTTTGTTGTTTTCCGTCTTCGTAGACCGTAAAGTTGTTCTTTTCCAGGTTTGGAATCAGTTGTCCGCCTTTCTTGGCCCGCACTGTAAATAAAATATTCACCAGATCGACGTTTACTTTGATCGTCGATTCCTGGCTGGCGGCCTGATCTTGCGCAACGGGGGGCTGCACACCTGGAGATTGAACGCCTGGGGATTGGGCGCGAGCCCAGCCCAGGTTGCCGGCGAAGTACAACCCGGCAATCACACATCCTATTCGAAAACTGCTCATCTGGTTCTGATTATCGTCCAACTCGCCGGAGCCGGATCATGCGCTCCGGGTTGGTTCCGATCTCCTGTTCCAGACGTTCGAGCGCGGCATTCCGTTCCAGGAGGGCAGCCTGTCATTTGTATGGAACAGGATGGTCAGGCCCTGCCGCCAACGAGCGCCTCTCCCACCAAACGTTCTCTTCCCTTGACAGTCTGGGGCAAATCACGCCATACTTCCCATAGATCGTCATAGGCAAACATCGGTCATAAGAAGGCATCAATGGGAAAATCCGCCCAGCCCGCGCTACTCCAGGGCACGCTCGACCTGCTCATACTCCACGCGCTCCAACGCGGCGCCATGCATGGCTACGCAATTGCCCAAACCATCCACCTGCTCTCGGACGAAGTGTTAAAAGTCGAAGAAGGCTCGCTTTATCCCGCGCTCTACCGGCTTGAGCTCGGCGGGGCGATATCTGCCGAGTGGGGCTTGTCTGAGAACAACCGGAAGGCGAAATATTACGCCATAACTAAACACGGAAGAAAGCTGGTGGGCGAACAACAAGCAACCTGGAATCGTCTCTCTACGGCAGTTCAGCGCGTTCTCGCCAGATAACAGCACATGCGCCGCTTATTCCTCAAACTCTGGCGCCGCCGCCGTCTGCAAAAAGATCTTGAAAGTGAGCTCGCCTTTCATCGCGAAATGTCCAGCCGCCATCAAAACCCGATTTCACTGGGCAATGCAGGCCTTATCAAAGAACAAGCCTTAGACCTTTGGAGATTCGCCCTCATCGAGAACCTCTGGCGGGACTTGCTCTATGCCTCCCGCGGACTCCGCCGCAACCCCGCGCTTGTCGTCACCGCGCTGCTCTCGCTCGGCCTCGGCATTGGCGTGAACACGGCCATGTTTTCGCTCGGACTCGAGCTTCTCTTCAGCCATCCGTCGGTACGCGATGCGGGATCCCTCGTTTCCATCCGTCTGGGCGGTAACAGCAACTCGCCCGAAGAAGCCATAGACTCCTTCCGCGCCAGCGGCCTCTTCCAGGATGTTGCCGGCCAGGACCAGGAAGCCTTCACCAATTTCAATGATGGAGCGGAGACGCGCCGCATGTTTGCCGTTTACACGACGAAGAATTACTTCACCATGTTGGGCGTACCCATGCTTCACGGGCGCGGCATCGTTCCCGCGGACCCCAAGGAAGTCGCCGTTCTCAGTTACCGGTTCTGGCGAAGGTACTTCAATGCTGATCCGTCCATCATCGGCCGGGCCATCAACCTTGACGGGCGCGCCTGCACGGTCGTCGGCATACTGCCGGAACATCACCGCACGCTGATCGGCTTCGGCTTTTCGCCCGATATCTATCTGCCGCGATGGCTCGATTCAACGACTCTCGAGATCTATGCTCGGCTCAAGCCGGGTATGTCCCTCGCCCAAGCCCATGCTGGTCTTGAAACCGTTGCCAAACGAATGGACGCGGGCATGCCGGCCACTCACTGGAAATACGCGCAGAACATCACCGTATCGCCCATCGCCGGTTACGGACGCTATACCTCTGGAGAAATACCGGAACTGATGCCGATCGGCATTTTTTTCGTGATCCTACTGGTCATTGTGGGCCTTGTTCTTCTGATCGCATGCGTGAATGTTGCCGTCCTGCTGCTTGCCCGCGCCTCCGCGCGCCGCGGTGAATTCGCCATCCGCCTCGCGGTGGGAGCCGGTAAAGGGAGATTGCTGCAACAATTTCTGGTGGAAAGTCTGCTGTTCGCGCTGCTTGGCGCCGCATTCGGCTTGGCGCTCTCCCAATTCACTGCCACCCTGCTCGCGCGAATCGAGCTTCCGTTTCCCATCCCCATCCATCTCCAAATCACACCCGACTGGCGCGTTTTGCTCTATTCGGCTCTCCTCACGACGGCCGCGACGCTCATCTGTGGACTCCTGCCCGCCTTTCAATCGCTGAAAGCCTCAATCGCGCCCGATCTCCCGCGTGAAAGAAAATCACGCGTCCAAAGCATCCTTGTCATCGCACAGATCGCGACCTCAGTGATCGTCCTCACAACCGGATTTCTCTTCCTGCGAAATCTCCTCAGCGCGAATGCCATCAGCCCGGGATTTGACGTGCGTCACACGCTTCGCGCGGAGGTCAACCTGCCGCCTCGAAATTACAGCAGCCCCCTACAGAAAGCGAACTACGTTAATGAAGCTCTGCGCGACCTCGCAGCCCTGCCCGGGATCGAATATGGAGCGGCAGCCAGATTGACTCCGTTCAACGGCAATGCGGTATTTGGCTCTCCTCTCAAATTTCCCGATAGCGGCCAAGAAACTCCTGCTTATTTTAAGTGGAACGCCGTTACGCCCTCGTTCTTCCGGGCAATGGATATCTCGATTGATCGTGGACGCACCTTCTCAGCGGCCGATCGTGGGGAGAAGGTCGTCATCGTAAACAGGACTTTCGTGCGGCGGTATCTTGGCGACAGGCAACCGATCGGAACCGATCTTCCTGTGGGGAAATGACACAAAAACGCCCTACCGAATCGTCGGGGTTGCCGAGGGCACTAAAACTAAGACAATCGGCGAAGATCCACAGCCGCAACTCTACGAACCGCTCTCACAGATCGATAACGACAGCCTGGACATTCAGTTCGTGATGCGGTCGGCCATTCCGCCCGCCCTGCAGCTTGATCCTGTTCGTCGCACCCTGCATCGCATCGAGCCCATGGCTGGTGCCGAGGTCGAGACCATGTACTCCAGCATCGGTCTCGCCTTTCTACCAAGTCAGATCGGCGCAGCTCTGCTAGGCTCCATCGGTGTTCTCGGTCTCCTGCTTGCCACGGTCGGACTGTACGGGGTCGTAGCTTATTCGGTCGTGCAGCGCACGCGCGAGATCGGCATCCGCATTGCCATCGGTGCGACCCGGAGTGCTATCTCCCGAATGGTCGTCCGCGATGCTGCCAGACTGATCCTTGTAGGATCCGCCATCGGCCTGTTCGCCGCGCTTTTCCTCACAAAGCCGCTAGCAATGTTTCTGGTTCCGGGATTGAAGCCCGATGATCCCCTCAGTTTTGGCGCTGTTGTGTTCGCGATGCTTCTTACCGGAGCCCTTGCGGCATGGGGCCCGGTCCGCCACGCCATGGCAGTCGATCCGAACATCGCTCTGCGTTACGAATGAGCGAAGCCCCGCGGCCGCCGGGCAAACGCCAGAATGACCGCCATCGCTAGCACGGCCAGAGGCTGCTGCCTCAATAACAGGAACTGCGCGAGTGAAGGTTTGGTCGCTCTGTCGCCTAACGCTCTTGCGAATACCGACTGCAAAGGAAAGGCCAAAGCAAGCAGGCACAAACATAGGCAGACGAGAGTTACTCGTTCATTTCGTTTCCACAGAACAACCAGCAGCGGAATCGTGAGAAGCAGAAGCTGCGCATCGTAGTAGCGGTGATAAGTGATAATCAGCGTGACCGCTGCGAAAAACGAAACGTCCCGCCATTTGCTCGGCGAGACATCCCTCCTCCGCAGCCAGAGATAGGCAATCACAAGCGCGCTCGCGAATAGCCAAACCGCTATATTCGCGAATCCGACGTCGTGGAACGCATAGGAAGCGATCGTCTGGCCGTTCAACATCTGCCATGCCACCGGCCCGCTGGGAGTAGGATCGCTCGTTCCCCCCGGACCGAAACTCAGCGCGACATTATGTTGCTCCAGCCTGAGCCACTGCCAGTTGGTTCCGAACGAGGAAGCTACAATTACTCCTATTGCCCCGGCAGCGCACGCAATCGCGAACCCCGCTATCACCGGACGCCAGCACCTCCACAAAATGAAAACGCAGAGAGCGCAGAACGCAATCTGTGGCTTGAAACAGAGCGCTACCCCCAGCAGAACCCCGCTCGACCACGACCGCTGGTTGAGCGCTAAACAAATCGCGAGCGCAACGCAACTGATGCACACTACGCTGGGGTTCCCATCAAACAGCCCGACGTAGGTCGGCGAAAACAACACAGCCAGCCCCGCTATTATCCACTTGCCCCGCGCCGGCAGATCCACTTGCCGCAGAATCAACCAAATTGACGCGCCGAACGCGACCAAAGCCAGCAAACACCAAACTGGATTGGCTGTCCGCCAGGGCAGAGCCGCCACTGGAGCGCTGAGGGGCATCGCGCTGGGTAGATAAACGGAAACATTGACGTCTTGATCGCGCACTATCGAATCCGGCGCGCCTGCCGTCTGCAGTTCGTGCTTCAGTGCGGATGTGCTGTAGGCGTCTTCACCGTGCAGCCAGCAGCGTGCTGCCGCGTAAAGGGTGGAGAAATCGCCCGTCGTGGAATAGCGTAGCGCGCGATATGTTCCGCGATCGATAAAGAACGCGAGGCACAACAGAAAAAAGAAAATCGGCAGAATGCGTCTGACTGCCGCAGCCTGGCTTGCATACCCGCTGCTTCAGCCGGCCACTTCAATTCCTGGACTGACCGGCGCTGAGAATAAATTCGGGCGTTTTCTCCTTCGCGCTGTGCAGGCGATCTTTCAGCCTCAAGAATGGCTTCTCCACGAGGTAATACGACAACACGGCGGATGCGATCGCGAGAGCACATTCAACGGAAACACATTATAGAAGTGATTGCCGTAGCGGTTAAGGAATATCTGCTGCCAAATATACAGCGAATAGCTCAGCGTACCAAGAAACGCCACTGGCCTGAGATTCAAAAATCGCCCAAGAGCGAAAGACTCGTGAGTCATCACGCAGTCGAGCACGAGCGCGATGAGGGCGCGCTCAATGGGGCCAGCAGCGGAAACAGCGGGCTTACTCGCAAGTAATTCAGTGAAAGTATTCCGATCGTGGCAATCCAGGGAGTCCATTGCGAAGCGATCAGCCGCGCATAAATATTATTTGCGTGAAACTGTGGGCGCAACCCTGCTAGCACACATCCGCAAGCGAGCATGACAATGGATTCCGCAATCCGCGGGTGTGCATGCCAGATGAACACGAATAGGAATGGTGTCAGCACCAACAGCAGCATGGCCCCGCGAAGCGCCCGCTTGCACCCCAAGGCCACAAGGGCTGCCGGCCACAGCAAATAAAACTGTTCTTCCACCGATAACGGACCAGCAATGGGCACAAAATCCAGCCGATTCCCGCCAAAATTGGCTCGGAAGGTAGCGGCTCGCGCCAGATCGTTCCATGAGATCTGTTCGATCCCCAAGCCAGCCGAGAACCGCAATCGCCAATAGGAAGGTGTAGAACGCCGGGAAAATGCGCAACACGCGGCGAGCATAGAAGTTCTTCAGCGAAATTTGCCCGGTCTTCTCGTGCTCCCGCAACAGCAGCGTGGTAATCAGGAACCCGGAGATCACGAAAAAGATTTGAACGCCCAGCGCGCCAAGCTCTCCCGTGTAGTTCTGCCAGGATTCCGGATAGGCACTCGGCGTTCCGGCCGCAGTGCGCGATGAAGACCATGCTGATGGAAACCGCGCGCAATCCGTCTAGCGACGGATATCTTTTGTTCGCTGCCACCGAGATCCTTTTGAGACTAGGAAGTGTGCATTCTGTTTCGCGTAGAATGCAAAGAGCCATCTCGATCCCAAGTTAGGATTGGAGAGTACTCATACCCAGAATATCGGTGAATAGTCAAAAATCATGGCATTTTGCACCAATTGCGGTACCCAATTCCCCGACGGCGCCAAATTTTGCTTGAACTGCGGTCAGGCTGCGGGCGCCGGCAGCGCCGGGCAGTACTATCCTCCCGCGCCTGCCGTTGCGCCGCTCAAGTACGACATTGAAGGCCATAACCTCCAGATCGCCAGAGTTCACTTGCAGCCGGGCCAGGAGATCTATGCCGAAGCCGGCAAGATGATCTACAAGTCCGCTACGGTTGACTGGGCTACTCGCATGACCGGCCAGTCCATCGGCGAAAAACTTCTCGGTGCGATCAAGCGCAAATTGATGGGCGAATCGCTGTTCATGACCTATTTCCGCACCACCGGAGGTGAAGGCGAAGTGGGATTCGCTGGCGCATATCCCGGGAAGATACAAGTCTTCGAGCTGGCGCCCGGGCAGACCATCATGGTTCAGCGCGATGGTTTTCTATTTGCTCAAGCGACGGTCACGCTGGATATCGCTTTGGTCAAGAGATTAGGCGCGGGTCTCCTTGGCGGGGAAGGTTTTATTCTCGAAAAACTCACCGGTCCTGGCGCGGTGTTCGTTCACGCGGGCGGAGATCACGTCGATTTCACTCTCGCCGCCGGCGAAACGCTGCAGGTGCAAACCGGTCACCTCGTCGCCTTCGAGCCCAGCGTGAATTACGACATCCAGATGGTCGGCAACATTCGTACCGCCATCTTCGGTCACGAAGGACTTTTTCTTACTACCCTCACGGGTCCCGGCCGCGTGATCCTCCAGAGCATGACCTTGGAGCGCCTGCGCCACGAGTTGGCGCCCTCCGAACACCGTGGTGAAGAACGTAACCCGCTCGGAGCAATCGCTAGCGGCAGTTTGGGAAGTTTCTTCTCGAGCGACGATTAATCCGCCGGAAATCCCACGCCTTGCGCCGCCTTTACTTCAATCCCCGCGCTAGTGACATGCGTCGTGATGATTTCGCTCACTGCATCCGCTACGCCTTTCCGGAATCGCGCCCAAGTGAAATGTTCGGCGCGCGATCGCGCTGCCGCCCCGGCCCGCCGTAGTTCTTCCGGATTGCGTAGAAAGTATTCGATCGATTCAGAGAGTTGGGCTATATTTGCTGGCTCTATGACGAACCCTTCTTGCCCCGGTCGTATCAGATCAATCGCTGCGGTTCTCGAAGTGCTGATGACCGGCAAACCGCAACTCATCGCCTCGAGTAACACGTGCCCGAATCCCTCTGCTAACGAAGGGAGCACGAAGAGATCCGCCGCGTGAAACTCGTTCAGCAATTCTCGTGAGGTTGGAAAGCGGAGAAAGCGCACCGGTACTCTCGTTTCTCGAAGAACGTCTAGGTCGTCAACGGCGCGTCCACAAACGGTGAGCTCTACCGAACCTTTTGGGAGCGCCTCGAGCGCGTTCAGCAGATACTTGATTCCTTTCCGCTGTCCTACCGTTCCAACAAACAAAATCCGTAGCGCTCGGCTTCCGGGCGGCTCCTTTACTCCCGGAGTGAACCAGTCGAGATCCGTGCCGTATGGGATAACTTTGATCCGTTCCCCTGGAACACCGTGCTCAATCAGCGTCTTTCGGGTGAACGAAGACGCGACCAGCCAGTGTTGCGCCATATCGACTTCCTGGACGAGCGTCTCGAACTCAGTCTCGGGTAGCGCTAGTTCCCATTCTCTGTTGAGAGATGAAGCGCAGTCCGGATGCAGTTCGCGCTCTTTCGAAAGGATTTCGCGGACGCTCGCCGGATGGGGATGAAGTTGAAACAAAATCCGGGGTTGGGCGCCTTTGAAATGCGTGAATGCGCTGTGTGCGTAATAGCTGTAGCTGAGCAACGCGGCGCCCCGCGCATTGGCGACCTGTGCTGCGCGGGCTCCCAAACGCTTGTCGCAGAGTCGCATCGCGCTTTGCTGCCATGCGAACGGCGCAGCCTTACTGTTGTCGAGAACGAACGCCCAGGCTCCGGTCAACCAGCATTTCCGCACGGACCGGTCGGGCAGAGCGGATGCATAACGCCTGTGCAGCTTGGTCGAGAGCTTTCGTGATGCAAGTCGGTCGAACGCCTTGATCCAGCTCCGGTCAGCCGGCCAGTAGAGGTCTGTGACCAGCGAATCGAGCATGCCCGCCTCGTGCAAAGCGCACGCGACTTGATACTGATCGCGTGCGCCCCGATGGACCGTAACTACTCTCATCTTCTGCGAGCCGGCGCTTCGCTCATACGCCGATCGGCGCTCCCGCTGTGAAATGATCGCTAATTCCTACCAACACAAACATACGACACGGCGCCGCTCACTGCGTTAGCGAAGTTCACCGTGAATGCTGTTGTGCCTGAATAAGAGAGCCACATCCGGTTACCTGTTCCCATATCGAACTGCGGCGTCACACTGCATTCCGGGTGTACGTTGTAGCTTCCGGCAAACGAGTACGAGCTTGTCTTAGCGGAACTGAGCGTCAACTCGCCCGTTAAATCGGTGTTGCTAGAATTGCCGGTCTGCAACGTACCGCTGATCTGAACGTTGTTTGCAGGATTGTTCAACCCATAGAAATTCAGCTGCAGCAGCGTTTGCTCAGGGCCGTCCCAGGGACCCGGGCTAAATCCTAAGTTCAGTTGCGTCCCGTTGCGCTCGAAGTAGGCATAGCTACCATTCGGCGCGCCCGTATTATCCCAAATCGCAAGCCGGTTCGGCGAGTAGTTTCCGATCTGCTGAATCCACAATTCGTTGCCTACGGCCGGTCTCTCGCCCAGATAGGGCCAACCCGACTGCAGGAAGAATTCGCCGTGCGTATAGAACGGCCACAGCGTGCGGCCTGCCGGCGTCTGATACCAATCGTTTGTGACGAGCCCTTTGGCTAGCCCGAACACTCGCGCACCTGAGAAGCTTCCGTTATAGGTCGTGCCCGACTGATCGAAGTAGGCGCCCGTCATCGTGAATTGATCGGAGCTGGTGTCCAACATTCGGACCAGATATTGATCAGTCGGGTCGCTTGAGGAAGGATTGCCGATGCGGCTCCCGTTAATGCCGTCGAGTACCAGAGACTGAACCGAAGCGAAATCGATGCAAGTTGGCGCCGATTCACAATGCGTCGTCTTCATGACTCCGTTCTGCACGCCGTTCATAAAGATTGCGTGGCTATACGTAGTAGGATCTCCAAAAGTAACCGTCCGGTACTGCCCATTCAGAGGTGTCGATTGATCTTCCACGAATACCTGATCGGTATTTAGAGTTCCCCAACCGGCTGCCGAAGGATTGTGTATCCAGGAATAGGTGCTCGTAGAAGCCGCGATTATCCAGAGCGTATCGATTCGGAGGTCGCCCCCTCCGTCGCCGGTATACAGACCCGGTCCGAAGGAGTTAATGATCACGACGTGCCGCATGATGCAGCCAATGAATGCGCCACGGAAATCCACCAAAGCCTGGTTCTGGAGTTCGCGCGTCTGATTCGCGCCATTACCGTCAAATACTATGTTCTCTACATCCATGTATTCGTTTCCGCCGCCCTGTTGACTGGTCCAAGTCTCGAGGAGAGGTACGTTCTTGCCGGGCGCCAGCCGAATGACCACGCCCGCATCCGGGTCTCCGGGATTCGGATCGTTAGCGGACGCGCCGTACAGGTAATCTCCGCCCTGTAGCGTAAGCGTCTTGGAAACTAGATAACATCCTCCCGATGGCACGGGGAAATAGACGTATCGGTGCGTATTCATCGCTGCCTGCAAAGCGGCCGAATCGTCTGTGACGCAGTCTCCTTTGGCGCCGTAGGGCGCTGCCGTGACATTGATGAACGGCAAATTGCTGACCTGCGTATTGAAGTCGGTGCGAGTCTGCGCCGCGCAAATCAGCGGCGAGAAGAGAAGAAGTGTACGAAGCAGTAATTTCATGTTTGGTAAACGCTGACGTTTAACGCTGGCGACCCTGCCGTATGATGCCGGCGCGGGACCACTCGCTTGTGAGCATCTCGAACCGTTGTCGCGAACAGGTACGAAAACGTCGTGTAAGCCTATGATTTTTAAACTCGAAACTTTTTCTCACCGGCTCGTGATTGAGCTCAAACTGTGGGGTGGACGCCCACGTCCGCGCCCTATCAGAGCGAGGCGAAGATCGATCCTGGAGTTCGTTTGGTAAAAAAGCGGCGAAGTTCGTTTGGCAAAAACCGAGGTCTGAGTTCGTCTGATAGAAAAGCTCACTCCCTTCGCGCGGCAGTCACTGTTTCCGGAGTGGGCGCGGCGCTCGACGCCGTGCTCCCCGTGATCAGCATGGCCCCACGGTTCGCGGTCAAATATAAGAAACCCCACTGCACGAACACCAGAATTCGGCTCTGAAACTCCACGATGTACATCAGGTGAATGAATAGCCACACCAGCCACGCCGGTAGACCGGACAGGTGAACCCCGAACACGTTCGCGACCGCCGCTCCGCGCCCGATCACAGCCAGGTCGCCTTTGTCGAAGTAATGGAACGGGCGAATATTCCCGTCGCCCTCCAGCCGCTTCACGATAGTTTTGGCGGCGTACGCTCCGCCTTGCATTGCCACCTGAGCCACGCCCGGCAGCGGCCTGCCTTTCGAATCCGTCGAGTACGCCAGATCTCCAACAACGAAAATGTCCGGATACGCCGGAATCGTGAGCGACGCATCGACCAAGATTCGGCCGCCTTTTTCGGTTGGCGCATTTGTGCGTTTAGCAATCTGCCGCCCGAAATCGGACACCGTTACACCCGCCGCCCAGATCACCGTATGCGAAGCAATGTGTTCTTCGCCGGTAGGCGTCGTGACCGTTACCCCGTTTTCATCGACATTGGTTACCAGCAGCTCGGTCCGAACCGTTACGCCAAGTTTGCGAAGCGACTCGTGCGCGTGTTTCGAGAGGTCTTCCGGAAAAGTCGAGAGTATCCGCTTGCCGCCATCGATCAGCAGAATCTTTGCGGTCCGGGGATCGATGGAACGGAAGTCATCTCTCAAACTGTGATGCGCAATTTCCCCGAGGGCTCCAGCCAACTCAACTCCAGTCGCGCCGCCCCCAACGATCACAAATGTTAGCCATGCTGCCCGTTCCGCTGGATCGTTGATTCGCTCGGCCGATTCAAACCCGAACAGTAGTTTGTGCCGTATCGCGGTCGCGTCCTCGACTCCTTTGAGCGGCGGAGCATATTTGCTCCACGCGTCATGGCCGAAATAGCTGCTCTGCGATCCGGTTGACACAATCAGCGAGTCGTACCCAAGCTGCGCGCCCTCGCGCAAAATCACCTGTCTGCTCGCTGGATCGATATCCACCGCTTCATCGAGCAGAACTCGCGTATTCTTCTGCTTCGCTAATACAGCGCGAATCGGCGCGGCAATTTCTCCTGGCGAGAGCGATCCAGTCGCCACTTGATACAGCAGCGGTTGAAACAGATGATAATTGCGCCGGTCAACCACTGTAATGTCGACAGGCGCATGTTTCAGCGCTTTCGTCGCGTACAGCCCGCCGAATCCACCGCCTAAAATGACAACTCTATGTCTATCCGCCATCTCGCATCCAAGTCGTCCTCAATCGCTTTTAGGATGCGTGTCAATCAGCGGATTAGGCATAGAAATTTACGGTTGGTAGAAATTCCGGCCTTCGCCTTGCTTTGCGTATCTGCTCGAACGCGTACGCGATCTTTATCAGCTTCGGCTCCGTCCAGGCCGTGCCGAAGAATGAAATACCGACTGGTAATCCGAACTTGAATCCAGCCGGCACCGTGACGTGCGGATAACCAGCCACAGCCGGTGGAGAGGCGCACCCGCTATCCGCCCGGTCTCCATTCACCCAGTCCGTGATCCAAGCCGTTCCGGCAGTAGGGCCCACAATGGCATCCAGCTTATTTTTTGCAACGACTACATCGATCCCCTCTTTTCGGGTGAGCCGATGATTACCCGCGAGCGCATCTTTGTAGGCCTTGTCCGCTAAAGATCCTTTCTCCTGTGCCCGCTCCATCAATTCCTGTTCGAAGTAAGGCATCTCTTCCTTCCGATGCGCGCGATTGAACGCGATGCAGTCCTCGAGCGATTTCACACCAGCCCCGCGATTGGCCAGGTAGCCGTTCAAATCGGCTTTGAACTCGTACAGCAAGACATCCAGTTCGCTATCGCCCCAAGCGTCGGCCGTCCGCAAATCCACCGGATCCACAATCTGCGCGCCCGCTTGCTTCATCAAATCAATGCACTCGTTCATCAACTCCGTTACTGCAACCCCGATCGTGAAGTAGGCCCGGGCAATGCCGATGCGTGCGCCTCGTAAACCGTTTGGGTCGAGGAACTGCGTGTAATCTGCGTGGAATCTTCCGGCGCTTGCCTGCGTCGCCGGATCGCGCGGATCTGTGCCTGCCAAAACTCCGAGCAGCATGGCCGCGTCACGGACCGACCGCGCCATTGGTCCTGCCGTGTCCTGACTGTGAGCGATCGGGATAATTCCGGCGCGGCTGATCAACCCCAGCGTCGGCTTGATTCCAACGATGCCGTTCATAGAGGACGGACAAACAATCGATCCGTCCGTCTCCGTCCCAATACCCAACGCCGCCAGATTCGCCGAGATTCCAGCGCCTGTGCCCGAACTCGATCCGCATGGATTTCGGTCGAGCGCATATGGGTTTGCCGTCTGTCCGCCGCGCCCGCTCCAGCCGCTCGTCGAATGAGTTGAGCGGAAGTTGGCCCACTCGCTTAAATTTGTCTTTCCCAAGATCACCGCGCCGGCAGCACGCAGCCGTCTCACAACCCAGGCATCCTGCTTGGCCGGTATCCCATCAAGCGCCAGCGACCCAGCCGTCGTCTGCATCTTGTCGGCGGTATCGATGTTGTCTTTAATCAAGACCGGAATGCCATGCAGCGGTCCCCGCGCGCCTTTCGTTTTCAGTTCTGTATCCAAAGCTCGCGCCAGCTGAAGCGCGTCGGGATTGATCTCGAGCACTGCTCTCAGAGCCGGGCCGTGCCGGTCAACTTCTTCGATTCGCTGCAGGTAGAGTTCTGTAATCCGCTCGGAAGTCAGCTCTCCCGAGTTGATCCTGTCCCGAAGGTCGGAAACAGTTGCCTCGTCAAGAGCGAAGCTCGGTGGGTGAACTCCCGGCGCGTTCTTGAGATCCTCGGGGCTGGGCGGTGGCGGAGGTGGTGGCTTTGGCTGAGCTGTTTTTTCCTGCTGCCCGTTTGCCTCGGCTGCAACTCCGAGTCCGGCCAGCACGGCGCTAGAGAAAAATGTGCGTCGATCCATTCACTGCCAGAGTACGTCAGTGAAAATCGTGCGATTGCACCGCCGCCGCGTCGCGGAACGTCAGCTCCTCGATATCGCCCGCCTTCACGGAGATCACGCCGCTGATGCTTTGCAGCACTCCTTTCACTTGAACATAGGGCGAAACGGTGCAGGCCAACCGCCTGCGGTCGAAAAGGCCGGGCTGAACGATGATGTTAATAATGCCCGTTTCATCTTCCAGGCTCATGAACACAAATCCCTTCGCCGTCCCGGGCCGCTGCCTTGTAATAACGCATCCCGCTACCGTCAGCACCATTCCGTTCCGTTGGGCCTTTGCGGTCACCGCATCCAGTATTCCCATTTCCCGCATCTGTTCCCGGTAATGCGCCATGGGATGTTTGCCAATTGTCAGACCGCTGTTGTTGAAATCGGCGTAGGTGCGCTGTCCGGAGGTCATTGGCTGCAAAGGCGACGTTGCGCCGTCCTCCGCTGCCGGTTCGAGCAACTCGCCCACTGGCTGTAACGCTAGTTCCGCTTGCCACAATGCGCCTCGCCGGTGCCGGTCTGACTTTTCTTTGGGAAGTGCATTCAGAGCGCCTAATTCCGCCAATGCTGAGATTTCGTCTTTTTGCAGCTCCGCCACTCGTCGCACCAGGTCTCGCAAAGAGGCAAATGGCTTGCGCTTCCGTTCCTCCTCTACCTTTTTTGCGGTGGAACTACTCAATCCGCGTACATAATTTAGACCCAGCCGCACATATTTCGCCTTACCATCCGTCTCCACTGTGCACTTGTAATCGGATCGCAAAATGTCTACCGGACGAAATCGCTGCCCATGCCGCTGCGCATCTTTCACCAGCGTGGCGGGCGAGTAAAATCCCATCGGTTGATTGTTCAGCATCGCCACTGTGAACGCCGCCAGGTAATGGCACTTCAGATAGGCGCTTGCGTAGGCAATTAATGCGAAACTAGCGGCATGCGATTCCGGAAATCCGTACAGAGCGAACGACGTGATCGCTTGCGTGATTCGGTCCTGTGTTTCTCCGGTAATCCCGTTCCGCTCCATTCCTTCGCGCAGCTTGACCTCCACCTCGCGCATGCGTTTCTCTGAACGCTTGAATCCAAACGCTCGCCGAAGGTCTTCCGCTTGTCCGCCTGTGAACCCTGCCGCCAGCATCGCAATGCGAATCAATTGCTCCTGGAACAGCGGCACGCCCAATGTTCGCTTCAAGACCGGCTCCAGCGACGGATGTAAACAAACCGGCTCTTCCAGCCCTTGCCGCCGCTTCAAATAGGGGTGCAGCATCTGCCCGACAATCGGACCAGGCCGGATAATTGCCACCTGCACGACGATGTCGTAAAAGGTCGCCGGTTTCATGCGCGGGAGGCAGGACATCTGCGCCCGGCTCTCAACCTGAAACAATCCGATCGTGTCCGCTTTCTGCAAACAGGCGTACACATCTTTATCATTCTGCGGTAAATGCGCCAGGTCTACGTCTTCGCTATATTTATCGCGAATGACTTCAACCGTGTCCTCCAGCACGGCCATCATTCCCAGCCCTAGCAAGTCCACCTTGATGATCTGCAGGTCCGCGCAATCGTCCTTGTCCCACTGCACTACCACGCGTCCTGGCATGCTTGCCGGTTCCAGCGGGACAATCGAATCAAGCTGCCCCTGGCAGATCACCATGCCGCCTGAATGCTGCCCCAAATGGCGTGGCAGATCCATGATGTCGCTGGTGAGCGAAAAAAACTTCAGTGTGCGCGGATCGCGCAGGTCAAATCCTTGATCCCGAAATCGCCGCTCCAGTGAATCTTTGGGGTCGCGCCATTCAAACGTGTTGATCTGGCTGGCAAGCTTCGCGATCTCTTGTTCGTCGAAGCCAAGCACCTTGCCGACATCCCGCACTGCCGATCGTCCGCGATAAGTAATCACATTGGCCGTCATTGCCGCGCCAAGTTGCCCGTATCGCTCGTATACATATTGAATCGCTCGCTCGCGTTGATCTCCGCTGGGCAGATCCAGATCGATATCCGGCATTTCGCCGCGTTCTTCCGAAAGAAACCGCTCGAACAGCAGATCCATTGCCACGGGATCCACCGCTGTAATCCCGAGCGCATAGCAAACCGCGCTATTGGCCGCCGACCCGCGACCTTGCACCAGAATCTTCTTTCGCCGGCAGAAATCGATAATGTCCCAGACAATCAGGAAATAGCCCGGCAGGTTCAATTTGTCGATCAGCGTCAGTTCGCGTTCGATCTGGCGGCGCGCCTGTTCGTGATAGGGCCGGTACCGGCCTCTTGCCCCCATATCTGTTAACTGCCGCAGATATGTCATAGCGGTTTCGCCTGGCGGCACCGGATATCGCGGAAACTCATAACCCAAATCGATTAGCGTGAAATCCAGTCGGTTCGCCAGTTCCACCGTGTTGGCAATTGCAACCGGAAGGTCGGCAAACAGCGCTCGCATCTGCGCCGGTGTCTTCATGTATCGTTCCGAATTGAAGTTCAGCAGCTTCCCGGCATCGGCCAAAGTTGTTTTGTGTTGGATGCACGTGAGCACGTCCTGTAGGTCGCGCCGGTTTTCGGTCGCCTGCGTCACGCCATTAGTCGCCAGCAATGGCAATTTCATACTGCCCGCCAGTTCAACCAGCGCCTGATTCCGCGCTTCCTGATCCCGGCGATAATGCCGTTGCACCTCGACAAAAAGATTTCTGGCCCCGAAGATTTCGATTAAGCGCTCGAGCCGGCGGCGCGCCTCAACTACTGCTGCTGGTCCTTCGAATTGCTGGAAAACCTGAGCGAGGGGTCCCTCATCTCCGCCCGTCAGGCAAACCAGCCCCTGAGCATACTCGGAAAAATCTACTTCCGTTGCAAAGGGATGCTCCGGTTTGCCCGGTTTATCATCCCGAAATTTTGTGCGAGTAATTAAACGGCAGAGGTTTTGATATCCCTGTCTGTTTTCCGCCAGCAACGTATAGCGGCCGTTTTCAAATGAATTGACTTCAGCCCCAACAAGCGCTTTAATGCCGAATTGTTTTGCGGCTAAATGAAAACGGGGCGCGCCGTACACGCCGTGCGCGTCTGTGATCGCCATGGCGTGCTGCCCGGTTTCCGCACACCGCGACATCAGGTCTTCCGGCAGCGATGCGCCCTCTAGAAACGAGAACGCGGATCGGGCATGCAGCTCAACATAGGAAAACGACATGATTCTGCACCGGCGGCTACAGAACCAGTATAGGAGAAGAAAAGGAGAAACTTAGGCGAGAACCGGAGTCAACCCAGGGTCCGCGCACCTGCTGCCTTTAGGTTTTTCTAACGGTACAGCAAGGATCCCTTCCAACATGTGGATGAGTTCATCGAAACGATCCGGCTTGGTTTGAAAGTCCTTCGCGCCTAGCTCCAATGCCCGCTCCCGATCTTCAGGCAAACGAGATGAAGTGACGATCACTACGTGAAGCCCGCGCAGCGCCTTATCGGCCTTAATGGTTGTCAAAAATTCCCAGCCGTTCATTCTCGGAGTATTCAGATCCAGCAGCACGACGTCTGGCCACCAGGTGTCAGCGGACCGTAAAAACAGTAGTCCCTCCTCTGAATTCAAACAGCGGTGGACTTCGGCTGGAATACCCGCCTTTTGCAAAGCGTGCCTGACAAGATATGCGTCGCCATCATCATCTTCGATGTGGAGAACCCGCCAGTTCCGCGCAAAAAGGGATTGATCATGATTGGATGCGCGCCTCGGCTTTCTATCTAGGTTCTTCGACCCATTAAAGTGGTTCGGAGTGTCCGCGCCCATTCAGGATATTGAAAGTATCTGGCATATCCCGGCACTAAGCAAGTGGTTTCCACTCGATTTATTACATTTCAACAGAAAATACCGCGATAAAAATTATCGATATAAACACATAAGAATAGTAATTGCTTGGTCGATAAGATACTGGGGTTTTCCCGCCACGCAATACCGTTCCTCAGAGAGAACAGTCGCTCATCAAGGTTGGGCAGAAGGACACAATGGAAATCGTCGTCGTTGGGGCAGCTATAGTCGGCTCAGTATTCGCCAGCTTCGCACTCGCTAAACTCGCTCTCGCCGGTGTTTTTGCCGCGATCGACAAAAACCGGCAGTAAGGATCCGGTTCGCCGTGGCGCGCGGCCCATCCACACTTCACTCTCAATTACAACAGCGAGCAAGTTCGGAAAAATCTCAGCCGCCACTCAGTCCGTATGGAACACTTCTTCCATTTCGGCCCACCACTCGCCCGGTTTGCGCGTCGATAGCGGCTCTTGCATAGGTTCCATGATGGCCCACCATTCCTGAGTCTTCTTGTCAGCGGCCATCTTGGCGCGATCGGCCTGAATGTTCTGGCCGTGGTATTCAAAATAGCCGAACAGATAATTGTCTTTGAAAAAGATGGAGTAGTTTCGCATGTTGCATTGGCGAATCATCTCCAGAACTTCAGGCCAGACCGCCTCATGGTACTCGCGGTATTTCTCGACAGCTTCCGGCTTGAGCCGTAACACCATTCCGAATCGTTGCATCACTAATGTACCCTTGGACATAATACGCAAGCACTCGGCCTTGATCGGCTTCGGCCTGCCTGAACGAGAGGTGCATTTTTGATAACCAACAATTCCGGCATTTCAGCGGAATCATCGGCACGCGTTCACAAGCTGTTTCCGAAAGGCGCGATTCTTCCCTTTGTGCTCGTGACCGCGCTCTTCTTTCTTTGGGGAATACCCGAATAACTTGAACGACGTTCTAATCCGTCAGTTCATGAAGTCTTTCGCGATCACGCGCTTCAAGGCCGGCCTGGTCCAATCGGCATTTTATTTCGGCTATTTCGTGCTCTCCATGCCCGCGGCGCTCTTGATGCGGAGGTACGGATACAAAGTGGGCTTGGTGTTCGGGCTGTTCCTCTACAGCGCCGGGACATTCCTCTTCTGGCCGGCGGCAATCGCCCAGAGTTACGGTTTCTTTCTGGTTGCTTTGTTTGTAATCGCGAGTGGTCTGGCCTTCCTCGAAACGGGTTCGAGTCCCTTCATAGCGCAGCTTGGAGATCCCGCGAGTTCGGAACGGCGCTTGAATTTCTGTCAGGCTTTCAACCCGCTGGGATCGATTACCGGCGTGCTGGTTGGAACGGCCTTCATCTTTTCAGGTATTGAGCTGACCGCGCCTCAGATCGTTGCCATGAAGGCAGCCGGACAATACGCGCCCTACTTGCGGCACGAGACCTTGCGAGTGATCACGCCCTACCTGGTACTCGGCTGTGTCGTCGTGCTGTGGGCGTTTCTAATCATCCGAACAAAGTTTCCCCGCATAGGCGAAGAAGCTGAAACCACCACAGGCGCTGATCACGGCAGGCTTTCCGATCTCCTGCAGTATCCCCATTTTCTGCAATCCGTCGTGGCCCAATTCTTTTACGTCGGCGCACAGGTCGGAACCTGGAGCTATTTCATACAGTACGTCCAGGAATATGCGCATCTCTCCGAAAAGACCGCTGGCTATTTCTTGACCGGCACTCTGGTCGCTTTTGCGGTTGGCAGATTCACCGCGACGTACCTCATGCAATTTATCCGGCCCAATCTCCTGATGGGCATTTACAGCATCGTCAATGTGGCGTTAGTCGCGATCGGAGTGTGGTATCCCGGCTGGCTGGGCCTCTGGGCGATTTTCTTGACGAGCTTCTTCATGTCGCTCATGTTCCCCACCATTTTCGGGCTGGGCCTGAAAGAATTGGGACCAAACACAAAGCTGGGCGGATCGCTGATCGTGATGGCGATTATCGGGGGTGCTATCTTCACTCCCCTAATGGGATGGATCTCGCAGTCGCTCAGCATGGCTAAAGCGATGCTGGTCCCCCTGGTCTCTTACTTGTTCATCGCCTATTTCGCATTTGTCGGTTCAAAAGTAAGAACGCGCGAAGCCCACTGACGCCGCTTCTTGCTCGCGCGGGTGCTTTAATTGCATTGTTTTGTAAATACAGACATTATTGCTGTTAATCTGCGCTATTTGATTTAATAGCGCTGGAATTAATAGCCATTCTAGGATGCAGGGCCCTACAGGACAACCCTACAAAGCAGACCGCTATCGAGAACCTACTTACCTTTTCAAAATGCCAACGCCTGATCAGGGGTTGTTGCTGAACTTCGAGCAAGTGCAGTTCGTCTGCCCTGAGTGCCAGATACCCGGCACAATCCGCGATGTGTTCGTGAGCGCCACAACTGTGCTGCTACGCGGACGCTGCACCAAGTGCGGCTACGCCGACGGGCTTGACGCGATAGATCTGCTGGCCGTGGCGAACTGCGTTAGAGACACAGCGGAGCCGCGTCAAAAAAGGATGCTTTCAGCGCCGGCTGGTGGCCATTCTAAGCGATGAGTTTTGACTGCTCCCGATTTCCATAACCTACGTCGCTCGCCGCCTTCCACTTTCTCAGCAAGATCATTAAAGCCGGGCTTTTCTCCTGGCGGACGACAGCCGAGACCGACTATCATCGGACCCATGGCGGCTTTTATCTTTATCCCATACATCCTGGCTTTGCTCCTGTTCATCAGCATTTGGCGCTGGGCAGCAGCTATGCTCACTGAGATGCGAGCGATCCGTGTCCTGTTGGAGATAACTTAAGCGCACGGTCATGGCCGTCTAGCAAAATGGGATGTATTTGCGTGATGCTTCAGGCATGGATGGATCAACCCCGAGCAACAGCAAGCCCCCACAAGCGCCGGCGAAGCGACGCAACTGATCGCCGGAAGATCGGCAACGCATCGTAGAAGCCTCGTGGAAAGCCGGCACGAGAGTGAATGCAATCGCGCGAGCCAGATCTATCAATGGCGCAAGCGGCAACGTGGCTGCGAAGCAGCACGGTTTCAGGATCATGATCGAAGCCCGCGGCGCGCGGGTAACTCTGGATGGGAGCGTCGATGCCGAACTCGTTCGAACCCTGCTGGAGTGTCTGGCGCAATGATCTCGTTGGCAGCGGGGGCGCAGATCTGGATCGCGGAGGCGAGCGCGCCGCGGCAATCTATAACTTGCTTGGGTCTGCCAAACTCAATGGACTCGATCCCGAAGCGTATCTGAGCGGCGTGCTCGCATGCATCGCAGATCATCCCGTGAATCGTATCGCGGAACTGCTGCCGTGGAATCGGAAGCCGCCACGCCTAACACCCAGATCGGTGGTGCCGCTGTGGTGACATATTAGAGCAGGGCTATCTCACGCTTGCTGATCAACGCCAAGCCAAAGAGCCTCGGTTATCACCTGAAAACCGGCCATACCTTATCACTTCAAAACCGGCCAAGGGAAGGTCTGATCCAGGATAAGAGTAGTTATACCTCGTGAGTGGGGCAGTCTGCAAACTTTTCTTTACTACGGAACTTGAAAACCTGTAGACTGCCTAGCCCGCCTAATATCAGGAAGGAGCAACTAGCATCGATCTACGTCATCATCAGATTCATGAACCCGCTCTCCGATTGTCTTTGCTCCGAAGCCAAGCGCCGCACACAACAGTGCAAGCCCGATTCCTTCAAGCTCGCAACTGAGCGGTCTGTATGAGCGAATTCGCTGATAGCCCGTCCGCTCATCCAAAATGAGATAGCTGCTGACCCGAACAACACCCAAGCCAGTCCTCTAACAGAACGCTGACCGCCAATTTCGGTATAGCCTTCATGAATAAGCCGAAAGCGTAACAGGTCAAGAGGTCAAGGGTGACATTCTGGCGGAAAAGCGATAAATCCCAGGGAGTGCGAGGGCAGAGCCCTATATGGTAGTTTTCGTTGATGCCGAAATTACGGCCGAGTGCGCCGGTCCCAAGGTGTTTCTTTGAGGACGCCGCCGCACGCTTCTCTGAGCTGAGGCAACGAGGGATCAGGAGACATCCTGAAATAACTATCGCCAAAAGAAGCAAGGGCCTGGCAAGCTTCGTTTCTGACATTGCCCCGCTCATTGAGAGCGACCTCTTGGAGCTTTTGGATCGCCGAAGAATTGTTGATATCGAAACTCGGAGTTTTACCTATTTGCTTTATCAACTGCTCGTCCGTGCATCCCTCTCCTCTGGTTAGCAAGAAATCGACAACTCTGTCCCCGATCGATTTGTCATTGGGGCTTGGTCTCCATCCCGCGTGAGCACCTGTGAACACAGGCAATACACAGTGTTCGTAGGTGTCGCATACGGTTCGGAGTACACCAGAGTTCCACTGCAGGAAAAACATCTCCCGATCGCCGGTGTGCCAATTGCCGAGCCGAGGAGGGCCGTCCCACGATCCTGTCGGCACGAAGTAAAAGAACTCTATCTCCGGTTGCCTCATGTCTCCGTGAAGCATATTCTCAACGGCCACCTTGGCGCGATACATCTGAAACATGGCTGCTCCACCCCAGGTCGAAATGCGAGGCGCCCCTACTGGTGACAATTGAAGAACTCGACCGACAGTGATGACGGGTACACCATTAAGGGAGTAATCATGCGGCAGGTCTATGAGTGGAGGATATTCGGAGATGTCGGGACGCCGCGCGCACGAAATCGATGAGAGAGTGAAGACGATCGCAAAAACCGCGCGAAAGACATTGTTAAGGTAGCCAACGGAAGGCATCCCGGACACGTCCGAAACTATGCGTCGAAAGACCAGATTAAACTGTCGCTCATTAGCGTGCCTTGTCTCTGGATGACACAGTATCACACGCAAACCGAAAAGAGCCCCGGGTTGCTGAGAGGTACGGCTGTCGTTCAAGTGAAAAGCGGCCACTTCCTTGTATTTCGGCGTTCGCACAAATAAGTCGCCTTCATTATGGAGCAGCGGCGGTCTTAGTGCGCCAACTGCGCGGACCGCACTTCAGTACGTGGCAGTGATGCAAGAGTCGATCGAGCATGGTGCTGACGGCGGCAACATCGCCGAGCAGCTTGCCCCAGTCTTCGACGGGACGATTGGAAGTTAATAGCGTGCTGAAACGCTCGTGTTACTTCGAGTCGTGAGCCTCGCGAAGCGATGACTGTAGATCATAGTCCCACCGGGGTCAAAACGTTTTAGCAATTTCAACTTGGGTCTTCATCAATCAGTCGTCTTGACCGGCTTCGTTCTTAATCCAAGAGCGACCCGTAAGAATTAGGCGTTTGTGTTTCAGAGCCGATCAAAGTCCCTTAGGTTTTCGATCTTCTTCGTAAGGCTCTTCCATCCACTCGAGAGAGCCGTTCGGCCGCTTCACTGTCGTTAAACGAAAAATTCGCTCTCGGCCAGGGATACCGAAATAGTGGAAGTGGACAACCAAGAGAACATCGACATAGCTTAGCTTGTCGTCGATGGCGCAGAAAGAATCCGCAGTGACCTTCTGGCCTGCACCGACGGTATATGACATATACTTCGTGTACTTGAGCTGAGTCGAAAAAGTATCTTTGACCGTTCGCCAGTATTCGGGCGGACGCGGCGGTAGACCGGACCCCATAACTTCACCAAACCTGCAGCCAATCCAAACATCACTAAGATCGAAGACGCTGTCATTGGAGACAGATACGTTTGACTGAAAAACGTACCCCCCGTCCGGAATCGGACCGAGCGTCAGAGAAATCCTCGGAAGCAGGCTGTACCAAGCTGATACAAGGCCAATTGTGGCAATGCCCAAGCCTCCGAGTTTTATCCATCCCTTCAGTCCACGGAGCGACCGCAGCCACCCAAGCATTCGTTCTCCCCAGCTTGGATCTTTGGTGAACGTGGTGATGACCTCTGCAAGACGCTTCAATTCAGTCGTAAGGTCCGTTCGGAGGGTCTGTACATCTTTGTTGACATCCCGCGTTAGCCTTTCGAGAATAGTAAGCGTCTCCTCAAGCTTCCGAAGGCTCTGTCGATCCAGCTCTCGATGCTGCTCGTTAGCCATGTATTGCCTCGCTGCTCATCCCTTCAAGCTCTGCGTGAAGCGGTAGCGGATCGTGCGCGAGGAGGCCGAAGGATAACGGCCGCATCCGATTGACCTGCACCCCAAGATTCGCACGAAGTTGAATATGATTTCGTACGGAGGAAAGGGGAAGAAGGATGCCGAAGAGCAAACACAGCGAGGCGGCGATCATCGCAGCGTTGCAGCAGCTGGATGCAGGACGGAAGGCGGTCGACGTAGCCCGCGAAGCGGGCGTGAGCACGTACACGATCTACGCCTGGAAGGCGAAGTACGGCGGCATGGATGTCAGCCAAGCCCAGGAAGCGCGCCAACTGCGAGAAGAGAATGCGCGTTTGAAGAAGCTGGTTGCGGATCTTAGTCTCGACAAAGACGCGCTGCAATCGGTGATTCGAAAAAACGGCTGGAGCTCGCAGCCATGAAGGCCGCTGTGGAGCATCTGAAAGAGGATTTTGCCTTCAGTGAACGGCGAGCCTGCCAGGTGCTACGCCTGCCGGTCTCGACCTTCCGTTACCGCTCGGTGCGGTGCGATGCCGGCTTACGCCAGAAACTCGTGGAGCTAGCGCGGGAGAAGCCGCGGTTCGGTTACCGCCGCTTGCACGTGTTACTGCGCCGCGATGGCGAGCAGGTGAATCACATGGTCTAATCGCAGCATCTCGGGCAACCGAAGATCGAACTCATCCTTTTAACGAGGTGAAGTGCAATGGACCAATACGTAGGATTGGATGTCTCCCTGAGAGAGACATGGGTTTGCGTTATCGATGGCGAAGGGAATCGAATCTGGCAAGGGAAGTGCTCTTCGAGTCCGGACGACATTGAAGAAGTCATCCGAAGGCATGCTCCACGCGCAGTGCGGGTTGCTCTAGAGACCGGCCCGTTATGCGTCTGGCATTGGCACGCGCTCCGGCAGTCGAGTGTGCCTGTCGTTTGCATCCATGCGCGCCACGCAAAGGCTGCGCTGATGATGCAACTCAACAAGACTGACCAGAACGATGCATACGGCTTAGCACAGATCGTTCGCTGTGGGTGGTATCGGGAAGTCGAAGTCAAGAGCATGGAGAGCCATCGGGTTCGATTGCTGTTGACGGCGCGCAGCCGATTCGTTTCGATGCGCGTTACTCTTTACAACCAGATACGAGGTTTGATGAAGACGTTTGGTGTGGTGCTTCCGCCGGGCAAGGGCCGCACCTTCCTCCAGGCGGTTGAAGGCAACATGCCAGCCGATGCGATTGTTCAGACGGTCGTGACAGCTCTTTTATCTACCTGGAAGACGGTCACAGCGGAGCTCAACAAAATCGATGGCGAGATCAAGAAGCTCGTCCGCGACAGCACGCTGCATAAGAATCTCATGACGGTTCCAGGCGTCGGGGTGATAACAGCGGCGGCTTACGTTGCCACCATTGATTGTCCGGAGCTCTTCTCGAGTGCGAAAGATGTCGGCCCATATTTAGGTCTCACACCACGCCGATATCAGTCTGGCGAGGTTGATCGGACCGGCCGAGTTTCTAAATGTGGAGATGCGATGCTGCGGTCACTTCTGTTTGAGGCAGCACACGCGCTACTGACACGCACACGTCATAAATCAGCACTGCGGACCTGGGGCTTGGCGCTTGCAAAAAGAACCGGGCCTGCGAAGGCGAAGGTAGCAGTTGCACGGAAGCTGGCAGTGATTATGCACAGGATGTGGTCAGACGGAACAGCTTTTCGGCGCCAATCCGAAGCTTTCTGTCCCAGCCTAGAACTCCCTCAAGTTCCCGGACGTCGTCAGGATCATCCCGAACGTCGCTTATGCAGATATCGATTGCGCGAATCACAAAGGGAGATCCAGCGACATCTAAAACCCCAATGAGGCGCCCGTTCGGCGACCTCGGAGACAACAACGAACCGGACTTGATGGATCAAAGCGGCCAACAAACAAGGAAAGAAACAAAACTGGTTGACAGGCGATTAGACAACAAACGCGTTTGGCGCCTATATCGTGAAGCGGGACTCTGTGTGAAGCGCCGCAAACGTAAGCGCCTGGTGCGGGTCGGCGTGAAGCCCGTGAGCACGATAGCAGCGAATCAGGAATGGGCACTCGACTTTGCTGCCGACGTGCTGGCTACCGGCCGCACGGTTCGCGTGCTCGGAGTAGTCGATACCTTCACCCGCGAATGCCTGGCGCTCGAAGCCGACACCAGCTTCGCGAGTCGCCGCGTCACGCGCGTGCTGGAACAGATCATCCGCGAGCGTGGACGGCCACAGAGTATCCGGTGCGATAACGGGCCAGAGCTAACCAGCCGGCACTTCCTCGCATGGTGCATCGAATGGCGAATCCTACTCGTGCATATTCAGCCCGGACGACCGATGCAGAACGGACATGTCGAAAGCTTCAATGGCAAGCTGCGGGACGAATGCCTGAATGTCAGTTGGTTCCGCAATCTATTCGATGCGCGGCGGAAGATCGCCGCTTGGCGTAGCGATTACAATCAGCTTCGTCCGCATAGCGCTCTGGCGTATCGGACGCCATCGGAGTTCGCCGCCTTGAATAACTGTAGGTGGGCTGAGGCGGGGCAAGGGACCTCAATTGCCGGCCCCTTGCCCCACACCCCCATCCCCGCTTTTAAAGAACTGACAGATGGGTGAAAGTTGTATCGTCAGATGTGCGGATTTAGGGTGCAGGTCACGATCCCACCGGACAAATCTCCGAAGCCAACTCATCTCAGCACCACTAAAATATCGGCAACTTTGAACTCTGAGTGTCGGTGGAGTGTATTCGTTCGCGCGCAAACTGCCTGCAATTTTGTGATCTCTCAAATTGTAGGTCGTGCGGATCTAGAAAGGCGAAAAAGTAGCCAAAGTTAGCTTGTGCTCGCTCGTGCAGATGCGATCTAACTTGGAACGGAGCGCCGTCATAGCCGAAGATCGCTCGGTTGATCCGACCCAGACTCCTAACGGGGAGGCTACTGAGACTCCCTCACTTGGGGTGCATTTTCCCATTAAGCAAAACTCAGTCACGGCCCAGTAAAATATTTCTTATCTCTCTCACTCCATTCGACTTAACCCTGTTTTTAGCCTCGTTCCAAACCCCGGAAATTTGGCGCACCTGTGCTACTGTTATCTCAGGCTCAGTCGAGAACTCTAGCGAGTTTCGCGACTGGGCCATTTTCATTTCTAGGAGCCTTCGCATGGCCACAGACGCCCAGATCGCCGCGAATCAGAAGAACGCGCAGCTTTCCTCCGGACCAACTTCCGATACAGGTAAGGCCAAATCTTCTTTAAATGCCGTCAAAACCGGACTCACCGGCCGCACCGTCCTGCTGCCCGGCGACGATGCCGGTTACTACGAAGCTCACGTCGCTGACTTCTTCAAGCGCTGGGACCCCACGAGCGACGACGAACGCAATCTCGTCCAATCTCTGGCCGATACCGACTGGCGCTTGTTCCGCATTCCGGCTCTCGAAATGGGCATCTACGCTCTCGGCCGCATGGAATTCGCCGCCGAGTTCCCGAAGGAAGACGAAGCCGTTCGCAAGCACCTCATCGAAGCCAAGGTCTTCCTCACCTACCGCAAAGATCTCAACAATCTGAGCATTCAGGAATCGCGTCTTCGCCGCCAGCGCGAAAAGGACACCGAGGCTCTCAAGCAATTAAAGGAGCTGCACAAGCAGGAGGCCAAGGCGCGATTGAGCAAAGCCGCCCGGCTCTACATCGAGGCGGTCAAAGAAAAAGACAATGATGACTTCGACTTAGGCCAATTTGGGTTCGAATTTTCAATTGACCAAATCGAGCTGCGGGCCCTCGAGCTGAAGCCCGATCTGTTCGACGCCTACTGGGCCGAAGTGGCGGAAGACGAGCGCAATAAGGTCGCCTAATAATTGCGCGAACACAGCGGTAAGAATGCGAATGCTTCGAAGGAGATCTGGCGCGCCCGGAGAGGCTCGAACTCCCGACCTAATGATTCGAAGTCATTCGCTCTATCCAACTGAGCTACGGGCGCGCTGTGCCTCCATTATACGGATGCGAAAATCGAAGTAGCCGCCCTACAACGCGCTCCCGAAACGATCCTCCGTGACCCCTACAGCCCTCGAAACTGAAGTCAAAATTCGTATCGCCGAAGCTGCACAAATTCTGCCGAAACTGCCCGGCGCCGGGTTCGAGCCGTCCTCGCCGCGCCAGTTCGAATCCAACACTCTCTTTGACACCCCCAGCCAGACTCTCCGCCAATCCGGTACTATCCTCCGCCTGCGCCAGTTTGGCGGCAGCAAATTTCGTTATCACCTGGAAGGGACCGGTCGAGCCAGGCCGCCACAAGAGCAGGCCCGAACTCGAAACCAACATGGGCTCCATCGAAATCATGCAGCAGATCCTGGAGCGGCTCGGTTATCAGCCCGTCTTCCGTTATGAAAAGTTCCGCGCCGAGTTCCGCGATACAACCGAGGTCCAACCGGGCGGTGTCCTCACCATCGACGAAACACCGATCGGCAATTTTCTTGAGCTAGAGGGCGCCGCCGAGTGGATCGACCGAAAAGCCAGCCAACTCGGATTCACCCCGCAAGACTACATATTGGAGAGTTACGGAAAGCTCTATCTTGAAGATTGCGAGCGCAGGGGCGTGCAACCCACACACATGACCTTTGCGTCCTAAAGACAGTGACTTACCCCAAGCTTCCTGCCCCGTTTTCTAGAATGGGTTGAATGGCAGAGACTCTAAGCGCCGGCGCGGCTGCGGTCGAGCAAGCGACCGCCGGGCTTCGGCGGATACGCGAAGAGATCGGTCGAATGATCGTCGGCCAGACTGACGTGATCGACGGCGTCTTGATCTGTCTGCTCGCAGGCGGCCATGTTCTTCTTGAAGGCGTGCCGGGATTGGGCAAGACCACGCTGCTGCGCACTCTGGCTCGTGTTCTCGACCTTCGCTATTCGCGTATTCAATTCACGCCCGATCTGATGCCAGGCGATATCGTCGGCACCCTGGTGATGGAAAGCGATGAAAACGGCCACAAAGCGTTGCGCTTCCAACCGGGACCGGTATTCGCCAACCTCGTTCTTGCCGACGAGATCAATCGCGCCACACCCAAAACGCAATCTGCCCTCCTCGAAGCGATGCAGGAACGTACCGTCACGAGCGGGAACAACACCTATTCGCTCGACCGGCCATTCCTGGTGATGGCCACCCAGAATCCCATCGAGATGGAGGGTACTTATCCGCTTCCCGAGGCGCAGCTCGATCGCTTCCTGATGAAGATTCTGGTCACCTATCCTTCACGCGAAGATCTGAACCGGATTGTCGAGCTGACTACCCGGCGTGAAGAAGCCGAACTCAGGCGTGTCATGGATCGGGATCAGATTGCCGAGCTAAGGTCGATTTGCAAACAGGTGATCGTCGCGCCGCACGTGCAGCACTACGCGATCGAACTGGTCATGGCCACCCAACCGGGCACATCCGATGCCGCCGCTATCACGAACCGCTATATCCGATACGGCAGTTCGCCACGGGGCGCTCAGGCGCTGATTGAATGCGGCAGAGTGCTCGCGCTGATGCGCGGCCGCCTTCATCTCAGCATTGAAGATGTTACCGCGGTCGCTCCGTCCGTCCTGCGCCATCGCCTCATTCTCAACTTCGACGCGCACGCCGATGGCGAGACCACGGAGACCATCCTGCAAAAGATCCTGAATGGATTAGCGGCGAACCCTTAGCAGTTAGCTGTACATGCCCGAACCGCTCGTCGACCGTAAATTTCTTGAGAAGCTGGAGCGGCTCACCTTGCAATGGCAGAAGTCGTTCAATGGCCTGGTCGGCGGTCACAACTCCTCGCGTTTTCCCGGCCCCGGCCAGGAGTTTCTCGATCATCGCAATTTTCATCACGGCGACGACCTGCGTTCAGTCAACTGGCGCGCTTACATGCGCTTCGAAAAGCTTTTCTTAAAGATGTTCCAGGTCGAGCCGCGCGTTCCGGTTCGTCTTCTGCTGGACACCAGCGTTTCGATGACGTCGGGTGTAAGCGGCAGCGAACTTACGAAATTTGACTATGCCCGCAAGCTCGCGGCGGCACTCGTTTATGTCGGCCTCGTACGATTGGACAGCATCCTCTTGCAGCCGTTCTCCACTCGCTTGCTCGATCCCTTTCGTTCGGGCGGCGGCCGCCACCGCTTCCAGCCTGCGGAGAATTTTCTTCGCGGCCTGGATGCTCAGGGGCGAACCGATTACTCCAGCATGGCCCGCGACTATCTCACTACCTATGCGCAGCGCGGGCTCACTATCATCGTGTCCGATTTCCTCGATGACGGGGATTGTCTGCGCCCTCTGCAATATCTCGCGGATTTCGGGCATGAGCTTCTTTTGTTACAGATCTGGAGTGAAGAAGACCGTCGTCCGAGCGGCAAAGGCGAACTCGAGCTGATCGATATCGAATCGGGCGCTCACGCGAAGATCGTTCTGGACGATCGTGCCAGAGAGGAATACACGCAAGCTTTCGATGCTCACGCCGAGGGGCTGAAGCGGCTCGCGCTCCGCAATGGCGGCCGTTACGCGGGATTTTCCACCCGTATTCCCGTCGAGGACATCATCTTCGGGCCGCCCTTCGCCGTCTCTCGACGGCAATAGCGCCATGTTCTTTCTCAATCTCACCGGCGTCGAGTTCTTCGTTCTGCTAGGCAGCCTTGCATCGATCATTACAGCGCTTTATCTGTTGGACAGAGCCAAGCGAAAAAAGGTTGTCTCCACGCTGCGCTTCTGGGTACAGGCTATCCATGCCGAAGAGCGGCAGAGCCGCAAGAAGATGCGCGAGCCGTGGTCGCTGGTTCTCCAGCTCGCGAGCCTGCTTGCTCTCCTGCTTGCGCTGGCGCAGTTGCAGTGGGGTACTCGCGAGCATCGCGGCAGCGATCACGTAGTCGTTCTAGATACCAGTTCGTGGACCGCGGAGCGAACGGGGCAGGGAACTGTGCTCGATCGCGAGAAGATCCTCGCGCGAAGCTACATTGCCGGCCTGTCCGCCAAAGATCGGGTCATGATCTTACGCGCTGACGCGCTCACTACGCCAGTCACGCCGTTTACTGGTGATCGCCTGAAGCTTCGGAAAGCGATTGATGAATCAGCCCCCACATTTTCGGCGCTTAATCTCACGCGGGCTCTCGGTTTCGCGGCTCAGGTGCAAGCCGCTTCTGACGGCGCAGCCGGTGAGATTGTGTACTTCGGCCCACGCATGGTTGAGAACGCCGGCGCCCCCTTGCCAAGGCTGTCGAATCTTCGTGTGATCCCGGTGGAAATCGATCGCGATAACTGTGGCATCCGCAGGCTCGCGGTTCATCGCAGCGATGAGGATCGCGACACCTGGATCGCCACTGTCACGGTGAAAAATTACGCCCGTCCTCCCGGACCATACGTCTCGACCTTCGGTTTGCTGGAACCGCATTTACGCCGCGAGTTCTCCAACTTTCCCCCCAAGAGGAAAGAGCGGCGGATTATGCTTTCGTCACAAGCACCGCGGGTGCTCTCGTCGCCCAGCTTCAGCCTGGCGACAATCTCTCTGAAGATGATCGCGCCCAGCTCTGGCTGCCGAAAAACAGAACACTCCGAATTGCCGCGTTCACGGATCGCCCGGAGCTGCTCAAACCTCTGCTCTCAGCCAATCATCAATTCGATGTCACCTTCGCGTCTTCATCCGCCTATGCGCCTAACGCCGCGGCCGATCTTATCATTCTCGATCAATTCTCTCCATCCCAAATGCCGCGCGTTCCTTCTCTATGGATCGCGCCCGCGGTGGACCATCCACCTTCACCGGTCAAAACCGTTGTTGCGGACACCGCGATCGATCATTGGTATCCCGGAACTGTGCTCAGTGAGCGGTCGATACGCAAGAGATGCTCGTCTCGCACGAGCGGAAGTATTCGAAAGCTTTCCCGGCGATCTTGTAATTGCAACTGTCGATCAAGGCCCGGTTGTGGTCGCAAGGCCCGAATCCGGTTCGCACAAGAAACTGGCTCTCGTTGGCTTCGATCCCTTATCCGAAAGTTTACGATTCCAGCTAACCACGCCGCTCCTGTTCGCCGACCTCCTTCGCTGGCTCTCTCCAGAAGCGTTCCGTACCATCGAAGCCACTGCCGATCACGTCGGTCTTCTGACTGTTTCTCTCGATCAAGGTGAACGCGCGGATCGTCTCAAAGTAACGGATGGACGTGGCGTTGCTGTTCCCTTCACATTGCGCGGCCGCTCGCTTCAGCTCTTCACGACGAAACCTGGCGACGTCCGTATCGCGTCGGGCGATCGTGATCGCATCTTCTCGCTCACTCTTCCCGAAGTGGCCGAATTCTCCTGGTCGGCCCCGCGCTCGGCCGCAAGCGGTTTGCCTGCCGCCGCCCAACTCTCGCCCTCTGCTATCGACCTCTGGAAGTGGCTGGCTCTTCTCGGCGGCGTCGGTCTGCTTTTCGAATGGCTTTTGTATGGCCGGCATCGTCTGCAAACTCCGCGTCTCGCTCGTCCGGAGGCATTCTCCTCATCCCCCTCCGGAAACGCAAGGGAGTTGGTCTCAAAATGACCTTTTCCCATCCTTGGATACTGTTGCTCTGTCTCGCGCCTCTCGGCTGGGCTGATTTATTGTTGGTCCTTTGCCGCGCGCCGCCGCGATCTTCTTCTGAAAGCATTGAGCTTCGTTGCCATTCTCGCGGCGCTCTCGGAACCGAAGATCACCATGCCCCAAACAAAAACCGGGGCGGTTGTATTGGTGGACACCTCCCGCAGTATCACGCGCTCCGACCTGGAGCACGCCTCGGCAATTGCCTCTACTGTGGTTCGGCAGCGGGGCAATAACTGGGTCGCTGTGGTTCCCTTTGCCGGCGAAAGCCGCACTCCTGAACCCGCCGAACTTAGTAACGGAGTCCATTTGGTACACACTTCCGGTGAAGCCGGCGGAGCTACAAATCTCGAATCGGCCCTGATCGAAAGTGTTGCGCGTATTCCGGGTGGCTTCATTCCGCGAGTTGTTCTCATCAGCGATGGCAACGAAAACGAAGGCAGCACAGCGCGGGCTCTTGTCCAACTGCAACAGCTTCAGATTCCAGTCGATACCATCCCTCTGGCCGGCCGTTCCAGCACCAGCCTGCGCCTTGAATCACTGTCTGTCCCCCCCGAAGCTTACGCCGGCGAGCAGATTCCGATCGATCTCACCGTCTCGTCGCCCGAGAAGATTTCCGCAAGCGTGGCGGTTTCGGCTGAAGGCAAGGATCTTGGCAATAACCCGGTTCAACTGCAGCCCGGCGCGAATTTGATCCGCATTCATGCCCGGCTGAACTCTGCTGGTGCGACGGCTGTCTCGGGCAGTGTTGATGCCGGAAAGCTCGGCATACTGCCTTTCGAACAGGCCATCACCCTACGCCGCGCTAAAGTGCTGTTTCTTTCACAAGATCCTCCTGGGACAGATACAAATCTTCTCCAGGCTTTTGATCGGGCGGATCTGGATATATCTCGGGATGCGGCGCTGCTGAATGGCGAGTTGAGCGGTATTCAGCTTGTCATTCTAAATAATCTCGATCTGAATTTCTTTACAGAACAGCAAAAGGAAAATCTTGAACGATACGTACAGAGCGGCGGCGGGTTGCTCCTGATCGGTGGCGAACGCCAAGTCTACAAACCGGACAAACAACTCGACGCTCTCGATCGCGTTCTGCCCGCGAAGCTCGCTCCGCCGGAAACGCCGCAAGGGACGGCCGTCGCGCTTATCATCGACAAATCGTCTTCCATGGAGGGCCGAAAGATCGAACTCGCGCGCCTCTCCGCGATCGGTGTTGTGGACCATCTCCGGCCCATGGACACCATCGGAGTCCTCATCTTCGACAATTCCTTTCAATGGGCAGTCCCCATGCGCCGGGCCGAAGACAGAGGACTTATCAAACGGCTTATTTCCGGCATCACGCCCGATGGCGGCACCCAGATTGCGCCTGCGCTAACGGAGGCCTACCACAAAGTTCTGCCCTCGCGCTGCCACCTACAAGCACATCGTGTTGTTGACTGATGGCATCTCCGAAGAGGGCGACAGCTTCGATCTGGCTCGCGAGGCCGCCCAGCACGACGTCACCATCTCAACTGTCGGTCTGGGCCAGGACGTGAATCGGTCCTATTTGGAGAAAGTGGCCGCTGCTTCGGGTGGTCGCAGTTATTTCCTTAACGATCCGCAGGGGCTCGAACAGATCCTTTTGAAAGATGTGCGGGATTACAGTGGCGCGACAGCGATCGAGAAATCACTTAAGCCGATTGTGGAAGAGCCGGCGGAGGTGCTCGAGGGAACCGGTATGGACAACGCGCCTCCGCTGAAGGGATACGCCCGTTATGTCGTTAAGCCCGGAGCTGAAAACATTCTTGCTGTCGATGAGCAAAAGAAAGATCCGCTTATATGTGCGTTGGCAATATGGCCTGGGGCGCGCAGCCGTGTTTGCATCTGACGCTAAAAGCCGTTGGGCCGAGCAATGGGTCACCTGGCCAGGGTTCGACAAGTTCTGGATCAACGTGAGCCGGGATCTCTTGACTCGCAGCGATCGCAGCGAAGCCAGCGCCCAATATGATGCGGCCAACGGAGAAATCTTGTTAACTTATCGTCTCGCGAGTGAACTGCCCGAACCTCCCGCCGTTCCGCAAATCTTCGCTCTCGGTCCTCGAGGTTTCGAACAAGCGATCACCATCGATAAAGTGGCTCTCCGTTTCTATCGCGGCCGTGTGAACATCGGTCGCCAAACGGGCCTGTTCCGCATTCGTCCCGTGACCGAATCCGTCGCGTTCCCTGAGATCGGCTTTTATCGCCAGCAGCCGGAATCCAACGACTTCGGTTCGAATGAAGCATTGTTGAAGCAGATCGCCAGCCGCACCGGCGGCCGGTTTAATCCATCGCCATCCACCATCTTCGATGCTGGCGGCCGTGCTCTCTATAGCACTTGGCGCCTCTGGCCCGCTTTGCTTGCTCTCGCAATCGCGTTGACCATTGCCGAACTCATCTCCCGAAAATGGAGTGGCTTGGCTCAACTGTTCCGCCGCGCTTGAGACTACTTCGCTTCCAGTTCCACCACGGTCTCGAAATGGTAGGTCTGAGGGAACAGGTCGATCAACGTCATTTTCGCGATTTTGTATTCCGCCAGTAGCTTTTTCACATCCCGAGCCATGGTTGCCGGATCACAGCTCACCAGGATTACCCTTCGCGGCCTCACTCGCAGCAGTTCGCTAGTCACTTCGCGGTCAAGTCCTGCTCGCGGAGGATCGGCCAAAATCAAATCCGGCGGCGTGCTCAGAGCTCTGCAGGAACTCTTCTGCGGGCGCTCTCACAGGCGCGCACATTCACTGCATTCTGACCTATATTCGACTCCAGATCGCGAAACCCGGAGCTCCCTCGTTCCACGGCATCAACAGTTCGAAACCTGGACCCCAAGGGTAAAGAAAACAGACCGACTCCAGCGTACAGATCGATCGCGTGATCTCCCTCGACATCCCCGATCACTTCCTTTACCAGCGCATCGATCAGAAATCGATTCACCTGAAAGAAGGACCCGCGGCTGATCCGATATCGAAAGCCGGCTGCGGCGTACTCCAGCGGGCCTTTGGCGATCGAAGGCAGAAAAGTATCGCACCATGCAAAGAACCGCGCCGCCACGGGACGCGCTGACTCCACTACGTGGAGCTGGAGTTCGCTCTCGTTTGTGAACAGTTCGAGCGACCGCAAAAAGCTCGGCCATTCCTGCCGCTTCACAGCCTCACTGAGCTTTGCAATCGCGTCTACCAGCACCGGCGACGAAATGTAGCAGTGATCAATCGCGCAAAGCTCGTGAGATCCCGCCTGCCGAAAACCCGACTTCTCGTCGGCGAAATGGAGCTGTATGCGGTTTCGGTAGAACCATGGGTCTCCGCTAACGATCTTGATCTCGTTTTGATACTCGATCCCGCCCGTCCGCCGCAAAGTTTCAAGCAGAATCTGCCGTTTCTGCTCCAACTGAAAGCCATAATCCGCGTGCTGATAGTGGCATCCGCCGCAGCTACCGAAATACTCGCATCGGGGAATCACTCTCTGCGGTGTGCTTTGTAAGATCGTCAGCGCCGACCCGCGCAGCAACCCGGACTTCACTCGCTCGGTTTGGATTGAAATATCTTCGCCGGGCAGTACGTAAGGCACAAGCACAACCTGTCCGTCCAGCCGCGCCAGTCCTTCACCGCCGTACACGAGTTTCTCTACACGTACCCTTACCGCATCTGCGCGTTCGGCTTTGGTCTGAGTTGTTAAGTCCATCCTCTACGATAAAGGTTCACTCATTGCATGAAAACACGCGTTTTCTCTGGGGTTCAGCCCACCGGTCAGATTCACATTGGTAATTATCTAGGCGCTTTGAAGAATTGGGCCGAGATCCAGGGCCAATACGAAAGCATCTTCTGCATCGTCGATCTGCACGCGATCACCATCTATCAGGATCCCGCGGAGCTGTCGGCAAAAATCCGCGAAACCGCTGCGCTGTTTATCGCAGCCGGTATCGATCCCGATCGGTCATCCATCATGGTTCAATCTAGCGTGCCGGGACACGCTGAGCTCGCCTGGATGCTGAGTTGCGTCACGCCGCTGGGCTGGCTCCAGCGTATGACGCAATTCAAAGTCAAAGCCGAAAAGCAGGAGACCGTAGGAGACGGCATTTTGCAATATCCCGTGTTGATGGCTGCCGATATTCTTCTTTATAATGCCGGCATTGTCCCGGTCGGCGAAGATCAATCGCAGCATCTTGAGCTGACGCGCGATATCGCGCAGCGCTTTAACTCTCTCTACCGCGATACCTTCGTTGTCCCCGCTACTCACCTTCCGGCCGTGGGTGCGAGAATTATGGGTCTCGATGACCCCACTCAGAAAATGAGTAAATCAGCCGTCGCCTCCGGTCATGCCATCGCGCTGCTCGACGATCCCAAAATCATTCAGAAAAAGATCGCTCGCGCCACCACCGACTCTCAACCGGCGGTAGACGCCGAAACCATGGGTCCCGGCGTCGCCAATTTATTCACCATCGCTCAGGCATTCGAGCCATCCCTCACCCGAAACGACGTGGCCGGCTTGCGCTACGGAGATTTCAAGAAACGTGTCGCCGATATCGTGGTTACCCGGCTTGAAAGCATTCAGCGCAAGTTTCAGCGAAGTGACCGCCGACCCCGTCCTATATCGATTCGATTCTTACTCGCGGCCGAGACCGCGTTATGCCTCTGGCCGAAGAGACCGTCCGAAGAGCTAAGCTCGCCATGGGCCTGTACGCCTGATCTCGAACCAATCTCGCTAAAATAGCAGGCAAAGGGTTGGGCGCCTCCAAGTATGTTCGCGCCATTCATTCTCGCAGCATTCTCGCTCTTCGCGCCGCAGGCCGATGCGCAGCAAGCCGGTCTCCAGGCGCTCAATCATCAGGATTACTCCCAAGCCGAACAGATCTTCTCTAAGCTCGCCCAGGCCGACCCCAAAGACTACGTTGCGGTTTTCTATCTGGCCCTTGCCGAAACCGGTCTCAAGAGAGATGCGGAGGCAATCTCGCACTACCAGCAGGTGCTCGAGCTCAAGCCGGGTCTGTACGAAGCTGAGCTGAATCTTGGCATTCTCGACGTTCATAATCAGCATTCCGCCGAAGCTGTTCCGTTACTGCGAGACGCCGCCAGGCAAAAACCCAATCAAGCGCGCCCGGAACTTTATCTCGGCGATGCCCTGCTCGCCACGGGAGATTTGACCGGCGCGGAAGAAGCGTATAAGGCGGCCCTCGCCACTGACCCGAAGCTCGCCCCGGCCGAACTTGGTTTCGGACAGACGCTTCTTCGCCAGGGCAAGCTAAACGAAGCGCTGCCGCACTATCGCCAGGCTGCAACGCTTGATCCTAATTTAAAATCTTATCTGCTGGAAATGGCGCTTGCGCTATCGAAGGCCAATCAAACCGCCGACGCCATCGCTCTTCTCCAGGAGTTCCCGCGCGATCCGGGCGCCCGCGAAGAGTTAGGCCGGCTGTATCTGGCATCGGACCGCCCGGCCGATGCCGTCACCCAGTTCCAGGCCGCCGTTATTCTCTCGCCGACTCCCGCCAACCAGCTCGCCCTGGCAACCGCGTATCTCCGAAATAATCAGCCTGACGCGGCCGCCCCCATTCTGGAGCGAGCGCTTGCCTCGAATCCGAACGATTATGATCTTCGCATGGCCATCGGGCGGGTCTACCGGGATAAGCGCGACTATGCCCCGGCCGCCAGCCAGTTTCTTGCGGCCGCGCAACTTAAGCCCGATTCCGTGGAAGCCTGGAACGAGGCGGTAAACCCCCTGGTACTCACCCAGCAGTACTCGCAGGCGCTCGCCGCCCTCGATAAGGTACATAATCTAAATGCGGAAACCGCCGGAGATTTCTACTATCGCGCCATGGTGCTCGACAAGCTTCACGAGGTGAAGCCAGCTTTGGGAGCGTACCAAAAGTTTCTCGAGATGAGTCAGGGTAAGCATCCTGACCAGGAGTTCATTGCGAGACAGCGCAGCAAAATTCTCGAAAGGGAGGCTAACCGATGAATCTCTCTGTGATGCCCACGAAACTGATCGAGTGGACTATTATCTTCAGCTTTGTGTCCTGCGCGTCTGCGCAGTCGTTTATGGCGGAGCTCACCACCGAACACGATCCAGGTAGGCGCTCTCAGAAAGCATTGCTCCTGGCCGATTCGGCCTTTGACAATGCCCGCGACTACTACAATAAGGGCGACGTCAATAAAGGCGACGCCAGCCTGGATAACATGACCCAGGCGCTCACTGCTTGTATTGAATCGCTGCAGCAGGCGCAGAAAGGCGAAATTCTACAAGAAAGCCGAGTTGAACGTGGCGCTCTTGCAGCGCCGGATGAGCACGCTTCTCGAAGATATCGATCTTCAGGAGCGCGGCTGGGCCGAGCAGACCGATCGCATGCTCGATAAAATTCATGAGAAGCTGCTTGCCGGAGTAATGAGTAAATGAAGTTCGTCCTCGCGGTGGGCGTCGCGCTGGCAGCCGCTTCGCTCCTGATTGCCCAGGAAGACCGCGATTTCTTAACGCCCAATGAAGTCGATCAGGTCCGCGAAGCGCAAGATCCCAATGATCGGCTGGCTCTTTACGTGCACTTCGCGAAGCAACGTATGGATCTGCTTCAGCAGTACCTCTCGAAAGACAAGCCCGGCCGCAGCATTTTCATTCACAATACTCTGGAAGACTACAGCAAGATCATCGAAGCGATCGATTCGGTATCCGACGACGCTCTCCTCCGCAAACAGGCGGTTGATAAGGGGTTGGTCGCTGTTTTGAATGGCGAAAAAGAGTTTATTGATCAGCTAAACAAAATTCAGGCCAGCGATCCGAAGGACCTCGACCGCTATCAGTTTGTTCTACAGCAGGCGATTGATACTACCAGCGATAGCCACGAGCTCTCGATGGAAGATTCCAGCAAACGAGGCGCGGAACTTGCCACAGAGGACACCAAAGAGAAGCAGGAACGCGAGGCGATGATGCCGTCCAAGGAAGTGAAAGATCGCAAGAAGGACTCGGATTCTCAGGACGCCCCTAAGAAAAAGGTTCCTTCGCTTTACCGGCCCGGCGAAAAACCGCAGCAACCTCCGCTGTAATCCCGCTTCCCTGTCGTAAATTGGAAGTAGGGACTTTCGCTTCGTGGCTCATCACCATCACAATGCGCAGGGCACCGGCTGGATTCTTCGCGTCTCCTTAGTCGCGACGGTGGCGTTTACCGTCTTCGAAGTATTTGCCGGTTTCCGCGCACATAGTCTCGCTCTGCTCTCTGACGCGGGCCACAACTTCACCGACGCGCTCGCTTTATTACTGGCTGCCATCGGCCTTTATCTGCAAAGCAAGCCTGCGAATCAGTTCAAAACCTATGGTTACCAGCGCGCCGGCGTGATTGCCGCGTTTCTGAACGCATCCACTTTGATCGTCATCTCTCTGATCATCTTCTGGGAAGCGGGAAGCCGCATCCTCCATCCGGTCGCCGTGAACGAAGTGACAATGCTGTGGGTCGCCGTGATCGCCCTGGTTTTGAACGGCGCGATTATGCTCGGTCTGCATCGCGGCCGGAAGAGTGACATTAATATTCGCGCCGCTTTTATCCACATGCTCGGGGATGCCTTGGGAGCTGTCGCGATTATCGGCGGAGCCATTGCCATCCGCTACACCGGGTGGACGTATGTTGACCCGATTCTCTCCATTGCCCTGGGCGGCCTCATCGTCTATACAGCCTGGGACATCATTCGCGAATCGCTGAATATACTTCTCGAAGGTCTGCCGCGCGGCCTCGAATTGACGAATGTCACGAAAGCGATGGCGGCAGGTGCAGGGCGTGTTGGATGTACATGATCTGCACATCTGGAGCCTCGGTTCCAGCACTCACGCTCTCAGTTCACACGTGCTCATCGAAGATATGCCGCCGTCCGCCAGCGACGGTATTTTGAAGCGCATAAATGAGGTCCTCAGCGCCCTCGGCATCCATCACACCACTATTCAGTTCGAGCATCTGCCCTGTGTGCTGTCGGATAACGGGTGCCATATGACGGCCGACGTGCACGCCCAGCACGATCATTTACATCCTGGGCACAGCCACTAAGCCGACATCATGGCGAGCATCTGCGCCCTGAACTTTGACGCGGTCTCGTTATCCGGAGTGATGACCAGAACCGTGTCGTCCCCTGCAACTGTCCCGGTGATCTCCGCCAATTCTTCCTTGTCAATCGCGATGGCCAGTGAATTTGCGTTACCGGGTGATGTTCGCAGTACAACCAGGTTCTGCGCGATGCGAATTTCAAGCAGAAACTCACTCGCAACCTCAGCCAATGCGGGCCTTGTCCTCTCGGCAAGTTGCCGGTAGCCTTCCGCTGTTTTCACCAGGCCAAGTTCGCGCATATCCCGTGAGAGCGTAACCTGCGTCGCCGTTATCCCCATATTCGCCAGTTCACGGGCCAGCTCGTCCTGTGTATAGATCTCCTTATCACGGATGGTTTTCAGGATCTGCCCTTGGCGAAAGCTCTTGCTCATGCGTCAGTTAGCGGATGCGTTTGCGCTGGGCCGCCAGACGCGCTTCCGCCTCTCCCAGTGCTTGTCGTACGGCCGCCGGCCCCGTTCCGCCTGGTAATTCACGCGTTTTCATTCCTTCCGAAGGCGAGAGCAAGCGGGCCATCTCCGGCTTGAACTCCGGTGCAAAGGCCGCTAACGATTCGGGGCTCCAGTCTGACGGCTTCTTTCCCGATTTCATGCTCTCCAATACCAGCTTGCCTACAATTTGATGCGCTTTATGGAACGGCACGCCGCTGCGCGCCAGCTCTTCGGCCAAATCTGTTGCCACCACCCAGCTCTCTTCCGCCGCCGCTGCTGGCTTCGCGGAATTCAGCACCACTGAGTCAGCAACGGCTCTCGCCATGCCCAGACAACCGGAGGTCTGCTGAAAGGCATCGAACAGCGGTTCTTTATCTTCTTGCATGTCGCGGTTATAAGTCATGGGCAGACCCTTCATCGTTATAAACAGCGAGGTCAAGTCGCCGAAGACGCGTCCCGATTTCCCGCGGATCAGCTCCAGCGAATCTGGATTTTTCTTCTGCGGCATCAAACTGGACCCGCTGGTCACCCCATCGCCCAGCGTCATCCAATTAAACTCTTCGCCCGAATAGAGGATCCAGTCCTCCGCCAGGCGGCTCAGATGTAGCAGGACCATGCTGCACGCGTACAGAAAATCCAACGCGAAATCGCGATCGCCCGAAACATCCATGCTGTTGCGCGTGACCGCCGCGAATTGCAGATCGCGGGCAATCTCGTCCCGGTCGAAAGGGAATCCGCTTCCCGCCAGCGCGCCCGAGCCCAGCGGCATAACGTCAATTCGCGCTCGTGTCTGCTCCAGCCGCTCGAAGTCCCGCGCCAACATTTCGAAATACGCCAGCAGATAATGCGGCCAAAGCACCGCCTGCGCCCGGCGCAAATGTGTGTAACCCGGAATCACCGCATCCGGATACTTGCGGGCAAGCTCCACCAACGCGCTCTGCAAGTCCGCCACTTGCGCCAGCAATGTATCCCCGGAAGCCCGCAGGTACAGCCGCGTATCCAGCGAGACCTGCTCATTCCGGCTGCGCCCAGTGTGAATTTTGTCCGAAAGCGCTCCAGCCTTTTCTTTCAATTTGCGGATAACGAATGTATGCACATCTTCGTCGTCCGCCCCATCGAAATACTTCGGGTCCTCTGCCTCGCTTGCAATCTCATTCAAGGCATTCACCAGCGTTTCGCATTCTTGAACCGTCAGAATGCCCTCCCGCGTCAAGGCTCGCGCAAACGCCTGAGAGCCCGCGATATCGGCAAACACCAGCTTTTGGTCGAATTTCAGTGATCCCGAAAACTGTTCGAATACTTCGGAAGCTCCGCTCTCGAACCGCCCTCCCCAGAGCTTCATTGCTTCGTAAGCGATGCGCGTACTTTGATGGGCAGCCCGATCAGATTGATAAAGCCCAGTGCGTCCTTCTGGTCGTAACTTGCGCCCATGGTGAAGCTCGCAATATCGAGGCTGTACAGCGAATTCTGACTCTTTCTGCTGACCGGTTCCAGATTGCCCTTGTAAAGCCGCATCGTTACTTCTCCCGTAACCGGCTCCGCCAGCTTCTCAAAGAACGCATCCAGCCCCTCGCGCACCGGCGTGAACCACAGCCCGTTATAAACCATCTCCGCGTAATCGAGCGCCGTCTTCTGCTTGTAATGCAGTGTGCGCCCATCGAGCGTCAGCGCTTCCAGTTCTCTCGCCGCAGTCATCAGGATGGTTCCTCCCGGGGTCTCGTAGCATCCGCGCGATTTCATTCCTACAAAACGGTTCTCCACCAGATCGATCCGCCCGATCCCGTGTTCGCCGCCAATTTCATTCAACTGTTCGAGCAGACCGACGCCCGTAAGTTGGTGCTGTCCATTAAGCGAAACCGGCACGCCATGCTCAAACCCGATCGTCACCTCGGCCCCCTTGGATGGCGCCTCCGCCGGGCTCTTCGTCAGCATCCAGATGCGGTCGGGAGCCGCATTCGCCGGATCCTCCAATTCGCCGCCTTCGTGCGAAATGTGCCAGATATTCCGGTCGCGGCTGTAGATCTTGGTAGTCGATTGCGCAATGGGAACGTTATGCGCCTTCGCGTACTCGATCGCATCCTCGCGCGAGTTGATGTCCCATTCTCGCCACGGAGCAATCACTGGAAGATGCGGCGCAATCGCCTTGTACGTCAGCTCGAAGCGAACCTGATCGTTACCCTTGCCCGTGCATCCGTGCGCCAGCGCATCACATCCTGTCTTGAGTGCCACCTCGGCCTGCCGTTTCGCCAGTAACGGCCTCGCAATGGATGTGCCCAGCAGATATTTGTGTTCGTACACCGCCCCGGAGCGCACCAGCTTCCATAAGTAGTCGCTGACGAACTCCTCGCGCATGTCCTCGACATATACTTCCGACGCGCCCGTCTTGAGCGCTTTTTCCCTGAGACCCTCTAATTCCTCGCCGCCTTGCCCGATATCGCCGCACACCGCCACCACCGCGCAGCCGTAGTGCTCTTTCAGCCACGGAATGATAATCGATGTATCCAGCCCGCCCGAGTAGGCGAGCGCCACCTTCTTCGCTTTCGTCTTATTCATTTCCTTTGTATTGTCCTTCGAAGGCGCGTCGGCGCGCATCGCCACCACCACACTTCGCTGGTCGATTTGAAGACTGTCGTTCGCCGCTACTGCAGCAGCATCAGCAGCAAAGCCTTCTGAACATGCAAACGATTTTCCGCCTGATCGAAAGCGACGCACTGTTCGGATTCCATTACGCCGTCGGTCACTTCCAGGCCCCGCTTCGCAGGCAAGCAATGCATGAAAATGGCATCCGTGCGCGCGCGCTTCAGCAGCCCTTCATTGACTTGATACGGCGCGAATATTTTGTTTCGCTGTTCCGCCTCTGATTCCTGCCCCATGCTGGCCCAAACATCCGTATAGACGGCATGTGCGCCGGTAACGGCCTCGACCCCGTCATTCGTGATGTCGACGCGGGCGCCTGAAGTCCGCGCGAACTCGATCGCTTGCGCCACAATCTTCGTGTTCGGTTCATAACCCGCCGGAGTTGCCACCGAACAGCTCACCCCTAGCCGTGAACAATTCAGCAGCAGCGAATGCGCCACGTTATTCCCGTCACCCACGTACGCCAGTTTGAGCCCCCGCAGCTTTCCGAAATGCTCTTTTAACGTCAGCACATCCGCCAATGCCTGGCAGGGATGATACAGGTCGGTCAGCGCATTCACCACCGGCAGTCCCGACCACCGCGCCAGTTCGTTCACGGTCTCCTGCGCGAACGTCCGCGCCACAATTCCGTCCGTCCAGCGCGCCAGGTTCCGCGCGACATCCTTTAATGGCTCCCGATCCGCGATCATCCCGATCTGCGTAACACAATCCCCGCCGAGTTGCTTAATTGCCAGCTCAAAAGTCATCCGGGTCCGGAGCGATGGCTTCTCGAACAGCAGCGCGACGTACCGCCCCTTCAGCGCCGCCGCATACCGCTGCCGCGATTGCTTCACCTGCTGAGCCAGTTCCAGCAAACCGCTCAACTGTTCGCTCGAGAGATCCAGATCGTGGCGCAGATTGATCACCCGCGCCTGACTTGGTTGATAGATGGGAGCAGCCACGATCAGAGATCCTCCTTTGAATCTTTATTCATTCCTATGAATAAGTATACATCAAAGCCTCAACCCGAGAGAACAGCGCAGCCAGTTATGTCGTGAACAGCACGACTCGGGCACGGTGGCCTTTACACAATTTTTCATCGCAGGTGTAAAGGACGGAATTCGTCTTTTCAGCCAACGCAATGTAGACGGCATCATAGGCCGTAAAATTGTGTCGCAGCTCCCAGATTCGGTCTAATAAAGGAGTATGCGCGTAGCGCTCTGCCGGGAGTGCCAAAAGTGCGGTCAAAAACTGCTTGCTTCGATGTGAGTCGATCCGATGGCTCGCAGCCAGCTTTCGAAGTGCGCTCATCGCTTCCACATCCAGTAGATGGGGAGCAATGAAGGAGTCGCCGCATCGAGCCATATCACGCCTGATGTGATCGGCCAGTCCGCTGTTTGTAAGAAGCTCTACAACTACAGAGGCATCGAGGACGATCACCGCTTATCTCGCGATTCACGGACGATTTCCGCGGCGCTCCGTCCCGCCGGAATCGGCCGCGATTCACGAGTCTGCTCTAACCATTCCCGCATCGTAGGACGATCCACGCTGCGCTCCAATTCCCGCTTGATAAAGTCCGACAGGCTCATGCCCTCGCGAGCCGCGCGAGCTTTCAGCGTGCCGTGAACCTGCTCCGGCACGTCTCTTATCTGCACCATCTTGGACATGTCTTCAGAATACAAAACATGTTTGGCACATGTCCATACTTGCCATCATAAAATAGCAGTCCTTCGTTAACAGCGGTCATTTCATTGAACAATTTGCTTATTGTGAAATTTGCTAACCTACACCTTCGCTGGCAAGCCGCGAACTTCGGCCACGCCTGCCAGCTTGGTAAGGCGAACGAGCTCCCGCGCCGCCGCCAACCCTCTCCGCCATCATAGGTAGAGGTCCCTCGTTGAACAATTTGCTCGTCATGAAATTCGGCGGCACGAGTATGGGCACCGCCGACCGCATGCGCGTCGCCGCGAGCATCATCTCGGAGCAGCAGCGCAAACATCCCGTCGTGGTGGTTGTATCCGCGATGTCCAAAATTACAGACTTGCTGGTCGAAACGTTGCGCCACGCCGAACTCGGCGACCGCGCCGCAATCGATGCCAATCTGCTCACGCTCCTGGATCGTCACCTCTCGGCCGCTGGTTCGTTACTGGGCTCCGCGCCAACCGCTCTTCGCGACTCCGCCACCGAAGCCGTGCACTCCCTTATCTCTGAGTTTCATCGCATCGCCAACGGCATCCTGATGCTCGGCGAACGGCCTCCCCGTTCCGTTGACGAAGCCATTGCCATCGGTGAGCGCCTTTCTTCTGTTCTGCTGGTTCACTATCTCGAAAGCACCGGCGTTCCATCACAGGCCGTGAATGGAAGCGACATCATCGTCACCGATGCCGTCTTCGGCAATGCGTCGCCCCAGATGGATCTCACCCGGCAGCGCTGCTGCGAACGTCTTCTTCCCCTCGCTGAAACGCAAACCGTCCCTGTCGTTACTGGCTTTAACGGCGCCACCGTGGACGGCCGTCCCACGACTCTCGGCCGCGGCGGCTCTGATTTCTCTGCCTCCATTCTCGCGGCCGCCCTCGATGCCGAAGAGCTCTGGATATGGACCGATGTCGATGGCATCATGACCGCCGATCCGCGTCTCGTCTCAGATGTTGCCGTCCTCGACGAAGTCACCTACGCTGAGGCCGCCGAGCTCGCCTACAACGGGGCTAAAGTCCTGCATCCCCGCACTCTCGCGCCTCTTGTCGAAAAGCGCATTCCGATTTGGAGCAAGAACAGCTTTGCGCTTCATAAGCCCGGTACCAAAATCGTGTCGCACTTTGACGAGCCGAAGGGCGCCCGCGCTGTCACCTCGATGTCAAACGTCGCGCTTATCTCCATGGAACCCGCCAATGCGGTCCTTAGCGGGACCCGCCTCATGGCCCGCGCGCTTGACGCTCTTGCACTCGCGAATGTAGAAATCTTGGTCTTCACCAGTTCCAGCTACCGCCAGAGTTTCTGCTTCTTAATCCGCAAACAGGACGTCACGGCAGCGCTGGAAGTTCTCGAGTCGAATCTCTCGATTGAGCTGGCGCACGGCTACCTGAAGCCGATCGAAGTCGATGAGAACGTCGGCCTGATGGCTGTTGTGGGCGAAGGCATGCGAGGCACCCCGGGGCTCGCCGGGCGCGTTTTTACGGCTATTTCGCGCGAAAAGATCAACATCATCGCCATCGCCCAAGGATCCAGTGAACTGACCATCGGCATTGTCGTTCGCCTGGATAGCCTTGAGCGAGCCGTCCGGGCGGTTCACGAAGAATGTCAGTTAGGCAAAATCTCTTCGATCGCGCAGACGACCTAAGCGAATCGGCTGTGTTCGCCCGCGGTGCTCAAATCCAGAATTGCGTCGTCATTTTGATGCGCGCGCAACCGCCGCACCGAGAAGGGCACGCCCTCCGCTCGGAACGCGCCTTCGAGTAATTCTTGCACCGCGTCCAGATTTCGTTCCGTCAGCGCCACCACCGACGGTCCCGCGCCGCTGAGACAAATGCCCAGCAGGTCTGGATGCTGCAATCCCAGCGCCCGCTCCAGTCCCGGCACCAGCTTCTGTCGAAAAGGCTGATGCAGCCGGTCCTGCAGCGCCTCTCTCAATACTCCGAAATTTCCGCTTTGAATCGCTTGCAAAAACAGCGCTACGCGTTGCAGATTGAACACTGCATCTTCGCGGCTTACTCGTTCGGGCAGCACGTTCCGCGAAGCCGACGTGGACAACGCGAATCGGGGGGTCAGCACAACGAATCGCAGCGAGTCCGGCCACTGCAGCTTTACCGCAAATACTGAGCGGTCGGGTAACTGGCAACTTACCGTCAAACCTCCGAGCAGCGCCGCGGCTACGTTATCAGGATGTCCCTCGAGCGCGCACGCGGCGTTTAACAATCCCTGCGCCGGAAGCGGTCCTGCAATCGCTTCGTATAACCGTAGTCCGGCAACCGTAGCCGCCGCGCTGCTCCCCAAGCCGCTTTTCGCGGGAATATCGCTCCGCACCTCTACGTGCAGGGAAGGGAACTGCCCGCCCTGCTGCAGGGCGACGAACCGGAACGCCCGGTCGATATAGTTATCGCCATCGATGTGGCAGTCGCGAAATTCGAAATGCAGCTCGTTCGAGCCATGTCCCACTCGCACCGAAAGTGTCAGATAGAGCTGTACGGCAACTGCCAGCGTGTCAAACCCGGGCCCGATGTTAGCGATAGAGCCGGGAACTCGAATCTCGAACTCAGACGGTAGCTCGCTCATCGTATCCACTGAATTAGTGGACGGCTATCGCCGCACTTTCAGCCTCTCGCTTGTTCTGCCCCTTCATGTTCTGCGCCTTAATGATGTAATCCGTGTCTTTCAGAGCATGGCCGGTTAGCACTGCGGCGATCGTCGCATCCTGATCCATCTGCCCACTGCGGATCAATTTACGAATGCCTGCCAGCGTTGTGGCTGACGCCGGTTCGCAGCCGATTCCATCGCGTCCGATCATTGCCTTCGCTTCTCCTATTTCCTCATCGGTAACGTCCATTACCATCCCGCCGCTCAGCGCTACACCCGTCAGCGCTTTTTTCCACGAACGCGGATTTCCGATACGAATTGCGGTCGCAACGGTCTCTGGCCTCTCCACCGGCCTAAGCTCTTTCGACCCTGAGACCCACATTCGTGCCAGCGGATTCGCGCCCTCCGCCTGAACAATCACAATCCGCGGAATACGGTCGATGAACCCGTACTGCTTCAACTCGCGAAATGCTTTTCCGAACGCCGACGAATTTCCCAGATTCCCGCCTGGCACAACCAGATAATCCGGCGTCTCCCAGCCGAACTGCTCAAGCATTTCAAACATCGCCGTCTTCTGTCCTTCAATGCGAAACGGATTGATCGAGTTCAGGAAGTACAGATCGGGGTCGCCCCCGTTCAGCAGTGTGTTGAGCGCATCGTCGAAGCTGCCTTCAATCTGCACAATTTCGGCGCCAAAGTCCAGCGCTTGAGCCAGCTTGTTCGCGGAAGCTTGGCCGGCCGGCAGGTACACTCGGGCCGTCAGCCCCGCGCGCGCCGCATAGGCGGCCAGGGAAGCCGCGGTATTTCCCGTAGAAGCACAAGCGACCGCTTTCGCGCCCACGAACTTCGCTTCTGTCATTCCGGCCGTCATCCCCAGATCTTTGAACGACCCTGTAGGATTCCATCCGAGATGTTTAAACCACAGCCGTTCGACGCCGGCCCACTTTGCCGTCTTATAACCGCGCACCAGCGGCACGTTGCCTTCACCCAAAGAGACAATCGCCTTGTCAGGGTAACCGCCCGGCAGAAACTCGCGAAACCGCCACACTCCGCTCGCATCCTGCGGTGCATGCGACAGCCGCCGCTCCAGCCAGTGCCCCTTCAGTTCTCGGGGATCCACCTGCTCCGGTTCGACCACCGCCTCCAGCAATTCACCGCATTTCGGACACGCCAGCGCGCGCTCATGCAGATCTAGCGTTGTTCCACAATCTCCGGCGCTGCACCGGAGATGCGCGTTCGCGTTGAGTGCCACTGAATTTATTTAAGGTAGCATCCACGCGGGATGTCCGCGCACCGGATCGACGAGCACTGGGAATTTGCTTATCCGGTACCGTGCGACTCAAGCCTTTGCGCCAGAAGATGTAATTCTGGCGAACGACAACACATGTCTCACGGTATCTGTGCGATGGCGATTGGTCACTTGTCCGCGGAGTTGCAAAAGCAAGAGAGCTGTGACAGTGTTTTACATGAAGATTCTGCTCCAAGCGAACACTTGATTGCCAAAACCTGAATCCTACGAGTCCCCTCAGCTCCGGCTCTATGATCCGCAGCGCTCTGCGCCGGCCAATTTCCAACCGACCGGACGGCGGACCTCACAGGTTGCTTCGTGTCGAAAGCTCATCGCAGTGCTTAGAACCAGGTGGCCGAGACCTTTTGGCAGTTTCTTAAGACGATTGGGCACAGCGGCTCTCGGAATCGCCGCGGCGCTGATTTTGATCGCGCCCCTTCCGCTTAGGGCGCAGGATGATGTTACTACTCAGAACGGTGGCAGCGCCTATGGCGGCGCCTTCATCACTGGCCCGGCCTCAAACCCGCTCAGCTTTCTGAACGGCGCCGCCTACCGATCCTTTGGAACGACCGCACCCTACGATCTGCCGAACTTCGATCCGGCCACCCAGCTCAACCGACAGCTGCCGAAATGGATCAGCTTCGGATGGGAGGAGCGGCTCCGGTATGAGGGCTACCACAACGGCAATTTCAAGTTGAATAACAACGATTCCTACCTGCTGCTCCGCTCGCGCCTGCTGATGACAGTAACGCCCGCAACTTGGTTCCAAGTCGTAACAGAGGTGCAAGATGCGCGGCCCTTCATGCAGAAGCCGCCTTGGGGGCCGCCGAATTTGAACGCCTGGGATCTGAAACTGGCTTACCTTCAATTCGGTGATCCGGAAAAACAATGGATCAGTGTGCGCGTGGGCCGCCAGCTGATCAACTACAACAACACCATCATCGCCAACTCGGAATGGCGTAACCAAGCGCGATCCTACGATGCCATCGTGACCAATCTTCATTTCGATCGCTACCGCGTGGGCCTTTTCGGTGCCTCGGCGGTTGTTCCCCAGGCAGAAGGTATCAGCCATCGCCAGGACGGAAACAACATCTATGGCGTCTATGGCGGCATAGATCGCCTCGTTCGCAGTTCTACCTTGGAACCGTTCGTCCTCTGGCGCTTGCAGCCAGGTGTGCCGATCGAAACCTCCGGGAAAATCAAGACTGGCAAGCAGAATGAATGGGCATACGGTGCGCGCTTCAAAGGCCTGATGCTCAGGAGCTTAGACTATTCAGCGGAATGGATCGGCGAGCGGGGCAGTGATGGTCCCAACCGCATCGATGCTTGGGCGGCAACCATAGGTGCTGCCTACAGAATCGACCGGCTATGGTGGAAGCCACGAATGTTCTGGCAGTATGACTATGCTTCCGGTGACAAAAATAGCGTCGACGGACAGCACGGCACATTCGACTCTATGTATCCCACGGCTCACGATCGCTTCGGCATAATCGATCAGTTCGGCTGGCAAAATATCGTTTCCCAACGAGTCGGATTGACCCTCGAGCCGCGGCACCGCTGGACGGTAACAGGGCAGTATTTGGACCTTTGGCTAGCCAGCTCTGTCGATTGGCTTTACAACACATCCGGAGGGATGATCATTCGCGACCCGACCGGAAAGTCGGGGACGCACATTGGTCGGGAATACGACGCCTACACATGGTACGAACTGAACCGGCATGTCAATTTTGGGCTGGGCGTCGGTCATCTCCAGGGTGGAGAGTTCCTGCAGCGCACAAGCAAAGGGCCGAACTACAACTATCCGTATTTTGCCCTCAATTTCAAGGACAACCCAAGGAACAGGTAAACCGCTAAACCCGATGCGCGTAGTAAACGGTCATGACTCCATTTATGCCCCGGCCGCTTGCACCGGCTCCACGGATTCTTCGATTTGCCGCCAGTCCTCGTCGGCAAGCTTCACCGCCGCGGCGCCGATATTCTCTTCCAGGTGCTTCGCCGACGATGTGCCTGGAATGGGTAGCATCACTGGCGAACGATGTAGCAGCCAGGCCAGCGACAACTGCGCAACCGTTACACCATGTTGCTTCGCGAACTTCGCCAACGGGCCGTTCGGCTCCGCCAGTTTGCCCGCCGCTACCGGAAACCACGGAATAAATCCGAGCTTGTGTTCTTCGCAGTAGTTCAACGTCTCTTCGTGTCCGCGATCGCCGATATTGTATCGGTTCTGCACGCTGACAATCTCGGCCGTCTTCTTCGCTCGTTCGATTTCATCCGGTGAGACCTCCGACAAGCCGATGTGCCGGATTTTCCCCGCCTTCTGAAGCTCGGTAAGCGCTCCCAGTGACTCTTCCACCGGGACCTTTTCATCGATGCGATGCAGTTGATACAGATCGATCCGCTCGACTCGCAACCGGCGTAGGCTCATCTCGACGCACTGCTGCAAATACTCCGGCCGTCCTACCGGCAGCCATTTGTTGGGTCCTTGTCTCGTGAGTCCGCCTTTGGTCGCAACCACGAGGTCTTTCGGATACGGATACAATGTCTCGCCGATGATCCGTTCGCTGACTTCCGGTCCGTACGAATCTGCCGTATCGATGAAATTGACTCCCAATTCCACTGCGCGGCGAAGTACTCTGCGCGCTTCCTCCGGGTCCTTCGGCTCGCCCCAGATGCCCTGTCCAGTAATCCGCATGGCGCCGAATCCCAGGCGATGTACTGTCAAATCACCGCCTAACTGAAACGTGCCGCTCGCCTTTGCATTGCCTGTTGCTGTGCTCATACTCAAGCTGATTCAGACCTGACGGGAAGAGTTTCCGCAAGTCACCGAAAAACTGCTAAAACGCAAGTACCTTTTAGGATGAAAGGGACCCATACAGCCGCGCTTAGCCCCTACCGCCTAGCCTCCACTTCTTCGCGCTCTCGCTGACCTTGCTCTGGCTGGTCCGGCTTAACTGCTTCGCCGCCCGGCTCCGGATTAAAGAGCCGCAACTGCAGTTCTGCTTGCGACAAACTGTTCACCACGTAATCGGAGCAACCCGTCCCTAAACGGTTTCGCGCCTCTTCGCTGTCCTCCTTCAGTCCCCAGAAACAGATGACCGGTTTCACATCGGGCACACGCTGCCGCGCTCGTCGGCAGATTGAGCGCGCATGGCTCAGCGCAAAGGGAGGAACTGCGGATATGAACAGGAACTCCGGTTTCTCTTTCGCGACCTGCGCCAGCATGTCTCCAACAAATCCCACCGGAATTGTTTTCGGCTCATAACCGCAGTTCCGCAGGATTTGTGCCAGCATCAATCCAGCCAATTCATCTGCTTCATCCCGCGCCGGCACGATCAGGATCGATCCGCGCGGTGCTTCAGGATTGGCGGTTACTTGGATCTCAGCCGACGCAAACTCCTCGCCGAAGTCCTCAATGAGATCCCGGGTCGTGTGATAAATGAATCTCTGCTGCTTCTCATCGAGTTCTCCCTCATGCTGGTCGTGCTCCACTAGCGAAAGCGCCGGAATCAACACTTGGTCGTAGAGTTCAATCAGCGGCTTCTCTTTGATGTAGTTCTCCAACACCTCTCGCGCTTCATCTCCGTCGCGCGACAACAGCCGCTGATAATAGGAAGCTTCCGGAGCAAGCGCTGGTTCATCTCCGAACAGGATGTACAGAAATTCAAGCTGCGGAACGTGCCTTCCGAGAACGACCAGGCAAACCGTCAGCGGTGTGGCGAGAATCAGCCCGATAGGTCCCCACAGCATCGTCCAGAACGCCGCCGAGAGTAGCACTGCAAGGGAAGAAATGCCTGCCCGGGCCGCATAAAGCCACGGCTCCAGCGCTGCCGAGACCGCCGCTTCCACTACGCCCCATAAGACCAAGGTGAGGAGCGGCTGTTTCCACCCATCAAATACCGCCAGTGCCAGCAGAAAAGGGCAGGCAGCCGCAATAAACGTACCTACATATGGAATGAACCGCAGTACCGCAGCCAGCGCCCCCCAGAAAACCGGATAGGGAACTCCAATGAAGAATAATCCTGTGCCCAGCAGCAATCCGAAACTGCTGTTGACGCATAGTTGCGCGAGCAGATAGCGGCTAACGCGCTTTCCCGCATCCCCCATTGCGGTGGTCACCACGTTGATTCGTCCGCCGCCAAACAGCCGAAAGATCCGGTCTTGCAGATCGGCCCGCTTTATCAGCATGAACAGGCTCAGGACCACCACTGCAGCCAACGTTCCCGCGACATAGGCGAGCGACGAACCGATCTGCCCAAGGGCCCCGCCGAATCCTTCACCATGTTTCACCACTTCGACCGGAATGGGTTTCTCCGGATTAACTATCGGGCTCCGCGAGTTTTCGCCTCTTTTTAAATCGCGACGTTTTTCATAATCGGTGCTGCCGGGCGTCAGTTCTGTGGCGACCGCCTTTACGCTCGCAACCGCCCTCGAAAATCGCGAAGACCCGTCAGCCGCGTTCTCCAGTCGATCTACTTTTGCCTCAATATTTGAGCGATACTCCGGCAGGCCGGTTAGGATGCTCGAAAACTGCTCCGCTCCCACCCAGATCAGCGCTCCGGCAATCGAATATGTGATCAACAGAACCAGTACTACGGAAACTGGCCGTCCCAGCCGCAACTTCTCCAGCCAGCCGACCGGCGGTGCCAGCAAAAAGCTCACCAACACTGCCAGCGCGAACGGAATCAGCACATCTTTGCCGAAATACAGTGCGGCTAGCACCGCCATTGCCGTCAAGACAAAGAGCGGTCTTGGTGGTTCCGTGCGTCCCTTTACTCCCGTATTGTGCTCCTCCTGACTAATAGAAACCCGAGCGGCTGAATTGTGACCACAAACGATGGCGGGCAAAATCACAGCTCGAGCGAAATTTCTATTTGTCGTCGAATCCGCAGCTTACGGCGAATTTTCAACGTACAAAGAACGTTTTCCCGCTTTCGTGTGCTATGTTCTCGCAGGCTCGCAACACGTCCCTCGTGTCGCGGGCCATTTCTTTTTCAGGAGCCCATCGAAGATGACAGCCCGATCCATCCGCCGCGCCGCCGAGCGCCAAGCCGCCAAACTCGCCCGCAAAGCCGAGAAAACCGCAGTTCACTCCGTCGCGATCCAGCTTGATTCCGAGCCGGAAGCGTCAGCGACCGATACCGTTTCCCCGGCCCAACTGCAGGCCAATCGTGCCAACGCCCAGCTCAGCACCGGCCCAACGAGTTTAGACGGTAAAGCCACTTCCTGCCTCAATGCGGTCAAAACAGGGCTCACCGGTCGCACCGTCCTGCTCCACACTGACGATGCCGCCGACTACCAGCGCCACATCGCCGCTTATGAAAAGGAACTCTCTCCCGTCGGCCCCCGCGAGTGCGATCTGGTCCAATCCATTGCCGATACCGCCTGGCGTCTCGGCCGGATCCCCGGGCTCGAAATGGCCATCTATGCACGAGGCCACGTGCAGTTTGCCGACAAGTTCAAGGATCACGACGAGGCTCTCCGTCCCGGCCTGATCGAGCTCGAAACTTTCCTGACCTACGAAAAGCAGCTTCGCAACTTGCAGCTTCAGGAAGCGCGGCTGGCCCGCCGTATGGCAAAGGACGCCGCCGAGCTGCGCGAGCTCCAGCACGCCCGCCGAAAGAAGGAACTGGAAGCCCAAAAGGATGTCCTCGTGCGAGCCGCTTCATGCAAATGGCTTCGAATTTTCAACCGCCGAAAGTGGAGCTTTGTTTCGACGGCGTTCCCGAGACAGCCAGTCTCCCAGCCACGAAACGTCGCGGAGACAAGCCGCCTGAGGCGATCTATATTGACTTCTTCCGTCATTGACTTCTTCCGTCAAACCGTTTTACACTTCCATCGATAGGCGATGGGTAAGAACTCAACCAGTTCCGAGCTACTTCCCGGCACCCTCGATTTGCTCATTTTGCGGACGCTCGCCCTCGGATCGATGCACGGCTATGGCATCGCGCAGCGCCTGAAGCAGGTCTCGGAAGACGTGTTGCAGGTAGGGGAAAGCTCGCTTTACCCGGCTCTGCAGCGCCTCTTACTAAATGGCTGGGTGAAGGCCGAATGGGGAGCTTCCGAAAACAATCGGCGCGCCCGTTATTACCAACTCACTGCCTCTGGCCGCAAGCAGCTTGCGCTCGAGCGTGAAGAATTTGCGCGTCTGATCGGCGCGATTCAAAAAGTACTCGAGATGGCGTGAGGTCAAGACATGATTCGTTTGCCGCATTTCTGGAAACGGCTGCTTTTCTTTTTTCATCGGGCGCGGCTTGAAAAAGACTTGGCCGAAGAACTGGAGACCCCTCGTTCGCTGCTCGAAAGCAAGCTGACATTCGGTTCGCATTACGCTCATTCGTTCGCAACCCGAGGCGAAGAGTGGCTCCCGCGAATCCAACTATCCTGTCCGCGGCAAGTACACTCATGTTTGTGACGGCCAGTGTCGCCGCTTGTATTCCGGCCGCCCGGGCGGCTCGCGTCGATCCCATCGTCGCCTTACATTATGAGTAGAGTTGCCAATGATTGAAGAACAGATCGAGATACGCACGCCTGATGGAACATCTGATGGTTTTCTCTACCGCGCTGAAGGCGAAGGCCGCTGGCCCGGCATCATTCACTTGACCGATATTGGCGGTATTCGCGACTCCAACCGCGAAATGGCGCGTCGCCTTGCCGCTGAAAATTATACGGTCCTCATGCCCAACATTTTCTACCGGACCGGACGCCCGCCGCTCATCGAATTTCCATTGAATATGGCAGATGAGCGGACCAAAAAGCGTTTCGCCGAATTGGCGAGCCCGCTAACACCCGAAGCCATGGAGCGCGATGGCTCCGCTTATGTCGATTTTCTGGCCGCTCAGAAATCCGTCACAGTGGATGGACTGGGCGTTGTCGGCTATTGCTTCTCGGGCGCTATGGCCATGCGAATCGCCGCTGCCCGACCGGACAAAATTGTCTCGGCCGCCTCGTTTCACGGCGGTAGTCTCTTCACCGATAATCCAACCAGCCCGCATTTGGCTCTGCCTCGTATCAAAGCGCGGCTCTATTTCGGCCATGCCGTCCAGGATCGCAGCATGCCGGAAGAGGCCATTCAAAAGCTCGATCGGGCACTCCAGGCGTGGGGCGGCCAACACGAAAGCGAGGTCTACGAAGGTGCTTCGCACGGTTGGACCATGCCGGACAGTCCCGTTTATAATCCGAGCCAGGCCGAACGCGCCTTCCAGAAGCTGACGACGTTATTCGCTCAAACATTATTGAAATCACGGACAGCTCCATAAAAATTGTCCGCTCCCGCGTCCCTCAAACGTTAACGAGTTGAAGCACCAAGAGCTTCGGAACATCAACTTAGGAAACTGAAAAGGAGAGATCATCATGAGTGAATTTACCTATTTGTACCGTGGCGCGAGCCCGTCCGGATCCCCGGAAGAAATGCAACAGACCATGCAGAAGTGGGTCGCTTGGATGAAGGAACTCGGCGATAAAGGCCACATTAAGGATCCCGGCCACCCGCTGGAGCGAACCGGCAAGCTCGTCAAGGGTAAACAGAAAACCATCACCGACGGCCCGTACGCCGAGACCAAGGACATCGTCGGCGGATACACCCTGATAGAAGCCAAGGATCTCGACCAAGCGGTCGAACTTTCGTTGGGCTGCCCAATTTTCGAACGCGGCGGTCTTGTGGAAGTACGCCCGGTCCTGAAAATGAATATGTAGTGGAACCCAGCGAGCATTTTTTCCGGCGCGAGTCAGGGCGCATGGTCGCCGCCCTGACCCATATTTTCGGAGTTCACAATCTGGCGCTGGCGGAAGATGTCGTACAAGACGCCTTCTGCCGCGCCCTGGAAGTTTGGAAATTCCGCGGTGTTCCGGAGAACCCTTCCGCATGGCTCATGGCCACCGCGAAGCATCGCGCTCTCGATGTCCTGCGGCGTGAGCGCACGGCTCGCACCTTCGCTCCCGAGCTGGGTCGCCTGCTCGAGAGCGAATGGACGCTCGCTCCAATCGTCGAAGAAGCCTTCGGGGCAAACGCAATCAAAGACGATCAGCTCCGCATGATGTTCTCCTGCTGCCATCCTCGGCTGCCGGAGGAGGCGCAGGTTGCGCTCGTGCTCCACATCTTGTGCGGCTTCAGCGTGAGTGAGATCGCGAGCGCCTTCGTCAGCGGTCACGCGGCCATCGAGAAGCGCATCTCGCGTGCGAAGAAGGTGCTCGCCGGATCGAAGACGCTGTTCGATATCGCGGACGCCGACTTCCACGTACGTCTTTCAGCCGTCCAACGCGCTCTCTATTTGCTCTTTAACGAGGGCTATCACGGCGCTTCGCCCGAATCCGCCGTTCGCGTCGACCTTTGCCGTGAGGCCATGCGTCTCACGGCCTTGCTCTGCGAGCATCCCCTCGCGGCAACCCCTGCAACATACGCGCTGTCCGCCCTCATGTGCCTCCACGCCGCCCGCTTGCCCGCGCGCCTCGATGCCTCCGGTAACCTGAGCTCACTGTTCGACCAGGACCGGTCGCGATGGGATCGAACGCTCGTTGCCGAAGGACAGAGACTTCTCGACCTTTCAGCCACCGGTCCCGATCTCACCGAGTATCACGTGGAGGCTGCGATAGCTTCGGTTCACGCCCGCGCGGGCCGCACGGAGGATACCGATTGGGGGCGAATCGTTTCGCTGTACGACACGTTGCTGGCAATTCGTCCTTCCCCGGTCATTGCGCTCAATCGTGCTATAGCTCTCGCGCAACACGAAGGTCCCGAACGCGGGCTCGAAGAGATCAGCGCCATCGCCGGTCGTGATCGCCTCGCCACCTACCCGTTCTACTTCGCGGCATTGGGCGAGCTTGAGCTTCGTAGCGGCCGCCGCAAGATGGCGCATGAGCACTATCAAACGGCCCTCACCCTCGCGCGTAACCCCATGGAACGGCGATTCCTCGAGCAGCGCCGCAACGCTTGCGAAAACGCTGCCGGCGAAAGCGGCTGATCTACTCGTGTCGCAACGCCACCAGCGGCTCCACTTTCATCGCCCGCCGTGCGGGAATGTAGCTTGCCGCCAGCGCCGCTCCAGTCAGTACGATCGAGACAATCGCAAAGATCAGCGGATCCGATGGGCGAACGCCATAGAGCAGGCTCGAAAGAAACCGCATGAGCCCGAACGATCCCGCCAGGCCCAAGGCGAGACCCGCTATAACCGGCACAAGCCCTTGACCCACCATCAGTCTCAGTACGTCACCGGAACCAGCGCCCAGCGCCATGCGCACGCCGATCTCATGAGTACGCTGGGCTGCGGAAAATGAGATAACCCCGTAAATTCCCACTGCCGCCATCAGCAGGGCCATCCCCGCGAAAACGCCGAGAAGAACAGTAATGACGCGCTGCGGCGCTAGCGACTCCGACACGAGTTCCTGCATGCTCATGACGAACGAAACGGCCTGGTCCTTATCCACTGCCCAGACTGCGCGTTGCGCCGCTCGAGCCAGTCCCGCGGGATCGGCCGCCGCGCATAGCAACACAGATGAGCGGTGCCGGCACTTGAGAGAAGGGCAGATAAATTTCCGCCGTTATCTCCGAAGTCATACCCAACTGATGTACGTCGCCCGCCACGCCGACGATCTCGACCGGAGCCTTCAGGCCATCGACGTTGATCCGTTTGCCCACAGGATCCTGGTTCGGCGCGAGCTGCCGCGCAAGGCGTCTTACTAATGATCGCGACTGCTGGAGCGCCGCTCGCGTCACGGTCGGTAAACAAACGGCCTGCGATAAGAGGAATACCCAAGGCGCGGAAATAGTCAGGCGTGACAGAACTCCACACCGCGATCCGTTGTTGCTGGCGCGTCGATTGGCCTCGGAGTGACACCCCGCGCGTTCCCCACCATCCGCTGAGAGGAAGGAAAGTTACCGTGCCCGCCGATTTCACGCCTGGAAGCTGCTTGAGACGATCCAGAACCTGATCGCTGAAAGCGAGCTGCTGAGCCTCTGTCTTGTATTTCTGTTGCGGTAACAGCAGGCGCATAGTGAGCACATTTTGAGGATTGAATCCCAGATCACCCCCAAGCAGATGGGCGAAGCTCTTCATGGTGAGACCGGCGGCGGCGAGTAGAATCAGCGACAACGCGACTTCGGCCATCACCAGCACGTTGCGAAAGCGGCTACCGTGGACGCTCCCCGCCAAGCTTCGCTCGGATTCCTTTAATGACTCGTTGGTGTCTAACCGCGCGGCCTGCCGAGCGGGAATTAATCCGAAGATCAGGCCGGTGAGCAGCGAGACAGCCAAAGCGAAAGCCAGCACCCAGCCATCGACGGGAATCTGCTCCACGCGCGGGATGCTGAGGTTCGAGATGGTAGGCGGAAACATCGCCACCAAAGCCCTCGTTCCAACCAACGCTAGCAGTAGCCCGAGTAGCCCACCGGCGAGTCCCAGCACAACGCTCTCTGTCAGGAACTGCCGCACCAACCGTGAGCTGCTGGCGCCGAGCGCGGTGCGGATGGCAATTTCTTTCTGCCGTCCGACCCCTTGCACCAGAAGCAAATTGGCGATGTTCGCACAAGCAATCAGCAGCACGAACCCTACCGCGCACAGCAGCACCAGAAGCGCCGGGCGGATATCGCCGCTGATCGTCTCGCGCAGAGTGATGATGTTGGCCGCGTCTTCCTGCTTGTTTGTCTTCGGGTATTCGCGAGCCAGGCGGTAGGCGATCGCGTTCATCTCCGTTCGCGCCTGCTGGACGGTAACGCCGCGCTTCAGGCGAGCAATGATGCGCAGGAAACGATAGGCACGGTCATTCACGGCTTCGGGCGGAATCGCGAGAGGCGTCCACAACTCGGTAGATCCGGGATAATCGACACCAGCCGGCATGATGCCGATAACTGTGTAGGGCGAGCCATCCAGCTTTACTGTTTTCCCTACGATGCCTCGATCTCCCCCGAAGTGACTCTGCCAGAGGCGATAACTGAGGACTACGACGTGGTTCTTGCCGGGCTCTTCCTCTTCCTTCAGGAAAGTGCGCCCGATTAGCGGAGCCGCGCCCAGCACGTGAAAGTAATCGCTCGAGAATTGATACCCGATGATCGGCGTCGGTTCTCCGGACCCCGTCAGTGTATACATCGCATCGGTGGAAGCAGCCATGCCTTCGAAGACGTGGTTTTGCGATCGCCAATCGGCGAAGTCAAGCGGGGACACTTGGTCGGTGTCGAAGCCTCGGGACCGGTTGTATCCCCAGACTATCAGCAGCCGGTCTGCGTCTTTGTAAGGCAATGGCCGCAGCAGCACGGTGTTTACCACGCTGAAAATCGCCGTGTTCGCGCCACTACCGAGGGCGAGCGTAACGACAGCGATAGCGGTTACGCCGCGACGCTTCAACATGGCGCGCCAGGCGAAGCGCAGATCCTGCCAAAAGCGTTCGAGCGACATCCATCCCCACATTTCGCGCGTGTCCTCTTTCACCAACGTCGTGTTTCCGAACGCCCGCCGCGCCGTGTACTCGGCATCTTCTGCGGAAGCGCCAATCTCCCGCTGTTCTTCCGCTTCCAAATCCAAATGCGAGCGCAGCTCGCGCTCTAAATCCCGCTCCCGCTGCTTGCGCCACCACCACTTCATCGCTCAAACTCCGTTATTCGTATCTCAATGCCACCATCGGATCGACTCTTGACGCTCGCCAAGCCGGGATGTAACCCGCGACCGCTCCCACCGCAACGATCGCGATAACAACCGCGCTCAGCGTCGAGGAGTCAAACGGCGTCAGCCCGTACAGCAAACTGCGTATCGCTCGCGTGGATGCGATAGCGAGCGGTAACCCGATCAGAACCCCGCAGACTACAAGTGCTAGCGCCTCCCGCAGAATCGTCCACAGGACAGTGCTTCTTTCCGCACCCAAAGCGAGGCGAATTCCTATTTCACGCGTGCGTTCCACGACCGCGTAAGCCAACCTTCCGTAAAGGCCGATTGAGGCCAGCAATAGCGCGAACGCCCCAAACCACGCGGAGAGAGTGGAAACCATCCGCTCCCGAACTAAACCTGCATCTACTTGTTCGTCGAGCGTAGTCAGCGAGAAGACTGGCACCTCGGGTGCAGCCGCGTGTAGTTCGCGCCGCACCAGACTCACCATGGCTTCGGGATTTCCAACAGTTCGGATACCGAAGAATAGTTCCTCCGGGCTGTCCTCCAACTGTAGGTAAGGCTTGTAGACCATCGGCGTGGGAGGCTCGCGCAGGCCGTTGTAGCGCGTATCTTTCACAACACCGACCACATCCATCGTCCCGTCGCCGATCTGGATGCGCTGGCCTAAAGGACGTCTACCCGGAAACAAGCCTCGCGCTACGCTCTCGCTGATCACCGCGACCTGTGGCGCGTGATTGTCATCCCGCAAATTCAGATCGCGTCCTGATAGCAGAGGAATGCCCATAGTCTCAAAAAAATGTGGTCCAACGATGTTCACACTGGCATTCATGTGCCCGCCGGTTGAGCCCGGCACCGACGCTCCTGCTGTGTAGGAGACGCCTCCGAGCGGCGTGTCCCCCGACAAGGTCACGGACTTTACTCCCGGCAGCGCGCTGAAACGGCGGTAAAGTTCTCGGTAGAGCTGGCCGGTGCGAGGTCCGTCGTAGTTGCTGAGTGCCGGGCGGATGCTCATCAGCAGGACATGGTCGCTGCGGAAACCTGCATCGATATGGCGAAGCTTGTCGAGGCTGCCCAGCAGAAGGCCCGCACAGACCAGCATTGTCAGGCATAAAGAAATTTGCGAAAGGATTAAGGCCGTTGTCCAGGATCTGGATCTTCTAGCGATCACGCGAGTGCCGTGCAGATTCTCTGTGCGCGTGGCGCGCAGCGCGGGCAAAACGCCAAATAGCAAGCCCGTGAGGAGGCTTAGCGCCGCGGTAAATAACAGCGTGCGCGTGTGAATCGCCAGATCGAGAAAAATGGGAGATCGTCCCCTGGACATAACTTCCACTAAGAATCGGCTTCCCAAATAGGCAAGTGCTATCCCGCAGATCCCACCCGCCACCGACAGCAGCGTGCTCTCGGTGAGCAACTGGCGCAAGAGTCTGCCGCGAGTCGCGCCCAGCGATAGCCGGAGATCGATCTCCTGCTGTCTGGCCGTAGCCCGTGCCAGCAAGAGGCTGGCGAGGTTCGCGCAAGCAATGAGCAGCACCAGCGCCACCGCCCCCATCAATGCCCGCAGCGGAAGCGAAAATTGCCGGCGAAGATCGTATAGCCCTTGAGCGCCAGGCAGGACTTCCAGCCGGGACTCGGGAGTTTCGCGCTGCGGAAACGCGGTCCTGAGCCGCGCCCAATTCAGAGCTAGGCTAGCTTGGGCCTGTTCCAGCGTTACGCCCGATTTTCGACGCCCGATCAAGCGCAGCCATCGTGCGTCCGGAGAGTTCAGTAACGGAGTGCCGGGCATCGCAACTGCCTGCATCGTCAGCGGGACAGTTATGTCGACTTCTTTGCCAGGTTCAAGTCCGAAAAATTCGGGCGCCGACACACCTATAACTGTGAACGGATACCCCTGAATATCAATCGTGTGCCCGATCGCCTCCGGATCCGAGTTCCACACCTGCCGCCAGTAGTCGTAGCTCAACACGGCGACGGGGTTCGCGCCGGGGACTTGATCGTCCCGCTCGGCTAGCGTTCTGCCGAGAATGGCGGGCACTCCCAGCAGGGAAAAGTAATTGCCCGACACAAGCTGGCCGTTTACCAGCTTCGGTTCACCATGAATTGTCGTGCGAAAACGCCAGGGCCGGAATGCCGCTATTCCCGTCAGAGCCTCATTTTCCCCCAGGGCTTGAAATTCGGGCCACGAAAGAGAAAACGACTCTCGTGAGCCTGATCGCTCCGCGACTACGACCAGATCTTTGGGCGAATAAACCGGAAGGGTGCGCAGAAGGACCGCATCCAGCAGGCTGAAGATCGCAGTATTCATCCCGATTCCTATCGCAAGCGACAGCACCGCCGTGATTGTGAAGATCCTGCTCTTGCGCAGAAATCGCAGCGCGTATCGAAGATCCTGAAGCGTGCTCTCGATCCATGCCCAGCCCCACGTGGCGCGCGTATTTTCGCTGATAGTTGTCGTGTTTCCGAACGCCCGCCGCGCCGCATAGCCGGCCTCCTCCGCGGAAGCTCCGGCCTCCCGCTGTTCTTCCGCTTCCAGTTCCAAGTGCGAGCGCAGCTCGCGCTCTAAGTCCTCGTCGCGTTTTTTGCGCCGCCGAAACATGAGTCTCTACTCGTATCGCAATGCTATTAACGGATCCACGCGTGAAGCGCGAAGTGCCGGCAGGTAAGCCGCGATAGTGATGCACAGAAGAAGAATAAGAGCCGCCCCGGCGGAGTATTTCGGATCATTCGGGCTGACGCCATAGAGCTGATTCGCAACTAGCCGAAGAGCGGCAAAGGCGGCGGGAACGCCTATCGCTACGCCGATGAAACCCTGCGCTAGAGCCTCCCGGATCACCATCCCGATCACGGAAGCGCGACGCGCCCCCAGCGCGATGCGAATACCAATCTCGCTGGTTCGGCGCTGAACCGTGTACGCCATCAATCCATACAAGCCGAGGCAGCTCAGTACGAGAGCCAAGAATCCAAAAAACATGGCGAGAGCGGCAGTTACGTTCTCCTGGTTCAGCATGAGGTTAATCTCGTCCGAGAGCGTGCTGACGCGCAGCACCGGCAGGCCCGGATCGATTTCGGCCAGAGCATGCCGGACCTCTGCCGCGATCGTTTCCGGCCGGCCGGCAGAGCGGACTTCGATTGCATTGACAAAATTCGACTCATCGTCCGAAGACCCTAATTTCCCGGCTTTCTCTTGAAGCAAGGGCAGAAACGCCATGGGCATGAGCTCCTCACGAGGGCTGTCGTATTTCGCGTCTTCGACTACGCCAACAATCTCGACCTCATCGGCGTTGCGTTCGCCGCCGATTCCAAAATGCCTGCCGATTGGATTTTCATTTGGCAGGAACTGGCGAACAAATTCTTCAGTCACGACGGCGACCCTGTGCGAGGTTGGCGCATCGCGCTCATCGAAAGTGCGACCGAGCAGAACCTTCGTGCCGAGAGTCTGGAAATAGCCGGGCGATACACGATTCAGCCGTGCATGCCCTTCTTCCCCCGGTTTGGGCGTATAGCCTTGAACCCCGACGCTGAAAGCCCAGCAGCAATCATTGAACGGACTGTAAAAGGAAAAGCTCGCGCTCTTTACGCCGGGCAGCGAGTTCAGGCGAGAGTACATCCGCCGATAGAGCGGGCCCAGCCGGCTGTAATTGTAGCCGGCATGACTGGTATCGATGTTCACGACGAGGACGCGATCGCGATCGAAGCCGAATTGCTGCCTGCTGAGATTCGCAAGGCTGCGGGCAAATGTGCCGGCTCCGGCCAACACAACCAGCGACAACGCTACTTCACCCACAATCAGAGCCGCGCCGAATCCGAATGGCCGATGGGATATTCGAGAGCCCTTGATTCCTGGGCTCGCGCCCTTGGTTACCGGCGCGGCTTGCGAGCTCATGCGGATCGCCGGCAGTAACCCGAATACGACTGCGGCGCCGCACGAGAGGGTGAACGTAAATGCAAGGACGCGGAGATCGGGCGAGGTCTGGATAGGCACGTAATCCGCCCCGCGGAAGAAAAGCGCGAGCAGCAGCTTGGTACCCGCCGAAGCTGTCAACAATCCGAGCGCGCCGCCAGTAAGCGCCAGCGTTAGACTTTCGGTAAGCGATTGCCGCATTAGACGCCCCCAGCTAGCTCCCAGGGCGAGCCGTACCGAGGTTTCAGCCGTTCGCGCAGTTCCACGTGCAAGCAGAAGGTTGGCGATATTTGCGCACGTGATCAGCAGAACCGCTATCGAAATGCCCAGCAGTAGACGCAAAGTCAGCGAGTAAGCCCGTTGCATATGGACAATGCCGCTGCCGCCCGGAGTGAGTTCGACGTAGCTTTTCGAAATTCTCCTGCGTTGGTCGGCGGAAATGGCTGATCCCTCGCGGGTAAGCAGCCAGTTATGCAGGGCTGCCGTCAATCGGGTCTGCGCTTGCTGCGTGGAAAGGCCGGGCGTCAGCCGCCCGAGCAGATATAGCCAATGCTCGTCGGGATTGTCGACAACCGCGCGCTCGTGGTTCAGTTGGCGGTCGGCCGAGATCGGTAGCCAAAAGTCAGGCGGATCGGGTTTGAGCGTTTCGCCGTAGAACTCCGGCGGCGCCACGCCGATGATCGTGAAGGGCGCTCCGCCGATATAGATGGTTGAGCGAATCGCGGAGACATCGCCGCCGAGCTTATCCTTCCAGTAGCGAAAACTAACAACCGCAACCGGCGGCGCGGATGGCGAATCGTCGGAGGGAGCAATCGCGCGCCCCACCGCGGCGTTGATACCAAGTAGCTGAAAGTAATTTCCGGATACGAGTTTCGCCTGTGCAAGCTGTGACTCGCTCCAGCCTGCGAGACGTACGCTGGCGTCACCAATTTGGGAGCTTTGGACGGCGCAGAGCCCGGCGAACACGTTGGTGTCTTGAAGATGTTTGTAGAGATCGTAGGAATAGAGGGAGAACGATCCGCCTGGGGGAATTCCGGAGCCACTGCCTGAGCCGTGAGCATCGCCGAGCAAGACCAAATTTCCCGGATCGCGCACCGGCAAGGATTTAAGAAGCACCGCGTTGATGATCGTGAAGATCGCGGTATTGGCTCCGATCCCTACTGCAAGACTGATCACAGCCGCGGCAGTGAATCCTGGGGCTTTACGCAGATGCCGAGCCGCGTGACGAAGATCTTGGAAAAAATCTTCAAGCCATCTTTCGCCCCATGCTCTCCGCACCTCCTCCTTCACCAACGTCGTGTTGCCGAACGCCCGCCGCGCCGCGTAGCCGGCATCCTCCGCGGACGCGCCCGCTTCGCGTTGTTCCTCGGCCTCCAACTCCAGATCCGACCGCAACTCGCGATCCAGGTCCTGTTCGCGATCTTTTCGCCGCCACCAGCGCATATCAGCCCTCCTCGGCCGGCCACATCACACGTGCAATTGCTCCCGCCATTTGCTTCCATTTCGACTCTTCCGCCGCAAGCTGCTTCTTTCCCGCCGGCGTGAGCCGGTAGTACTTGAATTCGCGCTTTTGATCCTTTGCGGCGGGTTCCCATTTGGCCGCTAGCCAGCCTTTGCGCTCCAGGCGGTGCAGCGCCGGATACAGCGAGCCATGCTCTATTTGCAGCAAGTCTTCTGTGGTGCGTTGTATGTGTTTCGCGATCTGGTGTCCGTGAGCGGGCCCGAACAGCAGCGTGCGCAGGATCAGCATGTCCAGCGTGCCCTGTAGGAGTTCCACCCGATCAGAAGAGTCTTTTGGATCTTTCGGCATATCTCAGAAGATATTCTACCCAGAAATGAACTCCACTGGGTAGGATATCTTCTGAGACTTTAGAAATCGACGTAAAACCGTGATTCGGATCGCGCTGGCAGTAATCAGCCGCGGCCGGCGCTGTCGCGGGCCAAATCCGGTCGTTTCCCGGATCGTTCAAAGTGCTCTTCAATCTCTTCCAAGGTCTTGCCCTTGGTTTCAGGCAGGAAAAATACAGCGGTGATGAAATAGATCACGGTGAAGCCGGCGAATACAAAGAACATCGTCGAGTATCCGTAATTGCTGACGACTGGCAGGAAAATCGCGGCCAGCGTAGTCGAGACTACCTGGTTGATGACCAGGGCGATACTCATGCCGTTGGATCGAATGCGGGTCGGCATCAGCTCTGAAAGCGCCAACCAAACGCAGACGCCGGGCCCAATGGCGTAGAACGCCATGAACGTGTACAGAGTCATGGCGACAAGCCAGCCATTGCGTACATCCGGCACAGCGCTGATGAGAGCCCTGTCGATTTTCAGAGGGGCCGTTCGAGCGGCATCAACATTTGCAAACGGGTTCTTGAAAAATGCTTCGACCTTGTTGGCGGGCACGCAACTTCCGCGCGTAATGGCGATGGCGGGTGCTGCCGGATCATCAGACCGTGCGACGTTAGTGGCGGCAGTGAAATCCCCGTAGGAATAGACGACGATCAGGGAGGCGCGACCGGCGCCGATTGCATTGCCGGAGTAGCCCTTGGCCTCCAGGAGAGTTTTCGCCTCGGCCGGATCGAAACGGAACGCAAGATTCTGATCCGGCCCAACCATCGTTTGGAGGGTGTCGCGGGAATCGACGTGGAGTTTCTCCGTGCGCCGGAAAAGTCCGCCCGTTGCGGCCAGCGAAACAATAATGCCGGCGGTTCCGAGCGTCAACAGAAACTTGCGGCCCTTGCGATCCACCAGCAACACGCCGCCCGTGGTCAAAAGAAAGTTCAGCAGGGTAAAAACGACGTAACCCCAATGGGCCTGAACATCGGAAAGACCACTTTGCAAAAGAATATTGGTGTTGTAACCAATAAGCGAATTAATTCCGGTAGCCGTGTTGCAGAACAGAATGACGCAGGCCAACAGGAACGGAATCACGTACTTCCGCCGCAAAAGCGATTCTTTGATCTTTGCGCCGCCCAGGGCTTGGGCCCTTTCGGAAGCAAGAATCTCTTGCATTTCCTTCAGCTCGGAACTGGCTTCTTCGGCAGTGCGGGAGCGAAGAAGGGCGGCATGGGCGGCTTCCGTCCGGCCGCGTCGGAACAACCAGCGTGGAGACTCCGACACGAGCAGGCTGCCGATCACGAACAGAATGCCGGGCGGCAGTGAGACCCAAAAAATGCGACGCCATGCCAGGTCCTTGAAAGCGAAGATAGTGGCGGCGTTCGCGACGGAGGTCACTTCAGCCACGCGATAGCTGAAGTAAATGCCAATCAGGGCGGCCGCAACGATACCAAGAGTCAGCAGCCACTGAAAGATCCCCGTCCCTTTGCCGCGGGTTGACGCCGATAAACACTCTGCAAGATACAGGGGGACAACGACGCCGATGAACCCGCCGCTCGCGCCTTGTAATAGGCGTCCGAAAAACAAAGGTCCGTAGCCGTGTGAAAGAGCAATCACCGGAATACTGACGACAAACGTGACCCCGCTGAGAACCATCAGAGGTTTACGCCCCATCCAATCAGCGAGCATGCCGGCAAACAAGGTGGAGATCACGCTGCCTAACAGCACAGCCGCGACAATAATGGAAAGTTGGCCCGCATTCAGGCCGGAGGTCGCCTCCAGATAAGGTAATGCGCCGCCAATGATCCCTACATCAACTCCGTACAGCAAGCCGCCGAGTCCTGCGACCAGCAGAAGAAAGCGGTTATAGCCAATCGGTTTATCGTGAACCTGCATGTGATCGCGGTAGGGCGAAACCTCTCAAAGGTAGCCTAGCAATACGAAAGCTGCCGTGATAGCTTTCCGTCATATGAATCGAAGGCAACTCCTCAGTTTTGCCGGAAGCGCTGTTGCAGCTTGCACGGCTGCGGCGTTCGGGCGTCAGGCTGAGAACAAATCAGATATCGGCAACGCGCCCAACACGGCTCGGGACTTGAAGATTGCTGACTGGAATTTACGGAATTGAGGGGTGGGTGGAGCGCTATCTGCAAGCGTAGGCCTTATCTGTTGTGCAAGCCGACCCGGAGTGGTGCGGAGGCATTTCCGAATTAGTGAAGATCGGAACGGTGGCGTCGCTACACGATCTGCCGGTGATTCCGCACGGACACCGCATTCAGGCGGCACTCCACGTGATCCTCGACTGATTTTGCGATCTCTTCTCACCGGAATCGATACAGCAGAATGCCATACCCTACGCCGGCCCGGTCTGAGGCGTGCGCCACTTGGAATGCCATCAGCCTGCCATCGGTTGAGACCACGGGATTTGACGCTTTGAAGCCTTGGTAATCATTGAAGTTCGTGAGGCGCTTGAAATCCTTGCCGGAACCGTCGAGCCGCAGCTTCCAAATGTCGATGTTTCCCGACCCATGCTTCCCGCCAAGCCAATTGACCTGGCGGTCACCCTCGACATTTGTATAGAGGCCATCGGGGTAAATACCCTCGCATTCGTTGTACGTACCGGGTGCTTTTGACATGTTCTCGACCTTGCCGTTTCTAAGGTCAATGGTCATCACCGAGGCCAGGTCCTTGGGCTCGTAACAGGTAAAAGTCATCTTGTTGTCGCTATCAAAGAAATCTTGCGCTTCCAGCGTGCAGGCCTTCGAGCGACTCTCGTACACCAAACGCTTGTTGGTCAACCGCGGCGCCCCACCCGAGAGGTCTACGTCGGAAACGAACAGTTGCGATTGCTCAGGCGCGAGCGAAGAATCTTGCGCGTGTGTGACGGCGTAGGATATTTTCATACTTCGTTTAGAGATTGCAGCACCTTCCGACATTTTTTGATTCAGGGCCCGCGGTCTGGACCCGGGCTCTTTACTCAAGAACCACAATTCGTTGTCATTGGTTCGACTGGTGTGAACATCTGCGAAGCGGGCAGGACCGATCAAAATATAATCGCCTGAGGGCAAATGCATGACACGAAGGAAGGCTGCGCCCGGTATGGCACAGGTCAGGCACGTGATCACTCGGGTTTTGAGATCGATTACGAATGCATCGCCGAAGCTCTTGTCCATAAAAGCGATTCTCTGGTTATCAGGTGAGAAGTCAGCGCGCTCGCCGAAATGCGTGAGGACCTCCATGTTGTCCGGAAGGTGATCGAGGGGGTTGCCAGGTTTCCGCTGGGCGAAGGCGGAGGCCGACAGCAGCAGAAGAGCGACCAAGACTTTTTTCATTGGGGACGACGTGGAAGCCCGATAATATCTAAACGCAGGAGTTTACTTTGAAACGCCTCTTGATCCCGGTGCTATTAGCGTCCAGCGCGGCTGGTTTCGGCCAGCAGTCCGTGCCCGAGATTCCGTATGACTCGGTCCCTAATTTCTTGAGGCTTCCCGCGGATATGTACTTGGGTGAAGCGGCGGGCGTGGCGGTCAATTCCAAGGGGCACACGTTCGTCTTGTCACGTGGCAACACGACGGGGCCGGCCTATGGCGCAGCCGCTGCACAACTGCTCGAGTTCGGTCCGGATGGCAGGTACATCCGCGAGATCGGCAAGAATCTGTACGCGTGGTCTTTCGCTCACGCTGTTCGAGTCGATAGGGATGACAATATCTGGGTCATCGACAAAGGGTCGGACATGATCGTGAAGTTCAACCCGCAAGGGCGCGTTGCGATGGTGTTCGGGCGCAAGAAAGAAGCTGCTGACGAAAACGACGGGCCGTGGACACACGTCAAACCGCCGCGTCCCGCTATTGACGGCGAGTTCAGGCAACCAACGGACGTCACCTGGGACCGCGCAGGCAACATCTTCATAAGCGATGGCTATATCAACTCACGGGTGGCGAAGTACGACAAGAATGGCGATTGGGTGAAGCAGTGGGGCCAACCCGGCCAAAGCCCAGGCGAGTTCAATACGCCGCACAGCATTGCAGCGGATCAGCAGGGAAACATCTATGTGGCCGATCGCGGAAATCGCCGCATCCAGGTCTTCGATGATGGTGGAAACTTCCTTCGCGAGATAAAGATCGATGTGCCCGCCCCGCCGGACGCGCAGCCGTGGATGGGCCCACGCCCCGGCGCGCAGACTTCGGCGACCATGCAGCCCGGCTCGCCCTGGGCGATCTGCATTACTCCTGGTCCTACGCAATACCTCTACAGTTCGGATGCGTTTCCGGGCCGTATTTATAAGCTGACGCTGGATGGCAAGGTGCTTGGGATGCTAGGGCGGTCGGGCCGGCAACCAAAGCAATTTGGGTGGATTCACGAACTGGCGTGCCCCTCGGAAAACGAGATTTACGCCGCCGAGCTTTTAAACTGGCGAGTACAAAAGTTGATTTTGCATCCGACGAAAATGTTGTCTGTACATTGATGCGAATCAGGTGGGCATCTAGCGATGATGACGCCAAAAGGCTACCCCAAACGTTAGCCCGGGTGTTGTATGAGCCGCTCCGATGCGCCGCGCACAGCTTGCCAAGCTAGAGAACGATCAAAGCTGACCATAGTTCCCTCATGCCGTGCCGCTAAGCCCAGGAGATATACATCTGTTACTTGGCGGGTTCCGGCGATTAAAGCGCGGTCAAAAGCGGAATCATCAGCTAGTGACACATCGTCTGGCCAAAATTCGTATGAACTCACAAAGGCGGTCTTTAATGCTTCCAAAATTTCAATGCCTTCTGCCGGGGTGCGTTGGCCACTCGGATAAGCCCCTTGCGAAAGTACCCGAACCATTCCGTTTTCGGTTAGCGGGCAAGTTGCCCAGCCGGATCGGTAATGCTTCATAAACCACTTCCGAATTGCTATATGCCCTACGTGATCGGCATCCACCAGAGCAATCAAGGCGTTCACGTCTAGTAGCGCGACCATTGCGCTAACGCTCAGTCTCCAGGAGATCTTTCACGATTTGAGCGGTCACAGGCTTGCTGCCTGGCTTGCGCGGAAGAATGGGGATACGGCCGGATCTTGGAACGACTTTGCCCGAAGGCTGAAGCCCCCGGCGTACAAGGTCGGACAACACGCGGCCTAAGCTTTGCTCGCGCTCCTGCGCCAGATGCTTGGCGACCCGCAGAACATCTTCATCCAGATCGATCGTGGTGCGCACTTCTTCTATTTAGGTTATCAAAAAGTTGATGTCCCGATGCGAAGATGCGTTGACATCGTCGGAGGTTCTGCAGGACTCAGAACATCATCTTCAGAGAGAACTGAATCTGGCGCGAGTTAGTGGCGGTGCGGTTTATTTCTCCGAAGCCCGAGCCCTTGATCGTGTTGGCCGGCAAGCCGAAATCGACGATGTTGAACAAGTTAAACACCTCGGCGCGGAATTGCACGTCCATGAGTTCGCGACCCGATTTGGAACCGAGCGGCGTGTCTTTGATGAGCGCGAAATCGAAATCGTAAAGCGCCGGGCCCCGAAATGTATCGCGGCCCAAGGACCCGAAGACGCCGCTATTGGGCCCGGTACCGCCGGGAACGCCGATTGGGATCGCGAAAAAAGATCCATTATCCGCGCCGAGCCCGAAGTAATCCTCGCGAATCTTACGACCGGTCGACAGGTTCGGACTTGCGATCTCGTCCGGCCGGTCCACACCGCTCGATCCAGCCCCAGTCTGCTGCACGCCGGAATAAACAGTAAAAGGCGCGCCGCTGGTAATTGTCGAGACACTCAGGAGTTGCCAACCACGCGTAAGTCTGGTCCCCAGGGGTCGCAAGAGCGTCAGACGGTCCGCATGGAGATCCTGGAAAGCGGTAAGAGTGAAAGCGCGCTCTATATCAAATGTGGACGGGCCTTTCTCGGCGGCCGTATCAAACGGATCTTGGGGGAAAGCAGGCGCCGTAGCTCCCGATGCGCCACTGACGAAACCGCCGATCACAGTGCTCACGTCGTCCAGAGACTTCGACCAGGTAAAACTCGCCTGAATTGTGGGGCCGCCGTGTGCAACGGTTCCCTGCAGGGAAGTTTGTAGTGCGCTGTAGCTCGAATGGGAACGATTGGTCATCAGCGTCTCCGTACCGAACCCTCCAGTTGCTTGCCCGGCCGCGTTGAACTCCGTATAGGGAGCGAACGCCGAAGTCGCTCCCGGATAACCGTTCGGAAAATTCACAGCCGGAAGGCTCACTCCAACCGTGCCAACATAGGCGGCACTGGCGTCAAGGCCACCGATGGGCCGCTCCAGAGCGAATGTCCAAGTTCCCATATAAGCGTTGCGGAAATCCTGCGAAATTGCGTTCACATTTAGAGGAGTGATCTGATGGCCGGGACTGAGAGCGGCAATTCCTTGTTCAAACCGGTCGATATCCCAGACCGTATTGGCAGGCACAGCTTTGGAATCGCCCGAAGCTAGAATGTTCACGCCGGCTGGAGTGTAGGCGCCAGGCAACTCGTCCGGAGTGATACGAGTTCCGAACGGAAGCGGAGCGCCGGGCGAGGCGGTCAAACGCAGATAGTCGACGTAAGGCGCTGCACCGGTCAAGAGATTGTCTTGCCAGATATTGGGAGGAATCGTAGTGATAGCGCCGCCTATTCGGATCCAAAGCTTCTGCGCCGGTTGCCAACTGATGCGGACTCGCGGGCCCCAGTCATTGCCGGTGAGCCGGTAGGCGGGCTGCGGATTGATCAAATACTCTTGCTCCGGGCCGTTTGCGCCACTTACAAACGCCACCCCGGCAGTTCGCTTCGCTCTCTCGCTGATCGGAGTGTAGAGTTCGTATCGCAATCCGTAATCGAGTAACAGCCGATCGGAAATTCTCCACGTGTCCTGAACGAAAAAGTTGACGTTGTAGCGTGAGACAGCCGCGACGCCAATCTTATCGCCTTGAGGAAAGCCCGGCGGCGCCACGGCGAGCGTGTAGGAAAACGCACTGCCGGTAAGTAAAGCGGTCAGCGTGTCGGGAAGTAAGTCGCCCGGTTGAATGCTGTGAACACCGCTGAGCGACGGGATAGCGACGGTTGAGTAAGCCGCGCCTCCGCCAAATGTGTACTGGCCATTAGGTGCGATGCCGAAAAAGCTGGAATCCCGGTTGGCGCGGAACTCGGCGCCAGCTTTGACAGAGTGCGTGCCCTTGGCCCACGAGAAATTTTGGCGGCCTTGAAAGAGATTGGCGAACGATGCGGTGACGGATCCCGCCGCGGCGTTGAACGGCTCGTACAGCGCATCGCCGAAAGTAAGCGCCGGATCGGTGTGATCGGCAGTCGGAAACGACGGCGTTGTCCGCGTGAAGCTGACGGACGATTCGGAGGAGAATTCGGGGGAAGGTGTCCGGATCCATGTAAAGACAGCATCGCGCTGATGGTCCGTGTACGAAATTCCAAAATTCGGGTCAATAGCCGTCTGATCGGGGTTGGTGGTGGGACCCGTCAGGTTATTCATAGTGAACCGAGCAAACAAGCGATCCTTGGTTGATAGCTGGTGATCGATGCGAAACGAAAACTGATCCGCATCGGTGGCGACCTTTGAGGAAGTTGCGTACGTGCGCAGTCCGAACGGGCCTTGCGGGTCGTTTGGAAGTGGATATCGATTGATCAGCGCAGCGATATTTGGATTGACTGGCACGAGCAGCGTATCGCCCGGAAAGGCGGTGGTGTCTATGCCTCCTCGCTCGCTGGCTGTCGGAACAGGCATTACTTGGGTGGTTCCCAGAACCTGGCGAAAACCCTGATATTCCGCGAAAAATTGCGTGTTGTTGGAGCCGTGCTGGAGCCCTGGTATCGAGATCGGGCCACCAACGGTGAAACCGAACTCATTCCGTCGAAAAGGGGGGATGCGGCCGGGGTTCGCGATAGATCGCCTATCAAAAAAATTTCGAGCGTCAAAAGCAGAATTCCGAACAAACTCGAATAGCGATCCGTGGAAGCTACTTGTTCCGGAGCGCGTCACAATGTTGGTGAATCCAGCCGCGCCGTGACCGATCTCGGCAGGCATCCAGCCGGAGGAGGATTGAATTTCCTGAACGGCATCCACGTTATAGTTCGAGAATGTCGCGCCGCCCATCTCCGGATCGCTAATGTCCGCGCCGTCCATCGCGAAAACCGCTTCGACACCACGCTGACCGTTAATGGCGAACTGCTGCGTGAAGTTGGTCGTTCCGTTGGTATCAGTCATAGTGCCGGCCGCGAGAAGCAGAAGCTGGCTGAAATCCCGCTTGTTCAGAGGAATCGCGGACACTGCATTGGCGGAAAGCGTCTCGCCACCACTGGCGGCGGGCTTCGTCCGGAGGTTCAGTGAAACGAGACCTTGATCGGAGACAACGATCTCGCCCAAATCCGGGACTGGCAGATCGAGCATACCCGCATAAGTAAAGCGCCGGTCCTTGATGCGTAACGAGAGTTGATAACGGCGCTGCGGCACTGAGGCGAAACGGTAGCTGCCGTCAGGCTGCGCGACTGCGGTGAGGTCGACATCCCCGGATTTCAATTCAACGACGGCGCCGGCGATAGGGGTCCCGGCTTCATTGTGGACGCTACCATCCCATTCGCCGGCCGTGTTGTCGTCCGTCCATCCAGCAATGGCAAACAGAATGACCAGTAAAGCGACGCGCACTCTTGCAGCATAGCCGCCGGTGCATAAGACGCTTCTCAAAGAAACCAAATTCCGGGCGGTTGCTCCAATATTTGGCGGAGGTGAGTGCGAAATGAATCGAACCGCGATAGCGCTGCTGGCTGGGTGCCTCTTGACCGGAACAGCGGGACTGGGCCAGCAGACGAGCACTACCCAGACCAATCCAACACAGAACAAGGACATTCCGAAGCAGGCACCCGGAGACAACAACCCGGATTGGCGCCGCAATCGCATCCTGTCCCGAATGAACCCTCCGGTAAGTCTTCGAGCACTACCTCGGGGAAACGGCACTCGCGCTCGCGAACAAACCGGAAGAGCACGAAGGGAACCTCCAGCTCCCAAACCACTTCCACGCAAATCTGATCGGCGCAGAGGCAGCCGCGAGCCCGCGACGTTCTCCCCGTCAAACGTGTCAGTCAAAGCTGGTGCGCGCTTCATCTATTTAGATGAGGAACCATGAATATCGTCAAGACGGTACTGCTATTAGGCGTGCTAAGCGGGTTACTGCTTTTCCTGGGCGAACTCTTTGGCGGACGTAATGGGTTGTATATCGGGCTGGTACTTGCCATCGGAATGAACTTTTTCAGCTATTTCTTTTCGGACAAGATGGCGCTGGCTACCTACTCGGCCCAGCCCGTCACTCCGGAGCAGAACTCCGCTGTTTACATGCGGGTATATCCGATTGTGGCGGGTTTGTCTCAGCGGATGGGAATCCCGATGCCGAAACTCTGGCTCATACAGGACAGCTCGCCCAACGCATTCGCGACAGGCCGGAATCCGCAGCATGCGTCGGTTGCGTTTACCGCGGGCATCCTGCAAACCATGTCCGACGATGAAATTGAAGGAGTGGTGGCGCATGAACTGGGGCACGTCCTTCATCGCGACATTCTGATTAGCTCGGTGGCGGCAACAATTGCCACGGCGGTCACGTTTATGTCGCGCATCGGCATGTTCTTTGGAGGAGGCGAGCGGGATGATGATCGCGAAGGCGGCGGCTGGGGCGGTATTCTGATGCTGATCCTAGCGCCGATCGCCGCGTTGCTAATTCAGATGGCAATCTCGCGCAGCCGCGAATTGGACGCCGATTCGGCATCCGCGAAATATACGGGTAACCCTCGCAAGCTGATCTCCGCGTTGCAGAAACTGGATGCGTACTCGCGGCGTCAGCCGATGGACGCCACGCCGGCTACCGCGCACTTATTCATCATCCAGCCGTTCACGGGCGAAAACCTGATGCGGCTGTTCTCAACTCATCCGAGCACAGCCGAGCGAATTGCGCGGCTCGAACAGATGAGGTAGGAAGCTGAAATCTTCACCTATTCTTCGTCGCCTAATTTGCTGGTCTGTTTGGTGGGTCTCGTCTCTTTGCCGGCCAATCGGCTAACAAGTACTAAGAAATCACGAAATGCCTCTAGTACTCGCAGGAGTCTAATCAGTGCCTGGCTTTACGGTCACTTTGGAGGAGAGAGCAATATGAAAATCGGCGTTCAGCTTTTGATCCCGGTTGGGGCGCTACTTGCGTTTAGCGCGGCGGCAAGCGCGACAACGGTCGGATGGCAGACATGGACGAAAGCGACTCTCGGTGGTTCGCCTCAAACCGCGAATAACAACGGGATTCCCTATTGGAACAACGCATCGGGTGACGGGACAACCCTCCCGCCGGCGGCGAATATCGGCTGGTGCCTGTTAATGTCAATCTAGGATGCAAAATGGCAAATTCGCCGGGACAACCGATTCCGTATTACGGAAATTCCGATGCGACCGCGCCCAGCAACATTCAGTTTTCAGATCCGAATAGTTCACTCGGTCACTTAGCGTTCCTGCTGGGGATTAATACTAATCAGACCGGCGAACCAACGGCACAGACTATTTGGGCTGGTATCAGATAGTGAACAATCAAGTCGTCACCCACCCGATAATCGCCTCGACGGACCCGGTCGGTAAGACTGATACCTTTACTCCAACCGGGCAGTGGGGCTGGTTTCTCCACAACGTACAGAGCCCGGCATTGAGCTATGAGGCTGACTATTACTGGTTTACTAACCCGAGCTTGAACTATGCGACTGGCACCGGAGTGGGCCATATCACTGTTGGATCGCAGCACTTCTCGCTGTTCGACGATAGCGCTCTGACCGGCAACTATATCCTCGGCGCGGAAGATTCGCTGATCGAAACTGCGGACCGGGACTACAACGACATGATTGTGTCGTTCACGGCTAGCGGAATTGTCGGTTCCAGCACCACCCCGGAGCCGATTTCTATGGCGCTGGTAGGCGGCGGACTTCTACTGTGTGGAGCTGCCCTCCGAAAGAAAAAGAGTTTTTAGGAAACCTTCTTCGCGTCGAGAGCGCGAAAGCAAGAGTGCTCTCGTGCATTGGATTATTTGGGAGCGACTTCGTGGCTGGGCGGGACCGCCAACGGGCGGTGCCGTACTCGTCTGGGGCTCTGGGAGAGATGGATGAGCGCCGCGGCAGCTTCGTATCTTACATAGCTAGCGTTATCCGTTAACAAAGGAAGCAAAGCACTCGCCAGTGCGGGATCTCCGCGTGTGGCCAGGGCATCTGCGGCAGCGGCGCGAATTATCGATTTCGAATTCGTGCACGCCTCAACCAAAGCCCTGCCACTGCTCGGATCGGGATCCCTTGCCAGTTTCTCCGCCGCATCGGCTCGAACGGCGGAAGAATCGTCGTGTGTGATGGTTTTCCAAGCCTCGTATCCCATGCTTCCGTAAGGGACGAACCCAATACCCGTCTCAAAAACGAGCTTTTCCATTTCGCGGCGGTTCTTGAGAATGTCCAGTTGTGACTGAATCAAGCTTTCTTTGCTCTTTCTTTCCCCAGTCAGAACTGCGTAGTAGATGTCGTAGGCGGCGGGATCGTGCATCAGGTAAAGCGCGTTCGCGCCGCTCAGCACAACTTTGATTTGTTGTTCGTCCTTCAAGACTTGCTTGAGCCGTGGAATCGCGGAGCGGGCATCCATGCGGCCGAGCGCTGTAGCCGCCTCGGCACGAACATCCGTGGATTTGTCCTTGAGCGCCTCTTCAGCCATTTTTTCCGCTTTCCTATTTCCCTTTAGAAGAAAAAGGGCGTGAATCGCCTTGGCCCGCTCATCCGCGCTGGTCTGAGCCACTCCGCCGTTCAAAACGGACCATGCGGGATCAACCGATGCCGCAACCGGGGCTCTGCCGGCGAACGCCGCGACAAGGAGCAGAACGATCATAGACGTTCCATTCTCTCGCAGTTTGCGGTCAGTGTTGGTATTCGCTTACGGAACCGCGGTCGATCTCAGTACTTGGAACTTCATTGCGGAGCATGCGCGTAAGTACCCAGAGAGATCCAAGAAGAGTGATGCCAAACACGTAAAGACCCGCTGGTTCCGGTACTTCGGCCGGCTGTGTCACCGGCGTGAGCGGGGGAGGAATATCTCCGCCAGGGGGTATGCGACCGCCGGTGCTCGATTCGCCGGAAAACGGGGGTGCGCCTCCGCCTGTCGTTACAGGCGTGTAGAAAGGAGAGCCCGCATTGGGTCCCCAGGTCGCTGGTGAATTCAATCCCGCTTCCATCCCATTGAAGGCCAAAGCAGGAGTGAGCAGTGGTGCTCGTAAAGGCAGCGTAGGCAATTCGTCGGGTGGACTCAGATCAGAAGTTCTCACCAGCTCCAAGCGGGGCAGAAGCTCTGGTGTCACGGGGGGCAAGGACAACCAGGCGAGAGACGGCTCGAAGGGCGTCGTCCTAACTTGTGCGCCGGAGGACAGGCGATTTCCGCACCTTGTACGCGCATAGCTGTAGCCGTCGGTAAGAAGCACTTCCCCCTTTGGGATGCGCAGGGCCTTGCGCGTCCAGAAAATGCGGTCTTTGATCCGAAAGGAAACATATTGATAGCGATCCGCGGTAAGTGTTACCAGCCGCGTGTGCCGCAGATCGAAATCACTATAGTGCTGTGCGACGTGAAGATCGCGTGCTGCTGCCGATCGAAGCTCAGACGGGGAAAGTGCGCCTCCGGGTATGACGGAATAAGGATAGATGGGACGGAGAGATCTAGCCAGCGAGGAGATCGCGGCGACGCGATTTAAGGCCTGTTTGCTGATGGTGTTTCTCGCGTGGAAGTAGAACACCCCACCGGTCGCCAGGAGCATCCCGCTGAAAACCGATATGAGCGATGTTTTTCGGAGAACTGTCATCAGTTGACCCAAAGAACCCGCGACTGCCCAGAGCTTCGCAATTGATCATCTGGCGCGGTCCGGCGCATAAATGGAGGTCTGTAGAACTTATCGGCGGCGGCGGCCAGAAGCGGGAGCCTAGGACTTTGCTGATTTCGGCGCTCAAGAGCAATGAGCAGGCGTGGATAGAAATTTGGTTCGGCGGGGGCGACCTTACGCTAGAATGGCTTTTGTGCGAAGCTGGCTGGTTCGGAGCAACGCAGCGTAACTCTCGTATGCGGGGTTGGCCTAGAGGTTGGGCGTCAGCCTTCCAAGCTGATTTAGACGGGTTCGATTCCCGTACCCCGCTTTTCCATTTTGTCGGATGGTGGACCCTGCAAGACTCGAACTTGCGACCTTCCGCGTGTGAAGCGGACGCTCTAACCAACTGAGCTAAGGGTCCAGGAGCAAATCTCGAAGCGCGACCAGCGCGTGAGACGGCGCTAACGACTGATTTTAACGCACTCGGGTCTGGTACCGTAATCAAATGGCGCGCTCCGAAGCGAACTCCCGCTGGGTCTTCGTGCTCCTCATTCTTTTTTCGCTGATCGCCATCGCCTGCTTTGCCTATCCGCTTTATGTCATCTGGCCGTTCCGGTATCAAGGTCAGACCGAATTGGGCTTGGCCCTCGCGCTGAAGCGAATCGCTCCGTGGCTTTCGATCGTTTCCGCGGCGGTCTCAGTAGTGGTCCTGGCGATCTTGTGGTCTCGGTTACGCACGAGGAAGCGAATTGCGGCGGTCACTTTTGTGGTACTGGCCGGCGTCGCGTGCTATGCCTCCCGCGTAAACATTTATGAGCTCATGTTTCATCCGGCCGGCACTCCCCAGTTCGTATCGGCGGATCACGCCAAGGTTGACGGAGATGACATGATGCTGGCCGTGAGCATAGATCACCAAAGCCGCGCATACCCGATACGCGAAATGGCGTATCACCACATCGTTAACGACACGCTCGCCGGTGAGCCCATCGTCGCCACCTATTGAACGCTCTGTCACACCGGTCTGGTGTGGAAGCGAACCGCCCAAGGGATCACTCTGAGCTTTCACCTGGCCGGCATCAATAACCAAAACTTCCTGATGCGCGACGATCAGACCGGCACGTATTGGCAGCAGATCAGCGGCCGCGCTATTGCCGGGCCGCTGGCCGGTTCACAACTTGAGCTCGTTCCCAGCGACGAGCTCAGTTTTGCGCTCTGGCACAGCGGCGCTGCCAAAGGTAGCGTTCTGAAACCCATATCGCGGTTTGCCAGCGAGTACGCATCCAAGGACTGGGACGTTCAAATGAAACGAGCCAAGACCGTTCTCGATTTTCCTAATAGCGGTCTAAAATCGCGCGATCTGGTCCTCGGCATCGAAGCTTTTGGAGTCAGCCGAGCCTATCCCGTCGAGCGGCTTTTGCGCGATCAGCTCACCGAAGATCGATTGGGCGGCCAGCCTGTCCTGATTGTCGTCGGCCCAGATCGGAAGTCATTACGGGTGTTCCAAGCGCGTCTCCCTTCCCAACACACTGCGTCTGAGTACTATCGCTACACAGCCGACACAGGAAAGGCGCCCTCGATGGCTGCTCCTCTTTTCGTAGACTCGGCTAGCGGCAGCAACTGGAGCTTCGAAGGCTGTGCCATCTCAGGACCGGCTCGAGGGCAGTGCTTGCCACTAATTTCGAGCGTCAAAGATTATTGGTTCGACTGGCGCAACTATCACCCACAAACCACGATTTTCAAGCGCTGAAGGCGTGTGCGAAGCTGATTCCTGATGAGCGGACGCAAATTCCGTGTTCTTTACAGCGACATCGGTGGTGTTTTGGGCACCAACGGCTGGGACACACGGCTGCGCCAGCGGCTATGCGCTCATTTCAATATTGATTTCGATGATATTGAAAGCCGCCATCACCTGATGTTCGATAGCTACGAGCGTGGATTTCTGCCGCTCAATGATTACTTACGCCACGTATTCTTCAACCAAGCGCGCGAGTTCACGCTCGGCGATCTCCGCAAGTTTACTTTCGATCAATCGACCGCCTGGCCCGAAAACATCGCTTTTTTTAAGCGCGTGAAAGAGACGAATGAGCTCAAAATGGGCCTGATCAGTAACGAGGGAGAAGGCATCACAGAGCATCGCATGGGCAAGTTCGGACTTCGAGACCTGGCGGACTTCATCGTCGTGTCCCACTACGTTCACATGCGGAAACCTGATCGCCAGATCTGGCGATTAGCGCTCAATCTGGCGCAGGCCACTCCCGAAGAATCGATTTACATCGATGATCGGGAGATGTTCGTGCGCGTTGCAGCGGAGCTGGGTTTCACCGCGGTTCATCATGTGTCGCTCGAGGAAACTCGCCAGCGCTTCGGCCAACTCGGCCTGATTGTGGAATGAATAGCCCGAAGGCAATACCTCTGCCGCTGGCTTTACTTCAACTGTTTGTTCACTTCGTCCCAGTTGACGACATTCCACCAAGCCGCGATGTACTCGGGGCGGCGGTTCTGATATTTCAGATAATAGGCGTGCTCCCAAACATCGAGACCTAGAATCGGTTTGTTGCCGTCCATGAGTGGACTATCCTGGTTGGCGGTCGAGATAATTTCAAATTTCCCGCCGTTACCCTTCACGAGCCAGGCCCAACCGGAACCAAAACGGCCGGTTGCCGCGGCGTTGAACTTTTCTTTGAACGTCTCGAAACTGCCAAAGCTCGAATTGATAACGCTCTGGATCTCGCCCTTTGGCGCGCCGCCGCCTTTGGCGGAGAGAAGCGGCCAGAAGAGTGAATGATTCGCATGACCCCCGCCGTTATTTCGAACGGCAGTCTTGATCGAATCCGGCACGGAAGCCAGGTTGTTCGAAAGGATCTCTTCGATCGACTTGTTCTGCAGATCCGGAGCGGATTCCAGAGCCTTGTTGAGATTGTTCACATACGCCCCATGATGCTTGTCATGGTGGATTTCCATGGTCTGTTTGTCTATGTGAGGTTCTAACGCATCGGCGGGGTAGGGAAGCGGCGGTAGTGTAAATGCCATAGTGTTCTCCAGGTTACTTGCAAGTCTATACGTCTACTACGATTCTGTATAACGGATGCGGGCGCGGCGCTCAAGGTCGCGCACCCACCGATACAGTTTGAAAAGCGATACAGTTTGAAAGTCGTTACGCGTGGTAGACCGACGTACCCGCCACAATCGTTTCCAAAACGGTGATGGAAAAAGCATCCGCATCCCATTGGAAGCGGACCAGGTCGGCTTTCTCGCCTGGAACGAGGCCGCGCTGCCGCCCGGCAATGCGCGCCACTCGGGCCGGGTTCACCGAGGCCATTGCAAGCGCTTCCCGCAAGCTGATTCGAGCGAGGCGCACAGCATTCCCGACGGCGCGATCCATTCTCAAGCGATGAACCGGCCAACCGAGTTTCACCCCGAAGTACGACACTCCCGTCATTCCGGAGCTCGACGTCCACTTGCCCGAGCTTATAGGCTCCCGGCTGGCACATCGCAGGCATGACCGCATCGGTCACCAGGACCGAGCGCTCAGCGCCCTTGGCGCGCACGGCCGCTCGAAAAAACGGGCCTGGAATATGGATTCCGTCCACAATGAAGCTGGCGGTTAGCCGGTCTTCCGCCAACTGATCCCAAATATAGTTCTGCGTCTTCGGCAGAGTTGGATGCGCGGCGTTTCCCAAGTGGGTTGACATGGTAGCGCCGGCGTCAATGGCTTTTTCAATCTGCGGGGCGGTCGCTTTTGTGTGACCCACGCTGGCAATAACTCCACGGCGGACGAGTGCGCGAACATACTCGGGCGTTTGGTCCCACTCCGGTGAGACGGTGACAATGCGTATGTTGCCTCCGGCAGCTTCCTGCCAACGCTCAAACTCATTTACATCGGGTGGCCGAATGTGTTCGATCGGGTGCGCGCCGCGTGGGCCCGTCTCGCTTGAGATGTGAGGCCCTTCGACATGAAATCCCGCAATCGCCTCCGCCTCCGGCATGTGCGCGCTGTTGAAACTCCTCTTTAGCCTGCTGGAGGTTTCGCAGAGCTCCCGTCATCCGCTCTTCGGAGCCCGTGATGACAGTCGGAAGGCAGCGGGTTACGCCGGTTGAAAACATCGTTCGAATGGATGCAGCGATATCGTTTGAAGACACGGAGGGATCGTTGTAATCTACACCTGCAAATCCGTTAACCTGCACGTCGATAAAGCCAGTAGAAAGGAAGCGCATCGACTTCAGGCGGACGGATCAGTTCGTCCGCTGCCTGAATCGCCGTCCCATAATCGACTCGGACCACAGTGGAAGTTCCAGCTATACGGCCAATCGAGGTATTTGTCATCACAAGAGCCTCCTCAGTGTTCTACACAAACGGCCAACTCTGGTTTTTTCACAGGGAACGCACAGGGCTCCTCGTGTAACTTCGTAAGGCAGCACGAGATAAAACATGTTCAAAAGCGTTTCCACAGCCCCGAAAAGCGCTGGCGCGGAACATAGCGGATGAGGTACAACCTCAATAGATCCGGGGCGAGTTCCAGATCGGCAGGTAATCTCGGGGGAGGTGGCTGCGGGTCGGGAATTCGCGCCAGGATAACCTCTCCAGATTGGGTTGCCGTTCGCGGCCAATCCAAAGGGCAGGGCAGGAGCTAACTCATCCGGTTTCAAACAAATCGGGTTTGAGTGGTTTCTGCCCTGTTCGTCTATAGGCACTGATCAACGATGCCGATTGTTCAAGCGCCGACCGGTTCAGGTTCACGAACTGGGGTGAACGGAACTTGGGTGAGCGGCATCAACCAGCCGAACTCGTCCGCCGTAGCGCCTTCCACAATCTCGAAGAACCGTTCCTGGATTCGTTGCGTAATGGGGCCGCGATGGCCGGCTCCAACCGGGATGCGGTCCACCGAACGAATCGGCGTGACCTCAGCCGCTGTGCCTGTGAAGAAGACCTCGTCGGCGATATACAGCAGCTCGCGCGGAATGAGGGTTTCGACGACGGGAATGCCGAGTTGTCCTGCGATTTTCACGATCGTGTCGCGCGTGATGCCCGGCAGAACCGAGGCTCCGAGAGGTGGCGTGAGCACTTTCCCGTCGCGCACTACAAAGAGATTCTCGCCCGATCCTTCGCTGACATACCCAGCCTCATCGAGCGCGATTCCTTCGGCATACCCGTTAATATCGGCTTCCATGCGAATCAACTGCGAATTCATGTAGTTCGCGCCGGCTTTCGCCAAAGCGGGCAGGGTATTCGGCGCAATGCGCTTCCAGGAAGACACGCAAACATCCACACCGTCATTAAGAGCTTCGGCGCCCAGGTACTTGCCCCAGGGATAGCAGGCCATGTAAGTTTCGATCGGGTTCTCCTGCGCCAGAACTCCGACATCGCCGTAACCACGCAATACGATTGGGCGGATGTAGCAAGCTTTCAGGTCGTTCGCCGTGACCAGGTCCACCATTCCCGTGGTGAGCTGATCGATCGAGTAGCCAACGTTCATGCGATAGATCTTGGCGGAATCGAGCAGCCGCCGGGCGTGGTCTTTCGCCCGGAAAATCGCCGGGCCGCGCTTTGTCTCGTAGCAGCGGATCCCCTCAAATACCGAGCTGCCATAGCTCACGACATGCGAGAGGACGTGGATTGTCGCATCGTTCCACGGAATCAGCCTTCCGTTATGCCAGATTTTCTCAGTGGGCTGAAGCATGCTGCGATTATAGCGGCAAGGCGGGGTGCCAACTCGAGCACCGCGGAAACAATGAAGAGTCAGGCCACGCGGGGAACTAACTAGCGATTTTCTCGGAGCTGACGGCGGCCCGATCTTCCGCCGCGTTCCGTCGTTTCCGGACGCTACGTTTCCAGGCGCGCTCTTCTCGCACTTTTTCGTGAAGCCCCAAAGGCAGGTAAAACCGTTTGCGGCACTCGTGACAACGGTAAGGCTGCAAATGCCAGAGTGCCATAAACACGTCCGCCAGCCGCCAGCTTCTGGAACGGCTTACCTCAGTCGACTTACAGCGGGGACACATGCAATTAGTAAGACTCCTTACCAGGAATTAAGTAAAGTCTAATATAGTCCCATCGTCACTGAAAATTCGCAGCAATAGGGGATTGGGCCAATTCTGATACCCTCGAACAGGCAAACTGGAGGTGCGAGCCCAATTGCAGATTTTTTTCCGCAAATCTCATGCTCTGCTCACATTGGCTTTCGCGATGGCTCTCCCAGCGGCATTTTCACAGTCACCCGGGGTGTTTTCACAGTCAATCGATTCCCACCTTTTCTCTGCCATGCATTGGAGGCTTATTGGCCCCTTCCGCGCGGGCCGGGTGACGGCAGTAGCGGGCATTCCGGGCGACCAAACTACCTACTATTTTGGAACTCCCGGTGGTGGCATCTGGAAAACGGTCGATGCGGGACGCGTCTGGACGCCGATTTTTGACCGGCAGCACATCGCATCTATTGGAGCGCTGGCCGTAGCGGCATCCGATCCCAAAGTGATCTATGCGGGGACTGGCGAGCAGACGCCGGGAAACGGGATCTACAAGTCTACCGACGGCGGAAATAGTTGGGCCAAGGCGGGGCTTGCGAGTACGCGCTACATTCAAGCGGTATTGGTCGATCCTCGGAACCCGAATATCGCAGTAGCGGGCGCCAATTCGCTCGGCTTTGCAATTATCTGGAAGCCGGTCCCGAAGTCTGCGGCAACCATCGACCGTGGCATTTTCAAAACCACCGACGGCGGCAAGACCTGGAACAAGGTGCTCACTCGGGACGACACCATCGGAGTGGTCGATCTCTGCGCCGATCCGGGAAATCCTCGCACCCTCTATGCCGTGCTTTACCATGCCGCAGTCGGGGTGGGGAAATCAGGTACTCCCGCGACCTCGGAGATCGTGAAGTCCGCCGATGAAGGTTCAACCTGGGTGCCGCTCGTCTCCAAAGGATTGCCGGTGAAGGATCGTGGAAGGCTTGGCATCGCCGTGGCGCCCGGAAACAACGGACGCACGCTCTACGCCGTCATGAATCAGGGTTTTTTTCGATCCGACGATGCCGGCGCGAACTGGATTAAATCGACGCAAGATCCCCGCGTGATTGGCAGCGAATATTTCAGCCGCGTTTTCGTCGATCCGGAAAACCCGGACACGCTGTACGTCGTGCAAACGTCGGTTTACCGCTCCACCGACGGCGGACACACCTTTCAAGCGTTCGTGGGCTCGCCGGGCGGCGACGATTATCACGTGCTCTGGATTGATCCGCGCAATGGTGCACGCTTATTCCTGGGAGTGGATCAAGGCGCGATCATCAGCGTCGACGCGGGACATACCTGGACGACCTGGTTCAACCAGCCGACCGGACAGTTTTATCACGTTTCAACCGATCACGTCTTTCCATACCGGGTGTACGCGGCGCAGCAGGATAGTGGAACGGCCGCCATCGTGAGCCGCAGCGACTACGGCGAGATTACCGGGCGCGATTGGTTCCCGATTGCCGGTTTCGAGTACTGCTACATAGCGCCAGATCCTGTCCATCCGGATATCGTGTACAGCGGGGGCTGGTTTGGCACCGTAATCAAGTTCGACAAGACGACCGGGCAGTTCGCGACGGTTTTCGATCGCGGCAAGGAGTTCCGAACAGCGGCCGTGGCTCCGTTGCTCTTCTCGCCGCACGATCCGCACACACTCTATCTCGGCACTCAATTCGTGCTCAAGACCACCGACGGCGCCGCGACTTGGCAGAAGATCAGCCCGGATCTCACCGGATATGTCGAGAAACCTTCGGAGGAAGGCGCGCCCGTCTACCCGCCGTCCCCGGCGATTACTGCGATTGCGGAGTCACCCGTGCAAGCGAACGAAATCTGGGCCGGCACGGACAACAGAATTATCCAGCTAACCCAAAACGGGGGTAACACCTGGCAAAATGTATCTCCGCCGGCCCTGGATGAAAGCGCCCAAATCGGAGTTATCGAAGCTTCGCATCACGACGCTGGAACAGCCTACATTTCTACTCAGGCCCATCACGGCCGGATTCCGGCGTACATCGCGCGTACTGACGACTTCGGCCATACCTGGAAAAAGATCGTCAACGGTCTGCCGGAAGAGGACATGGTGTATGTGGTACGCGAAGACCCCGTGAGAACGGGCCTTCTCTATGCCGGAACAGAATCCGGCGTTTATATGTCGTTCGATGACGGCGACCGCTGGCAATCCCTGCAACTGAATCTGCCCACCGCGACGGTTACTGACTTGGCGATCCATCAAAACGATTTGGTGGCGAGTACATTCGGCCGCGCGTTGTGGATCTTGGACGACCTGACGCCCCTGCGCGCAATGAACGCGGAAGTCATGGATTCGAGCGCTCACTTGTTTCAGCCCGAGACGGCTATTCGTGCTCGCTGGGATGTGAATCCAGACACTCCCTATCCGCCTTCTACGCCGGCGGGCCAAAACCCGCCCGAGGGAGCGATTATCAACTATTACTTGAAATCTGGCGGCAAACATGACCTATCATTGAAAGTTTTAGATGAAGCTGGGGCGGTCGTGCGCCAGTATGCCACCCATGTCAATCCACTCAGGCTTCCCCCGGCCAATGTGCCGGAATTTTGGTTTGCGCCTCCGGAAGAGCTGCCGAGCGCCGCGGGCGTGAACCGGTTCGTTTGGGATCTGCGCTATCCCGCACCGCTTTCGTTGCCGTACGGCTTTTTCGGTGGACTCGCCGAGTATACGGAATACACGCTGCCTGATCACGCCATTCCCGGCGACACTCCCCGCGTGCAGCCGCAAGGACCGTTGGTGGTTCCGGGCAAATACACGGTCGAATTGGCCGTGGACGGGCAGACTTATCGCGAGCCGCTCACCGTCGAACTTGACCCTCGCGTACACAGCTCGCTTGCGGACCTGCAGGCGCAGTTAGACCTGGAACAGAGAATCAGCCGTGGCATGGCCGCGAGTTACAACACGTATCAACGGGTAGCCTCGCTGCGAAAGGAACTGGAGAAGCGCCGTCATGAGTTGGAGCCCGCCGAGAAAACGAAAGGGCTCAAAGAGAAAGTGGATGAGTTGGAGAAGCAGATCGACGCCGTTGAGAATGGTTTGACCACTGCGCCTGGCTTTGGGCCCATCAATCGAGACCTGACCCGGCTCATTTTTGCCGCCGGAAGCGCGGACGCACGCCCTTCGGAGACGACCCGCGCCGCGGTTACAGAGAACTGTCAAGCGCTGGATGACGATCTCAGGAAATGGAGTGACCTGAACATCAAAGATTTGCCGGCGTTCAACTCAGCGATTCTCCAGGCTCGCAAAATTTCGCCGCTGCCGATAACAGTCGCCGCCGCTGGCAACGGCTGCGGCCACTAAGCGCCTTTCAGAGAAGGTGAAAATCCACTTGCACATTCACCCTGACATTCACGGCTTTGCCGCCCTTTGTTCCCGGTTGAAAGCGCCACTGCTTGACGGCTTCCATCGCACTGCGGTCTTGTCCGGCGTTGAGCCCTTTTACTATCTGCGGATCCGTGGGCAATCCATGCGTGTCAACCACGATTGAAAGCGTGACGGTGCCCTCGACGAACGCCTCGTTGGGTTTAGTCGAGAACGACGGTTCCACAGAGTGCACCAGCTTCGGCCGGCTCACGTCGGTGCCGAGTTCGTAGATCGGCGCAGGCGCGGCTCCGCCGCTGCGCGACTTTTCCGTTTTTAAAGCAGAATCTTCCGCACGCGCGCCCTCAACTGCTAGCGCGCAACATGCCAGCAAATAGCCGGCGAAAACTCTCCTGCTTGGATTTTGGCTCAACTCGAAATTTCTAGAACAAACAGGTGACCCTATTTTCTGGTTTGGAAAGTAAATTTTCCAACGGACTTCATTTAGTGATAAAACTTCAGCTAGTACCCCAAAATCTTTTGGAAGGAGTTCATCATGCGGATAGCCGCACAAACGGGCCGCAAATTCTGGGCGGCACGGCTGGTGCCACTTGCTCTTCTAACGTTTGTCTGGGCGCCGACCCTCTTTGGCGCAGACGCGACAAACTTTACGGGCACATGGGAGATGGATGGCGCGAAAAGCCAGGTGTCTGATGGCCGGACAGTCACGCTGGTGATTGAGACGCTCGCAGCGAAATATAAGATCACGAGCACCGTTCGCGAGAAAGGGGGGCAGGAGACCTCCACTGAATTTGCCTGTGGATTTGGCAAGGAATGCGAATTCAGTGAAGGGAGCCACACGTCGAAAATCATGGCCTGGTACGACGGGGCGGCGCTCACTGTCTGCAAGACAGCCGGGCCGGCGGCCGACGTGGCCAACGAATGGAAACTTGAACTGTCGCCGGACAAAAAGACCCTTACCGTCACCGTGCAGCACCTCGATCCCAACGCTAAAGACGAGACGCTCGTATTCAATAAGAAGTCTTAGAAGGCCGCAAACATCTTTCAGCCTGAGCCGTTGCTGCAAGGGCTGATATCCTGTGGCATTCTGATCGCTCTCAATGACTTCATCTCGACGAGTGTTCCCAATCGTTCTTTACGCCTCCCTTCTTCTTGCGGGCGCGTCTGTTAAGGCCCAAACCCCGGGAATCGACCAGTTTGCGCGTGATCCGAAGCAAGCGGTGGATGATTGGTACACCAAGCAAATCCAGAAATACACCACCGGACCCTCCCTGAATTCGCGGCTGACGGACTATTTGCCCGCATCAAAAACTGTGCCTACGCCGGCGAAGGTGCTGGGCGACGTTTCAGGGGCGCCCGATATGCTTCCGTACGCTGAAGACGTCTACCGTTACTTCCGCCTGCTCGCCGCGAGTACCCCTCGTGTGAAGGTCTTTACCATCGGGCATACCGAGGAGGGCAGGGAAATGATCGCCGCGGCAATTGCTGACGAGTCACTCTTGGCGAATGTCAAGGAGAACGGCGACCGCCTCGCCAAACTGGCGGATCCGCGTTTGATTCAGATGAACGATACGACGGCCCAGACCCTCGTATCCGAATCGTTTCCGGTCTACTACATTACCGGTACCATTCATTCGCCCGAGACCGGAGCTCCCACCGCGCTCATGGAGTTGGCGTATCGCCTGGTGACCGATGACGCTCCGTACATTCGCTACATCCGGAGTCACATGATTACGCTGATCACGCCGGTAGTCGAAGTGGATGGCCGCGACCGCATGGTGGACATCTATAAGTGGCACAAGGCTCATTCAGGCGAGAATTGGCCTCACCTGCTGTATTGGGGCCACTATGTGGCTCACGACAACAATCGCGATGCCATGGGCATGACGCTCGATCTCACGAATAACGTCCTGAACACCTACGTTGGGTGGCATGCTCAAGTGCTCCACGATCTGCATGAGTCAGTGCCGTTCCTCTACGACAACACGGTGGGCGACGGCCCGTACAATGCCTGGATCGATCCACTACTGGCGGACGAATGGGCGAGCCTTGCCTGGGACAATGTGGCCCAGATGCAGAACTTTGGGATGCCGGGCGTGTTTACCCACGGAAACTTCGATACCTGGAGCCCCGGATACCTGATGTTTCTGGCGGGCCTGCATAACGGAATCAGCCGCCTCTACGAAACTTTCGGCAACGGCGGAGCGGATACGGAGAAACGCATTCTTTCGCCCGACGAGTATGCCCGGACCTGGTATCGTGAGAATCCGCCGTATCCGACCGTGCTTTGGTCGCAGCGCGACAACAATAACTACGAAGAAAGCGCGCTGCTTTCAACGCTTTCTTACTTCGCTCATAACAGCCGGCACTTTCTTCAGAACTACTATTTGAAAAGCAAGCGATCCATACAGAAGCCGCAGGACGCAGGTCCCGCCGCTTATGTTCTCGCCGCCGATGAAAACTCTTCGAACCGGCAGATTCAGCTTCTCAGAGTGCTCGCGGCGCAGCACGTCGAAATCAATCGACTGGATGAGCCTGCTACGGTAACCCAGCCGGCCGCTTCGAAACCCCATCACAAAGAAGACGAAGACGACGATTCCGATCCCCCCGCCGCTCCGTCGAAACGAACTTTTCCGGCGGGCAGTTACGTCATACGCATGGATCAGCCGTTCTCGCGCGTGGCCGACGCTCTCCTGGACCGGCAGTATTGGTCCCCGGACGATCCGCAAAAACATCCCTACGATGACACCGGTTGGTCGTTTGGAGATTTGTTTAATGCCAAAGCAGTTCGGATCGAGGATCGCTCCATCCTTTCGGCAAAGATGCAGAAGCTTTCCGACCCGGCCCAAACCGGCGAGGATGTCGCCGGCGACGGTCCGGTGTACGCCCTGAACAACTCCGGTCAAATTGGTTTGGCCGCGCTCGTTTACGCTCTGAAAGGCGCTGACGTTTCAATCTCAGAGGAGCCTTTCGATAGCAATGGGCATCATTTTCAGGCGGGATCGCTCCTCATCGCCAATATCGATAGCGCGCGGCTGAAAACGGCCGTTCGACAGCTCGATCTCAAAGCCTATAGTCTGTCCGCGCGCCCTGGCATTCGCAATCATCCCGCGGCCGCGCCACGCATTGCGTTCATGCACACCTGGCTGTACACGCAAACCGAGGGCTGGTGGCGCATGGCATTCGACAAGCTCCACATCCCCTTCGAATACATCAGCACCCAAACCGTAGCGCACGAACCCAATTTGCGATCGAAGTACGACGTCATTGTGTTCGCGCCGGTGGCCCACACCTCCGCCCAGCAGATCATTGATGGTCTGCCCATGTGGGGTAATCCGCTGCCGTGGCAGACAACTCCCCTCACGCCAAATATCGGCAAGCTCGATTCGACCGAAGATATGCGGCCGGGCCTTGAACCATCGGGGGTGGCGCACTTGAAGGATTTCGTCGAGCAGGGTGGCTTGCTCATTACATCCGAAGACACCGCGCAATTTGCTATCGGGGAGGGCTTCGCTCCGGGAGTCTTCATCGCTCCTCGAAAGAACCTCAAAGTGGTGGGCAGCGTTCTGAGTGCGGTTATCGTAGACAAGGCTCAGCCGGTTGCATACGGCTACGATTCGGCCTTCGCCGTATACAGCGCGGATGGCATGGCGTTCACCGTCGGGGATCAGATCGTGAATCGCTCGCTTCCGACTGAGAAGGACTACAAACGACCGACGGGGCGGGGAGGCCCTGAGGACGAAGACATTCCCGAGGGCCGCCCTCTCGAGAAGGCGCCGCCGCTTCCCTCACCGAAACCCTGGCAGCCCACTCCGCTCAACGAAGAACAGGAACGAAATAATTTATTCCTGATTCCGGCAGAGTACCGGCCCAACGTGATTGTTCGTTACGCGGAATCGAAAGAGCTTTTACTTTCCGGGCTTTTGGAAGATGGCGAGGCGATCGCGGAACATGCCGTGGTCGTTGACGCGCATCTCGGCAAAGGCAATGTGCTGCTGTTTGCGAACAATCCGATCTATCGCGGAGAAACAATCGGCAGCTATGCGCTTGTCTTCAATGCCATCATGAATTTTGACCATCTGACTACGCCTGTAAATTCGGCAACTAACTCAGCGAGGAAACAATAAGTAATATGTGGCATCGAAAGGGAACTCTCGTTATCGGACTTGTTATCCAGGTGATGCTCGGCGCTAATCTGTTTGCCGCCGAAACCGTACACACGGACAAAGGCGACGTACAAGGGACTCGAAGCGACGATTCGAAAGTCCGGATTTTCGAAGGCATTCCTTTCGCCGCCCCACCGGTTGGCGATCTGCGTTGGAAAGCGCCGGAACCAGCCGCTTCCTGGAGCGGCATTCGCAAGGCTACCGAATTCGGGCCGCGTTGCATGCAGGGACACATCTATAGCGATATGGTTTTTCGCGACAACGGACCGAGTGAAAACTGCCTGTACCTGAACGTTTGGACACCTGCTGCTTCCGCCGATGCCCATTTACCCGTGATGGTGTGGATCTACGGCGGCGGATTCGCCGCGGGCGCTGCCTCCGAGCCCCGTCAGGATGGCGCCAACCTGGCCAAGAAAGGCGTGGTGGTGGTCAGCCTCAATTACCGGCTCGGAGTTTTTGGTTTCTTCAGCCATCCCGATTTGGCGAAGGAATCCGGCCATAATGCGTCCGGCAATTATGGATTGCTGGATCAGGTCGCCGCTCTGGAATGGGTTCACAACAACATCGCCGCGTTTGGTGGCGATCCGAACAGCGTAACCATTTTTGGAGAATCCGCCGGATCGTTCTCGGTAAGCGCGTTGATGGCCTCGCCCCTGGCGCAAGGCTTGTTCCAGCGGGCAATTGGCGAGAGTGGCGCGTTCTTTGGAAAAACTCTGCAGGCAAAGTCGCTCTCAGATAGCGAGGATGCCGATACCAAGTGGGCGAAGGACGCATTGGGCACGGACTCGCTCGAAGCGCTTCGCGGTAAATCCGCCGACGAGCTTCTCCAGGCCATGTTGAACGAGAAAAACCACGTTTATTTCGCGCCAAACATCGACGGATACTTCCTTCCCGAAGACGTCTCTTCCATTTTTGAGAGCGGCAAGCAGGCCCACGTTCCGCTGCTCGCCGGGTGGAATGCGGATGAGGGAAGTTACCACATGATCTTCGGTAAGGAGCAGCCAACCGTCCAAAATTTCGCCTCTTCGATACGCCAGCACTTCGGTGAACATGCGGACGCGATTCTGAAGGCCTATCCGGCGACCACCGACGAACAGGCCAAGCGCGCGGCCCAGGATCTGGCCGGCGACCAGTTCATCGGCTACTCGACCTGGAAGTGGATTCAGATGCAGTTGGCGACAGGGAAGTCCCGCGTATTTGAATATAGATTCGAAGATGCGCCGCCGTCGTCCGGGGCCGCGGGTGAGTCCCGAGGCGCCTATCATTCTGCGGAGATCGAGTTTGTCTTTGAGACGCTTCCTTCGAAAAATCTCCCGTGGCGTCCCCAAGACCGGAAGCTTTCCGATGAAATGTCCACCTACTGGACGAACTTCGCCAAAACCGGCGATCCCAACGGCGAGGGTCTGGCTAAGTGGCCCGCCTACGACAGCCAGGATGAATACGAAGTGATGCACTTAAGCGCGACTCCTCACGCTGCTCCAGCGGCGCACAGGGCGCGTTACGAATTGCTGGATAGTCTGAACTCTACACACTGACCTCGAAGCAGTAGTTTTGTACTCGAGACGTCGTTTCTTACTTGCGGGCTCAGGGCTGGTATCGGCCGCGTCGCTCTCTCTTGGCCGGCAGGAACCCACCTTCTCCACCAACGTGAAAGTGGTCAGCGTGCTGGCCAACGTGAAGAACAAAAAAGGCCAGATTATCCGCAATCTGACCAAGGATGATTTCACCATCCTTGAGGACGGCCGACCGCAGGTAATCCGTTACTTTAGTCAGCAATCGGATCTTCCTCTTCTCCTTGGGCTTATGATCGATACCAGCATGAGCCAGGAACGCGTGCTGGACGCCGAGCGTTCCGCCTGTTTTCGCTTCCTGGACCAGGTCTTGCGCCCTCGGCAAGATCAGGTGTTCATTATGCAGTTCGATCTGAACGTGCTGTTGCGCCAGGATCTGACCTCTTCCTGGAAGGATCTGAACGAGACGCTTTCTTCTGTGAACACGCCGTCCCGCAATCAACTCAAAGGTCAACTCGGCGGAGGCACGCTGCTGTATGACGCGGTAGTGGACGGCTCCAAGATCATGCACGATCAGCACGGGCGCAAAGCGCTGATTGTCATGTCCGACGGAGTGGATACCGGCAGCAGTGACGATTTGAGCACCGCCATTGACACCGCGCAGAAGGCCGATACGCTGATCTATTCGATTCTGTTTTCCGATGAAGGATTTTACGGACTCGGCTTCGGGGAGACGAACGGAAAAAACGTGCTGATGCGAATGTCACGGGAGACCGGCGGCGGATTTTTCCAGGTATCGAAGAAGGAGAGCATCGATCAGATCTTCGATCGCATACAGGACGAACTGCGCAGCCAATACAGTCTGGGCTATGTCTCGGATGTGCCCGTGAGAATCCCGGAGTTTCGCCGGATTCAGGTGAAGGCTAACCAGAGCGGGTTGGTTGTGCAGGCTCGGGAGCGGTACTGGGCGGAGCGATAGGTCGGCGACTAGCGCGCAAGGCGCTTGGCCGATAACAGATATTATGTAAACTCCCCTGTTGCTTGGGTGGCACTTACGTTTCGATCGAGCCGTTCCATCTGTTCCGCTACGTCGATGAGCAAGCGTTCCGCTACAACCACCGGAAAGACGGGAATGATGGCGAGAGATTTTATTGCGGCCATGAAGCAAATCGTCGGTCGGAGACTGACCCACAAAGAACTGACCGGGAAGGATTATAAGCCAAACAGCAATCGCCCCGAAGATAGGGTGCAGTTCCGACGGCGGCTCGGCGCTGCAAACAATGCGGGAGAGAACTTCGAAGACCGCGAAAGAGCGCCCTGTGTAGACAGCACGAGATGGCGTACCAAGCGAATTGCGCCGAGAGAAAGCGCGCGCACTTGATCCACTTATCGGTACGCGGAAAGTCGGGCGAAAGCCGCACAACTCGCCAATTTGATGTCCTGCCCGGCATCATCTATCTTTATCCGCCCAATCTCAGAACGGCCCGGACTTTCGGCGCTTCCGATACGAAAGCATGAGCAGGTTCCCGGAGCGTTCCACCTCAATGGTGGTCTCCGGAAAGAGCCAGCGCCAATGCCGGGTCCCGTCGTCGTCCGTCTCGCGCTGGTCGGGCTTGCCGTACTTCCCCATCAGCCCGTCGAGAAACAGAGATTGTGCGTTATCGAGCATGATCTCGAGACCGCCGGGCGGGATCGGCGCCATTCCGGGAAAATAGCGGCGCTGCGGCATAATCAGGACCGAGGCTAACCCGCTGGTGCTCCTGTCGAAGTTGAACTCGACGAAAAAGAGCCGCTGGCTGATCTCGTAATCCTTTAGCCCGAAGAACGGGAGGCCCTGATCGTTCGTGTTATCGGCAGCTTGCGGAAACGGGGTCTGCAACCCAGCGCGCGTCATGCCCCATTTCGCAGTAGTCCAGCCTCCTGGATCCGGGTTTTGGCTTTGCGCGAACAGGCAGCCGGCGCTGAGCGCGAGAAGAGCGATCACGCTAGACCGGCGATTTACGTTGACTCGGGGCATCTTTACAGAGCAATGGTACTGTTTTTCCTTTACACCTTTGCTCTTTTGCTGTAGCTGCAACCCTGATCCGGCAGAAAGCGCTTTGTCCTTCCAGGGGATTAGTGTATCAAGTCCCCGGAAAAGATGAATGCGCGCTGATCGGTCTTACGAGTGGAAAGTAGGAGAACTTCGAGTGACTTACTCAGCAGACATGTCGGTTGCACAGCTTTCGCGGCTCGCTGCCTACGCCGTTGTAATGGCTGGGGAGATGGACCCATTATGTGTGGCGGGGCTTGATATGGCGATCTACCGCGACTCACTGGGACGCTTTGAATTTACCGACAAATACTTTTTGTTTAGAACAGGCGGCCCAATTGCCGTGAACTGTTCAGGGAAGCTAGCGTTTGAAGCAAAATTATGAGCGTCATGAATTGCCGCATCTGTCGCGATGCGCGTTGGATTTGCGAGGCGGATCCGGATCGGCCCTGGGGAATTGCTGGCGGATGCGCTTGCGGAGGAGCCGGTACGCCGTGCCCAATGCGCAACCCATCCGATTTCTCGCAAGGTCCAGAGATGCCGGAAGGGTATCAGTCACTGGTGCGGAGAACCGAACAAGCCGTGCTGCGGACGCATTCGCATAGAAAACCCAGGAATCAGCAGGTCCAGACCGGAGCAGCGCTAACTCTTGCGGTTGCGATATGATTGACCGCTGACTCAAAAGGAGCAGCGGCGGTGCCAGTTCTTGAACGATTGAGACAGTTTAGAAGTGAGATAACTCCCAGCAACTACGGTGTGCTAGCAATCGCAATCCTTGCTGCGGCGATTGGCTTCCTGGTCGCGCAAGCCATATTTAACCGCACACTCATCACGTGGCTAAATTCTACTGGACCGCCGAGTGATGCTGTGTCCATCAAGTCGCATCAAAACGCTGCGCTTGGTTGGCTATTACTGAGCGCAATCTGCCTAGTTGCCGATGTGGCCGGTTCGCTATGGCTTGCTTACCAAGCATTCCGGTTCGTCTGGCGTCGAAGACCTAAGCAATAACAGTCAAGAGTCTGACAACATCCGCGCCCAGCACCATGCCCATTCCGGTGCTGGCCGACACAACAACCGACGCCCGAATCGCATCGGTGCTCTGGACTAGTTTGAAAAGTTCTCCTCCCCGTTCAATCCGAAGCATGTGTATTTTTGGTACGAACCTTTTGCTTGGGTTTCGGACCGCGCTTATTTGGATTGAACGCTGCTTCCTTGCGGTGCTCTTCGATCCGCTGTCTGATCTCGGAATGCGGAACGGAGATGACTTTCTTCATGGCGTTCTCGAATTGAGTGAACGCTTGTGGGCCTTCGATGCACTCGGGTAATGGCGTCGGAGGGTCAGTCTTCATCTCGGCTCCTTTCCATGGCACTTCAAAGCAACTGCTGGGCGAACACCCATTCGTATTGCATGGGCTGAGTGACCTCTACCTTTACGGTGATCACCAATAACGCTTCTTGCGGGCTTATCTCCCTTTCCTTGGGAAGCAAAAGTAGCTGATCCGTTACGACTCGAATTTCCGAGACAAGGCTGTCGTCTTCCAGTAGCACAAAAAACGGGGTTTCGTTTTCGTCCGGCTTTTGGTTGCCCGTCTCGCTGAGATTGTTAGGCATTCGCAAAGCATCAAATAGAGTCTTGAGGCGATTATCGATGTCGCCGCCCTGAATCAGCATTCCTGATTCTTCGGGTCGCAAAAAAAGAATGTTTAAGCTGCAACGAAGGCAAAACCGTTCGGCTACTAGAGGAAGAAAGCGAAAGCCGTTTCGCTCCCAATTTCCCGACAGTTTTGAAATCCCAGACGCAAACAGTTCAGCATCACTGCAATCGTTTTCGATCACAGACCGTTCTTCCGTGAGCGCACGAACGCCGACACGTTCGGCGAAGTCTTTTAGCTTGCTCTTTGTTTCCCACAGGCGGCGCATTTGCGGATGGAAGGCCCGTCGGATCTGATGTTTCTCGTAGGTCCTATTTTTCTTGTTGGAAGACCCTATGAGGTTTCCTTGAAAAACCAGCCGGAATTCCACTACGTTTTCTCCGCCTGGAACCTCTGGCGCGTATTGCTGTTCATAGTAGTTGGTAGCTGATCGGCGAGGGCGCTCACCGGCCACCCCCGGAGGTTACCAACTTCTGTCAGTGAAGTATATTTATACCACTCGGATATTATGTAAACTCGATAGGTAGTCGGCCAGTTTGAATTTTCGCTGGATTGAGCTTAGCGGTGCTTCAGCCGGCGGTTTTCTTTCTTCCAGGCTCCAGTTTCCATTCGCCAGTGGCGCTCAACGAAATCTGTTGAGCTATCCTTATGATATGGCCGCTAGGAGCAAAGTTCGCCGCTGGATTCCCGTCGCAAAAATTGTGGTTTTTCGACCATCCGCGGATGCGCTCGCCGACATAAGCCCGCTCCTAAAACGCGTGGTGGAAGCGCTTGGCACGAACGCAGCGGCGCGCCTGCTGGGGGCTGATCGCGCCCAAGTATCGCGCTGGAGTGCGGGAACGGAACCGATTGCCGGCGAGATGAGCCGGCGAATTGTCGACTTGCATGATGTTTTGGTGCGGATCTTGCGGGTTTACGGACGCGAAACGGCCGCAATGTGGCTGGTAGGATCGGAGCCTCTACTCGGTGGGGCTCGCCCTATTGACGTCCTGTCAATCGAAGGCGCGGCGCCAGTGATCAGAGCCATTGATGGAATCGCGCAAGACGCGTACGCCTGAAACCGCTTGCCGATTTTTTATCGTGTGTTTCCCTACGTTGAGCACGCGGCCAAGCGTGCGCCCGGAGGAGCTTTCTACATTCCACCGCAAGGCGGCGGTCGAATTGATAATCCCGGACTTTACTCGGTTCTCTATCTGAGCAATTCCCCGCCGGGTGCAATAGCGGAAGCGTTCGGGCGGTTTCCCGCGTGGACCGCCGCCATGCTCGCGGGAAGTCCCAGTTTGCCCGGAAGTACCCGTGCGATCGCACGTTACCGGGTTGCGGACGACGAACCGATATGCGACCTGGACGATGCCCAAAGGCTCCTGGCGCTCAATCTGCGCCCCTCGAGTGTTGTAACCCGGGAGTATGATCGCAGCCGCGCATGGGCGAAACGGATTTTCAATGCAAAGGAATGGTCTGGCGTAAGTTGGTGGTCCTATTACGACTCGAAATGGGCCAGCTTGGGTTTTTGGGACATCAGCCGATTCACTCTCGAAGCAGTGGATGTCCTTGAGTTGGACTCATCCGCCCTATTGGAAGCAAGCCGCACGATCATCCGGCCGGTTTTGGGTGTATTTCCAATGGCAAGGTAGATTTGGGTTCGTTTCGCAGGAAACGGAGTGCGCCACCTTGATCCAAGGCGGTTCTTCAGCAAGGGATCTAATTCCCGGTACCGCGAACTACGCGGATGGGACTAGCCAATCGTAGACCGTCGCTGAAATCCGGATGCCCGAGACGATGAGCCACGCGATCAGGGTTGTGATCACACTAAGGCTTATCGGCATCTCACGACGCTGCTTTGAGCGCTTTGTAGGCCGCATCGTTGAGGGGTGGTATATTTGCCGAGGCTATTCAATAGCTTACAACAGTTCGAGCCTCCGCTTCCCCGCCCTTCCCGCCAGAATAAGCCATTAGCGAAGCCCGCAACGCCAAATGGGTTCGTTTTTTCAAATCTGAAAACCGGGTCGTTTGGGTTCGTTTCGCAAAGAACCAGTTCGTTTTGACAAAAAAAATGCCGCTCCAGCTCCTGTCAGGCCAGCTGGAGCGGCCGAGGGAAGGATCTACAAACTCTTAGCGGTGATGACCGCCACCGCCGCCGCCGCCGGAGTGCCCGCCGCCTCCACCGCCGGAGTGGGACGAACCGCCGCCTCCTCCGTGGAACGAACCACCGCCGCCGCCGCGACTTGACTGCGCGCTGTAATGGGGTGCGCTGTAATGTCCGCCGGACGGTGCACTATATCGAGGCATTGTCGGCGCGGAATAACGCGGTGCCGCGGGCGCAGTATAGCGGGGCATAGAGGATGTGCCATACCCGCCGAAGCTTTGCCGCGGAGCCGCGTAGTTACCGTACGAACCGCCTCCGTACGGCCTGGCGCTATATCGATTCTCATTCTGCGGAACCGCCGTTCGGCCGGCGCTGTAGCTGGCCGGCGGGGGCTGCCCAAAGCGGTGCCAACCGCTCTGCTCATTCCCTTGAGCGAAGTTCTGCCGGACTGCTGCCGATCCCCTCGGGTCGCCAAATCGCTGCCAACCACCGGCTGCCGGCGTCGCCTGCCTGGATTGAGTCGCGTAGCTTCCGCGTCCCGCGAAACTGCCTTGCGCGGAACTACCCATCATGTTCGGCGCTACGCCATGCGCACTCTGTCCCGCGCTGAATCGCGAATTAGCGCCTCCAGTGAACCCGGTCTGCGTGCGGCCGTATGAACTCTGAGGCGAATGAAAGAACTGCCGATTGCTCACCGACGCCAGCCTTGGATTCGCGACCGCCTGCCGATTCGAAAACTGATAGCTGGCGCGAGTCGGCGACACTGGTACCTGGCCACGGAAGAGCGTTGCATTTGTGAGTTGTCCACGCGTAGCAGGGCTGAAGCGTTGATTGGGGCCGCCAAACCGATTGAACGGGGCTGTCATCGCTCCGCCGCGAAAGGCCGCGTTCCGATACATTCGCCCGATATCCTCGCGTCCCCCGAATCCATTGCGGCCGTACCACCCGCCCCAGCCGCCCGCTCCGCGGTATCCATGACCCCACCACGGATGGAACAACTCGAACGGAGCAAGTGCTACCCAGCCGAGTCCGCCGAACCCGATTCCTATTCCTCCGCCCCAACCGAAGAAACCGACTAACGCGGGATGCCACCAATACGATGCGCCGATGGCTCCTGGCCACCAGCACCAGCCGCGACCGCCGTTCTGGAACCATCGTCCGTAGTGATAGGGCGCCCAGCCCCAAGGCGCGGCGTCCACCCAGGTCCATCCATAGTAGGGTTCGAAATCCCATTGACCATCGCTATAAGGAGACCAATCCGGAGTAGGAGCCTGCGGTTGCCACACCTGCCCGTACTGCGATGGCACCCAGTTCCCGTAACGATCCAGATCGTCCGCGCCGTAGATGTCCGGGCTCACGTACCTGTAACTCTGCGAAGCCAGCAGTTCCCTGTCCCGATTCGCGCTCCAATCATCTAACTGATCGCGCCCTATTTCGTAGGTGGTCTGAAACTCGGCCTGATTCGGATTTCCGCGCACCAGTGTCGTGCGTCCTGGTGCGAGCTGCTGTGATCCATTTGGACTGTCGATCTCTGCTTGACCGGACCGGACGGTAATCTGCGTCGTGCCATCCTCCAGCACGGAAATACGGTACTCGCCAACCCCGAGCGGCCGGACCGCGATATTAGGTGTATCGACCTCACCCTGAGAACCGGCATCGCGAAGAACGCGATAGATGATCGTTCCCGCGCCTAACTGAACCTGATAACGGCGATATTCAAGGTCGGCGAAGCCAACATCGGTGTTCGGGCCGACGCGGATTAAATTGCCGCTGTCCAACTCAATCTCGGCGCGCGATCCAGGCGAAGTCTGCAGATGATCGGACGCCATCATCGGTGCGTTGATTGCAGCCGCTTCAAGCTGGCCAGTATCGCCCCTTCGGACGTTCACATCGCCTTGCACGATGCTGACCCGCGCGACGCCGTGCTGCCGGTCGGCCGGATCGGACTCCGAATCCGATCCGGCGCCGTATTGCGGGTTCTGTTGATCACCCTGATACTGCGGCTGCGGAGGTGCCTGTCCGCCATACGGAGATTGATCGGAGTTTGCCGGTGTCTGCGCGAACTGCGCCCATGCGGTTGGCTCCATCCCGGCAATGGCCAGAACTGCACCCACAATCACCGAGAGAACTTTACGAATCATACGCCTGCCCAGGTGTTATACACGTGGGCTACCAAAGGCAAATGGCGATAAATCAGCGATTTAGCCACGGCGCTCTCACCGCGCTCTGGTTGAAAACCACCACCGTCGTTTACATTGCACCGGAGGCAGCTAGATCGGGAGTGTGAATTTAAAATCCGATCCGCCGGTTCCGTCGCTCTCCACCCAAATGTCGCCGCCATGCGCGCGCACCAGCTTGCGGCAGACGGTGAGCCCCAGGCCGCTCCCTGAAACGTACTTCCCGTGCAGGCGTTTGAACGGCAGAAAGATTTGTTTGTGGAAGCGTGGCTCGATTCCCGGGCCGTTGTCGCGCACCGTGATGGTATAAAACTCGGGTCCTTCGATCGATGATATTTCGATCAGCGGGGGCTCGGGCCCTCTGTACGCAAGCGCGTTTGCGATCAGGTGCTCAAATACCTGCGACATCTGATTCTCGTCGGCGAAAACCTCGGGCAGATCGCTAACCGTGACTCGCGCATTGGCCTCCCGAATACGATCTGCAAGCTTAAGCTGTGCGCGCTGAACCGCTGTGCTCACATTCATCATCTCGGGACGCGACGGTCCGCCAGTTCGCGAATACGCGAGCAGATCGCGAACCAGGTTTGTCATTTGCTTTGCCGCGCTGTCTATAAACGCGGTAAACTCGCCGGCCTGTTTGTCATCCGGATACTCGCGCCGCAGCAGTTGAGAGTAAGTGGAAACAGTGCGAAGCGGTTCCTGCAGATCGTGGCTTGCGGCGTAGACGAATTGTTGTAGCTCTTCATTAGCCAGGTCTGCCGCGGCCCGGTTTTGTTTCGCCTCTTCGCGCGCCAATTCCAGCTCACGAAGCGCTTGCGCTAGCTGCTCTTCCAGCGAACTCGGCGTCGAATCCATCTCCGCGCCGTCCAAGCCCCTTAAGCGGCCTCGCGAAGCCCGAGCCGCTCGAGCAGTGCGCCGGAATTGGGATCGCGTCCCATGAAATTACGATAAAGCTGTGCGGGATCGTCGCTATCGCCACGTTCCAGAATGTTACGCCGGTATTCCGCGCCGGTCTCCGTGTTGAATATGCCCTCATGCTGGAATCGCGTGAAAGCATCGGCGTCCAGCACTTCGGCCCATTTATAGGAGTAGTAACCCGCGCCATACGCAACGGGGCTGGCGAATAAATGCGAGAAGCTCGCAATCATCGCGTAGTCGTCCGGAAGATCCGCAGGCGTGAATTCCGCCAGAATATCGCGCGCGTATTTGATGGCGTCGCCCTCGCGCCCCGCATCGTATTCGCGATGCAGTTTCAAATCGACCATTCCGAATCCGAGCTGCCGCATCTGCGCGTTGGCCGCCCGAAACGTGCGCGCACACTTCATCTTTTCGAATAGCTCTTCCGGAATGGCCGCGCCGGTTTGGTAATGCCTCGCAAATAGATGGAGAGCGTCGCGTTCCATGCACCAGTTCTCCATGATTTGAGACGGAAGCTCGACAAAGTCCCAAGGCACGTTTGTACCGGAGAGTGTTCGCACCGGCACACGGCTCAATGTGTGGTGGAGTAAGTGGCCGAATTCATGAAAAATCGTCTCTACTTCGCGATGCGTAAGAAGCGACGGCTTATCGCCGACGGGCGGCGTTAGATTCCCGCAAATCAGTCCCAGATGCGGCTTGGCTTCGTTCGGATTGCCCGTGATGAGCGAGTCCATCCAGGCACCCCCACGCTTGTTCTCGCGCGGAAACCAATCGGTGTAAAAGCCGCCCAGCAATTCGCCGTTCTCGGCATCCTGCACGCGGTAATATTTAACCCCGGGGTCCCATCCCGGCACGCCCGGTTCTTCGAGGACTTTGATGCCTAGCACGCGGCTAAAGATATCGAACATTCCGGCAACAACCCGCTCCAGTTCGAAGTAAGGCCGCAGCTCTTCTTCGTCGAACTCGTACAGCGCTTGCCGCTGTTTTTCCGCCAGATAGCTGACATCCCAAGGATGAATGGCGTGGTAGCCGATTCGCTTGCCGAACTCCGCCAGGCTCCGATTCTCGCGGTCGAAAAACGGTTTAGTTTCCAGCCACAGCGTCTCAATGAAAGCCTGCGCCTCTCCACCGTTATGCGCCATCCGCTCTTCGAGCACAAGATCGGCGAAATCACGATATCCCAACAACCGCGCTTTCTCATGTCGCAGCCGCAGAATTTCCTGAATCAATCCGCGATTGTCGAATTCAGCGGAGGTCGCCCGCGTATTAGATGCGTGCCAAAGCTGCTGCCGTATATTTCGATCGTCCAGATACGTCATGGCCGCTGTATAACTAGGCCCTTGCAGCGTCAGACGCCAGCCTTCTTTGCTCTTCGACTTAGCGCTCTCCCGCGCAGCCATGCGCGCCGATTCCGGCAGGCCGGCAAGCTTCGCTTCCTCTGTGATCAGCAACTCATAGGCGTTGGTAGCGTCGAGTACGTGTTCAGAGAATTTCGTGGTGGCCTTCGTCAGTTCGACGTCCAGTTCCTCCAGTTTCTTTTTGCCCTCGGTATCCAGGTCGGCGCCTGCGCGCCGAAATCCGGAAACTGTCTTTTGCAGGAATCGTTTGTGAACCGGGGCAAGCTTCTCTTTTTCTCCACTCTCATCAACCGCCTTCACTGCCGCCCATAACTCGGCGTTCAGCGGAATGGAAGTGTAGAACATGCTTACCGGCTCTTGAACGGCGTTGTATGCGGCCCGCAGCGCCGGCGTGGTTACCACGGATTCCAAATGACGAACAACCGCCATCGAGATGTCCAGCGGTTCTGTTGCCTGGTCCAGGGCAATAAGAATGTCGCGATACGTGCGCGGCACTTCCGGTTTCCCGAGATCCGCAATCCGGCACTTCATTTGCTCAATCAGCAAATGGACGGCGGGTTCCACATGCTCCGCCTTGATCGAATCGAATTGAATCGGGAATCGCTCTGTCAGCAGCGGATTGTCTTTAGGTTCTGCGCTCATAGAAGTTAGATGGCGACAACGGATCTACCAGGCCCGGCAGCCTTTTCCAGGCGCGACGTACATGTTGGAACCGGACTTACAGCCGAACGCCTGATCGAACTGCGGCATATTTCGCACAACCCCATCGGTGCGATATTTGCCCGGTGAGTGCGGATCCGTTTCCGCGTGAAGACGCGCTTCCTCCGGCCGCGTATTCTCGCACCACACTTGCGCAAATCCCAGAAAGAACTGCTGCGCTTGCGTGTAGCCGTCTTCTGTCGTCGACAGCGCGATTCTCTTTTTCGCCAGATCGTCGATCAGGGCCATGTAAGCCAGCCGAATGCCGCCATTGTCGGCTGTGTTTTCGCCCAGCGTCAGCCTGCCGTTTAATTCGAGCCCCGGAACGGCTTCAAAACTGCCGTATTCATTCACAAAACAGTCTTCGAGCTTATCGAAACGCTGGCTATCGATCTTCTGCCACCAATCCCGCAAGTTCCCGTCGGCATCGAACTTGCGTCCCTGATCGTCGAAGCCGTGGGTGAGCTCATGCCCGACTACCATGCCCACAGCCCCGTAGTTCACCGCGTCATCCGCTTTGTTGGAATAGAACGGCGGCTGCAAAATGCCCGCCGGAAAGTTAATATTGTTTTCAGTCGGATCATAATACGCATTCACGGTCGGGGGCGTCATGTCCCACTCTGCCCGATCTACCGGTTTGCCGATTTTGTTGCGCTCCCGTTTACTTTCAAACTCGTTCGCCCGGTACCAGTTTCCAAAAAAATCGTTGTCTGTGATCTCGACCGAGGAATAATCCCGCCACTTGTCGGGGTAGCCGATTTTATTCGTCACAGCGTGAAGTTTGATGAGAGCCTGTTTCTTAGTCTCGGGACTCATCCAGGTCAAAGATTCCAGATCTTTACCCATCTGCTCTTCGATTTCATGCACCATTTGCAGAGTGCGTTCTTTCCCCTGCTCTCCGAACGTCTTCTCAACGTATTTACGTCCTAAGGCTTCGCCCAATTCGTCATCGGTGCCGGACACGCAGCGTTTCCATCTCGGTTTGATTTCAGTCACGCCGGTCAAGACTTTATCCGTAAAAATTGAAGTTCTCGTCGACAAAGCGCTTCGGCAGAAGCCTCGCGCTTCCGCTGACGTACTGCCAAGTCATATAGTCGCGAAGATCCGGCATGCTCCTGTTTGCGACGAGAGCGCTGAATGCCTTCAGAAAATTCGGCACGTCTACATTCAACGAAGAAAAGGCCGGGGTTTTCACCTGAACGAAGAACTCGTCAAAATCGAAATTCGGGCTGAGCTGAACCAGTTCCGCCTTTGGCATGATATGAACCAACCGCTGGGGATCGCGCCGGCTGGTTACGTCCAGCGAAGCCTTCGCAAGATCGGTCTCGATCGACATGACTGTCGAGGCTTTCTTGCGCGCGTCGGCTTCGGAGACTCCGAGCAGCTCAAACATTTTCGCGATGTGTTGGACGTATTTGTTGCGAATCTCTTCCGACTTCGCGTCGGTCCGGAAATAAAAATCGCGCTCGGGCAATCCAATTCCACCCTGATCCAGATTCGCGATCGTCATCTCCGCGTTTTTCGGATCGGGCGACGGATAAAAATTGAAAAAGACCGCGATCTGGCGGTCGTGCAACCGCGAGACCTCATCTAACAGGTCGCGCTGGTTGGCGATTCGAGAGATGCGCTCCAATTCGGATTGCAGCGGAGCGGTTCCCCGCTCCTCGATGACCGATTCATCCATGCACGACTGATAGAAGCCACCGATCTTCTGATCGAGAGATGACGCGCTCTGATCTTTTTCCGACTCTTCCAGGATTCCGCGCAGAATCTTCTGGTTGCGCTCATAGAGTTGGTTGAATGTGCTCCAACTGCTTTCGTCGGCGGGAATTGGATTGTTCTTCATCCAGTTCCCACAAGCGTATTGATAGAAATTGTCGCAGGGATTCGCGGACTTATCGATCGCGCCTAAATCCAGACCGCTCTTCGATTCTGTCTGTTGGCCGGTCTGAGCAAGTGCCCCGGTTGCCAGCAAAACGCCGCAGACCGCTGCCACGGCAAACCTTCCATTTCTCATGCACTCTCAGTGTAATCAGCCCGTTCACCAAACCCGGCAACCGTTAGCCGCTACCATGGGTTGGCCGGCGGAGCACCCGAAGGCTTTGGCGAAGTCCGGCACGTTCTCAACCACGCCAATGACCCGAAATTCACCCGGCGAGTGAGGGTTGGTTCTTACGCTGTTTCGCAGCGCTTCGGGCCGCTGATTCTCACACCAGACCTGAGCATAGCCGAGAAAGAATCGCTGCTCGGGTGTATATCCGTCGAGCTTATCTTTGGAGACGGTCCCGTTCTCCAGGCCGCCGAGCAGAGCCATGTATGCCAACCGTATCCCTGCGTTGTCGGCGCCATTTTCGCCAAGCGTGAGCCGCCCATTCACGTTCACACCTTCGACCGGGCTGAAGGTCGAGTACTCATTAACCAGACAATCGGCCCTCTTCTTAAACTCCTCGCTGTCCTGCTTGGTCCACCAGTCCCGCAGATTGCCGTCGGCATCAAACTGACGGCCCTCATCATCGAAGCCGTGAGTGAGTTCATGTCCGATGACAACGCCAATTCCTCCGAAATTAGCGGCCATATCGCGGGACGCCGAATAGAACGGCGGCTGCAAAATGCCGGCCGGGAAGTTGATATTGTTTTCACCTGGGTTGTAGTAAGCGTTCACAGTGGGAGGCGTCATGCCAAATTCCGCGCGATCAACCGGTTTGCCGATTTTATCCAGCCGGCGCTGGATCTCGAATTCACGGGCGTCGCGCACGTCGGCGACATAGTTGGCGTCAGTGACCTTCACGCTCGAGTAATCCCGCCACAGGTCTGGATATCCGATCTTGTTCGTCACTCCTTTTAACTTGATCAGCGCTTGCTGTTTAGTGGCATTGCTCATCCAAGTGAGCGAGTCGATGTCGACCTCCATCTCATGTTCGATTGTGTTAACTAGTTCCTGCGTCTTCTGCTTCGATTGGCCGGCAAATGCTTCGGCGACGTACTTCTGTCCCAATGCTTCGCCCAAGCTCCGGTCCGTCGAGTCGACACAACGCTTCCAGCGCGGTTGCAGTTCCTTCGCGCCAGTTAGATAGCGTCCATAGAAATCGAAGTTCGCGTCAACAAACGGTTTACTCAGGTCCGCTGCGTACGCCGAAACGTAGTGCCACAGCAAGTAACTCTTCAGATCGTCGAGACTAGTAGAGCTGAGAGTTCCATTCAAGCTCTTGAAAAAATCGGGAACCGAGACGTTCAGTCTGTCGAAGGAAGGCGAATGCCGGCCTTCCAGGTATTGCGCGAAGTTGAAATCGGGAGTGAGCGCCTGCAATTCGACAAGCGACATTTTATGGTGCGTGAGATGCGGATCCCGGCGCGCCACGCGATCGAGCGAAGCCTTCGCTAATTCCGTCTCGATGGCCATGATCGCCCTGGCCTCCGCGTCCGCCTGGCCCGGTGCATCTCCTATGAGCTGCAGCATCTGCGAGACATGCGCCACGTACTTCTTCCGCATTTCCTCGTCTTTGGCGTTTATGTAATAGCTCCTGTCCGGTAAGCCCAACCCGCTCTGATCGACATCAGCAATAGTCATCTTTGCCGAATCGGGATCGGCTTCACCGCCGAAGCGGAACAGAACGCCGACGCCTTGATCGTGCAGGCGCGCTACTTCGGCCGGTAATTCGTTTTTGTCTTTGAGCGCACGAATGCGGTCGATTCCCGCACGAATCGGCTCGTCGCCTTCCTTATCTATCCTTCCCTCGTCGATGCAAGCGCCGTAGAAGGCTCCGATTTTCTGATCGATCGGCGAACGGTCCTGGTGCTTAACGGCGTCTTCGAGAATCTGGCGAAGAATCTCCTGATTGCGCTGATGCAGCTCATCGAAGCGACTCCAACGGGCGTATTCAGGAGGAATCGGATTCGCTTTTATCCAGCTTCCGCAAGCGTATTGATAGAAATTCTCGCAAGGATTAACGCTTTTATCGATCGCCTGCAGGTCGATGCCGCCGGTCGGGGGCGTCTGAGCGCAAGCCGTGACGGTAATCACGACGGCGCTCATCAGGAGTAAACCAGTGATCCTCATGTGTTCTGTAGCTTAGGAATATCAGATTCGCTTCGAGACATCCGCTGGCGTGCGCTACGATGCCCCTATGGCGCAGTCCACCAGCCAGCTCTTTGAAGTGCAGTGTCCTTGCTGCGGTTCGACGCTTCAGATCGACCCGGAGACTCAGGTAGTGATTCGCCATCGCGAGCCGGAAAAGAAACCTCTGATAGAAGATCTACAAAGCGCCGTTCAGCAGCTCAAAGGGGACGCGCAGCGCCGCGATCAAATGTTCGAGAAGAGCTTCGCTTCACATCTGACCAGCGATAAGGTGCGTGAAAAGAAATTCGAGGAGTTGCTGAAGCAGGCGAAAGAAGATAAATCGGGCGCCCCTCCGAAACGTCTGTTTGATCTGGATTAGAAACGGCCTCACGCGGTCGGTATTTCAGGTCGAACAATCTTTATGGGCGAAGAAACGGCGCATTTTACGAAACAGAATGGGTGGGAGTATAAGGCAGCCCGCTTCCGGCGCGAGTGGGTTCATCATGCGGCCATAGTTCTCCCTAGGACGCGAAGTTACCGCGCTCGCCGTTCTGCCGCTGTTAAGAATTCCGCGCAGGCTGCGGATTCCAGGCCAGATATAAGCTTGAGTCCGCTCGTGACCCGCGGATCAGGCCGGTGCTTCCGCGTCCAGGCGCGCGGAGAAATCGCCGCGCGACAGTCGTTGGATAAAATCCAAGTCGCCTTCCAGGAAATCTAGCTCCGATAGCGAACCAATATCGATCCAGGAAATTTGTTCGAACACTTTCGCGAACGGTTGGCCCTGAAAATCTTTAACAGCGAAAAACAGCAGATGCACGCGGCTACCACCCGGGTACTCGTGCTGATAGCGGGCCAGTTCACTTCCCACGGTCGCGTCAATCTCTAATTCTTCCCGCAGCTCGCGCACCAGCGCCTCTTGCGGCGATTCGCCCAGCTCTACTTTGCCGCCGGGAAACTCCCACTTGAACGGGTGACGGTCCGCTTTGCGGCGCTGTCCCACCAGAATTTGTCCGTCGCGATGAATAACACCCGCCGCTACCAGCAGCGGAGCGCGATTTCTGATATTCAAGCGGCGGTCGATTCGGTGGCAACTAGCTGTCGCAAAACGTAGGGCAAAATGCCGCCGCTACGATAGTATTCTGCTTCCTGAGGTGTATCGATACGCGCTTTCACGTGAAATTCGATTATCTTGCCACCCGCCGCCGTGGCGGTCACGCGAACCAGGTTTGCCGGCGATGTAACGGCATCAGGGACACCCGTGATTTCGTAGGTCTCTTCGCCGGTAACGCCAAGCGATTCTCTGGTTTCTCCCTCCAAGAACTGAAGAGGAAGCACGCCCATTTGCACAAGATTCGACCGGTGTATGCGTTCGAAGCTTTCCGCAATAACAGCCCGGACGCCCAACAGCAGTGTTCCTTTAGCGGCCCAATCTCGCGAAGAGCCGGACCCGTATTCTTTTCCGGCAATCACGATCAGCGGCACGTTCTCCGCTTTATATTTGACCGCGGCATCATATATAAAGGTCTGCTCGCCATCGGGCATGTGCCGCGTCCAACCACCCTCGGTGCCGGGCGCCATCTGATTCCTCAAGCGAACATTGGCGAACGTCCCCCGTACCATGACCTCGTGGTTCCCACGCCGCGATCCATAACTGTTGAAGTCCCCTGGTTTCACGCCGAGGCTCATGAGGTATTTCCCCGCCGGACTGTCCACTGGAATCGAGCCCGCCGGCGAAATGTGATCGGTCGTAATAGAATCTCCGAGCACTGCAAGCGCACGCATGCCGGTCAAGTCCTTCGCATAACTCTGCCCCTCGACCATGTTCTCGAAGTAAGGCGGCTCCTTGATATAGGTGGAATCGGTACTCCACTCATAGATATTTCCCGTTGGAATTTTCAGTGAATTCCAGCTACTATCTCCCGCGAACACCTCGGCGTATTCTTTCTGGAAGAACTCGGTTCGCGCGGAATGGGCGACAACCGCATCTACTTCCGCCGGCGATGGCCAGATGTCTCGCAGATAAACATTGTGATTGTGCTCGTCCTTGCCCAGCGGCTCTTTCGTGATGTCGACGTCTACTCTGCCTGCAATCGCATAAGCCACCACCAACGGCGGTGACGCGAGATAATTCGATCGAACAAGCGCATTGACCCGGCCCTCAAAGTTTCGATTACCGCTCAAAACAGCGGCTACGTTCAACTTCCCTTCCGTAACCGCGTTCGCGACGTTGTCCGGCAGCGGACCGCTATTACCGATACAGGTGGTGCATCCATAGCCGACAAGATGGAAATTCAGCTTCTCGAGATATGGCATCAGGCCCGCATCGGTCAAATAATCGAAGACCACCTTTGAGCCCGGCGCTAGCGAGGTCTTCACCCAGGATTTAGCCGTCAAACCCTTCTCAACCGCTTTCTTCGCTAAAAGTCCAGCGGCAATCATTACCGAAGGATTGGAAGTATTCGTACAACTGGTTATTGCGGCGATCACGACCGTGCCGTCGTGGATCTTCTCCTTATGGCCGTTTACCGAAAGATCGACCGTTTTCTGTTTGCCGTCGAGAGAGGAGAGGAAATTCTCTTTCACATCCGGCAAATCTATCCGGTCCTGCGGACGGCGAGGCCCAGCCAGTGATGGTACGACCTTTGCGAGATCGAGCGAAAGAGTGTCCGAATAGACAGGGTCGGGCGACTCCGGCGTCAAAAACAGCCCTTGTTCCTTCGCATAGGCTTCCACTAATTTGACCTGCTCGGAGCTGCGGTTTGTAAGTCGCAGGTAATCGAGAGTTACTGCGTCTACAGGGAAGAAGCCGATGGTCGCTCCGTATTCCGGCGACATGTTACTGATAGTCGCCCGGTCGGCCAACGATAATGCGCTCACGCCCGGGCCATGAAATTCGACGAACTTACCGACTACGCCTTTCTTGCGAAGCATCTGCGTAACCATCAGTACAAGATCTGTTGCTGTCGCGCCTTCCGGCAGTTTTCCGCTCAGCTTAAAGCCGACCACCTGCGGTAGGAGCATCGAAATGGGTTGCCCGAGCATGCAGGCCTCAGCCTCAATGCCGCCCACGCCCCAACCGACAACCCCGAGTCCATTGACCATCGTGGTATGGGAATCCGTGCCCATCAACGTGTCTGGATAGGCCTGCAGCACTCCTTTTTTTGTGCCCGTGAAAACAACGCTCGCCAGATATTCAAGATTCACCTGGTGGACGATACCCGTATCCGGCGGCACCACGCGAAAATTGCCGAAGGCTGTTTGGCCCCATCGCAGAAAGGCATAGCGCTCCTGGTTACGCGCGAACTCGAGCACCGCGTTCTGCTGAAACGCGTCTGCCGACCCGAATGCGTCTACTTGCACCGAATGATCGATGACAAGATCTGCCGGAATTAACGGGTTCGCCAGTTCAGGGTTTGCGCCAAGTTTCTTCAAGGCATCTCGCATGGCGGCCAGATCGACGACGCAGGGCACCCCCGTGAAATCCTGCAGCAAAATTCGCGCCGGACGGAACTGAATCTCTTGCGCCGCAATATTCGCGTCCCATCTGGCAACGTATTCGACGTCGCTCGCCTTGACGGTTCGCCCATCCTCAAAACGGAGCAAGTTTTCCAGCAGAATCTTAATCGAGTAGGGAATCCTCGAGAGTTTCACGCCGGCCGCGCTTTTCTCCAATGCATCGAGCCGGAAGATCTGAAATTCCTGGTTGTTGACGCGGAACGTCGCCGCGGCGCCGAAGGAATTCGTACTGGCCATTTCACTTTCAGTGTAGGACGCGCCGGGCTCGCGACAGCATTCAACAGCTCTTCCAACACCAGGCATGGAGAAGAAAATTGCTCCGACCGTGATGACTACCTTGCAGACAATCCGCGGGCTGATTTCTCGCTCAGCTTGGGATGGTGAAGAAAAAGTTGGACCCGTGTCCTGGTTCTGACTCGACCCAGATGCGTCCCCGGTATCGCTCGACGATCCGCTGACATATCGCCAATCCCATGCCGGTCCCGGAATATTTGCTATTCGTGTGCAGGCGCTTAAAGATGCCGAAAATGGTCTCTTTGTATGCGGGTGGTATCCCGATCCCAGTATCTGCGACACTGAAAACCCAATGAGCGCCTGATTTTGTGGCCGAGACCTGAATCAGCAACCCCTCATTTTCCTTGCGATACTTAATGGCATTTCCGATTAGATTCTGGAATATTTGCGCGAGATGGCTCTCATGCATTCTAACGACAGGCATCTCTCCGATCGAGATTTGTGCGTCGCTCTCACGTATCGCCCCGGCTAAACTCTCAAGTGCGGCTTCGAGCGGCCGCAGGGCCTGAACTGGTTCAAGCTCATCCTCTGAAATGCTGGATGCGTATGCATAGGACAGGAGGTCGCCGAGCAGTGCGTCCATTCGTTTTGTGCCGGATTGAATAAAGCCGAGAAACTCCCGCCCTCTCTCATCCAGCAGAGTTCCATAGTTCCTCGCAAGAAGATCGCTATAAATACCTACACTTCGGAGCGGCTCCTTGAGATCGTGACTTGCGGAGTGCGCAAACTGTTCCAAATCCGCGTTAGCCTGAATCAACGCCTCCTGCCCGCTACGAATCTCGTACTGCCGCATGCGTGCCCGCAAAGCGGAGCGAACGGAACTCTGTACGGTGTCCGGACGCACAGGCCGCTCGACCAGCGTGAAGTTCCCCAGCGGTTGGAGTTGTTGTGCACGACGGTGGCTTTCATCCGTAGGTCGGCCGCTGGAGGTCAGCACAATGAAGGGCGTATCCGACCAAGCGGGTTGCGACTCCACCCATGCACCAAGATCCGGAAGAAGATCAGGCGTCAGCGCCTCTTCCACGATAATCGCTGAACCAGCGCCCTCGGTAAGCATCCGAAGCAGAGTCGCCGCATCGCCTGAAATTGCTGTCTCGATTTCCAGGGCCGCTAGGGTACCGGCCAGGAGTGCTGCATCCCGACCGATTGGCGCGAGGACGAGAACCCGCATTTCCAGGGCGCTTCGTCGAAACATTTAGGAGTCTTCTTGGTCTCCGAGCAGCCGAGCATTTTTGCCACGGTATCGAGGAACGCCGGTCAGAATGCCCTCGAAGTCCTGAAGCACATCTCCCACCAGTATTCCGGTGGGTCCGATCTTCAGCTCACGAAGTGTTCGCTCGTGTGCTCCTCGACGCTTCTTAACGACAGAGATCGCTTGGCGTACCCTGCCCGATGCTTCAAAAAACCGCAAAAGAATGACAGTATCCGCAAGGAAGCTAACGTCAATGGGCGTTAGCATCGAGCTTCCTAGCATCCCGTGCTGCGCGATGGTCAGGAGGGTCACCACACCTTTTTGACCCAGGTAGCTTAGAAGTTCGTGCATGTGAATAAGCAGGAAGCGCTCGCTTGGCATCCCATTGAGGTAACCGTTGAGGCTGTCGATAACGACAAAGGTCGCACCGTTTTTCTCGACTACTTGCCGTACGCGTGCTGAAAACTCGCCCGGGGATAATCCCCCGATGTCGATCTCGACGAGTTCTAGTGCTCCCGATACGAGATACGGCTCAAAATCCATGCCAAATCCGGCTGAGCGGCGGAGGAACGTCGCGCGGCTCTCTTCAAACAGATAACAGGCGACCTTTTCACCTCGTTTCAAAGCCGTTATCAAATAGTGGGAGCCCAAGGTCGTCTTTCCACACCCGGCAGGCCCCAAAAGGAGAGTGCTGGATCCGCGATCGAGGCCGCCTCCCAATAGTGCATCCAGTTGTGAGCTTCCGCTTTCGGCAGGTCCCTCACGAGTGGTACGCGATATGCCACCGGCGGACAGCCGCGGGAATAGCTCTAGACCGCCGGTGTGGATAACGAAATCGTGGTGACCGTCCTGAAATTGCACTCCGCGCATCTTCACGACATGCATTTGTCGTCTGGTAGTCCCATATTCGCGGCCCTCGCGCTCCATCCGGAGCACGCCGTGAGCGATGCTCTGCAAATGTTGTTCGCCTTCTCGCGCGGTACAGTCGTCCAGCACGAGAACAGTACATTTTCTGCCCGCGAAAAACTGCTTGAGGCCGAGTATTTCGCGTCTGTATCGCACATTTGTCTGAGACAGAATCCTCAATTCGGAAACGGAATCCAGAGCTACTCGCTCCGGGCTCAGCCGCTCAATTTCCGTCCGAATGCGCTTGAGAATTTCTCCCAATTCCACGTCCGAAGGGTGATAGACGGTGTAATTTGCTTCCTCTGCAAGTCGCTCCGAAAGCGTGTTGAGTTCGAGGAGATCGACACCTTCCAACGTCCAACCGTGCGAGGCTGCAACGTCGGTCAGCTCCTCAAGAGTTTCAGAAAGGGTTACGTAAAGGGTCCGCTGGCCTAAACGCGCGCCTTCACGTAGAAACTGCAATGCCAAAGTCGTCTTGCCGCTGCCAGGGTGGCCTTCTACGACGTAGAGCCGGTTGGAGGGTAACCCCCCGCCTAGCACATCGTCAAGCGCGACAATGCCGGTAGGTTGTCTAGAGGATGTGTTCGTCGTTTTCGCGGCGGGGTCGTGGGTCAATTTTCCTTCACTTCGGGTCTCGAAATCGAATGGGCAAAGCCAGACCATCTTAACAAGGTTCCCAGCGGGCGCACTGGTATTGGGCTGGCTGAAATCGTGTCCGAGACAGTCCGGCTCTGGATGTGGCCGCTGGCCCTACATGTACTGCGGTTGCTCGATTCCCAAAACGCTCAGGGTTGTGAGCAGTTGCGCTCTAACGTAATCGGTGAGCCACAACAGAACATTTTTTCGATTTGCGTCAGGCTCGGTAATTACCGCATGTTCGTGGTAGAAGTTGTTAAAGCTCTGCGCCAGTTGGAACGCATATTTCGCGACGTGCGCAGGCTCTCCGGCAGCAATCGCCCGCTCCACTGCGCTGCCTGATTTCGAAGCCAGGAGGAGAAGCTGCCACAGGTCTTCCTCCTGAAAGTGGCGAGTAACAACATCGCCAGTCAGCACCTCCGGAAACCGCGGAATGGTTTCGCCGCGCGCTTCGTATTTTCGTAGGATATTCCCGGCCCGAACGGCCGCGTACTGCACGTAAGGCCCGGTTTCGCCTTCGAAACTTAGGGCCTCATGAAAGTCGAAAGCGATGACCGAGTTTCTGGTGAACTTAAGCATGAAATAGCGCAGGGCGCCAACGGCAATCTGCCTGGCTACCGTCTGCCGCTCTTCGGGCGGAGCTTCGGGATGACGATCCTCCACTTCGATCAGTGCGGTTTCGACGAGCTTGTCGATCAAATCATCCGCCTTCACCCCGAGACCTCTCCGCCCCGATACTTCTATGTACGCGCGGCCTTTGTCTTCCTCCGAGAGCCGGATTCCCATCTCCAGGCAGGTCCGCGGCGAGAGCGCTACCATTTCATAGGAAAAATGAACCGACTCGTCGGCCTGCTGGTTGAAATTCAGGGCGCGCAAACCCGCGACCACGACGTCCTGGAGGTACGATTGCCGTGAATCGATCACATTGAAGACCTTCGCCGCTCCTCCGAAATGTGGCGCGCCCGTTGTCAGCGGCTGGTCCGTCGTTACCCAAACCTCATGCCCGTCGGGATACCTGGACCACTGCCGGTAATAGAAGTCCTTCCCCAGAAGACCAAATTTCCAAAGCTGATACGCAATGTCCTTGCCTACGTACGTCACCGTCCCGTTTGAGCGGACGATGACCTTGTTGTCCTCGGCTGTTTCGCTTAGTGGACTGTCGCGAAAGGCAGAGGAGGGCATGACCCAGCAACCCTTGTTTTTGCCTTCATTCTCAAAGTAAATTGCATTCCTCTGCTTTAACAACTCAAAGGCGGTCATCCAAAACTTAAGGTGAAGGATCTCGCTTTCTCGCGGAAGTACATCATACGTAATACCGATACGAAACATTGTGGCGAGGTGTGACCCAACGATACTGTCGGCGACCAAGTGCGCGATTTCGGCCAGTTCCCCTTCACCCGCCTCGATAGCGTGCAGCGTCTCAGCGCGCCAATTCAGCGCTTCGGGGTTCTCCTTGTAATACGCCGAGATCCTGGCATAGAGATCCCAGCAGAGATAATCGAAGCGCACCCGTGGATCTTCAAGTAATGCTTTAAGGTCGGTCGGCCTCTTCTTCTCCATGAATTGAAAGGCCGCCACCACATCCGCCACCTGCACTCCGGTGTTGTCGATGTAGTTTTGCACTTCCACTGGACGACCCTGCTGACGTAGCATCCGAGCGAACGTATCGCCCAGAACCGCATTCCGCAAGTGGCCGATGTGCGCCGCTTTATTGGGATTGATATTTGTGTGCTCGACGATGATTTTTCCAGGGGATGGTGTCGGCTTCACCATCGCGGGCCGCAACAACAAATCAACGTATTTCCCGCGATCCAGACGGACGTTGATGTAGCCGTTCCCCGCCACCTCAAATCCCGCGATTCCGGGGACGGGCCTGATCCCAGCCAACAAGTCTTCCGCAATCTGTTTCGGCGAGCGCTTCAGTTGGCGTGCTAATTGAAAAGCGACCGGAATCGCCAATTCGCCAAACGAACTCTGTTTCGGCTGCTCTAACGTGACCTTGGCGGATATGCCGAACTTCGCCGTCAGTTGCTCTTCAAAAACCCGCGCCAACCGCTGTTCTATTTGCTGAAACACTGCTCACCAGTATGCCGGACCTGAGCTATAAGCACTCCAGTTTAGATGCCTGGATACAATGAGTTGTGCCGAAGGTGACGTTCTTACCGGAAAACCGTACGGTTGAATTTGAGCCCGGCAAAATGCCCTACAACGACCATGGAAAACGCAATTCTATCCTGGATGTAGCGCTGGGGAATGGCGTCTTTCTCGAGCATGCTTGCGGGGGAAGTTGCGCCTGTACGACCTGTCACGTCATCGTCAAGGAAGGCGACAAGAACCTGTCTGAAGCCGATGACGATGAATTGGATCGTCTGGACATGGCGGCCGGCCTGACCCTTCGTTCGCGCCTCGGGTGCCAGGCGATCGTCAAAGGCGATGTAACGGTCGAAATCCCGGCTTGGAACCGGAATTACATCAGCGAGGGCGGTAAGTCCACCCTCTAAGGAATGGGTCAACGCCTCCCTGGCGTGACCAGCTGATTTAGCAGTTCATCCGCTAAGGAGCCGGAGATGTCCGCGCTGACGTTCACCGTCTCCTGCGTTTGCTCTACCTGAATCGCATCGTAGGCCTTAAGTAGGTCCGTCTGGTTGCTCTTGGTCGATAGCCGTCCAAATCCGATGGCGCCGCGCAGCGCATCGTGAACCCGCTTGGCTCCCTCATTCGAAATGCAGACGACCTGCGCCCGTACGTGAAATGCGGTATCCACGCCGATCCCCAGGCTGGTCGCGCTCACGTAATCGACAATGTTTGAGAGCATGGATCCTATATCCGAGCGCATCGGAGCTTCCGCAAACGGGAGACCGCCCCGGCTGGCCAGCCAGATCTGGTCCTGTGCCGGAATGAGCTTCAGCCGCTGCTGCAATTCATCGGGGATGCTGGCCGCGCCATTTTCGAACCGGTCAATAGCCGGCTTCAGCACCTCGATCGGTCCGGCAACAGCTAGATTGTTGTTCAAGAAAGAGACTGAATTCTCCGCATTTCCCAACAGCGCGTACTTGCCGTAATGGGTCGAACGGATTCCCGTTTCGTTCAGCTTGCGCTCGATCACGGCGGGCGAAAAAGTTCCGTGCAAGATAAGCAGATATCGTTTACCGTCCCAAGCCGCAAGCGCTTCTGTGATATCCCTGCGCGGATCCAGTCCGATCCGCTTTGAGATTTCATCGGACATTGGTAGCGGGAGCTTGCCGTTTTCGCGCCGGTACAACTCGCTTGCTTCTAACTTCTCAATGTGCGCGCCGGCCAGCGCCTTCGTATCGGGCGGAATCAACGGGCGAAATGCGCGGTCCAGCGCGATGCCGGTAGTTCCCTGACGGCCGCAGCCGCCGAACACCATCAACGCGAACACCGTAATGAGTGCAGCCGGAACGCGCACTAGAAATCTCTCCTGCGGAATACCCAAACCGCTGTACAAAGTATGGCGATTCCGAAGGCGGCGGAGGTCCATACCGGGGATAGCCAGTCGGCTTGCCGGTCATACAGAATAAGCTGTTTCATCGCGACACCCAGATCGTAAACCTTCGGAACGATCCAGTAGAATGCCATCCAAAGTTGCCTGGACCATTCCGAGCTGAGCAGCTTCACCACGTTCCCGTACTGCGCGAGTATGGTGCTGATTAGCATTATCGCGACCGCGAGCATCACCGAAAGCGCGGCGCTTTCCGAGATCACGCCGATGAGAACCACCACACATAGCAGCACGGCAAAGATGAAGATGCTGATCGGAATCGCCAGCAGAAAGCGAGGCTCCCAAATCTTTGTCTTGATTCCGATGATGAGCCAAACGCTGCCGATCAAGTAGATGTGGTTGAGCGCCACCACGCTCAGATTTCCCAGGTAGCGTCCCAGCAGCAATTTAGTCCGCGTGATCGGTTTCGAGAGCAACAAGGAGATTCGTCCTGCTTCCAGGACGCTGGGAACCAGCCCCGCGGATGCGAATACGGCGAGCAACGTTCCCCAGATGTAGAGCACAATCGAAACCCAGGAGTAGGAGGTGTTCACAAACCGTTCAATGTCGTAAACGGGTTTGGCGGTGGATTGAATTCCCATGAGCGTGACTGCACCCGCGACGATATCGATTTTCAGCACGAAGAGAAAAATGCAGATCAATAACGTCGACAGGCCAAACAGGCCCCAGAACAGCCACCTGGCCCGCGCCTCCTGAAACGTATCGGCTATCAGCGCGCGCAAGGCGCTCGCCCTCCCGGTTGACAGTTCCATCAGGCGGCCTTCCCCGTTTCCATGGCACGGATGAAAACATCCTCGAGACTGCTACTGGACGCCACGACGCTTTCGATCATTCCTCCCGCCGCGCGAATCGCATCGATGGCGGCGTTCGCTTCTTCCCGGGTGATCACCTGCACTTCCACCTCTTCCCGCGATGGCGAAATCGATCCGCCCAGTCTACGGATATCCGCAAGAGCCGCCTCGGAAACGCCTGTTGCGCGCACTCTAAATCCACGCTCAGCTACCAACGCGCTCACCTTTCCCTCTAACGCCAACTCGCCTTTCCTCAGAATCGCGACATACTCGCAGAACGCTTCGACTTCGCTCAAAAGGTGAGAGTTGATAAAGACCGTAACGCCGGTTCCCGTAAGCTTATTCAAGATGTCCCGGATCTCGCGCCTGCCGACCGGGTCCACACCGTCTGTCGGCTCGTCGAGGACCAACAGTCTCGGTTTGTGAATCAACGCCTGCGCTAAGCCAAGCCGCTGCAGCATACCTTTCGAATACTTTTTGATTCGAACCTCTCCCCAATTGCTCAATCCGACCAAATCGAGATATTCGGGAATCCTTTTTTTTCGCTCCGAAGCCGCAAGCCCGGACAGGGCCGAGTAAAAATCCAGCATTCCGCTTCCAGTCAAATAGGTGGGGAAACGATGATTCTCCGGAAGATATCCTACCGGGCGGCGCGCCTCCGGATCCCGCGCATCCTTCCCGAACAGCGCGGCGCGGCCGGCCGTCGGCATTACTGCCGAGAGCAACATTTTGACGAATGTGGTCTTCCCTGCCCCGTTTGGACCAAGTAATCCGAACTTTGCACCCACCGGCACGCTTAGAGTCAGATTCGAAACCGCGCGGATCTCACGGCCCCGAAATCGTGATCGATAGATCTTTTCAATGCCATCTGTCTGGATTGCGTAGTCGACGGTCATGTACCTTTTATAAATACGAGTGGAAACCAATCTAAGTTCCCGTGTTGCGGATCTGAGTCGCAATACAGGATTGCACGGCACCTCTCTGAAGCTATTCCGGCTGGCAACCCTCTTGTGTGCGGCCGCAGCCGCGGGCGCGGCTCAGACCAGTTCACCGCCGGCCCAGCAACCCACAACCCCTTCGGCGGAAGTTCAACCTCCTCCGCTTCAAACGACGGTCACCGTCAACGCCACGCTTTCCAGTGAAGCACCAGCGTCCATCGATGTGCTCGGCCAGCAGCAAATTCAGGAGACCCCCGGCATTGAGTTGGACGACAGGCTTCGCCAAGTGCCTGGCTTCAGCTTGTTTCGCCGAACGTCCAGCGTGGTTGCGAACCCCACCACACAAGGCGTTTCGTTGCGCGCCACGGGATCTTCGGGCGCCAGCCGAACTCTGCTGCTGTGGGACGGTATTCCGATTAATGACCCGTTCGGCGGCTGGGTTTATTGGGATCGCCTCGATCCCGGCTATATAGATCGGGTGGAAATCGACCGCGGCGCGTCAACCAGCGTATTTGGCGACCGGGCCATGGGCGGCACCATCTCGCTCTTTTCACCGCCCGAACAACACGAGCATTTGTTCGCCGATTACTTCGGTGGCAACGAGAATACCCAAGACGTCTCGGCCGCGTATTCCAATCTGTGGGGACCTTGGGGCATCTCCGTTCACTCGCGCGACTTTACCACTGACGGCTACTACATTGTTCCCGATGCCATCAGGGGAAAAATCGACACCCGGGCGAATTTGCAGTTTGCTACCGGCGACGTTCACATCGATTATCTAGGCGCCTCCGACCGCCTCGCGATTCATTTCGATGTGCTGGCGGAAGATCGCAGTAACGGCACTGTCCTGACGCACAATTCAACCACTCTCGGCACCATCGGAACCACCTACACGCACTCCTGGACGAACGATCAGGTCTCATTTCTGGGCTTTCACACGCAGGAGCAATTCCATAGCACCTATTCGAGTGTTTCGCTCAATCGAAACTCCGAAACACTCACATCGAAGCAGACGGTTCCCGTTCAAGACACCGGCGGCGCCGCCTATTGGAAGCACCACGCCAAACATTGGAACACCATAGTTGGCGCGGATGCGGACGATACGCACGCCATCAGCGATGACTATAGCTACAACACTCATGTTCTGACGCCCAGCGGCGGAACTCTGGTGGAGCATGGATTGTTTGGTCAGGCAGACCTAACGTTCGGTCCGGTTACTTTCTTTGCGGGGATCCGTCACGAATTCACCGGACAACACGGCGAAACATTCGTAAGTCCGAACGCGGGCGCGGCGGTGGGATGGCACAGCTTTCGTTTCCGCGCGTCCGGGTATCGCAGCTTCCGGGCGCCCACGCTAAACGAACTCTATCGAAATTTCCGGGTCGGCAACGCGCTCACTTTAGCGAATTTCGCGCTGGTTCCGGAAGAACTGGTAGGCGTAGAAACCGGCGTAGATTGGACGCATGAGAACACCCGCATCTCGTTCACGCTTTTCCATAACGATTTGAATGACCTGATCGACAATGCCACGCTGAGCACTTCACGCACGCTCATTCTGCGCCAGCGTGAAAACTTCCCCAGCGCTCTCTCGCGCGGGCTCGAACTGGGAATTCATCATCATTGGATGCACTGGTCTGCGGATGCCGGTTATCAATATGCCGACGCCCGCCTGGGCACCGGTCAGCTCATCCCCGAGGTTCCCAAACAAACGGGGACAGCACAGCTTACCTTCAGCGCCAAATCGACGTTGATCTCAGCCGGCATCCGCGCATTCAGTCTCGTTTTTGATGACGATCTGAATCAGTTTCTTCTCCCCGGCTACGCCTCGGCGAATCTGACGGTGCAGCAGCACCTCACGAAGCGTTTGTCCGCCGTCGCCTCCTTCGAGAATCTGCTCGATCGAACGTACCTTGTCGCGCTTACTCCGAACCCCAACATCGGCGAGCCGCGGCTGTGGCGCATAGGGCTTCGCTGGAGCGGCGGGATTAAATAATTTCAGCGAACGACGTCATAGTTGAGCGCCACCACACCGTTGGAATATTGATGACAGCGCGTCAAGCGCAAGCTCGATTGCGGAAATCCCGGCGGAAACAAAGGCAAGCCCTCGCCCAATAGGACCGGCTGAATTGCTAATTGGATCTCATCCACCAATCCTTCGCCGAGGAAAGATCGAACCAGCTCTCCTCCGCCTGCCAGCCACAGATCCTTTCCTGGCTGTGCTCGCAGAGTCTCTACCAGCTCCTTCGCGCGGTCCCCGACGAACTCCACTCCCCCCGCTCCCGAACCCGACCTGTTACGCGAAAACACATAATTCTTCATGCGGTTATAGGACGGCCTGCCCGCGCGCACCATAGCGTCGTGGCTCTTGCGGCCCAGGAAGACCACGTCCACCGATTGAAAGAACTCAGTCAGCCGATGACCCTGGTCCGTGAGAATCCAGCCATATCCTCCGTCTGGCCGCGCAATGTAATTGTCTAGACTCGCAGTAAGAGAGAGCGTCACTTTCCGCATCGGGCCATTATGTCAAGGCTGGCAGGACCAATGCGGTACCCTGGCCAGTGTGCTTCGTGCTATCGCGCTCGCGGTTCTCTTCGCCGCTTGTTGTAGCGCCCAAAATCTCTGGATTGGCTTCCGTTATGACTCCACTCACGTTCTGTTCTACGTCAAGAAATTACGAGATCCGGCCTGGTTCAACCAGGATCAGCTAAAGCAGCTTCGGGTTCCGGATCCAGCCCCGGAATACGGCCGGGGCGGATACCTTCTACCTTTGACGAAAGAGCGCCTTGCGAGCTTCACGCCTGCCCCGGCGGGCTTCAACTCGCGAGAAACCGGCAACATTCCCGCGCTCGGGACCAAGCTCATCGTCTTTTTAGGCGGCACTCGGACTGTTGAGGCGATCGCTGACCGCTATGTCGAGCAATGGGGAATTGAAAATCCGATCGTCCGGGTCGGGATTCTTACCCGGGTCGATTCGGCATCCGTCTCGCTGAGCAATACAATCAGCAGGGCCTATCTGGTCAGCACCACGGACCATCCCGAACTACCGCCGAGCGTGAAAGAATCGGATTGCCCAAAGTGTACGAAGCACCTGCTCAACACCTTCACAGGGATTGGTTCATTGTTTCTGCAGAAAGGCGAAGCAGGTTGGTCGGTGACACTCTTCAGCCGGGAGAAAGCAGGGCTGGTTCCGACTGAGCTTAGCTACGCTTACGGGGATTGAAGCGACCGGCAGACCTGTACTTTTACTCGCAATAGCTGCCTATGCCTACAGGAACCTATAATCAAAGCATGAATCGCTCCGAGTGGCTCTCATCTGGCGTGGACGATCCCATTCGCACGCAAATTCACTATGCCCGCAAGGGTCGCGTCACCCGAGAAATGGAGCATATCGCGCAGCGCGAAGATCTCGCGCCCGAGTTGATCCGCGATGAAGTGGCGCGCGGCCGCATGATTATCCCGGCGAACATCCACCACCACAGCCTGGAGCCGATGTGCATTGGAATCGCGTCGAAATGCAAGATCAACGCGAATATCGGTAATTCTTCGACGACCTCGAACATCGACGAGGAGCTCGCCAAGCTGCAATACGCGGTTAAGTTCGGCGCGGACACCGTGATGGATCTTTCCACCGGCGGCGACATCCCGCGTATACGCCAGGCAATCATCGATGCCTCTCCTGTCCCGATAGGCACAGTGCCTATCTACGAAGCGTTAAGCCGTGTTCGCCGCGTTGAGGATCTGAACCTGAACGTGATGCTCGACGTCATCGAAGAGCAAGCCGAGCAGGGTGTCGATTATATGACCATTCACGCCGGCGTGCTGGTTCAGTATGTGCCATTAACGACAAAGCGCATCACCGGTATCGTGAGCCGCGGAGGCGCCATTCTCGCCGAATGGATGGTCAAAAATCATAAGCAGAACTTTCTGTACGACCACTTCGACCAGATCTGCAAGATTTTTCAAAAACACGACGTGAGCTTTTCGTTGGGCGACGGTTTGCGACCAGGTTGCCTTGCGGACGCCAGCGACGCCGCGCAATTTGCCGAGCTGAAGACCTTGGGCGAACTCACGAAAAAGGCATGGGAGTACGATGTCCAGGTCATGATTGAGGGTCCCGGACACATTCCGCTCGATCAGATCGCGTTGCAGGTCGAGAAGGAACAAGCGATGTGTTACGAAGCGCCTTTCTATACGCTCGGTCCGCTGGTAACCGATGTCGCGCCCGGATACGATCACATCACCTCCGCTATCGGCGCGGCCATGATCGGCTGGCATGGCGCTTCCATGCTCTGCTACGTAACGCCCAAAGAGCACTTGGGGCTGCCGAACCGCGAAGACGTGAAGCAAGGCATCATCGCATATAAAATTGCCGCTCACGCCGCCGACATTGCGCGGCATCGGAAAGGAGCACGCGACCGCGACGACGAACTGTCACACGCGCGCTTCAACTTTGACTGGAAGCGACAATTTGAATTGTCGCTCGATCCGGAAACCGCTCAGGCTTATCACGATGAGACGTTGCCTGAGGAAGGCTTCAAGGACGCGGCCTTCTGCTCGATGTGCGGTCCGAAGTTCTGCTCAATGAATCATTCGGCCAAGACCCAGGAATTCACAGAGGATGATGCCGCCGCTGTGCTCAACGCAGCAGAGAAGCCGGAGCTGGTCAACATTCCACGCTA
>CAVXKZ010000011.1:0-207737 GCA_963762495.1 uncultured Acidobacteriaceae bacterium
CACGGATTTCTAAAATAAAATATCTCTTTTAAAATCAGCCAACTAACTCAAGAAAATGAGGTCGATAAGAGATGACCGCTTGTAGCTTGAGTGCAGATGACTCCGCCTTGGAATGCAGACAGCAGGGGCATCACCGGAGTCGTCGACACGCCGTGTTGGGGACATAGACCTCTTCCCTCCCAAGCCCGGTTTCGGGCGGTTCGTGCCCGGTTAAAGGGATTTTCAGGGCCGGTCGGGTCAGGAAAAAGCGCAGCTCTTTCGATTGAGGCGCTGCGGCTCTCATACCTCAATCGAGGACGACAGGGAGTGCTCGCTGCGCCGACGTTCACAATGCTCCGAGACGCAACGCTGGCTGGTCTTCTCGAAATGCTCTCAACCCATGACGTGGAGTTTGAGAGAAGGAAAGCAAACGGCGAGATTATTATCAGCGAACCGAACAGCACGATCTTGCTTAGGTCCCTGGACGAGCCCGAAAGGTTGCGCGGAACAAACCTGGCTTGGTTCGGGATAGACGAGATGTCCTACTCGCGTGAGGAGGGGTGGCTGCGGCTGGAAGCGCGGTTGCGGGATCCCAAGGCCAGTGCGCTTTGCGGATTGGGTGTTTGGACCCCTCAGGGGCATAACTGGATTTACAAACGATTCATTCATAAGCCAATCAAGGGTTATGAATGCGTTCAGGCGAAGCCGTTCGAAAATCTTCATGTCCTCGGGAAAACTCCCGATTACTACGAGCGATTGGAGCAAAGTTACGATCCTAGGTTCTACCGCCAGGAAGTGCTCGGCGAGTACATAAACAGCCGTACGGACCGCGTGTATCACTGCTTCAATCGAAATGTTCACGTTGCCGCGCATAAGTACGATTCGAAACAGCCGTTAATGTGGGCGCTGGATTTTAATGTGGCGCCAATGAGTTCGATCGTTCTGCAGTGGAAAGGGGCGCAACTGATAGTGATAGACGAAATCGTGCTCGACCGAGCCTCTACCGAAGAGGCGTGCATGGAGTTTGAAAATCGGTACCGGGGGCACTTAGCAAAGCTGGAGATCTTTGGCGACGCAAGCGGAAGACACATGCGAACGACAGGAAAAACAGATTACGAGATACTGCAGAACTCGCTACGGAGTGCTGGGTTTAAAAACGTAACTGTTCGAGTTCCACTTAGCAACCCGCCAGTGATAAGCCGTGTGCACAAGGTGAATGCGCTGTTCACAAACGCTTTGGGAGAGGTGCGGCTAGAAATGGATGGCCGATGCAAGGAACTAATTGCGGACTTGGAGGAAGTGATGTTCAAGCCAGATTCGGGTGTCATCGATAAAAATAAAGATCCACGGCGAACTCATGCTTCCGACGCATTGGGTTACGTGATTTGGGAACTATTCACCGAAAAAGTTCGAGTTGGAGAAATGGACCAGCGGTTGTTTTAAGGGCACGGATCGAGGAGACACATGATCGAGATCGACCGGGAACACCCGGATTACAAAAGGCAGCTACTTACGTGGCGCATGTACCGAGACCTTTACTCAGGAGGACACGCATTTAAATTGCGCGCCGCGGACTACCTTCTGAGACGGCAAAAGGAGCCACTCGACGTCTACTCGGAAAGACTGAATCGTGTTTTCTATGAGAACTATATTGGCTCAATTGTGGACTGGTATGCGGCGACGGTTTTCCGACGCGAGCCAAGCATGGAATTTCAGGGCGGCTTTAAATCCGGCCAAGCCTTCCTCGCTAAATTCGCGGGAGACTGCGACATGAGGGGAACAAAGCTGGCCAGCTTTTTCCGCCTTTGCTTTATAGATGCTTTGGTCGCTGGGGCGGCCCACGTCCTCATCGATTTCCCGCGCGCGGTCAACAAGCCACAGAATCGGGCCGAGGAAGAATCCGAAGGGTTGTCGAGAGCGTTCCTCGTTCGTTATCGGGCGGAAGAGCTTATCAACTGGAGCTGCGACGAGCATGGCGACTACGAGTGGGTCGTGATCCGGCACAAACTCCGCCGGCAGCCTACTGTGGATAGGGGAGAAGTGGTTGACGAAACTTTGTGGCATTACTACGACAAGTCTTCGTACCGAACCTATCGCCGAATCGAGGGCGGCGACGATCCTGGCATCGAGCTGATCGCACAGGGCACCCATGGATTGGCCAGCCTGCAGCGAGTGCCGCTTGTAACGTTTCAGGTTAGTGAGGGCTTGTGGCTGATGAATAAGGCGGCCCACTTACAGCTGGAGCATTTCAATAAGTGCAATGCGCTGGGATGGGCGATCACAATGGGGTTGTTCGCTATGCCGGTGGTTTACTCGGATCGCGAATGGAATCAGATTGTCGGAGAAAGTTACTTCATTCAGCTCGGGCCAACGGATCGGTTTGGCTGGACGGAACCAGACGGAAAGGTTTATCAGACCGCCGCGAACAATCTGGAATCTCTGAAAGAGGAGATCTACAGAGTCTGCTATCTGTCGCAAGCATCGGGCGAAATGTCGGGTGGACGGGCACAGTCCGCGCTGAGCAAGCAGCTTGATTTCGCGATTACGCAGGAGGTCTTGCGGGCATACGGGACGGCCCTTAAGGAAACGATTGTGAGGGTCATGACGGCAATCTCTGATGCTCGTCAAGACGGCGTCATCATTTCGGTGTCCGGCCTGGACGAGCTCGACATAAGCGATTTCGCCACGGAGTTGCAACAGGCGGCGGCGCTTTTGCAAATGGGCATCGACTCGCCAACGCTCAAAGCCCAAGTCTTCGAGCGGTTGGCATTCAAGTACCTGAGCGATGCGCGACAGGAGACTAAAGATCAGGTTGTGCAAGAGATTCGCGCGCAATTAACGAGGTGATACAGGGTATGTCAGATCAAACGGAATCGGAAAAAAACCAGGCAATCGGTGCGGACGTTCGGGACATCGTTCGGCAAGCAATAGAGGAATTCGCTCACGCCGAGCAGCGGAGGACCGAACCGGCTTACCGCACCGAGCTGCAAGATGAGCGCAAGCGCCGGGAAAGTTTGGAAGCAAGGTTGAATCAAGTGATCGAAGAGAACCGGCAAGCGAAGGCGATCGCGGAGGAGGCCGACCGAAGCAGTCAGATCCGGAGTGAGCTCCAGCGTTTAGGGGTGGCGAAGATCGACTTAGCATTCAAAGCCGTCAAAGACGACATCGTGAGAGCCGGTGATGGCCGGCTGCAAGCTAAAGGCAACGACGGCAAATCACTGCAAGAGCATCTGGCGGCCTTCGTCCAGGAGAATCCGGAGTTACTTCCGGCTCGAATTGCCGGCGGAAGTGGAGCGCAGATTCCGATGCGTGATGCAGCGGACGGGGCTTCTTCGATAGATATCAACAAAATTAAGCCAGGAATGAGCAAGGATGAACTCGACCGCGTACGCAAGGAGATTGCGAGAATTGCGAGCCAGGCGCTGAAAGGCGCATGATCGTCTTTCAGATCTCATCGTAGTCGCGAACAGCGGCTCGAGCCACGCCAGACCTCTTGCTAGTACGAACTAGTAAGAGTAGCTGGCAACGAACTTATTAGGAGACAAATGTCAACAATTACATCTGCAAACTTAGCAAATGCGATCGTAAAGCTGGTCGCTGCCGAAGCGTTGCCGGCTTTGCTGGGCAACCTCGTCATGGGTAGCTTGGTCAATCGCGATTACGAGCCTGTGCTCGCTCACGCCGGCGATACGATCAACGTGCCGATTCCGCCCGTGTTAGTGGCGAATAACATTGCCGAAGGTGGTACAGTTCAGCCGCAAAATCCGAATCTGGGCAATGCTCAGATCGTTTTGAATACGCACGCAGAAGCTTCCTTTATACTTCCGGACGTAACGAAGGCGCTCGCGTTTCCAGACCTGCTGAAGGCCTATATGCAACCGGCTGTTATCGCCATTGCTGAGCGTGTAGAAGCCGATCTGCTGGGCCTGTATCCGCAATTTACCGCCAATAGTCCCGTTGGATCAGCGGGAACGGCGATCACTGAAGCAACAATCGACGCCGCTGAAACGGCGTTGTTCTCAGCTAAGGTGCCACCGACCGCCCCGAAGTACCTCGTCGTGGATTCGGGTACCTATTCCCAGATCCGGCAGATTCCTCGCTTCAGCGAGTATTATTCGTCCGGCGAAGCGGGGTTGAAGGCGCTGGTGGAAGGAAACGTCGGGAAAATGAAAGATTTCTTCATTTTCCGGTCGCAGTTCGTTCCTGTAACCGGTACCGCGACTATTAACACCCACAACCTGGCTTTCACTCGTGATGCGTTAGGTCTGGTTGTGCGGCGACTTCCTCAACCTCTTCCGGGAACGGGCGCGGTTGCGGAATACGCTGAGATGGGAAATTTCGGGCTTCGTATCGTGATGAGCTACCAGCCAAATACACTGGCGCAGCAGTTCACGGTCGACGTGCTGTACGGCTGCGGTGTTCTGCGAAATAACTTCGCAGTACAGGTTAACAGTTAGTCTGAGCAGTTGCAACTGAGGAGGGAGCCATAAGGCTCCTTCCTTCAAATTGGAGGCAGAAACGTGGATTTAAGACGATACTTCCGTAAAATGCGGGAAATCGAAAGCGAACTCGCTGAAGAGTATCCCATGGTCGTGAGTCTGGAGACCTCGGATGGCGGAAAACCGGGCTTGGTAAGTGAAGTAGCTCGCGAAGCCGCAGCCAAGATGATCGTTGAAGGAAAAGCTGCGTTAGCAAGTGAAAGCGAGCGTGAAAGTTACCGGAAGGAGCAGGCAAAAGCTAAGGCCGCGGCCCGGAAGGCCGAACTGGCTCGGCGGCTGCAGGTGGCGATTGTTGCGGACCCGGAAATGCACGCCTCACTTTCGACGCCGAAGAACGGAACGCCCTCGGGCGAGTAACCATGGCGCTTTTTACCGATGCAGGGGCTGTCAGCCTCGATGACTTGCTGCAGTTTGAGACATCACTGGTACAAGTTGCCTCATCTCACGGGATCAACGTCGATACCAAGATCAATCTGGCTACTGGAGCTATTGCCGATAAGCTTTTGCTGTGGCTGCTGGATGTGTGCGCTTCGGATCCGCAGTTTGTGAACAGAAGAGTACTGGGGCTCTCGACTGTCGTGCTTACGCCGTCGTTGCAGCGTTGGCTGTGCTTCGAGTCGCTGTCAAGGTTCTTCGCCGAAGCCTACAACGTGCAATTGAATACGCGATTTCAAGGGAAGTGGACCGAGTACCAAGCTGAATCTACACAGGCTGAGCAAATGCTGTTTATGTCAGGGGTCGGCATCGTTTACGCGGCGTTACCAAAACCGATGATGCCGTCAGTTTTGGTCGGAACTGGCAACTTGCCCGGTCAGGCCATATTTATACAAACGGCTTGGGTGGACGTAACTGGTAATGAAGGGGCGTTGAGTCCCGTTAACGGGCTTGTGGTCCCGGACCAGGCGAGTATTGCAGTGAGCATGGCTGAACCGGCGGGAAACGTGCCGCAAGCTGCGGCAGGTTGGAACGTTTATACCAGCTCTTCTGCAATCGATTTGACGCGCCAGAATCTTACTCCTCTGCCCATCGGCTCGACCTGGCAATTACCAACAACCGGAATTGTGGATGGACCTGATCCCATTGATGGACAACTCCCACAGTTCTACATCACGTTGTCTAAGCAGATAAAGAGAGGGTGATATGCCACCGCTGACGCTTCTTGCCGCTCAGAAAGTAGCCGGCCTACTCAGTACGGGAAATGCGCTTCAGCAGCAGATTGCGACGCTTGCCGCGGAATCGAACACGCTGATACCGACGATCGGCTCCGGGCAGATTCTGCTGAGCTCGGCACCGCCAGACATTGCAGACAAAGACATACAGTTCACCTATCCGCGCGTATGCATCTACAGCGGGCTGGTGAAAAACACCCAAGCGGAAAAATTCAGGTCATTTTCTGGCACTGTAGCCGTGTCCTCGGATATCTGGGCGAGCGGGAGCTTTATAACTCAGATCGATGAATGGATTCATTACTACGTCGAGGGCGTCACAACAATTCTTCGCACGAACCTAGGGAATTGGGGCGACGGGTTCTTTTTTTCAGGGCGGTACGAAGTGAAGTTGCAGCCGCCCAAGGCAGGTGGTTTGGGATTTGTGGAAGCGGCGACGGTGACGTGCAGTTTGGACGTCAGCATTAATTAGGACGGCGATGGCAAACTACATATCTTCGAATGGAAACCGGTTCTATGCCGCGGTTGAGCAGAGCTACGGCATGCCGGCGCCGGTGACTGCCTCTAACCGGTTTCCGGCAGTAAAACTTCAGGCCCAGCAGGCTTTGGAGTACAGCCGGCGACTGGACAAGACGGGCACTCGCACGTTTCTTGGAACTCCGAAGACAGCCAAACGGAAAACAGCTTTCGAAACGAGCACCTATTTGACATCTTGGACGGGGGCGGGCGAACCCTGCTATGGCCCCCTGATTCGGGCTGCTCTAGGCGGTGTTCCGCAAGTCAGCGGCGGCCTGATCATTGCGAACGTTAGCAGTCAGACTGAAATTCAGACGTCGACTGCGCATGGCCTAAGCAGGGGGGCGGGGATTTCGTTTCAGAACGAAGTCCGGTTCGTGAATGCCGTCGTTGATACCGTGACGATCCTGATCAATGCCCCTTTCTCACAAACGCCGGTAGCAAATAATATTCTTACACCCTGCGTAACTTACACCCTCGGCAGCGAGTTGCCAAGTATAACGCTTTATGATTACTGGGATCCCATAACTGCCGTCAGCCGGATTGTAGCGGGTGCCGCAGTCGACCTTCTCGGTGTGACAGTGAACGGGGATTTCCATGAATTCACGTTTAGGGGACCGGCGGCGGACCTTCTGGATTCGAGTAGTTTTGTTCCAGGAATTGCCGGATTGGCGACGTTCCCGACCGAGCCTGTTCTCGAAGCATTCGATTACAGCATTGTGCCGGGGCATCTCGGCGAAGTGTGGCTGGGCGGAATTGCGAGCCAATTCTTTACGTTGACCGCAGCAAGCGTGGAGATCAACAACAACATAGATGTGCGCAACCAAGAGTTTGGATTTTCCTATCCACGAGCGATTGCTCCCGGACCGCGCCAGGTCGCATTAGACTTTACAGTATTTGCGCAAGACGACACGCAGACGGAGTTATTGTACGCGACGGCGAAGCAGCGCGGGCTGTTATCGGCGATGTTGCAGCTAGGACAGCAGCAAGGGGAGCTGATGGGCATCTTTATGCCGCAAGTGACACCGGAAATACCGAACTTTGACGATTCCGAAACAAGGCTGCAGTGGCAGTTCAGGAACAATCTGGCACAAGGGACAACGGATGATGAAATCTTTATCGCATTTGCCTGATGGAGAGAATTACGAAAGTGTGACCTGGCGCGAGAGCCGGAGCATGCCGGGCGTACGTTTCGCAACCAGACGCGTGTCGCTCGGCCAACGAATTGAGCTGAATAGGCGAATTCGAGAATTGATGCTGCGTCACGAGTTTCTGCAGGCTGGCGAAGCTGAAGACAAGTTGGAGGCAAGCTACGGCGAATTGCTGGTCCGGAAACTCTACTTAGAATGGGGTTTGGCCGAAATTAGCGGCCTGACGATTGACGGCGGGCCAGCCGCCACGCAGGAATTGATTGAGCGAGGGCCGGAACTGCTCACCGATGAAATATCAGAGGCTGTTCAGCGCGAGTTGACCCTTTCAGAAGAAGAAAGAAAAAACTCCTAATCGCATTCCATTTTCAGTTCTCTTCACCAGCCGCGTGGAGATGCGATGAGTGCCGATCGAGCGGTCTGGTGCAACTGAGGACCTGTGCTTGGATGGGCGAGAATCCAGGCGCCGCGAATCGTCCGGTGTGGGCGCGAGGAAATATCATTTGCCTCCAGTGCCCGAAGTCGATAATTACGGCGACTAGCCTGACCTTGCTGGAGCAATTTCATATTTGGAAGGAATTAAGCGGTCTAGATCTGTTTGCGCTGGAGGCAAGAACTGCCGAGGCGTTTCTACTGTTGGACCGGGAGTGGCGTAAGGAGCTACAAAATGGCGAAAAATAATACATTACGAGCTTTGACCGATGCGCTTTCCAAAACCAGGACGACTAAGAGCGGTCCGCTCGACCTGTCAGAAGTGGCAAGCAAATACTTCGCTTCATCTCATGCATTCAACTCGATATCGACCGGAAGGCCAACCGATTCCAAGGTGTCGACTATAAGTGCTAAGAGCGACGCAGTGGGACTCCGATTTGGCTCGCCCTCAAGCCGCGCAACGAACGCAGCAAGTTCGAGTTTCAATTGGTCAAGTCTAGTCGAGCAGGCCGGTTCGGGAGGGCTGGCGAGCGTACTCGGGGGTGCGGGTAGCCTGCTGGGAGGTTTCGGCTCTCTGCTCTCAGGGTTGACTAGCGTGTTCGGGGTAGGCAGCAAGCCTACGCTACCTGCGCTCGTACAGTTCCAACTGCCGACGGTTCAGAATCAGGCGATCTCAGTGAATACGATAGGCGGGAGCGTTGCATCAGGTGAAGCTCGAACTACTGGATACACACCAAGCGGCATTTATGGCTCGCAAGGAAAGCAGGGAAGCGGGTCCGTCAGGGCACCGGCTAGTCAGTATCAGAAGAACCAGATTGTTCAGACCGTCAAGCAAGCTCTGTTGAACAGCAGCAGCCTGAACGACGTCATTGCGGAGATTTAAGTGCCAACTTTCCCCTTACTAAGCTCAGGCGCGGTCGCGCAGTATTCTCTTCCCGTTGTATCAGGACAAGCCGTCCAGACGATTCGTTTTCTGGATGGCACCGATCAGCGGTTTCTTTTCCAGGGGCGCGCATTTCGGCAGTGGGAAATTCAACTGAGTTTACTGAGCGACGCTGAGATTGAGCAGCTCGAAACATTTTTCAACGAGCAGCAGGGGGATTACTCGCTCTTTGATTTTCCAGACCCGATCAGCGGGCAGCTCATTTCGAACTGCCGCTTTGCCGCGCCCGAGATGGTTTGCGCTTATGAGAGTGTCGGCGCAAGCTCGACCACATTGTGGGTGACAGAAACAAATGGCTAACTTGTTCTTTCCACAATTGGCCAGCGGCGCGCTAGTCCAATACCCCATCAAAAAAATGCGCCTGTTTCGATCGATCAAAAACGTGCTGGCTGACGGGACAATGATTCTCTTACCCGACTCCGGCGTTAATCGCGTGCTATGGCAACTTGCCTATCAGGACCTGTCAATAGCAGATACGCAAGCGCTCCAGAATCACTATCAGGTATGTTGTGGACCATTTCACGCCTTTACATTCATCGATCCCACAGACAATATGTTCGCTTCGAGCTCGGACCTGACGAACACGGCATGGACCAGATCGCAGTTAGTTGAGGTGCAGGGTGGCCAAGTCGATCCTCTGGGCGGCACGAGCGCATTCGTGGTGACAAACAACGCCGATATCGACGAATCCTTAACGCAGATGCTCCAGGTCCCAGCAGGGTATAGCTACTCGTTGTCAATGTACGTGCTGGGCGCGAGCTTATCCACTGTGAAATTGTTTCGCGGCGGAACATCCGAGCAAGCGGTAACGAGCGCTTCAGTAGGGCCGCAGTGGACGCGCGTTGTTTCGAGCGGAAAGTTGAGTGATCCTGGTACCAGCTTCTCAGCCGGTGTAATTCTTGCTGCGGGGCAGCAAATCTCAATATTCGGGCTGCAGCTAGAGCCGCAGCCATCACCGTCCCCGTATCGGTCGACAGCTCAGACCGGCGGGGTTTATGCGGAAGCGCATTGGACGGCCGATGAGTTGTCGGTTGTGGCCACGGGCCCCAGTCTTTTCTCGACCAGCTTCGGTATTGACACGGCAATCTAGACATCTATGGGTACAATCAACGCGATCAAGCAGCTCGCAGAAGCTGACACTCCGCTTCTATTCTTCAACTGTGTTCTACCCTCGGGCGATCCCGAGTTCTGGTGTACACACACCATTCAGTTCAACGGAAATTCGTACGCGGCGCGTGTTCTGAAATACGACCTATTCGATCTGCAGCTTTCGGCCGACGATGCGATGGACGGAATCTCTCAACTATCGCTTACGCTGGCAAACGCAGACTCGAGCCTTTCACAACTCAATTCGGCGATCGGGTTCAAAGGATCGCAGTTGACCGTGTACTTTGCATTTGCCGATCTCACGACGGGCACGATCACTACCGAAAGCACCGTTCTGTTTCGAGGAATCGCCGGGAATCCGGATGAGATTGCTGAGAATTCGCTATCGTTGAGCTTCACAAATAAGCTCGCGCTGCAGCGAGTCCCGCTTCCTGAAGTTCGCGTTCAGCGTGCATGTCCCTGGAACTTTCCGGCGTCCGCATCGCAGAGACTCGAGGCGAAGGACGGAGGATCACGGGGAAAGTATTCAAGGTTTTTTCGTTGCGGTTACTCTGCTGACGTGGCGGGGGGAGTTGGCAATCTCGATTCGGGTCAAGCCTACGTGTCTTGCGACAAATCGCGGACACAATGCATACAGCGCGGGATGTTTGATTCTGATGCACAAGGTAACCTCACTCGACGGTTTGGAGGATTCGAATTTGTTCCGTCTGCGGTTCTAGTGCGGACTGCTGGCGCCAAGACTTCGCATGTGTCACCTCTCCTGGACTCGTCCGCCATTTACAACGACCCGGTGCCAATCGTGTACGGAACAGGCTGGATAAAGGCGCCGGTAGTTTTCGGTCGGAACGACGGCAATCTGACCCATTTGGAAGCGCTCCTCGGAATGGGGACCATAGACAGTGTTTTGAAGGTTGTTGTCAACGACGTGGAGATTCCAGTTTCTGTCGCAGGTCAGGACATGACAGCGACAGGTTGGTACACGGTCATAACCGATGGCAGCCGCAACGGAAACTTCAATCTTGATTTCTGCGATGCCAACGGTAATCCGCTCGGAGATCCGAATGGAAACATATCTGTCATCGTGATCGTGGTTCCAAACCGGATCAGTAGCGGCAAATCGCTTCCCAATGTTGAGGTGTTACTCCGCGGAGTGCAGCTAGATTCGTACAATTCGGACGGAACGCTTCAGCAGACGAGCTACACAAATAATCCAGCGTGGGTGATTCTAGACATTTTACGCCGATGCGGCTGGGCTCTCTCGGATTTAAATCTCGCCAGTTTTGCCGGGTCAGCGGCATTCTGCCAGGAACTGATCAGCACTACGGATCTTAACGGGAATTCGTTGCAGGTCCCGAGATACGAGTGTAATTTGATTCTCACTAAAAGGCAGAGCGCGGCGGTTGTAGTGCGGGGTATTCGCGTCGCGTCGAGTCTTATGCTGCGATACGGAACGACGGGATCGCTGGAGCTTGTGCCCGAAACGACGCTCGCTGCACAACAAGCCATTGCCGCCGGACGGCAGCAACAGTACTGAACCATTGAACGGTGGCTGGCCGGTATACGAATTCAGCGACGCATCGGGTCCCTTTTCCGGAATCGTCAGAAATACCGATGGCACTTCGACGGTGAGGTTGACTTCGAGAAGTATTTCTGAAACATCGAATCGGCTCAGCGTCGAATTTCAGGACGAATCCAACGAATATCAGCAGGACAGCCTTTCGCTGGTTGATTCGGACGATTCAGCGCTGATGGGGTATGAGATCAGCAGCCAATCCACAGCGATGGGGATCGCGAACTTCAGTCAGGCTACTCGCGTCCTTTTGCGGCAACTAGATAAATCGACCGGCGGAAACTTATTTGTAGAGTTTCAAACTAGCTTCCGGGCGCTGAAAGTGCGTCCGGGCGATATCATTGCGTTCACTTACATAAAAGAAGGCTTGCTGCGCAATCCATTTAGAGTAGTAAAGCTATCTCCGTCCCTGAATTACGAGCTCGTAACGGTTCTCGCTCAAATACACGATGATGACTGGTACAGCGACGATCCGGCCGTTCTTGGAGGTGCGGGACGCCAACCGGGAACTCAGGTGGGCACCCCGCGACCGCTCATTGGGACGGTACCTCACAATGATGCGAATGGCACCCTGGAATTCTTTGACTTCGGAATCAGTGAAAGCCTGGAGAAGTGGAGCACTGGGGCGGCGACGGACACAATTTCGGTCGCCTTTAGCCAGCCTGCACAACCAAGCGCGACATCTCCAAGTGTGCCTCTATTAAGCTTGGCGCCAAGTTTCAGTGTGACTGGTGGGACGATCGCGGGAGGAGCCAACTTTTATTATGCGGTAAGCGCGGTCGATTCCGCCGGCAACGAAGGTTCGCTGTCCTTTACAGTTCCGGCGTCCGTTCCAATGGGAACGAACACGAATTCAGTATCGATAACGGGTTTGAGCTTCCCCTCTGTTGCCGTAAGCTTCCACGTCTACCGAGGCGCCTCGCCGCAGATGCTGTACCGGATTGCATCGAACGTTTCACTCGACAGCAGCTATACAGATACAGGATCGCCTCCTCAACCTATTGGGCCTCCCGATTCCGCTTTTGATCACGCAAACTTTTACTACAGGTACGAGTATGCGGGGCCATTTACCGCAACCGTATTTTCAACGACGACGGTCGGCACGGCGGATATGGGAGCAAGCACTCGAGCGTACGTTGGCATGGTGGTTCGAATCATAGAGGGAACCGGCCGCGGTCAAGAGCGAGCAATTGCAACCAACGACAGCGCGACATTGACTGTCAGCCCGGCATGGTCGACCGTACCTGACGCGACCAGTACTTACGTTATCGCGGAGGCCTCGTGGCGATTCGCAGCCGTATCGGGATCGAGCCCGGCACATTTCGAAGTGGCATACAGCGTCGGTACGATAGTTCAAATCTCTGGCCGCTCCGCCAACGTGAACAACCAGGAATGCGATCCGGAGTTGTGCCCTTTCACGCGGTACGCATTGGGGCAAAGCAACAGTGATATCGGCATTGCCGAACCCCCAGCATACTCACTCGGTGTTCCCGGAGGGGGGAATCTTACCATCTCCCAGGTTGGTTTCAATGATCTGACGAATACAGCCTCAGTAACGAGTGGAACATTGCAGCTCTTCTATTGGAATGAGCTAAACAGCACTAGCCCCTACACGCTCATGGCGCCGATGGACTCAATTACAACAACTGTTCAACTGTCGCAACCCGGGCAGGCGACGTTCGGGGCGATTATCCAAATTGGAAGCGAATTGATGTCGATCTTATCGTCGGACCAGAATAGTAGTACTTACACCGTGGTGCGTGGCGCTATGGAATCAATGGCGGCATCGCATGTGACGGGCGACTTGGTGTTGCACTTGTCCACCACCGTCGCAATTGTGCCTTTCGCCGAGGGTTTCTTCGAGAACAAGGCATCCGGCAACTTTCTCCATACTATGAGCCTGCCCGATGTCCGTCTGTGCGCGAGCGAGTTTTTTGTCAATAATGCATTCGGGAACAGTCAAGCAACCCAGCAGTGCTATACGGCGGATCCAGATGGTGGGCTGAGGACGCTTTCAGGAGGGCAGTTTTCGATACAGGTTGCCGGGTATCTGGCAACTCAAACGGACGCGGCGCCGCCCTTAATGGTGGAGGCGTCGCACGCAGTTAGAGATATCAGAACGACGGTAAGCCAGGCTTCTGACCGGCTGTGACGTAGCGGTTACGGTTGAACAAAACGGGTTGGCGTACTGCTCGCTGACTATACCGGCCGGTTCGACAAACTCGAATGTCATCGACGGTGTGGGATTACCTTACCTGCAAGAAGGTGCGGCTTTAACGATCGATATCGCTCTGCAGATCCAAAGCGGAAACAACACTTCGTTCGTCCCCGGACGCGATTTGACGCTTACGATTCGGTTCTAGACAATCGCGAACGCGCGGCATTCGATCTGGTATTCGTCCCAGATAATATGGTCGGTTGATCTATATCATCACGGTCGTAACAGTCATCCTCTTGCTTTGCGGCATCACTGCCTACAAGACTACGCAGGTACGGACCAAGGTGGATTTCCTGGTAGCAGGACGAACTTTAAGCTGGCCCGTATTGGTGTTCACACTGCTTTCGTCGTGGATCGGAGCCGGGAGTCTGCTTGCCGGAGCCGAGAACGCCTATAAGAACGGCTTTGTCGCTCTTTGGCAGCCACTGGGCGGCTGGCTTGGTTTGATACTCATAGCATTGATTGCCGGTCGCGCGCGTCATCTCGCGCAGTTCACAATTCCCGACCTCCTGGAAGCCCGGTACAACTCGACGGCTCGCGTGCTTGCGACGATCGCGATCGTGATTTCGTACACGATTATTACCAGTTACCAATTTATCGGCGGAGGCGACATTCTGCACCTTATTTTCCCGGAGCTTGCGCGCCGGACAGGACTGTACATTATGGCGGGATTCGTTATCTTCTTCACGGCTGGAGCGGGCATGGCGTCCATCGCCTATTTGGATCTGGTGATCGGGTCAATGGTCACACTGACCGTGATCATTGCGGTTCCGGTTCTGCTGGCCCACGTCGGGGGCTGGGCAACCGTGGTTCACGCCCTTCCAGCAACTCACTTTGAAGTGCTTGGGAACTACAGCTTCGCGGGCGCCCTAGGTTTGGCTTTGCCGACCTTGCTTCTATTGATAGGCAATCAGGGTATGTATCAGAAATTTTTTTCCGCCCGGTCTGAAAGCGATGCCCGGAAGTCTGTTATCGGCTGGATTGTTGGTACGGTCACCCTGGAGACGTTATTGGTTGCCGTTGCGGTGATTGCGAGCGCCAAGCTTCACACCGATCGACCGCGCGAAATCATACCGTTGACGGCGAGAGAGGCACTACCGTCGCTTCTTGGTGCAATTCTCCTGGGGGGCGTTTTTGCAAAAGTAGTTTCGACAGCGAATAATTACCTGTTCTCTCCGGCGACCAACCTGATTCACGATGTTTACGAGCGATTCATCGACCGGAACGCGACTCAGCGTCGAACGTTGATCGTTTCGCGTTTGCTTGTCGTTGTTCTTGGGCTCTTTGCCGTTTTGCAGGCTACGCAGTTTGAGTCGGTCCTGAAAGCCTCGCTCTATGCGTATACGGTCTACGGAGCGGCTGTGACTCCTGCGGTGATGGCGGTTTTCTTTTGGCGTCGAACTACCACCGCGGGAGCCGTTACTTCCATCCTTCTGGGGACGATTGTGACGGTCGGCTGGGAGATGGCCCAGCAGCACGGACCCGCAGGCGTGCAGGCTAAAATCGGCGGCATCGATGCGGTGTATCCCGCTTTATTAGCTTCGGTTATAAGCTTGATTTTCGTCAGTTTGGCGACCTCGCCCCCTTCTGCCTCGAAGCTGGCTCAATTCGAGGGCGCATAAAATCGATTTGGATGATCATCGAAAATATTCAAGAAGCTCTGCGAGGTAGCCGGCTTGATGGCTGGCTGTTTTTTGACCACCATCGGCGAGATCCGCTCGCTTATCGCATTCTGAATATCCGTAATGAGGCCGAGGCGACCCGCCGCTGGTATTACTTTGTCCCAAGCAGCGGCGAACCCCGCAAATTGGTTCATCGTATTGAGAGCGGCGCGCTCGACAGCCTTCCCGGCGCGAAACAAAGTTATTCGAGCTGGGTGGATCAACAGGGCAAGCTTAAAGAAATCCTTGCGGGCCGTTCGAGAATCGCGATGCAATATTCGCCGAGCTGCGCGATTCCTTACGTTTCCTTGGTGGACGGTGGAACGCTCGAACTCGTACGAAGCGCCGGGGTCGAAATTGTGAGCTCGGCGGATCTCATTCAACAGTTCGAAGCGTGTTGGAGCGACGAGCAATTTCGGCAACATGTGGAAGCAGGCAAGTTGGTGGATGCCGCGCGGCGGGAGCGCGTTCAAATTCATTGCCGACCGGCTTCAGTCCGGCGAAGCGATTTCGGAATATCACGTTCAGCAGTTCATTCGTCGCCGATTTACCGAAACAGGGCTGTTCACGAATCATGGGCCGATAGTCGCGGCGAACGCGAACGCATCGGATCCGCATTACGAGCCCAATCAGGAGAAGTCTTCGCCGATCCGGAGCGGCGATGTTGTTCTGATCGACCTCTGGGCGAAACTGCAGGAGCCTGACGCCGTTTATTACGATGTCACCTGGACCGGCTTTTGTGGCGACGTGATTCCGGATGCGGTTCAGAATGTCTTCACGGTTGTCCGGGACGGGCGCAAAGCGGGGTCCGATTTCGTTATTAAGACGATAGCCGACGGTCGAGAAATCGCGGGCTACCAGGTAGACGACATCGTGCGCAGCCATATCGCGGCAAACAGCTTAGGTGACTTCTTCTTTCACCGTACCGGCCACAGCATTGGAACAGATGTCCATGGGACCGGTGCCAACATGGACAACCTGGAATCACACGACGATCGCCGAATTATTGCAAATACATGTTTTTCGATTGAACCGGGAGTTTATCTGCCGGAATTCGGCATCCGGTCCGAGGTGAATGTGTATGTGGGCAAAGGGTTTGCAACTGTTACCGGAGAAGAACAGGAGCAACTGGTTCACATCTAACGGCGCAACCGCCACGAAGATGCAGCGGATAAGTTATTTCGATTGATAAGGGGCTTCCATACGGTTTACCTTTTGGTATGGGTACCGTGAGCCAAATGGAGTCCCCCACGTCTTTGGTTGGGCTTCTGCACCGGATCAGCAATATCGTCAGCTCGGAGCTTTCGCTCGATGAAATGCTGGGCGAGATTGTTGGTCTTACCGTTCAGGTGACAGGATGCGATGCCTGCCTGGTGTATCTGATCGAGCGCGAGCTGAATGAAATTGTCCTGAGGGCGTCGCAAGTTCCTCATCAGGGCGATCTCGGCAACATACGTTTGAAGATGGGCGAAGGTATCACCGGTTGGGTGGTTGAGCATCGCTCGGTGGTTGCTCTGGCGGAAAATGCCGCTTCGGACAGCCGGTTTAAACGTTTTCAGGCACTGGTAGAAGATACGTACCAGGCGTTTCTTTCGGTCCCGCTGGTCAGTGGTGGTGACGTAATTGGTGTGATCAACGTTCACCACCGGGACTCGCATCCTCATACGCCCGATGAGGTCTCTCTGTTGACGTTCATTGGGGAACAGATGGGGGGGGCCATTTCGAAATCGTTCCTGGCGGAAGAAAACGCTCGGCTCCAGGAGGAGACGGCTGAAATGCGCCGTCAACTGGAAACGCGGAAAATTGTGGAGCGCGCCAAAGGCATTCTCCAGCACCGCCACAGCCTGACGGAAGAGGAAGCTTACCTCCGCTTGCGGAACGAAAGCCGGCGTCTGCGGCGGCCCATGAGAGAGCTTGCCGAGGCGATTATTCTCTCGGAAGACCTCAGCCGGAAGAGCGAACGGCTCCAATGAGGTCAGCCATACCGTTAAACTTGTAGTTGCAGCCGCAGTTCCGACCGCTTTTCCGAAATCCTCATTTGCTCACTATAGCGGGCAACTTTTGGCCGCGACGTATTGACGAGCGCCGTTTTCCAGGCGTCCGCAAAGCTTATCAAATCGATAGCAAAACGACCATTGTCGCCTTTGAGCACCAACCGCCTGGTGAAGCTCGGGGGCAAATCCTCTTTATCCACGGCCTCGAAGGGTCTGCCCATGCGGGTTACATCGCGAGCTGTGCCCAGGAGGCGCTGACACGAGGCTTCGGGGTGCATCGTCTCAACCTGCGCACATGCGGCGGAACGGAAGGCTTATGCGAGACCGGGTATCATTCAGGCCTCACGAGCGATACGCGCGCAATAGCCGAGCGGATTCGGGCGCGGGACAGGTCTCCGATCTTTCTGGCCGGATTCTCACTCGGCGGCAACGTCGCTCTTAAGCTTGCGGGCGAACTCGGCGAGACAGACCTTTTGGCCGGCGTTGTTGCGGTCTCCACTCCCATTGACCTTACGACGTGCGTCCGAACCCTGGATAAACCCTCGAATCGTCTCTATGCCCGGCGGTTCCTGAGCCGGTTGCGCGCTCGGGTGAAGATAAAGAGTAAGTTATCGCCACATCTGTATAATGTGGCGGGACTGGGTGATGTCCATACAATTTGGCAATTCGATGACCAGTTCACAGCCCCGGTTTTCGGCTTCGGATCTGCCGCTAACTACTACGCGACGCAGTCTTCAGCTAATTTTTTGAACAATATCCGTATCCCGTCCCTCGTCATCGTTGCCAAGGACGATCCGCTGGTTCCGTTTGAGGTCTATGGCCATGCCGCCTTTCAAACGAACCCCGCTCTCGAATTGCTGGCAACCGATCACGGCGGCCATCTGGGATTTCTGTCCAGTAGACGTCCGCGGTTCTGGATCGATCAGGTTTCGCTAAATTGGATCGCAGAGGTGGCCGCGCGCCTTCGCATTCGGGGAACAACGAATGAGGAACTTGCGTCTGCCTAAGAAGGTCTGTGCCGAATAGTCGAAAATTCCGTCCGAGCGCGTCGTTTTGGGAAGCAGGCCGAATCGCTATCGACTCGCTGAACAAGAATAAATTGCGGAGCTTTCTCACGCTAGTGGGAATCATCCTCGCGACAACTACGCTCATCTCGGTTACGGCGCTGATTCACGGAATGAATCTCTATATCGCGAACAAGGTTTCGAACATGGGCGCGGACGGCTTTCGCGTCGTGCGCATGGCCTGGATGTCCACGCGCGATCCGAAGAAGCTGATGATAATGAACAAGCGGAACCCTCAGATCAAACCCGCAGAGTATAAGTTCATCAACGACAACACAACATTCCTACGCGGAATCGGAATGATTGCCAGTACCAACGGGCGAATTTCTTTCCAGGGCCAGTCCACTGACAACACGATCAGCATTCAAGGGATTACGGCCAATATTCCGGCGCTCAACAACGTTCAGGTTGGGCTGGGGCGGGGTTTAAGCGAAGAAGAGATTCGCCGCCACGCCGCGGCTGCATTCATCGGTAACGACCTGAGCAAGCGGTTTTTTGCGGATCGGGATCCAATTGGGAAAACCATACAGATAGACGGCAACCCATTCGAGGTCGTCGGTGTCGCCAAGGAGCTAGGGAGCGTCTTTGGGCAATCGCAGGACAACTTTGTGATGATTCCGATCGACACGTACTTCAAAATTTACGGATCGCAAAAGGGCATCGCTCTGGTGGCTAAAGCTGCCGATCAGCAGCATCTTAATCAGGCCGAGGATGAAGTGACTATGCTGTTGCGCGCTTTCAGGCACCTGAGGCCGGGGCAGGAAGACGATTTTGGCATCCTTTCCTCCGATTCCTTTGTTAGCCTGTGGCAACGTCTGACAGCGGCGATTGCCGCCACGGCCGTGGGCATTGTCTCGGTTTTCATGGTCGTCGGCGGGATCGTGATCATGAATATCATGCTCGCTGCTGTTACGGAGCGCACACACGAGATCGGAATAAGGAAGTCTTTAGGAGCGAGGCGGAGCGATATTCTGAACCAATTCCTCGTCGAATCTGCGACTTTAGCGGCGACAGGAGGACTGATCGGCGTCATTGTAGCGTGGGTGATTTCCTCGGTCGTAAAGAGCGCCGCGTCGATACCGATGGCACTCCCGGTCTATTCGGTTCTAATCGGGGTGGGACTTTCGGCGGTAGTCGGGCTGTTTTTTGGGATTTATCCCGCTCAGCAAGCGTCCAAGCTGGATCCAATTGAAGCCCTAAGGTCGGAGACCTAGATGAATTGGCTTGCGCTCGCCAATGCCGCCGCTCTCGCGATCCAAACCATTCGTGCACATAAGATGCGCGCATTCCTGACCGTGCTCGGGGTCGTTATGGGAACGGGCACGATTATCGGCGTGGGTGCGATCCTGACTGGCTTTGATGCCTCGATAACCGCCGTTTTGAGTAGCTTCGGGCCCAATTCGATCATCGTTTTCAAATTTCCGGCTGGCCCTCGGACATCCAATCTGACACCCGAAGAACGGACCCGCAAGGACATCATTTATCAGAATGCGGTCGATATCAGGGACAAATGCGAAGTCTGCAATGAAGTCTCACCGCTTCTTTTCATGGACAACGGAACGCTCTCGGCCCGGTACAAAGGGAACGACGTGTACGGAATCAACTTTCTTGGGGTTGAAGAGGCATACGCCAGGGAAGGACAGGTGGATATACACGCCGGCCGTTTTCTTACAGACGAGGAGAACCGGCGGAGTGCGCCTGTGGCCGTCCTTGGCGCGGACATAGCGAAGAGCCTGTATGCGGATGTGGATCCGATCGGCAAGCCGATCACCGTGAACGGCCATGAATATCAGGTGATCGGGACCATGAACCGCCCTGCAGCGTCCTTTTTCGGCCAAGACGACATGCGGGTCCTGCTGCCCTACTGGACGATGCAGAAAAACTATCCTACGTCCAAAGACATGGCGATCGTGGTGAATGCCATGGACGGGCAACTGCCCCGCGCTCTTGACGAGGTACGGGTCATTTTGCGCATCGACCGGCATGTGCCGTACGACAAACCGGACGATTTCGCCCTGTCGACCGCCGAACAGATGGTCAGCGATTTCCGCGAAATTACCTCGATGGTGGCGCTGGTCATGGTCGCGTTGAGCTCAGTGGGTTTGCTGGTGGGCGGAATCGGCGTGATGAACATCATGCTTGTCTCGGTCACGGAGCGAACCAAGGAGATTGGCATTCGGAAAGCCATCGGCGCGAAGAAATCCGATATCGTCCTTCAGTTCCTGTCGGAAGCTGTCGTCCTAACGGCGATGGGAGGTATCGCCGGCATCATCTTTGGCTGGCTGATCTCGGTTCTCAGCCGTCTGGTTTTTAGTTCGTTACCGACGAGCGTACCGCTGTGGGCCGCGGTACTGGGTTTACTCGTTTCAGCGGGTACAGGTTTGTTTTTTGGGATTTGGCCGGCAAGTAAGGCCGCCCGTCTCGATCCGGTGGATGCTTTGCGATACGAATAATCGAGCGTTACGCGGTCGCTGACTCTCTCTGGAAATTTCGATAAGCCTGATCCAGCAACTCCACGACGTGCATCACTTGCTGGCCATTCCCGAATAATCGAGCGCCTGCCGCGAGCTGGAGCATGCATCCAGGGTTGGCGGTTGCGATGATCGAGGCCTCGGTTCCAGATACGTACTCCATCTTGTGTTTCAGTATCTGCATTGCCATATCGTTGTGCGCCAGATTGTAAATGCCGGCGCTACCGCAACACAGATCGGCCATTGGCATTTCGCGAAAGGTCAGTCCGGGGATCTGCCGCAGTAATTTCCTAGGAGCGTTCTTTATCTTCTGGCCGTGGGCAAGATGGCACGAATCCTGATAAGTGGCGATGGCATTTACCGGGCCCATATCGGAATTGAGCGGGAAAGAGGCCAAAAACTCTGTTATATCTTTCGTTCGGCTACTGAACTGACACGCTTTTTCGGCGTACTCGGAATCTCCTGCGAGCAGTTGGCCGTATTCCTTCAGAGTGGAGCCACAGCCGGCCGCGTTGGTGAGAATCGCAGCGAATTCTTCTCCAGCGAATGCGTCGATGTTGGTACGCGCCAGAGCATCTGCCTCCATCCTGCGTCCCGAATGCAGATGCAGGGCGCCACAGCAGTTCTGTGCGGCGGGGATGACTACTTCACAGCCGTTCTTCTGCAATACGCGAATGGTGGCCTCATTCAGCCGCGCGAAGGCGACGTTTGCGATACACCCAGCGACAAACGCCACCCGATAACGACGAGTGCCGATGGCCGCAAAAGTCTTTCCGATGTTTGTATAGAAGAACGGCACTTCCGCCCTGGGAGCAAGAGCCTCAATGGAGGCGAGTCGCCCAAAAAGCTTCAGGACTCCGGTCGCGCGAGCGAGCTGCTGCAAGCGAGACGCTTCATATAAATACAATGCCGTACCTGCGACCTGAAGCGCCGTCCGGGATGGCAGCAATGTTCTGAAAACCAGGCTTCCGAAGATTTGCGAAAGTCGTGAAGCCGGCTTGTTCGCGTGAATCTGCGCCCGCGCCGCTTCTATCAGGCGCCCATAGGGAACACCCGAAGGGCAGGCAGTCTCGCAACCGCGACAAGCCAGACATAAATCGAGATGCCCGATATACGTCTCATCGATCGGCGCGCCCTTTTTCACTTCGTTCATCTGGTAGATACGCCCGCGCGGCGAATCCATCTCCAGACCAAGCTCCCGGTATGTGGGGCAGGCGTTCAGGCAAAGGCCGCAATGCACGCATTTGTCGAGATCGGATTGTGCAGGTTCGTCACTGACGTAATTTAGAACAGTTAGCGGTTCAGATCCGGCCATAGAGACGCAACCGGTTCAGGAGATTACCAGGATCGAACATGTGCTTGACTCTCTTCATGATGTCAAACGCGCCCATCGCTGCTTCGTTAGATTGCACCAGCCAAAGCTCCTTTTGGGCGCGAATCTGATCGGGCGCAAACTCGACTGCGACACTCCAGCCCTTTTCAGCCGCGGCTCGCCAAAGCGGTCCAACACCGCTCCAGGAGCTGACATAGACATAAGTCACTCCCGAGCCCGCTTGCGAGATGGAGGCTCCGGAAGTGAGGCGCAGCAGTTCACGCAGACCCGTCAGAGGTGTAGAAATCTTCAAGACGATTCCCCCGGGGTTTCGCCGCAGGAAATCGGGAGTAAAGTCCCGAATCTGTTTCCACCAGTTCTGCTCTTCCTCTCCGGTAAAGCGATTCGCGCCTTCTAGATCTTTCACGTACCGGGCGAGAACGTCACGCGATCCCGCCGCCCTGATCGCCAAAACCAAGCCGCGGCAGCCCAGACGCATCGCCGCAACTGGAGAAATCAGATCGATTGCCCACGGCTTAAGAACGCCTCGGAGAATCGAGTCGCGCTTTGCCAATGCATCATCAACCTCAGAAAAGGAAAACAAAAAGGTTTCGGTCCCTTCAGGCAACGGATGCACTCGGAAGTTCAGGCTGACAATCGCGGCGAGCGTTCCGAAGCTACCGATCATGAGCTTGCCCATATCGAGTCCTGCGACATCTTTCACGACCATGCCACCAGTTCTTACCATCTTGCCTGCCACGGTGGCGAAGCGCATACCGATTACCAAGTCGCGCGCTGTGCCGAAGGCGCGGCGCATAGATCCGCTGGTGTTCGCGGCGACCACGCCGCCGACCGTTGCCTGAGACAAAAACGGTGGATCAAGGGCAATCATCTGCCGTTCACGCGCTAAAAGCTCTTGGAGCCTGGCGAACGGCACGCCCGCTTCCACGCTGATGGTGAGATCGTGCGGTTCATATCGCAGGATGCGCCTGAGACCGCTCGTCGTAATCGTCACGTCCGCTCCCGCGGATGGGCCGGCCATTAACCTCTTGCTGTCATTGCCGAGCAGTTTGATAGTGCTGTTGATTGCGGCGGCCTGCCGCAGAGCTTCGGTCAGATCCTCCGCCGTGAGCGGGGCGATTAGAGGCATGTTCTTTCATTTTCTCCACTGCCCTCAACAGCCGCGAATTGCACCCTGGATGCTAAGCTGGCGACAGATTACAGGCTCTTCTGGCGCAGCTCACTATCGGCTTGTTTCGGCTGTGGAATCCATGCCTCACCGAGCGAATTGAACAACTATGGATTTTGAATACTCAGCGGAGCAGATCCAACTCCGCGAATCCGTGCGGGATTTCGCGGAAGCGGAAATTGCGCCGCATGTTTTGGAGTGGGATGAAAATCAAACCTTCCCCCTAGATGTGATCAAGAAAGCCGGCGGGCTCGGGATAATGGGCGCAATATTCCCTGAGGATCTCGGGGGCGCCGGGCTCGGCTATATAGAATACTCGATTATCATCGAGGAACTGGCGCGCGTCGATCCGAGCGTTGCGCTTATTGTCGCCGCGCACAATTCGCTCTGCACGAATCACATTTATCTCGCCGGCGACGAGGAGCAGCGCCGAACGTATATTCCGAAACTGGCAACGGGCGAATGGATTGGATGCTGGTCGCTGACTGAGCCCGAAGCCGGGTCCGATGCCGCGGGCACTCGTAGTACGGCGATTCACAAAGACGGAAATTGGATTCTGAACGGAGGCAAAACATTCACCACCAACGCGCAGTATGCGGACGTCTGTGTCGCGATGGCGGTGACGGATCGTTCTGCGTCTCAGCATGGGATTTCAGCCTTCATCCTGGAGAAGGGCGCCCCTGGGTTCCGCGTCGGAAAAAAAGAAAACAAGCTGGGCATGCGTGCCAGCGCCACCGGTGAAGTGCTCTTCAGCGATTGCCGTCTGCCTGAGTCTCAGCTATTGGGTAAGCAAGGCGAGGGTTTTGTCGACAGTCTCCGTGTTCTGGACGGGGGACGAATTTCGATAGCTGCTTTGGCGCTCGGCACCGCTCAGGGCGCATTCGACGCCGCTCTTAAATACTCGAAGCAGCGCAAACAGTTTGGCCGTTTTATTTCTGAATTCCAGGCCATTCAACACAAGTTGGCTGATATGGCGACCGACATCGAAGCCGCGCGCTGGCTGATCTACAGTGCCGGAGCCAAAAAGGATACGGGCAAGCGTATTACCAAGGAATCCGCAATGGCGAAACTATTTGCGTCCGAGATGGCAGTGAAAGTCGCGGATCAGGCTCTTCAGATACACGGCGGCTATGGTTTCATCAAGGATTATCCGGTAGAAAAGTTTTATCGCGATGTCAAGCTGTGCACTATCGGCGAAGGGACAAGCGAGATTCAACGGCTGGTGATTGCACGCCAGTTGCTAAAAGAGTAGATTGGACACGCAGCTCTCTTTCGATCGGCTCGAGAGCCGGATCCTATCCGGCGACCTGCGGGCGCTGGCAAAGGCGGCTAGCATTGTTGAGAGCCAGCGCGAACCGGGCCGCACGCTCGTTTCCGCTCTGTTTCCGCATACCGGGCGAGCGAAGATCATCGGCATTACAGGGCCTCCTGGGGCAGGGAAGAGCACCCTTGTGGATCGGCTTGCGAAGCTGTTGCGCGCGCAGGGGAAGACAATCGGTATCATCGCGATTGATCCAAGCAGCCCTTACTCCAGGGGAGCGATACTCGGCGATCGAATTCGGATGCAGGATCATCACGGCGATCCGGGGGTGTTCATCCGCTCCATGGCAAGCCGGGGAAAGTTGGGAGGATTAGCGCACGCAACGCTCGATCTGGCGCTGCTGCTCGATGCCGCGGGACGAGATGTGATCCTGATCGAGACAGTCGGTGTAGGTCAGGATGAAGTGGAAATTGCGCGGCTTGCCGACATAACGGTTTTGGTCCTCGTACCCGGGTTTGGAGATGATGTCCAGGCGATCAAAGCGGGCATTATGGAAATAGCTGACGTGTTCACAATCAATAAGGCGGATCTGCCAGGAGCCGATCGTCTGGAACAGGAGATTCGCGCGATGCAAAGCGTGGCGGATGAAGTGGGGCGCGCCGATGCGGCGCCTGTGCGGCGGGTGATTGCCAGCGAAGGTCAAGGAATCGTCGAGTTGCTGGGAGTAATGGAATCCGTCTTCGAAAAGCGCGGCCAGCGAAGCTCGCGAGCTGAAACCTGGGCTTACAGGCTTCGTGAAATGCTTCGTGAGAGTTTGCTAGAGAATTTAGACGATCAATTCATCAAGCAGCATGCGGGTCGGGTCGCGGCCAAGATTGAGGATCCTTACACAGCCGTTGCCGCGCTTCGCACCGAGCTCATAGGCGCGGGGTCAATTCGGGCATAACGTGAGCATCGAGATAGATCACTTAGGAATCGCGGTCGGCAGTCTCGAGGACGCGCTTCGCTTTTATGAGCAGGTGCTCGGCATGTCCGTGGACCACCGCGAAAGGATCGAAGCAGAACACGTGAATATCGCGATGCTTCCGATGGAAGCCGAAAGCGGCGGCAATCGAATTGAATTGTTGGAAGCGGTGCAGCCGGATTCGCCTGTCGGCAAGTTCATTGCTAAACGTGGACCGGGACTTCATCATGTTGCCCTTCGAGTAGATGATCTGGAAGAGATGGTTGTTCGATTGAGGAGCGGCGGGGCACGTCTGCTAAACGAACCTCGTATCGGCGCAGGCGGCCACCGATACGTTTTTGTTCATCCCTCTTCCACGGGTGGCGTTTTGCTCGAGCTGATACAGAAATAGCCGGCGAATCATATTCAAGGAGCTGATTGGATTGGACAGGACAGCAAAGGTTGGAATCATCGGTGGTAGCGGCCTGTACTCGATGCCGGGGTTTTCGATGGAACAGGAAGTAAGGCTTGAAACGCCATTTGGAGACCCATCCGATGCCTACGTGGTGGGAGAGTTGGAAGGGAAAAGCATCGCTTTCCTATCGCGCCACGGCCGAGGACATCGGATTTCACCCTCCGAGCTGAATTTCCGCGCGAACATATTCGGAATGAAGATGCTCGGTGTCGAGAGGATTATTTCTCTCAGCGCCGTTGGCTCGCTGAAAGAGGAACACGCGCCATTGGATTTTGTTATCCCCGGCCAGTTCTTCGACCGCACTCGTGGGCGGATTTCAACATTTTTCGGCGGCGGCATCGTCGCGCATATCAGCTTTGCCGATCCGGTATGCGGGCAGCTGGCCAAAGCTGTTGATGCTTCCGCTCGCCAGGTGGGAATCAACAGCAAGCTGGGTGGAACGTATCTTTGCATGGAAGGTCCCGCATTCTCCACGCGCGCCGAGTCGAATGCCTATCGCAGTTGGGGAATGGACGTGATTGGCATGACAAACTTGACAGGAGGCGAAGCTGGCGCGCGAAGCGGAGATCTGTTACGTGACAATTGCTATGGTGACGGATTACGACTGCTGGCACGAAGAGCATGATGCGGTGACGGTGGACCAGATCGTTGGAAATCTGGGCAGAAACGCCGATAATGCCTGTAAGCTGGTACGTCATGTGGTTCGGAATCTGCCGCCGGAACGGAAATGTAAGTGCGGGACCGCATTGAAGCACGCGATCATTACCGATCGGGCTGCTATCCCGCCGGAGACTAAGAAAAAGCTGAGGCTGCTGATTGGCAAGTATATTGGCGAGTGAGTTGGCCCAGGAAATCCTCGACGCCTGTCTGAGGGATGGCACCTGGCCTTCGCGTACTCTTGACGATCTCATTGAGCGCGCACTCGATGAGGAAGATCCGTTTCGGGCAAGGGCGGCGACGCGAGCGCTATTCGGTATCGTGATTGAGCGGCTTGGGGATCTGTTTGAGCCGGCTTTATGCGATGTGTATGCGCGCCTGTTCTCTCACGTGATTGCGCGCGTGCTTCCCGAGTACAATGCCGCCGATTTGTTCAACAGGTACCAAAAAATTCGTCAGGTCCGCCGTTTCCCCGGAGGCGAAGTCAATCGGGTCTTTGTCTTATCGCGAGTCACTTTGGGTGCCGACGTGGCCGTCACCAGCGTGGCCCTGAACGCGGCGAAGCAGCGGTTTCCAAACGCGGAGATTTGTTTGATCGGCCCCGCCAAAAATACTGAATTGTTTGGCGCCGATCCGCTCATAGTTCCTCTAGCAGTGATGTATGGACGCTCCAGTTTGCTCCGCGACCGGCTATTAGCCGCTGCGGAACTGCAGGTTGCGGCTGACGAATTGGGTTCAATTGTGATTGACCCCGATTCCCGCTTGACGCAGCTCGGCTTGATTCCGATTTGCGATGACTCGCGTTATTTCTTCTTCGAAAGCCGTGCATTTGGCGGTCAATTGGAGGGTACTCTTCCCGCGCTCACCGCTGAATGGCTAGACGAAGTCTTTGATGTCGAGACAGCGTCGCCCTACATCGCTCCGGTCAAGCAGGAGAAGATTGCAGACATAACGGTGAGTTGGGGAGTAGGTGATAACTCGAATAAACGTCTGGACGACGACTTCGAGCTTCAAGCCACGTCCGCGTTGCTGGCGCTCAACCGGCCAATTCTGCTAGACCGCGGAGCCGGAGGTGAGGAAGCAAAACGTGTGGATTCCTTATACGAGCGGCTGGGTTCGCCCTCGCTGCTGCGCTTGCACGAAGGCAGTTATGCTTCGTTCGCCAGTCACATTTTGCAAAGCGATCTGTACGTCGGATACGATTCGGCGGGCCAGCATGTGGCCGCCGCCGGGAACGTGCCTCTGATTTCCATATTTGGCGGTCACGTGTGCCCCCGCATGCTATCGCGCTGGCGTCCCGCCGGATCCTCCACACACGTCGTGATTATTGATGAAGAGAACCGTTCAACAGCTCCCGACCGAACCCGTTGCGCTATTGCGGCGGCGGCGGAGGCGGCGGAGTAGGTAATTCCCACGGACTCGAACCGGTAGCCGGCTTCTGCGCGGAGGGTTTCGCAGGCGCTGCCGGGTTTCCGGATGCATTGGCGGGCTGCTCTTCCGTTTTACTGGAATCGAGCGGTGCTGGGGGCGGAGCGCCCGGATTCGCGTCGTACGTGATCGTCGATTCCGTTCCGAACTTCCGGTAATTGCGAAACTCGATCTCATTCTTATCGCTCTGGCGTCCTGCTTGCATGAGCAACAATGCCCGCATGGGGCAAACAAATTGCTGGCCGCTTATATCTACCAGGTCGTAGTCGAGAATTTCGGTTGCTTCTTGCACTGGAAAGCTTCTGGGAATGTTAACTGCAATGAATTTGATTCGATCGATCTCGCCGGTGTTGGGATCGGCGTAGACAGTGCCCTTGTAGGCTGTAATGATCCGTTGCTCGTCATTCTCCTTCTCGTTGCCGGAGGTGATGGAATAGCTGGAGTGCCCGCTGTCGATGAAATAGTTGAACACCGCCATACGACGCCCTCGCAGCGTGGCCCAATGATCCCAGCCGAATTCAGCTTCGCTCTTCGGTTCAAAGATGCTGCGCATCATCCCGGCGAACTCGCCCGTCGACCTTGCGCCGCCTCCGCCAACTCCTCCCATGTCGGTGTCGACAATTTTGCCGTTAATCGAGTAGACCTTGTATCTCTCTTCGCCTTCGTTATAGCTGACCTTCGCCAGGATCGTTCCGATACTCCGGTAATGGTCTCCCGCGTTGGGGTCTACATACTGGCGGTCGACTCTTACACAGATGTAATTCGGCAGGCTCTTTTCATACGACATCGCGTATTGCCGCATCAGATCCAAGATTTGCTGCTGACGAACCGAATCCGGCGGCGGGATCGGCGCCGCTTTGACGCCGAGTGTCACAGTCGGCGGAGCGGACGATAGCGTGTTGTCCGGAACCGTCGCGGGTGAATACGTCGCATCGTGCGACGGCGGCTTCATGTTCTCTGTCCGGTCCCGAAGATCCTTGAGAGCCTCTACCGTTTTTGGCTGTGCTCCCTGCGCTTGAAGATCGGTAATCGTCTTATCCGTCAATTTTTCGGTAAGTTGGATCTTCTTCAGGTAGGCGGCAATTTGTTTGTCGCTATGCTGATGGAGAGCCAGTTCCGAGCGGACAAAATCCGCTAACTGCTCGACGTTCATCTGCATCTGCGCCTGCAGCGCTAAGGCAAAGCACACCGCCAGCAGGCTAAGACGGAACTTCATATTTAACATGATGACGCACCGATAAGCATCCAGGTTGCGCCTGTGAAAAGCCTAAATCGGCTCCTCTTTTTCTAGGCTAACAGTGACTGTTCCGATCGGAAACCCGAGGTGTAGTTGAAGCTGAACCGGTAAATGGGCACTGTCATCGCTCAGCCAGATAAAAAGGCTCCCCTTGCGCCTGTACAAAACGTTATCGAAAAGGTAGGCTTCGTATCGGATCGCCGAATAATTCTTGCCAGCCACGCTGACGTTTTCTTTCCCCTCCGCTTCGATTTTACCCATGGCTATCTTCTTGCCGTTGGTGATCGGAAGCACGATGGATCTTCCTAGTGGAGGCGGCATTACGCGTAACGCTGCCAGCGCGCCAATAATGTCATAAGTACACGGTTGGCTGTTCAGTTCACTATGCTGGCTGGTGTTCCTGGCCAGGTCTCTCTCGTCGTAAATAACCTTGTGATGCGAATTGTCGAATGTCAAACGTGCAGTGGTGTGCTTCTTTCCTTCTTGAGCATCCAGGTAGGCATCATTGCCGCAGAACCGATTGTCAGTGACTACTTTGTAGTTATCAAGAACTCTATATAGCCGGCTCACCAGTCCGGCGCTCTCCAGGTTCAGATCGATCGTCCAACCCAGCGCGTTTCCATGTTCTTGCTGAATAGTGGCGCTTCCCGCGGCTATCAGTCGCCATTCCACATGGTATATAAGCTTTTCCGGATACGGGAATTTAGGTTGCTGCGCAACGGCTGCGATGCCGTGGATCAACACGCCCACAAGAAGGACGCGGAGCGGGCGCGGCACGGCGCGGTGAGAAATCATCCAGTTGTGGTCGATGCTTCTGTGCGCCCGATTAGCAATCGCGCGCGATTGATGTGCAAGGAAGCCTATGAGTTCAAGACGACAGAACTGCTTTCAGTTTGCCAGACCCAGTTTGCCAGACCCGAGCGTAAGCCGCAAGACTCAGCCCCGTTTTCGCTGCGTCTCAGAAATCAATGGAAGAAAGAATCTCCGATGGCTTGCGGCGAAACGCCCGGCAGATGGAGAGCAAGCTCTCAATGCTTGGCAGATTCGCTCCCCGCTCAATGGAGCTTACCTGAGACACGCTCAACTTTGTTGCCGCCGCGAGATCCTTCAAAGACCAGTCCTGTTCGACACGCAGGAGCTTGATCCGGTGTCCCAGCCGCTCCCGCAGTCGATCCTGAGGAGCGCGGCCGAGGCTAAATTGTTCAATTGCATTCTGCAGTGCCTGGCGCAACTGCGACAGCGAGAAAGGCTTGGCCAGATAATCGAAAACGCGTAGTTTGAACGTTGCGCGCATGCTCTCAAGCGAAGGGAAACCCGTGATGATAATGATGCAGAGGTCGGGCCAGCGTGTAAGAAGCTGCTCGATCACTTCTTCCCCGCTGGCTGGACCCATTTTCATGTCGAGGAGCAGAATATCCGGAAGTTCTGTCTCTGCCGATTCAAATAGCTCGTCGGGCTGCGCGAAGGTCCTCACTGTGTACTTGCCTTCGTCGCGCAGCAAATCCTCTATATAGTTCCGAAAATCCAGATCGTCGTCGAGAACTGCAACATCAACGTATCCGTCGGTAGCTGGCGTTTCACTCATTGCGAAGTTGGAGACCTCACGCGGCCGGAAGCAGAACTTCAAGTGAAGCGCCGCCCTCGGCCCGATTCGAGGCTGAGATTGTTCCTCCATGTTGAGTAACGATACCCTCGGCGACAGTGAGGCCCAAACCGGTTCCCCGGGCATCCAATCGCGTACTTACGAAAGCTTCGAACAAACTTGGCAGTACATTCGCGGGAATGCCGGGCCCGTTGTCCAGTACGGTGCAGCAGATCCAACTTTGGCCGCTTCGTTGGAGACACCTTGATTCGACACTGATGAGACCGCCCGCGGAGACCGCGAGTAAAGCGTTCCGCAGCAGGTTGACGAACACCTGCACCAGGCGGTCTGCATTGCCCAACACTCTGTCGTTCGGCCGCACATTGTTCTTGAAAGGTAACGGTGGAGGCTTTCTCGTCTATAGCGACAAGGTTCCAGCTTTCTTCAATCAGAGAGCGGAGTCCCAACGCTTCTGTTTCCTGTTTGCGCACTCTCGCGAAATCCACCAGGCCTTCGCTGATTTTCCTGAGGCGTTGGGTGACCCGCAGCATCCGGTTCAAACGATCGAGAGTCTGTCGCGTCCCGGGTGCTTTCCTGAAGCTTTTCGATCGACCCCTGCAAGACGGCTAACGGCGTATTCAGCTCATGCGCCACGCTCGTGCTCAATAATCCAAGGCTTACCAACCTGTCCTGCTCCTCCAGTCTTTGCAGGGCGCTCGCCAGATCGTCTTCCTGCTGGCGCAACTGCGCCACAGTTGCATTACGGGAGCGCATGATATGGCCGATCTCGTCGTTGAGAATAAACTGATTGTCGATCATTTCGTGCTCGCGGTCGTCACGCTGCGTCGCCTCATCCGCTTTCAACATCAGGCTGATCGGCTGATAGACATATTGCGGCATGATCATAAACTCGAGAATGACGATGGAAAGCACGTAGATGGTTCCGAGCACGACGAAAAGGCTGATGCGCGCCTGCCGGAGCGCCGCATCATAGAACGCGAACGAAAGGCTGACTCGCCGGTACTGTCCCGGAGATTTACCGGTTCGGAACAGGGTCTCTTGCCCCTGCTGCCAAGTTTCATTCGGGTGTTCCTGCAGAAATTTCTCGCCATCCGCCGACAATCGCAAGTTGCTGGCGAATCCCTCTCGAAAATCGTAAATACCCAGCTCCTGCGATTCTTCGGCTAAGTTCATCGGCAAGTCTGCCGAGAAAATGCGTTCCATCATGCGCAGTTCCCGTTCGCGGGCTGCCTGGATGTGATTAGAGAACAGGGGTATGACGGAGAGATAAACGGAGACGGACAGGACGAAGAAAAAGATATTGTGCAGAATGGCAAGCTTCTGGCGTACCTTTAGCTCCGCCGAAAACGCGATACACCGAGTGCGGCGGTTTCGCTGTCTTAAAGCTGCTGAGAGGCGAGCTCTTCTCTGGGCTCAATCTCTTGCTCCTTGTACTGCAACTGGTAGAGCTTCCAATAAATGCCCCGTTTCGCCAGTAACTCCTGATGCGTCCCCATTTCTCGAAGCTGCGCCTTGTGCATCACGATAATACGATCGGCTCGCTGGATAGTAGAAAGACGATGGGCGATCACCAGCGACGTTCGGCTCGACACCAGTCGGCTCAACGCCTCTCGGACGCGCAGCTCGGTTTCGGTATCTACGCTCGAGGTCGCTTCGTCCAGAATCAGGATGCGAGGATCGTGCGCCAGCGCCCTGGCAAAGCTGATGAGCTGTTTCTGACCGGTGGAAAATCCGTTGCCGCGTTCCCGGACGGGCGTGTCAAAGCGGTCCGGCAACTCGTCTATAAAGTCGAGAAGATTCACCTGCTCTGCCGCCATCCTGACATCGCTCGCTTCGATGGAGTGCGTACCGAGGCGGATGTTTGTTTCTACAGTTCCAGTGAATAGATACGGATCCTGGAGCACAACCCCGAAATTCCGGCGCAGCTCAATGAGATCGAACCGAGCGAATATCGATGCCGCCGATCCGGATCGCCCCGCGCTGAACATCGTAGAACCGGAGCAGCAGGCTCGTCAACGTTGTTTTCCCCGCGCCGGTGTGCCCGACGATCGCCACCGCCTCGCGCGCGTTTACGCGAAAGCTAACATCCTTGAGAACCCAGTCTTCATCGTTGTAAGCGAACCAGACGTGATCGAATTCGATATCGACGGCGCCGGACGGGAACGGTACGACACGCTCTGGGGAAACGATTCCTGGATGCGTATCGAGCAACTTAAAAACGCGCTCCGATGCCGCCATCGCACCCTGCAGGATGTTGTACTTCTCGCTGAGATCCTGGATTGGGCGGAAGAAACGCAGCCCGTACTGGAAAAAGGCAATCAGGATCCCAAGCGTCAGCGCACCTTGGCGTATACGGAATCCGCCATAGGCGAGCAGCGCGGCCAAGGCCAGCATTCCCAGAAATTCAACTACTGGATAAAACCATCCGTAAGCGGTAATGGAATCCTTGAAGGCGTCCATGTGAACGCGATTGATCTTCTCAAACTCTTCCTTGCTTCGCCCTTCGCGGTTAAAGAGCTGCAGCACGGCGATCCCGGCCACATGCTCCTGCAAGTAAGCGTTGATTTTCGCGATCGCAATACGAATGCGCCGGTAACTCTGAGAAGCCGTTCGCCTAAACTGAATGGTTACCAACACGACGATCGGCATGACGGCTAGCATGAGGCCCGTCATACCCGGGCTCAGGCGAAGCATCGCGATGACTACGAACGACAGCATCAAAATATCGCCGACGATCGTGACAAGTCCCGACGCGAAGAGATCGTTCAAAACGTCGACATCGGTAGTCACACGCGTAACCAGACGCCCCACGGGGTTCCTGTCGAAATAGGCGATATCTAGAGTCTGAAGATGAGCCATTAACTGCCGCCGCAGATCGAACATCGCTCGCTGGCCGGTAAGCTGCATCAGGTACGTTTGCCCGAAATCAAACAGGAAACCGAATAAGATAACGCCGAAATAGAGCACCGCTAGCTGGGTCAGGCCCGTCCAGGCGTTATTAGACAGCCAGCTATCGAGGAACGGGAACGCTTGGTGGTGAGCGGTTGGCACCAGATAGCGGTCGACCGCCAATTTCGTGAGCAACGGTCCGATAATCTGGAGGAGAGAATCGATCAACAGCAGGAACAGCGAAGCGGCTACGATTGTCAGGTACGGCTTCATGTAATGAAGGAGCCGGCGCATGAGCCTTGCATCGTAGGCTTTCCCTAATACTTCTTCTTCCAAGTGCTTTGAGGTTCCTCCTTGTTTTCCGGCGCGGTGCGCGAAAAGACTTCTATAACAATCAGACTAACGCGAGCATTCATTCCATGACCGGGCTCATTCTCATCGATAAACCACCAGGTTGCACCAGCCACGATGTCGTCAATCGCTGGCGCAAGCTGGCGAATACGAAGCGAGTGGGTCATCTGGGTACGCTGGACCCAATGGCTACCGGTCTGCTTGCACTGTTGACCGGAACGGCAACGCGCCTGGCGCAGTTCTTCGACCAGGATGAGAAGACGTATCTGGCTGAGATTACGCTGGGTACTACGTCCGATACCTACGATGCCGATGGTGATGTGGTTGAAACGAATGTGGATTTTCCTAAGGATCCTGATGTGATCCGCTCGGCGCTCGAGCGCTTCCGAGGACCGCTCTTGCAGATGCCGCCTGCCATCTCGGCAAAGAAAATAAAAGGTGTGCCGGCCTACAAGCTGGCTCGAAAGCACGTTCCACTGGAACTCAAGCCGGTCGAAGTGGAAGTGAAGGAGTTGGACATCAAAAGCATTTGTGGCCCCAAGGTAGAGGCGGTAATCACTTGCACAGCGGGCACATACGTCCGCAGTCTGGCGCACGATCTCGGCCAGCAGCTTGGTTGCGGCGCGATACTGAGCGGTTTGCGCCGCATTCGCGCCGGGGATTTTCGCATCGAAGACGCGCGGAGCCTTGACGAACTGGCTGGCCTCGCCGCCGCGAATCGATTGGAAGAGGCCGTGACCCCATCGGGGCAACTGCTCCCTCAATTTCCGGCGGAGCACGTCGAAATAGCAGTGGAAGCACAAATCCGCCAAGGGCGCGATTTCCGCACGTCGCCGTTCGTTGTTCCGCCGGGGGCGCGCCGTGTTCGCGCGCTTTCGCGATCGGGCGAATTGATTGCCATCGGGGAGTTAAAAATCCCTAATTTGTATCATCCGGGCACCGTTTTATAAGATCCTTGCTGTCACAGCGATAGGTGTATGTGTTACACCAGTAAAGTCTCTCCATTTTCACGCGTAATCATGCCGCACAAAGTTGCGCGTCTCGTTACAGCTTTGTATCTTTGGGCCGCGCTATTGACATTCGCGCAATCACCCAACGCGTCCGCGCCGCCTTCTTCAAGGCCGCAGTTCTTTGCCGGAATTGTGACGTCGCTGGACGATCAGCACATCACAGTTTCCCGGTCGCTGGTTGGGCGCGCTCCTGAAAGTCGAACCTTCGTCATCAACGCCGATACGACGTTGAACCGAACAGCCCTCAAAGTGAAGTCTCGTGTGACGGTGCGCTATCAGCGGAAGCCCGAGGGAGATGTCGCGCTCGAGATTCAGATCCGGCATTCGAAACCGTCTTAAATAGCCTCAGTCATTTTTCGTCTGCTGTCGCCGCCGCTTCGCCCAACCGGGTTTGTCCACCTGGTAAGCGCGTCCAATAGCGAGGGAATCCGGCGCGACGGGCTTGGTAATGACAGATCCAGCGGCAATATAGGCGCCTTCTTCAATTCTCAGAGGCGCTACCAAGGTCGAATTGCTTCCAACAAATACGCCGTCGGCAATTTGCGTGGGATGCTTCTGTGTTCCATCGTAATTGCAGGTGATGGTACCGGCGCCGATATTCACTCCTGAGCCGATCTCCGAGTCGCCGAGATACGCGAGATGACTCGCCTTGGACATTTTCCCGAGGTGCGTCTTCTTGAGTTCGACGAAATTGCCGATGTGAGCCGATTCGTCCGCGTGAGCATTCATTCGCAGACGGGCAAATGGTCCAACCGTCGCGTTCTTGCCAATGGCGCTTGCCTCCGCGACCACATAAGGAAGAATTGTCACGCCATCGGCGATGTCGCAATCGCGCAGGATAGACCCGGCACCGATTCGGCAACCCGGCGCCGACCCGGGTCTTCCCTCGAAGCTGCACATTTGCTTCAACGATGGTGTCCGGGCCTGCCTGAACGTCCACATCGATGGCGACGCTCTCGGGATCTTCAATCGTTACGCCGGCGAGCATAAGTTCTTCCGCCTTGCGGGCGCGCAAGAGTTTGCCAGCGGCGGCAAGCTCCACTCGGGTATTGATACCGAGCAGTTCCGTTTCATCGGCCACCGGCAGAGGAGCGACCGTGAAGCCGTGTCTCCGGAGAATCTCAATCATTTCGGTCAGGTAGTATTCGTTGGCCGAATTATTTGGGGAGATTTCATCCACATGCGCCCAAAACTTGTTGGCATCGAAGCAGTAAAGCCCTGGATTGATTTCCGGGATCGCTAGCTGATCGGGCGTCGCGGCTTTCTGTTCCACAATGGCCGCTACCATTCCGCGCTGGTCGCGAACAATGCGGCCATATCCCGCTGGATCGGTCACCTTCGTCGTCACAATGGTGGCTGCGTGTCCGTTCCGCTTCTGTGTCCCGATCAGCGTTTCCAGTGTCTTCGGCTTGAGCAGCGGGCCATCACCGTTCAGAACGAGTAGAATTCCTTCTTGCGCGGCAATAACGCCGCGAGCGCAAAGAAGGGCATGCCCGGTGCCCTTTTGCTCCCTCTGTTCGGCAAAGCGAATACCCGCTGTTTTCACGCTATTCCGAACCTCATCCGCCTGGTGACCGACCACGACCGTAATGTCCTCCGGCCGGGCGACTTGCAGCGCCGCTCGAAGAATGTGGTTCAGAAGAGTATCACCGGCCGTTTCATGCAGGACCTTCGCTCTGCGGGACTTCATGCGTGTTCCCAGCCCGGCGGCGAGGATCACGACGTTTATCTTTTGGTTCATTTGTATCGTTGTTTGCGCGTGGCGAGTTCTAGCCGCCGAATCTGGAAAGCTCTTGACCGGCTGGCCAAATCGACAACCACGTTTGCCAATGCCGCGGGATCGTGCCGAATCTTGTTCCGCACAACTGAGGCGCCGCAAACAAGGTCAGCCGTGACAACTTTGACACCCATTTCCGTCAGCGCTTCAAAGTCGTTCTCGACCGGTTTGACGTGCGCCCCGGCGTACTTTTTACGCAGGCCGGAGGGAATTGCGGCGGTGTTCACGACGATGCAGTCGATCAGCTTGCGCCGCGCGTGCTCGTTCAGGGCCTGAAGGTGTTGAGAGGCTGTGAATTTGACCGTCTCGCCCGGCTGCCACATCAGATTAACGAAGTAGACTTTCATGGCCGGCGAGTCTTCAATTGCCTGCGCGATGCCATTCACTAGCAGATTGGGAATCACGCTGGTATAGAGCGAACCGGGACCGAAGGTGATCAGATCCGCGGTGCGAAGCGCCTCCAGTGCCTCGGGCAAAGGTTCGCAGCAGTCGGGCCGCAGCCGCACGAGTTCTATGGGATGACGGCTCTTGCTGATTTTGCTTTCGCCGCGCACGACAGAGCCGTCGCTGAGAACCGCCTCGAGAGTCGCGTTTGCCGAAGTAGCCGGAAAAATGCGCCCGCGGATGGCCAGAATCTCCGACGAAAGCTTCACGGCGTGGGCGAAATCGCCGGTGATCTGGTTCATGGCGGTCAGAAACAGGTTCCCGAAGCTGTGGCCTTTCAACCCCCGTCCGCTCGCAAACCGATATCGGAAAAGCTGGGAAAGCAAGGCTTCATCTTCCGACAGCGCGGTCATGCAGTTGCGAATATCCCCTGGCGGAAGGGTGTCGAAATCGCGCCTGAGACGGCCCGAGCTGCCGCCGTCGTCGCTTACCGTTACAACGGCCGTTATGTCGATAACCGGGCCACCCGCGTCGCGACCGGCCTGGCCTCCGCGCGCGTGTTTCTTAAGGCCGGAGAGAAGAGTGGAAAGACCCGTCCCGCCGCCGATGGAAACAACACGCAAAGGAGCCTTTAACAGGGTTCTTTGATGAGGCGAGACTCGGGTCAGAGTGGCCATAGCCGCAGTCGTTCAAGGATCTCAGGAGGGAAGCGTCCGGCACGAAATGAACACTCAACGCCGTTTCTGCTGTTTCGGTCTCTCTTCTTCGTCGTCGTAAACCGGAACTGAGTCCAGATCTTCCGCCTCAAAGACTTGATCGCAATCCAGACATCGAAGATATTCGACTCCGTCCCGTCGGTAGAGGAACTCGGTTCGCTCGTGCTGACAACCCTGCATAGCGAAATAACACCTATTCTAGACTGAGCGGCATTGCTGTCAAGTGCGCCGTTGTCCGATGCCCTTCCGCAATACGCTTATCGCCTCTTCCTGGTCTTTTGTTAGCTCAGTACAATTCAAGTGAATCTTTCGCCGCACCTGTGAAGATCCCCACGCCGATTTCGCTTCCGCTGGATGATGGACTCGATCTGGCGGACCGCATTACGCAACTTCCGCACTCTGCTGGAGTTTATACGCTCACCCTGCCCGGACGTCCTTCCCACGTTGGCTCTTGCCCGAATCTTCCCCGAAGACTAAAGCGCCTGCTTGTCTCATCGTATACCGCCGGCACGCAGTGGCTAAGCTCCATCCGGGAAAAAATAGCATCAGTTGAATGCTGGCCAACGGGCTCGCGGCTCGAAAATTCGCTTCTTACCTACGAGCTGGCGAAGCGCCATTTCCCGGAAGACTATTTGAAGCGCTTACGCCTGCGACGCCCCTGGTTTGTGGAACTGACGTCAGATCCCTTCCCCTATGTTCGGCTGGTGAATCGGTTGAGCCGGTCGAGCGGCCCGCTATTCGGTCCGTTCCGGACGCGCGATTTGGCCGACGCCTATACGCAACAGGCGCACACGCTTTTCCAGGTCCGGCGGTGTACGGAAGCGCTGGCGCCCCATCCCGATCATCCAGGCTGTATTTACGGCGAGATGAATCAATGTTTACGACCTTGCCAATGCGCCGTCACGGCCGCCGAGTACGCGACGGAAGTGCACCGCCTTGCTGAGCTGCTTGAAACCAACGGCAAAGCCGCCGTAGCGGCACTTTCCGTAGCTCGCGACCGCGCGTCCGAGCAGATGGATTTCGAGCAGGCGGCCCAGATTCACAAGCGCATCGACAAGGTACAATCCGCAGCCGCGCTACGCGATCCCGTGGTGTCGGATGCCACCCGATTCAGCGGCCTGGCTCTGACACGCGGCGCCGGCTCCCGGCAATTCCGGCTGTGGCCGATGGTGGACGGCTACTGGCAGGAGGCGGTCCCGCTCGATTTCGGGCTTGAGGAAGCGCCCATGAAGCCGCTCGATCAGCAGATCCGGGAACTGGTGGCGGAAGGCCTGAAAAATCCGACAGCGACCGGAAAGAGAATCGAGCACCTGGCGATATTCTCGCGCTGGTACTACTCGTCATGGCGCGACGGACAGTGGTTTCCGTTCCGCGCTCTCCCAGATCTGAACTACCGCAAGCTGGTACGCGACCTTTCAAATATGGTCAAGCAGGAACAGTAGGCAGAAACAGGAGACGTAGGTCAGGCGACGGCTGTTTCGGCGACGTCGCGAGCCCCCCGCCCGGCAGTCAACGGTCGTCGCGCATAATCGTGAGTGGGTTCACGAGCAAGGCGCGGCGGGCGGGAAGCACGCTTGCAATTGCAACCGCTGCCGCCAACAGGAGTGGCGCGGCCAGCCACACCACCCGGCCGGCCAATGGTTATCCGATGTGATTCGAGCCAACAATCGCGACAAGAGGAGCGATCCAAGCATGCCTGCCAGAGTGCCTGCGCAGGCAAGTCGACCTCCTTCTCTCAGGACCTGACAGATCACGCGCCACAGCGGCGCTCCGAGCGCGATCCGAAGCGCTAGTTCATGGCGGCGATATCGCGCGGCGTCACTCAAGGCGCCAAACAGGCCGAGAACGCTGAGCACGAGCGCTGTCGTGGCGGACGCGCCTATGATCACGGTCGCAATCCGCAACGGAGCCAAAGCGGTCTGAGCGAGGTGCTGGTCGAGCGTCTGTTCGACGAGCGGAGCCGGGCCATGCCCCGGCACGGATTCAATCCTACGCCTCAGATGGGTCAGTATAGAGCCGTTCACTTCTCGAGAGCCGATGATCAGCGTCATGCGAGGAAGTACGTCCTGCGACATTGGGAAATAGATTGTGGGCTCCACATGCCGCTGGAAGGTTCCAAGCGGAGCCGAATGCACTACCCCGATGATCCCGGTTCGGCGACCCCGATCGTCGACAATAGCGGCTCCCATCGCCTTTCCGCCAAAATAGAGGCCGGCAGCTTCCTGGTTGATCACGCCGACACGGCACTCACCGGGCATCGGACGGTCAGTGAACTCTTGGCCGGCGATTAGCGATAGTCCCATTGCATCGAAGTAGCCCGCCGACACGACGTTCGAATTGAGCTCAGCCCTGGGCAACTCCGAGACGATGGCCGCGCGAAAATGCACGAGAGGGATTCGGCCGGGCGCGGCCCTTGTCTGATCCTCGCGGTTGTAATAGATCGTCGGGCGGCTTGGTTTCGCCGTCTGCTCTGCTTTTCGCATCGCCACCACGCCAATGATTTCGACTGGCTGGCCGGCGGGATCCCAAACGGTCCGGCCGACCGTGGACTTGTCGAACAATTCCGCCGCAGCCTCTTCATTAACGATTGCCACTCGACAGATTTGATCTCCGAAGCCGAACATGCGTCCAGCCCTGGGCGGCAGACTGAACAGCTTGAGCGAGCCGGTCGTGAACCAGGCAAGGTCCATCGTGACCTCGCGGAGCGGTAACTGCTGTGGCTCTATGCGGTAGAACTGCCACGTTGGTTGATCGCCCGGTACCCGCCCGGCCCACGCCATACCGGAAACACCTGCCATCGAGCGCACTGCCTGCTCGACATGTTGGAAATACCGGATGCCAACCTCGGGATGCGCCTGCATGGTGGCAAGAATCGGGTGGCCAAGGCGATGGCCTGCGTTCGTTTGTAACGCCGCGCGAAGGCCATCGACGAGGAAAGCGGCTGAGATGACGAGCACGCAACAGCTCGTCATCTGGGCCACCACTAGGCTCATCCGCAAGCGCCGGATCGTCGTCGATGGCCCGGCATCTTCACGGCGAAGAACGGTCGCCGGGCGATCATATGGAACTACGAACAGCGGGAGAAGACTGCACACAATCGTGATTCCGACACATACCGCAGACGCCGCCACGATGCTGAACAGATCCGGTGCGAATACCAGGCGCTCGGCATCCTGTTCGAAGAGCAGCGCCGGGACAATACGCAACGTCCATACGGCTAACAGCACGCCGCAGGCCCCGCCGCTCATCGAGATGACCACGCTATCGGAGAGCAGTTCTCGAGCGAGTTGGCGGCGGCCGGCCCCGAGCGCGATGCGAAGAGAGGTCTCATGCGAGCGGGCGAAGGCACGTCCAAGCAGGAACGAGGCGACGTTGGCGCAAGCGATGCAGAATATGGCGCCTCCCGCGAAGGTGAGCAGTGGGCCGACGCGCGACATGCCTTCCGCCATTTCAGGTGTGATGCCCGTGTAGGGAAGCACCTCCATTTGGCTAGAGCCGTCGCGCTTTGGATAAACGGCGGTCTGAGCCTCACTGGTCGAAACGTTACGACGCAGACGTCCGAGGACCCAAAAGTTGCGGCTGCTCTGATCGACGCGTTGCAGAGCCTCCTTTTGCAAGGGCATCCAGAGGTCGACGGCATGGTCACGATAGATCCCTTCAACCCAGTCCGGCGCAACGCCATTTACGCGAGCGTTGGCGCCATCGATCCGAATCTGTTGGCTACGAACGTCGGCCGCCGCGCCGAATTCCCTCTGCCAGATCCGATGGCTAATGACAACCCCTTTATCCAGCGAGAGATTGAGCTGACCGGCGAGACTGGGTGTCACGGCGGCTACGGACACGATGGCCGATTGACCGGTCAACACGATGGCGGCCGGTGACACGCGCGCCGCGCCAATCCATTCGAACGCGTCGAGCTGATTTTTAAGTAAGAGATACTCTTGATACGAGAGCGGACCGGCTTCACTACGCGCGTCTCGCCTGAATACCGAAACGACTCTGGTTGCGGATCTGAGCGGAGTGTCGGGTTTAGTTAGTCCCCGAACGAATCCATTTAGGGAAACATTGCCGCCAATACCGAGCGCAATCGTGAGCAGCAGCGCCAGAGCCAGCGCCGGCGTTCGCACGAACTTTCGCGCCGAATATTGGATATCAAGGAGGGCCCGAGACAAGCTCCACTCTAGTTTGCAACTCGAAAGCCGCTGCCAACGGGCGTTTTTCTTCGAATTTACTCGGGATTCCGAATAACGCGCGTTCGGTTACGTGCTCACTCTGTTCGGATGTGAACATTTGGTTTTACTGCCGCTCCGGCCGCCGTATCAGACGCAAATTCAGAAGGCAAAGCGAAGCGCGAACTGAATCTGACGAGGTGTGCCGCTACCGGTCGGTCCGGTATTGATCAAAGTTGTGATCCGTCCAAAGCTCGCTGGCGCGGAAATGTCGGCGTTGGGGTTTCCATACTGCGGGCGATTCAGAAGATTGAAGCATTCCGCTCGAACCTCGAGACTTGCACGTTCTTTAATTTGTATGTGCTTCGCTAATGCAGTATCGATCTGCCACAGAGCTGGCCCGTTGAACGCGTTGCGACCCAAGTTGCCCCACGTGCCGCGCAACGGTATAGAGAATGCGGCGGGGTTTATCCATAAAGCCGGAGTAGAGCCGCCGGACGGTATCAAGGAAACACCATAGACGGAATTCGGCCGCTGATTACCGTTATTCCCATCCGGCAAGGCAGAGGACGGGCGATCCACCGTGATATTCACCGGCAGTCCCGACCTGCCGGTCGCCAGCGCGTTCCATTCCCAACCGCCGAGGAGCGCTCCCGCAAAGCCGGATCTGTTCAGATGATTCCGCCCGGCTCCGAACGGCAGTTGATAAACGGAATAGGCCGAAAAACTGTGGCGGGCGTCCTGGTCGCTGCTGGAACGGTCACAGGAGCGGCAGGACACGTTTTCCGGAAAGTCATCCTCCACGCCGCTGCCCAGTGAAGCGTCGTTGATACTGTGCGACCACATGTAATTCGCCGCCATCAACCAGCCGTGCGCAAAGGACCGCTGCACGGACGCTTGCAGACCTTGGAAGCTGCTGTTACTGTCGTTCTGGCGTAGTTCTATGCGGCCGTACTGAGGATAAGGGCGGGCACCGGTCAGCGGATCTATCAGGTTCGTGTAGCCCCGGTTCATGACATTTGTTCCCTTCGTGCCCAGGTAAGACAACCCTGTCAGAAATGATCCACCCAAATTCTGTTGTAGCGAGAAACTCCAGTCCTGCGCGTACATGTCTTTGCGGTCGCGATATAGGTCCTTTGGGGTCAGCACGCCCGTGGCATTTAGGAGAAAAGGATCAATAGGATAGTTGAGGTTTGGAAAAGCGCGCCCGCGTATCAGGCTATAACTTGCCTCGTCATTCGCGATTGGAAAATTTTGATCATCGAGCTGGCCGTCTTCGTGGTAAATGCCATACCCGCTTCGAATGACAGTGTTACCGTGACTGGCCGCGGGCGACCACGCCAAGCTTACCCGTGGATCGAAACCGCCATTAGTCGGAAAGTAAAAAGCGCTGTCGGGCGGACAGAAGCCGCCACAAGTAGCAAAATCGAAAGGCGCGGCACGGTCCGTGGCTTCGTGAAAAACGCTGAAATATTGATAGCGCAGTCCCGCATTCAAGGTCAGATTCGGCTTAATTTTGAACTCATCCTGAACGTATCCGGCCTCTTGCGTCTTGCGCATGCGCTTCAAAGGCAGAAGCGCTGTTTGTGTTGCCGAATCCAGGTTGTTATTCAAGAAGCCGGGCAATGACGAGTAGGTAAGGGTTCCAAATGCCGAGTTGCCCTCGTTCATCTGTATCTTTCGGATCTCGACGCCGGCCTTGACTACGTGCCGGCCGTGCGTCCAACTCAGATTGTCAATCCAAGAAAATGTTGCGCCGTCCTGATCCGAGGTCTCGTTGCTATTGAGGGCCGTGAATCCGGAAATGCTTACGGCGTACCCCAAGCTTGTCATATTGAGCGTGCGGGAGATCGCTTGGTTTACTCCGAATTTGAACTCGTCGACTAGGGCTGGCGAGAAGACGTGGGATAGCTCTGCTACGCCGTTATCAATCGAGCTAGGAACGCTCTGCCGGTCGAGCAATGTGCCGAGGGGCGCGACACTGAGCGCATCGTCGTAATCGAAGCGCAGATAACCCGTGGTGGTGTCAGTGAAATGATGATCGATACGAATCATCTCCGAGTTCTCGTTGTCGATCGTTCGCCCGATGCCTGTGTACTGCCAAACATTAGCGGTGCTCGTTGCCTGGGTGCCTTGTGGAAAGGAATTGACGACTGGCGCTAGAGCGGGAGATTTCAGCAGCACCTGGTTCCGAAAGCCCGGACTGGGAACGAATCCGATCAGCGTCTGATCTTGAACCTGGCGGAAGCCTTCATAGCTAAAGAAAAAAAACGTCTTGTTTTTCGAGATTGGCCCGCTGAAAGATCCGCCGAATTGATTCAGGCGGAACGGCCGAGGACTATGCGTGGTGTCGAGCGGCGACCTGGCATCGAAGAAGCTGTTGCGCAGGTATTCAAATAATGATCCATGGAGAGCATTGCCGCCGGCAGGCGACGCGACCACAATCTGCGCCCCGGCCGCATCCCCGTACTCGGCCGTGTATTGAGCTGTATCGACCCGGAATTCCTGAATTGCTTCCGTGGGGATGGATAGCCGGATGGTGGCCCTTTGCGCCTGATTGGCAATGCCTGTATCATCCACGCCGTCGTAGGTGATATTCATGTCATCGCGTCCGCGCCCTACAAAACGGATGGCCCGCTGATTACTCCCACCTGAATCGATTGCTCCAGGGATGAGGTCGGTCAAGCTGGCCCAATTACGTCCATTCAGAGGCAAACGTTCGATTGCCTGCTCTTCGATTCCTGCTCCCAAGGCCGCGCTGGTCTGATCCAATTGGATGAGGCTGGTAGAAACAGTTACTTCTTGATTGCGTACCGAAGGAGAAAGTACGGGATTGATGGTCCTTGTTTGTCCTACTTGCTGCAGGACGTTTTGGTATCGGACCTCCTCAAAACCGCTCTTCGAGAACACCACTGAATACGTGCCGATTGGCAGATCCTCCAGTGAATAGGTCCCCTCGGGGGTCGAAAGTGTATGTCGGTCTAAGCCGGCGCCCGATTGATGAATGAAAATATCTGTTCCAGGAATGAGTTTTCCGCTGATATCGCGAACCGTACCTGTCAAAGAACTGCGGTCAACTTGGCCGCTGCATTGAAGTATAGAGGCGATAATGCATAACGCCGCGACGGTACAGTGGCGATACACCACGCATACGCACTCCTCCGTCTCCAAGCGATCCAAAGAACCTCCGATTATTCCGTACTAACAGCGAGCGTAACTCAACTGCTAGAAAACAGGCATACAGCAGTATATAGCCGGATACCGGTCATCTGGCAAACCCGGCTATGGGCTATTAGTACTAGGGACTGGCTGCGGTAATCCTAAGGTAAGAGGGCCTATTTACAGGAAAGTTCTTAATGATAAGTGGTTTAAACTTTGTGTTCCCGGCGATCGATAAAATCCATTGCCAGAACAATGGCTGGACCAGTAAACTGCGTGTATTCAGCTCTTGGTTTCCTATGGTCATGCGTTACTTAGCCCTACTCCTATTTGCACTCCCGACGGTGGCACAGGTCACAACGGGTTCTATTTCCGGCTTTGTCAAAGATCCGGCTAACCAGCCGATCGCACAGGCCCTCGTGACGGCATCGGACGCAAGCCGTTCCATTCACAAGTCCGCTTTAACCGATACTTCCGGCTTCTATCGCTTTGATAATTTGCCGCCCGCAACATATGATCTGTCGGCTGCAGCGCGCGGCTTCGATTCGGTGACAACGCCGGGCGTTGAATTAGAAGTTGACGTGGATGTTCGCGCGGATTTTCACCCTCCCGTCGCGGGCCGGCATGAGCGGGTGACAGTCGAAAGCGAAGTGGGTGCTGTCCAAACCGAATCGTCCGATGTCGGAACTGTTCTTGATCGAGCGATGATCCAAAAATTACCCTTGAATGAGCGCGACTTTCTGCAGCTTGCTTTGCTTACTCCCGGCGTGCTGCCTCCCGTACAGGATTCCGCTTTATCGACGCGCGGCGACTTTGCCATGCAAGCGAATGGCGGTCGTGAAGAATTCAACAATTATCTGCTGGATGGCATTGATAACAATGACCCGGATGTCAACACGTACGTGCTGCAGCCTTCCGTGGACGCCATCCAGGAATTCAAAATTGAAACAAATTCGTATGGCGCTGAGTACGGCCGAAGCGCAGGCGGGCAGGTGAATGTGATCACCCGCAGTGGGAGCAACGATTTCCATGGTTTCGCATACGAATACCTGAGGAATCGCATTCTGGACGCGCGAAATTTCTTCGATGGCGCAAATAAGCCTCAACTCATCCGTAACCAGTTCGGCGGAGGTATCGGCGGACCCCTGAAACACGGCCGGACGTTCTTTTTCGCCGATTACGATGGCTTGCGCGGAGACCAGGGCTATAGCCGCCTGGCTACTGTGCCCACAGTGGCTGAAAGAAACGGAAACTTAGCCGGGCTTCCGCCCGCATTGAATCCGTTTACTAGTCAGTACTTCCCGGGTAACCAGATTTCGGGTTCGGAGATTTCCCCGATCGCGCTGAAAATTCTGAATTTATATCCGCTTCCGACTAACGGCCTCGCAACGGGCAATTACCTGGCGCAGCCAACTGGAAATGACGCGCTGGACCAGTACAATATTCGCGTCGACCATTCCTTCAACGATTTGAACAAGCTTGTTCTGCGGTATAGCTACGGGCACAAGAACATCTTCGAGCCTTACACCGAAAACTCGGTTACCAATTTGCCTGGATCTGGGGATTATGTCTATGACCGGGGCCACAATGCGCTGGTGGGCTATACCCGCGTACTGGGGCCTGGGACTACAAACTCGTTACTGCTTGGGTTCAACCGGGCGGGCAGGACCATTCTGCAGCAGAATTACCAAACCGACGTGAATCAGCTTTGGGGCGTGAACTATCTGCCCAATAACCCGCTTCAATTAGGTTATCCATCTATTTCCGTTTCAGGCTTTTCAGCGGTAGGTGATCTAGCCAGTCTTCCTATTGATCGGCATACCACCACTTATCAGTTCAACGACACGTTGTCGCTTGTTCGAGGCAATCACGACCTGAAAATCGGAACCGACCTGCGCAAAATCGAGTTGAATGGCGTAGTCGACGAGCTGCCGAGAGGCGCGATTTCGTTCCTTGGCGCGCTCACCGGGTCCGGTATCGGCGATCTCCTGCTGGGCCTGCCGACGTTCACTATTGATTCCCAACTTACCGCCCCGCAAACACTTCGAACTTTCCAGTCGGGTTTCTATCTCCAGGACGATTGGAAACTCCGCCCGAACCTGACCTTGAATCTGGGGCTTCGTTACGAATACAACACACCGCCGACCGATCCCACAAACCGCATGACTGCTCTGAACGTAGAGACCGGCCAACTTGGCCAGGTCGGCACGGATGGGATTTCGCGTTCCGGGTACCAGCCAGATTACATCAACTTTGCGCCGCGGGTGGGATTCGCCTGGAGCCCCGCGCAGAACTGGGTCATCCGTGGCGGATACGGCATTTTCTACGATGCCAGCATGTTCGAAGTGACCTCTGCCCTGTATTACAATCCGCCCTATTTCTCAATTTATACGTTCTTTCCCGGCGCGCAAGGGTTACTTACATTGCGAGACCCGTTCCCCTTCAGCTCCGGGTATGTACCGCCGCCTTCGCTCAGCACCCTGGCGCCCGACCTCCGTACGCCATATTTGCAGGATTGGAATCTCAATATCCAGCGGGCTTTCGATAAGCTCGGCACGTTTTCCATCGCATATGCGGCTTCCAAAGGCACGCGGCTGGTTCGCTCCTTGGATTTGAATCAACCTCCGCCAGGCCCTGGCGATCTCCAATCCCGGCGGCTATACCAGGAATTCTCGAACATCTTCTATACCGAAACAGCCGGCAATTCCGAATATCAATCTTTTCAGTTTTCTTTCACTCGCCGCTTGCGCGCCGGATTTTCGGTGCTCGCCAACTATATGTTTTCCAAGTCGATCGATGATACTTCGTCGTTCCTCGGCACTTTTTCCGATAAGAACTTCCCGCAAAACAGCGCCAATTATCGCGCCGAGCGCGGCTTGTCGAGCTTTGATATACCCAACTACGCCACCATCGCCTTGGTGTATGAGCTGCCATGGCGAAACAAATGGGCGCGCAATATCGATTTTCGTAGCATTCTGACGGCGCGTGATGGCCAGCCGTTCACGCCAGTGCTGTCGTTCGACAACAGCAACACGGGAAATACGGGAGGAAATTTCGGATCGGATCGTCCCAATGTGCTGTTCTCGCCCGCGCTGGCTCACCCGGGCCCGCAGGAGTGGTTTAATACCTCGGCATTCGCCATTCCGGCGCCCTACACGTTCGGTGATGCCGGGCGCAACATTTTGCGCGGACCGGGCTTGTTCACCTTCGATATCGAACTGGCGCGCCAATTTATGCTTTCCGAGCGTTGGTCCATGACCTTCGAGGCGCAGGCATTCAATGCGCTGAACAGGACGAATTTCGATCTGCCACAGTTATTCGCGGATCAGCCATCGTTCGGCCAGATCTTTTCGGCCGAGCCGCCCCGCCAGCTCCAGTTCGCACTGCGCTTCGGTTTCTGATTCGTCTGAATGCGAACCCGGCACTTTGCCGGTCAGTCCCGCGTGGCCGAGGCCAGCCAATGGGGCATAGGCGGTGGAAGCGGGCGTATGCTGACATCGCGAAACCCGGCTTCCAACATCCACTCGCGCAGTTCGCTATCGGAGAACACCCAGCCGTGTTCCTTTGTCAGGGCCATGTTTACGGCAAACATCGCCGAAAATGGCGGGTGCGTGTGGCTTGCATCGGTCATCATGTCCAGCACGTGCACGCTCCCACCCGGGACCAAAGCTTCGTGCGCGCGCGTCAGAAGATCGCGAATCGTTCCCACCGGTTCCTGGTGCAGCATGCCGAATAAAAGGATCACGTCGTTGCCTCCGGGGAACAGGGTCGTATGATAGTCGCCCGGGAGCATCTCGACGCGCTCGCTTCCGCTTTGTCTGGCGATTAGGTCCTTTGCTATGGCCGCTATGGCCGGTAACTCCAGCACAGTACAGCGTATCTGGGGATTGTCTTTTGCTATGAGGACGGAAAATGTGCCAGGGCCGCCCCCGACGTCAACCAGTTGCTTGCGACCCGTAAAATCGATCATCGACAGAACGGGTTGCGCCATGGCCAGCGCTTTACCATGCATCGACAGCACGAAACTCCGGGTGCGCGCCGCGTCATCCCCCAAGTGCAACTCGGGTTTCTCGACTGGTGTACCGGTCCGCGCGAGCTCTGTCAGCTTGCCCCACGCCGAGTAAACGTCTCGGTTATAGCGCAGCGCCCCGGACAGATCTCCGTTCCGGCCAGGAACCAGGAACGCCGCCGCTTCCGCCGAGTTTTCATACCGTCCCGAATCTTTCCGCAGAAGGCCTATCGCGGTGCAGGCATCCAGCAAAAGCCGGACTCCGCGCTCATCTAACTTAAGTGAATGAGCCAGTTGCTCGCTATCGGCGCGTCCCAGTTCTGCCAGTTTGCCGAAAACGCCGAGATCCGACGCCGCGAATAAAAGACAGGATTCCTGAAACGCGCTGGCCATGCGCATGATGCGGCTTGGCTCGATCATCAGAGAGTCCTCAGAAATTTGATAAGGTCGGCCCGATCTTGGGAGCTCAAACCCAAGCCGAAAGGATGTCCGGAAACCGCGTGCGCCGGTGTGTTAGCACTCCAATTTGATGATCGGAAGCCGGGTTTCAGCCGATCGGGGTCGAACATCTCCTCGAGCGATCCGATCGACCCGTCGTGCAGGAAGCAGGCGTTGGTCCATATCATCCGCAAAGATGGTACGCGGTAGAAACCAGTACCCTTCCGGGTCTGAAGCGCGAGTCCCGAGTCTGTGCCGACGCTTACATCCAGGATGTCGAGTTCTTTCTTTTCCGCAGCGCTCGGCTGAAACCCCAGAGCCAGCGTGAGTTTGTTGCTGGTGTAAAGGGGCGGAGTGTGACATTTGACGCAGCGCTCGCGTTCGAAGATCTGCTTTCCCAGGCGAGTCTGCTCATCGAACGGATTCGGGTTTGTGGGTGGCTGAAGTGAATAAATGTAGAGCGCCAGCGCATAGAGCAGCGCATCGGGCGTGCGTTGAATGCCGTTCCTAAGACCCAGATTCTCTGGCTTCAAGTGTCCATTGGGGCCATCGCCATAGATGGTCAGAGCGTCCGTCACATCGGCGATGGACGTGATATAGCGCATAAGATCGGTGATATCTCTGTGCCGGGCGGTTGCGGTCCTGTCAAAATATTTCAGGTCTTTGATGCCAATCAAATTCGCGATTTTCACCGGATGCGTAAGGCTCGTGTTCGTGCGCATGTACACGCCGCGCGGCACCCTGTCGTAAAGTTCTGCGATTTGATCTGGCGGGAGATCCGCCGTGGCCAGGTTCGGGTCGTCTTTCAGATAGGGCACCCGGTAGTCTTCGCGCATTTGCAGACGTCGCCGGCCGTCAAAGAAGGCAGGCCCAATTTGCGCATAGCGGCGTGTCAAGTCGGCCATCAGTGGACCAAAGGGAGTCGTGTTGTTCGGCGGTCCCTCAATCACCCGGCCTTCCAGCACCTGCACGTGACACATAGCGCAAGTGTCGGTGCCCAGCTCCACTTTCCCTTTCTCGCGGACAACATATCTAAGACCCAGCAGAACTCCATCCGCCGTGGTCTGCAGGCGATAAGCGGCCAATACTTGCGGGTTTCGGATAAGTTGCAAGTTATCCTCGCTGCCGGTGTAACGCGGAAGCTCGCGACCGTAAAATACCTCGCGTCCCGCGGCGATCCACTCCTGTGGAGTCGTTAGCTTACTGGGATCGACCAACAGCTTCGGATCCTGCTGCTTCAGCCAATCAATGTAACCAGCCGGTTCCTTATCGGGTGTATATACCGGGTAAGTCTTGAGGTTAGCTTCCGGAAGCGCGTAGTAGTCATGTTCCGAGACCAGCGTCGGAGGGGCTCCAAGCGCAGCCAACGAAATGCGATAGCCTGCTAAATCGGATTGGCGCCAAGCTTCCGGTATGGTACCGGCCGCCGCAATGGTAACGGCGGTACTTGCAAGAGTGCAGCAAAGAATCCTAAATCTCGACATTTTATGCAACGTTCATCCTAACGCGAAAAGGACCACTCGCGAATCATTCTATTCCTGATAAAAGGAATGGAATAGACTGGCAGTTAGTTTGCTTCCAGCGCAGGCTTTTGTTCTTGAAACCATCACGGACTCTGTCTTAACTAGTACACAAAGTACTAGTTATCTCTTATCTTTATCCGGACTTCCCGCTAGTATATTTCTGAAGTCTCCAAAAGCGATAAGGTGAAACCGGCAAAAGTCGGAAGATTGGTCTTCCGCCGCGTTTTCGGTGAGAGCCCAGATCGGGTCTGGAGCTAAGTTAGAAATCTCGCGGGAGGGTGAGAAACATGAAGCATCGTACAGTTATCTTAGCTATCACGGCATTGCTGTTTGCTTTGCCGGCATTTTCGGATCTGCAGGACTGGGAATTTAATGTGAACGGAACGGATTACTTTCCGGCGAATGGCGATACGTTCTCGTCAGTGCCGGGCCTGAATTCTTCTGCTTTCAATTCGACCAGCGGCCTGGGGACACTAACCTTGACGTTCAATCCAGGCTCAGCCGGAAATTATTATGTCGGAGCCTTCTTCTTCGATCCTGTTGCCACACCGTTCTACAACGAATACAGCGCAGTGAACGGCTCGGCCGCCGCAGGTCAAAGCTGGCAGATCGATATTCCGCAATATGATGCCACGTCACTGAATCACGGAAACGGAACCATCGTTGACAATCTTGCCGCGGAGGCGCTGGATAACACGAATCACATCCCGGGCACGACTAGTAATTACTTGAGTGACTGCGGAGCAAATGGCGGCGGTGCTGCTAACGCAAGTTGCAATGACTTGGTGTCAATGGCCCAGGGCTTCAATTTCACGCTGGCTTCGAACCAGGAAGAAGTGATCACGTTGGTTCTCTCCTCCAATAACCCCGGCCGGTTCACGCTGGAGGACATTCATCCGGTAGACGGGTCGAACGCAACCGCCGCGGACATTTTTTACAGTGGATCTGCTGTAACCCAACCCGTTGGCGTTTCACCGGTACCTGAGCCAGCGTCATGGACCCTGTTAGCCGGCGTTGCCGGAGTTCTGGCGTTTGCGCTTCGACGCCGAGCTTTTAGGGCTTAACGGAGAAATCAGGATCCTTTACCAGGAGAATCTATATGAAGAGCCGCATCCATTCCAGTATCGCAATCGCATCTTTTGCTGCGCTGTGCTTGGCACAGGCCGCATCCGCAGCGGTCACCGTTCTTACGGTACCGTGGGTTCCCGGAACCCCAACCACGCCACACACCACTTATCCGATCAATCCAACCACCGAAGCGACCGTCGTGCTGGGAGCCACGGTGCCGAGCGCGGTGGGATCCTCGGATAGCTTCACCTATCAATGGGCTTTCGGCGATGGCACCATGTCCGCTGTCGCGGCGGTAACGAATCCGTACGATCTGTCGGTAACTCACCAATATCCCGCTAGCGCCGCTACTGGGACGCAATGGACGGCGGTTATAAGTGTTACGGACACAACGACTAATACAACGGGTACCGCCAATTACTACGTGATCCAGGAACCCAATAACCTTTCCTCTCGCGTGAATGTCGCCATTGACCGGGGCTTGTGGTACATGCATCAAACCATGTGGCGCAACGGAACGAACCCCAATACCGCAACGGCGGGCGGCTGGGACAGTCAAGCGGGCTCTCTTACTTGCCCTACCGTGAACGGCAATGCCTACGATTGTTTTACTTATGCCAGCATCGATCCTGAGAACGTCCAGGCATTTGAGGTGAATGGACACTTAACCAGCGGACCCGCAACCGATCCCTACACGGACGACGTGACCCGCGGGACAGCAAGAGCGCTTAATTTTTTGGCCACCCAGGCGAATGCGACCAACACCTATCAGTACAACCCGGCAACCCAAAATTTCACCTGCCAGGATGGAAGCATTCCGACTACCGGAGATCCAAATTGCGCCTCGCACGGTGGAAAGCATCTGTACAATCCCGGCGCGAGTTCCTGCACCAGTCCCCCTTGCACGTTTACCTTCGACGGGAACGCGGATGGATTGATGATATACAGCGCTGATGGCTCAGGCGAGACCACCTACACCACTGCTCCGTTCCTGGACATGTTGATCGCCAGTGGAACACCCAACGCGACCGCACCGACCGGCGCGGTGGCCGGCATGACTTACAAGAATATTATTCAGGACATCCTCGATTGGTACGCCTATGGCCAATACGGCTACGACTATGATGTTAGCCTGGGATACACGCGAGGCTATGGTTATTCCGCTCAAGGAGGCGGCTGGTTGTACGGTCCTCAACAAGGTGATGACAATTCGACCTCGCAATGGGCCGCGATAGCCTTTATTTCCGGTCAACGAGGCGCTGGCCTTACGATTCCCGCGATTGTGACGGATACCAACGGCGTCTGGATCACGAATTCCCAGGATGTTCAGGACGCAAAACCGATTGGCGCGGATCCGTTTGCTGTTGGTGACAACTATGGCGCTTACGGGTATCGAGGCTCTTTTTACTACTCAAATGCCTGGGGGCCGTTCGCCGTTACTCCTTCCGGAACAGTCCAAATGGCCATGGATGGCGTCGGTCGGACTATGAACACGGCGTTTGGTGACGCGAGCACCGACTTCGATCAACGCTGGAACAACACCGAAACATATTACGCGGACAATTTCTGCAATAGCACGGCTAGCGGCGCCTATTATGCTCCCAGGGCATATACATACGGCATGTTTTCCTTTACGAAGAGCATGCTGTTACACAATGTGAACGGGTCCTTGGCCCCCATTCAGTTCCTGCGAACGCAAACACCCAACGTCTTCACAGGCGATTCCAGCGTGCCTCCAGATACTATCGACTGGTATGCGGCGCTGTCCGCCGCAAACGGTGGCACCGATCCCTGCGACGGCGTCGCGCAGACCCTCGTGTCGTATCAGGCCAACCCGAGCTCGGGCGTGTTCGACGGTCATTGGTTCGGAGAGGACTACTACGGCTATCAGGACTACTACGAAACAGCGTGGTCACTCATCATGCTGCAGCGCACGGTGTTTGTTGCCTGCGTCAATAATCTTGCAGGTCAAGGATCTTCCTCCGGTTCGGCGCCGGCTCGGATTGACCTGAGCTGGAGCAATCAGGCGAACTCCACATCCTATGACATATTGCGGGGTACCAGTAATGGGGGACCGTATACGCAGGTCGGAACTACCACAAATACGTCGTTCAAGGACACCAGTGGTCTGACTAACGGCGACACCTACTACTACGTCGTGCAGCCTGTCAATGGAAGTACCGAAGTGTGCCAATCGAACCAGGCGATCATAACTGTTCCCAAGATCAGCGGCAGACACTAAAAGCCGCGTTAACCTAGGTGGTGTTAGGCCCTCGGATTATCCGAGGGCCTTTTTATTGACTAACGCTGTGTTTAGCGCTTGGAAACTGGTAATTAGCGTGCTAATCTGACTCTCCAAGACCAACTCAATCTTTAAGTTATGAAACGAGCTATTTTTTCTTTTATCTCCGCCGTTCTGCTCGTCGGGAATGCCCTTGCGGCTTCCGATGCGGCTAAGCAACCCATTTACGTCTATCTGTACGCGCGCGCGACCGACCATGTAAATCTAGGCATCACCGAAGATCGTTTGCACCGCCTCTTGCCCATGATCGAACGCTACCGCAGAGAACATCCCGACGCCCATGTGTCCGCCACGATTCTCTTTTCCGGCGCTGTAAGCCAGGCGCTGGCGCAGCGGAATGGCCAAACGCATATTTTGGATTTCGTAAAGGGCTACATTCGGCGCGGCATTATCGAGCCCGGTTATGACGGAAGCGATGAACCTACTTATCAGAACCGCCCCACCATTGATTTCACCCAAACAAGCACTCCTCAGGATCGGTGGTTGAAGCGGAGGAGTGCCGAACAGAACTTCTTAACTGAAGGCCGCGATCCTCTAACCGGCGCGCCGGAGCTGGATAAGACCGGTGGGCTGCAGAAGATGCAGGAAGTATTTGGGAAGGCGGTGTGCATTACTGGTCTGACGCTCCCGATGAAATTCGGTCCAGGAATGCCGCTTCCGGCGGTCACAAAGGCGCGAGATCCCGGAAATGTGGCCCCCAAGGAGCCTGTCGTGCCTCCCGGCACGATGCCGGAAGTCGGCGGCGATACGGAAGCAGTGGAGCGATGTACGAAGCTACGGTACGAAAGCGATCATGTTCGGAATACCGGACACCAACCCTGCTCGTCTTCCTGGTTTTCGTGAGGGCAGGGCGGGATTCAGCCGGCTTATGAGCCCAATTGCCGAAACCGCTCCTGAGCTGTACTGGCAAGACAATGTATTGCGTTCTTCGGAAGCGAGCGATGATACTGTTCGCTTGGTCCACGCCTACGACGGAATCGAGTCAATGAAGAAACTGATCGAGAAGGCGGACCGCACCAAAGTTCACGTGGTTCATGTGGAACTCGCCGACGAGCAGAACTATGTAAGACCGGATTTCGTCAAAGGGCCCGAATACCCGGCGTTGAGATATGCTTACGATCATCCCGAAAGCCCCAAACTACCACCGGACGCCCTGCGCGTAAAGAGCGATGTCGACGCATCCTATGCGAGCGAAGACGCCGTATCAAGTTCCTGGTTGATGAGTTCTTTCCCACAGACCCTGGCAGCCGATTTGTCTCGAGTACAGATCTGACTCGCATGACAGGCCCGGGCACGGGATTTCGAGTATCAATGGATGGACTCCGAAGCGCTCTAGCCGAGTTCCTGAAAACTTGGGGTAATGACACCTTCGCCCCCCCACTCTTCCGGGCCGACGGTCACTACCTCTCTCGGGCAGAGATGTTCCAGGTGATGGCCGATGCTCTGGCGGAGTTTCATCGCACCGGAAAGCTTCCGCGCTCTGTCGAGGTGGTCCCGGTTTACGGACCGGTCCGGGTGCTCACCGGGCACGGACCGAACGTCGGGGAGGTTTCGGTGGAAGCGGTGGCTCGCATTTGCGCCGGCATTGCTCCCGGGCTGCATGACCAGAGCCCAAGTGAGATACCAAAGAACGCCGTACCGATCGGCATCACAGTCGAGGGCAGTCTGCTCAATCCGGCTCAGTTCCTCAAGTTGATGGCTCAAGCTGTGATGAACCCCTCTCCCGAAGCAAAACTCAACATCCGAATGGCTTATGAGTTCACTGGGCCCGGTGAATTGCTTCCGAAGTCACGTCCCATCATGGATGACGGGTACGTGTGGACGCTGAAACCGGCATCTTTACAGATGAACCTTGAAGCATCGGCAACCCCGTGAGCTGCTAGATGTCCAAAGCTGTATTGGAAAAGGCCGCGCGGAAGCTCGATCTGGATCCCCCGCCGGGCTCAGTCAAGGTTTTGTGGCTGCCGCTTGCCACAGCCCTGCTTCTCGCCGCCTTTCCTCTCTTTGTTTCTCGAGTGGGCGATGACCCGCGGCTCGCGAGCACATTTTGGGCGGCAAGTGGAGCGCTGCTCGTTTTCTTTTTCGTGCTCCGCTGGCAGGCCATCCGCGCCCGCCGCACTTTGCGCTATGAGGTCGTGCTCAACAAGGTGCATTATGTGCAACTCACTATGCACACTTGCGTGTACGCCTACTGGGGATGGTATTGGCGCGAGGTGTATCACTACGTGCCGCTTATCCTCGCGCAAATCGTCTTTATTTATGCTCTCGAGATGCTTGTGTGCTGGTCGCGCAGGGACAAGTGGATCCTGGGCTTCGGGCCATTTCCCATCGTCCTGAGCACAAGCCTCTTTCTCTGGTTCAGGGATGACTGGTTTTACCTGCAATTTCTCATGATTGCGACCGGAGTGATCGGCAAGGAATTTATCAGATGGAAGCGCGACGGCCGTCTGACGCATATTTTTAATCCCTTCGGCGTTCTCACTCTTTATTTTTTCGGTCGCTCTTATTGCCACCAAGAGCACGAACATGACGTGGGGACTTGAAATTGCCGACACGATTCATCGCCCCCCGCATATCTATCTCGAGATTTTCTTTTTAGGCCTGATCGTCCAGAGTCTGTTTAGGGTAACGCTGGTAACTCTGTTCTCCGCGGCTGCGTTGTGGGTGCTGAATCTCCTGTATACCCAGCTGACCGGCGATTACAATTTCATCGATTCGAACATACCTGTTTCGGTTTTCCTGGGTCTTCACCTTTTGGTTACCGATCCAGCTACTTCGCCGCGCAAGAACTTTGGGAAGATTTTGTTCGGCGCGATGTACGGCATTGGCGTATTCGGTATGTACCGGTTTCTCGTACTCATCGGCGCCCCGGAATTCTATGACAAGCTGCTTTGCGTTCCCGCGCTCAATCTGACTGTTCGAGCGCTCGACCAATTCAGTGAATGGGTGACCGCCAGACTGCAGTTTTCCTGGCGTGCGAACAGTTTGGGCATGGAGCCCGCAACGCGTGAACGTCGCCTGGATGTCCGTATGGGTTTTGTTGTTTGCCACCATGCTATCGACGGGATTCCTGAACAAGGGCAAAGATCATCCCGGCGGTAACCCTGAGCACTGGCGGCAAGCATGCGAGCACGGACAGAGAAATGCCTGCAAAACTTGGGCACGCGTGCTGAACGCGATGTGTGAAGACAACGACCGCGATGCCTGCCTCAAGGTCGGGGGAATTCTCGAGGCGGGGCGATTTATTCCTAGCGATCCGGCTCGAGCGGGTGTAACCTACGGCCGAGCCTGCGATCTTGGCTCCCCTCAGGCCTGCTCCACGCTCCTACGATTCGTTCAGGCCGGCGGCAAAGATGCTTTTCTGCGGGCCTGCGATCACGGCGATGGCGCGAGCTGCTTTGTGCTCGGCTCTCTGTTTAGCGGCGGCAAAGGCGTTCCTCAAGACGGAGCTATCGCCTTTGACCTGTTCAGCAAGTCTTGCGATCTTGGCTGGTGGCGCGGCTGCGGACGGCTCGGCGTCAGCTATTTGGTCGGCCAGGGGACAGAGGCGGACCCCCTGAAGGCCGTCGAGAACTTTGAAAAGGGATGCAAGGGCCGCAATGGCGCCAGTTGCTTTGAAGTGGCCAAGCTGTATTCGCAGGGTACCTACGATACCAGGAATCCGCCGCTCGCCGGTAAGCGATTTCGACAAGCCTGCGAACTCGGCGTTCAGCAGGCCTGTACCTGGACGGAATCTTCTGTCTCTTTGCGGAAGTGAGTTTCTTACGGAAGGCTACGCTGTACCGCACGTGCTTTCCCGAACACGAACTCTTGGCAGTTAATGCCCAAACTTTGGAGTTAGTCCTGCCTTGAAGGTTACGGAAGGGCGCCTTCCCCGGATGGAAAAGAACGTGCTATGAGTTCACCCTTTGAGGAGTAGACCTTGCGCATAACACGCCGTGACGCTTTGGCGGTAGTGGCGGTAGCTTTCCTTACGCTATCTTCCTCCTGCTTTCGAAGTCCGGCCAGTAAAGAAGCGTCATTTCTTGAGCGGGGAAAAGTCTTGCGAGGCAAGCGGGATTTTTCGCGAGCTAGCATCGAATTCCGGAATGCGATGGCAATCATGCCGAAGGATGCGGAACCTGCTTACCAGCTCGGAATTACGTATGAGAATATGGGCGACGTTCGCCATGCCGCGGCTTACCTGAACAGGGCGATTGAATTAAATCCTAAGCACCCGGATGCACAGTTGCGGCTGGCACGCCTGCTCGCCACATCCGGAAACAGGGCTAACGTGTCAGATGCACAACGGAGGATCAAAGAAGTATTGATCGCCAGCCCGGAGAATCCAGAAGCCGTCGACATTCTGGCGATCACTGAATTTAAGTTGGGCGATACCGGGCAGGCAATGAACGAGCTCGAAACCGTGCTTTCGCGCTCGCCGGGTCTCCTGAAATCATCGGCAGAGCTGGCGCGCATGAAAACCAGCGTTGGCGACCTTGCCGGCGCTGAGAAAGTGCTCAAGCAGGCCGCCATTGCCAATCCCAAGTCACCTGATGCCGCGCTCCTTCTGGGGTCGTTCTATATGCAGCGAAGCCGCTTCAGCGACGCGGAGGCGCAGAGCCGGCGGGCGCGGGCAATCGACCAGAAGAACGGAAAAGCGCTACTGTTGCTCGGAGTCGCTCAAGATCGCCAAGGACGCCGCGACGACGCCGAAGCGACACTGAAACGGCTTTCCCGTTTTCCTGACCCGACCTTGCAACCTCTTTATGGAATGGCTCTTTTTGAGCACGGGAAAACGGATGCCGCTGTTGAAGAGTTTGCGCGTCTTCATGCCGAAGATCCTTCGGACCGCACCGCCAGAACCCGTCTCGTTTCAGCCCTCTTAAAGCTCCACCGCGATGAGGAGGCCGACCGCGTTCTTGCCCAAGCGATCAGCAAGAACAAGAAAGATGTAGATGCCGTCTTGCAGCGTGCGTTTCTGGCTCTCACTCGCGGTAAGGTGAACGACGCCGAGTCCGATCTGCTGGCAGTAACGGCGATAGATCGCAGCTTGCCGGTCGTACATTATGGACTAGCTCAGGTACACAGGCTCCGCGGTGATGAGTCCCTATATCGCCAGGAACTGGGTGAGGCGGTCCGCCGCAACGGTGATTTTTTGAAGGCGCGTATCGAGCTTGCCGACTCGCTGTCTGCCTCCAATGCTGGTCAATCTGCATTGAACGTACTTCAAGAAGCGCCTCCTGAGCAACAATCCACAGTTGTTTGGCAATTGGCCCACAACGAGGCTTTGTTCGCCAACCACGATTACACAGCCCTTCGCAAGGAGTTTGATGCTCCTCGAGCGCAGCACATTCAGGCGGTTATGCTTCAAGACGCAACGTTTCGGAGCGTACAGAAAGACTATCGAGGCGCACGTCTGATTTTTCAACAAGTCTTACAACAGGATCCTCGGAATATTGGGGCCGTCCGCCTGCTTGCTGAAACCTATGCGAAAGAGGGAAATTCCGCCATGGCTCTTTCCACCGTTCGCACCTACGCTCAACAGCAGCAGAACTTCCCTCCTTTGCAGGAGCTTCTGGCGGCAACATTGATGCAGGCCGGGCGCTTGCAAGATGCGCGGCCCATTCTGGAAACCGCCCAGCTACAGCACCCTGAGTTTTATCCAGCGCGCCTTTTATTGGCTCAGCTCGATTTCGCCGAACACAAGCCAGAGGCAGGGAAGCAGATTCTCACCAGCATCTTATCAGCGGCGCCTTCGAATGTGCCGGCCCGCGTGACGTACGCAAAAGCGCTCTTGTCGGCGGGAGACCAGACGCGCGCGATCGCTCAGTATAAAACTGCTTTAAACTACGCCCCCCTCAACTGGGTTGCGCTTAACGACCTCGCTTATCTTCTGGCGAAATCGGATCCCGATAAGGCGCTGGCGTACGCGCAGGCGGCGCTTGCGACCCAGCCCGGTAATCCGGTCGTGCTCGATACCGTCGGTTGGGTGGATCTTCACAAAGGATCGTATGCCTCCGCCGTCACTGAGCTTGAATCGGCCGTTGCAAAAGGCGGCACGGCAACACGCAAATACCACCTGGCGATGGCTTATTTCAAAGCTGGTGAAACTAGCAAGGGCCAGGAGATGCTCCGATCTGCTCTGACTCTCGATCCCAATCTGCTGAGAAAGGAGCACGACGAGGAGATCTGGAGCGAATCCCCAAAGCAGTAACGCGCATCCGCGGCGGAAGTAAAATTCTGCCGGAACCTTCCTCGCAAACCAGGCGCTTCCGATGGCCGCAAAGAAATCGGTTGCGTTGAACTGCGCGAGCTGGCTACTATCGCGAGACGGTGGTTCGCAGTACCTCTGGACCTGATGGTGACTTCACTGTACCATCGTTCTCACCTGTGACAAATAACTCGAAGTTCCTTCGGGGGGTTACCGTTTGAAAGGTGCCTTCCAGCTTTCCATTTACTTTCAACTCGCCCTGATTTACTGGGTCTGAGCCTTTATCTTGTAGCCAAACGATATAGCTTGTTTGCGAAGGCGAGAGGTTCCCCGGCTTTGCGAGGTGCTCAACTTTCAGCTTCATGTCTGTATTGCCGTTGCGGTCCTTCCCGACCTGAACCGAGCCTTTCGCAGCGGGAACAATGGAAGCTGCGGTCAACGGAAACGTCTTTGCCGCATAAACGAGAGTGGCGGAAACGGCGGCAAGCGTTGCGATTAAGGCAAATTTGTGCATTGAATGACTCTTTCTATGAATGATCGGATTCATGCTGAAAGCCTCCGATTGGCTGCGGGCGTTGGCTAAGAAGAAAAGTTCCGGTGACTGACTTAGTTCAGAAATCGGACGAGTGGGCGGAAATGCTCAGGCGCTATCTAGTGTAAGTTAATCTACTCTGTTTGTCAAGCTGTAACAGCCGACTGTAAGAGCAGACGCTGTAACACCCGAGGTGCTACTTGTTGCTCCCATCCTTGCGGACCGCTTCCTTCCATCCCTCGGGCGCGTCCTGGGCGCCTCGTCCAGCTTGCGACTCACCACTTTGCCGGCCTTATCGGCCTCGATTGCTGCTTTATGTGCTGCTTGCCCAAGCTTGCCGGTGTGTTTCTCTCCCGATGCCGTTCTTCTTCTGGTTCATGGGAGTTGCAGGCGCTCAATGTAATCAGGCCTGCCAGGATAATCGCGCAGTATCTGTGATCCGACGGCGGTGGGGCTTGAGCAAAGACGTGCCCGAAACGAATTTCTTGCGATTAGACCGAACAAATTGGCTCACTCGGCGTCATATGTGGTGGTCCCACATATAGGAGAAATTAATATGGCCACAACGCCCCAATTACTCAGCGTGTTTGCGCTGCTCCCGCAGCTCTCTGCTGTCTCCATCAAGTGTTCCGAAGCGCCCCAACATGTTGTTCAGTAAATGGTCGCGCTTCTGCTTGAGAGCGATAATTACCGCGCACTGGGGAGGATTGACGATGCGATGGAACGGGCGGAACAAGCGGTTGCAAGCTCAGGCCGACGCGACTCTCAGCCTTTGTGCATTCAAAGTGGCACCAAAAACTTTTGGTGCACGGAACAAATCCTCCGAAACCGCGTACATATTTGTGAGTCCGATATAATGGGGTACCGAATATGCCCACAAATTCACCGGATCAGGAATGGAAGAAGGGGAGCGCCGAGCTTTTAGTCTTATCGTTGCTCGAGGATCAGCCTCGCCACGGATATGACATTTCAAAGCTGATCCAGATCCGATCGGGCGGAGTTCTGAAATTTCACGTTACCTCCCTCTATCCGCTGCTATATCGGCTGGAGGAGCGGGGCTGGATCGACAGCCGCTGGGTGGAAAAGGCCGACCAGCGAAGAAGACGTTATTACACTCTGACGCCGGAAGGTCGAAAGGTCCTTCGTTCTCAACGGAAGAGCTGGAAGGAATTCGTAGCCGCTATGGCTCGAGTGGCAGGAGTTGAACATGCCTGATTGGAAAAGTGTAGTTCGAGACCGCATCGCTTCCTTGCGTCTGGAGGGTACCGCCGAGTCGGACCTGGCGGACGAACTCGCGCAACATCTCGAGGATCGCTACCGCGAATACCGTAGCGCCGGAGAAAGCGAACGAGAGGCGTACCAGAAGGCCCTCTCTGAGTTGGATGACACGCATCCACTAAGGGCTGAATCGAGGAGGACACAGCGCATGGCGAAATACGATGCCGTGCCGGCTGGCGACATAAAAAAGGCAACCAACTTCATGGAGGATCTTTGGAGAGATCTCCGTTATACCGTCCGCAACATGCGCAAAGGCCCCATGTTCGTTCTGTTTGTGGTTCTAACGCTGGGTTTGGGGATTGGCGCGAACACTACCGTTTTCACAGTGATCAATACACTGATTTTGAACCCGCTGCCCGTCCCGAGTCCCTCCGAGTTGGCGGCCGTTGGGGGCGCCAAAGCGGGGAGTACGCCAAAGTCCAGCGCGCCCCTGCCGATCTCGTACGCAGATCTGAAGGATTATCAAGCCAAAAACGGGGTCTTTCGCTCGCTCGCGGGTTACACATCGACTCGTCCCATCACTTGGCGTGAGGGTACCGGTTCGCAGGGGTTGTTCACCGAATTAGTGACAGGCAACTACTTTTCGACCCTGGGCCTTAGTCCTGTTAGAGGCCGCTTCTTCTTGCCGGAGGAGGACAGCACTCCTGGCGCGCACGCTGTTGCGGTCTTGAATTACGGGACTTGGCAGGCGCGCTTTGGCGGTGAGAGTGGGATCGTAGGCAAGACACTGCGGCTGAATGACGTTGTCTTTACCGTTATCGGGGTTGCTCCGCCCCAATTCATTGGAGTAAATGCGCTGTTCGGCCCGGACTTGTGGATACCAGCCGCTATGGCGGAGGGCTTGTTTCCGAATGAGATGCGAAGTGCCTTCAGCGATCGCGGCAAAGCGGTTTTCCAAGCCGTGGGGCGGCTCAACCCAGGTGTCAGCCCGGCCCAGGCGCAAGCCAATATGTCGGCCATAGCCGCGGATTTGGCGCGCGAATATCCGAAAGTTGATGAGGGTCACACGGCGACGGTGCGGCCCATCCGTGATGTCCTGTTTGGCAATAATGGCAGCACCTCAACGCAGATTCTGTTCGCTAGCGCCGGACTGTTGATCGTGGTGGCGATCGTTTTGTTGATTGCGTGTTCGAATGTGGCGAATCTGCTGCTTGCGCGCTCGGCGGCACGGCAACAGGAGATGGCGGTCCGCTTGGCGATGGGAGCAAGCCGCCGAAGGCTCGTACGCCAACTGCTCACCGAGAGCGTGCTCCTTGGCTTTCTCAGCGGCGCGGTGGGATTGTTCATCGCGTATGCGGGTTTGCATCTCTTGTTCGGGGCTTTGCCTTCGTCTGCAAATTTCGTCGCGCCGAAGCTCGATGCAGCGGTTTTTGCTTTTGCGCTGTTCATCTCGCTGGCGACGGGCTTCCTGTTCGGCATCATTCCGGCATTCAAGGCCTCGCGCGCAAGTGTGGCGGAAACGTTAAAGCAAGAGGCTCGCACCTCCGGGAGAGGCCCGAGAAAGGTTACGCTCGCAAACGCTCTGCTGGTGGGCCAGGTGGCATTTTCATTCCTCTTGTTAATGATGGCCGCGCTGTTCTTGCGAAGCATCGGGCGGGCATACGCAATCGATCCCGGTTTCCAGACTGCACACCTTGCTGTTTTCTGGACAAATCCGGGCCAGGCTGGATACACAAAGGCGCAAACCAAAGCCTTCAACAATGATGTCCGCGAGCGCGTCGCGAGGATTCCGGGCGTCGAATCTGTTTCGTGGGCTTCGAACCTGCCCCTGTGGGCGCAAAGCGTGAGTGGATTGCAGGTGGAAGGCCGTCCAGCACGGTCGCAAGCGGACAAAATCACTACGATCGTCGATACCGTAGACCGTAATTATTTCGAGACCGCAGGCGTGGCCCTCGACAGCGGGCGCGAGTTTACGAATTTGGACCAGGAGAACTCGACTCCGGTTGCCGTCGTCAATGAGAAGATGGCGCACGATTACTGGCCGCGCGAGAGCGCGCTGGGCAAGCGCATTCAGTTGCCGGGCGAGAAACAGATGCGGCAGATTGTAGGTGTTGCCAGAAACGCCAGCTACACCAATTGGGCCGAGCCGCCGCAACTTTGCGTTTATGTGCCTCTGGAACAGAATTATTCCGGTGTGATGACGTTGTATGTGCGCAGCAAGGGAGATCCACACCAGGTCCTGATGCCTGTCGAACGCGAGTTGCGTGCTGCCGGGCCGCGAGTCCTGGTTAGCGGCATACGAACGGGGCACGAGATCATCGAGGGAGGCTTGTTTTTTGCACGAATGGGCGTGGCGCTGCTCAGCGTGTTTGGTCTGCTGGCGCTTGTCTTAGCAAGCATCGGCTTGTACGGGATCCTGGCGTATTCGGTTAATCAGCGAAAGCGGGAAATCGGATTGCGCATGGCGTTAGGCGCGGCCCGGGCAACCGTGCTTCGCCTGATTCTGAGGCAAGGCATGTCGCTGGTGTTGACCGGCGTGCTGATTGGCTTTACAGCGGCGCTGCTGGTGGGCCGTTTGCTAAGCAGGATGCTGTACGGCGTAAGCGGGAGCGACCCCATCAGCGTGGCGGGCGCGGCTGTTGTGTTGTTAGGAGTCGCGCTGCTGGCGTGTTATTTGCCTGCGCGCTGGGCCAGCCGCGTCGATCCATTGATCGCGTTGCGCGAGGCATGAGGTCCGTGAAAATCGCAGGCGAAATATCCCACAGACCCCGCCATCCTCTATGGCTTCTCTCGGGGTTCTGGGTTTGCGTCATTATCGCCATCGCCGTCGTTGTCCGCAGACTCGACAAGCTGATCAGTCCCTCGCAGGGCGGCGGCCCTCCACAGATGGCGCGGATGGACGCAACCTTCTCCTCGCACGCGGTGCTAACCGCGATGCACATCATCCCGGCAGCCATTTTCGTGCTTCTCGCCGTCGGCGTCCTGCTGCGCCCTACTGGCAGCCAATGGCTGGAGCGGCTCTTCTTTCCCTTCGGCGCCATCACCGGCGTGACCGCATACGCGATGAGCGTCTTCGCGATCGGCGGCTGGATCGAGCGCTCCGCGGTGCTCGTCTTCGATACCTGGTTCCTGTTTTCACTGGGCCGTGCCTACTGGTTGCGGCTCCGCGGCGATTCGGCACGAAAGCGGGATTGGATGACCCGCGCGGTGGGCATACTGCTCGGCATCGCAACCACTCGTCCTGTTATGGGAGTGTTCTTCGCCACCAGTGCACGCACGCATCTTGGCCCCAACCAGTTCTTCGGGATCGCGTTCTGGATCGGTTTCTCCATCAACGTCGTGATCATCGAGCTTTGGTTGCACTCCAAACAGCGCGCGCAATTCCACGAGTCGCGGTTGTATTTCGCGGGGCAAAACCACGCCCGCACCAGCGCCAATCTTAATCAACCGGGACCGGCAAGTTAGCACAGGTCTTGCACCTTCTCCGTCGCTAGTCCTTTCTCCCAACTCGGATGGATGAACGATCGAGTCCTGGGAGTGGAGAAACGAGCCCGGCAAAGTGGCGAAACACGATATTGTTCCTCGAGAAGGTGATCTTTCTCGAAGCCCAGCCGCGGCGCACCGCATCGGAAAGCTTAAGATTCACAAACTTTGGAGGTCAGAATGTACGTAGTCACGGGTGCGACCGGGCATACCGGATCTGTTATTGCGAAGAGGCTGCTCGCTCAAGGGAAGAACGTGCGAGTGGTAGGACGAAATTCGGATCGTCTCAGTTCGCTGGTGTCACTCGGCGCGGAACCGTTTGCCGGAAGATATCAGTAACAAAGAAGCAGTTACCAGGGCCCTCAGCGGCGCGGAGGCGGCATATGTGATGATTCCGCCCGATCTGGCGAACCCCGATTACGCAGCGTATCAGGACAAGGTGATTGAAGCGATCGCTTCCGCTCTCGAGAAGGGAGCGGTGGCCCATGTCGTGGCTCTCAGCAGCATTGGCGCGGATAAGCCGGACAAGACGGGGCCGATTGCGGGCCTGCACCGGATGGAGGAGCGGCTCAAGCGGATTTCGGGATTGAACGCGCTATATGTACGCGCTGGATATTTCATGGAGAATACGCTGGGGCAAGCAGGCGTCATTCAGCAGATGGGAGCGACGGCGGGTCCGCTGAACGCCGATCTCAAAGTTCCAATGATTGCGGCGCGTGACATCGGGACCTTTGCTGCGGACGAGCTGCTGCGACTGGAATTCCGAGGGCATCAGACGCAAGAGCTGTTGGGCCAGCACGACCTTCCCATGACGGAGGTCACAACGGCTATCGGGAAGGCGATCGGCAAGCCAGAGTTGCAGTACCGTCAGATTACTTACGACCAGTTTCGCGGGGTTCTGATCCAGATGGGAACGTCTCAAAGCATAGCGGAGATGTTCGTTGAGATGTCGGAGGCGCTGAATTCAGGCCACGTCCGCGCGCTGGAGGCGAGATCGCAGAGGAACACGACGTCGACGTCGTACGAGCAGTTCGTTGCGGAGGAGTTTGTGCCGGCCTATCAGGCGAGTTCAGCGGGGGCGACGTCGGCGAGGGCATGATTCGGATGCAAGAAACACCACCGCTTTTGCAATCTCGCTCGGATTTCCGAAACGCCCGGCGGACGAGGACACCCGACTGTTTAACGATCGCCTCGGTAGACGGCGCAACGGAAATTTTTGGTCGCAAGTATTCGCTTGACTAAGTCCGGCCTGATGTCTACAATGTAGACATTCGTGGCAGAGCTACTCGGTACTTTTGAGCAGGCTGTTTTGCTTGCAGTCTGGAAGCCGGCAGAGGAAGCGTATGGACGCGCTATTCTTCGGGGCGTTGAACTCGCTCTCGACCGGGAAGTCGCGGCGGGGGCGGTATACGCTACCCTGGATCGCCTGGAGCAAAAGCGCCTGATTTCCTCCCGGCTGGGCGAAGGAACCGCGGTTCGAGGTGGCCGTGCGCGACGCTATTACCGGGTTACCCCGCTCGGGATGAGGGCTCTCAATGAATCCAGGGCCGCGCTAGAGCAGATGTGGCGAGCGGCAAATTGGCCGCTGGAGTCGAAGGCATGAATCCGGAAGCGCCGCCGCGATGGCTGGAACGCATGCTGCTGCTTTTGCTATCCGTGCGTGACCGCGAAACGATCTCCGGCGATCTGCTCGAGGAATACCGGGAAGAACGGTTGCCGCGCTTAGGCCGGATTCGAGCGAACGCCTGGTATTTGCGCCAATCGATCAGCTTCGCATCCATTCAGATCGTCGGAGGACCGCATATGAAACAGCTATTAATGCTGACGTGCCTGTTCACTGCCGCCGCTGCGGTTTGGCTGGCCATCATGGAGAACATCCTGAAGCACAACGGGTACCCTGAACGGACAGCGATTGCCGCCTGCATCGCGCTCCAGAGCCTGAGTACGGTGCTTTTCTTCGTCCTGGGCGGTCGCGCGATCTTCCGCGCCGTCATCTTGACCGGCGGTGCGGGCGTCGGGTTGCTGGGAGCCCTGGTGATTGGAAGAGTCTTGCAGGCGCGGCATTTCGAGGGCTATGCGCTCGTCATCGCACTGGCATTGATAATGCAGGGAGCATTGACGCTTCTGGTCCTACTCCAGGCACGTGACGGTAAAACGGCATAAGCCAGGACCAGACATCCACGCAGGATGTGCTGGTGCCATAGTGTTTTGCCGATCCAATCTTGGCGTGAAGCCGGCCACGCTGCCCGATGGGGTACCGCCCTGAACTGCAGTTGCACGTTAGCGCGGCTACCGACGGGCGCTAATCGAGTTCCGATTCCACACGAACGCACCTAGCCAATCGCTTTGGGGCGATCCGGCGGTAGCTTTCGTGAAGTAACTCGCGAACCTCTTCCCAATCGATCTCTGTACCGTCAAGGCGCAGGGCGACCCAGCCCCTGGAAGCAAGATAGGCCGGCAAGTAGAAGCGTTCGGGCTGCGCCTTTGTGAGCAGTTGGTTGTCGCCAGGGGCGACTTTGCAGGCGACGGCAACTATCCCGTCACCGTGATGATTATCGAGATAATAAGCGAACTTCTTTTTTCCCACGAGAAAGGCCGCGTGGCTGCTGTGGCGCTCCGCAGTGCATTCGTCCAGCGCAAGACAGATTTGCCGGACGCGCGCGAGACGGGGATCAGCAGATGAGCACGAGGTTTCTTTTATGCTGGGCTGTCTTAAGTACTTAGGAGATTCTTCATGTCGCATATCAAGTTGCTCTCAGGCACTCTCTTATTCGCTATACTTTTCGCCCGCGCTCTCGCCCAGAGCGGACCGCAAGCCGTCCAACAGCAGCTCATCGCCGCCGACCGAAGCATCTGGCAAGCTATAGCTGGCTCTCGTCCCAACATTACGCAGGTCAGCCAGGCGCTCGCCCCAGACTACATCGACATGGAGCTAGGCATTGGCCATACGCGCGAGGAAGTACTCAACGACCTACAGGGTCTTACGGCCTTCTCGTTTCAGTACGAAAATTCGCGAGCCTTTATTCTTTCGCCCACATCCGGATACGTGATTGCCGAGCTGACTTATTCCTCCGTGTCAAATGGAAGGTCCGCCGCCGGCCGCGTGCTCACGACGACGGTCTTTAGTAAGGACCACGGGCGATGGATCGCCCATCTCCATACTGAAATGGAGATGAAACCCGCGGTGAAGGCCGCCACTCCGAGTCATCCGCAAACCGGAACGTGACCTTCGGCGAGAGAAGATGCCGATAAATAGGATGAGAAGTTCGCCTGGAGGGAAACTCAGGCATATGAAGACGAAACAAAGCTCATCCAAGAAGAGAAACACGACCGCCGGCCAGGTGACGATTGGCATCGACATCGGCGACCAGTGGAGCCATTACTGCACGCTGAGTGATAGCGGCGAGGTGATCGAAGAGGGTCGCTTTCGAACGACATCGACAGCGCTGGCACAACGTTTTGCGGATATCGATTCGGTCCGGATTGCGATCGAGAATGGCACGCATTCCATCTGGATCAATGAACAACTCCGGGGATACGGACATGAAGTGATCGTGGCGAATGTTCGAGAACTTCACGCTATCTGCCGCAATGACCGAAAGAGTGATCGGGTGGATGCCGAAAAGCTCGCTCGATTCGCTCGGGTCGATCCAAACATCCTGCGCCCTATTACTCACCGAAGTGTAGCCCTGCAGGAAGCCCTTACCGTCATCCGAGCGCGTGACGTGCTTATACGAGTTCGGACAACGCTGGTGAATGCCGCTCGAGGCCTTGCCAAGCCGTGTGGCTTTCGATTGCCCAAGTGCTCTACTAAAAGTTTTCACAAGCGATGCCTGGCGCTGCTCCCGGAAGGATTGAAGCCGGCGCTGCGGCCCTTAATCGATCAGATCGAGCAAATCAATGCACAGATTGAGGCGTTCAACAAACAGATCGAGCAGATGAGGGAAGAGACCTTCCCAGAAACGCAAGCTCTTGTGCAGGTCCCCGGAGTTGGCGCACTCACGGCCGTCACCTTCGTGCTCACTGTCGGAGACAAACAGCGGTTTCAGAAGAGTCGAGATGTCGGCAGCTATATCGGGCTGAGACCTCGCCGCGACCAGTCGGGCAGCAGTGATCCGCAGCTGGGAATCACCAAAGCCGGTAACGGGTACTTGCGAACTCTGCTGGTCGAATGCGCGAACCACATCTTAGGACCATTCGGTAAGGACAGCGCTCTCCGACGCTGGGGATTACATCTGATGGGACGAGGCGGCAGGAGCGCTCGGAGGAAAGCTCTAGTCGCAGTGGCCAGGAAACTAGCTGTGCTGCTGCATAGGCTTTGGGTCACACAAGAACAGTACAGCCCCTTTTTCGGTCAACAGGCGGCCTGACATTTTTTGAATGCTTGCGATGATACCGCTTTTCGATGACTGCGCTGGCGATTTGGCCGAAAAGGCCGCGCGATAAATGGCAGCATCGCTTCTCCATAGAATGCCCACAGGCAGCGAGCGCTTTGTCGCTCTATCAGACTGCGAATAGAAAATGGGTGCGGAGCAGCTTTCATCGCAATCATTGAAAACGTAAGCAATTACAAATTGACAGCGGCGAACTTCTCATAGAAAATCGCCAAGGTACGACGGGCCCGCCATGCCGTCGCGAAAGTGTCGGGATCGTAAGACAGCATCAATCTTCTCTGGCCGGCGTAGCAGGTTATCTCGCCATAGTGGCGGATTGCTGCAAACGGTCCCGCTTGGGGCCCGGCACTTGACAAAGATATCTTTACAGGCATAGAGTTATTATGCCTATGGAAGTTAGCCCTAAGCCCGGAATGCCTCCCGGAACCTTGACGCATGCTGATTTTACGCGTGCTTCAATCCGAAGCCTTGCATGGATATGCGATTGCGCAACGCATTCACATCCTTTCGCGCGAGATCCTGGCAGTCGAAGAGGGCCTGCTCTACCCGACGCTTCAAAAGATGCTGTTGAAGGGCTGGGTAACGGCGAGATGGGGCATCTCGGAAACCAACCGCAAGGTTCGTTTCTACGAATTGACTAAGAAAGGCCGTGAGGAACTCAAGGGCGAGTTGTCAGACTATCACCGCTTCACGCAAGCCATCCAGGATGTCTTGCGTACTGCCTGAGGGGGAATCACCGATGCACGAACTGTTTCGCCGTTTGCGCTATTTGATAAACCGCCGCCGCTTTGACCGCGAACTCGAGAGCGAAATGCAGTTTCATCGAGAGATGGCGACGAGGGCGGGCCATGCCGGATTCGGCAATGTGCTGCGGCTCCGAGAAGAAGCGCGGGACGCCTGGGGATGGACATGGATCGATCGTTTTGGACAGGACTTGCGCTACGGAGTTCGCATCATGGCTCGATCGCCAGGGTTCACGCTCATGGCAGTGATGGTTCTGGCGATCGGTATCGGGGTTAACGTGGCCGCATTCAGCGTGTTTGACATGGTCGCCCTGAGGCCTCTTCCGGTTCCCGATGCAAATCGCCTCGTGAGACTGGAACGGAGGTCGCCGAATGATTACACGAGCGAAATGGCCTACCCATCGTTTCTGTTTTACCGGGATCATGCCAAGACCCTCGCGGCAGCGATCGCGGTGCTTGGCGTTCCACCCATGCAGATCGACGACGACATACAAGGCACCAGCGCTTCGTTCGTGACTCCAAATTACTTCACGCAGTTGGGCACTCGAGCGGCCTTTGGGCGCATGCTCGATCCAATGGCCGACAGCATCATTGGCGATCCGCCCGTGATGGTGATCAGCTACGGTCTTTGGCAGCGCCGTTTCGCTGGAGACCCCGGCGTCGTGGGCCGAACGATTCACCTGAATAGGAAAGCCAGTCACGGTTGTGGGCGTGGCGCCCTACGCACTGGCCACATTGGGCGGCCAAGATCCTGAGGTTTGGCTTCCCATTCGAGAGCAGCCTTATTTCTTCGAAGGCAGCGGGGTCCTAAGCGACTTCAATGATGCAAGCGTGCGCATGTGGGGCAAACTGGCGCCAGGAGTGACCGCGCAGATCGCCGGACAGGAACTTCGATCGTTGACAAACGAGCTTCGGCGTCAGCATCCAACTGCGGTTTGGGATAAGGAGTTCATTCAGATCTCGCCTGGCGGACATCTGCAAGTCATGCAGCCCGAGATGTATGAGGTGGCGGCGATGGTCGGCGTACTCACTCTGTTGATTCTGGCTGTCGCATGCGGCAATTTAGGCGCTTTGCTTCTGGCGCGGGCCGTTCAGCGGGAACGTGAAATCGGCATCCGGCGAGCGGTCGGGGCGAGCGGCGCGCGCGTTTTCCGTCAACTCTGCACGGAGAGCCTGCTGCTTGCGACGCGTCGGAGCTGTTGCAGGCCTCGCCCTCGGATGTGCTGTCACTCGCATCGCACTTACTAAGTTGGACGCGCCAAAGTGGCTGAGCGCCGTACCGGACGCCAGGATTTTGCTGTTTACGCTCGGAATGAGCTTCGCCGCGGCAGTGTTGTTTGGGTTTACGCCGGCGCTCCAGATTGCCCGCCAAGGTCGGCACAAAACTATGGCGAGGCAGATTTTGGTGAGTGCACAATTGGCAGGCAGTTGCGTGCTGTTGATTGTAGCCGGACTGTTGGTTCGGGCTGCTCACCACGCTCTCTACACAAATCCCGGATTTGGCTACGAGCGGCTCATCTCGATTGACGGGCAGCTCAAACAACATGGCTACACCGCATCGCGAGCAAGAGGTTATCTGGATCAGATGCAGACCCGGCTTCACGCCATACCTGGTGTTCGCTCAGTATCGCTCGTCTTGCTTCCACCGCTCGGACATGCCGTTTCCTATGCAACCGCCGTGATCAACGGCCATAACGTGAGGGTTTATCCGAATTGGGTCACGCCGGACTTCTTCGCGACGATGCAGATTCCTATACTGTTGGGCCGGACCTTCTATCCAAACGAGAAGAACGCAGTGATCGTTAGCAAGTCCTTCGCACGCGCACAATGGCCGGGCCAGAATCCTTTGGGAAAACTAGTCGGAGACGGGAAGGCGAAGGATGTGGTCGTGGGGGTCGTGGCCGATGCACACATGAATGCGCTGAACGACGATGATGCGCTGGAAGAATATTGGACTGCTGCAGGGGAACAGATGGCGGGTATGGTGGTGATCGCGCGGACCGACGGCGCGGCGGAAAGCCTGCCAACAGCCGCCAAATCGATCAGTGGAAGCCTCGATCCCAAGCTTTTCCCCGAGATCAGGTCAATCAAATCGCTTTATTCCGAGAGCGTCGTGCAGATCGAGCGTATTGCCGGGGCAGTAACATTGGTCGGGCTAGTTGCAATTGGCTTGGCTGGCGTGGGTGTCATGGGCCTAGTGAGTTTCACTGTTCGACAAAGGACGAAAGAGATCGCAATTCGCCTCGCCTTGGGTGCCACTTCGAACAACATCTTGAACCTGATTCTGCGGCAATTCTCAGGGCCAGCGGTCATTGGATTGGTGGTTGGCACAAGTATGGCTGCTGCATCGTCCAACATGCTGCGTCGCGCACTCTACGGGATCAGCAATCTCGATCTCATTGCATACGTGGGAGCAGTCGGGTTTCTGGTTGCGATACTTGCCATGTCAGCTTTGTTGCCTGCGCGGCGAGCATTACACGTAAATGTGTCCAAGGCGTTGCATTATCAATAAGCTCTCGGGACGCATGATGGCTTGATCAACCGGATTAGCTCCGGATCGCTCCCGATCACGGTCGATCTGACGGACGCGTGTTGCCGTACGCGATATCATCTGAGCGGCAGTACATCGCTATTCGCATCAGGTTCATGAGCGAAAGAAGAGGTGTAGTATGAAGCGCAACTCAAAAATCATGTCCATTCAATTTTCGAGATCCCTCGCATTTGCGGCCCTGATTGCGGTGGCCGCTACACTTTCAGCCCAACAGGCGACCAAGGCGAAACCGGAAGACACCGAAGTATGGCAACCGGTGCCCAAGGTCGTGACTCCGGGTACCACTTGCTCGGTGCCTCCCTCCGACGCAATCGTTCTATTCGACGGCAAGAACCTGGACGAATGGGTATCGAACCGTGACAAGTCGCCGGCCAAATGGACCGTTTCGGACGGCGTGCTGACCGTGAACAAGGCCGGCGGCAACATCGAAACCAAACGGACCTTCAAGGACTATCAACTTCACCTTGAATGGAAGGTTCCGGAGGACATCACGGGCACCGGTCAGGCCCGCGGTAACAGCGGCGTGTTTTTGGCCTCTACCGGGCCCGGCGACGACGGCTATGAGCTGCAGATTCTCGATTCATACAACAATAAAACCTACGTGAACGGACAAGCCGGCAGCATCTACAAGCAAGCTATTCCATTAGCGAACCCCTGCCGCCCGCCCGGGGAGTGGCAGACCTACGATGTAGTGTGGACGGCGCCCACGTTCAACAACGATGACACGCTGAAGACTCCCGCCTATGTCACGGTCTTTTTCAACGGTGTGCTGGTGCAAAATCACTTCGAGTTGAAGGGTCAGACGCTGTACATCGGCCAGCCGTTCTACAAGAAGTACGACACTGCGCCCATCAAGCTGCAGGCGCATGGCGATCGTAGCGAGCCAATCAGCTTTCGGAATATCTGGGTCAGAGAACTCAATTAACAGCGGTCACAAGAGTTCGAATAAATTTCAAAATCGTCTTTCAGTTGTCCCAAAGAAGGTTACGCGGGATTTTTCGGCGTACGGAGAACTTTCCGCTCTTGGCCATGCTACGGTTTCGACAAGCGCAACTGAGGAGTGTAAGCGAACAGCATCTTCAGCAGCGCGCTCTTTATACCTCTATCCATTCTGTTTCGTAAAATGCGCCGTTTCTTCGCCCCATAAAGTTGTGTGCGGACGACCTTCGGCGTCTGTGGCGCAGACGGTTGCTTTCCGCCGTCTGCGTTCGGTCCGCTGCAAAACGCCGCGCTCTTACTGCACTCGCTTAGCTATATATTCGATTTTCTGGTCATACGCGGGGATCTCTACGGTGAACTTGATCTGATCGCCGTCTACCTTGCCCTTGTAATTGACCTTGCCTTCGTTTCCCTGATAATTCACTGTGATCGTAAAAGAGACGTTGTCGCCGTCGATCTTTCCATCTTCAATGACCGACTTACCAAACATGTCACTGGTGGTATCGCCGGTCAGCTTGTTGCCGTCCACCTTGAAGACGAAGGTTCTGACCACGGGTCCGTTCTGTGTTTCTGCCGTACCCTTCCACGTGCCGCTAATATCGGCGGCGGACGCAGTGACGGCGAATAACGCGATTAACGCTAACATCCATTTCATGCAGAACTTCCTTTCTTTCGTTACTCCCTCGATTCGAACACACATAGTGATAAGAAATTGTGCGCTTGGCCCCGAAGCTCGCCGCTCCTGTGAAATAATCCCTGAGAAGATCCTATGAAGCGCCGGAGATTCGTTCAAAATCTGCTGGTGGCGCCTGTCGCCCCGGCCGCTCTTAACGCGCAGCAGACGAAGCCACAGCAACAACCCGCTCCTCAGCCGAACACGCCGGCCCGTCAGGTCCCGCGCCAGCCTCCGGAGATCCCGAAACTGGCGGTTACTCAAGCCGATCTCACCTCTCAACCCGACCAGCGTTTCTTTACTCCCGATCAGTTCGCGGCTCTCGAAAAGCTAGGTGGTGTTCTGATGCCTCCTGTCAAAGGCAATCCAGGCGCGCTCGATGCGGGTGCTCCCGAGTTCCTCGATTTTCTAATCAGTGTCTCGCCCGGCGATCGGCAGAAGCTCTACCGTGATGGTCTCGATGGCATCAATGCTCGAGCCCGGCAGCACTTTGATAAATCCTTCGCGGACTTGGATGCGACCCAAGCCGATGCCATCATTCGCCCGTTGCTCGTTGCCAGGTTCTGGCCCCAGAACCTCCCGAGCCAGCGTGGATTGCGGCGTCTGCCACGACCTGCCCAATTAGCGTAGAAACGACATATGCGAACTTTTCCCTTCCTCTTGTTAGTTGGAACCCTGGTTACTTGCTCCGCAGCCATGGGGCAGCAAAGATCTGCCTTATCCGCCGAGGACATCGCCAAGCGGAACGCCACCGAGAAAGAATTGGAGTCCATCGCGATCATTGACCGCAAGGTGATGGTGCCCATGCGCGACGGCGCGCATATGGCAGCCGACATTTATCGGCCCAAAGATACATCAAAGAAATATCCCATCATCTTCGTCCGCACTCCGTATAACTTCAATTACTGGGATGTGCGGGATGGGGTTCCTCGAGACATGACCGGGGAACTGGACGCGGTGAAACGCGGCTATGCTTACGTCGAAATAAATGAGCGCGGCCATTTCTTCTCCGAAGGGAATTACGATATTCTCGGACCTCCGCGCACCGACGGTGCCGACGAGATTAGCTGGATGGCGTCATCGGATTGGTCCAACGGGAAAGTCGGTACCATCGGCTGCTCCTCGACGGCGGAATGGCAGTTGGGTGTGGCCGCGCTCGGAAATCCTGCCTATGCGGCCATGATCCCCATGGGATTTGGCGCGGGTGTCGGGCGTGTTCGTCCCTACTTCGAGCAGGGAAATTGGTATCGCGGCGGCGCTGTTCAGATGCTGTTTATCGCCTGGCTCTATGGCGAGCAAAATCAGGTAAGGCCAATGTTTCCGCCGAACACCAGTCAGGCCGATCTGATACGCGCATCCAAGGCCTTCGATCTCGCACAGCAACTTCCGCCGGTGGATTGGTCAAAGGCGCTCCGGCATTTACCAGAAGAGGACATCATCAAAGCAGTCGATGGCCCGCGCGGGATCTTTGCCGACCCATGCCTGTTTCCACGGGAGGCGCAATGATCGAACGCGCTCCTAATGATCCTGCTTGGTATCGCGGTGGTCTTTGGCACGATGACATGCCGGTCAACGTGCCAGGTCTCTGGTTCATGTCTTGGTATGACGTCTCGATTGGGCCGAATCTGGCCGCCTATAACTATGTTCGGAAGACTGCCAAACCAGAGATCGCCAACGAACAATACGCGACCATCGCCCCAACGCTCCACTGCGGTTATAAGCGGGCCACTGAAAACACCATCGTCGGAGAGCGCAGTATGGGCGATTCCCGGCTTGACTATGACGCGCTCACTTACGGCTGGTTCGACCATTTTCTAAAGGGTGAGGACAATCACATCCTGGAGAACACGCCGAAGGTTCGTTACTTTACCATGGGCCTGAATAAGTGGCAGACTTCCGATACCTGGCCGCCCAAGGGAGCGCACCCATGACTTTATTCCTTTCGAGCGCGGGCAAGGCGAACAGTCTTCGAGGCGACGGGGCCTTGACGGCAAATCCCGTTTCAGCGGATAAGCCCGATAGCTTTGTTTACGACCCGATGAGCCCAGTGCCCTCCTATGGGGGTAACGTTTGCTGCACTGGCAACGCGGTTACAGGCGGTGCTCTCGACCAGCGCAATATGGAAATGCGCGATGACATCCTGGTCTATACCTCGGAGCCTTTGAAGGAAGGAATCGAAGTTAGCGGCCCCATTGAACCTACGCTCTACGTCTCCTCTGACGCGAAAGATACGGACTTCACCGTGAAGGTGATCGATGTCCTGCCGGATGGAACCGCCTACAACCTCGACGAGACCATTCAACGGCTCCGCTATCGCAATGGATACGACAAGCCTCTGGTGTGGATGGAACCCGGAAAAGTGTACAGGGTGGTCCTCCAACCCATGACGACCAGTAACTATTTCGCGGCTGGCGATCGTATTCGAGTCGAAGTGTCGAGCAGTAATTTCCCGCGTTTCGATCGAAATATGAATACGGGCGGGAACAATTATGACGAAGTGAAGGGCGTGATTGCGCATAATGCTGTGCATCACTCACGCCAGTATCCTTCAAGCATCACTTTAACGTGTCGTGAAGCCTACCGCCTCGGCCGTCGAGACCAGCAGCACCAAGCGATAATGGACGTCTTCCTACAAGCAGCTATCGAGCAAGCCAAAGCGGGGCTTGAGGGCGGTGGCATTCCGATCGGCTCCGTGCTCGTCATCGACGGCCGGATCGTCGGGCGCGGCCTCAACAAACGGGTTCAAGAAGGTAACCCGGTGCTGCATGCTGAAATGGATTGCCTGCGGAACGCCGGAAGGCTTCCAGCGTCTGAGTACCGTCGGGCCACGCTGTATTCCACCTTGTCCCCCTGCGACATGTGTAGCGGCGCTACCTTGCTCTACAAAATTCCGAGAGTGGTTATCGGTGAGAATCGTACTTTTCGCGGTCCGGAGGATTACCTGCGGTCGCGCGGCGTGGAGATCGAGATAGTGGATGATGCCGAATGCGTTCGCCTGATGCGGGAATTCATTCGTGACAACCCTTCGCTATGGAATGAAGATATCGGGGTTTAGGTCACGTATGGCATCTTCGCTCGCGGAAAAACTAGCTCCCATCCTCTTGCCGGACGCCGACAGGCATGAGATCCGTCTCGGTTCGCTCTGGGAACAAGGCCCAGCGGTTCTCGTGTTTCTCCGTCATTATGGTTGAATTTTCTGCCGCGAGCACATCGCGCAGTTGCGCGAACACCAAGCCGATTTCACACGAGCGGGAACTCAGCTAGCGGCGGTCGGCTTGGGCGATTTCAATTACGCCAATCTCTTCAGGGAAGAGGCCGGCATTACCTTTCCGCTGCTAGTCGATGAAAAACGAATCGCGTATAAGGCCGCCGGGGTCAAGTCCGCCAACATTTTGCATCTGCTTCGTCGTGATAACTCTGCCGCTCGCGTTCGCGCTCGTTCGGCGGGGCATCAGCAGCAACGTCTGGGCCAGAATCCCTTTCAGCTTGGAGCTAGCTTTGTGTTCGCTCCCGGGAACCGGGATGTGTACGCGTACTTCAGCAAGACCTTCGGCGATAACGCTTCACCGGAGGCGCTTCTCGCCGCTGTCGCAAGGCAATGATGTGTTGCTCATCCAAGCTGCAGCTCGAGCTGATCGATGTAGCACCAGCCCCAATTTTCGCCGGGCTCAAACGATCGCATGATCGGATGATGAGTGGTGTGGAAATGCCTGGTTGCGTGTTTATTCTTCGATGAATCGCAGCAGCCTACGTGACCGCACTCCAGGCACAAGCGCAGGTGGACCCAAGTGTCGCCCGTTTTCAGGCATTCCTCGCAGCCCTGGGGAGTATGCGGCGTTACCGGCCGAATCTCATCGAGATGTGTACAACGCTTCATATCCGTGTATTAGCACATCTTCATGATTAGACTCTAGTGTGGAGGAGGCGTTGGATGCGTGAACCGCTCAGTGTCGATGAAGTTAAGAAACTCAATGAATATTGGCACGCCGCCAATTACCTGACCGTGGGACAGATTTATCTAAAAGACAACCCGCTGTTAGAACGCCCGTTGACAAAAGACGACATCAAGCCGAGACTGCTGGGGCATTGGGGCACCACCGCCGGATTGAATTTCATCTACACGCATTTGAACCGTCTGATCCGCGAGCACGACCTGAACATGATGTACATCATCGGACCCGGACATGGTGGCCCCGGAATTGTTGCGCATACGTATCTGGAGGGGTCATACACAGAGATCTATCCCAATGTCGAGCAGAACCGGGACGGGATCAAGCGATTGTTCCGGCAGTTTTCCTGGCCATACGGCATTCCAAGCCATGTTGCTCCTGAGACACCGGGCTCTATCCATGAAGGAGGCGAGCTCGGGTATTCGCTGCTACACGCCTATGGCGCGGCGTTAGACAATCCCGATTTGATTGTCGCCTGCATTGTCGGCGACGGCGAAGCGGAAACGGGTCCGCTTGCGGCTAGTTGGCATGCGAACAAGTTTCTCAATCCAGCCAGGGATGGCGCGGTCCTACCGATCTTGCATCTGAATGGCTACAAAATAGCGAATCCAACGCTGCTGGCTCGTTTACCGGAAGAAGAGTTGCGGAATCTTTTTCTCGGCTATGGCTATGAGCCGCGCTTTCTAGAGGGAGACAACCCGCCGGACATGCATCAGCGCATGGCAATTGCGTTGGAGGAGATGCTTGAACAGATTCGGCGTATTCAAGATCGGGCTCGCGAAGAAAAAATGGTCGAGCGGCCGAAATGGCCTTTGTTGATCTTGCGAACTCCGAAGGGATGGACGGGCCCGAAAGAAGTAGACGGAAAACCAGTGGAAGGCACATGGCGGTCGCATCAGGTTCCTGTTGCCGATGTCCGCGCGAATCCGGAGCACTTGAAAATCCTCGAGGATTGGATGCGTAGCTATCAGCCTGCGACGCTGTTCGGCGCAGATGGCCGGCTGCGTTCGGATCTCGCCGAATTGGCTCCGCAAGGTCACCATCGCATGGGCATGAACCCGCACGCGAATGGCGGGGTCTTGCTGCAATCTCTGGTTGTGCCGGACTTCCGGAAACACGCGGTAAAAGTGACAACGCCTGGCGCGGTCGAAGCGGAAGCGACTCGCGTGCTGGGGCACTTCCTCAGAGAAGTAATGCGTCACAACCTGCCCAGCAGGAACTTTCGATTGTTCGGGCCGGATGAGACGGCATCGAACCGGCTTGATGCGGTCTACGAAGTGACGGGCAAGGAATGGATGGAGAGGTTTGAGGCGGTCGACGAGAACCTCACCAGAGATGGACGTGTGATCGAAGTCTTAAGTGAACACATTTGCCAAGGACTGCTCGAAGGGTATCTGCTCACGGGCCGCCACGGATTGTTCTCGTGCTACGAAGGTTTTATTCATATTGTCGATTCGATGTTCAATCAGCACGCGAAATGGCTGAAGGTCACGAGGGAGTTGCCGTGGCGAAAGCCGATTGCGTCGTTGAACTATTTGCTGTCATCACACGTCTGGCGACAGGACCACAACGGATTCTCGCATCAGGATCCCGGTTTCATCGATCACGTCGTCAACAAAAAGGCCGGCATTGTCCGCGTGTACTTGCCGCCCGATGCAAATACGTTATTGTCCGTCGCCGATCATTGCTTGCGGAGCCGGCATTATGTGAATGTGATCGTCGCGGGAAAACAGCCCAGTCCCGTTTGGATGGATATGGACGCGGCTGTCGCGCATTGCACGAAGGGACTCGGCGTGTGGAATTGGGCGAGTAATGATAACGGTGACCCGGACGTTGTAATGGCGTGTGCGGGCGACGTTCCGACGCTCGAAGCACTGGCTGCTGTTACTTTGCTTCGGCAGTATGTGCCGGATATTCGAGTCCGCGTCGTGAATGTAGTCGATCTCATGACCTTGCAGCCGTCGACTGAGCACCCGCATGGGCTCGTCGATGAAGAGTTCGATGAGCTGTTCACAGTCGACCGTCCAGTTATCTTTGCCTATCACGGATATCCGTGGATCATTCACCGCTTGACGTACCGAAGGCATAACCACGATAACGTGCATGTTCGCGGCTACAAGGAGGAGGGAACAACGACAACGCCGTTCGACATGGCTGTGCTGAATCAGATGGACCGTTTTCAGCTCACGTTCGACGCGATCCGGCGCATTCCGCGTCTAAAATCGACAGTTCGGGAAGCCGAGGACAGGCTGAATATGCAGCTGCAACGCCACAAGGCCTACGTGATGGAGCACGGCGAGGATCTTCCAGAAGTGCAGAACTGGAAGTGGACACCGTGGTAGGCGAGGTGATTGCCGAATCAGGCATTCTGGCGCTGAACTGTGGCTCTTCGTCCTTAAAGTTCGGTCTTTACGCGGCGGATGAAAGCGCGGTCGAGCTCCGCTATGAGGGCGAAGAGGAGCATGTTGAAATTTCCGATCAAGCCGCAGCTTTTGAGCGTGCGCTGGAGAAGCTAAAAACCGTTACTGGGTTGGAGATACGAGCGGTAGGTCACCGCTTTGTGCATGGGGGAATGGCCGTAAGGCAGCATCAGCGCGTAACTGAGGCTTTAGTTCACCAGCTCCGGGAGGCCATATCGTTTGCGCCTCTGCACGTGCCGGCCGCGCTTTCGGTGCTCGAATCCGCCCAGCGGAAATTGCCCGGCGTACCGCAAGTAGTGTGTCTCGATACAGCGTTTCACCAGAGCATGCCGGACGTGAGCAGGACATTTGCTCTTCCGGCTGAGGCGCGAAGCCTCGGAGTGGAGCGATTTGGCTTTCACGGCTTATCGCTGGAGTCGATTGTGGCGCAACTGAATCCGGTACCCGCTCGGTTGGTGGTGGCCCATCTGGGGAATGGGTCCAGTATCACGGCGATTCGGAACGGCGCATCCGTTGATACCACGATGGGGTTAACACCTACCGGCGGCGTGATGATGGGCACCCGAAGCGGCGACCTGGATCCCGGCGTCATGATTTATCTTCTGCGGCGCACTAACGCCGGCCCCGACGAACTCGAGGATTTATTCGATCGCCGCTCCGGGTTTGCGGGCATTTCGGGTGAAACCAGCGATGTGCGGCAATTGTTAAGTGTGCGGATGCGGGACCACAAAGCCGATCTCGCACTGCGAATGTTTTGCTATCAGGTTCGGAAAGCGATCGGAGCAATGGCCGCGGCGCTTGGCGGCCTGGACGCGCTTATTTTCACCGGAGGAATTGGCGAGCATGCGGCCGAATTGCGCGACGAGATCTGTGCCGGCCTGAAATTTCTTGGTAGCTTCCCGATCCGGGTGCTTCCGTCCCAAGAGGATCTGCGGATCGCAACTATCACGGCGACGCTCGGCGCGCTGCAATCATTTACCGTCAATTGAAAAGGCGAGCAGTACGTTTCCCGGCATCCCGCCCCATTGGCCATATCCTGAGTTCACGTACAGCATGCCTCCGGCGATTATTGGTCCGGTAACATCGAGAGATCCGCCGTCAGCCTTTTGTCCATTGACGGTTTCATAATCGTGCGCGGTATCGTCGTCCCAAACGACTTCGCCAGTGGCGGCGGAATAGGCGCGCAAGTGTCCATCGACGGAGCCCGAGAATACTACGCCTGGTATTACTGTCACTGCGGCCGATTGAGCGGGACTGCAATGTTTCCGTTCACCGCAAAGAACTGGCTTGGCACTCCACGCCTTCTCACCGGTGGCAAGACGGAGAGCGAATAACCCGCCGCCCTGATTGGGATCCAACTCCAACCGGTATCCCTGAGGAGCCGTTTTGTCGGCCACGCCTGCCAGGCCTATGTCTGACACAGCGACATACATGTTTTCGCGATCGGCAGCCGACCCCCATTGGATTCCGCCCAATGCGCCGCCTTTGCCGACGCGAGTCTGCCAGAGAATTTCACCGTTTCGATCGGGATCGAGCGCATGCGCCATGCCGGATTTTTGTCCGACGACCAGCGCCCGGCGGCCGTTCGACAGCGAGACGAGAATCGGCGGCTGGCCAAAGTCGAAATCGCGGCCCTTCGAATTCGAGCCCATGTTGTAAATGTCATTCGAGGTCAGTTGTTTCGACCAAAGAAGTTTGCCGGTATTGGCATCCAACGCCAGCACGGCGTCGCTGGTTGCCGTGGAGGGATCAGAATAGTTGTCGCCGGTCGCGACGTACACCGCATTGCGTTTTTCGTCGAAAGTGGGAGTGGACCACACGGCCGCGCCGGAAGGTCCGTATAATTGGGTGCCGGCGTTGCTCTTTTCCGTCGGTTTAGGAGTTTGGGGAATAGTGTAGCTCTGCCATTTGCGCTGACCAGTAGCGGCATCGAGCGCGACGACGCTGCCGCGAAAGGTGCAGCACTGATAGTTGGGCGCGGGAGCAAGCGCTTCTTCATAGGACGAGACTGGCACATACAGGACGCCTTGATACAACTGCGGTGCGCCTGTGATCAATGACGCGAAATGGCTGTCCACGTGAACCTTCCACAGCAATTTGCCGGTACCTGCATTCACGCCGTAAGCGTTCCCCTTGAAATCGCCGAAGTAGATTGCCTGCTGTTGTGCTGACTCATCCGCTATTCCGATGACAATTCCGGAACGCACCGGTCCATCCGCTTTGAAGCTCCAGCGAATACACCCCGTGTGTGCATCCAGCGAATAAACGCCGTCCGCCAGGTCGGCAGTAAAAATGCTGCCGTCGGCTACCGCGGGCTGCGAGCGTACCGCCGTGCCCGTACCCAATCCGAAGGCCCATTTCAGTTTGAGCTTCGGAACCTCCTCGGCGGTTAAGCCCGCCGACGCGGTGTTCTGAAAACGCGAGTTCGCGACATCAGCGCCCCATCTGCTCCAGGCCGGAGAGCCGGCGGTGATTTGAGACGGTTGTTCGCGCGTTCCGCAGAAGGCGGTGGATGGAGGAGGAACTGCCGTTTTCGGAATGGGCGTAGCTAGATACGCGACAACCGAATACCGCTCGCTGTTGGTCAATGCGGCCCCTTGCGCTTTCATGGGACCGCTTTCGAGCGACCGCAAAATGGCGGGTGCGTCCATGGCTCGAAGCGCGCTCAGCGGCGGTACACGTCCAGTGGGCGTATCATGGCAAGCCGCACAGTGTTGCTTGTAGATCGCTGCGCCATCCTGGGCCAGAAGTGTTCCGGCGGTCAGGGCGAAAAGCAACGTGAAGCTTGGGGCAAGAAGGAGTGTATGCCGCATGGATTACCCCGCGCGCGCGAGGCGCCGTACGGCAAGCAGGCTCAGAAGCACCGTGACGCCCACAAGCACGGCGAAATTGGCCACGGGTGTGCCCCAGTTGGGCAGGCCGACAGCTACCAGCGCAAGCTGGTCCAAATAGAATGCAGGCGAGGCGAACTGTATCCAGTGAATCGAGTGGGGCAGCGGGAAAAAGAAACCCGAAAGATAAATCATAGGCAAATAGAGAAGATTCACGAATGCGGGCGCGCTCTTAGCCGATGCTACCGTACCGATAAATAGTCCTATTGCGCAAAACGGCAAAGCCCCCAACGTGTTGATTACCGCGAGGTTGAAGAACTGGCCGGCCGCGAGCCGAAGATGGCCTACGAAGATAGCGGCCACGATCATTGTGACCATAACGAGGACGGCAAACAACAAGGCCATGAGCATTTTGGCTAATAGGTTCGCGCCCGAAGGAGCCGGGAGCGCGCGCTTGAGCGTGAGCAGACCCTGTTCGCGTTCCGTTGCCACAAAAACGCCGAAGCCGAACATCCCGGGTCCCATTACGCCGAATACGGCGAAGGCGATAAAGATGAACAGTGCAGTGTTCGGTTCTTTACTCGAACCGAAGAGAACGACTCCAAAGAACAGGTATAGAAGGACGGGGAGCAGCAAGAAGGGGGCCGCAAAGCCGGGCATGCGAAGGGAGCGCACGCATTCGTATTTAGCTTCCGTGAAATAAGCGCCAAACAGCCGGGTACCTGGCATGGTTGTGGTGATTGGCAAATTGCTATCGAGCGTCAAGAAAGGTGAATCCGTCATGCTGCCTCCTGAGTGAGTTCTGTGAAAACATCCGAAAGCCCGGCGCGCCGAACTTCCAGTTCCTGCAAATCGTCATCAGATGCGAGCAGTTGCCGAACGACCGCCTCGGCATTGCTGGCAGTAATGTGCAGCCGTTGCCTTTCGCGACTGACGCTTCCTACACCGGCCCACAACTCTATCTGTTCAACCGCTAGCGTGGTACAGCAACTTATGCGCGTTCGGACGACGAGGGCGCGCATTTCGCTCACAGTCCCGGAGGCAATCAGGCGACCCTTGGCGAGAACGGCCACGCGATCAGCCAAGGCCTCGGCCTCTTCCAGATAATGGGTAGTCAGGACAATCGAGCATCCCTGGTCCACCAGCGTACGCAGCATCACCCACATAGTTTCACGAGCCTGAACATCGAGTCCAACTGTGGGCTCATCAAGAAACAACAGTTTCGGGCGGCCGCAAATTGCCATTGCGAACTGCGCCTGCCGCTTCTGTCCGGCAGACAGCTTTCCGTAGGGGCGGTCGGCAAGAGGCGTCGTGTGAGTCATTTCCATCACCTCGCCGGGCGTGAACGGAGCCGGGTAATAACTCGCGACGAGATCTATGTGCTCGCGAACGCGAAGCTCGGGCGGAAGAGCGACTTCCTGCATCATTATGCCGACCTGACGCCGGCTTTCGATCAGAAGTGGGGATTGGCCGAAGAGGCGAACTGAGCCGGCATCCGGCTGCTGAAGTCCGAGCAGCAGGGAAATGGCCGTAGTTTTGCCTGCGCCATTGGGGCCGAGGATGGCGAGAAGCTCGCCCGGTTGCACTTTAAGGTCAAGTCCGTCGAGCGCCGTGACCGAGCCGAAGCGCTTCATTACGCGTGATAGCTCTGCGATGGGATCGCTGTTCATTGTTTGCTCCTCATTCAGTCTGTGGGCTTGTGGGCCGTTGCGGGAAGCACATTTTGACTAACTGGACGAATGCCGGGGCGAACAGGCTGAAAGTAAAAATCAGAATGGATTGGCGGAAAGCGCTTTCAGCTTTTCGTTATAGACCCGACCGGATTGAAGGCGCACACCGTTCTGCAAAGTCACCACGTACTCTCCGTGAAGGGCGGGCTGAAGTTCTCTGATTCGCCTCACGTTCACAATCACCGAGCGTTGAATACGCGCGAATATCTCAGGATCGAGAGATTTTTCGAGAGTGTTCATCGCCACGTGCAGCAGATGGCCGGTCCGTCCGGAGTGCAATTGCACATAGTTCTCGGCAGCTTCAATCCAATCTATATCTTCGATATCGACGAAGACGGTCTTGCCAGCGGATCGCACAGCCACGCGCTTTAAATAGCGGCGCGGTGACGCGATGGTTTCCAGAAGCGAAAGAATCTGCCGGCTCGCTTCATCGGCCGGTCTGGATCTGAGACGGACTTTTGCGCGATCGAGGGCATGAGCAAAGCGCTCCCCCGTTACCGGCTTAAGCAGATAGTCAATAGCATTGATCTCAAATGCCTGAAGCGCGTACCGGTCGTGCGCGGTGACAAACACCACCGCGGGCATCTGCTCCGCGCCGATTTCCTTCACAACGGAAAACCCGTCCATCTCGGGCATTTGCACATCGAGAAAGACGAGGTCCGGACGGATGTTGCGGATGGCGGTCACTGCCTGGCGACCGTCTTTGGCTTCATGAATAGAAGTAACCTCTGGGTCGCCCGAGAGCAGCATGCGCAAACCTTCGCGAGCCAGCGGCTCGTCGTCAACCAGCAAAGTCGTCAAGGGCATGTACTTCCATCATTTCCGTTTCCGCGACCCCGGGCATAACGCGATAGGGAAGAATCATGGTTACCAAGGCGCCCCCGTGCTCGCCATTTGCGATTACTAATCGGCCGGCATCGCCGTAAAGCTGGGTGAGGCGCGCTCGCGTGTTGGTCAGACCGATTCCCCGACCGATCGAAGAGTTTGCGGGAGGAAGACCGGGCCCGTCGTCCTGCACCTTGACCTCTAATGTGTGATCTACACGAGAGGCGCTGATTTGTATTCTACCCGCGGCGGAACTCCGTCCGAGCCCATGGCGAATCGCATTTTCCACAATCGGCTGGAGGCTCATGTGAGGAAATGCAGCATCGAGAACCGTCGGACTGGCGGAGATCTCAACCTGTAAGCGGTCCTGAAAACGAACCTCCTCGATTGAAAGGTAAAGTTGCAGGTACTCAAGCTCGCGGCGAAGCGGCACTTCCTGCATCTCCACATCCTCAAGAACGCAGCGCAATAGATCACTTAGGCGAGCGAGCGTCTCTTCAGCCTGCCGCGCGTTTTGCTGACGCACCAGCACCATGATCGCGTTGAGTGTATTGAATAGAAAATGCGGCTGAAGCTGCATTTTCAAGGCGCTCAAGTGGGCGTGAGTGAGCTGCCTCTTGAGCTCGGAAGTATGCAGCTCGAGTTGTAGCGCCTGCTGCTCCCGCTCATGATATCGGCGGTAGTAGCGAAATGTGTACTGTATCCCTAAGATGATCCAGTACGTGACTACGTTCTCATGAAAGCCGAGGATCAGCAGGAAACCGAACGTCATCCCGAAGCTCTTCATGATCGAAGGAAAAACGCCAATTCGAAACAGGATCGCGCTTTCGGTTGCGAGCTGAATCAACGCGAAAGCCAAGCTGAACAGCGAATGAAGTGTTATCCGGCGCGGCCAGTTGCGGCGTTCAAAGGGAAATCGGCGGCCTAGCCAAAGAATCACGGGGGTCAGGAAAGCCGAGACATAACATCCAATCAACCAAGTGACCAAATAGTGCCATCCGGGGGTGGGATCGCCTGAAAAGGCTCTTTGGGTAATGGCTTGGCTGAAGAAGAAGAGGCCAACCACTGTCCACACGAGAACGTAAATCCCCTGATCTCGTATTCGACGCCTGATCGCACTTCGCACCAGGCCCGTAGCTTACCGCAGAACCCGTGAAGACAGATCCAGAATTTGACGAAGTGGCCGAAGTCTGTGTTGATCGGGCGGTGCTATCGTGTGGCAAGCTTGCCGAAGATTAGAGGAATGCAGAAGATCTCGCCGGATACGGCCGTTGTGCCCGAGCCCGGCCATCCCTTGCAGCGGTTCTTTACAGAGCTGGGGCCCGGACTGATCACAGGGGCGGCGGATGACGACCCCTCCGGCATTTCGACGTATTCCGTCGCGGGCGCGGCTTACGGCTACGCAGGTCTATGGACGGCGCTTTTTTCCTTCCCATTAATGGCAGCAATTCAGTTGATGTGCGCGCGCCTCGGGATGGTGACGGGACGGGGGCTTGCGGGCGTGATTCGAATTCGTTATCCGGCCTGGGTCTTGTGGCTCGCCTGCACTCTCCTGGTGATCGCGAACGTTTTCAATATCGGCGCGGACCTTGGCGGAATGGCGGATGCGATGGAGATGGTCACCGGTCTCCGCGCGTATTACTGGACACCATTTTTCGCAGTGCTGATCGTCGGGCTCCTGTTTTGGACCTCTTATCGGAAAATTGCCCGAACGTTCAAATGGCTCACGCTGGTGCTGTTTGCGTACATAATTACGGCGTTCCTGACGGGACCCGACTGGCTCGTGGTGATCCGGGCGACGCTCATTCCGCATATCGAGTGGACGAAATCCTATGTCGCCGTGCTGGTCGGTATTTTGGGAACGACGATTTCGCCGTACCTGTTCTTCTGGCAGGCTGCGCAGGAGGTGGAAGAGGATCGGGAGCGTGGTAAAACGACCCTGGCAGAACGACGGGGTTCAACCGATGAAGAGTTGAAGGGCGCGACCAAGGACGTCGTCACGGGAATGTTGCTTTCAAATGTCGTGATGTACTTCATCATTTTGACGACGGCCACAACGCTGAACCTACACGGGATTAAACATATCGAGACGGCTCGGCAAGCGTCCGAGGCGCTGCGCCCTCTCGCGGGGAAGGGCGCCTACTGGCTGTTCACGCTGGCGCTCATCGGCACCGGAGTGCTGGCGGTGCCGGTTCTGGCAGGTTCGTGCGCGTATGCTGTCGCCGAAGGGGCAAAATGGCGAGCAGCCTCTCTCAACAAAAAGCCGCATCTGGCTCGCCGGTTCTACGCCGTGATCGCAGTGGCCGTTGCTAATTGGGCTGGCGCTCGATTTCGCTGGATTTAACGCGGTCAAGATGCTGTTCTGGTCGGCGGTATTGAATGGCGTGTTGGCGCCGCCGCTGGTGGTTTTGATAGTGTTGCTAACCAGCGATCGAAAAGTAATGGGAAAGCGGACGAACTCGCGCGGCGCACAAGTGCTGGGATGGATTTGCGCGGCCGTTATGAGCATCGCGGCAGTGGCTTTGATCGTGCTCTGACCCGCTGCTTGAGAGAGCTGATTTAAAGCGTGTTACGCTCAAGCTCAACCGGGAGCGCCCAGTAGTAGTGCAGCGTATCCTTCTATCTCTCCTCGCATTCTGTAGCCTGGTTTTTGCCGGACCGCAATCGAGTAACAACGCGAATCCTGAAGTGAATATTCGCGTCGATACGACGTTGGTGCTGATTCCGGTGACGGTGACGGACGCATCGCACCGATTTGTTTTGGGGCTGGACAAAAAGGATTTCTTGATTTCCGAGGATGGCGTCCAGCAGAAGATTACGCAGTTTTCCGGCGAGGATGCTCCTTTATCTGTAGGCGTATTGGTAGACATAAGCGGCAGCATGGGAAGCAAGATCGAGACATCTCGCCAGGCCGTCTCGGAATTTTTAAAGACCATGAATGTGCAGGACGAAGCGTTTCTGATCGAATTCAGCGATCAGGCGCAAGTGACGGTCCCGTTCACAAGAGACCCCGACCAGATTGAAGCCCGGCTTGCCGGAGTTCAGACGCAGGGGCTGACGGCTTTGCTCGACGCGATAGAAGTTGGATTGCGCGAGATGAAAAAGAGCAAGAACCCGCGTAAAGCACTCCTTGTCATTTCCGATGGCGGCGACAACAACAGCAAATACACCGCCGATCAGATTTCAAACCTGGTGCGTGAAGCGGACGTACAGATTTACTCGATGGGGGTGTTCGAGCAGTTCCCGTTTCTGCCACTCACAGCCGCGGAGCTTTCCGGGCCTCACCTGTTATCGGAAATCTCGGAGCAGACGGGCGGGCGCGCGTTTCCGGCGCGAAGCTTCAGCGCGCTCCCCACGATTGCGAGAAGAATCGGTATCGAGTTGCGCAATCAGTATGTGCTGGCGTATTCGCCATCGAACCATCAGCGGAATGGGAAATTTCGCAAGGTGCAGGTGGCGGTGAACGCACCGCAAGGCCTTTCCGGGCTGAAAGCGCGCTGGCGGCTGGGCTATTACGCTCCTGAGAAATAATTGCGACTAACTGCTAACGGTGCCCGATGGCGTGCACGCCGGACGGAGCGCTGTTAAAACGCGGCATCGGGAGCCGGTCGCGCGTAGATGTGCCCCGAGGGTCTCATCGTGGTCGTGGGGACGACTCGCGTGGGAGTGAAGGGCCTGGGCTGGAATGCCGGCATCCGCACCGGAAGCGGCCGCGGAGTTGTGCTGCCGGCCAACCATCCTGATCTGGTGTTGTTCAATCCCGGCCAGTGTGTTTTGTCGGGGCGGTGAGACCACCAGTATCCGCCAACGGGAATGAACACGAAAGTCTGGAAGCTCGGGATGCCATTCACCCCGAGGAATGGGTCGAAGACACTCCCGGTCATCCAGAGATTCGGGTCGGTAACGGCATAGGAAGGATAGCTTGGGTAAGAGGGATAGCTTCCGTACGAGGGCGAGTTTCCGAAGAGAGGAACGGGGAGCAGTTGCATTAGGATCAGCATCCGCTTGCGAAGAATCGAGCGCGTTTTGGGCCAATTGATTTTGCGATGAAATGGTCTCGTGGCGGTCCTTTGCCCAGTCGTAAAATTCGTCATCGCTGGCGTCCATGAACTTGTTGGTTTCCTGACCAAGCGTGAAGAAATACAGATGCGCGCCATCGATGGAGACCGGCTTACCGCCGGCGGGCAGCACCTCAGCTTCGCCGCTGTAGGCGCGTAACACGTCGGTGTCGGAATCGAGCCGGAAAGCGCCGTGCTTGGGAAAGCGAATCTGCGTTTGCTTATACGTCAGGGCAATGGCCGGATCGGCAGGCGCATCGATCGAATCCAGGATCACGGAGCCTTGCAGAAACTCCAGCCGGGTATCGGTCAGAGAGCTGGAGAGCATCCGGACCGCGCTGTTTTCATCGAGGCGAAGGAAGACATTCGGCGTGAGAAGGATCTCCGCACGCCCTTTTGCCGTGCGAAGAGTAGAGCCTTCCTTCATGGTTGGAAAGACACCGGCTTTGCGATCAAGCGGCTGGTCATCGAGTGAAACCGCGCCTTCCAGAAAATGCACAACTCCGGATCGGGCGGAGACGATGTCCTGGCAAAATGACGGCCAGCAGAAGCAAAGCGGAATAGCGGAGGCGAACAGCAGGCGCGTGCAGCGCATAAGAACCCCTTGTTTGAGAGTGTATCTCCAAATGATCCAGACCGGCGGCAGACCAGACGAAACGGCCCGATTAGAATGGATGATGGTTTCCATTTGCTCTCGCCGGCGGCTTCCTGTATTGTTCTCGCTTGCGCTGCTCGGAAGTGCTGTGCTGGCGCATGGCCAGGATTCCGGCAACAACGCCCCGCCGCTGCGGCCCTCGCTGGCGGAGGACGGCCGATCTCTGTTCCAGCAACATTGTGCTTTTTGCCACGGGCGGGATGCGGGCGGCGGTGAAACGGGTCCAGATCTTACCAGCTCCAAATTAGTAGCGGAAGACGTGAAGGGCGAGAAGATCTCAGTGGTGGTAAAGAATGGACGCCCCCAAAAAGGGATGCCGCGCTTCAATCTTTCCGATGGGCAGATCGCGTCGCTGGCTGCTTTTATCCATCACGAAAAAGATAGAGCGGATGCGCATCCGGGACGCCGGCGCGGCGTGGAAGTCGCGGATTTGCAGACGGGCAACGCCGACGCTGGGAAGCGCTATTTCAATGGAGCGGGAGGCTGCTCGTCGTGTCACTCGCCTACGGGAGATCTGTCGGGATTAGCAACACGTCTGCAAGGTTTGAAACTCGAACAGCGGCTGCTGTATCCGAGCGATGCGCCGGCAAAAATCACCGTTGTCCTTCCGTCCGGAGAAACCATCAAAGGCAAGTTGGCCTATAAAGACGAATTCACGGTCGGTTTGGAAGACGTTTCCGGCTGGTATCGTTCTTGGCCGGTCAGCGCGCGTGAAGTTCACGATCGACGAGCCCGCCGAAGCGCATGCCAATCTGCTGGCAAAGTACACCGATGACGACATCCACAATCTCATTGCCTATCTCGAGACGCTGCGCTAGGAGTACGACGGTGACTAAGCTTTTCGGCATCGCTGTGTCAGGCGTGATCGCGATTGCGATTTGCGGCTCACTGGCGGCGCAGGGTCTCGATCCCAAAATCATCGCGAGTCCACCAGCCGATAGTTGGCCGAGTTATCACGGCGATTATTCCGGCGAGCGCCACAGCCGTCTCACTCAAATCACTACACGCAATGTGGAGGAGCTGGGGCTCGCCTGGATCTTCCAAACCGGGCAGACCGACACGATCAAGTCGTCTCCCCTGCTGGTGAATGGTGTCTTGTATTTCACCGTCCCGGACAATGTATGGGCGGTGGATGCGCGCTCAGGGCATCAGATCTGGCATTACACGTATCCGCCGAACAAAGGATTTCATATCGGCCAGCGCGGCGTTGCCATGTATCGGGACTGGCTGTACTTCACAACCCCGGATGCGCATCTGATCTGCCTCGACGCGAAAGACGGGAAAGTGCGCTGGAACATCGTGGTCGCCGACGCTGAGAAGGGCTATTGGACAACGATGTCGCCGCTAGTTATACGCGATCACGTGATCGTCGGAGTGTCCGGCGACTTCGATAATTTGACCGGCTATTTGAGGTCTATCGATCCGGCTACCGGCGCAATCCAGTGGCAGTGGAACAGCACGCCGCCCGCGGGCACACCGAATGCAACCACCGGCGGCATGACATGGATGACCGGCACTTACGATCCGGGTCTCAACCTGGTGTTTTGGGGGACGGGGAATCCGACGCCAGTTTTGAATGGCGCGCCTCGGCCGGGTCCCGATCTGTACACCTGCAGCATCGTCGCGGTTAATCCGGACACGGGAAAGCTGGTGTGGGCGTTTCAGCCGTCTCCGCACGATACTCACGACTGGGATGCTGTGGAAACGCCGGTTCTGGTGGATAGGAGCTTTCACGGGCAGGCGCGCAAGATGCTGATGCAGACTTCTCGGAACGGCTATTTCTTCGTGCTGGACCGCACGACAGGGAAAAGTCTTTTGACCACGCCATATGGTCCGGTGAACTGGGCGCTGGGTGTCGATAAAAATGGTGTTCCGATTCCTAATCCCCAGAAAGAACCAACTCCCGATGGGCGCCTGCTGGCTCCGGACGAGGGCGGTCTCACGAATTACCGCTCACCGAGCTTCGATCCGAAAACCGGGCTATTTATCGTGGATGCGCATCCCAGTTACGGTATCTACTTCGCTAAGCAGGCGGATGGCACCTTCGGGTGGGCGGGCGCAGATTACGGAGTCTGGGGGAAGGGCATTCTGGAAGCGATCGATTATCAAACGGGAAAGCTTCGCTGGACGCACGAATTGGGGCCGGAGGGCTCCGGAGCGGGCGTGCTGACAACAGATGCTGGTGTGACATTTACCGGGGATGCCGCCGGAAATTTTCTTGCTCTAGAGACCGCGAACGGAGAAACGCTGTGGCACTCCGGCTCGGGCTCGCATATTGAAAGCTCTCCCATTACGTATGAGTTGGATGGACGCCAGTACGTGGTGACAAGTAGCGGCGGCGTGTTGTTCGCCTGGGCTTTGCCGAAGCGCGGGGCGGGGAAGTGAGGGAGGTATACACCTTTCTCTTCTACATCTCCGCGTGAGTTAATATGTAGAAGAGCGAGGCGACAATGGGCGAGAAGTCGGATCTTCCACAAGGTACTCTTGACCTGCTGATCTTGAAAGTCATCGCGCTTGGCCCTGTCCACGGCTACGCGATTGCGCAACGGTTGCAACAGGTCTCGCGTGATGTTGTTCAGGTGCCGCAAGGTTCGCTCTACCCGGCGTTGCACCGGCTGGAAAACCGGGGTCTTCTGGCCGCGGACTGGAAGGAGACCGAGACCGGGCGCGAGGCCAAGTTTTATCGCCTGACGCGGAAAGGGCGGGCGCAGCTCGAAACGGAAGCGGCGAGCTGGCAGCGATTGACTCAAGCCGTCGGCCTGATCCTCAGAATGTCCGCGGAAGGTGCCGAATGAGCTGGTGGCACCGTCTTTGGCGTCGAAGACAGATGGAAGAGCAACTCGATAAGGAGCTGCGTTTCCATGTGGAGCAACACACGGCCGATTTGATCGCGCACGGCTACGATCGCGACGAAGCGCGACGGCAAGCGAGGCTCGCTTTCGCCGGGCCCGAGCAGGTGAAGGAGCAGTGCCGTGATGCCCGCGGTACACGCTGGTTGGAAGATCTCTGGCAGGACTTCCGCTATGCGCTTCGCACTTTGCGGCAGAAGCCGGCGTTTGCAGTAGTCGTTCTCTGCACGCTGGCCCTCGGCACCGGGGCAACTACAGTTATGTTCACGGTGATCAATGGCGTTCTGCTAAAGCCGCTGCCGTACACTGAACCAGACCGGTTGCTCACTGTGCAGGAACAGACGGATTGGAGCACCCAGTGGGGCAATCTGTGGGCTTTTACATACCTTAATTTTCTCGATTGTAAGCGCGCGAGCCGCTCTCTGGATATGGCTGCGTGGCGCTACAGCGGAGGCACGGTAAGCGGGCGCCTAAAGGCCGAATACGTGGACGGCTTTCAGATTTCGTCCAACCTGTTTTCCGTCCTGGGCGTTACACCTTTGCGCGGGCGCGCCTTCCTGCCCGAAGAAGACCGACCTGGTGCAGCGCCGGTAGCGATCATCAGCTACGGTCTGTGGCAGCGCCTCTCTGGCGGAAATCCGTCCTTTATCGGCATGCCGCTTGCCTTTGAAGGGAAGCCCTACACAGTTGTCGGCGTCGCGCCAGCGGGCTTCCGGTTGGGCGCAGACGAGGTGGATATATTCACGCCACTCGGTCAAAACACGGAAAGGGTTATGCAGGACCGCGAAGCGCACCCCGGCATTCACGTTGTGGCGCGCCTCCACCCGGGCGTCACATTGGTCCAGGCACAGACGGAGCTGAACTTAATTGGCCGCGGTTTGGCCGAGCAATACCCAAAGTCTAATAAAGGCCGAACCTTCCTCGCACAGCCGCTTCGTCCCGATGTGGGAGATGTCCGGTCCACGCTGTGGCTGCTCCTGGGCGCCGTCAGCCTGGTGTTGCTGATTGCGTGCGTGAATGTAGCGAGCTTGCTGCTGGCCCGCGCGGTTTCCCGCGAGCGCGAACTTGCCATGCGCGTGGCGCTTGGGGCGGGCCGGAGCCGGTTGGTGCGCCAGTGTCTCACGGAGAGCGCAGTGTTGAGCCTTTCCGGAGGTGCGCTCGGCGTTTTGCTTGCAGCCATTGGCATTGGCCCGTTTGTGAAGTTCTGGCCAGGCAGTTTGCCGCGCGCTGAGGAAGTCCAGCTCGATTGGCACGTGCTCGGGTTTGCGCTCGCCGCCTCACTCTTGTGCGGTCTTTTCTTCGGCCTGGCGCCCGCGCTGCGCGCTCCTGCTCAAAACCCGGAACAGATCCTCCGCGCCGGAGCTCGGAGCATTACCGGAAGCTCCCGCCGTCTACACAGCAGTTTTGTAGTTTCCGAGATCGCCCTCGCCGTCGTGCTGCTGGTCTCTGCCGGGATGCTCGGACGCACGCTTCTACATCTGTCGTCTCTTGCGCCGGGCTTGGACATCCGGAATGTGCTGGTCACTCGGATGGCGCTGTCGCCTGCGACGCTGGCAAATCCTGCCCGGACGCGTGCAGCTTGGAATGACATTCTCGATCGCGCACGCCGCGTACCGGGGGTGCAATCCATAGCGATGGTTGATACCGTCCCCATGCGCGAAGGAAACAACACAATTGGGTACTGGACCACTCCGGCTCTCCCACCAGATAATCAACAGCCGCTCGTTTTGGCGAGCAGTGTCACCCCGGATTATCTGAAAGTCATGCGCATCCCGCTGCGCCAAGGCCGATTCGTCAATGACCAGGACCGCATGGGCGGTCAGTCTGTCGTCGTAATTGACGACGTTATGGCACAACAGGCTTTCGGCGGTCAGGAGCCTCTTGGCAAGCATCTTTGGATCGGCTTGGACAAAGACCCGGTCATTGTGGTTGGTGTGGTGGGTCACGTCCGTTATTGGGGTCCAGCCAGCGACGATCAAGCCCACGTGCGGGCGCAGCTGTATTATCCTTTTGCCCAGGTCCCGGACCGGTTTGTGCATCGCTGGTCCGATCTGATGTCAATTGCCGTACGAACGAGCGTCGCACCCTTGAGTGTCGTCGAACCATTGCGGCGGGCACTGCGCGGAGCCACTGGCGATCAGGTTCTGTATGAGGTTAATACTATGGAGCAGCTTGCCACGGCGACGCTCGCGCGCCAGCGCTTCCTTTTACTCTTGTTCGGCATATTCGCGGGTTTGGCTCTCCTGCTTGCGTGCATCGGTATCTATGGTGTGCTCGCATACTTGACCAGCCAGCGCGTGCCGGAAATGGGTGTACGCATAGCGCTCGGGGCTACCGCTCGCGATGTCATGCGGCTTGTGCTTCGGCAAAGCTTCGGCATGATTTTCTTCGGCGTCGGTGTGGGCGTATGCGCAGCCCTGGCAGCGGGTCGTCTATTGGATCGCTCCGTAGCCGGCATGCAGCCCACTGAACCTTTTACTTTCGCCATCATGATTTCCATCCTGGTCTTCGCTGCCCTGTTCGCAAGTTTTGTACCAGCCCGTCGGGCGAGCCGGCTAGATCCGGTCACGGCTCTACGGCAAGAATAAGCGCAGCGGACCGATTTTGAGAAACTGGCGCTTATGAACGTTGTCGCGATCGGTATGCGAGTGCATTCCGGTTGGGGAGCCGTGGTGGTTGTAACCGGCGATCCTCCCATATTCTCGCCTCACATGAACTGATTCATAGAAAAAGGCCCCAATAGCGGCTTCGATCGTTTTGAGAGAGGCAACGCAGCCGAAGACGTATGCGGCGGGCCTAACGCGCTCTTCGAAACGTCAGATTGATTCGGTAGCTCCCGGCGAGCGGATCGCAGCCATCCGCGAGTGGGGCGACACCATGAAACGCCAGCCGTGCCGGACCGCCCCAGACCACGATGTCTCCGCTCTCAACTCGAATGCGCTTTGGCCTGTCACTGCGTTGAGCGCCGCCGAAGAGAAACACTGCTGGTAAGCCGAGGGACACTGAAACTATGGGTTGCGTGAAATCTCGCTCGTCTTTGTCCTGATGTAGCGACATGCGCGCACCAGGTTGATAGCGATTGATCAAACAGACCTCGGGCGTGAAATTCAAGAATCCGCAGTGAGCGGCAGCGCGATGGGACAAATTTTCAAACAGCCGGGGCATCGCCGGCCACGGCTGGCCAGTTAAGGGATCAATCGCCTCGTAACGGTAACCTCTCCGATCGCTAACCCAGCCCGCCGCACCGCAATTCATCATCGCAACCGACATTGTTTGGCCGCCTGGCGTGACCATATGCCGGAATGGCGCCTTCGCTGCGATTTCGTTCACTGCTTGGATGAGACTTTCAGCTTCCGCCGCCGCAAAACCGCGCAGCAGCATCGCCCCATCGGCGAGCGGCACTGGGCCACTCTCCTGGACGTCATCGCCGGCTTCGCCTTCCCAAAGCGGATATTTACTTGCAGTCATGGAAAATGATGCCTAACGTAAACCGCTGGCCCGAACGCAGGCGGCTCACTCCATGCCGCATGACCACTCGATACACTCGACGCGTGCCCTGCGCGGGGCGCTGGTTCACTGCGAAGATCACCGCTTCGCCCTGCGACAGTGGCACGACTTCAACCCGCGACTGCATGCGCGGACGCTGTTCAACCAGCACGAACTCGCCGCCTGAAAAGTCCTTACCGGGTGTGCTCAGAAGAAAGGCGACCTGCAGTGGAAAAGCCAGTTCGCCGTACAGATCCTGATGCAGGCAGTTGTAGTCTCCCTCGCCGTATTTCAACAAGAGCGGAGTCGGACGAGTTTGGCCCAGAGCGTGGCAGCGCTCGAGAAAACGATCGTGATCAATCGGATAATTTCCGGAGCGGCCGAGCGCCTCTTCCCAGCGGTTCGCAATTGCCGCGAGGCGTGGATATAAACTCTCTCGGAGCAGCCTGATTGCCTCGGGGAGCGGATTACCGTAGTATTTATACTCTCCGCGCCCGAAGCCGTGCCGGGCCATAATCACGTGGCTTCGGAAGAGAGAAGGATCCGCATCATAGCTTCGTGCCAGATGGTCGCAGTCCGAAGCGGTCAGCAGTGGGCCGGTTGTTGCGTAACCGCGTGCGTTCAGATCGGCTTCGATACTCCCCCAGTCGAGCCCGATTATTCGGCCTGAAATTTCGCCTGGAAAACTCACAATTCCAGAGTAGTGTTCGCATCTGGCATCGGCAGTCCGTTTCTTGCGGTCAAATCCGGCAGAAAAAATAAGGCCACGTTTTTCGTCTAATGGACGATCCTTCGAGCCGGATCTCGCCATGGCTACTCATGCGGCTCTTTAAGCGCCACGGAAGCCCGGAGGCCACCAGGCCCCTTCTTAAGCGGCACTCGAACCTTCGAGTATGGATCTTCTGTGTTCGGATCCCGCCTCAAAAGCCGGCGCAACCGCCTGAGGAGATCAGCAAGCCTATTGCTGCCCATCTTGACTCCTATCCACACGTAAACGGTCTGAGGGGCTGGTCCGGCTTGCGGTGACTCAACAGCCATTCCAAGTGCTCGCGCGCGATGCGTTCCTGGTCGGAATACAGCCGGGCCTTCGGGAAATCATGGTGTGCAATGGCGAATTCCATACGCCTCAAGATCAGTTGAAGGCGCTCTTCCATCCCGACCAGTTCCAATGGTAGATCTGATCGTTCAGTCGGTGCAGAGCAGTTGGTCAGATAGCCCGTATTAGTAGTCCACTTTTCCATCCATTCCGCTAAAAGTCCACGCAGTAAAGCTGTTAGCTCCCGGAGAACAAAGGAAACAAATGCGGTCGATCCGCGCTTCCCGCAATCCGCGGCCGCTTGGTTGAAGTCTTCCAACATCTCCTGCGCGAAGATCGCTCTGTATTCCGCTGGGTAAAGCCGAAGAAGGGCTCCGTATGTTTGCCGCATGTCCTATACCTCACTTGCTTTCATCCGGACACTCGCAGCACGTGCAAGCTGCCTCATCCGTTCCGCCTCGAGCCGCAGTTGCCGCCGCCCCTCAGTTGTCAATTTGTACGCTTGCTTTTCTCGCGACTTATCCGGTTGCTGAAAGCGCTCAATCCAAAGATCTTCAAGCAGTCTGCGGATGGCGCCGTAAAGTGTACCCGTGCTTAAACTCACTCGTCCGTTGCTGATAGTTTCAATGTCCCGCATAAGGGCATATCCATGGCGGGGCTGATCCGCAAGGCTGGTCAGGATCAAGAAAACCGGCTCGGTGAGCGGTTTGGGGTCCGGTGCCACATGCTCGTCTACGACATGTCGCATAACGCCATAATAAGTCGACTTGAACCTGATGTCAAATGATGTATAGGAGAGCCCCATGCCAGGCACACTCGAGATCTCAGAAAGATCAATCGAAATTCTTCCGTCCGGAGTCGCCGGTGACCTTACTATTCCGATCGGCGCGCGGGGCGTTGTCGTCTTTGCTCACGGGAGCGGAAGCAGCCGCTTAAGTTCACGGAACCGGTTCGTGGCGGGCGTTCTTCAGCAAGCTAAATTGATCACGCTGTTGCTTGATCTGCTTACCGCGAAAGAAGAACAGATCGACCTTCAAACGCGGCATTTACGATTCGATATAGACCTGCTTGCCGACCGCCTCATCGAGGCAACCAACTGGTTGGCAGGCGATTCCGAAACCAGCGGTCTGCCTGTGGGCTACTTTGGTGCCAGCACCGGAGCTGCTGCCGCGCTGATCACTGCCGCGCAGCTTCCACACGTAGTGCGCGCTGTTGTATCTCGCGGTGGGCGGCCCGATTTGGCCGGAACAGCCCTGTCCAAAGTAAAAGTGCCAACGTTGCTCATCGTCGGCGGAGACGATGATTCGGTTATCAAATTAAACGAGAAGGCCCTGGAATGAACTCCAATGCGTGAAGAAATTGGAGATCATTCCCGGAGCAATACATCTCTTTGAAGAACCAGGGACGCTCGAACAAGTGGCCGGCTTGGCGAGCGGCTGGTTTGAGGATCATCTGGGCCAGAGTCGCACTTTACGAGCCGGAACAGTTCGCTAAAGCCGGACGGGGCCGATACGTGTAGAGTCGTCGATCCCGCGGGGCGAGTCCGATCCACCGTTAACCGAATACATCCTTGCTCACTCTATTCTTTGGAGGGCAAATGCCGGAAAAAAAGACAATTGAGCGAGCGAAAAGGGACAAAGCCGAAGGTAAGGCTCCGACCACGCAGGCAGGCGAATTCGTACGCGAGGAGATGGAGCACATTCGAGAGGGGAAGCATGGAGCACGATCGCCACAGCAGGCGATCGCGATCGGGCTTTCTAAAGCTCGGCGCGCGGGCGTGGATCTCCCGCCGCCAAAAAAGGGGACGACCTCTGAAGCGACTCGCAAAAGCGCCGAGCGGGATCTGGAGAAGGGCCGGAGCGGCAAACAGACCAAGCCTGAGAGCAAACGCTCTCGGGCGCGACTGGACGCGTTGAAACGCGAACCGCGATCGGCGGCTTCGAAGCCCGCTCTTTCCAAGCATGCGAAGCAAGTTGCCGCCCGGCGGCGAGCGCGAGGGAAAGTCACGAGTTCCGGTGGGGACCGGGGCCGCTGACGAGCTTATTTCGCCGCGCGTTTTTGAATGAATTTACCCAAAAAGGCGCATACAACAATACGAAGAAGCCGAGAGCAAATATTTCCGAAGTGGCGATGTACCAGGGCCACGGACCAAAATAATCCAGAAGCGAAGGATTCTCGGGCTTGCCGCGGAGATACATGTAGTTCGTGCGGAAAACAAAATCGAAGGCGCCTGCGATTGCCGCAAAGATGTTGAGGGCCAGCATGGCTCTCCAGATCGATCCGGGACGGGGTCGTGCCTCTCCAGACCAGATGAGATACAGAACGGCAACCACAACAAGCCCATGCGCAATGAAGAATTGAATTGTCGAAAATGAGGGGAACGGTTCCCAGAGATCGGGGGTAATGAGGGCCATTGAGGTTCCGGCGAGCGCCCCGTAGTAGGCCAGGTCGAAAGCCGTTCGATTGAGAGTAAGAATCGCGACGACCGTGACGCACAGAGTGGCGTCGCAGAGCTCCAGGGGTAGGCTGTCAGGGAATGTGAGCCACCCCCGAAAAGCGAGATCGGCGTACCACACGATCGAATTCAACAACAACGCGATCGCCACTCCCAACCTTAGCCAACGGCGCCAAACCGGGAACCCATCGAGCGATGATGGCAAGAATTGCCGCGAGCGCGACGATAGAGCTTAGAATTATGAGGTGAACGGGACCAAAGAGCCGAAAATTCTCCTGTGCTGCCACGTGGTACGTTCACATTTCATCAAAAGCTCCCGTTGTTGAATGCACCATCGCACCCCTGCAGAGATGCATGGTGGAGGCGGCGGGAGTTGAACCGGGTCGGGGTATTGAGAACGTGGAAGTTATTGATTCTCAATTCCGATGACGCCGATGATTCCGCTCATTCCGCTGATCCATGTTACGTAAAACTTACGTGAGCTTCGGAGACGCATTTTTGCTGGTCGAACATTCGGACGGGCGATTCGATACACCTAGGACATGCTCGACCCGTCGAGTTCGCCGGTCGACGCGCCAACCCGGGCGAGGTTCCAGCTGGCCCCGAAGAGCTGTCAACGACAAGAACTCGGTTTCGGGAAGATGGATAGCGGGAGGACCAACGATGGTGATAATTCCGGTAAAGACACGCTTAGAAGCTGACGGAATCCTAAACTTGCGGGTACCGACGGGCCTGCCCGAAGCTGATGTTGACGTTATCGTCACTGTACAGCCGGTTGGAGCTCGCGCGAACACGTGGCCCAAAGACTTCTTCGAAGAGACGTATGGCGCCTTTGCGGCTCATTCTATTGAACGCGGAAGTGAAGGAGCATTTGAGGACCGTTTAGGTCCTTCGTTGAGCTATCTGCTGGATACCAACATCTGCATTCGGTATCTCAACGGCCAATCAGAAAATATAAAGGACACGATTGGAGCGGCTAACGCCGGAGGACGTTGTCTTGTGCTCGGTAGTGAAAGCTGAGCTGCTGTATGGTGCAGCGAAGAGCACTACTGGTGAGCGCGCTTTACGCGCGGACGCTGCCGCTCCGTGTGAACTCTCAGGACTTACTTCGCCCGAAAGATCCTTGAACCGTTCGAAAAGGATCTTATGAACTGTTGGTCCTTCATAATCTGGGATGGGTCGCCCGGACGGGGTCGATTGAGAGACGAGAGGATTCCTGCAGAAGCTAAGAATTCTTAAGTGCCGGCTGAAAAGGGTCGACAAAAGTCAGAAATGCCAGCTGTCGATCGTCACTCTTTTCTTTCCTTAAAGGCGACGTCTAACACTGCATTGCGGATGCCCCAAGCTTCTCTTTTGGTGAGTTCGAAGGCCGGCTTGGGCGGCTTGCAACATTGTCGAAACAAACTGCTCGTCTTTCGCCAGATCCTCGAAGAAAAGCTTCCACCCGCGTTTCCACCTGTCGAAGACGCCGCGCCAAATCGTCGAACCACTCATCCCGACGGCGGGTAAGCGGCGTATCAGAAGACACCGAAGCTCTTCGGAAAGTGCGGCTCCGATGCCCGGGATAGCGCCTAGTGTTCCTTTGATGAGTGCTGTGCGGTGATCTTCGAGACCAGCAGTCCTAGGCAGCGCCTTACGTGAGGGTTCATCGAACAGCATAATCTGCTAGGCGAGGATTAACGTTTGCTTCTTAGCGTAAAGTACTTGTACTTATGGTTATGGGGGTGGCGGGAGTTGTGCTTTAACGAGTGATTGATACAGGCAACTTACTCAATTAAAAATTCGATAGAAACGCGAAAAACGGTCATGTCGCAATCCCCAGGTGCGTAAAAGCTACGCGTGTGTTTTTGTTGGACGCGGCACAGATGGCCGCCGTACCCCGGTAACGCTTGAAAGACCCGTCGCGATTTGTTTTTACCACGGCCCAAGGACCTCTTTATTTGACACGTGCCGCCTCCACCACGAGATCAGCCAATGTTTTCAGGTGTTCGGCAATTACGCCGGTCAGGATGCCAAAATGGAAATTCCGGTTTAAATAGCAGAGGAGGCCCTCTACATGCGGCGCCCGTCAAACTTTGTGGCTCGAATTTGCGCAACGATACTTGTCGGGCTTCTCATGGCTCCGAGCATAGCGGCGCAAGATGCTTCTGCTTCTGCAGCATCACCTCAGGCAAAACCCGGCATTCATTCCGCCACTTTCCATCTGTACCAGGAGCAGCTCGGTACCGTGGGTTACGGTATCGACGGCAGGTACACAGTGCGGCTCGACGAGGTCGTGGTGACGATCGAAAATGGCCCAGTTGTCGCGCACCAAACCGTGACGCTCCACTCCCTGCGGCTGGGCATCTGTAGGTCTTCGACCCCAGAGGGGCCGAACAATATATTCTCGCGAGAACTCTTGTTGAACGACGTCAGCCTGAAACCTCACGATTCATACAAGCTGCCTTCAGGAACGATCAGAATCCCGCTGCCGAAAGAGCCACCCGCCCGGGGTTGGCTTTGCAGCACCCTCTTGGAATCAAATGGAGAGTATCACGTTGCCCGCGACATTGGCCCTCCAATCTGGGTTCCCTCCGACGCCGCGCATCAAGGGATTGCGGATGTCGGGAAACACAAGAACCCTTTAGGCGTTTTTCTTCAGACCCCGAGCGCCCCGGTCGTCATCAAAGGCGGGATTGGCCCCGTGACGTTCCTCAGGTTCTCTCCCAATGGCGGCGAACTGGCGCGTCTCTCAATGTTTGGCCCTGTGGCGTTGTTTGATACCACCAGTTACCGCAAGGCTCGCACGTTTTCCATTGGCATGCGGATGGTTGCCTATAGCCCGGACGGGACCAAAATCGCGACCGCGGAAGGGCGCGACGGTGCGCGAGTTTGGGACGCAGCGGTCCCAGGTAAGCCGAGAAAAGCGTCGGGGTTTGGTATCGATGAAATCTACCTGTTGGACACTCCACTTCAGGTTCTCCAGGCACCCAGTGCAGAACTTTCACAAAAGCTGGCGGTAACCTGGGCCGAGTTCTCCCCCGACGGCAAACGTCTGATCACTGTACATTCCTATGGTCCCGTGAAGGTCTGGGACACGAGTTCCTGGGCCGTGGAAGAGGAAATCCATTTGGCCGATACCACGGTGCGGGCAGCGGCTTTTGCGCCTGATGGCAAAACGATCGTGATGGGTGACGCATCCGGGACACTGCACGAATGGGATGTGGCCACAAAAGCGTGGATCGACACGTGGAACGCCCCGGCAGGATCTGGCGTCATCACCGGCGTGGTGTTCTCTCCCGATGGCAACACGCTGGTTACCGCCCATTACATGGAACACGGCAGTGTCATGGCAATGCTGTGGCAAAACAATTCCCCAGCCCGGGCGGGCGTGGGTCGCGGGTACGTCCAGGGCGCCAGCGGGTATTCCGAACCTGGCCAGATGCTATACCGAGCCACAGGGGGTTGGATTGGTCAGGTCGAATCCGGATTCGGCTCCGCCGCGTTTTCCGGGGATGGCAAGTTGCTGGCGCTGGGTGGGCGTCACATTAAACTGATCGACGCGGCTTCGTGGAAGCAGATTCGCGACATCGAGTTGCCTGAGATGACCCGGGGCGAGGTCTCACGCGAGCAAGAGAACCAGCCGAACGCGAAGGAGAAAATCGGGTGCGTCGTTACTGCTCTCGCGTTTTCTCCAGATGGCAGCGCGCTTGGCGCCGGGTGCTCAGAGGGAACTGTTCGCCTAGTAAAGATGACTCGGTAGAACTTGAAAGCAGCCGCAGACCAATGCTGCACGGGCGTGTTGGCGTAGGCCGACGGCCGTATTTCCAGTTGAAAGCATTCAATAAGCCGTTGATCCAGGATTACGTGAAAAATTCACGTACCCGTGTCTTTCCCGCCAGCCGATCTTAGTGCTCAACAGGCGATCCAAAAGTAATGAGTACCAAGATACTGTGGAGAAAACCACCCTAGACAGTCTCCACAGACTCTTTATACTTCCAGTAACCCTCAGCATGACGATCACGCTTCTTGCGAAAAAAGGCGGTGTTGGAAAGAGCACGGTTTGCGTGCTCTTGCATGAGGCATTCAAAAAAGCACTTACGTGAGGGTTCGTCGAACAGCATACTCTGAACAGGTGAGATTAACGTTTGCTTCTTAGTGTAAAGTATTGTGGCTATGGAGGCGGCGGGAGTTGAACCCGCGTCCGAGAAAGCCCGCCGTGCAAAGCCTACGTGTGTATCCGGTTCTGGTAATTCAGCGGCTTCCTATAAAACCGGCAAGAGCGAAAGCCGCCTAGTCCGATTGATCTCGGCCTTGGGCTCCGGACCGAAGCCTCGTACCTATCCTGCAAAATGACGCTCACCGGCTAGCGCACAGGCTCACTAGCCGAAGCGGCTACTTAATTACTTAAGCAGCGTAAGCAAACTGCTGATTGGCAGTTATGGTTTTCCGATCGTTTTACGGGAGCTCGGAACCCGACACGCCTTCACACAACGATTCGATCCCGTCGAAACCATTGCGCCCCCATATAGAGGATGACTACTACTGTAGCAGTTAATTGGATGCCCAACCAAGCGGGGAAGCGGCCACCCGCGCCACACAATCCGCCCGTTAATCGAACCACGATTCGAAGGCGCGTTCCAGTAGTGTCCATTCCATCCCGAGGCGTTCGGACAAAGTTACCGCCCGATAGCCCGGTAAAGCCTCTACTTTTTTGAAACCCACAGGCACTTCAAACAGGCTGCTGTCTAACGTACCGTTTGAGAGTTCCAGAACGTCGCGAGTCACGGAACCATCGGTCTCACGAACGGACATTCCAGGTGGCGACGGATCACCGTGCCGCACAACGGTATCGCGGCAAATACCGCCATTCCCAAAGCCAAGGTACGCAGCAAGGTGATAAGAGCCACTGGCATCGCCAATTTCACCTGGGATGTACCAGCCGTCCTTCTCATTCTGATGCGTGTAGTCGCACCGCCCCGTGAGATCCTGGCTGAGATCTTCGATACGCATGCTCCGGCCTCGGATGAATTCCGCATAGACCGTCTCGTGTCCGGCGACTGTGGTCTTGATCACCTCGCGCGTGTCGCCTGCTAAAGCGCCCACGAACAGGAGCGGCAGCAATACCGCAAGGCCAAGCGCGCGCATGTACATAGCGTACCCGATTCGATCGGGGTTGCGCCGCGTCGCCCCGCAATGTTCCAATGAAGTATCGCTGCTGACATGCAGAGTGCAGTTACGGCCCCCGTGGCCACGCCCTCGCTTCAGAACGACATAGAGCAGGAGCGCGGCTCGTTATTCAACGTCGTTTTGCTGGATGACGACGAACACACGTACGATTACGTTATCGAGATGCTTCAAAAGCTGTTCTTTGTGCCCCTGGAGGTCGCTTTCCAGCATGCTGTGGAAGTGGACACCACTGGACGCACTGTCGTGATCACGTGTGAACGGCCCCAAGCCGAGTTCGCGCGCGACCAGATCCACGGCTACGGAGCGGACCCGAGAATGCCGAAATCGAAAGGATCCATGTCGGCCGTGGTCGTTCCCGCGAGCGGAAAGCAATCAGCTTTCTGAAATGACTGTGGGGAAAGTGGCCGACATGTGATCGTGCCAAGTGAGGTTGTCCTCATCCACGAGCGCCCAAACGAGACCCACTCCTGCGGCCAGCAGACCGATAATGCTGCCGAACGCGCGGTAATAGCGTCGTTCTTGCGATGGAGGGTTACCATCGAAATCGACCAGCCGAAGCCCGGCGGCTCGCATCCCGATGCTGTCGCGTCCTACGAAAGTCCAGAGGAGCTTATAGAACAGCGGGACCGTTCCCAGCGCTGCCAGCAGAAAGGGCAGCGCGTGCTTGTCCGGAAAAGGAATGATGCGGCCCCCCTCGTATAGGTAAGCCGCAAGGATGAAAAGGCATCCGCACGCCGCGATCAAGCCGTCCATCAAGGCCGCTTCTACGCGCAAAGCGGGCGGAGCGACCGGAGCATCGCAGATAATATTCGATTGCGGCTGCGAGAGGACTTCTTCATGCCCCAGGAAGTCCAGCCGCCTCTGATCTTTCGACTGATCGCGTGTGCCGCGCGGCGATCGATCGTGTTTCGCACGCGCGTGGCGCACTTCCACCTTGGCATTCTTGACGGGAGCGGGACGGCTCGCTTCAGCGGCTCGCGCTCGAATGGATTCACGCTCGGCAGGCGTGGTTAGCGAGTCGAACGGTATAACACGTGGCTCCTGCGCCATCATGAATAGCGGCTGCTGCGCCGTCTGCGGGCTGGGAGAGGGCTGAGAGCACTCCTGCGCACCGGGGACCGGGGTGAAGTCGTAAGCGGGAGCGGTGGCGGTCGCTGCGATCGGGTAGGTCTGGGCGGAAATTCGCGACGGTGAATTTTTGACTCGCCGGCCGCAACGGCGGCAGCGGTGATCGTCGTCAAAAATCCAAGTCTGGCAATGCTGGCAAGTCATAAAAGAAATTATCCTAAGCTACGCCTTTTGTTGCGGCAGCGCGCGTTGGCATGCTACGGTTTTCGGTTGAAGCTCTCTCCTCCGCGGCTAGTTCCCCCAGTTTCTGTATCTACCAGAAAACGTGAAGATTGTCTAGAACATTTCTTACTTAACTTGTTGTTTTTGTTTGGAACTGCCCTATGCGCCCTTCCACCAGCCGCTTCGGCCCAGACCGCAGCCAAGCCGGACAAGGCCAATCTGCCGCCCGAAACCGAGATCTGGATGTCGGCGATCTCACAAGATTCGAACGAGGAATGGCGATATCTGAAGGGGTCCGCCAAGGTGGAAACTTCCGAGATGGTCATTTCAGGCGACGAGATCGACTACAATTCGGATACGCATTGGGCCTATGCTCGGGGCCATGTTCATCTGGAACATTTCTCCACGGCCGACAAAATTGACGCGGATCACGCTGAATACAACTTAGAGACCGAGGAAGGGAAGTTCTACCAGGTTCGGGGTACCTCTCCCTCGAAAATGCTTTCCAGTCCGTTCGTCCTCACCACCACTAATCCCTTTTACTTTGAAGCGGCCTGGGCCGAGCGCATCAAGAATCGCTACATCCTTCACAAAGGATTTGTCACCGATTGCAAGATACCGAAACCATGGTGGACTTTCCAGGCGCCGCTCTTCGATATCATTCCGGGCGATCGCGCCATTGCACGGAGTACCGTCTTCCGGCTGAAACGGGTTCCGCTACTCTATTTGCCGTACTTCTATCGTCCGCTGGGCAGGAACCCCCGTCAAAGCGGATTCCTCACGCCCAATTTCGGGCATAGTTCTCTCTTTGGATACGTTTACGGACTTGGCTATTACTGGGCCATGAGCCGGAGCTACGATATGACCGGCGTAGTGCAAGATTTTACGCTGCGCGGCCCCGCTTTCCTCTACGATTTCCGCGGTAAGCCCAACGACGTTACCGATTTCAACCTCAATCTATACAGCGTTAACGACAAGGGTGTTCTGGTGGGCAACACGCTGGAAAGAGAGGGTGGCACCGAATTCGAGTTGACCGCGAGAACGCGGATTTGGGGCTTCGATGGCCGATTGGATTACAACTATCTCAGCTCTTACGTATTCCGGGAGGTCTTTTCGTATTCGTTTGCAACGGCGGTTTCGAACGATGTGGCGTCCATCGGCTATCTGCAGCGGCATTTCCATGACGATGCCTACACGCTGGACATTGCCATAAAGCGGGACCAGGAGTTCCAAGCCATAACGTTCCAAGGACAAACGCCCAATCAGGTCCTTATTCAGAAGCTTCCGTCTATCGAGTTCTCGGGGCGAGATCAGCAAATTGCAACCGGTCCTGTGCCGCTATGGTTCTCATTCGACTCAACCGCTGCGGCGTTAACCCGCGATGAGCCAACGGGCATGGTGACAGGCTTCAGTCCAAAGGAGACTCTGCAAACGGGCGTGGTAGGCCGTATAGATATCGAGCCTAGAGTGGCTACGTCGTTCAGCTTTGCCGGTTTTTCGCTTGCACCGAGTATCACAATGGGTGCTACAGACTACACTGATTCCTACGCGACCAACACCAGCACTTTCAATGCGAACATTCCCTGCGGTGGATATTCAACATGTTCCTCGACCACCGCGACGCTTGCCCATTCGGATCTCTTCCGAAAAGATGCCGATTTCCTGCTCGACTTCCGGCCGCCGGCGCTCGAGAGAATCTTCACGCCGCCGAAATGGTTGCACCTCGGTGAGAAAGTAAAGCACGTCGTCGAAGCGGAAGCGACATATGAATACGTCACCGGAATTAACGAATTTCGGAAGACGATCCTTTTTGATGAAACGGACATTTTGTCGAACACCAACCAGCTCACAGTCTCACTCACGAATCGGCTGTATCGCAAGGACAAGGCCGGAAACGTGAATGAGTTCCTGACCTGGCGCGTTGCCCAGGCTCGCTATTTCGATCCGACGTTCGGCGGAGTGGTGGAACCGAATATGGCGAACATCGTGCTTGCCACTGAAGAGCTCACACCGTTCGCGTTTCTAGATGGTCCGCGGAACTATTCACCGGTCGTCTCGACCTTCGACGTGAGTCCCTACAGCTTTCTATCAATCCAGTGGCGCGCCGACTACGATCCGCTTCGAAAAAAACTTGTGGCCAGCACCTTTGCCACCAGCGTCCGTTACCGCAAATATTCGGTAAGTGTAGGAGATTCGGCGACCAATACGAGTCCGGTTTTTATTGCAGCGGCGGCGAATCAGTTGACTTTCGGTGGGGGATACGGAAATCCCAACGGAAAGGGCTGGAACGCAGCCGCTAGCTTCGACTACGATCTGATTCGAGGCCGGCGACTCTTCGACGTCCTTCAGCTCTCATATAACACGAATTGTTGCGGCTTCAGTTTTCAGACACGCCAATTCAACCTCGGGATCAGAAACGACAATCAGTATCTGTTTTCCTTCTCGATAGCTAATGTCGGCACGTTCGGCAGTCTGCAAAAGCAGGCGCGGATCTTTTAAGGCTTGGGTGGACTTTCGTTCTCAAGTAGCGCCTGATCCAGCAATAGCGCAAGATCGCGGGTCTTGTGAAGAAGCGAGTGTCTGACCGCTTCCACCGCGCGTTCCGCTGTCCGGAGCCGGTCGGCGAGATGCAAGCACGCCAGAACAGCCGTGCGGGCGGAATCAAGACTGCCCGTACGGCGCGCGATGGATGACATCAGGTCATCGATTTCGGCGGCGAGCTCCTCGATCTCGTGTGGATCTCCAGACGTTGAGACCGCGTAGCTCTGATTGAAGATCGAAACCCGGACGGTCTGTTTGTAAGGGTCCGAGGTGGCCATGTAAGGCTCAGCTTGCGCTGAGAAGATCGAGCTGGTTCAGCAGCTTCTCGATGCGACTCTTAACTTGCTTGCGCTCGCCCCGAAGTTCTTCGAGCTGCCGGTTCAGCTGCCCGACCTTTTCTTCCAGAACCCGGTTCTCCTTCTGGAACTCCGCCGAAAGCGCCTGGGCTTCTTCCGTCTGGGATTTGGCCGAGCTGAGCTCATCCTGCGCGGCCTTCAGACGCTGTTGAGAATCAATGTTCTCATGCCGTAGCGCGCCGATCACTTGTACCGCGCGCGTTATCCGCTCTTCGAGATTCGCTAAAGTATCGAGGCCTTCTTCTTGTACTGCTTCCATGCTATTCTCTGGATCTTCTTACTTACCCTTTATTGGACGTTAGCTTGATGAGCGGCTTTCGCCCGTTGCACCAGACTCGCAAAACCCGCTGAGTCGTTCACTGCTATGTCGGCGAGAACCTTGCGGTTCAGGTCGATGCCGGCACGCTTCAGACCGCTAATAAATTTGCTGTAAGAGATGGCGGAGATGCGGCAAGCCGCATTGATACGCACAATCCAAAGCGAACGGAAATTCCGCTTTTTTAGCCTGCGGCCCACGTAACCATAACGCAGCGCCTTCTCGACTGCTTCCTGGGCGGAGCGATTTAGCTTCGATTTTGTTAGGAAGTAACCCTTCGCGAGGCGAAGCGTCTTGTGGCGATAATCTCGCCGGTTGGTACCTCTTTTTACTCTCGGCACGTTTTCTCCTTAATTTAAACTGCAGCACGGCTGCTTGAGAGGCGGCAGGCACGTGCAGCGCGCTGCTCCTGCTCGATAAAATAGCGGCTCCTAATAGGGCAGCATGGTTCTCAGCTTGGCTTGATCTGTCTCGTCGGCAATTACCCCGTGACCAAGCTTGCGCTTGCGAGAGCGCGGTTTCGATGTCAAAATATGGCGTGCGAATGCGTGTCGCCGGGCGATCTTGCCGGTACCCGTCTTCTTGAAACGCTTCGACGCGCCCTTATGTGTCTTCATCTTGGGCATAATTCTGTCCCGGAAATTCTGGTGGATTTTGGCGGAGGCCGCCGGAGAACCGCACAAGCCCGGAAACCCTGGATCAGGTGCGGAACTACCCTGAGAAGTATAACACGGCGAATCTCGGGTACACCCAACCACCTTTTGCAGATGGGATGAGAAGGCCAGTCATCTGGAGCAAGCTACGCTCTGGAAGAGGCAACCGCATGGCAACCAGAAAAAAGAAGATCGAAGCAAACAATGAATCAGTTCTCACCCAGCAGCACGAAGGCCCCTGGGCTATTGGTATCGATCTCGGCGACCGTATCAGTCACTATTGCATTCTCAACGGGAATGGAGATGTCCTGATGGAGGGCCGGCTGCAAAGTACTCCAGCAGCATTTGCTGCTCAGTTCGCATCCTTTCCGGCGACGTTGGTCGCTTTGGAAGTAGGAACTCATTCGCGATGGGTGAGTTCGTTGTTGACCAATGCGGGACACAAAGTAGTCGTCGCGAACGCCAGCCAGGTTCACCTCATCCACAAGAGTTCGAGAAAAAGCGACAAAGTTGATGCCCGTACGTTGGCCAGGCTGGTGCGGCTGGATCCTACACTGTTGTCGCCGGTGCAACATCGCAGCGATAAGGCACAGGCCCATCTGTGTCTTATCCGCGCTCGACAAGCCTTGGTAGCATCCCGCACACAGCTCATCAACTGTGTCCGCGGAATCGTCAAGAGTTTTGGCGAACGTTTGCCGCGTTGTTCCAGCGAAGGCTTCTTTGGGAAGACCACGGCCCTGATTCCAAATATTCTTCGCCCCGCCTTAGATCCCCTTCGCAAACAGATCGCCATCTTAAGCGCTCAGATTCAGGCATACGAGAAACAGATCCTGCAGGTCGCGGATAAAGATTTTCCAGAGACGCAGGCGTTGCGAACCGTTCCAGGAGTCGGTGCGCTAACGGCACTAAGCTTCGTTTTGACTCTCGAGGATCCGGCCCGTTTTCGGAAGAGTCGCGATGTCGGAAGGTACCTCGGACTCGTACCGAAACAAAGTCAATCTGGTGCATGTGCACCGCAACTGGGAATCTCGAAAGCCGGCGACAGTTACTTACGAAAACTTCTGGTAGGAAGCGCGCAGTATATCCTCGGCCCCCTCGGTCCTGAAACGGAGCTCCGGCGATGGGGCTGCGAATTTTCCAAACGAGGCGGTCCAAATGCTAAGAAGCGTGCGGTGGTCGCGGTCGCCCGCAAACTTGCAGTCCTATTACATCGACTCTGGGTTGATCAAGTCGAGTATCAGCCGTTTCGCTCCACCTCAGCAGCGCAAACGGCTGCTTAACAAGGAATACCCCTGGGACGTGCCGTGTCCTGGTGACTGCGTAAATGGTTCGAGACTTAAGCTGATCCTCTGACCAGCGAAGCCGATTTGCAGATAGCAGCGCCACTCTGATCAAGGACCCCAATCTGCACCTCGCCCTCACGCTGGCGAAAACGAGTGCGAATGGAAGAAGGGCAACAGAGAAAACCGGCTGATCCAACTTGACAGCAACAATCCTTCTCATGGAAGAACTATTGAAGCTTAACCCCGCGAAAGTCTGCGGTGAACGCAATGCTTGCTGGGCCGCCAAACGGAAAACCTGAAATCGAACAATTCTTGGTGGCCATCGCGGCAGTCCTGCGCAGCGTGGGGTGCCAAGTTCAAAGCCCGCTACGCCCCCAACTTCGCCAGACAGCCCTATTGACGAGAGTTTTTTTGGCCATACGCCTCGAAAAATCGCGCAATCGTTCGAATTCCGAGATAGTAATTATCAATCCTGTACTTCTCGTTTGGCGAATGCAAACCGTCGTCCGGCAAGCCGAAGCCCATCAAAACAGTCGGTATCCCGAGGTGATTCGCGAACTCCCCAACAATCGGAATCGAACCGCCGCTGCGAATGAAGACGGTCGGCTTGCCCATCGTCTCGCTAAACACACGCGCGGCGATGTCAATGGCAGGATGATCGGGATTGACCGATATCGCAGGTCCCGCACTCAAGACTCGTATTTCAGTTTGAATGCCTTTGGGCGTGTGATCCTTCACCCACGCTCTTACTCCAGACAGAACTCGTTCGGGATTCTGATTGGGCACAAGCCGCACGCTGACTTTTGCCACTGCTTTCGCGGGTATAACCGTCTTCGCTCCTGCGCCCGTGAAGCCGCCTGCGATGCCGTGGACCTCAAATGTCGGCCGCGCCCAGACTCTCGATAAGACCGATTGTTCAGGCTCTCCAGTCAGCTCCGTCGACCCGACTTCGTCCCGCAGGAAATGTTGTTCGGAGAAGGGAAGCCGGTGCCAGCTTTCCACCTCCGCGTGATCGGGAGCAGCCACATCGTCATAGATTCCGGGTATCCGAATATGCCCATCCGCGTCCTTCGCTTGCGCAAGCAATTCGATCAAGCCGTAAACAGCATTAGGCGCTGCGCCGCCGTACATCCCCGAATGCAAGTCACGAGATGGGCCCTTCGCTTCAATTTCCAGATACATCAGCCCTCGCAGACCGATGCACAAGGTTGGAACACCATCCGCAAATAACTCGGTATCTGAGACCAGCGCTACGTCGGCCTTCAGCTTGTCTTTATGCTTAGGAACGTATTCCGAGATTGACTCGCCGCCTACCTCCTCCTCGCCTTCAATCAGGAACTTCACATTCACGGGCAATTTCCCGCCGTTGCTGGCTCGCAGTGCTTGGACCGCCTTCACGTGCATGTAAACCTGGCCCTTGTCGTCACAAGCGCCGCGGGCATAGATATTGCCGTCCCGAATGCTCGGCTCGAATGGTGGCGACAGCCATAGATCGAGCGGGTCCGGCGGCTGCACATCGTAGTGCCCGTAGCAGAGTACGGTCGGCTTTCCCGGGGCGTGCAGCCAGTCGCCGTACACCAGCGGGTGCTTGCCGGTCGCGATCACTTCCACGTGCTCGACCCCGGCGCCCTTCAGGCTGTCGGCCATAAACTGGGCCGCCCGGACGACATCGTTCTTATGCTCAGGCAACGTGCTGATACTTGGAATTCGAAGGAATTCGAGCAACTCGTTTAAGAAAAGTTGCTCGTGTTGTTGAATGTAGGCGTCGGCGGCAAATGGCACGTTTACAGTGTATAGAGACTCGTCAGTGCGAGGCGCGAATAGAAAAAACCGCAACTTCCGAGAAGACGTTCGGAAATCGTCTCACCTGCCGGTCGCCGCGCAGGAAGATCTGCCGTTCAATCGTCCAATCCTGATTCCGGCAAAGCAGGACAAAATCGTGGACAGTCAAGAAGTGTAGATTCGGAGACTCGTACCAGTCGTAGGGAAACAACTTGGTTCGCGGCGCGCGGCCACTCAAAAGATGCGCCAGGCGTGTGGACCAGTGCGCGAAATTCGGAAAGGCCACAATCCCGTGCCGCCCAACTCGTAACATTTCCTTTAGTACCTGTAGCGGATATCGCGTCTCCTGCAATGTTTGGCTCAAAATTACGAAATCGAAACTGTGGTCGGGATAATCGGCTAAGCCCTGGTCGATGTCGCTCTGATAGGCGGAAACTCCTCGCGCGATTGCATGATGCACCTTGTGCGGATCGATCTCCACTCCCCGCCCGTCGATCTCTTTGTGTTCCCGCAACCAAGCCAGCAACTCGCCTTCTCCGCACCCAAGATCCAGAACTCTGGATCCGGATTCCACCAGCTCGGCGATCATCGCGTAATCGGGGCGCGCGCTGATCGCCGCCTTCGTGTCTGTGTCTTGTGTTTGCAGGGATGGCCGGCTGGTTGCAGTATCCCGATACACGCTTGCGAGAAAGCCGGCCACCATTTCGCTCTGCTCTTTCGTCTCCAACAGAAAGGCGTCGTGACCGTAGGTCGATGTCAGTTCACAAAAAGCGACATCTATGTCGCGGCTGCGCAAAGCGCTGACTGTTTCTAATGACTGATAGGTCGGATACAGCCAATCCGAAGTGAAGCTCAATACCAGAAAACGTGTTCTCGTCCGCTCAAAAGCTGACGCCAGAGATGGGCGGCCCGCTGAAAGATCGAAATAATCCATCGCTTTCGTGATGTACAGGTACGAATTGGCATCGAAGCGGCTGACAAACTGGCTCCCCCGATACCGCAGATAGCTCTCCACCTCAAAATCAACCGAGAAATCGAAGCCAAATGCATCTTTGTCGCGCAGCCGTCGGCCGAACTTTTGCCGCATCGACGCGTCACTCATGTAGGTAATGTGTCCCACCATACGCGCTACTGCCAGACCCCGCGCCGGCGGCTTCGCATCGTAATAGTTGCCTTCGTTCCAGTCGGGATCGGCCATGATCGCTTGCCGGCCGACTTCGTTGAATGCAATCTGCTGGGCGCTGTGTCTCGAAGTCGCGGCAATCGGGATGGCGGCCGCTACCGAATCTGGATACGCCACTGTCCATTCCAGCGCCTGCATCCCGCCCATGGAGCCGCCCGCAACTGCCAGCAAGCGGCTGATCCCCAGATGCTCAATCAGCATCTTCTGAAGGCGCACCATATCGCCGACGGTGATCACCGGAAAATGCATCCCATACGGTTCGCCGGTCGATGGATCGATTGAGCCCGGACCAGTTGTGCCCCGGCATCCTCCCAGCACGTTGGAGGATATTACAAAGTACCGGTCGGTATCGAAAGCGAGACCTGGGCCAACCATGGGAGACCACCAGCCCGGCTGCCCCGTCCCTTTGTCGATCCCCGCCGCATGCGCATCGCCCGAGAAGGCATGCAGCACCAGAATGGCATTCTTGCGATCGGCGTCCAGTGACCCGTACGTCTCAAACGCAACGTCCACGTGAAGCAGCGTAACTCCGCAATCGAGCGTCAGCGACGGGAATGTGACGACTTGGGTCTCGACGGTGAATGGAGATTCAATGGAAGTAGACATCGCCGCCGCCGTGTTGTAAACGATGGAGGGGCGTTTAGTAATTAGTAATGCGTTAGAACGCCCGAAATTGCACGATAACACGCGGGGTCGGTCTCGCTGTTGCCTGGCATCGTCGAGTGATTTTATTCGTGTCTCAGGGCTTGTACCGGCTCGATGCGCATGGCGTGAACGGCGGGTATCAGGCAAGCGCAACCGCCGAACAACAGCAGAAGTACTCCAACTCCTAAAAGCGTGAGCGGATCCGCCGGCGTGACATCGTAGAGCCATGACTGTATCAGACGCGTGACCACGATCGCAACAGCCGTTCCCGTCACCAACCCGATCACAATCAGAGCTAAACCTTGCCGCAGCACCCTTGCGAGCGTCCGTGCTGCCGAGCTTCCCAGAGCCATACGAATTCCGATTTCCGGCGTCCGCTGCTTGACCGAATAGGCCATCACACCGTAAAGTCCGACCACGGCCAGGAAAACGGCCAACCCCGCGAACCAAGTCAGAACCAACGTCTGGAAGCGCCGCCGCGAGTTCGCTTCGAATACCCGCTCCTGCATAGTGTGAACATCTTCCGGCGCTAGCGTGGGATCGAGTTGGTGCAGGGCAGCGCGAACGCTGGGTATGAGGGCAGAGCCGGGGACCTTGCCTCTGATTGCAAAACCGACGGCGTTACCGAAACCCTGCGAGTAGGGGTAAAACAGTTCGGGAAGAGGTTTCTGCTCGAGCGCCTCCCCGTGAAGGTCGCCGACGACTCCGACAATCGGTGTCCAATCCGTGCCGGTACGAACCCGTTGCCCAAGCGGACGACGGCCGTGCAGATAGGTGTTCACGAAACTCTCGTTGACGATGACGGCCGCGGTTCGGCCGGCGAAATCGGCATCGCTGAACCGTCTTCCGGCAAGCAAGGGAATCCCCATTGCCTCCAGGTAGCCGGTCGTGATGGATCGACCATCGGTCAGCTCGTTGGGTTTCCCGAGTCCCTCAATGTCGACAGTAGTGATGCTGCCGCTGTGGTCCAGCGGAATGATGTTGGCTGCGCCGGCATTCTCGACCCCGGGTAAGGCTCGAAGCTTTTGGAGAAATTGGCGATAGAAAACTTCCCGCTGCTGGGGTGTTTTGTATTGGTCGTCCACCGGCACCTTCAGCGTGAGCGTAGAGCGCGAGAAGCCAGGATTGACTGCCGTCACGTTCAGATAACTGCGGATCAGCAACCCCGCTCCAGCGAGGAGGACCACCGAGAGCGCTACTTCAGCGACGATGAGGAAACTTCGCCACCGGTTTGCGCCGCGCACTGTACCCCTGTTCCCGCCTTCCTTCATGAGTTCACCCGCGGAGGCGCGAGACGCGGATAACGCCGGCGCCCACGCGCTCAGTACGCCGGTAATCAGCGAAAGCGCAACGGCTACGCCAAGGACACGCCAATCCACAGAAGCTTGATTGAACCGCGGAATACCGCCGGGATCCAGCAAAACCAGAACACGGACCAGCCCCACCGCCAGCAGGATTCCAAGCGCGCCCCCCATACTGCTCAGCAGCACCGATTCGGTCATCATCTGCCGCACCAGGCGGAACCGCGCTGCGCCTAATGCCGCACGGATGCCCATTTCATGCATGCGGCCGGCCGCCCGCGCCAACAACAGATTCGCAACATTCCCGCACGCAATCAACAAGACCAACAGGACCGCGCCCAGCAACAGCCACATCATCTTTTCCACCGGGCCGATAATGGTCGCAACAACGGGTCTCACGAGCGGGGTCCAGCCGCGCCATTGCTCTGGATACAAAGGATCCAGATGCGACTCGATAGCGACCAGCTCCGACTGCGCTTGCGCCACCGAGATGCCGGGCTTCAAACGTCCGATGACCGCATCTCCGCTCGGCATATCAACGCGATCCGATTTATCTTTGGCCGAGAGCGCCAGCGGAATCCAGACATCGGTTTCCGTGACTCCTGCCATCGCCGCTGGAATATCGCCTTGATGCGGAAACGTGAAGTCTTTCGGCATCACACCGATGACTGTGTAGGTCACGCGATTGAGGCGCAACGGCCGGCCCAACACATCCGGGCTGCCACCGAACGCCTCGCGCCACAGCGCATCGCTGATAAGGGCCACGTGTTCGTGACCCGCCTGATCGTCATCCCGTGTGATTGCTCTACCCAGCACCGGTGCGACCTGAAGCGTCCGAAAGAACCCGCCGGTTACGCGAGCGGTGTTGATTCTCTTCACGCCACGATCGGCCATCAGGTTATAGCTCTTGTTATCGAGCGTGGCCATCGACGAAAAAGAGTGGCTGAGCCGCTGCCAATCGTAAAAATCGGCATAGGTCGGCGACATTTCGTCGGGAAGGTTCTGCGCTTTCCATTTGGTGTTCGGCGTCCACAAATACGCCAAACTTTGCGGATGACCAAATGGCAGGGATCGCAGCACTACTGCGTTCAGAATGCTGAATACGGCCGTGGTCGCTCCAATTCCCAGCGCCAGAACGAGCAGCGCGACAATCAGGAAGCCCGGGGAACTCTTCAGTGTCCGCGCCGCATAGCGCAAATCGGCTCTCATGGGGGCACTATAACGCAGTTCGAAGAGAGCCCTCCTGCCGGGTTTCCCACTAATGAATGTGCGCCGCGAGCCGCTCGTGATTCCCGTTTCGTTTCTCGCCCTGGGCATTCTCGCGGCGCATTTCTTCTATTTCACCCTCCGGGACCTGCTTTTTCCGGGCATTCTGGCCGCGGCGATTGTCCTTATTTCTCTTGTGTTTACAAGCGCCCACCGGTTTCGGCTGGCGGGGTTCTGCACAGCCTTGGCCCTCGTCGGGATAGCGACGCAGGTGACTCACCGTCAGGGGAGAGCCCCGGTGCTGAACGCGCAAGATGGCGAAATTGTTCTCCTGAGCGGGTGTGTCATTGCCCCAACGGTGTTCTCTCCCGATCGCGCGCAATTCACGCTCGAATTGGCTCCTCGCGCAGCCGTTCGGATGTCAGTCAATTTGAAGGCGAAACGAGACGATCCGGCTCCCGTACGGCGAGCGGATCGAAGCCGCGGCCAAAATTCGCTCTCCACGTAACTTTCAGAATCCGGACGCCTTCGATTACGCGGCCTACCTCGCCGCCCAGCACATCTATTGGACGGGTTCGGTAGCGAGCCCCTCCGATGTTCGCAGTTGCCATCCCGGTGCGGCTCGCGCGCAGCTGGCTGGATGTTCGCCGTTCGCACCTGGGCACTGGACCGCCTGAGCCGGCTCTATCCCGGCGACCCGCACACCGCCGGGCTGCTGCAAGCAACGCTACTGGGCGAAACCAGCGGAGTCGAACGCCGCTGGACCACCGATTTTCGGATCACCGGAACTTATCACGCGCTGGTCATCTCCGGACTGCACGTTTCGGTTTTGGCGTTCAGTCTTGCTCCTGCTTTTTCGGCTGTTTCATTTTCGGCGTCTCCCGGCCTTGAGCCATTGCAACCGCCGTGTGCTGGATATACGCAATTCTCTGCGGCTTCGGTTCGCCGGTCGTGCGCGCGGCGGGCGGGTTCACGGTTTTCTTTTGGCGGCGTACTGCTTCCGGAAAACACGCATTCTGAACGTGATTGCAGGTGTCGGACTGATCTATCTGTTGTTCGATCCCGAAGAGCTCTTCGATCCTAGCTTTCAACTGTCGTTTCTTATCGGCAGCGGCTATTGCTGCCTTCGCCATTCCGCGTAATGGACCGGGTGACTGAACCACTTCGCGCAGCAGTCCGGCGGTTCGATCAGCTGCGCTACGATCCGCAGGTCGAGGTGGCCGCCGCGCGATGGCGTGTCGAGTTCCGGCTGCTGCGGAAACTCTTCACCTGTGGTCGCGTCTTTCCAGCGCCCGTGCGCTCTTCCTGGTTTCGAAATTCGTTCTGCTCTCCGCCTTCGTTCTGGATACGGTGATCGTGTCGGCGTGCATTCAGTTCGGCCTGGCGCTCCCCATGGCCAGTTACTTCCATCGGCTTTCGGTCACCGGGCTTGTCCGCCAACATCATCGTAGTTCCGCTGCTTTCGCTGGTAATCCCGTTCGGCTTCGCCTCCATCCTTACCGGCTGGTACCCGCTCGCCTGGCTGACCGCGCTCTGCCTGAAATGGTCGGAAGCAGTGGCCGGCTGGCACGCGGGAATCGAGCCGTCCTGGCGTTTGGCCGCCCTTCCGCTCTGGCTCTCCGTCGCTTTCGCGGCTTCGCTGGTATTGCTGACTCTGGCGATCCGAAGGAAACGCGCGCTCGTCGCACCCGCGCTGGCCTGCTCACTTTTGCTGTTCGGGATTCTCTGCTGGCAGCCATGGCAGCCCAAACCTGGTTCCTCACGACTTGGAAGTGACTGCGATTGATGTCGGGCAGGGAGACAGCTTGCTAGTGGTTTTCCCGGATCGCGAAACCATGCTGGTGGATGCCGGCGGTTTTCCCGGCATGGAGCGCATGCGCCGCAAGCCGCAGATCGATATCGGCGAGGATGTCGTCTCGCCTTATCTCTGGAGCCGCCGCATTCACCATCTCGACTATGCCGTTCTCACGCACGGACATTCCGACCACATGGCGGGGTTAGGAGCCGTTCTCGATAATTTTCATCCGCGCGCGCTCTGGATCGGCGCGGAACCGGAAACGGCCGAGTGGAAAACCGTGCAAACCCATGCCCAAGCGGATCGCGTGAAAATTGTCCAGCTTCACCGGACGCCAACTCCGCTCAGCCTGGGTGGAACGGAAATTCGTGTGCTCGCGCCTTCCAGCGATTACGTTCCAGGCGAGATCGCCCAAAACAACGATTCGCTGGTGCTCGAAATCACCTACAAAGACAGAAGAGTTTTGCTGGCGGGGATGCCGAGCGGTTATCGGAAGACGACATGGTGAACAGCGGTCAGCTTCGCCCGGTAACGTTGCTGAAAGTCGGCCATCACGGGAGCCGGACTTCGTCGACTGAGCAGTTTCTGGAGCAGATCCGTCCGCAATTTGCGATGATTTCGGACGGTTACCAGAATCAGTTCCATCATCCTCACCCGGATGTACTGCAGCGCCTCTTGGAGCACCACGTCGCAGTGTTCCGAACCGATCAGCGCGGATTGATCACGTTCCGCACCGATGGCGAAGCTGTCGAACTTCAGACCTTTCATTAAACCAGCGCCACTTTGGCTTTGGAGCATAGAATGAGTACGGAGGAAAGACATGGAGCGCCACAGTAATACCGCTGTCTTTGGATGGTTTCTTTGCGGTGCGTTCTTGGGAGCCGCGGCCGCGCTGTTGGCTGCGCCGGAATCCGGAGTAAAGCTCCGGCGGCGAATCACCCGGCAGGCGGAACAAGGGAAGAAATCTTTGCTCGAATCCAGTCAAGAGCTGTTCGACAAGGGCCGTGACCTATACGAGCGCGGCCGTGAGATCGCCGAATCCGCTGCCGAAATGTTTGAGCGGGGCCGGCAGATTGCCGAGAAAACGATCGACGAGCGCATCTAAGCGCCCGCTTGCACATCCAAAGAGAGGTCTATCTCTATGCCCGCTATCGCTTCTCCGCCTCTGCAATTAGCCAAATTCGTAAATGAGCCCTACACGGATTTCAGTAAACCCGATAAAGCCGAGGCGATGCGCGCCGCGCTCGCCCAGGTTCGCTCGGAATTCGGCCGGGAATACGATCTGCTGATCGCCGGCGAGCGTCGCAAATCTAAAGCAAAACTCGAATCGCTGAATCCGTCCAATCCGTCCGAGGTGGTCGGTATCCACCAGAAAGGTTCGGAGCAGGATGCGAAGGATGCCATCGAGGCCGCCTGGTCGTACTTTCCCACCTGGGCCGAAATCCCGGTTGAACAACGCGCGGAGTACCTGGTTCGCATCGCCGAAGTCATCCGCGACCGCAAATATGAGTTTGACGCGTGGCTTGTGTATGAAGCCGGCAAGACTTGGGCGGAAGCGGAAGCGGACGTTTCGGAAGCGATTGATTTCTGCGAATATTATGCCCGGCAGGCGCTGAAGCTCGCCAGACCGGATCCCCTGGTTCAGCTTTCGGGCGAGCGCGACGAGCTGATGTATCTCCCGCTGGGAGTGGGCGTCGTTATCCCACCGTGGAATTTCCCGCTCGCCATTCTGGTCGGGATGGCGACGGCCGCGCTGGTCACGGGCAACACGGTGGTGATCAAGCCATCGAGCGATACGCCAACGATTGCCGTGAAATTTGCCGAAGCCATGCTCGAAGCTGGCGTGCCGGGGCAGAGTTTCTCGCTCCTGGTCGGAAGCGGCGCGGCCATCGGCGATGTGCTTGTGTCGCATCCGAAAACCCGATTTGTTTCTTTCACGGGCTCGCGGGATGTGGGTTTGCACATCAACGAACTGGCTGCCAAGACGCCAAAAGGCCAGCTCTGGATCAAGCGTGTGATCGCGGAGATGGGCGGCAAAGATGCCATCGTGGTGGATCGCGAATGCGATCTGGACCAAGCCGTTCTCGGGGTGCTCTATTCTGCTTTTGGGTATCAGGGCCAGAAATGTTCGGCCTGCTCGCGCGCGATCGTGGACGAGGCGGTGTACGACGAATTTCTGGACAAGCTGAAGAGCAAGACCGAAAGTCTCAGTATCGGACCATCCGATGAGTTTCAGAACTACATGGGCCCGGTCATCAGCAAGCGCGCCATGGATTCAATTCTGAAGTACATCGAAGTTGGCAAGAGGGAGGGACGACTCATCACCGGCGGCGCGCATACCGGCGGCGACGGTTACTTTGTCAAGCCGACCGTCATCGCCGATATCGATTCGAAGGCCCGCATCTTCCAGGAAGAGATCTTCGGCCCCGTGCTCGCAGTTACCAAGGCGAAGGATTTCGATCAAGCGCTCGAATTTGCCAACGATTCCGAATATGGGCTCACCGGAGCCGTTTTCACGACCAATCGCACCAAAGCCGAAAAAGCGAAGCGGCAGTTCTTTGTCGGCAACCTCTATATCAATCGAAAGTGCACCGGCGCCATGGTGGGAGCGCATCCTTTCGGCGGATTCAACATGTCCGGCACGGATTCGAAGGCGGGCGGCCCCGATTATCTGCTTCAGTTCGTGCAGGGTAAATCAATCGCCGAAAAAGTAGGTTGATCCCAAACAGATTCGTCGACTTGCGCGTCTAAGTTGCTACAGTTCCCAGGAGGGTAACTCGTGCTCCGTGACTTCAGATACGCCTGGCGGACCTTGCGCCGCAGCCCGATTTTCCTGAGCATGGCGGTGGCGACTTTCGGATTGGGAATCGGCGCGACTGCGGCTATTTTCTCGCTCTTTTATCAGGTGTTGCTGCGCGATCTTCCGGTGCGAAATCCGGGGCAGCTCGTGGTGCTGCATCAGACCGGAAGGCTTTCCGGCCATTCGGATAGCGATAATTTTGAATCTGTTTTCTCGTATCCGATGTACTTGCACATTCGGGACGGGGCGGGTTCTGTTGTGCAAGGCTTGGTTGCGCGGATGGGTGGTTCGGCGGATGTCTTGCGCAACGGCCACACGGATCGCGCACAGGCAGAGATCGTCTCCGGCAACTTCTTTCCGGTACTCGGCGTGCGTCCGTTTGCAGGCCGGCTGCTGACTCCGCAAGACGATACAGTGCGGGGCGGCAATGATGTAGTCGTGCTTGGGTACGCATTCTGGAGCAAGCAGTACGGCAGCGCCAACGTAATTGGGCAAAAGGTGCTGGTCAACGGTCATCCGATGATGATTGTTGGGATCGCACCGCCCGAGTTTCACAGCGTGCTCTCGGGCCAGACTCCGGATCTATATGTACCGATTTCGATGGCCGCGGTGGCGAATCCGGATTTCAGTGGCTTCGACGATGCGCGCTGGCATTGGCTGACGGCCATTGCACGCCTGCGCCCGGACGTTTCCCGGCCTCGCGCACAAGCCGCGCTGAATGCCGCCTTCACGGCTATTCTGCGCGACGAACTGGGCGCTCTGCACGCTAAGAGCGAGCATGCACGTCAACGCGTGCTGGCCGTTCGTCTCGAGCTGCAACCGGCCACCGATGGACTGAACAGCCTGGAGCAATCGTGGAAGAAACCGCTGCTGGTGTTGATCGCCGCGGCTGGGGGACTGCTGCTGATCGCCTGTGCGAATCTCGCCGGTTTGCTGCTGGTTCGCGCCAGCGCGCGGCAACGGGAGATCGCGATTCGCCGCTCGGTGGGCGCGACGCGACGCCAGATTATTTCACAACTGCTTTCTGAAAGCATTCTCCTGGCGCTGCTCGGGTGCGTGCTGGGCCTCTTTCTGTCGGTCGCGCTCACGCGCGGCATTCTGCACATACTGCCGCCGGACGTGGGCGGCGGTTGGATCACGAGCGGCTTCAACTGGCCGGTGATCGGTTTCACTTTGCTGGTCTCGGTAATTGCCGGTTTGGCCTTCGGGATCCTTCCGGCCTGGCAAGTGAGCGCCGAGAATGCGGCTTCAACGCTCAAGGATCAGGGACGGCAAGGTGTCTCCGGGATCAGTCAGACGCAGTGGCGGAGAGCGCTGATCGTTCTTGAGATCGCGCTGTGCGTGGTGCTCCTGGCGGGAGCCGGCTTGCTTACGAAGAGCTTCGGTAAATTGCTCCACCATAATCCGGGATTCCACACGGAGAACCTGGAGACGTTCACGATCGATCCGGGACTGGACCGCTACACGACCGCTCAGGCGCTGAACCTATACAACCAGGTTGAACAGCGCTTGTCCGCGTCTCCCAGGGACGACGGCGATTTCCTTTTGCCAGCTTGGACCGTACTCCGATTCCAATTCCTCTACCAATGTGACCGTCGAAGGCTATCACGAGCGAGAGGACGAAAATATGGATGCCGGAACGAACCTTGTTGCTCCCGGCTTCTTCCGCACGCTGGGCATTCCGCTGCTTGCCGGGCGCGAATTCACTGCTGCCGATGTGCCGAACGCGCAGAAGACGGCGGTGGTGAACGAGGCGTTCGTCAAGCGCTTCATTCGCGGCCGAGAGGCCGTGGGCAGCATGATGGAGGTTGGCGGAGGCAAGAAGCTCGATATTCAGATCGTGGGCGTAGTGCCCAATGCGCAGCTAGGGAGTTTGCGCGAGGCGCCGAAGCCGTTCTACTATCTTCCGTTTCTACAACCGGCTCAGCCGAATGCACCCGCGCCGCAAGCGGTATTCCTGGTGCGCACGCGCGACGAGGACGCCAGCCTGCCGGCTGCGATTCACCAGATCGTGAACTCGCTCGATCACTCGTTACCTGTTACGGCGATGGACAAAGTGCAGGTGCAGATTCAAAACTCTGTCTACCGCGATCGCGCGGTTGCCGTACTTACGAGTACATCAGGGCTGCTGGCCTTACTGCTCGCGAGTTTAGGCCTGTATGGCGTGGTCGCCTACAGCGTCAGCCGCCGCACCGCAGAGATCGGCATTCGTATGGCGCTCGGGGCGCGTCGTCAATCCATTTTCGCGCTCATTCTGCGCGAAGTGATCTGGATGATCGTGGCAGGAGCTGCCATCGGCGTAGTCGCGGGACTGGCTCTCACCCGCGCTCTGGCTTCGCAGCTCTTTGGCGTGCAGCCTGCCGATTCCGCCGTGTTCACGGGCGCAGTAGCCGTGCTGTTTGCGGTCGCTCTGCTGGCGGGAGCGATTCCGACGCTGCGCGCCGCGCGTGTGGATCCCATGCGAGCGCTGCGGTACGGCTAACCAAATCGAGCGCCGCGGTATACTCGTTACTGCCCCGATGCGAAGGGGACCAACTAGTCACAATTCCAGGGTCGAACACGATCGACGCGACGAACGGGAACTTTTAATAGGTTCCCGTTTCGCTTTTTAAACAATGAAACTGGCGGAACGCATGCAGCGCATCGGAGTCGAATCCGCCTTCGATGTCCTGGTCAGAGCACGGGAGCTGGAAGCTTCCGGGAATAACGTCATTCATCTCGAGATAGGCGAACCGGATTTCGCGACTCCGGGACAGATCGTCAAGGCGGCAAAGTGCGCACTTGACGAGGGCTGGACCCACTATGGTCCGGCGCAAGGCCTGCCCGAGTTAAGGGAGGCAATCGCCGCCTACATTAACCGGACACGCGACATCGAAACACGACCGGAACACGTGTGTGTCGTACCCGGCGGCAAGCCTATCATCTTCTTTCCGATGCTGGCGCTCCTCGAACCCGGGGACGAAGTGCTGTATCCGGATCCCGGGTTTCCGATCTATCGCTCAATGATCCAATTCCTCGGCGCCAAGCCAGTCCCGATCCCTCTTGTTGAGGAACGCGGGTTCGCGCTCGATCTGAATTTTCTCCGCGATCATATTACGGATCGCACGAAGATGCTGATTCTGAACTCACCGCAGAATCCGACAGGCGGGATCGTGCCTGAAGAGCAGATTCGGCAGGTTGCCGAGCTGGTTCGGGATCGCGATTTAATCATCCTTTCCGACGAAATCTATTCGCGCATTTACTACGCTTCGGAACCTCCTTTCTCGATCGCCAGTGTTCCCGGCATGCTCGAGAAAACGATCATCCTCGACGGTTTTTCGAAGACATACGCCATGACCGGGTGGCGGCTCGGTTACGGCGTGATGCCTGAATGGCTGGTCGACGCGGTCAACAAGTTGATGGTCAACTCGAATTCCTGTGCCGCGAGTTTTACCCAGCGGGCGGCTATTGCGGCGCTGAACGGACCACAAACCGACGTGGACAGGATGGTGGCCGAGTTTCGACGGCGGCGCGATGCGTTCTGCGCCGCACTGAACGAGATTCCCGGCTTCCGCTGCGGGCTGCCGGGCGGAGCGTTTTACGCCTTCGCCAACGTACGAGAGACCGGCATTCCTTCGAAGCAATTGGCCGATCTGCTACTGCAGAAGGCGGGTGTCGCTTCTCTCGATGGCGCTTCGTTCGGCGAATACGGTAGCGGGTATCTGCGCTTCAGCTACGCAAATTCGCTCGAGAATCTGCTGGAAGCGGCGCACCGCATACAGGAATTATCGAGCGAGTGGACACATCGAGCCTCAGCAACCTGAACTTTTGGGGCGAAGAAACGGCGCATTTTACGAAACAGAATGGCTGTGGCCTGCGAGGCATGGTGCTCCATAACGCGCGCAAGTTACCTCACGCCGCGAATCGCCGGGCTCCGAAATGCCAGCTAAAGCACAGAACCCAAAGCGGAAATAAAGGTGACCCCGCGGAAATGGAGATGATCCCTGGCGTTCGCTCAAGGCCCGAGTGAATGTGGTGACCTGGAGCGTTACGTGAAGGTTGTTAAGATTAGCGACGTGAATAAGTACCGGACCAGAAGGATCCTCGGAATGGTCTTCACGATTGTGGCCTTGATCTTGACGTTGATCAGCTTGAATCTGCGGCCTCATACCCACAATTACTTGTGGATTTCGGTCGTGTGCGTCGCCCTCGTGATGGCAGACCTCATCCTTTTGCTTAAAACTCTGCGAGACAAGCGAGGGTAAGCCCATCAGGCCCATGAAATTCCCGTTCTCATTCGCTGCGCTTATGGCCTCCTTCCCCCATCCCGCCAATCGTATTCGGGACGTATTGCGCTGGCTCGGCGATCCTTCTCGTCGGGTTGATCGTCGCCTTCCGCAGGGACATCCCGCGCGCGCACGGCCTCGACAAGATCGTCTGCCTCGGTCCGGTGCTCTTGGCCGCGCCCCTGGCGGTGTTTGGGGCCGAACACCTCACGGTGACACGCCAAATCGCAGCCATGGTCCCGCGGTGGATTCCGGGACACCTGTTCTGGGCCTTGTTCGTCGGCGTGGCACTGATCGCCGCGGCTCTCAGCCTCGCGGTGCGGCGCGTGGCGGGACTCGGCTCCGCGTTGCTGGGACTCATGTTCTTCTGCTTTGTGCTGCTGATGGACGTACCGAGCCTGGCCGCCACTCCCGGCAATCGCTTTGCGCAGGCGCTCACTCTGCGCGAGCTGTCGTTCAGCGCGTGCGCCTTCGCCCTCGCATCGACTCTGGCGAACGACCGTTGGCGGGTGGCCGGGAATCGTGCCGCCACCGCCGCGCGCTATCTGGTCGGCATCGTAGTTATCTTCTACGGCGTGGAGCACTTCCTGCATCCCCAGTTCGTTCCGGTGATCCCGCTCGAGCTGCGGATGCCGGCCTGGATCCCCTTCCATCCTCTATGGGCATATGGAGTGGGCGCTGCGCTGGTGGCTGCGGGACTGGCGATGCTCGCCAACTGGGGCGCCCGGGTGGCGACCACGATTCTTGGCATTGTGGTGTGCGTCGTGGTGGCCCTTGTTTACCTACCCATTCTCGCCGCGCATCCGGGCGACATCGCCCTCGGCATGAACTACTTTGCCGACACGCTGTGCTTCGGCGGCGCCCTGCTGGTTCTGGCCGGCTCCATCCCGCCAGAGCATCGGGAACGATTGGCCGTTGCTGAACCCAATCCAAATGTTCAAGTGTAATGCATCTCGTCGAACTTGATAACCGCTCCCTCGCCGTAACCCACCCATCCTGCAAAGAACGTGACCGGATCGTGCTGTCTCCGCCAGCCCCGTTGCACGGCGACTAATCTTCGCATTAGCCCCACCGTCGAATTCGCGCGTATATGCCAATAACAAGAAAGCCGACCAGCAGCAAGTGTTAAGTGCGCTTTGACATTCACTCTCGTAAAAGCGGGTGCATTGTGCGGCTCCTTTGCTCTAGTCCGAGTCGCCACAAAAGGTGAGGGCTGAGGGGGCGACCATGCGCGTCATCCCAGTAGGTTTTACGCGCTCTTAAAGATGTGCCCTGAGAGGGGAGCTGCTTCTTGTTCATATCTCAACGCATCAATTGGATTCACCCGCGTTGCCCGTAGCGTTGGTAGCATCACCGCCCCCGTAGCCACGACGAGCAACAACGCAACGACTGTTGCGATCCTTAGGAGGTCCGCCCCCTTCACGCCAAACAATAGACTCTGGAACGTACGTCCCACCGGCAGTGCGCCAATCACGCCGACTATCAGCCCAGCAAGTACCGGCTCGTTCCAGAGGCAACGCTGGATAATCCGTTCGACAGCGCGGGGCACGTCCGGAGCTATTTGGGACCCAATTTCGGCTCAGAGTTCAAAATCGCAGCCGCGATTGAAATCAATGAGCGTCCTTGAAAGGCCGGCTGTATGTCTCGCCCGAAAGCTGTGCCGTTTAGAGCCCCAAGCGAGCAAGAAGCTCCTTGAACCGGGGATCGTCGCGTAGGCCGTCGTAAACCGGTTCCGCTTTTAGGAACTGCAGGCCGTCTACATGCTGCTCGTAGGCCAGTTGGAGTTGCGCAATGGCTTTCTCTTTCTCTTCTCGATGGCAGTAGTACATGGCTTGGCGAACAGCATCAACCTTCTGATTATTCCTTCTCCGGATCTGCTCGTCTTCTTGCCAATATCCGGCCAAGCCCCCCGTATCGTACGCAGTGCGGCGAAGCGGTACCTCTTCCGGTACTCCGGACATGGCTTTCAGGTAGAACTTCATCGCTTGGTCCGGCATACCCTTCTTCTCATAACACTGCCCTAGCCAGTAATACTCGCCATAGGAAGTCGAGATACTTAGTGCGTGCTTCGCCTGATCGATGGCTTCGTCGAACTGACCTGCCAAATACAGCGTCCACGTATACAATTGGTTGGTTCTGTCGGAGAAAGGATCAATCTCCTGTGCCTTGCGTTCCTCAGCAAGACCCTCATCCTTCTTGCCCATAGCCACAAGGAACATGCCGAAATAGGAGTGAGCAATGGCATAGTTGGGGTCCAAATCGATGGCTGTAGAGAACTGCTTCGCAGGCCCAATCCAGTTCCAGTCGCGAGAAAAGCCAATCTCGGCGAGTACCGCATGCGCATGAGCATTGCCTGGATCGAGTTCGATCGCCTTGTTTGCCGCAATCTCCGCCTGATCAAAGTGTTCCTCGTGGAAGCAACGCCAGTCGCCGAGGGTGAAATAGGCATCGGCCAGACCGGAGTATGCTGGCGCGAAATTAGGGTCTTTATCAACTGCTTTTTGAAAGTAAGCCAGGGCGTTTTCAAAGCTCCTGCATTCCAAGCGGTCAAAATAGGACGAACCTTTCAAGTAGGCTTCATACGCCACCGGATCGACCGCGCGCTTTGGTCTGGCAGCGCTGGTGGATTTACGATTTGTCACGCTGATCCCAATCTCAGCCGCAATTTGTCTTGCCAGTTCGTTTTGTAGTCCGACAACGTCTCGAAGGTCTCGCTCATAGCTCTCGGCCCAGAGGTGCCGATCGGACTGGCCATCAATGAGCTGCGCCGTGATACGCACGTGGTCGCCAGAGCGCAGAACCGTCCCCTCCACTACGGCATCCACTCCGAGCTCTCGAGCAATCTCAGGCAGTGGTGGTTTTGCACCTCTGTAGCGTTCCACGGAGGTATGGGAGATCACCCGCAGCTTGGTCGCCTTCGCCAGATTGGTGATCAGCTCGTTTGTCATGCCCTCGCTGAAGTACTCCTGCTGGGAATCTCCGGAAAGATTGTTGAGAGGTAACACCGCTAATGATTCGATCTTGTGTCGGGAAGAGGGTTTCCGCGGCCAAGGGTACACTGCCGCGACGAGAGCAACCACTAAGCCGCCAACGGCAAGAGAAGTGACCACGAAAGGACGGCCGCCTCGCGGGAACCTTCGCGCGAGGGATCGCCGGTTCGCTATCTTATCCAACATCACGCCCAGCTCATCCACGCTCTCGTACCGGCGGTCGACGTCCTTGCTGAGACAGCGCTCAACGATTTCCACCACCACGCGGGGTGTTTCCGGCGCCAGCCTCCGGATTGGTTTCGGCTCTGCGTGGAGAATGGCAGATGCGATCGAGATCGATGACTTCCCCTGAAATGCCGGCTCTCCCGTAACCATTTCGTAGAGGACGCAACCGAAACTGAAGAGGTCCGAACGATGATCCGTCGGCTCTCCACGAATCTGTTCCGGAGACATGTAGGGAGGAGTACCTAGCACGCGGCCCGGCTCTGTCTGAATACTCGGAGTGCTAACCCGTTCAGCGAGCGTGTCGGGGCGAGCTTCCACACAAGTTGCCAGCCCGAAGTCAAGGATCTTCACCCGGCCATCCTTCGTTACGAACAAGTTTTCCGGTTTAATATCCCGATGAGTGATACCTACTCTGTGTGCAGCCGCCAAACCACTGGCGATTTGTCTTGCGTAATCAATTGCCGTCTTCAGCGGCAGGCGACCTTTTGCCAATCGACTCCGCAGCGATTCTCCCTCAAGCAACTCCGAGACCAGATAAGGGGCGCCCTCGTGCACGCCGATGTCATAAACGGCCACGATGTTGGAGTGATTCAGCCTTCCGGCAGCCTGTGCTTCCAATTCGAAGCGGCACAATGCTCTTGCATCCGTGCTTAAGTAACTTGGAAGCACTTTCACGGCAACATCTCGCTTTAACCGGTTGTCGGTTGCCCGGTAGACCTCGCCCATACCTCCGCGGCCAATCAATTGGACAATCTCGAAGCTTCCCACCACCCTGCCGGCCGTTAGTGCCTGGGGCCGAGCGGCGAGGGAGCCGATCTTCTGGGCAAGAGGTGATGTTTCCAGAAAGGAACTCGCTGCATCAAAGTGATCCAGCAGCGTTTCCACTTCCCTTTGCAGCAGCCCGTCCCCGGCGCAAGCGCATTCGAGGAACGCCACACGTTTGTCCGGCGTCATCGCGCGAGCGCTGTGAAACAGATCCTCGACCTGCTTCCAAAATTCAATCTGCATTTCCGCTGTGGACCTCCAGCTCCCGCCTCAACCACGCCTTCGCGAAGGCCCAGTCGCGAATGACGGTATTGGGCGAAACTCGCAGTACTTGAGCAGCCTCTTCGACATTCAGGCCGCCGAAATAACGCAACTCGACTACCTGAGCCTTGCGCGCATCCACCTCTGCCAGCCGGCTGAGTGCGTCGTCAAGAGCAATCATTTCGCCCGGTTTAGCGGGAACCGGTAGCATCAATCGATCTAGAGTCAGATGGTATTGACCGTCTCCGCGTTTGGTGCGGCCGTGGTAACGGGCATGATCTACGAGGATCTGGCGCATGATCCGGGCCGCAATGCCGAAGAAGTGAGCCCGGTCTCGCCACGTAACATGTGTTTGATTGATCAGACGAAGATAGGCTTCGTTCATCAAGGCCGTGGTTTGTAACACATGGTCGGTGCGCTCGCGCTTCATATGCCGGCTGGCGATCCGATGAAGCTCGTCCTGAACAAACGGAATCAGCTGGTCGAGACACTCCTCATCTCGACTCCACTTCAGGAGCAACTCGGTGACTGTGTGCGCGGCCAATTCTTTGGGCTCCCAGAGGAAAACTACTAGTCTCAGATGCTAACAGAAAATTAGCTCGGCGTTGGTGTCTTCGATCAAGGTTTGTCGCATTCCCTTTCGTGATGGCGCGCTGGATTTTAGATGGCGTCCTCCATAACTCAAAACCGAAAGGAAAAATCATGGGTAAGGTCTTGATTCTAGTTCTGGGCATTACGACGTTTCTGTACGCGGAAGATGGGCGGCCCTGCAGCAATGTTGGCGGCGTACTAATGACGAACATTAATGCCATCCCCCTGCCAGACGCGACCAATGGGACCAATTTGGGTCCTGTGTTCGGCGATATTGCGGGTTCGGTGGCCGCAACAATTCTAGGCCAAGATCGCACGGGCGATTACCTGGTCCAACACTACTTTGTCACAGCTGCAGGCGACACGATCAAGCTGGGCGTTGCCCACCTGAAGCCCAGTGGAGTGGCGGGAACGCAGGATGTAATAGCAGTGCGCTGGGGAGATTATATATCCAAAATTGTCGGCGGTACCGGCAAGTTCGAGAACGCCACGGGCCAACTGGAGTACTTTGGCTTAGCCGATTTCACCAACCTAACGCTCGTGCTTCGTTATCGCGGGCAGGTTTGCTATGGCCGTTGATCTCTCGAGGACTGGGAGCTCGCACGAAGAGTATCAGAGTCCGTTCCATTTCAGCAAAATGTTTAAGGCATGGTCCCTAGCAAGATATTGGGAACAGCCAGCATCGATTACAGAAACAGGAGGGAAGGTCAGGTACGCGAGGGGCTGTAGAAGCCGCCTTAGTTTGTGGTTGGGTGCAACTGTGTTGGTGGTGTGGAGCTCGCAGGCGCCCGCCCAGAGTAACGCGGCATGGTGGGGTACGGTGGGTTCGGGCGGAACCGTGAATATAGGTGACGAAAGCAACGTTGTTTTTGATGGGCCTACGGTTTCTGTGAAGCCGGGAATGTCCGCGAAGATACGCTACAACGTAGTTGCAGTGGAAAGCATTACTAAGCCGCCGAATGGTTGTGAAGGGTTTTCTCTTCGAGTGCGTTATCGAGACGAATTCAACCAGGCGGTGCCGCAACCGGGTTTTCGGATCGGGTTAATCGGGGCCAACAGTGCCTCGATAACGATTTGGCAGCAGCAGATCTTCGGAGGAGGCATTACCCGGATTGGGCTATACGATAGCGACTTGAAGCCGGCCAAGTCCGGGTTTCAAACGATGGAGTCCGGCATGTTTAGCCCGCCAACGTTCGATTTTTCCGCCAGCGTCTATTGGATCGAGGTGATGCTTGATAACAGGAATAAGGCGCCAGTACCCCTCGCGCCAGGCTTGCCGCCGGCCGTGGCGGGCATTCAGATCATCGCATCGGGGTGCATCAACTAGCCCGTAACTCTCCCAAATATCTGGCAAAAAGCCGCCCGGTCCAAATGACGCGGCTCAGCCGCTATCCTCATGGCACATTTAGGTTTCTGGACTCTCAACGCCCCGGGCCACTTACCAGTTCTTCATGGCGGGAAGTAGTGTCGGGGACATGCGACGTAATTGAAGCCACTTTATGGCAAAAGACACGGCAAAGAAGACGCGAGGAGGGCAGTTTGTTAGTGTCAGTTTGCAAATAATTAGCAATCTGACAGGCGGGCTAGGTACTACCGATTGCTTCAATCGAAGAGTTCATCGATCCCGGAGCAAATCGGGTGTACAACACCCGTAGCTTTGCGTCGGGATTACGCCTTCTCTCATTAAATTCAACAGACAGCAGGAAAAGAATGAAAAGCACACCTAATGACGGCGATCAGGCAACCGCTCGAAACCCGCGACTTCACTGACCCGCAACCAGGTCCGGGACAAGTTCGCATCCGGATGTGCGCAACCGGCGTCTGCGGTACCGACCTCCATGTCTTGAATGGCGAGCTGCCTGTCCCGCTGGCCCATCGTTCTCGGACATGAACCGGTCGGTGAAATCGATGCGATTGGTCCCGGTGTCCGTTCCGTCAAGCCCGGTGACCGCGTGGGCGTTAGCTGGTTCCAGGCCGGATGCGGCCGATGTCCCTATTGCCAGAAGAAACAAATCAAATTCTGCGCGGAACCCAAAACCTGGATCACTAACGGCGGCGGCTACGCCGATTACATGATCGCCGAAGCCGGCGGTTGTACTTTGTTGCCTGATAACTTGCCATGGGAGTCGGCCGCTCCACTCTTCTGCAGCGGCTTTTCCGCGATGAGCGGCTATCGGGCATCGAGGCCGCAACGTGGCGATCGTATCGCAGTCATCGGATTCGGTGGTCTGGGGCACATCGCTCTTCAGATCGCGAAGGCCATGGGACACGAAGTTCTTGCCATCACCAACTCCCCAGGCAAAGCCGATGACGCTCGCAAAATGGGAGCCGACGAAGTCCTAGTCGTCAAAGATCACGTCGGGCAGGAACTCCAGGCTATGGGCGGCGTCGACATAATTCTCTCGTTTTCTCCATCGATGAAGCAGAACAGCCAGTCAATTCAAGGACTCCGGCCGGGCGGGCGCTTCGTCACCACCGCCGTCAGCGCGGAACCGATTCAAGCCGATCCTATTCCCATGTTGTTCAAACAAACCTCGATCATCGGATCCGCTCAAAACGATCCGGGAGATATCATCGACATCCTTAATCTTGTCGCCGATGGGAAAGTGAAGCTCTGGTTGGAGATCTATCCCATCGAGGATCTAAATCGCGTACTCACCCGTTTGGGGGAAGGCAAAGTCCGTCACCGCGCGGTCGTCGTGCAAGCCTGACGCGCAGAAAATTGATATTGCGTCCGCCTCAAGCGAATAATCTAACCCTGTCCGCGCAAAAACTCGATAAAGTAGCGAAATCGGCCAGTGTGGCTGTCATTTGCGACGATGTAAGGCGGCATCGGCCGATTGATACTCGTTATGCAAACCGCCGAGTAGCGACTCGGCGATCACTCGTCTGTTCGGGATTATTGATTTATGGTCGTTTTCTGCCGGCAACGTCTGCTCAGCTTGTTTGGGGATACCGAGCCCAGAGCTCGAAACAATGCTGCTCAATATGAGGACGGAAAAGACCAGCCAGAGGGTTGGCCCAGGCCAATTTTTGGCCCTTCGTGGGAGAGTTATTGAATCTAACAGCTTACGTGCGAAATTTGAAATTTTGGTACGCCCGGTAGGATTCGAACCTACGACCTTTTGCTCCGGAGGCAAACGCTCTATCCAGACTGAGCTACGGGCGCATGGAGGGAAATGAAATTAAGAGCTCTTCTTCGCCATTGTCACGTGCGAAGGGCGCCGTGCATCGTGTTGAGCCGTCGACCCTGCCGACAACAACTCATCAACGTGCTGGCGAATGGCATCTTCCTTCATGAGTTTGTCCCAGTTCTCATCCTCAGTCGCCGGCGTCTGGTAGTGGATGTACCCGTTGCGATCAATCAGCACCAGTTGCGGCACAACAAACCGGCCCGGGTTGAAGCCCATAAACGATTCCATTTCGCTCTGCGGTGTCCAGCCTACCGGAAAACTGGTTTGAAAGTCCTTTTGAAAGTTCTCCACCAGCAGATCGGCATTTGGATTGACGGCAACATCCAGAACTTGAAGACCCCGAGAGCCATACTCGTTTTGCAGCTTGGTCATAAACCGCGAAGCAGCCTGGCAGTGCGGACAGGTAGTGAAGATGAATTCCAGCGCCACCACTTTCCCACGATATTGGCTCAGCAGCTTCGATCCCTGGCTGGGAATAGTAAAGGCCAGTTCAGGCGCTTTACGGACATTCATCGCGTCCGCGGCCAGCAAAGTTATACTAAGGCACGCAACGCCAGCGAGCGCTGCCAATATCTTCTTCACGCTTTAGGAACTCCATCCAACAGTGTAACTTAGCCTATTGGACCGGCGGAGGCGCCGCGGAGGCCGCCTGAATGGTTTTAGCATCTTTGAGTCGCTGCCAGTCGGAAGCGTTACCGATGCCTTCCACACTTGAAACGATATCTCCGTTCACGCGCGCAACGAAGTAGCCGTCATCAGCCACGCCGGCAAACGTTGTCTCGGTTTCAATGGAGGGATCGCAGCGCTGCCATTTGCGATGCAGCACTTTTTCATAAGCCGCGAAGTAGTTTCGCGCGTTTTGGTTGGAATCCCATTGCGATATGTACTGCAAGAGCGGCCTGTGATCTTTACCGCTGGTTACGATCCGGTACTGCGCGCCTCGCAGGTGGGGTGGCAGTTCGGCAGCTTTCGCATCGCCCAGGTATTGTTTCAGCAGCATTTGGTGATCGAACTCGCCGATCGACCCCTCCGTGATCTCTTTCCCTTCGCGCGTTAGCGCGAGCGCGGGCAAGCCTGGCTTCGTCGGCTTGATGTGCGCGAAGTACCGATCCGCGTGAATGATCTGCGAGGAGTCGACGGGTGGATCCGTGAAGACAGCGCTGAAAGCGGGTTTGCCCAGCTTGTGATACACGGCGTCGAAGAACATCGTGCCCTGCGTATAGGGAAAGAGCAGCGATTGCTGAATATAAAGCGGTGACCCCTTCAGAACCGGATAGTCCGCGAGCGATTCCTCGCTCGAATCGTCGACGGATTTCAGCGTCTCCGGCGTCGGCACGGGGGGCTTACCGGCCTGCTTCAAATCGTAAGCAATCATCAGCCAGGAAGCTTCACCCTCCACGACGGCGGTATGCGCCAGATTCTCGTCGTCGTTAGAGGGCGCCTCATCCATGAATTTCTCCAGGTCGAAATGTTGATCGGCCAGAGCGTGTGACAGCTCATGGGCGAGAGTCGTAGTCTCCGACTCGAAAGAAGAATCGTCGAGCAGGAATAGACGCTTCACATCGTAGTCGTAGAAAGCCGCCGCTTGCTCGGTGAGCAAGTCAATGGTGGACCTCTTCAAATCATAGTTCTGTGGCACCAGGCCGAACATTTTAAGCGTCAACTCATCCGCGTGAATCTCTTCCGGCTTCAGCGTCTTTTTAATTCGCTTATTCAGGAAATGTCGCAACTGAGCCTTCGACATCCGGCCGTACGGAATGGGGTGCTCTTCTTTCAAACCTGTGATCTCGGAAAGTGTTTTGACGATAGATTCAATTTGTCCGAAAGCCGCTTCGTCGCTGGGCTTTTCTCGAGCGGCGGTGAGAAACAAAACCGCGCCGATCGCGACCGCAGCGGATAGGAGTTTTCGGTGCATTAAGGCCGGACGTCTCTCTCTACAGTAGCTAGGCGGCTCAACCATATTCACTATTTGGGTCAGTGGCCGGTCCCAAGCAGCGCGCGAACACCATTCCAGAGGATCTGTACCCCGATGCACAGCAAAATGAAGGCAGCGAGCCGCACGATCACATTCATCGCGGTCGCACCCAGGATTCTAGCCAGACGTTCAGCAAAACGGTAGCTAAGATAGACACTGATCGCCACCAGAGCGGGTCCAATGATCGCGGCGCTTAGGCGGACTAAATTCGATCGATGCGGCGATTGGTTGGCGCCCAAAGTAATTGCCACCGAGATAGAACCCGGACCTACCGTCAGGGGCAGAGTCAAAGGATAGAAAGCCCGGGTGGCGATATCTTCGGCCGTGATTTTACGCTGAACGCTTTCGCGCGCTTGCTCGGGCTCGCGGTGTAATACAGTCCAACCCGTAGACATCACCACCAGCCCACCGCCGATTTGCACGACCGGCACGGAGATTCCGAAGAAACTCAGGATATGACTGCCGATCAGCATAGACCCGACCAGCAGCCAATAACTGTTCAGCGCGATCTTTCTCGCCAAGGCCGCGCGGGTGCCGCTGGAATACCCAGGCGTCAGGCTCAGGAAGATGGGGCTGTTGCCCAGCGGATTAACGATCGGGAACAACGCCGTGAGCACAATCAGGCAGTTTTCGGCGATCTGAAGAATCGCGGCCGCAGGCATGAACAACCAGCATAAAATGCGCCACGACAGCGGCTTCCGATGTTATTCTGAAATCGCCCCCCTCGTTTCTCACCCGATGGATTTTCTTGCAGGTCTAAATCCGCAACAACGCGACGCCGTCGCCCATGTCGAAGGTCCACTGCTGTTACTGGCCGGTGCCGGCAGCGGAAAAACTCGCGTCATCACTCATCGCATCGCGCACCTTGTCGAAGCGCAGCGCGTCCCTGGATCCGCCGTTCTGGCCGTCACATTTACTAATAAAGCTGCCGACGAGATGCGGCAGCGCGTGGCCAATCTACTCTCCGGCGATACTAGCGGAAGCACTCCCGCCGTTTCCACGTTTCACTCCTTCTGCGTGCGCCTGCTGCGGCGTGACAGCGATAGTTTGGCGGATATCCGGAACGGCTTTACGCGCCGCTTCACTATCTACGATGATGACGATCAGCTTGCGCTGATGAAGTCCTTGTACAAGCAGCTTGGCCTGGATGAAAAATTCATGCCTTACCGTGCGGCGCTATCTCGCATCAGCCACGGCAAGAGCCATGATGAGACGCCGCAGGATTGGTATAAAGCCGCTACCGATCCCAAGCTGACGCGCCTGGCGAAAATTTACGAAGTCTATCAGGAGCGGCTGCTCCAAGCCAATGCGCTCGATTTCGACGACCTGCTGATCGAATCCGTCCGCCTGCTGAGGCACGATGATGCTCTCCGGCAACTGTATAACCGGCGTTACGAGTTCGTAATGATCGACGAGTATCAGGACACCAATCGCACCCAGTACGATCTGATGCGGCTCTTGACTGAAATGCGCCACAACGTTTGCGTTGTTGGCGATGAGGATCAATCCATCTACGGCTGGCGCGGCGCGGATATTCGCAATATTCTCGATTTCGAACGCGATTATCCCGATGCGGTAGTGATCCGCCTGGAGCAGAATTACCGCTCGACGAAGAACATTCTGGAAGCGGCCAGCGCTGTTGTCGCGAACAATAAAGAACGTAAAGGCAAGTGGCTGTGGACCGATTCGAATGCTGGCGCGAAGATCGGGTACTACGAAGCGCCAGACGGCGAAAACGAAGCCTTATTCATCGCCGATACGATCGAGAAACTCCTCTCAAAGAATCCGGCAGAGCGAGTTGCCGTCCTCTATCGAACAAATTTCCAGTCGCGGCAAATCGAGGAGGCGCTGCGCCGCTACGGGCGCAAGTATCTAGTCGTGGGCGGCTTCAGTTTTTATCAGCGCGCCGAAGTTAAAGATCTGCTCGCCTATCTGAAGGTTCTGCTGAGTCCGCAGGATTCCATCAGTCTGCTTCGGATCATCAATACGCCTGCACGTGGAATCGGCAAGGGCACGGTCGATCAGATAGAGCAGTACGCCCTTGAGAACAACGTAAGCCTGTGGAACGCGATTCCCAAGATGATTGGCGAGCGCCTGCTTCCGGCGCGCGCGGAGTCGTCACTCAAATCATTTCTTGCCTTAGTGACGGCGCTGGGGGAGACGGTTCAAAGCAAGCCGATCGACGCAATCTTACGCGAGATTCTGGCGCAAACCGGTTACGAAGCGATGCTGAAGAGCGACGTATCCCCGGATTCCGAATCGCGGTTGGCGAACCTGGAAGAGTTGGTCAACGCCGCCGCGGAAGCGACCGAACGCGGCGAAACAGCGGCTGAGTTCCTGGATCACGCTGCGCTGGTTGCCGATTCCGACGCGCTGGACGATCAAGCGGCTGTTTCGCTGCTCACGATGCATAACGCGAAGGGCCTCGAATTTCCCAACGTTTTTCTCGCGGGTATGGAAGAAGGCCTGTTTCCGCATAGCCGCTCACTTGCCTCCGAGGCGGCGATGGAGGAGGAGCGGCGTCTTTGTTATGTCGGCATGACACGCGCGGAAAAACGGCTGTACCTGAGTTGGGCAAAATACCGGCGCCGGTTTGGGGGCGGACAACCGGAAGTGTGCTTGCCTTCGCGCTTCCTGAACGAAGTGCCTCCCAGCCTGCGCGAAAAGCTTTCGTATTATTCGAGGCCGCACAGAGATGAAGTGGACCTGTTCTCCGAACAGCACGATGTTCGCGAATCGGTCAAGCGAAATCTGTATACCGGCCACACCTACAACTCGGTGGAGAATATCGCACAGTTTTTCACCGAACGCGGAATGCCGCCGCCTTCGGGCTTCACACGTAGGCCGGAGGCGGCGAGACCGGCTGCCCAGGAAGCGAAGCCCCCGCGCGCACTGCCTCAGCAGACTCAAGCACGCCCTAGAATCGCGCCTCGGATCGCCGGATTCAAGGCCGGTGCGGTGATCCAGCACCCAAAGTACGGCCGCGGAACGGTGCTCCGCCGCGAAGGAGACGGAGAGGATGCGAAACTAACAGTAAGTTTCCCGGGCTACGGGTTGAAAAAACTTGTTGAAAAATACGCAGGCATAAGAATCGACGAATGAATACCAAGCACGTTGAAGACAGAGAAGACCGCAAGAAACTGAAACGCGCAGCCCGAAAGAAGGCAGCACCCAAGGCGAAGCGTGCCTCTGGAGTAGCGCGCGGCTCTAATAAGCGCAAAGTGAAGAAGATGATCAAAGGCCAGCGCAAGCGCTGAGCAAGTACAGACTCACTGCCCTCTTCGGCGCGTAAAATGGCATTGTGATGCCGTCTGCATGCCGACGCGTCCCGGTTATTACGGCGATCGCGGCCGTCTTTGCGTGTAGCGCTTTGACGCGTGCGGAAGCGGCTTCCAGGCACGCCACAGATTCCGTGGTGATCGTCAATTCCGGCTCAACTAACAGGGCCGGATTTCAAATCGTAGTGGAGCGATCAGGCAGGGCGGAGTACACGGCAAAGCCGCGCAGGTTCGGTCCACAAAGTGGCGAAGTACCCGGAACAGTACGGAAAGAGCTTCCTCGCGCTTTGGTCCTGCGCCTCTATTCGGATCTGAAAGCCGCGCAGCCGCTTTCTTCGCTGCCCGAACCGCGCTGTATGAAATCCGTTTCTTTCGGCACTACGCTGACCCTGCAGTTCAACGGTCAGAAAACACCTGACCTGAGCTGTGGGGACGGAGGCAACTCCTCGTTTCAAGCCTTAATCCGGGATGTGAAAGAGATAGTTGCAGCATTCGGCGCGGGACGACCCTCGCTTTAAAACCTTGACCATCCCCTAAAATAGGGACCGTTCAGCCTTATCTCACTTCGGGAGCGACACACGATGACTATCGCCGACCTGTCTCAAATCGCCGGGCGAGTGTACCCGGCGCGGCGTCGGACACAGAACCTGGTTGGCGGGGCCAGTCCCATCCAGGCGGCGAACTTCTCGATGGGCAATGTGACGCTCCAGCGGAATGGCGGCCAAGTTCCTTGGCACAACCAGGAGCAGGAAGAAATTTACTTCATCATTGAGGGCACGGCCGAAATGTGCCTGGGCGATGAGCGCCAGATCTTAATGGGTGGTCAGGCCGTCTATATTCCGCCCGGCGTCTTCCATCAATTGACAAACATCGGCGATACCGAGTGCCGCATGATCTACTGTTATGGACCGGCTGGCGATGTTGCCCATTGGCGTCAGGAGCTTGAAGGAACTCTTCCGCGAGCCGGTCTGGAAGCCCCGCCGCTGCCCGCGGGCGCCAGGCCGCAGTGCACAGGTAAACCATGAATGCCCTATGAGCTCGCCAACCCCATACACGCCGGGCATCATCATGAACGGCGTAACGGGCCGAATGGGCCTGAATCAGCATCTACGCCGTTCGATTCAAGCAATCATTTCGCAAGGCGGCGTGAAGATCGGCGACGAACTCATCATGCCCAGACCTGTGCTGGTGGGCCGCAATGCCGCGAAGCTTGAGGCTATCTCGACCGAGTGCGGCGGTCTGCCGTGGACGACGGACCTGGATGCCGTTCTCTCAGATCCCGCGTATTCCATTTACTTCGATGCCCAGACTACGGACCGCCGCGCCGCGTGCGTTCGAAAGGCGATCGCGGCAGGTAAGCACATCTATTGCGAAAAGCCCGTTGCCGAGAATCTGGCGGACGCGCTCGATTTATACCGGCAGGCCGAAGCCGCTGGTGTGAAGCATGGTGTCGTGCAGGATAAGTTGTGGCTGCCAGGAATACTGAAGCTGAAGACGCTGCGTGATACCGGTTTCTTCGGAAAGATACTGTCGGTCCGCGGCGAGTTCGGATACTGGGTGTTCGAGGGCGATCGCATTCCCGCGCAACGGCCATCCTGGAATTATCGGAAGGAGCAAGGTGGCGGCATCATCGCCGACATGCTCTGCCACTGGCGCTATCTTCTTGATGACTTGTTCGGAAATGTGAAGGCGGTCTCGTGCCTCGGCGCTACTCATATCGCCAAACGTTGGGATGAATCCGGCAAGCCTTACACCGCAACTGCGGATGATGCGGCTTACGCGACATTCGAACTGGAAAACGGCATCATCGCCCATTTCAATTCCTCCTGGTGTGTACGCGTGCGCCGCGACGATCTGCTCACGGTTCAGGTGGACGGAACACAGGGCAGCGCGGTAGCCGGGTTGCGGCACTGCTGGATTCAGCCCTATGGCGCAACCCCGCGGCCCGTATGGAATCCCGACGTAGACAATCCGCTGGATTTCTATCAAGGTTGGCAGAAAATGCCGGAACAGATGCCATTCGAGAATGCTTTCAAACGGCAATGGGAACTCTTCCTTTTACACGTAATCGCGAAATGAACCGTTTCCCTGGACGCTGCTGGCCGGCGCTAAGGGCGTACAGCTTGCGGAAAAGGGGATTGAGTCGTGGAAGAAGCGTGCCTGGGTCGCTGTCGATCCGCTTGCCAATCCTATGGAGGGAGCGCGCAGTTGAAACCTGTTGCCATAGTCACCGGTGCGAGCCGCGGGATTGGGCGCAGCATAGCTGGCGAACTGGCAGCCACCCACCAGGTAGTCGCAACATATAAAGGACGCCGGGACGCGGCCGAATCGCTCCGTGCTGAATGCGGCGTTGAGATCGTTCAGTGCGACATCGGCATCTCTTCCGATCGCGAAGCCTTGATCGCCTCTGTCCGCGATCGCTTTGGCCGTCTGGATCTGTTAGTGAACAATGCCGGTATAGCGCCGCGTGCGCGCCGCGATCTGCTGGAAGCGACTGAGGAGAGTTTCGATGAGCTGATCTCGATCAATCTGAAGGGGCCTCACTTTCTGACCCAACTCGCCGCCCGCTGGATGTCGGAAACCGGAAATGGCCGAATTATTTTCATCACCTCGATCTCGGCGTACGCGGCATCGGTCAACCGTGGCGAGTACTGCATTTCCAAAGCCGGTCTCAGTATGTCGGCGGCGCTATGGGCTCAGAGACTGGCCGGTTGCGGCGTAAAGGTTTTCGAGATCCGGCCCGGCATTGTCCGCACCGATATGATCGCCTCGGTCGAGAACGCCTATGAAGAAAAGATCGCCTCGGGCTTGCTGCCACAGCGCCGAATGGGTGAGCCGAAGGACGTTGCGCTCGCCGTTCGCGCCATAGCCGGAGGCCTGCTGGACTACTCGACCGGGCAGGTTCTAAACGTGGATGGCGGCTTCCATCTGCGCAGTCTGTGATCGTGATGCCGAGAGCCGTCGGCGGTAAGGTTTTTTACGGTTGGATCGTCACGGCGGCCGCGTTCGTCACGCTGGGCTTGGCGGTAGGGCTGCCCTATTACAACCTTCCGTTCTTTTACGACTACTTCGCGAAAGCGTTCCATTGGACTATTCCGCAAATTACGCTTGGTTTTCCCTTGGCTGCTTTGCCGACGGTTATCATCGGTCCACTTTTTGTACATCGTTTCAGCGCCCGCAAGCTCATCCTTTGCGGGACGGTCCTGACCTCCATTGGCCTGATTTGCTTCGGCCGGATGGGGCCCAATGTGTGGATCTATCGCGGCATCTGGGTGATCTTCACCACCGGCTATATTCTCTCCGGCCCCATTCCCCACCAGATCATCATTGCCCAATGGTTTCGCAAGAACCGCGGAAAAGCAATGGGCGTGATTTATGTCGGGCTAGGGTTCTTGGGATTCCTCGGCTCGTATCTAGTCAAGCCGCTCACGGAAAATTTGGACTTCCACCGCGCGCTCATGATTCTGGGCGGATTTGTACTTTTCGCTTTGCCGCTGGCATTCTTCGTGCTCCGAGATCGCCCTGCGGAGAAAGGTTTGTTTCCCGATGGCGCAACTGCTCCTTCGGCTGAGATTTCAGCGCCTGCCTACAGCTACCGGTTCCTGGTCCGCCGCTATTCCTTCTGGCTGCTCCTGCTCGGCAGCACCTGCTCCATCAGTTCGATCGGTTCGGTGAACATGCTCATGAAGCTGGTCTTCCAGGCGCACATGACCGTTCCCGCTTCCAATCCAAGTTTTCAACCGCTGCTCAATTCAACCTGGCGCGCCGCTTCCATGATCATCTTGGGATCGAGTATCGCGGGCAGAATTGCCGTCGGCGCCTTCAGCGATTATTTCTCGAAGAAGTGGGTAATGACCATCAGCTATCTTCTCTCCGCGGCGACTATTCCAATGCTGCTTTCTGTCACGCCGCCGGCAACGCCGTGGCTCTTTGCGACGCTCTTCGGTGTCGCTATGAGTGCCGATTACATGCTCATCCCGCTGATGGCCGCCGAACAGTTTGGCGTCACTACTCTCGCTCGCTCCATGGCTATCATCCTGCCTGCAAACACTATTGGCCAGACTTGGTTCCCTTACTTCACGGCCGTGCTCAAACAACACTCAGGAACCTACACGGTGCCGATGTACCTGGTCTTCGGCGTGGCTGTGATGAGCGGAATCGCTATCGCGCTGTTACCGGCGCCCGAGCAGTCTCTTGAATCTTCAGTGACGGTCGCCCGCGACGCGTATTGTGGGCCGTAACGCGCAAATAAAGAACCTATGTCAACGAGCGCGTTATGGCGGAGAAATAAACAAATAAGACCGTAAAAGCGGCGACCCGAACACAAACCCAAAAAAAAAAAAAAAGATAAAAAAAAACAAACATAAAAGAGCCGCCGCTGAACTCGCCGCAATCGTAAGGCGTCGCCAGCCGCGCCGCAAATTCATTTTCATCTGTCCAGCCCCGCCCCATGAGGATATACCGCCCTAAGGACGGAGCGTGCCGCCAAGGCACAAAAACCCGCTAATACAACTCCGCTTCCCCCGGTGGCCGTGTTTTCCATCGCCGGTGAATCCACATCCATTGATCGGGATATTCGCGGATGATCGCTTCAATCGTCGAGTGAATCCGCTGCGTATCGGCGTGCTCATCGCCGGTCAATTGAATCGGCGGATAAAAACGAAGGATGTAGCGTTGCGTGGCCGGATTCCATAACGCGAAACCGGGGATCACCGGTGCGCCGGTGTGGTACGCCAGGCGAACGAACGCTGAACTGGCACAGGCGGACTTGCCGAAGAAATTCACGAACGTCCCCTCGGCCATGCTCGTATTCTGGTCGGCCAAAATGCCAACCGCCTGATTCATTCGCAGCGCCTTGATCACGGAGCGCGCCGCGTCTCGTTTATAGATGAGCCAGTTTCCGGAGAGCGCGCGCCGCTCTTCCACCAATGCATCGATGAGCGGATTGTCCAACGGACGGACCATCACGTTCATTGGCTCTGTCATCCACGCGTGAGCGAATGCGCTGAGCTCCCAATTTCCCAGATGCCCCGTGAGTACCAGGACGCCGCAACCAGCCTGCTTGGCCCTCGAATAATGCTCCAGCCCTTCATACGAAATCCAGTCTGAGATATTTGCGGCCTTCAGATCCGGAAAGCGTGCCAGCGTCAAAAGAAGCCGCGCGATATTTTCGAAAACGCCGTCGATGATGCGGTCCCGTTCCCGCGCGCTCAGTTCGGGGAAGGCGAACGCCAGATTGGTGCGCGCCACGCGGCGTAATTTCGGCACAGTCAGATCCAGCGTCCGCGTCGCACTGCGAGCGAGTACGTTAGCCATGCCCATCGGCAATCTACGCAAAGCGGTCATCAGCGTAGCGGCAACAGCGTACTCGGCGCGAATCTTCAGCCAGCTTTTGTTCTGAGCCAACTCTGATTATTCAATCCAGCCCCCGCCCAGCACCAGATCGCCGTCATAAAACACGGCTGCCTGGCCGGCGGTGACGGCTCGTTGCGGCTGATCGAAACGGACGCTCACGCGGGTGTCATCGCCCGTCGGAACCAGTGTGGCATCGGCCGCCAGATGCTTATTGCGGATCTTCACCTGCGCTTGGCGCGGCTCGCAAATGGGAGGGATGGACACCCAGTTTACTTCGCGTGCAAACAGTGAGGACTGCAGCAGGTCCTGATTGCGACCCACAATCACGCGCTGGGTCGCAGGCTCGGTGGCGATCACGTAGAGCGGTTCGGCCGCGGCCACGCGAAGCCCCCGGCGCTGGCCAACCGTGAAGTGATGCGTGCCGGAATGATGGCCCACCACGCGTCCAGCCGTATCCACGATGTCGCCTTCAGTCTCGCCGGTATCTATGCCCTTTTCCTTGAAATAAGCGTCAATGAAAGCCGCGTAATCCCCGTTCGGAACGAAACAGATTTCCTGGCTGTCACTCTTCTCCGCAACAGGTAAATTAAGCCCTTTCGCAAGCTGGCGCACTTGCGTCTTAATCAGACCGCCCAGCGGAAACAGCGTGCGAGCGAGCTGCGGTTGCGTGAGCCCAAACAGGAAATAGGTCTGATCCTTCCCTGGATCGATACTCGATCGCATCTCATAACGCCCGTTTTCCGGATTGAAGCGCAGACGCGCGTAATGGCCTGTCGCGATCTTACCCGCCCCCACGCCGTCCGCCATTTCAAGAAACTGATCGAATTTGATGAAGTTGTTACATTGCGTGCACGGGATCGGCGTCCGCCCGGCCAGGTAATCGGCGACGAACGGTTTCACCACTTGTTCTTCGAAGCGCTCTTCGAAATTCACCACGTAATACGGAATGCCGAGGATCCCGGCAACCTGGCGCGCATCGTACACATCGTCGAGTGAACAGCAGCGGCCGGTTACGCCGGAGTCGGGCACCAGCTCAGGCAGGCGGCGCTGGTTCCAGAGCTGCATCGTCAGTCCGATAACCTGGTGTCCCTCGCGATGCAGAAGCCCCGCGACTACTGAACTATCCACCCCGCCCGACATCGCAACGGCGATGGGCCGGTTAGACGACAAGTTGAGCCTCGGCTTTGTACGATCTTCGAAGCTGTCCTGTACAGGCGATCACCGCTTCCGCCAGCCGGTCGATGTCCTCATCCGTGTTGTATCGTCCTAAAGAAAAGCGCACGCTGGATTTCGCCTCTTCGCGGCTGCGGCCCATCGAGAGCAGCACCGGAGAGGGCTCAATCGAACCGCTGCTACACGCCGATCCGGTAGAAACGGCCATGCCCTGTATGTCGAGCGCGATAAGAAGTCCTTCGGCGGAAACGCCACGGAAGAGGAGATTGCTCGTGTTCGGAAGGCGGCTTGCCGCTCCACCGTTAATTTCGATTTCCGGTTGCGAAGCCTGAACCTTCGCTTCAAAACTATCGCGCAGCTTCGCGGTGCTCCGTGGGTTATCGCCTGCGCAAAGCTCCATCGCGACGGCAAACGCCACAGCCCCCGCCACGTTTTCCGTTCCCGGCCGGCGCTCGCGTTCGTGACGTCCACCGTAATGTGTGCTGCCAAGCGGAACACCCTTACGAACGAACAGCCCTCCGATCCCCTTCGGGGCGTAAATTTTGTGCGCGCTAATGCTGTAAAGATCGATGTCGAGCTTGCGGGGGCTCACCGGTATTTTCCCCATCGCTTGCACGCCGTCCGAGTGAAACCAGATGCGTTGCCCAGCTTCGCGGCGCGCTCGCACGATCGCTGCGATCTCTTCAATTGGCTGGATCACGCCCGTCTCGTTATTCGCGTGCATAACAGAAACGAGTGCGGTCTCCGGACGCAGGTGATCAGCGATCTCTCTGGCGTCTACGCGGCCTGCGCTGTCCACGCCGATATAGGTAACGTCCACGCCTTCGCGCTCGAGCTGGCGGAAAGTTTCAAGCACCGAAGGGTGCTCGATCGCCGTCGTGATGGCGTGCTTCCGGGCATCCGGCAACTTCCGCATCAGGCCCAAAATCGCTAGATTGTTCGATTCGGTGCCGCCGCTCGTAAATACAAACTCCGCTGGCGCAACTTCGAGAACTCCCGCAATGCGGCGCCTCGCATTCTCCAATTGTTGCCGGGCCCGTTGCCCGTGCTGGTGGGTGCTCGAAGGATTGCCGAAGACATCGCGCACCGCCGCTGTCATCGCCTCGGCAACTTCAGGCGCGACGGGGGTGGTGGCGTTGTGATCGAAATAGAGCAAAAGTACGATGCAAAAATGCAGCGGGACGTCGGGTTCACTACAATTTTAGCAGCGCATGGCGTCCGCCCTCGTCCCCCCGCTGATCACCCTGACAACCGATTTTGGATCGGCCGATCACTATGTAGGGACTATGAAAGGCGTCATTCTGAGCCGTTGCCCCCAGGCGCATATCATCGACATTTCGCATGAGATCACGCCTTTCTCGATACTGCAGGCAGCGTTTACAGTCTCGCAGGCTGTACCATTTTTCCCGCCTGCGACGGTTCACGTCGTAGTGGTGGATCCTGGTGTAGGCACAGCGCGAAAACCGATCCTCGCGCGAGCACAAGGCCAGTATTTCGTAGCGCCCGATAACGGCGTGCTGTCGCTTGTTTTGGAAATGCCAGCGGAGGTTTGGGAGATCGCAAACGCCAGTTTCCGGCTGCCAAATACCTCCCAGACGTTCCATGGCCGCGATATTTTCGCGCCCGCGGCGGCGATGCTGGCAAACGGCGTCCCGCCGGAGGATGCCGGCCAGAAAATTGACTGCCCCGTGCTCCTGCCTGATCTGAAGCCGGCCGAGGCGCACGGCGGCTGGCAAGGCAAAATTCTGAACGTTGACAGATTCGGGAATATCGTCACGAATTTCCCTGTTGAGCCGTTAATTCAGAGCCGTTTCAAGCTGGAATGCGCGGGCGCGACCGTTTCGGATTTTCGGCGTACCTTCGGCGAAGCGCCATCAGGCCTCTGCTTCGCCTATTTCGGCAGTTCTGGCTACCTCGAAATCGGGATGAACCGGCAAAGTGCGGCGGCACATCTAGGCGTACTCCCCGGCGACAACGTCACGTTACGCGTTACAATCGATTCAACTCCCGATTCCCGCGCGGCCGACAGTAATGACCGTCACTGAACCCCTTACCACCACTCGAGCAGCCGAGTTCCTCAGCAAACTGCAATCGAAAATCATCGTGGCCGATGGCGCCATGGGAACGATGCTGTATGCCAAGGGCATTTTCATCAACCGCTGCTTCGACGAACTGAATCTCTCGTCGCCTCTGCTGGTGAAAGAGATTCATCAGGAGTATGTGCGATCCGGCGCGGAGGTCCTGGAAACCAACACATTCGGCAGTAATCGCGTGCGGCTGGGGACGTTTGGTTTTGCCGAAAAACTGCGCGCGATTAATGAAGCGGGCGTGCGGCTGGCGCGTGAAGCCGCTGGCGAGCGTGCCTTTGTAGCGGGCGCGATTGGGCCGCTCGGAACGCAGATCGAGCCCTTGGGCCCTATGTCTTTCGCGGAAGCCAGAGCGGTGTTCCGCGAGCAGGCGGAGGCGCTGGTAAATGCGGGCATCGATCTCCTGGTGATCGAAACTTTCTATGAGCTGAACGAGCTCCGGGAAGCGATTTATGCGGCACGCGAAGCCGCCGGGCCGGAGATGGCGATTATCGCGCAAGTCACCGTCAATGATGACGGCACTCTGCGGGATGGAACCAGCACCGAAACCTTCACCCGCAGCCTGAACGAGTGGCCGGTCGATGTGATCGGGGTGAACTGCTCGGCCGGTCCTAGAGTTGTGCTCGAGACCGTCGAAAAGATGGCGCTGCTCACGACGAAACCGCTGAGCGCGATGCCCAACGCCGGGCTCCCCGCGACCGTCGAGGGCCGCAACATATATCTCTGCTCGCCGGAATATATGGCCCAGTATTCGCGCCGCTTCTTGCAGACGGGTGTGCGCGTCATGGGCGGCTGTTGCGGCACCACGCCTGAGCACATCCGGCAGATCTGCGGTGAAGTGCGGTCTCTGCAACCGGTGCAGCACCGGACCGCGCTGGTTCTCGATGAGAGCAAATCCGAAGTCAAGCGCCTTCATCGGATTCCCGTTGCTGAAAAATCGCAATTAGGCGCTAAGCTCGCCGCCGGCAAATTCGTCTGCTTTGTTGAGATTCTGCCTCCACGCGGAGTGGATGCGGCCAAGGAAATCGCCGGGGCCCGGCTCTGCAAAGAACACGGGGTCGATTGCATCAACGTGCCGGATGGCCCTCGCGCCAGCGCGCGCTTGAGCGCTCAGGTAACCTGTCAGCTCATTCAGCAGCAGGCTGGAATCGAGGCGGTCCTCCATTTCTGCTGCCGCGATCGCAACATCCTCAGCATTCAATCGGAGCTGCTCGGCGCGCAGGCGGTGGGAGTCCGGAACCTGATCTGCATAACGGGAGACCCGCCGCGCATGGGAACGTATCCGGATGCGACGGCGGTCTTTGACGTCGATTCTATTGGACTGACCAACATCGTCAACAATCTGAATCACGGTCTCGACATCGGCGGGAATCCGATAGGATCGCAAACCTCCCTGCTGCTTGGCGTCGGGGCAAATCCCGGCGCTCTCAATATGGATGAGGAGCTGCGGCGATTCGCTTGGAAGGTGGAAGCCGGCGCGGAATACGTGGTCACTCAGCCGGTATTCGATCTGGATCTGCTGGAGCATTTCCTGAAGAAAACCAGTCAGTACGGGTTGCCGATCATCGCCGGCATCTGGCCGCTGACCAGTTATCGAAACGCCGAATTCATGGTGAACGAGCTGCGCGTGCCGGTGCCGCGCGAGTACATGGATCGCATGCAAAAAGCGGACAGCGCGGAAAAAGCCCGGGCGGAAGGCATTTCAATCGCGCAGGAAATGGCCGGGCGCGCGCGATCGCTGGTGCAGGGGGCGCAGTTGAGCGCTCCTTTCGGACGATACGAAATGGCAATCGAGGTTGCCGACGCCCTCGGTGAACGGTAAACTGACTTCAATATTCGGCGGTGCTCGAACAGCTCGCCGGAGCCTCACGCTTCTGTGGCAACCGATCTAATTGAAATTGACGTCAAAAACCCGGATCCATCGGCGATTGACCGCGCGGTGAAGGAAATCGATCGCGGGTGCATTGTGGGCGTCCCAACGGATGCCCTTTACGTGCTTGTCGCCGATCCCTTTAACTTGCACGCTGTCGGCAAGGTATTCAAATCAAAAGGGCGGGAAGCCGTCCGCTCGCTCCCGCTAGCCGTTTCCGATACGCTCATGGCCGAGGATCTCGCCAAGGAGCTCAACAGCCGGTTTTACATTCTGGCAAGGCACTTCTGGCCTGGCCCGTTGACCATGATCGTACCCGCCGCAGCCAAGGTTCCTTTGAAGGTGACCGGCAATACGGGTCGGCTGGCGCTCCGCCATACCCGGTCGAATGTGCTCAACGCCCTCATCGAGAGGAGTGGTCACGCCCTCATCGCAACCAGCGCGAATATTTCGGGTGAGCCGACGCTCTCCAGCGGAATCGAGTTATTCGCCGCCATGGACGGCAGGCTCGATTTGGTGCTCGATGGCGGAGTATGCATTGGAACCGGATCGACAACAGTTGACATCACGGAGCCGGCCTTGCGCGTGATCAAAGAGGGCGCGATCACAGAAAAAGAAATCGCCGAACGTCTCCAGGCAGACGAGTATTTAGAGCCCTAGTCAATGTAGGGCGGACCCTCATACGCGTTAACACTTGAACTCGATGCTTTCCGGGTGACGCTACCTTAAACTATGCAGCGAGCTCGATCAGGAAGGACAACAAAGCTCTCAGTATTCTGCGGAGTCAGCGTCGATGGCTTTCTGGCTCGGCCGAACCGACGCGCTCGATTTCTTGGGTTCCGGCGAGGAAGAGCCCCACGGCTTCGAGGAATTCTACGACAGCGTTGACGTGGTCGTTATCGGGCGCAAGACTTTCGAGGTTGTGCTGACGTTCGGAAAGTGGTTTTACGGTAAGAAGCCGGTAATTTGTGCTGAGCAGCCGTCCACTCGATTTCTCGTCGGTCCAAGGCGTGGTCGAGCAAATGTCTGGCGAGCCGGCCGAAATTGTGGCGCAGCTCGGAGCGCGCGGCTTCAAGCATGCTTATATAGACGGAGGCATCACCATCCAGCGATTCTTGGCGTCAGGATTCATCGATCGCTTGGTTATCACACGCGTGCCGGTGCTGATCGGAGCAGGCATCCCGTTGTTCGGCCCGGTGCCGGGCGACATTGATCTTCACCATGTGGCGACCCGCTCCTATCGGAACGGCTTAGTGCAGAGTGAATACAACATCGGCGTCGAGCTGCGCACCCGGACTCGGAAGAAGATGGCCCCGGCCTCACCAAAGAATCAGAAGAGAAACAAGTAGCTCCCTACGCCCCAGACGGTCCCCGGCACAGCCCAATTTTTCCCGGCAACAATGGATGCGTGAGCGAGTAGATCGAGAAACACCGTTTGCAAGTGGTTAACAAGCACAGTGCCGGATGTTTCCAGTTTGCCCGTGTGCAATACGCGATCTTTTTTCATGGCGGCCGCGCGTTCCTCGACGCTAATTATGGACCGTCTTCACTCCGAACCCGCCAACAAAAAGCTTTTCCAGAACTCGAATTTCGCCTGGCTACCTGCTACCGGAACCAGTTTGAAGTCATCGCCGACCTCCATCACCTCCGGCTGCTTGCCGACCGGCTGCCAACGGGCAAGGCCTTTTCCGTTCGGATCGCCATAAGTCACGAAGTTCACCCAATAAGACGACATGACGTCGGCAATTTCCTGATCCTGCGGCGCGAACGGGCGGTCGGACATGTTCAGAGTGTTCAAAACATATGGCAGTTCAGAGCTATGGAAAGCGCCATATCGCGGCGCATCCGGACCAGGTAACACATGATTCCACAGATACTCATACACAGGCGTCTTGGAGGTCTTGGCGCGCACTTGCGCCCACAGATACAGGGCCGTTACGTTACTATCACGAGCACTCTCTTGCAACGCCGAGCTGACTTGGCCTTCCGTGGTGGCCGGATACAGCTTGAGAAATTCGTCCGCTTGATCGCCGAAACGCTTCTTCGCTTCCTCCCCATAAGCTTCGACCGTTTGCGGCGTCCCTTGCGGCCCGGCAAGCCCCTGCAATTCTCCGGTGTTGATGCCCGTGAGGCTCACAACATCGTTCTCCTTGCCATCCGCAAATACCGTTGAAACCGGGGCCGGCAACAAATAGCCGTCCACAATGGGGCCAAAACGCAGACCTGGCTCCGTCTTGGTCAATTTCTGCCAGGACATCGCGCGTAATTGAGCGAGCGTTGCGGCGCCTTGCGCGTGCATGAACTTCTCACCATCGGCTTCGGCCTCCGCGAGGGTTTTAGGACGGATGCGGATCCCCATCCGGCCGACCGTCGAACCGCCGCTTTCCATGATGGCTCCTTTGAAAAGTCCCTTCGCCAGCGGAGAGGCCGTTAGGTCGTGCACCGATATGCTGCCGGCCGACTGTCCGCCGACCGTAACGCGCGTAGGATCGCCCCCGAAGTGACTGATATTGGCTTGTACCCAGCGGAGGGCTGCCACTTGGTCGAGCAGCCCGTAATTGCCGGATACATGGTGCGGGGATTCACGCGTAAGTTCGGGTAGTGCCAGAAAGCCGAACACGCCCACGCGGTAATTAAAGGTCACGACAACGAGACCTTTCTTCGCGAGACCCTCGCCGTCATAGAGAGGAACGGCCGCAGATCCGGAATTGAATGCGCCGCCATAAACATAAACAAATACCGGCCGCTTTTCGGTCGCTGATTTCGCCGGCGTCCAGACGTTCAGGTAGAGACAGTCTTCGCTGATCTGGTTGTGCGTCATGAACTCGTAGGTCCATGGCTTAAATTCGTCATGGATCGTTTGGATGCAGCTCGAACCGAATTCTCCGCCCTTACGGACACCTTTCCAGGGAATCACGGGCTTCGGTTCACGCCACCGCAAGTCGCCAACCGGTGGCGCGGCAAAAGGGATGCCTTTAAACGCGGTGATGGAAGGGTCGCGTCCGGGTAAGCCCGTAACCGCACCTCCTTCTACCTGAACGGGTTGAGCAATGTCCCCCGCCAACGCACCCGTCCAAACGAGCGACACGATAACAAACGAAGAGACCGTTCGGAACATACTGCATGCAGCATATCCTTGCGCGCTGTTTAGCGCACAGGCCGCCGTGGCGCTCCGTTGTGCGCGGGTCAGAGCCAGTGATATGTTGCTCTCGTGCGTTTCGCATTACTGCTTGCCGTGTCCGCAGCCGCGTGCTTCTGTGCCGCTCCCATGGGATGGAACTCCTGGAACAGTTTCGCCAACATCGTGAATTCCCAAATTGTTCAGCAGCAGGCGAAAGCTCTGGCCTCGAACGGCATGAAGGAGGCCGGTTACGAGTACGTCGTCATCGACGAAGGCTGGTGGCTGGGCGAGCGCGATGCCACGGGCAACATCGTCGTAAACCCGAAGCAGTGGCCGGCCATTAATCCCGGCCAGAAAGACGGCGACATGGCCAATATCGCCGATTACATTCACAGCTTGGGGTTGAAAGCCGGGATCTACACCGATGCGGGTCGCGACGGTTGCAGCATGTACCCGGACTCCGGCCCGAAGTACATGAATACGGGCAGCGAAGGACATTACGAACAGGACTTCCTGCAGTTCTCGAAGTGGGGCTTTGATTATGTGAAGGTGGACTGGTGCGGCGGCGCAAAGGAGAAGCGCTCCGGTGCGGTGCAGTATGCGCAAGTTGCCCGCGCCATTCAACGTGCGGAAAAGATAACCGGGCGTCCACTGTTCTTCTCTATCTGCGAATGGGGCAGCCAGAATCCCTGGTTCTGGGCTCCGGGAGTGGGTGGCATCGAAAGCGCCATCTGGCGAACGGGCGGCGATATCATCCCTCCCGTTGTGGAGAGCTTGCATGATCCCGAGCACGAAAAGCGCGTCATCACCCTCAAGAATGTGCTCGATTCGTTCGATGCCGGAATTCATCCGGAAGCGCAACACACCGGTTATTACAACGACCTGGACATGATGGTCATGGGTATGCGCGGCATGACCGATGCCATGGACCGCATCCACATGGGGCTGTGGGCGATTTCGAGCGCGCCGCTGATGGTGGGTTCCGATCTGACGCGGCTTTCTCCTGCAACCTTGTCACTGCTGAACAACAGGGAAGCGCTCGCAATTCATAATGACCCATACGGGTTGCAACCTATCAAAGTCGCCGAACCCGCTTCCGGAATCCAGGTTTGGGCAAAGCCTATGGCAGTCGCCGGTAGACGCGCAGTTGCCATATTGAACCGCACGGGCGCTTCCGCGCAAGTGAAGATCGATTGGAGCAAGCTTGGCCTGGACGGAGCTCCGCGATCATTGCGCGAAGTATGGAACGGGCGGGATCTCGCCCCGTCCGACGCGGTGTTCTCTGTACCCGCCCACGATCTCGTGCTCCTGGTTGTGGACGGGGAAGATAAAAAACCGGCCGAGTATGTCGCAAACGAATCGGAGATCACGCGGGATTCAAGCGACCAGCGGTCCAACGTTTGCCCGGTTGCAGTATGCAAACACTTCCGGTCACGTTGTAGTGGTCCGGGTGAAAAGCACATCCGGGCTTTCCACCGCCCTTGCCCTCCCTCCGGCTGACGGATCAAACACCGGCACGGCTGGCCTCATCTTGCCCCATGGAACCGCTGACCTATCGTTCGAGGCGCAGCCCGTAACCATTCGCAACCTTTCTATTTACTCCTGGTGATTGTCAGGCTCGCTCGCGCGATCGTCAGCGCACAATCGGTACCCAGATTTCCAGTCCACCTAACCCTGTGCGGCCATCGAATGCTTCGTCGTAGCGTTCGAACCAGGGGCCATCAGCGGCGCTTGATCGTTCTTGCTGTCCGTGAATAAGACGAGCGGTAGTAGCGCGGCAGCCAATGTCCGAGTCGCCCGGAATTCTGAAGGACATTCTCTGGTGTGCTGGGTGAGTGACTCGGCGAATTCAATCACCGACGAATGCCCCATTCAGCACAAATCATTTATGGAGCAATGATGCCTTGGCACCGTTCACAGTTTGCATCAATGTCGGAAGAATGATTTTCGCCATGATGGTGTTCGGCGGAGTTGACTCTGCGTTGTAGCCGCCACCGGTGAACACTGCAACCAGCTTGTACTGGGGCACGATATAGATCTTCTGCCCACCATTGCCCTGGGCGGCAACAACGTCGACGTGCTGGAAACCGCTGGGAGTTGCTACATTTAGCCACGGGCGCCACCAGAAATAGCCGTAGCTGACCTTGTCGACATGACTCTGTTCCGCAAGCGAGGCGCGAACCCACGCGGACGAGATTACTTGTTTTCCATGCCAGCGACCATCCTGTGCGAAGAGGACTCCCAGTTTCAGCATGTCGCGCGGCCGCAGATGAATCTGCGAATACTCCTTGTCGGCGTTGGTTAGATCGTAGTTCCACGTCCAAGATGTGCGCGCAACGCCCAAGGGGCCAAAGAGGTATTTCTGCGCGAACTCCGGCAGCCGCATATGGACCGCATTCTCCGTCATTCGACCCACGACCGCAACGCCACCGGAACAGTAGTATCCCACGATTCCAGGGTCGTTGATCATGGGAAGATCGAGCGTGGCCTTCACCCAATCGGGCGAATCATCCAGTACAGTTTCCCTGCCTGGCGAAGTTGAGCTGTGGTCGTTGCAGTCCAGCCCTGAACTCATGGAGAGGAAGTCGCCAAGAGTGATCGCAGCTTTGCGGGGGTCGGGATTGTCATAGCGTAGGGTAGCCCATGTGCGGCAATACTCTTTCCTTGACGCCTGAGATGGCACCTCGATCGATCGCGATTCCCGTGAGCGCGCTGACAACGGACTTCGTTGCAGAACGGAGTTGATGTATACGCTGCGCACTGTAGCCATAGAAGTACTCCTCCATGACGAGTTTTCCATCCTGGTAGAGAAGGACGCTGTGTACGTCCTTATAAGTGCCGTCCAGGATTGCACGCACAATGGTTCTCTGCTGTCGCCACTCCGAGGTCCGAGCGTGCAATGTCTCCAACGGCAATACCGTCATGCATATCTGCAGGCGGATTGTAGCGATAATCTGAGGGGGAGTTCTGCCCTTCGGGGCGCGGCCAAGCTAGTGCGGCGCATTCTGGTGTGACGGTCCACGAAATTCGCGCATGGAACTTTCCGTTTTGTTCGTAGCCCGTCACGGTCCCACCAGCTTCGCGCTTGAACGTGAGCGTTGGTCCGTAAGTGGTCGAGAATGCATCCACGCCCTTCGGTATAAGCCGATACTTGGCCTCGTCCTGAACCGCGAAGAACTCGTCTCCGTTGAGGATCTCCACTGGATGACCCGGTGTATCAGTGTAGGTTCCTACATAGTCCCCCAACTGGGGAGCGGTGGTTTCGTGCGCTTTTATCCCACCCCCTAGAATTGTCAGAACGACAGGAAACACAACCAGACGCAAAGAACGCACACAGCGATCACGTATCGGCAACCTGAGGCCTCGTCTTTCTTCGCTTAATGGAGGGGAGTAGCAAGCCCAGTCTACCTGACCTGGCTGTTTGCAATTCAACCTTCAATAGAGTGATTTAATGAACGCTTGGGTAGTTTGGCGATTCCGGATGGTAAGCAAGCCATTCGCACGCGTTGAGTGGCATGGGTTAAAGTGATTCCATGATCGGACGCCCCGACACCACTGAGGCAGCCCCGTACTACTTCACTTACATCAATCAGGTAGCCGGCGACAATGCCCTCAGTACCATCGAGAGCCAACTCGAAGGGTCGGAGGCGTTTTTCCAGACGATCTCCGAGGAAAAATCGCTCTATCGGTACGAGTCAGATAAATGGAGCATCCGGCAGGTGCTAAACCACGTCACCGACACCGAGAGAGCCTTTACCTTTCGAGCCCTCTGGTTCGCGCGCGGCTTCGAAACTCCCCTGCCCAGCTACGATCAGAACATCGCGGCATCCGGCGCCGAAGCCGATCGGATCGCTTGGGCCGCTCATATCGAGGAGTTCCGCCGCGTACGCCTCTCCACCATTTCGCTGTTCGTCAACATGCCGCCTCAGGCATGGACGCGACGTGGAATAGCCAGCGATAATCCCTTCACCGTGCGCGCTCTGGCGTATCTCATCGCCGGGCATCTGGCGCACCACGTCCGGATCCTGCGCGAACGGTATTTGTAGCTCCGGGCAGCAGACGCCGGCTACTCCGTCCTGAGTGTCTGCATCGGATCGATAGATGCTGCGCGTTTAGCCGGAACATAGGAAGCCAGCAACGCCGTGGCGAAGAGTAGGATCGCGACAGTTTCAATAACGGTGAAGTCCATTGAGCCAACACCGTACAGGGTGGTTTGCATGGTGCGCTCCACCATCACGGCGCCTCCCAGTCCTAAAGCCAAGCCAAGCAGCGCCAGCATGCATGCTTCTTTCGCGATGAGGAAAGTTACGTGCGCTCGGTTTGCACCCAGCGCCATACGCAGGCCAATCTCGTGTCGTCGCTGTGCCACCACGAAGGCCATCACTCCATAGATCCCGACTGCCGCGAGGAGGAGTGCAATCGAAGCGAAACTTCCATACAGCATCAACATGAATCGATCGTCGGCCAGCGATTGGTGCTTCACCTGGTCCATAGTGCGAACATCCGCTAAAGCAATGCCGGGATCGATCGCATGGACCGCCGCCGCGACAGTCTTCGTCATGGCCACAGGATCCTCAGCAGTGCGGACGCCAATATTTGCGTCTGGCGAGGGCGACTGCGCGAATGGCACGTCTATTTCAGGAAAATCATTACGGAGACTTCCCGCCCGAACATTGTGGAATACACCGACGATCTGCCACGCAACGGCGGGGCCGAGCTTCTGAACTCCCGGAATCAGTTCTTCGATTGACAAGCGCTCTTGGAGAGGATCCTTGCCCTTCAAATAGCGCTTGACGAAATCTTGATTAACCATCGCGACGCGGACATTCGATGCGTTGTCCTCAGGCGTGAACTCGCGTCCTTTGAGAACTTTAATCCCAAACGTTCTGAAGTACTCTGGCGTTACGGACTGGAAGCCGGCGCCGGGCCGTTGCGAGGGGTCGGCATAGGTCGGTCCACCCACCAGAGTGAACGGCATTCCGTCGCTCGTTCCACGCAAAGGCATGCCGGTAACGGCAGCCGCATAGGACACGCCCGGAGCCGAACGAATGCGGCCGAGAACCTGCTGGTAGTAGGCATCCATTCGTCCGGGACTCTTCAATTCCGTTTTAGGAGGGTGCAGCGCGAAAGTAAGCACGTGGTCTGTGCGCACGCCCACATCGACGCGCGTAACATTCCAGAAGCTTTGGACCGCAAGACCTGCGCCTGCGAGTAGGGCAAGAGCGAGCGCGAACTCGCCGACGACAAGCAGACTGCGTAGGCGACGGCGGCCAGCGCTGGTCCCGGTCCGTCCTCCTTCTTTGAGCGATTCACCGGGGTCAACGCGTGAGGCATACCACGCCGGAGCGCATCCAAAAAAAAGCCCGGCCAGTACGGTTGCCCCCAAGGCCACAGCGAGGATGGGCAGATTCAGATGCAAATCAGCTTCGATGGGCAGAGTGCCCGGTGGCATCACGGCAACCAAGGCGCGCAGAAGCGCGACGCCAAGTCCAACTCCGAATGAGCCGCCAATCAGCGCGAGAAGAATACTCTCGGTCAGAAATTGCGCGAAGATCTGCTTGCGGGTGGCCCCGAGTGAAGTGCGGACCGCGATCTCCCGCTGCCGGACAGTACCATTCGCCAATAGTAAGTTGGCGATATTAGCGCAAGCGATCAACAATACGAAAGCCACAGCGCCCAGCAGCAGCCATAAACTCTGAATTCGTTCGCGGGGCATAAAGTCGTTCTTCAGCGGCTCCACCGAGGCCCCCCACCCCTTGTTGGATTTCGGATATTCAGCGGCGATTACCCTCGTGATGCCATCCATATCAGTCCGCGCCTGCTGCAAAGTCACGCCCGGCTTCAGGCGGCCCATCGCGAGCAGCCAGTGATAATCGTGGTTGATCTGGTCGGGCCTGAAGGCTAAGGGAATCGCCAGTTGGCCATCGCCGCGATCCGCCATACCAGCCGGGAGCACCCCGACTACGGTATACGGCTCGCCATTGATGCGCAGCGTTTGCCCGATGATATGGAGATTCGCACCCAGCCGAGTCCACAGCTTGTTCGTGAGAATGACGACGCGATCTTTGCCCGGCTCGCCTTCCTCGTGACGAAAATCGCGGCCCAACCGAAAAGGGTAACCAAGCATGCGATAGAAACCGGGCGTGGTGAATGCCGCGTTTACCTCCTCCGGCTGATCGCTTGCCGCAAGATTCACGCTGCCGCCGGTAAACGCATTCAGGTCCTGAAACACCCTGTTTCGCTGCTTCCACTCCAGGAAGTCACCGGCCGACATCACGTTGTCATTACCCTGCACCTTCGACCACACCATCACCAATTGGTTAGGTTTCGGATACGGTAACGGCGCTAGCAGAGTGGCGTAGACGACTGTGTAGATTGCTGTGGTAGCGCCGATGCCCAGCGCGAGCGTAGCAATGAGGGCTGAAGTCAGCCCCGGCTTCTTCCGCATCATGCGCGCGCTATAGCGAAGATTCTGGATGATGTTTCGCAGACTGCCTCCTACTCATGACGAACCGTGGATACTTGCTCGCAGGTTTCAGGCCGCGACTCAGCAGGGTGTTGGTGTTGAAACTAAACGGTATCGCCTGCGACCTCGCGGCAGCGCAAAAGACATTTGTCCGAAATCACAAATTCATGTCCGGCTTCGGTCAGTGTTGCTTTTCAGCGTGCGGCTTGCCTCTTACGCGACCTACGCGCGGAAACTGAGCATCCAATTGATCCCGAATTGGTCGGTGAGCATGCCGAACCGGCCGCCCCAGAATGCGTTGTGCAATGGTAGCGTGACCTTGCCGTTTTCACTGAGCGAGGAAAAGACTCTCTCCAATTCTTGTTCCGTGTCGCAGGTGATGCTGATGGAGAAATTATCGCCCTGCTGGAAGGGATGGCCCGGCAGTGTGTCAGAGGCCATCAGAACCACCGGTCCGTTCGCCACCTCCGCATGTAGGATTCGGTCTGGCGCGGCCTTCGCGACTGCAGCCATTTCGGGCGGCCCCGCGGAAAAAGCCGTGAAGTTTGGTTCCCCTTGTAGACACTTTCCGTAGAATGTCATGGCTTCGCGACAGTTTCCGTCAAAGCGCAGATAGGTATTTGTTTGTTTCATGATTTGCTCCAAACCGCATAATCGGGTGCCGGAGAAATCGCTGAACATCGGCGATATCCGCACTTCTATAAGTAGCACCGGCCACAAAGTGGAAGTACCGAAAGTGAGAGCCAGCCGCAGCTTGGCAGCCTGGAAGGGCGAGTCCGGGATGTTATGCTCGACCGGTAATGTTTCACATCGCCGCGCGTCCGCGCTCGCAGGCGCTGGCGCCGTTCGTTGCCTCTTTTCACTATCACGAGGGTGAGCTTGCCGCCGCCGTGGAGCGGATACTGCCCACTGGCCAGGTGCACCTCATGTTCAATTTGGATGAGGATGAATTTCGCACCTACAGCGGCCCGGATTGTGCAAGCGTCCATTGCACTGATGGTGCAGTGCTGGCGGGCCCGCACGGGCGCTCCACCGCCATCGACACCAGGGAACAACGCCGGCTGATCGCGGTGGAATTCAAGCTGGGCGGAGCTGCGGCGTTTTTGCGCATGCCCATCAGCGAGGCTTGTGATCAAGTCGTTGAACTCGACAACGTCTGGGGAGGCGATGGCGGCCTGCTCGAGCGCCTATGTGAAGCGCCCACGCCCATAGACAAGTTCCGCGTGCTTGAAGCTGTGCTCCTCAAACGCCTTGTCCGCCCATGCGACCCGGCAATTGCGGCCGCGATATCCCTCCTCGATAGCGGAGTGTCCGTCGCCGAGGCTCGCTCGCGCGTGGGCCTGCTGCCGAAAACGTTCGTCCGACGCTTTCGCGAGCAGGTAGGCCTAGCTCCAAAGCGCTTTTCCCGCGTACGCCGGTTGCAAAGCATCGTGGGCGCTGTACTCCGTCCCGCCACAGTTGACTGGTGCATGGTTGCGGCCGAGCACGGCTACACCGACCAGGCTCACTTTATTCACGACTTTCGCGATCTCGCTGGCATCACTCCGACCGCGTATTGCCCGTCCTCTCCACAGCGCCGCAATCATGTTCCGCTGACGACGAACGCCAAGTGACGCTTTTTTACAATACAAATTCGCATCCGCTCGGGTATCGTAAAGCCGAAGGTGAGTCCGGTGACCTCGAATCGCTCCGTCCCCAGTAGTACGCTACTTCCGCACGTCGTGTATTCGGATGTTGCCGAGGCTATCGCCTGGTTGACGCGTGGTCAGGGATGAAAGCCTGACCTGCGTGAAGGGCGGCGCGCTGCTGCGGGTGGCGTTGGGCTTTGATGTCAGCAACAAGGATCTGCTGGCGCTGGTGCCGGCCTCGCATCGCCAGCCGCGGCTGGACTGGGCCTGGGCGATCACACAAGGCGCGGTCACCGTGCTGATGCGCAAGTTCAAGTCGTGCGACGGCAGCGAAGGCCTGGCCCAGGGCATTGCCCTGCCCTTCAGCGGCGAGGATGCCGAGGGCGGGCGCAATTTCCTGATGCACACCAACTGGCGCCCGGTGGGCAGCGACTGGATCATCGGCAATGTCGATGTCGATCTGCGCGAGCCGTCGGGCCGCAAGATGATCAGCTTCATGACCGACGCGCCCGCGCTGGGCGATGTGGTCAATCTCTGAGCGCCGAAGGTCTTCAGACTGTCATCCCCGGCCGAGCATTGCCAAAGCAATGCGAGGGAGTTCGTAGCGACAGCGTACGAACGACCCAGGTGATCACATCAGCCCCGGTGCCAGATCGTTCCAGCCCGAATTGACGTTTTCGATCAGTCGGATTTTCCAGGCGCGATTCCATCCCTTGATCTGCTTTTCCCGCGCGATGGCCACGTTGATGTTCTCATGGACCTCGTACCAGACCAGAATGTCCACACCATAACGACGCGTAAATCCGGGCACGCCTTTCGCCTTGTGCTCTCCGGTGCGGCGGCCAAGGTTGTTGGTCACACCCGTATAAAGCGTGCCGTTGCGCTTGCTGGCGAGCATGTAGACGAAATAGCTCATCGGCCGCGCAACTGCTCCATTGTCATCCCTGGCCGCGTGCCGTTTGGTCGCGCCACATTTCCAACTGTCATCCCCGGCCGAGTGAAGCGCTAGCTCCACGAGGGGAAGGGGACCCAGGTGGGCACCTCTGTGACGGTATCAACCGCCTGGGTCCCCTTCCCTCGCACTCGCTGATCGCTCGTGCTCGCCGGGGATGACAATCGCGTTCAAACTTACATATCTTCCGCCCATGACTTTCAAGCATCTCAAAATCATCCTGGCCCTGGCGCTGGGCATCGGCGTCCTGGCGCTGGTGCTCACCCATTTCGATCTGACCCTGGTTCGCCAGGCCCTGACCCGCGCCGGCTTTGGCGGGCTGGCCATCGTCATCACCGCCGGCCTGGTGGCCGAGCTGGTGCTGGCGGTGGGCATCATTCCGCTGCTGCCGCGACCGGTGCCGCTGCGGATCGTCTTTGCCGCGCGCCAGTTGCGCGACTCCTCTTCCGACGTTTTGCCAATCACCCAGATCGGCGGCGTCGCCTTTGCCGCCCGCGCCCTGGTGCTGTCGGGCCTGGGCACCATGGAAGCATCGGCGGCGGTGATCGCCGACCTGACCACCGAAACCTTCGCGCAAGGGCTCTATGTGCTGGCCGGCGTCGCCGCCAGCCTGTCGCTGCTGCATCACAACGCGCTGCTGTCGCCCTGGACCGGCGCCATGCTGGGCGGGGCGCTGTTTCTCTCTATCGCCAGTATTTTGTTTGCGGTGCTGCAGCTGAACGGCAGCCGCTGGGCCGAACGCATCGGCGGCAAGCTGTTCGCCGCCACCCACAATTTCAGCGAGGCGGTGCATGCCATCTATCGCCAGCGCGGCCGCGTCGCCGCCTCGATCCTGCTGCAATTCGCCGGCTGGATCGCCAGCGGGCTGTGGCTGTGGGTGGTGCTGGCGGTGATGGACCTGCATCCGGATTTGTGGAGCGCCATTGCCATTCAGGCCCTGGTCGAGGGCCTGCGCAGCGCCACCGTCTTCATCCCCGCCGCCATCGGCATTCAGGAAGCCGGCTATGCCGCCGTCGCCCCGGTGTTCGGCCTGCCGCCCGAGATCGGGCTGGCTGTGTCGCTGTTGCGCCGCGCCCGCGATATCTTGGTGGCGGCGCCGGTGCTGCTGGCCTGGCAGTTGATCGAGACCCGCCGCGCCAGCCGCGCCTGAGCACGCAAAAATACCTCCGTCAGCCGCCGTGGCGGCGGCGATATTGCGCCGGGGTGACACCGGTGGCGCGCGCGAATACCCGGCGCAGCACATCCGCATTGGCGAAACCGCAGCGCGCCGCCACCTGCTTGGGCGTGCGCCCGTCTTCCAACAGCCGGCGCGCCGCTTCCACCCGCGCCGCTTCCACCCAGGCCGCCGGCGTCATGCCGACCTCGGCGCGGAACAGGCGGGCGAAATGGCGCGGGCTGACCGCGATGCGCCGCGCCAGCGCCGACACGCTGTGGTCGCGGGCCGGATGCGCCGCAATCCAGCGCTGAACCTCCTGCAGCGCCGAACGCCCCGCCGGCTGCGCCTGGCCCTTGCGGCTGAATTGCATCTGCCCGCCCGGCCGCTTGAAGAACATCACCAGTTGGCTGGCGACAGCGCGCGCGATCTCGGCCCCCAGATCCTCTTCAACCAGGACCAGCGCCAGGTCCAGCCCGGCGGTGACGCCCGCCGCGGTGCGCACCTTGCCATCGCGCACATGGATGGCGTCTTCATCGACTTCGATTTGCGGATAAGCGGCAGCCAGGGCACGCGCCACGGCCCAATGGGTGGTGATGCGCGCGCCATCCATAAGCCCGGTGGCCGCCAGCGGAAAGGCGCCGCTGCACACCGAGCCGAAACGGCGGGCCTTTCTGGCCGCGCGCCGCAGCCAGGCCGTAACGGCGGGTGCGAAGACGGTTTCGCTGGCATGCGGGCTGCCCGCCACCAGCAAGGTATCGATGGCGGCGTCATCGCGTCCCGCGGGATGACCGATCACATGATCGGGCATCAGCCGCGCCCCCGACGAACAGACGATGGGCCCAGGCTGGGTGGCCACGATGCGGGTGCGATAGATGGTGCGGCCAGCTTGCGCATTCGCTTCCGCAAACACGTCCATCGGACCAGCCACGTCCAGAAGCTGCACGCCGGGCATGGCCAGGATGACGATGGTTCGGATCATGGCAAAACTCCCGGTGTCCGTTCGCGGCGGCCAATGTCTGTTTTAGACTGTTTACGCCGATTGCAGACAGTGTCTCACGCCGTCACCCTGGCGGCAAGCCATCGCCAGGAGAACCCCATGTCCGCCATCCCCGCCATTCCCGACAGCAAGCTGGCCCGCGCCATCACCGAATATATTCGCGACACCGAGAGCGAGCTTCTGTTCAACCATTCCGCCCGCGTCTATCACTTCGGCGCGCTGGCCGGCGTCCATCGCGGCCTGACGTTCGATCCCGAGCTGCTCTATGCCGGGGCCATGTTCCACGACATCGGCCTGATGCCCGGTCATGGCAGCACCACCGAACGCTTCGAGGTTGACGGCGCCCATGCCGCCCGCGATTTCCTGCGCAGCCATGGCATCAGCGAAGCCGACGCCTATACGGTGTGGACGGCGATCGCGCTGCACACCACGCCGGGCGTGCCGGTGCACATGCATCCCGTCGTCGCCCTGGTCACTGCGGGGGTCGAGATGGACGTGCTGGGCTTGAGCTATCACGACTATAGCGAGGCCGAGCGCGAGGCCGTGGTGCGCGCCTTTCCGCGGCCCGCGCACTTCAAGGAAGATATCATCCAGGCTTTCTATGACGGCATCCGCCACCGCCCCGACACCACCTTCGGCAATGTGAAGGCCGATGTGATCGCCGACAAGGAACCGCATTTCCACCCCGGCAATTTCTGCGGCGTCATCCGCGCATCGGCCTGGCCGGGGTGATGCCAGTGTAAAGCTCGCTTGACATGCGCGTGGCCCGCACCTATGTAAAGCAAGCTTTACAAGGACGAGGCTGGCATGGGCTATGTCAAAGACGGGGAAAAACGCTATTACATCGAAGTCATAGCGTCGGGCACACTGATCGTGGCCGCCGCTGCACTCAGGCGCGCCATCGCCCATTCCATTGTCAATCCGGCCCTGCTTCTGACGGTAAAGCTTCTGCCGCTGCTGCCCCTCACGCTATTTGGCGTAGCGATATGGCGCTATTACCGCCGCTGCGACGAATTGCAACGCCAGACAATGTTGAAGACGGCTGGCGCGACGGGCCTGCTATCGCTTCTGGTTCTCATGGCCTGGTTCATCACCCAACCTGCCGGTTTTCCGCCGCTTACCGGGATGATCACCCTGATGGTGATCACTGTCTGTTGCCTCTTGTGCAGCGCGGTTATCAAATTCCTGGAAGGGCGCGCCGAGGGCGGCCTGAAGCAGGCCTTCATGCGCCTGATACCCTTGCTCTCGCTGGTGGCGCTGATGTTAGGGTTCTACGCCGTCCTGCGCCACGCCCTGTCGCCACGGTCAGAGCCGTATTTGTGGAGCTTCCTTTGGATGGGTGGCACCACCGCCATTGTCCTCATCTACCGGCTGATCAAGCACCGCGTTGAGCCATGAAAAACACCGTCCGCGAATTGCGCACCGAAAAGGGCTGGAGCCAGGCCGACCTGGCCGACAGGCTCACCGTCTCGCGCCAGACCGTCAATGCCATCGAGACCGGGCGCTACGATCCCAGCCTGCCGCTGGCCTTTGCCCTGGCCAAGCTGTTCCGCTGCCGCATCGAAGACATCTTCACACCATAAGACAAACGGAACTCCCGCACGTTCCGCAAAACTGCCGCATTTTCTGGATCACCTCGCCCGCGAAACCCCGCGCGCAAAGGACCGATCCATGACGCCGCCTCACCTTCGCCTGTTATTGTCATCTCTTATGCTTTGGCCCGTGGCGGCGCGGGCGCAGGATCTGCCGGCGCAAAGCCCCGCCGCCTTCGAGGCCGCGCTGCATGACACATCCCCCTCGCCCCAGTTCATCGCCATCACCGTGGTCAATGACGAAACCGGCCAGGCCATCAGCGGCTGCATCACCGCGCGCCAGTTTCTGACCGCCATGCACAAGGAATATGACCTGGGTTACGACCCCAACTCCATCGGCCGCATCATGGCGGCGGCGCAGGAAGCGGGCCCCGGCCGCACCTTTCATTTCCGCAAGGACGAAGCTTGGGCCGCGATGGCGCCGCGGCTGTGGAGCGCGCGCGCCTGTGACATCATCGCCAGCGGCCAGATCGCGCGCATGACCATGCCGGCCGGCCAGGTCGTCGCCGCGGCGCGTTAAGCGAAAGCGGCAAGCCCGCCAAAGGCCCCGTCGTCATCGGCATCCACATCGCGGTGCGCCGGCAGGCGGATCGAACGCCGCCGTCGTGCGCCGAATTTCTGGCGCTGCCACGCCACCGCGCGCCGCGCTGCGCTTTGCAACACGGTCCTGGCCATCCGTGCCGCGTGACTTATATGGCCGCGCACCGCGATCAGCATGACCGCCGAAGCGATCTCGCAATAGAACGCGACATCGCCGGCCATCATGAAGGCCATGTCGATGGTGAAGAGCTGGAGCAACGCCCAGGTCGCGAGCAGCAGCGCCGCCAGAAAGACGATGCGCCGGAAGGTCAGCTGCCGCGGCAAACTCGACAGCGGCACCGCAATATTGGCCCACAGCCAGTCGCCCAGCGCGCACGGCCAGTCGATGCTCAGTTTCTGCCACAAATTCATGTCGCCCCTCGCCCCGTTCGCACTTGTCATCAGATAAGGTGAAGCCGGGCCCGTGCAAGGCCCCATCGCGCGCGACCGCGATGCCCCGGTTGCATAAAGTATTTCCGTGTGCTTATGCTTTGCAGCCTTTCGAGAGGCACACCGTCCGCGTAAAGAGGCAAAGCCTCCTCGCCATACGCAGTTGGGTAAATCCTGACTTCCAGCCCGATTTTGCGGACATCCGGGCGCCAAGGAAGGAAGGCTATCAATGTCGAACGACATTTCGCGCAGACTCGCGCTCCCGGAAAATCCAGATCTTGAACATTTGAAGGATGAAGCCAAGGAACGCCTGGCTTTGTTGCGCGCCACTGCGCCCGAGACGCAACTGACTGAGGCGCAATTCCAGCTGGCCCGAGACTATGGCTTTCCCAGTTGGCGCGCTTTGAAGGAGGCGGTGGAAGGGGCTGGTGACGGGCTGTCCGCCTATGCGGGGTTCTATCGGCATGATCCTGCATTGATCACGAATTCCTGCTTCAGCGTCACGGCAAAAGACGGCCATCTGTTCGTCGAGCTCATGACTGGAACAAAGATCGAATTGATCCGGCAGGAAGACGGGCGTTTCGCTTCGCCGGGCCTGTCGTCGCTGTACGGGTTCGAGCAGAAATCAACCGGGCATGTCGAGGCAATGATCATCGAAAGAAACGAGCGGCATTTCCGCCTGATGCGTACCGATGCGGCAACGGCCAGATCGATCGACCTCGAAAGAGCGCAGGCGCGGGAAAAGCAACGGCGCCCCCGGACATCGATCATACTGGCCCCAGACATTCTCGACCGCTACGTCGGACACTATGCATCTTCCTCTTTCGGCCTCGCGATGGAGATCAGCCGGGAAAACACAACGCTCTACGTGCGCATCACGGGTCAGCCACGCCTGCCGCTCGCCGCAGAGACCGAGCATGATTTCTTCTATACGATGGCGCCCGTGCAAATTCACTTCCGCACCGAAGCCGGCAAGGCGGTCGCACTGTGCTGCACGAAGCCGGCTGTGAGCAGGTCTTCCACCGCGTCTCCGCCAGCCAGGCCAAAGAGGCAGGCGCGCTGATCGAAAGCCGTCTGGAAGAGCAACAGCGGCCACGTCAGATGGTTTCAGTTCCCGCCGATATTCTGGATCGTATATCGGCCATTATCGTCTCCATCACACGCGCGTTATGGCCATCACGACAGCGGACGGGCATATCCATATGCAGATAACCGGGCAGCCGAAACACGAGCTGTTTCCGGAAATCGCGAACAAATTCTTCCTGACCGTGAGGGCTGCGCAGGTCGAGTTTTGTCTGGACCACAACGAGCACGTCGTCCACGCAATATTGCACAGGTCGGCCAGCGCATTCCCATGTCGCGACTGGAAGGCAAGAAAACGTCTGCATGACATAGCCGAGACCACATGCCGGCGCTGGCCCCGCGGACCAAGGCGATCCGCCGCCCCGTCTAGCGCCCGGGCGCGGTGAAAGGCGCCGGCTCCGGGCTTTGCAGTTCAAGACCGGCATGCACCTCCATCGATGACGGTTCCCCCATGGAAAGCTCATCCCCCATGGACAGCGCTTCCGTCATGGATGGCGTTCGCGCCATGAATGACGCCTCGTCTGCTTGTGGAGCACGACCGTCTCTGGCGCCGATCCGATCGTTCCGGCTTTCCTGCGCGGCTGGGCGTCCTCGTCTGGGCGCAGGACGAACAGGCGCATGCCAGCCCCGATCACCAGCGGCAACGCGATGGACAGAAGCACCATATCGGCGGCCCACAAGCCCAGGCGCGCAAGCCCCTCGACATGGTCCGGCGACAGGGCACGCACGATTGCGACCAGCAGATGCCCGAGCCGGCCCGACAACAACCAATCAGCGGCCACGCCAAGCGGATGCACAACCCAGACGCTCACGATACCACCCAGGACCGGCAGGAGCCTTTTTCCCGTTTTTCGTCCACCGCCTGAACGATCGCTGTCCAACTGGCGCCAAACAGCTTGAAAAAAGTCGGCATGACCAGCCCCGCGACAGCAGCAAAACTGCAAATCCCACAATCCACCAGACCCAGGCGACGATGTCGCGCATGCAGAATATCGTCTTCCCGACCGGATAGACGCCGCCAAGCGGATTGCCCTTCGATCCCGGCGCGCCCTTGTCACCGAGCAGCCACGCCACCGTGGCGGACGGCAGGTCTTGCTGGCCCTTGCCCTTGGGCGACAGATATTGGAGATGGGTGAGCAACAGCACCCATCCCGCGCGATAGCCGATATTCTGCGGCGACGGACAGCAGGCGTGGCTGAGACTGTTGAAAGACTTGAGCACCCCGGAAACCGGATCGATCGGGTCCATGATGTTCACCCAGCAGGCATCCGGCGAGAAAGCCGGCTCGCGGGCGATAGGCACGCGCGCCGGCAGATTGTTGCGAACTTCTCCAGCGGCGAGCCATAGGTCATCAGACCGCGAAAGTTGGCGAAGATCCGCGTGCGATAGGCGATGTCGTCGCCGCACAGGCGGGGCGGGCGGGGATGGTATTGCCGGGAGGCGCAGGCGCGCCCGGTCTGACGGGTCCGGCCAGGCCCCATTGGATGAGCATATTCCACTGCTCTTCATCCAGATAACCCGGCCAGGTGTAGGCGGTCTCCATCAGGCCATTGAAGGCGACCAGCGAACCCAGGCTGTGGGCCAGGACATACCAGCGGTCATACGGCGCCAGCGCCATGTCCGCCAGGGCGCGGATCATGCGCCGGGGATGGATAGCGTGGCGGCACATCCGCATTGTCGAGAAAATCGTCATGAGGCGCATCCAGGCCGGGCCCGATGCGATACGGCTGATTGTAGATCTTCACCCCGCTCAGGTAATTGGTGATGGTCTGGAGCACGGGCGGCGTCTCCATGTCGAACAGCCGCTTGAGGATGAAAAGGATGATCCCCACCGACAATCCCAGCAGCGAGAAGACCACGCCGGCGCCGAACAGCCGCACCCGCACCCACAGATGCATGCCCAGCCCGCCGGGATGCTGGGGCGGAAAGACATAGGCGGCGGCGGGCAGATTACTGTCATCCTTGCGCGGAATGATCCAGACGCTCAGACCCCAGAGCCAGAACCGCACCTGCTTGGCGATGGAATAACGTTCATTGACGTCGCCCCACAGACCTTCATGGAAATGGAAGCGTCGCTCGCGCTGGCCCTTGGCCTTGACCGAAACGCAGACCGTCGCACCCGGGCCGACATGCCAGCTGTCTTGTTCGGCATGAAATGCGCTCTCGATCCCGCGCCGGATGCCGACACTCACCTCGCCGCCGTTTTTGGGCTGGAACGCGGGGAAGGCTTTCAAGGCCGTCACCAGCTTGCGCACTTCGCCGTCCAGATGCTCGAACCTGGTCTGCTGGCCGATGCCATGGACCAGCAGGATGCCCACATCCTCGGCCTGTTCGTGTGTCTGGCTTGTGTCTTGCGTCATTTTGCACCGGCGGCGGCAGCTGCGGTTGGATCGGCCTTGCCGCCGGCCGCCGCGATTGTTTTCTTGGCGGCATTGCCGTTGGCCGGCGCGCCGGATGGCCCGGCAGTCTGGGCGACCGGCTGCGTGCCGATCGGAGTCGGAGGCTGCGTGCCGTTTGGTGTCGCCTTCTGCACCGCGGCGGCAAGCGCGCTTTTGATCTGCGTCAGCCTGCAGGCATCCATGCCATTCAACAGGGCGTCATAGGCGACCTGATCCAGGTCGCGATGCTGGCACCATCGGTGCCGGCGGTTACTTCAGCGGCGTTCTGGACGTTCTTTGTGATCAGGGCTTCGATATTGGCCTGGCTCACATCGAAGGTGAATTCCGAAGACGTGAAATGCAGTGTGCTCTGGGTGGCGTTGGTGGCGATATTGAGCCCGTTATAGGCTCCCACCGGCGCCCCGAACGTGGCAAGCAGGCCGTTGGCGACGGTGCTGATCAGGCCGGTGGCGAACTGGTTGGTGTCCAGGGTCCTGTCGGCGATGACCATGCCGTCGATATAGGCGCGGCAGTTCAGCTTCCCGACCAGCAGGCCTTGCCGATAGAGGTCAGGGCTTCGACCTGTCCCGGCTTTGCCGCCGCCACGGGTTGCTCCTTCGCCGCCGGCGCAGTCGCTGCCACAGACTGATCCTTCGCTGCGGGCGCGTTCGCCGCCACGGGCTGATCCTTTGCCGCCGGCGCGGTTGCTGCCACAGGCTGATCCTTCGCCGCCGGTGCGCTCGCCACCACGGGCTTGTCCACCGCAGCAGGCGCGTTTGCCGCCACGGGCTGATCCTTCGCCACCGGCGCGTCTGCTATCGCAGGCGCGCCCGCCGCTGCAGAGAGGTTGTCAATTGCGTTGTCGCGCGCGGTCTTCAGGAGCGCCTGATTTTCCAGATAATCGTTATCAAGCTTGCGATTTGCGGGCGTCCTGTTCGGTGAGGGAAACAGCGCGCCTTCGGCGGCTGCGGCGACGTCGGCATCGAACTGCTTCGCAAAATTTTGACACCCCGACAAGGCAAGGGCGCACAGGATCACAATGACTTGGCGCATATCTTTTTTCCGAAAATCTGTGCGCAACACGTTGTGAAAATTCGTTTGTAAAAATCGGCAGTGCGGATACGGAACGGGCGTGACGATGTGTTCGCAGCCCGGTCATCGACGGCCCGCGTGCGGAAATATGAGCTTCGAAGCGCGGGGGACACCGCGTTTCGCAACCAATGCAATCTGTTGTTTGAAGACGCCTGTAGCGCGGAAAACGCGGCCCCAGCCCCGTATCGCGACGCTATGCCAAGAACACAGCGCCAAAACGCTACATCGGACACATGCGAGAATCACGACCAAAGTGCAAACGGCCATGTACACTCATCAGCTACCGGCGCCCGGTGGACGCCAGGCATTTTTGACGCAAATCGTCCACATTGGCCGGCCGTCATACGTCCTTCACACGAAGCAAGGCGCAGCGGTTTTGCTTAGCCGGCATGTCCCATTGTCGTTGCCCGCCCAAATCAGATCCTGATGGCCATTGCGGCACGATCGCTCAAGGCATTGTCAGAGCGCAAAATAACGACGGTCTTCCAGCCCATCACGCCAGCGCCACCGCGACCTGCAAGACCACCGTCAGGATGACGACACCGAATGCCCCGGCCAACAGGCCGTGCAACATGTTGCTGACTGTGTCGGTCTGGTTTCTCAAACTGTTGCTGCGCTTCATTTCTGGCTCCGCATTTTTCGCGTCGGACCGGGATCGGCCCATTCGCGTGCAACGGAGTATGGAGAAATGCGTGTTAAGCGTGGGTACAATGACCGTTAGAGACGCGTAAAAGTCTTTGCCAAATGGCTATCACCAAACGGTTTCCTTACACAGACCCGCAATCGGACCCGCAAAACCACATTCCCTGGATAAGGGAAGTGCCAAATCAACGATGCCGTCCCTCGCCTGGGGCAATCTTGGCAATTTGCGCATTCAAATCCGCCGTTACGCCTTCCTCCTCCGCGGCGGCTTGCGCGGCCTGGTTCTGGATATCCTTCGTTGAAAGATTTGCGCGCTCGGCGATCTGCTTCATCTCCGCCGCGGCCGTCTCCTGTATTCGTTTCGCATCCATATTGGCCTTGTCGATAAGGCGTGCATGCAAGCACTATAGGCCTTGAAGTCGCGGTTGAACTTCACGACACCCGCGCTGTATTCGCCAACCGATCCAAACCGATCGTTGAAGGCGGTGGGGCGGACCAGGCCCAGTTCAGGCCTGGTGCAATGCGGTTCGGGATAATTCGGCAGCTCCGGCGAGGAAACCGGCGCCGCATCCGGAGGTGGGGCTGGGCCTGGGCCTGGAGCGGCAGCACAGACCCGATCAAGATCGACCTCAGTGAGAACAGCAGGATGCGCATGACACCTCATGGCTTACATCGCTCGTTTCAGCCTAGCATGGCCGCTCGATTTGAGTTATGAGCCGCTAACCACAGGGCGGCAGATCCTTGGGCACCGTTTTGGCTCTCGGCAAGGTCTGAAGCGGCCCGTCGCCAAGGTCGCTCCGCCCTGCCGTCTTCACACCAAATGTACCTACCAGCTTGTCCTTGGTCACGGTGCCATGAAAAGCATAGACATCGGCATCTATGCCGCCATGGAACGAGAAATTCAGAACGCCGCTGACAGGCTCGAACGTCAGATCGCGAGCCTTGTCGCTTCCATCGGGACCGTCATCGTTGAATTCGACCGTCGCGCTGAGGCCCTTTGCGTTGCGGGTGAGCGAAACGCGATACCCGGCGAAATCACCGCCCGGACTTAAACACGCATTGGAATAGATAAACCTGCCTGATGCCGGTAGCGGCCCGGCGCCCCGCGCTATTGCCGGCGTTGCCAGCAATGCAGCTGACAAGGCAACCGAACCGATCTTCATGGCGCGTCCCCACACTCGCGCACATTCTATCCGGCTATTCGCCGGACAGGAAGCTGGCGAATGACCGTTTGGCCCTGCTCCGCTTCGCGGCAAAAGGGGACATTGTCGCGTCCGGGTCAGGGCTATGAGCGGTGGGTTACGGCACAGGCTGCGGCAGGCGCTTGGTGCCGTCCAACTCCTGTTCCATGAGCATGACCTGCCGCCTGAGGCCGTACGACGTGCTCGACATCTCGGGGTGCGAAGCCTGCAGCCTGGGCGCCACATACGCTCTCAGGGCATCGCCCTTCAGTCCGGCCTTGAGGCCGGCCGCCGTGAAAGACATGAGGTCCGTCAGATAGCCGCGCAATATGGCGACGTCCTTCACCGTTCCCACATCGCCATGCCCGGGCACGAACACCATCGATGCGGCGTCCGGCAATTGTTCGAAGCTTCTGTCGGTGGCGATCCACTTGCTCACCGTGCCATCGACGAGATTTGGCGGCATGCGCCAGAACAGGTCGCCGCAGAACAGCACCTTGGCGTCGGGCACGCCCACCACCAGGTCGCCGCCGGTGTGGCCTTCCGCGGGGCGGATATCGACGCGGCGGTTGCCCAGCCAAACCGTGATCGGGCTTTCGGTGACCAGATCGGGCAGCGGCAGTTGCGCGGTCAGCTGCGCCATCTTGGCCTGGAAGGCCGCATCGCCCTGGCCGAACATGCGCAGGTTCTCGGGCCGCATCCAGGCGCGGACATTGCGATGGGTGATGATGATCGCGCCGGCATCCTTGAACACCTGGTCGCCCGCGACATGATCCAGGTGATAGTGGGTGTTCACCAGATAGCGGATCGGCTTTGGCGTGATCTTGCGGATTTCGCGCAACAGAACCTTGGCGGTGTCGGCCTCGCCGAAACTGTCCACCACCAGCACCCCATCGTCACCGATGACGAAGCCTGCGTTCGATCCGTCGATCGCGGCATAAACCCCGGGACCGATTTCCTGCAAGGTGAACACGGGCGGCGGTGTCTGGGCCGCAGCCGGGAGCGCGAAAAGGCAAATCACGGCCAGGGCCGCGCTCAATCGTCTGCCGGGCCCCATGATCCCTCCCCCGCCTTCCTGGATAACATAGCACAGCTTCCCGGGATGTCCGCTTTGGGCCAATGGCCGTTTTGGCCCTGCCCCGTTTTGCGTTAGCCTTTGCCCGCCGGCCAGCAAGAGCCGTTTGAGGGAGCATCATCATGACGACCATCACACTACGCATCGCCGCCGCCGCGGCCTTTCTGTCGGCGCTGGCCTGTGGCACCGCCCAGGCGGCCAACATCAGCGGCGAAGACTGGGGCACGACCCAAGCCGGCGAAAAGGTCAGCCTGTTCACCCTCAAAGGCGCCCATGGGCTGGAAGCGCGCATCACCAATTACGGCGGCAGGATCGTGAGCCTGATGTGCCCAACACGCAGGGCGGCAAGACCGATGTCCAGCTGGGCTACGACGATTTCGCGTCTTACGAGAAGGACGGCGATTTTATGGCGCGCTGGTGGGCCGCTATGTCGGGCCGCATCAGCCATGGCGGCAGCTTCACCCTGGACGGCAAGACCTATCAGCTGGAAAAGACCGACCCCAACGCCCCGTTCGTCATTCATGGCGGCACCGCCGGTTTCCAGCGCAAGGTGTGGACAGGCGCGAAATGCATGACGGCGCCCGAACCCAGCCTGACCCTGACACTGGTCAGTCCCGATGGCGATGGCGGCTTTCCCGGCGCAGCTGACCACGACGGTCACCTATACGGTCACCCGCGACAATGCGCTGAAGCTGGAATATCGCGCCACGTCCGACCGGCCGACCGTCGCCAACTTGACCAACCACTGCCATTTCGCGCTGCAGGGCGAAGGCAATGGCGATGTCTCCGACCAGACGCATGCAGGTCTTTGCCGACCGCTTCACCCCGGCCGATGCCGGCAATCTGGTGACGGGCGAGATCCTGCCGGTCGATGGCACGCCGGCGGATTTCCGCAAGCCCGTGCGGGTCGGCGATGTGCGCATTCCGACTTGGCCGCAGATCGCCATGCGCAAGGGCATCGAGCTGGAGATGGTCATCAACGGAAAGCCCGGCACCTTGCGGCCGGCGGCGCGGATGACCGATCCGCACACCGGCATCGTGATGGATGTGTCCACCACCCAGCCCTGCATGGTGGCTGTATGGCGACAGCATCGGCGACCGACACCGTCACCGGCAAGGGCGGCAAGATCTATCGCAACTTCTACGCCATGAGCTTCGAGACCCAGGGCTATCTGGATGCGGTCAATCATCCCAACTTCTCCGTCCACCGTGGTGACGCCGGAAAAGCCGATGCACGAAGTGACGGTGTTCAAATTCAGCACCACCGGGCAATAACCGCCAGCACCGCCAACATTACCTGGGTAAACAACTGCTCTTCACTAAGTGAGACGCGGCGGTTTTGCTTTGCGCGCGCGTCGCATTATCGTCGCGCGTCCAATCAAAAAGCGCTTTCCCCCATGACCAAGACCAACCGCCGCAATTTCCTTTCCCGTAGCTCCGTCGCCGCCGCGGGCGCCAGTTGGGCCGCGCTGGCCGACCCCGCCGGCGCCGCGGCGCAGACCGTGGGGGTGAAGGCGCACGACTTTCCCGACCTGACCATCAAGGAAGCCAAGGTCTATCAGACCGACCTCACCGGCTTTCATTCCCTGAATGGCGAGCGGGGCGAGGTCGTCTCGTTGACCACCGCCAGCGGGCTGGAAGCGCTCTATACCCTGGGCAATCGCAACTCGACGCCGCACTGGCTGGAATGGGCCAAGGCGCGGCTGGTCGGCAAGACGGTGATGGACCTGCTGCCCACCATCTCGTCGACCTCGGGCCTGAAGGCGACGTACGGCTTCAATGCCAATGGCCGCCCGCCGGGCTTCGAGCCGCTGCCCAAGGACGCGATGCTGGGCGACACGTCGGTCTTCATCACCAGCGCCGTCGCCGGCAGCGCGCTGCAGACGCGCGGCGGCGGCAACTGGCCCAACTGGTACACCGCGGCAGCCGATGTGCTGCTGTGGGATCTGCTGGGCCAGACCGGTGAACAAGCCGATCTACAAGATTCTGAACGGCGGCGTCGGCGGGTCGAAAGACCGCGTCATGGCCTATGCCTCGTCGGCGCATCATCCCGCGATCGAGGATTACGCCCCCGAAGCGGTGCGCGCCAAGGCGATGAACTTCAAGGGCTACAAGATCCATCCCGGCCCCGGCCAGCATCGTGGCAGCAAAAGCGCCATTCCCGCTTATGTCGGCCATATAGAAGAGATCCGCCAGGTGCGCGCCGCGGTGGGCGACGAGTTCGTGCTCGCCCATGATCCGGTGCAGGCCTACAACCGCTATGAGGCGATGGCCGTGGGCAAGGTGCTGGACGAACTGGATTACGCCTGGTTCGAAGACCCGATCCGCACCACCGACATGGACGGGCTGATCGCGCTGAATGCGGCGCTGGGCCTGCCGCTGCATGTCGGCGAGTTTCTGTATTCGATCTCCGACTTCGCCGAATATATCTCCAAGGGCGCGCTGAATGTGGCCCGGCTGATCGCCGACAATGTCGGCGGCATTTCCGGCGGCATGCGCATCGGGCTGCTGGCCGATGCCTTCAATGTCGAATGCACGCCGCACAATTGGGGCAACGCCATCGACATCATGCTGCATTTCCATCTGGAGCTGGCGCTGCCCAACTGTTCCTGGTTCGAGCTGCCGATGCCGCCCGAGGCGTCGGATCACCCCTTCATGAACACGCGCTTCCGCCCCGATGCCGACGGCTTCATCCACGCCCCCACCCTTCCCGGCATGGGCGTCGACATCAACCGCGCCGAGATGGACAAGCGGACCAAAAATATTCTGCGCTAGGACGCTTGCACGCAAAGTGCCACCTTGGGGTCCGGAACGGCACCGGAGATCAGGCATGGCGCTCAAGCGGATGGACAATATCGGGATCGTCGTCGAAAACCTGGAAGAGACGATTGATTTCTTTCGCGAACTCGGCCTGGAGCTCGAAGGGCGCGCCACGGTCGAAGGCGAATGGGCCGGGCGTGTCACCGGACTGGGCGATCAGCGGGTCGAGATCGCCATGATGCGCACGCCCGACGGCCACAGCCGGCTTGAGCTTTCCCGCTTCCTCGCGCCGTCAGTGGTGGCGGATCACCGGGACGCCCCGGTCAATGCCCTGGGCTATCTTCGCGCCATGTTCACCGTGGACGATATCGACGAAACGCTGGAAAGGCTGCGGGCGCGCGGCGCGCGGCTGGTGGGCGACGTCGTTCAGTATCAGGACGCGTATCGGCTTTGCTACATCCGTGGCCCCGAAGGGCTTCTGATCGGTCTGGCGCAGGAACTTGGCTGAGCCACCGGCGCGCTGCTGGCCTGATGCCCGACTGTATCAGGCCAGCGTCTTGCGATAGGCCGAGGGCGTGACGCCAAAGCGGCGCTCGAAGGCGCGCGCAAACGCATCGGCGCTGGCATAGCCGACAGACACGGCAATGCGCTCGACCGTCTCGCGCCGCAGCCCCAGCCTGCGCCGCGCCTCGTCCAGCCGCAGCCGCTCGACAGTGCTTGCGGGCGACTGGCCGAACGCGGCGGTGAAGCGGCGCGTGAACTGGCGGGTGCTGAGATTGGCCCTGGCCGCCAGCACCGTCACGCTCAGATCCTGTTTCAGATGCGCCAGGATCCAGGCGGCCAGATCGGCAAAGCCGTCGGCGGCCCGGGTCTGAAATTCCAGCGGCTCGGAATATTGCGCCTGGCCGCCGGCCCGCTTGAACGGCACCACCAGCTCGCGCGCCACACGCAGTGCGGTCTTCTCGCCCAGATCGTCGGCGACCAGTGCCAGGCACAGATCGATGCCCGATGTCAGGCCACCCGAGGTGTAGCAAGCACCGTCGCGCAGATAGATCGCATCGGCATCGAGGCGCAAAGCGGGATAGCGGCCCGCCATCGCCGGGGCAAAGCGCCAATGCGTGGTCGCGCGCCGGCCATCCATCAACCCGGTCTGGGCCAGCGCTTCCAATCCCGTGCAGATGGAGACGACGCGGCGTGTGCCGTGCGCGCGCGCCTTCAGGAACGCCACGACCGGCTGGCTGATGGCACGGTCGCGCAGCCCCGCGCCGCCCGGCACAATCAGGGTGTCGAAGGCCGGCGCCTCGCGGAAGCTGGCGGTCGGCGTCAGGGCAAGGCCGCTTTCGTCGCGGAATGGCCGCCCCGTCACATTGACCAGCGAAAGGGCATAGGCGCGCGCGCCGCTCAGCGCGTTTGCCGCCTCGAAGGTCTCGATGGGCGCGGCTACATCCAGGATGGAGACGCCGTCAAATCCGATGATGCCAATGCGTTTTGTCATGACCCCATTCTAGAGGGCCCCAACCTGCTGAAAAGCCGCCATGTCTCAAATTGTCGGATATGTGTCTCTGAGACAGGTCGCCCGGCAGCGTCAGTTTCCCTCGTATCGCGGTGCACTATGGGGTGATGCGCCCTCGTTCACCGGCGCTCGGCCGACCCAGCCGATGGCATGGGGCGGATCCACATCGTCTCGATCCTGCCGTCAGGCTCGACGAAAACACCCGACTGGAGTGAACCGTTCGCCATTGTTACCTCAAAAACATCCAGGCCCTGCGATCCGACATACTGGAATGTCACCGATCTGATCGGGCCCAGCGCACTCAGCTCGCGCTGCAACCGGGGAAGTTGCAGCCTGGTTGTCTGGGCCAGGTCCTTTGACATCAGACTGTAATCGGGGGCGCCGGCGATCAGCTCCGCAATATTGCGGCGAACCGCCCCTTCACTGCCCGGCAGCGGCGTCGCGCGGATATGCAGCAGATGCGCCTGGGTGAAGGAATTGACATCGGTGTCGATGGTGCGCGGGCCTTTGACGTCGCCAGGGCCGGTGCGGTTGGAAAGGATGTCGCGCATGGCCGCCTGAAAGGCGAGATCCTGATCGACCGGCACATCGGGCACGACACCCGTTCCTTCCCAGTTGGTCCCGGTGACCGGGTTTTCGTTGCGCCCGATGGGAATGAAGATACCGAAACGGGAATTGAGCAACTGGCCCAGGCCCGGATTGGCCGCGCCCCCCGTTGTCTGGCCATAGACCACCGCCCGCTTGCGGACTTTCAGGTCATAGATGAAGGCCTCGGCCGCGGAATAGGTCCGTGCGCTGGTCAGGACATAAACAGGCTTGTTCAGATAGGGCGTGGCAATCGGGCGTGTCCAGAAATGCGCCCGGGTGAATTGATTGGCGGTTCCGGGCACGCGCTCGACGACAGTGTTCAATTGTACAGGCTTTTGTGGATCGAAGAAGAAGCTGCAGAAATAGGATTCGGCTTCGACACTGCCGCCGCCATTGTCGCGCATGTCGATGATCAGCGCATCGGTGCCGGCCACATCGCGCATCGCTTCATCGGCGGCGGGGTCGAAGATGGCAGGCATGGGGAAGTTCAGCAGCCTGATATAGCCGATATTGCCCTTGAGACGGTCCACCCGGGCGAAGCCGCCATTGGTTGGCGGGCAAGACGCCCGGTGCATCTGCATCGGGCGGCGTGGGTATCAGCGCGGTCGAGACGAAGACGTGTTTGTCATGAAGCGCCGCAACCAGGTCATCTGTCAGGCGGCGCGCGAAGGCGGACGGATCGGCGATGCCGTCATAGGCGCCGCCGGCCAGTGCCGCTGTAATCTTCACCTGGGCATCCCGCCCACGGCCCGGATCGACATATCGCGCCGCCAGCAACTGGCCGGCACGTGTGACGACAACCTGTCTTTCTGTCTGCTCGAGAGGCTGCTCCAGAGGCTGCGCGGGCGCGGGCGCCGCCGCCAGGAACAGGGCAATCAAGCCGTATGCCAGGTGCTTCATGATGCATCCGATAATATGGTGCTTCAGGGCGTATTGGTCGGGCTTGTATTGGAGGGAAACAGCACGTCCATGGGCGTTTGACAGCGGATGGCGGCAAAATGGCATTGATCGGTATGCGCCGCCAGATACATCGCCAGATATATCAGGCAAGCCCCGATCCCGATCGCCGCCAGCAGCAGGAAGAACGGGTCGATGCTTTTGCGGGGGCGTAAAACCGGTTTGGGGCTCTGCATGGTTTCGGCCCTGATCAGAACCGGCGCCCTGCAATGTCGCATGATCTGGAAGATCTTGTGGTTGTCGCCCCAACGATCCGAAACCCGGTCGAGCACCACAAGCGGCGAAGCCATTTCCTTCAGGGCATTGCGGAGGGCCTGCACCTCGTCCCCGATGGCAACAATCCTTGGCGCCGATGTCGAACATCGCGCCTGCAGCTGGTCGATCCGGCTTTGGGCCATTTCGACATGGTATCGCTGCAATTCGACGACGTTGCGCGGCTGGCCCGGCGCAAAAATACGCGTGCTGACGGTACTGTGGAATAACACCAGCTGGGTTTCGCATGCATCGGCCATGCGCGATGCAAACCCGATCAGGCGCTCGCCGTTGCCCTTCAGGTCCAGGACGCAAACCAGCCGTGACAGGGTCATGCTGGCGGAAGACGAGACCGGTTCCAGCCAGACCGGACACGGCGATTCCTGAACCACCTTGGCCTCTATGGACTTCAGCAAAAAGCGCTGGAAGGCGCGATCCTGCGTCGATCCGCTTTCCATGTGCCATTTGGGATCGGTCGCCATGACAATCAGATCGACCCTTTCGGCCCGGGCGAAATTCAATATTTCCTGCGGGCCGGTGGCATCCGCCCACTTCACAGAGATATCGCGCCCATCCATCGCGGCCATCAGCCGGGCTTTTTCATCTTCGTCCTCAGCCGCGTCCTGACCATCAGGCGTGATGCGGAGAAGAATCATCTCCGCGCCGCTGTGGCGTGCAAGCCAGGCAGCCCGGGTCACGTGTGCACCGTGTCCCCCAAGGGCAACCGGAACGAGTATCGATCGCACCATGCGACAGGCCCTGTCGTATCCCCTGACAAATTATGGATTGGAACGCCCCCAATCATACCAGAACTGTCGCGGTTTGATCTCCGCTGACCGATAGCAGGCGAACAGGCCGTTCTTGAAACTTGCGCAGGGCGGGCATCTGATGCAGACCATCGCCGCGACGTCCCCTCAAAGACGCCAAAGAGAATACCCGCCATGAACAATATCAAAGCCGTCTGCGTCTATTGCGGCTCATCGCCCGGGAGCGATGGCGCCTATGTGGAAGCGGGCGAACAGTTTGGCGCCGCCTTGGCCGCATCGGGATTGAAGCTGATCTATGGCGGCGGCACCACGGGCGTGATGGGCGCGGTGGCGCGCGGAGCGTTGAAAGGCGGTGGCCAGGTCGGCGCCATCATTCCGAAATTCCTGGTTGGCCGCGAGACGACCGAAGCCGCGCTGACCATGTTCGGAGATCTGACCATCACCGAGACCATGCACGAGCGCAAGCGCCAGATGTTTGAACGCTCGGATGCCTTCGTCGCCCTGCCTGGCGGTCTCGGCACCGTGGAAGAGATCGTCGAAATCATGACCTGGCGCCAGCTGGGGCAACACAACAAACCGATGGTGTTCGCCAATATCAACGGCTTCTGGGATCCGATGCTGGCACTGCTCGATCATCTGCGGCGCACCGGCTTCATTCACAGCGGGCACCTGCTCCAACCGATTGTGGCGAATCGCGTCGATGCGATCATCCCCGCCATCATCGACAAGCTGTAGCGCGCCGCCGCAGGAACCCACCTCAGTCTCAGTCGCAGCCCCCGATTTCCGCTGCCGCATCCATTGTTGGAACGATCGTTTTGCCGGCTCGTTTATGGCGGGTCGGTAATGCTGTCGCATGTAACTGGCTGCAAAGAAAGGTGACACATGAGAAGGTTCCACACTGCACTCGGATTGAGCTCGTTTCTGATTATCGCGGGCGCGACCCTGATGCCCGCCACAACCGCCAGCGCCCAATCGGACAGCTACGTCGCATGCAATCAATATGGCGACTGCTGGCGCGTGCATCACCTGTATGCCTATGGCGCCGATGCCCCGGTGACCTATCACAGCGACGATTGGTACGCCGCCCATGAGCATGACGAGCATGTTCGCTGGCTCGCCGACAATGACCGCGGCTATTATGATCGCGATCAGCACTGGCACGACGATCCCGGCGCGCGCGCGGTGAAGGGCGGCGCGACCGGCGCCGGCATCGGCGCGGCAATCGGCTGTATCGTTACCATCCCGATCGGATGTGCGCCCGGTGCCGCGGTTGGCGCTGCGGTAGGCGGCGGTACCGGCGCTGTCGCCGGCGCGGCCTCGTCGCACTAGTCGAATCTCGCACTGACGAAGAGAGAGGGTCCGGATCTGTCCGGGCCCTCTTTCGCGTGAGGCGCGCTCATCCCGACGTAACAGAGGGGCGATTTCAGTTTTTCGGCATCGCCCTGGCAAAGCCAACCCAGACGATACGGCCATCGGCGGCCAAGGGTGCGATCCACCATTGCATATGGCCCCTGGTGAAGGTGGCATCAAACACGTCCATCCCGTCCGTAGCGACGCCCTGGAAGCGGAGCGATTGCAAACGGCCAAATTTCGGACCTGCCGGGCCTGTCCCCCGCGTTCGATCAGTCGTCTTGATGCCCGCCGAGACGTCAGCCTTCAGGGCCTCGCCCCGGGCGGCGGCGCCTGTGTCCTGTTGCATCGCGCGGATATAGCGGTCAGTGCGGCCTGCGTACCGGGGCTTGGCTTTGCGGCGCGTACACGCGCCATCACGGCATCGGCAATGGCTTTGGCTGCGCTCGCGTCAACGCGCTTGAACCAGCGCTCCAATCCGTTCTGGTGAAACACCAGCCCGTTCACGCGCCCAATGGCGTCACGCGTGAAGCTGTATTGCGCGATCCTTGTCCTTGGCGAAGAATTTGCTCTGGCTTTCCGGAAAAATCTCGCTGGGCCCATGCTGGGCCATGTGGATGCTGGGCACGCCAAGGCTGCGCAAGGCATAAAAGCGTCCGCCATTGCGGCTGAGGGTGATGATCGGTGTCGCCCTGATAGACGCCGGCGAATGGATCGAAATCCGCGGGATTGAAAGGAACGGCGACCCGCGGCCGTTTTTGTTCCGCAAAGGTCTGTGCGATGCGCGCCGCATCGGGAATGGCCTCCATCGCCCGCTCCCTGCCGGCCAGCACCACCAGCGACAAGCCCAATGCGGCAATAACGGACAGGCCAAGCTTTTGTCCGCGGCCGAGGCGCCGTGTCGCGCGGTTGGCAAGAATCGTTTCTATGCGTATTCGCAGATTGGCGCCGGACAGGGCCGACGCACAGGCTTGCGGCGCCTGGATGGTAGAAACGGCATACATTCAGGATGCCTTCGGCAAAAACCCGCGGATCGTTGCCGGCGGCCAGCACCGCTTCGTCGCAGGCGCGCTCGCGTTCGCTCATCAACCTGCGTCCCAGCCACCAGACCAGCGGATGAAACCAGAACAGGCTTTCCACCAGCATGTGGATGGCGGCGGTGAGATTGTCGCGCCGCCGGAAGTGGCAAAGTTCGTGCGCCAGGATGGCGTCCATTTCCTGCGTGCTGAGCCGCGCCTGGATGCCATCCGGCAACATCAGCACTGGCCGGAGGATGCCGATCAGGCCCGGGTTCGATAGGCGCGGACGAGGTCAGCACCGGCAACGGTGCCGATATCGCCATGGATTTGCAGCGGGCGTGCCGCCGAAACCAGCGCGCGAAGTTCAAGCCAGCGCCGCCCCAGAGCAGCAGCGCCAGAAGCGTGCCTGCCGCCCACACCGCGATCAGCACCATGGTCCAGTTCGTGGTCCCATCCGGCACGACGCTTGCGGCCGGCGCGTTGGTGAAAGGCGCGGCCGTGTTCTGCAGCACCTCCAGCGTCGGGCCATCCGGCAGCATCGGGGCCACGGGTAATGTCACCGCCGCGCCCATCGCCATCAGCAGCGAAAACGGCACCAGGAATTTGACCGATGCGGCAAACCACAGCCCAGAACCGCAACGCCGCTGCGTGACGACGCAGCAGCAGGGTCAGCGCCCCCAGCGGCAATGCGAACAGCGTGGATTGCCAGAGATGATCCAGCAGCGCCGTCACGGCTTGTCCTTTGCGGATTCGCGCAACAGCCCGTTGCGGCGTCCTGGATGTCATCCATGGTGAGCTGACCGGTTTCAATCAGATGCGCCATGACCGGCCGGGCGCCGCCAAAGATGGCAAGGAATTCGGCGGCCAGGTGCCGTTGCACCGACTGGCGGGAAACCAGCGGCTTCAAACATCTGGGCGTTGCTGATCTTGCGGGCTTCGCCGCACCGCGCCCTTGGCTTCCAGCCGGTAGACCATGGTCTGCACCGTCGAATAAGCGCGGCTTTTGCCCTTGGGCAGGTGCTCCAGGATTTCGCGGATTGCCAGCCGCCCGTGCTGCCACATCGTCTCCATGATCTGCAATTCGACGCGCGATAGCCGCAGCTGTGCCATGCTTGACTCCCGTTACATTTGTAGTAGAGCTTACGACAGATACGGACAATTTGCAAAGCGCCGGCAACGGAGCACCCGGCCATGCGCACGCGCGGGCGGATCAACATGAGGAGATGACCATGAAATTCCGCATGATCGCAGCGGCTTGCGCCGCATTCGCCTTCTGGGAGCGGCGCCGGCCTGCGCCGCGCCGACACTTCTCGGGGGCGATCCCCAACATCCCTGGCAAGTCGTTGATCGCCAATGAAGTCAATTATGGACCAGGCGACGGCACTCCGGCCCACACGCATGAGGCGTCGGCTTTCATCTACGCCTATGTGATATCGGGCGCGATCGAGTCGAAGGTGAATGACGGCGAAACGCGCATCTATCATGCGGGCGAGAGCTTTTCCGAACCGCCGGGCGCGATCCACTCCATCTGCCGCAACGCGAGCAAGACCGAGCCGGCGAAGATGCTCGTGGTATTTGTCGTCGACACCAATCACAAAGCGATGATGACGCCTATCAAATAAATCGATTGAGAGGAAAGCCGAAAACCGAGGAATAGCCGCAACGCTCAGCTATCGACTGGGTCATGGGATTTCTGCGAATTGCGAGGAATTGCGGTCATGCGTCGTCTAGCTAAGGTTTCGCTGCTTCTGATGTTTTGCTGTGTATACGGCGCGCAGCTTCAGGCCGCTCCGCCAGCGATGCAAATCAGACCGCTGCGGCTCTCTCACCGAACGACCCGGGCTATATCGCGGAAGATCCCGTATTGGCGAAGCTTGTCGGCAAACCCGCGCCAGCGCTCACGCTGAAATCCATCGACGGAAAGTCGATCAACCTGGCGGACCTCTATGGGAAGCGGCCGGTATATCTGAAGGTCTGGGCGACCTACTGCATTCCTTGCCGGGTCCAAATGCCGGGCCTGAGGAAGATCTTCGCTTCCTATGGCAATGAGATGGCGGTCATCGCGGTGAATGCCGGGGTGTTCGACGACATCGCGAAAGTGAAGCAGTTTGCGCGCAGACTTTGATCTGAAGATGCCCGTCGCCATCGACGATGGCCGGTTGGGCGAGTGGATCGGCATGAAGGCAACTCCCGTTCACTTGGTCATCGGGCGCGATGGCCGCGTGATTTTTGCCGGTCACCAGGATGGACCGCCATTGGACGCCGCAATCAGCCAAGCCTTGGCGAGCAAGGCATCGCCAGCCGGCGTCGCAACCACCATCCTCGCCGACGCTTGTGACCCTGAAGGCCGGCGATGCAATCCCGCCCATCGAGCTTCAGTCTTCGGATGGAAAAGACGTCACCCTGCCGCACGGCCCCAGCTCTCGCCCCCGCGCGATCTACTTCTCGGCCACCTGGTGCGAGAGCTATGTGAAGAGCACCCAGCCCGGTGAGGCCGAGAATTGCAAGCTCGGCCGCGAGCAAATCGATAACTTGGCTTCAAACCCGCGCATGGAGTGGTTCGGGGTGATGAGCCATCTGTGGACGACACCCAAGGCCTTGGCCAAATACGAGTCCAAGATGAAGCCCCGCCTTCCGCTGGCGCTTGATTCAACCGGAGCGGCATTCCGCACATTCGGCGTGAAACGCTTTCCCGCCGTCGCGCTCATCGACACCGATGGACGGCTCATCAAGCTGGTCGAAGGAGATCCCGGCAAATTCGCGGCCGCGATTTCGTCGCTACAGGCGAGCAAATAACGCGGAGCCCTTGCCCAGAGCCAGCACTGTATCCAAAAGAAGTTTTTATCAGTACAGATGCCTTCCAGCGAAGTCAGCCAACTCGTAACGCATCATAAACAGCTGTTGTTGATGATGCGAGCAAACATAAATCGAGACAGACATGCGTGCACTTTCAAGAAGGAAGGTCATTGCGGCTGCCGCCTTGCCGTTAGGTGGGTGCGGCCTGATTCCGCGAGTCCGTCGCTTTGCATTTAAGCTAACTCTCTCTGTGAATGGACACCCCAAAACAGGATCGTCGGTTTGCGAATTTCAATATAGCCGGACCTATATGGATGGCTTCGATGCTGGAGGCTACTACAGTCAGCATATATGGGGCCAAAGTCCGTTCGTTATAGTCGATGGACATCAGGCGGTGTTTGCGCTGTTGAAGGAGCCCCAAACCGAACGAGCCTTTCAAATCGATGAGATCGCCTCATCTCTAATACCCTACGCTCCCGACGAGATAAGAAACGATAGACAAAAGGGGAGCGGCGTAAAACAATATGATTACGCAATGAACGAAATGAACGACGAATATGAAATTGGCCGGAATAATCGCGTGAAACTTGTCTATTTCGCGAACCCATATGATTTTTGGTCGATGACGCCTTTGCCGCCCTCTGGCGCGACGATTGCGGGCAAAGAAGTGCATTTGATCAGCGCAACTTTAAAACGCACCGACGAGCTCGTTACGAACAAGCTCAACTCCGACGTTTTACCAAGCTATGACGGAAAGCAACCAAAGCCGCCCTTGCCGGCACCGTGGGATGATCGCCTGCCCCTTTCCGAGACACCGTTTAGCGGGCAAGTGCCGTACGGCGCGTTCGCGATATACGGAACGCAATAGGCCAATTCGGCGCTGACAGTTAAAGCAAGACTTTCAGGTCGGCAGTTTTCTGGAGCCAAATGTCCGCTTTGAGCCAGAAATAGTCGCGCCCAGCCCTTAAATCAGCCCCCCCGCGCAGCGGGGCGCGTCGCCGGAGACACGGGCGAGTGATACGCCTGCCCCCGCTCAAACTGGCGCCGCCTTCCAATCGATGCGAACGACCAGGCTGCGTATCTTACCAGCGCGATATTTCCAATTGCTGACGCACAATCTTGCTGCCCGATCGAGGTCGTGATGGCCGCTGGTTGTTTGCACGCTTGCACTCAAAACCGCGCCTTTTGATGAAATTCTCAACTTAAGAACTGTCGCCCCAGTTTCCTTCTTGGAAAGAGCCACTTTCGGGAAACGGCAGAAATGCCCTGGCGCCCCGACAGCGGGAATGAAGCTGAGAGCTTCGACACAAACCGGCAACAGAAACAAAAGAACTGCGATAATATTCGGCATCAGCAATATCCGATTTGTCATGCGATACCGCTGCACCGGCTTATCCATCAAAATGATCTCGCCACTTATCCTAGGCCGCCTTCCATTGCCCCGCCTGTCTTTTGATCTAAATCCCTTCCCGCAGTGGCGCGCTGTCGGCGCCGCCGGGCAGGGCAAAGGCCACCAGGTCGGCGCCAAACGATGACCCACCGCGGTGACGATATACTGCTTGCCATTGTGCATGTAGGTCATGGTGGCGCCGGTCTGCACCTTGTCCATGAACACCGCGCCCGTTCTCCTCGCCGGTGGCCTTGTCATAGGCGCGCAGCCGCGCGCCCTTGCGGCCCGTCTCGTCGGTGAAGAGGCCGCAATCGCCGCAGATCACCAGCGTCTTGGTGGTCAGGGTGCCCAGGATGCCGGACTGGCCGGTGCGCGGGATGGTGACGCCCTTGAGCAGCGGATGGTTCTTGATGTGATCCGGCGTCTCGCCATGCACCACCTGCCAGACCATGGTGCCCTTGGCGAGGTCGAGCGCGGTGATGGTGCCATAAGGCGGCTTCATCAGCGGAATGCCCTCGATCGAGATCATGCCCGGCACGATCGGATCGTTGAGCCCGTCGCGGCGCGATCGAGCCGCGGCCGCGGCCCGACCGCGCCCTTCAGGCTGGCGACGCCGCCAAAGGCGCCGCCATTGGCATCGGCGCTGCCCGCCGCGGGCTGGCCGCCGCGCTGGATCGACCTTGCCGTCCGGTCCGACGCCGACGCCGGTGACCTCGAACTGGTTCTTGGCATAGATGTAGAGCGATATGGGTCTCCGGATCGTAGGAGCCGCCCGGCCAGTTGGCGCCGCCCTGCAGGCCCGGCAGGTTCAGCGCGCCGAAGATCTTGTCGGTGACCACCGGCGGCGGCGTGAAGAGCGGCCGCCAGGTTGTAGTGGCTGGCGATCTCCAGCGCCCGCGCCTTGATCTCGGGCGTCCAGTCCACCAGGTCGGCTTCCGTCGACGCCCTGCTTGGCGAAGGGCGGCGGCGCGCTGGGGATGGGCTGGGTCGGCGAATACCATTCGCCCGGCACATCGCCCTTGGGCACCGGCTTTTCCGGAATCGGCAAGACCGGCTTGCCGGTGGTGCGGTCCAGCACATAGACCCAGCCCTGCTTGGTGGGCTGGGCGATGGCCTTGACGATCTTGCCGTTATGCGGGATGTCGCAAAGGATGCCGGCGCAGGAGATGTCGCGGTCCCACAGGCCGTGATGGATCATCTGGTAGTGCCACTTGCGCTGTGCCCGTCTCGATGTCCAGCGCCACCAGGGTTTCGCCGAACAGATTGCGGGCCGGTGCGGGTGACGCCCAGCATGTCGGTCTGCGGCAGTTCGACCGGCACATAGACCAGGCCCAGCTCGGGATCGGCCGACATCGGCGCCCAGGCGCCGGTATTGCCGGCTGGCTTCCGCCTGGCCCGGCGTGGTCCAGGTGTCGTAGCCGAACTCGCCCTTGCGCGGGATGGTGTGGAAGATCCATTTGCGCTGGCCGGTCTTGACGTCGAAGCCGCGCACATAGCCCTTGGAGAACAGCGTCGGGGCCGCGCCCACCACGATGGTGTCGCTGCACCACCAGCGGCGGGGCATGCAGGCCGATGACGCCCCGGTTGGGATCCATCGTCCTGGTCGTCATTCTGGCGCAGGTCGACCATGCCATTGGTGCCGAAATGCGGGATCGGGCATGCCGGTCTTGGCGTCCAGCGAGAACATGGTGTAGCCGCGGGTGACATAGACGACGCGCTCGTTGGTGCCGTCGGTCCAATAGCCGACGCCCAGGCCCGGACCGCCGCGCGCTGCCGATGCGCTCGCCTTCGTCATAGGTGTGCATCCACAGCAGTTCGCCGGTGCCGGCATCCAGGCACACCACATCGCGGCGGAAGCCGGCGGTGGTATAGAGCCGGCCGTTGACCACCAGCGGCGTGGACATGAAGTCGGCGTCCAGCCGCGGGCCCAGCGCATTGGTGGAGAAGCGCCAGGCCAGTTCCAGCTTGTCGAAATTGGCGGCATTGATCTGGTCCAGCGGCGAATAGCGGGTGCTGGCCAGATCGTTGGCGTAGTGGGTCCAATCTGTTTCCGCCGGCGCGGTCTGCGCTTCGGCGGGCGCGAAACCCAGCAACACCAGAGCCGAGGCGCTGGCCAGCAATTCCCTGCGATCGATCACGGCAATCCTCTCCCCGGCCGCTTTATGTTGGTCTTGGGCAGCGGCCCTCGCAGGGCAGTCTTATATAAGTGACGCCGCCTGAACAGACCCCGTCAGCGTTCCTCGCGGACCGGTCGCGGCCGCCGCATCGCCAGGCAGGCAAAGGCGACAAGATCGGCGCCAAAGGAGCTGCCACTGGGCGACAGACCAGATACTGCTTGCCCTCATGCATATAGGTCATGGTGGCGCCGGTCTGGACCTTGTCCATGAACACCGCGCCTTTCTGCTCGCCGGTCGCCTTGTCATAGGCGCGCAGCCGCGCGCCCTTGCGGCCCGTCTCGTCGGTGAAGAGGCCGCAGTCGCCGCAGATGACCAGCGTCTTGGTGGTCAGGGTACCGAGGATGCCGGTCTGGCCGGTGCGCGGGATGGTGACGCCCTTCAGCAGCGGATGGTTCTTGATGTGGTCGGGCGTCTCGCCATGCGCCATCTGCCACAGCCAGGTGCCCCTGGCCGAGATCGAGGGCGGTGATCGTGCCATAAGGCGGCTTCATCAGCGGAATGCCCTCGATCGACAACATGCCCGGCACGATGGGATCGTCGAGGCCATCGCGCGATACCGACCCGCGGCCGGCATCGGTCGCGCCTTTCAGGCTGGCGATGCCGCCAAAGGCGCCGCCATTGGGATCGGCGCTGCCCGCCGCCGGCTGGGCCGCCGGCTGGATCGACCTTGCCGTCCGGCCGCACCGCCACGCCGGTCACCCCCAGCTGGTTCTTGGCATAGATATAAAGAATGTGGGTCTCGGGATCATAGGATGCCGCCCGGCCAGTTGGTGCCGCCCTGCAGGCCCGGCAGGTTCAGCGCGCCGAGCAGCCCGTCGCTGACCATGGGCGGCGGACATGAACAGCGGGCCAGATTGTAATGGCTGGCGATCTCCATCGCCCGCGCCTTCAGCTGCGGCGTGAAGTCGACCAAGTCGTCCGCCGTCAGGCCCTGGCGGGCGAACGGCGGCGGCGCGCTGGGGATCGGCTGGGTCGGTGAATACCATTCGCCCGGCACATCGCCCTTGGGATGCGGCTTTTCCGGAATCGGCAACACCGGCTTGCCGCTGACGCGGTCCAGCACATAGACAAAGCCCTGCTTGGTGGGCTGGGCGATGGCTTTGACGATTTTGCCATTGTGCGGCATGTCGCAGACGATGCCGGCGCAGGAGACATCGCGGTCCTACAAGCCGTGATGCACCAGCTGGTAATGCCAGCGGCGCACGCCGGTCTCGACATCCAGCGCCACCAGCGTTTCGCCGAACAGATTGTCGCCGGTGCGGGTACGCCCAACATGTCGGCCTGCGGCAGCTCCACCGGCACATAGACCAGGCCCAGCTCCGCATCGGCCGACATCGGCGCCCAGGCGCCGGTATTGCCGGCCGCTTCCGCCTGGCCCGGTGTGGTCCAGGTCTCGTAGCCGAACTCGCCTTTGCGCGGAATGGTGTGGAAGATCCACTTGCGCTTGCCGGTCCTGATATCAAAGCCGCGGATATAGCCCTTGGACATCCAGGGTCGGCGCCGCGCCGACAACCACCGTATCCTTCACCACCATCGGCGGGGCATGCAGGCCGATCACGCCCCGGTTGGGGTCCATGGTCTGGTCGTCATTCAGGCGCAGATCGACCATGCCGTTTGTGCCAAAAGCCGGATCGGGCACGCCGGTCTTGGCATCCAGGGAGAACATGGTGTAGCCGCGCGTGACATAGACGATGCGTTCCTTGGCGCCGTCGCTCCAATAGCCGACGCCCAGACCCGTGCCACCGCGCGAACCAATACGGTGGCCCTCGTCATAGCGGTGCATCCAGATCAGTTCGCCGGTGCCGGCATCCAGGCACACCACATCGCGGCGAAAGCCCGCGGTGGTGTAAAGCCGGCCTTTGACCACCAGCGGCGTCGCCATGAAATCGGCGTCCATGCGCGGGCCCAGCGCATCGGTGGAAAAGCGCCAGGCCAGTTCCAGCTGGTTGAAATTCGAGGCATTGATCTGGTCCAGCGGCGCATAGCGCGTGGCCCCGGCGTCATTGGCGTAATGGGTCCAGTCTGTGTCGGCGGGGGCCTGCGCCTGCGCCGCCGGCGCAAATCCCAGCAGCACAAAGGACGAGGCGCTGGCGAGCCACACTCTGCGGTCGATCACGGTCCCCCTGCCCGGCCGTCTGTCGCTGCGGCCATGCGCGCAGTCTTATATAAGCGGGCGCGCCTGAACAGGGGCCTTCAGCCAAGCCCCAGCAGCTTCAGCGAGATCACCTTCCAGGCGGGCGTGAAATACAGCCAGGCCGCGGCCAGCTCGTTGGCCAGAATCCAGCCTGCGCCCAGCACATAGGCCGGATGCAGCCGCCCGCGCGTGACCAGGTCGTAGGCCCCCAGCAGCACGATCAGCACGTCGCCGCCGAGATTGAAGGCGATGAAGAAGCCCCAGAAGTGGTCTGCGTCCCCGCCGTCCCGATGGTAAGCAGCCACAGCCGCGCAAAGCCCGCGGTGCTGAGATAGAACAGCGGACAGCAGCATCAGCCTTTTGTGCGCCGGCGGATCGCGGCGCAGCGCGATGCCCGCGCCGGCCAGGGTGGCGAAGCCCAGCATGTCGGTCAGGTTGATGCTGAGGAATTGCGGATCCTGCGGCCCCGGCAGCAGCGCGCCCTGGCGCTGCGCCATCCAGGCCGTCGCCAGCGCGACCACCACCATGAGCGGGATCAGCCAGGCCATCGCCAATCCCAGGCGGCGATGCAGGTCCAGGCGGCGGCTGGCGCACCAGCAGCATCTGGACGGTGAAGAGAACCAGCCATCCCACAAACAGCAACGCATGCAGATGCACGATCAGCGGATAGACATGGGTCGGGTGCGGACATGATCGATAATGTCCAGCCCGAAGCCGCCAACGATCCCCGCCCAGGTCAGTACCAGCAGCGCCAGGAAGGCATTGCGGTCGCCGGCGGTGTTGCGGCGCGAAGGGCGCGCAGGCGTCTTGCCCGGCTAGGGCGATGCGTGCTCATTTGCGCCGGGGTCCCTGATTTCGGTCGGTGGGCAGTGAGGCCACATTGGTCGAGGCGGATCAAGCATATCCCGGCCTGTGAGTTTGGCGGTCACCTCCGCTGGGCGACCGGTCCAACCGCGTCGCCGCTGTTGATGTCATAAAGCTGGCGCGCGATGTAACTGGCGGTGCGGCCCGCAAGCTCCGGACTTTTCCCCGATCTGAGCAGCCCCTCGATACAGCGGGAGAACTGGCCCTGGCCGCCGATGGTCGGCAAGCCGCCGCCGGCGGCACCGCGCCCACCGGCACATGGCGATGAAGCCGGAATGCGGATCGCGCTTGATCTCGGTGGTTCCGCCTCGCCGGGCAATTCTTCGCCGTCCATGCGGCTCGTGCCGGTCGGCCCGGTCAGCGCAATCCATTCGGTATGTTCCTGCGCATTCAATGTCTCCAGCTGGGGACGAGCGATAGTATTTGGACCGGTCGATCATCTGCTCGGCATGACATGCAAGCCCACATCCGAGGCCGCCGCGGCCTTCCACGCCTCGGTGTCACCAGGTGCGGTAGGGCGGACTGGAATCGCCGGCCAGGGCGACGATCTCGGCGCGCCCCTGGCCGGCCAGATGGCGAGCGAAGGGCATCAAGCTGATGGTCGAGTCAGCCTGGAGCGCGACGCGCGCATAGGCCTGCGGCCCGTCAGCGTCGCGCAACTCCAGCCGCCAATGCCGAGACCTGGGCGGCGGCATAAATCCACCCCGGATGCCAGCAAGTCGGGTGGCGCTCGGCCGTGGGCTGTCCCCGGGGCTTCGGGGGCGCGGATGGCGGCACCGATAGGCCCAGTGGGATGATGGTGGCGGCCAGCGTAACGCTATGCCCACATACGACTCCATCCCGGTCAAGGAACAGGCGATGAGCGGCCTGGATTTCCATTTCCATTCCTTCGGGGGTTCCTCTGGCGCGCTATCGGTTCCGGTGTGGTGCTTCGCTGGCATGGGTCACAGCGGCAGCCTGCGAACCGCGCCAGTTCGGATTTTTCGGCCGGCGTCAGGTCGAGGCTGGCGGCGCGGGCGAACTGCTTGCGGCTTCGTCCTTCTTGCCCGCATAGACCAGCGCCTCGCCCCATTTCAGATGCAGCCGGCCCCAGTTGGGCGCGTATTTTTCGGCTTCCGCGAATTTCGCCAGCGCCAGGTGCGACTGGTTCTTGGCCATCAGCGCCTCGCCCCAGCCTTCCAGCGGATCGGCGAAATGCGGGCCTTTCTGGTTGGCGATGCGTGAACTTCGCGATGGCCGCATCGGGCTGGCCGCGCGCCAGCAGCGCCTGGCCCCAGTCCGCATACGGCGAAGGGAATGGATGGCGCATCCTCGCGACGGCGCGGGCGAACCACCAGTCGGCGCGGGCATGCTGGCCTTCCAGCTCGGCGATCTGCGCCGCGCGCGCACAGGCAGTCATAGCAATCGGCCGGCGTTGTCGCGATCAGGGCCTCGGCCTCCGGCAAAGCGGCCCAGCCGTGCTTCGGCAGTGGCCTGCATCGGCACGGCACGCAGAAGATACAGGTCATGAAGGCCCGCACGGCCCTTCTGGAGCGCCTCGGCCGATACCGCGTCGGCAATTACGGCGGGCCAGTTCTGTTCGGCGGCGGCCAATCCCGCCTTGACCCCCAGTCCGTTAAACGCGAACAGATCGGCCGATTCCGTGGGCCGGTCACGATCACGCGAAATGGTGCGCGCGGCTTTCAGGTCATGGGCCTTTATATTCATCTCGATCAAGCTGCTCGCCAGCCCGCCGATGGCAGCACCCTCGCCCCGGCCGATCGTGGTGGCAGTCGAGGATGCCGCCTCGCGAAAAGCTCCCGTCAAATCGCGTAACCGGTTCTGTGCCCCCTCCTGCATGACCGGCAGGGTCAATCCCCCGCCGCCCGTTTCGCTGTCGCCGCCGCGGCTGAGCACCTCGATGTCCCTGCGGCCAAGGCTGTACTCATCCTCAAGCCGGCTCAGAGCCCCTTCGATACTGGCCAGATTGTTGAGGGCGGTGAGATTGCCCGGATTGAGCAGAAGGGCCTGCCGGTACAGCCGTGCCCTCTCACGCCCGCTGATCTCGTCATTTCGCCCCCGGGCAAGACCGATCAGGCCCCAGGCCCGGTCCGCGGCGGGGCCGCTATCGGCCAGTTGCCGGAAGACGGCTTTTGCCTCCGCGGTCCGGCCCTGATCTATAAAGATAGACGCCATAGCGATAGGGCTCGGCCAGGCCGAAGACGGCTTCGGCCGCCTTTTGAATCTGGCCGCCGATATCGGCATCGGGTCCCTGGATCGTGACGCTTTTGTCGTCGGTGCGGGCGGTGATGACGATGCCGCTCTGATTGCGCCAGACCGCGCCGCTGATATGGCTTTCATGACCGAGCCAGCGGCGCAGGAAGCGGTAAGCCTGGGCGACGGAAATGCCGGTGTCGGGAATTTCCACCTTGATGTCGTCGCCCCAGTTCGCCGCATAGGATTTGGTGCTGTGGGAACTGATGGTTTCCTGGTTCAACTGCGCCAGGCGGTCGAGCAGTTCGCCGGCGACCACCTCGCCGGTCAGGCCGCGCGCGGCGAGGTCGGGCGGCACCGAAAAGCTTTCGATCACCAGCCCGTCGGCATGGGCGGCGTTCCACACCGCCGCCGCCAGGAAACAGGCCAGCGCCAACGCCGCGATGGCCAGCGCGACCTCGAAGGTCGCCTTGGTCCAGCCGCTGAAGCGGCGCAGGCGCAGATGCGACAGCTCCAGCTCGGCTTCTTCATGGAAATGCTTGTCCTGGGCCTGAAGGCGGTCGATCTGCAGCTCGCTCAGGCGGCGCTGCGATTTCAGATAGGCTTCGGCTTCGATGGCCACGCGTTCGCTGTGCGATGCCGCGCCCAGCGCCAGCGCCGCAGCCACCGCATCGGCGCCGGCCATGGAGGCATCGCCGCGGGCCTGTTCGCTTTCGCTGTCTTCAGCCATGGCCAGGGATTTCGACGCACGTGTTCATCCGACGACCAGATGCTGCATCAGCGCCCGCCAGGCGTCATTGTGCAGCAACACATTGGCGGCGCACTGGCTGAGGACCAGATACGACGCGCCCAGCGCCCAGGCCGGATGCACCCGTCGCCGCGAGATCAGGTCATAGGCGCCCAGCGCCAGCACAAGCATGTCGTTGGCGGCATAAAGGCCGGCAAAGTCGGTCCAGAAACCCGGCGCCAGATTTTGGTGAAATCCAGGCGCCGGTGGCACGCGCAAAACCGGCATCGGTGAGCGCCAGGGTGGTCAGCAGCATCAGCCGGCGGTGCGCTGACGCATGGCTGCGCAGCAACAGCGCAGCCGCCAGCAGGATCGCAAAGTCGACCATGCCGCCGAACTGCACCGCCAGAAACGCCGGATTGCCGAACACCGGACTGGGATGGGCCAACCCGAGCTGCTGGCGCTGGATCGCCAGCGACACCGCAGGTCCCAGAAACAGCATCACCGCCGCCAGGCCGATAGCGGCCGTGCCCAACTGACGATGCAATTGCCAGCGGCCGGTGCGGATGAACAGCACCTGTGTCGACAACAGCATCAGCCAGCCGGTGAAGGCTGCCGCATGCAGATGCACGATCAGCGGATACGGCGCCGCGCCGCCCTGCACATGGCGGACCAGCTCCGGCCCGAAGCCGCCCAGAACGCCGCACCAGATCGCCGCCACGAACAGCGGATAGAAGATGCGGTCGGACGGCACGTCTTTCGGAAAGCGCCGGCGCAACCGGGGCGCTTGCAGTGGCAGAACATTGCCTGCGGCTTCGACTGTCATCTGGTCCCCCTATTTCTTTTGCGGCAGCCAGGCCGGGCCGCCTTCTTCCCATTGATTGTCGGTCAGCTGCTCAAGATCGGTGCCGTCCGCCCGCATCAGGAAAATCTCGCCATAGGGCTGGGGCGCGCCGGTATAGAGCGCCTCGTCCTTGAAGCCCTTCATCGAGCTGGTGAACAGCAGATGCTCGCCATCCGGCAGCCAGGCCAGATGCGCATGATTGCCGCGGATATGCGTGAGCTGCTTTTCGCCCGAGCCGTCCGGCTTGATGGTGAAGATCTGAAAGTCGCGGCCGAGCCGGCGCACAAAGGCGATGCGATCGCCCTTGGGCGACCAGAGCGGCGAAATTGTCCCAGGTGTTCGGTCAGCTTGCGGATCGAACTTGTCGGCCAGGTTCATGATCCGAAGCCCGTCGCCTTCGGGCCCGATGGTGCGATAGACGATGCTCTTGCCGTCCGGCGCGAAAGACGGAAAGGCATTGTTGTTGGCGGCCCGATGTCAGCTCGCGATAGCCGCTGCCGTCGGCGTTCAGCATGGCGACCTGGGCGCCGCCATTGACCGGATCGGACGGCTTCTTGTTGCCGACGGTGAAATCCAGAAAGCCGGTGAAACGCGCCGACACCGGCGACGATCTGTTTGCCGTCGGCCGACCATTGCGGCGCCAGGATCAGGTCGTCGCGGTGCAGGATCGCGTGCGCCGGCTTGTTCTCGTCGATGACCACCAGATCGGCGGTGTGGCCGTCGAAGCGCATGGTGGCGATGCGGCCGCTGGCTGCATCGACGGAGGGCAGGAAGGTGGTGGAATAAAGTTCGAGCTTGGGATCCTTGCTGAACACCCGCATCGGCTCGGACGGGCCGCGGCCGGTGAAGCGGCTATAGACGACCTGCTTGCCGTCCGGCGACCAGGACGGGCACGCGGATATCCGCGCCCTTGGGCCCGCGCTTGCCGCTGGCATAGAAGATGCCCTGGTCGGCGCCGTCGCGGCGCAGATAGCCGATATCGCTGCCGCCAGCGGAAACGGCGCTTCCTTCAGGCCGGGGCCCGCGGCCAGCGGCCTTGATCGCGCCGGTGGCGATATCGATCCGCGCAGCGCGCTTTGCGGTCGGGATCATTGCCGACCCGGTTTTCCCAGGTGTCCTGGCCCTTCATGCAATAGGCGATCAGGCTTTTGCCGTCGGCCGACCATTTGGGCGAGCCGCAGAAATTCTCGTCCTTGGCGGTCAGCCGCTTCGAGCCCGCTGCCATCGGGATGAACCAGAAAGATGCCGGCGATATGCAGCCTTTCCCAGCGCCCCTTGGCGGAGGGAAGATCGCTGTCGCGGTCGGAGGAAAAGGCGATCCATTTGCCGTCCGGCGACCAGGCGGGACGGAAGTCGCCGCCCTGTCCGGTGGTCAGCGCGTGCTGCTTGCCGGCTGGCGACGTCCAGAAGCCACAGATTGGCGAAGCCGCGCGGCGCGGCTGGAAACAAAGACGATCTGCTTTTCATCCGGCGAGAAAGCCGCCTGATCGTCATAGGCGCGGATTGTCGGTCAGCCGTTCCAGCCCGCTGCCGTCGGGATGCACGCGGTAGAGATCGGCCGAGCCGTTGCGCTCGGACGTAAAGGCGATCCAGTCGCCTTTGGGCGACCAGGCCGGGTCATAATCCAGCGAGGTCGAAGGCGACCAGCAGCGCGCTCGCCGCTGCCATCGGCCTGCGCAACGAACAGCGCGGCCTTGGTGGGGCCGAGGCGCATGAACAGCACGCGGTCGGCGGCATGCGCGATGGATGGCAGCAACAGACCAAGCAACACGCCCGCAACGGCGATACCGGTGTGCTTGATGAAAAGGCCCTGCCGGGCCCCCGCTCTGTGCTTTGACATCCTGGCTCCCCAGCCCTGAACGTACGGATTCAGACACAATCGCGGGCGCGCGGCAACAGCCGGTGCACCATCACGCTACGCATTTTTACCTAGGTTCACTCCAGCGTCTTGGAAGCTTCGCTTAACAGGCGCGGCGCGATGCTGGGCCATGTGTTGCGTGATCTGACTTTGTGTCAGATGCGCCATGCCGGGAGAGCTGGGCGTGCTTATCCACACCATGTCGCATGACGGACCGTTGGCGCTGCTGTCCTTTGTGGTCGCGCTGTTCGCCTCCTATACCGCGCTCGACATGGGCTCGCGCCTGCGCCGCGCCACCGGGCGCACCCGCACGCCCTGGCTGATCGGCAGCGCCGTGGTTCTGGGCAGCGGCATCTGGTCGATGCACTTCCTGGCCATGCTGGCATTTCGCCCCGGCGTGCCGGTGGCCTATGATTTTCACCTCACCGCGCTGTCGCTGGTCATCGCCATCGCCTTTGCCGCGATCGGTTTTCACCTGGTCGCGCGCCCGCAGGCGTCGTTTGCGCGTCTTGCCGTGGCGGGCCTGGTTGTCGGCATGGGCGTCACCGCCATGCATTACAGCGGCATGGCGGCCCTGATCCTGTCGGGCCGGCTGCTGTTTGATCCCCTGCTGGTAGGCGCCTCTTTCGCCGTCGCCATCGCGGCCGCGACCGCGGCCCTGTGGCTGACACTCAATCTCACCAGCCCGACCCAGCGCGTCGTCGCGGCCATCGTGATGGCGGTCGCGGTCTGCGGCATGCATTACACCGGCATGTCGGCGACCTCGCTCTTGTGCACCCAAGGGCCGGCCGGCGCCGAAGATCCCAACTCGCGCATGCTGCTGGCCATCGCGGTGGCGCTGGCCCAGTTCATGGTCCTGTGCCTGGCCATGGTCTGCGTCTTTGCCGACCGCCGTTTCGAACTGCTGGCCGAACGCGAGGCCGAGCGCCTGCGCGCCGCCAACCGCGCCCTGACCGCGACCCAGAGCGCGATGCGCAACCTGCTGGACCATGCCGATCAGGGCTTTCTGACCATCGGCCGCGATCTGGCGGTCGAGGAGCAATGCAGCGCCGCCTGCGCGCGGATGCTGGAAACCGATCCGCGCGGCAAGCCGATCCCCGCCCTACTGTGCCGGAGCGGCGCGGTGAACGCCGGCGATTTCGCCACCACCCTCAACAGCCTGCTGCGCGACACCAACGATTATCTGCGCGAGCTGAAGCTGGGTCTGCTGCCCGAACTGTTCACCCTGGGCGAAAAGACTATCAAGGTCGCCTACAAATATCTCGCCGACAGCCAGCGGCTGATGCTGGTGTTGACCGACATCACCGACACCATTCTGCTGACCGCGGCGGTGGAACGCGAAAGCCGGCGGCTGCAGATGACGGTGCTGGCGCTGACCGAGGGCGAGACCTTTTCATCCCTGGTCGATGACTATGAGAAATTCCTGACCGAAGAGCTGCCGGTGCTGCTCAGGCTGCGCAAGTCGCCAGGCCTGGCCGGCGATCTGGGCCGGCGCCTGCACACCTTCAAGGGACTTCTGTCCCAGTTCAGCTTTCCGGAAAGCCCGGCCCAGCTGCATCGCCTCGAAACCGCACTGGGCCAGGACACCGCGCTGGCGCCCGATGCCGCCGATGCCCTGAAGCACGCGCTCAAGCAGGACATCGACAGCGTCGCCGATGTGATGGGCGCCGGCACGGGGCTGGGCGAGCGCCGCATCGCCATCTCCCATCACCAAATTCAGGACATCCGCACCGCGGCCAGCGCGGTGATGAAAAGCGGCGACGCGCCCTCGCCCGCGCTGCAGAAGCTGCTGCAGTCGGTGCTGCATCTGGGCGGGCTGGACGTGAAGTCGACCATCGAACTGCATGCCAAGGGCGCGGCCGCGCTGGCCGAGCGCCTGGAAAAAGAACTGGCGCCCATCCAGGTGCATGGCGAACGCATCAGCCTGTCGCCCGACCGCTTCGGCGAATTCCTGCGCTCGCTGGTGCATGTCTTCCGCAACAGCGTCGATCACGGCATCGAGGATCCCGAAACGCGGCTCGAAGCCGGCAAGGCGATGGAAGGCCATATCGACTGCGTGGTCTCGAACACCGATGGCGTGCTGGAAATCCTGATCGCCGACGACGGAAGCGGCATCGACCGCGCCGCCCTGGACGCCAAGCTGGAACATGCGGGCGTGCCGTCCGAAAAACGCGCCAGCCTTTCGCTGGAGGATCTCGTCTTCTGCGAGGGCCTGTCGTCGCGCCAGGACGCCAATGAGGTTTCGGGCCGCGGCATCGGCCTGGCTGCCGTCAAAAGCGAGCTGGACCGGCTGGGCGGCACGGTCCTGGTTGAAACCTGGGCGGGCAAAGGCACCCGCTTCACCTTCCAGATTCCGGTCACAGATGAAAGCCGCGCCGCCACGGCGCGGGAAATGGAGAGCATATGCCCGTAAGCGATCAGGTTCTTTCCGTCCGGGACGCGCCGCCCATCTTCAAGACGGTCGAGCAGCGCACGGTGGCGTTTTTCCACGACCATCTCGATCTGGTGCCCACCAGCATCACCCGCAACATTCATCCGGCCGACCAGTTCTGCCTGCGCGAGATCACCGCCATCGTCGGCGTGGGTTCCAGCAGCGGGCTCTATATCGCCTTCAGCTACGACCAGGCGCTGGCCTGGAAGATGACCGAGAGATACACCGCTGAGCTGGTCATCGCGCCCGACGAGACCGAACTCTACATGCACGAGACCGCGCTGGATGTGGTCAATGTGATTATCGGCAATTGCACCGCCGATCTGGCCGGGCGCGGCGAGACCATCTCGCTGTCGCCGCCGGTGCTGGCGCTCGGCGCCCGCACCATGCAGGGCCGCTCGCGCACCGCGGTCGGCGTGCTGTCGCTGAACTTTCCCGAAGGCGGCCTCGACATCGCCTTTGTCGGACCCAAGCAGCTTTTCGATGAACAGTTGAACTATGTGGGGGACGTCTGATGCCCAGAACCGTGATGATCGTGGACGATTTCCTGGTCATGGCCCAGAAGATCTCCGCCCTGGTGCGCGAGCTGGGGCATGAAGTCGTGCGCATCTGCAAATGCGGCGAGGATGCGCTGCGCGAATATCCGCTGGTCAAGCCCGACATTATCACCATGGACATCACCATGCCGGGCATGAACGGCATCGACACCATGACCGGCATTCTGGCGGGCAATCCCGAAGCCCGGGTCATCATGGTGACCTCGCACGGCCAGGAAGCCATGGTGGTGCGCGCGATCGAAGCGGGCGCCCTGGGCTATGTGCTCAAGCCGGTGTCGAAGGACCGGCTGACCGCAGTGATCGAACGCGCCATGGCCCATACCCGGCCCAACCGGAGTTCGGACAAGAACCGCGCTTACGTCTAGAGGGGCGTCTAAAGGGCGTCTGAGATTTTGCGTATCAGACGTTGGAGCTGTGGATCGCGTCCACCATGGCGGCGGTGACCTGTTTGGTGGTGGCGGTGCCGCCGACATCGGGCGTCAGGATGCCGGCCTGGGTACACCTGCTCCAGCGCCCGCATCAGCCGCGCCGCGGCGTCCTTCTCGCCCAGATGCTCCAGCATCTGCGCGCCGGTCCAGAAGGTGGCGACGGGATTGGCGATGCCCTTGCCGGTGATGTCGAAGGCCGAGCCATGGATCGGCTCGAACATGGAAGGAAAGCGCCCTTCGGGATTGATGTTGGCGGTGGGCGCCACGCCCAGGCTGCCCGCCAGCGCGCCGGCCAGGTCCGACAGGATGTCGGAATGAAGATTGGTGCCGACGATGGTGTCCAGGCTTTGCGGCTTTAACGTCATGCGCACGGTCATGGCGTCGACCAGCATCTTGTCCCAGGTCACGTCGGGAAATTCCTTGCGACACTTCGGCGGCGATCTCGTCCCACATGACAAGGCCGAAGCGCTGGGCGTTGGACTTGGTGACCACGGTCAGAAGTTTGCGCGGGCGCGACTGGGCCAGCTTGAACGCAAAGCGCATGATGCGGGTGACGCCGACGCGGGTGAAGACCGAGACTTCGGTCGCCACTTCCTCGGGCAGGCCCTTGTGGGTGCGCCCGCCATTGCCGGAATATTCGCCTTCGGAATTCTCGCGCACGATCACCCAGTCCAGATCGCCGGGCCCGGCATTGCGCAGCGGCGAGGTGATGCCGGGCAGGATGCGGGTGGGGCGCACATTGGCGTACTGGTCGAAGCCCTGGCAGATCGGCAGGCGCAGGCCCCACAGGGTCACATCGTCGGGGATGTCGGGCGCGCCGACGGCGCCGAAATAGATGGCGTCGAATTTCTTCAGCTTCTCCAGCCCGTCCGCCGGCATCATCACGCCATGCTTGCGGTAATAATCCGAGCCCCAGTCGAAATGGGTGACATTGAAGCGCACATCGCCCAGCCGCTTCTGCAGCGCGTCCAGCACGGTGACGCCGGCATCGATCACTTCCGGGCCGATGCCGTCGGCGGGAATGGCGGCAATGGAGAATTCGCGCATGGGGAAATCCGGCTGGGCTGCGGCTGCTGACTAAGCTCCGGCCGGCGCCCGCCGCAAGGGGCTTGTTGCGCTGGGATCGCGCCAAAAGCAGCGTCAAAAGCGCCGACAGCAGCAACAGCCCCGCCACGAAATAGAGCCCGCCGCATGAAACTGCCGGTCCAGCCTTTGAACAGCCCGATCATGGCGGGGCCGACAAAGCCGCCCAGATTGCCCAGGGCATTGATGGCGGCGATGCCGGCGGCCGCGCCCGACCCGGCCAGGAACTTGACCGGCATGCTCCAGAGCGGCGGCTTGGAGGCGCTGACGCCGATATTGACCAGGGTCAGCGCCACCATCACGCCCACCAGGCTGGCCGCCACGCCGCAATAGAACAGGCCCGCCGCCGCCAGCAGACAGGCGATGCACCACATGCCAGGTGCGCTCGCCGGTGCGGTCGGAATGGCGCGACCACAGCATCATCGCCACCACCGCGGCGATGCCGGGGCCCGCATTCAGCCAGCCGATCCGCCAGCGGCGACAGGCCGAAGCGGGCGATGATCTGCGGCGACCAGATGCCCAAGACATAAAGCCCCGCCGAGGTGCCGAAATAGATCAGCGCCAGCACCAGCACGCGCCGATCCAGCAAGCCCTGCCAGGATGGAATGGTGGCGCACGCCGTCTGCTGCTGCTCGCGCTTCAGATTGTCGATCAGCCAGCCGCGTTCCTCGTCGTCAGCCAGTCGGCGTTCTCCGGCCTGCTGGTCAGGACGAACAGCACGGCGATGCCCAGCAGCACCGCCGGCACCGCTTCGAGCCAGGAACATCAACTGCCAGCCGTGCCAGGCCCAGCCAGCCGTGCAACTTCCATCAGCGCGCCCGACAAGGGCGAGCCCAGAGCGGTCGAGAGCGGCGCCGCCGCCATGAACACCGATGTCGCCGCGGCGCGATGGCTGGCGGGAAACCAGTAGGACGAAATAGAGGATCATGCCGGGAAAGAATCCCGCTTCCGCCACGCCCAGCAGAAAGCGCAGGACGTAGAAGCTGATCGGACCGTGCACAAAAGCGGTGGCGCCCGAGACGATGCCCCAGCTGATCATCACCCGCGCGATCCACACCCGCGCGCCGACCCGATGCAGGATCAGGTTGGACGGCACCTCAAACAGGAAATAGCCGGCGAAGAAGATGCCGCGCCCAGACCGAAAGCCGTGGGCGACAGGCCGACATCCTTGTTCATGGTCAGGGCGGCAAAGCCGATATTCACCCGGTCGATGAAGGAGACGAAATAGAGCAGCATGGCGAAGGGCAGGATGCGCCAGCCGATCTTGCGCATCACGCGCGCGCCCAACACATCCGTCATGAAGTTCCCCGCCAAACCAACTCAATCGTACACTGTCTATCATTTCCCCAGAATGGGTAGGCATCGCGGATATAGTCGATGTAGATGGCGCTTATGCAAGTTCCGCATACAATCCGTATACGAACAAATCCCCGCAACAATTTTTAGCCCACAACCGGCGCGATTAAATTGCCGCAAAGCAATCGCTGTGATACATATCGGCGACGATCGGGTGTGATCGTCCGGCGCGGATGTCGCGTGTTTGCCCGCGTACTGTTGTGGCGTGCCAGAACAATAAAAACCGATTGGCTTGTAAAGGCGGTGCGTCGCGAGGCGTTCGACCGAAGCGATGCGTTGACACAACATGGCATTTTCCGGCCAGGGACTTTTCGATGTCGTGGACCGGGTCAGCGCCGCCGCAACAATCGCCGAAGTGTGGGACGCGCTGTTCGCCGTCACCCAGAGCTTCGGTCTGGACCATGCCCAACTGAACTTCGTGCCTGTCAGCCCGCAGGACGAGCCGCAGGTGATCTCCAGCGCCATGCCCCGGGGCTGGCTGGACGGATACCAGCAGAACCAGTTGCACGCCGGCGACATGGTGTTGGCCCAGGCGCGCGCCAGCACCAATTCCTTCCAATGGCAGATGTCGGATTGGGCGGCCGACAAGCTGAGCGTGATCCAGCATCGCTGGCGCGACCATTATCTGCTGCACGGCATCACCGGCGGTCTCTGCGTCCTGGATTTTCATCCCAATGAAGAACTCATGCTGCGGCTCTGCTGCAAGGACGGCCGGCTCTCCACCCATGATCGGCTGGCGCTGTGCTTTGTCGGCCATGAAGTCATTCACCGCATCCGCGAGATCGCTCCGACCCAGCCGTCGATCAGCGGCATCTGGCTGTCGCAGCGCGAACGCCAATGCCTGGAATGGGCCGCGGTCGGCAAGACCGACTGGGAGATCGGCCAGATCCTGTCGCTGAGCGAGAAGACCGTGAACGTCTATATCACCCGGGCGAAGGCGAAATTCGGGGTCAAGACGCGGGCTCAGGCGATCGTCAAGGCCGCCCGGGCGCGCGCCATCACCGCCTAGGCTCGGGAAACATCCCCCCGCATTTCAAGAATACTTCCCGGCGGCCATTTCGCATCCGCCGCAAATCGCCGGCTTTTTTAAAGCCCGGTCTTGGAGGACACATATAAAGCCTGTCATGGTCGCAAGTGTCTTTCTGCGATATGCCATGCGCTTCACCTTCGCCTGTCTGATCCTTGTCGCGGCCGCCGGCGCCGCCACCGCCCAGGACGCGGGCCCCGCGCCCGCCCCGACAGTCAAGACCGCTGCCGACGGCATCTATACCGCCGCGCAAGCCGATCGCGGTAACACGCTCTACCAGAACAGTTGCGCCTCCT
>CAVXKZ010000012.1:0-142321 GCA_963762495.1 uncultured Acidobacteriaceae bacterium
AGATTCGAACGATTTCGTCTGATGCTTATAGTCGATGTAGTCCGCAGCCGAGGGGGATTCGTCCACGCCGGGAAGTTTTTCATAGATAGCAACAACACGGTCGGGCTCCGGAAACGGCAGTGGCCGCAATAGCACAGCATCGGCAACGCTGAAAATCGCGGTGTTCGCGCCAATGCCAAGGGCAAGAGTGACGATCGCGGTTATGGCAAAGGTAGGGGCGCGAAGCAAGGCGCGTACGGCATAGCGCAGATCTTTTCTGATGTCTTCCATCCAGATCGTGCGCGAACGTTCGTAAAAGCGCTCCTCGGCGGCAAGGCGATTGCCGAATTTGCGGAGCGCTGCGGCGCGCGCCTCGGATGGGCTTAACCCTTCTTCTCGAAGCCGGTCTGTTTCGAGAGCAATGTGAGCCTGAATCTCGGCGGAAAAATCAGCTTGCCGGCGTCGTCTGTGAAACATCGCTCAGGCCTCCATTTCTCCAGCGCCCAAGACGTTTCCGATGGCAATCGCCAGCCTACGCCAGCGATTCATTTCTGCGGCAAGTTGCTTGCGGCCGGGCTTCGTCAAGCTATAGAACCGCGCCTTGCGGTTGTTATCGGACGTGCCCCACTCGGCCGAGATCCAGCCCCGAGCTTCCAGTCGCTGGAGCGCGGGATAGAGCGCTCCGTGATCCACCAGCAGCTCGTCCTTTGATACATCCTGAATTGACCGCGCAATCCCTTGCCCGTGCTGACGTCCGAAAACCAAAGTCCGAAGAATCAGCAGATCGAGAGTACCTTGCAGCAGATTCAGCCGCTCTTTGTCTTCTTGGGTTGCCATCTTACACGAGTATCGGCTGCCTTCGGGTCAGATGTCAACATGAAACGGTCGCGCCATTCTCGACAGAGCGACTTGACTCCCGTGGCTTGAATAGAGTAATACTCGCGGGAGGACACGGAGGATATACGAATGTCAAAAAAGTCGGCCATCATTCGCGCATACGAAACAGGTTGGCGCAAAAGTTGCCTGTTATCCGGACTTGGCCTCGTGGTCGCGGCAAGCGCTTTTGGGCAGCAAAGCTATGTCGGATTTTACGACGTATACGCGGGATTTACGTATTTCGACAGCCCGAACATCGATCTTTCCCAACGAGGGTTCCATACACAAGTCGGGATCAATCCGAGAACCTGGCTGGGCCTGGGTTTCGATTACAGCGTCGCCACAGGAAATACCGCGATTACGGTAGCTGAGCTTACGCCAACTCTGCAGCGGCAGCTCAGCTCGCAGTTGACGCCGCTGGTGACCGCTGGTTTAATCCCGGCGAATTTCAACTTGACGATTCCGATCGATTCAACGACCGAAACTTTCGCGGCGGGTCCGCAGTTAGAGTATCGCCATTGGCAGCGGGTGACGCTCTTCATTCGGCCCTCAATCGGCGCCATTCATGAAATCGCGACCACTCATCCGAATGGGCCGATCGCGCAGATGATCGTCGCGCAATTGGCGCCAACGGGAACCAAGACGGACTGGACCGGGTTTTATGGTTTCGGGGGCGGCACTGACCTTAACTTCGGAGATCATGTGAGTCTCCGGCTCCAGGCCGATTTCGTTCATAACCATCTATTTAGCGACCTGCTCAAGAACGGGCGCAATACCGTACGGCTGTCGATTGGGCCGGCATTTCACTTCGGCAGGAACGCGGCGAAGTGAGCAATCGCCATTAACACCCGTACCGTTCCGCATCGCAGTTGGATCTCATAAGTATCGGCTGTCGCTGCGGATATAATTCGCACAGGCCGGGTTGCGGATACGAACATGAAACACGATGGAATTACCAGACGCTATTTTTTCTACGGCACTTTGCTTGCGGGGGCCGTCCCACTGGCAGGGTTCGGCAGCGAGCCTTCTCTGAAGGCGCTTGGATACAAATCGCCAAATGAAAAGCTGAATATCGCCTCGATTGGAGCAGGCGGCAAAGCGACCAGCGATATCGAGGCATGCGCTGAAACTGAGAACATCGTTGCGCTCTGCGACGTGGATGAGAACCGCGCCGCGGGTATCTATCGCAAATTTGCGAGTGTTCCGAAGTACAAAGATTTCCGCGCCATGCTCGACAAGGAAGACAAGAATGTCGATGCCGTGATCGTAACCATTCCGGACCATATGCATGCCACTGCGGCCGTACACGCGATGGAACACGGCAAGCACGTGTATGTGCAGAAGCCGCTCGCGCACACGGTTTGGGAATGCCGCCAACTGGCGGAATCGGCAGAGAAATATAACGTCGCCACGCAGATGGGCAATCAGGGCTACTCGAATGAGGGTACGCGCCAATGCGCCGAGATGGTTTGGGCGGGTGACATCGGGAACGTCACTGAAGTGCACGCATGGACGAACCGGCCCGTATGGCCGCAAGGCTTGCCGGATCTTCCGGCGCCATCGCCGGTACCGGCGACCTTGGATTGGGATCTGTGGCTGGGTATCGAGAAAGAGCGGCCTTACAGCGATAAGTACCTTCCATTCGCGTGGCGTGGCTTTTACGATTTCGGCTGCGGGGCCTTGGGCGACATGGCATGCCACATCCTCGGCGCACCCAACATGGCGCTCCGCCTGGGCTCCCCTACCAGCGTCGAGTGCATCAGCCAGGAAGGTAGAAGCGAGTACTATTTCCCGACCAAGACGGTTGTTCGGTTTGATTTTCCGGCGCGCGGCAGCATGCCTCCGGTAAAGATCTTCTGGTACGACGCCATGAAACAGCAGCCCGAGATTCCCGGCGTGCCCCGCGGCGAGATATTGGGGGATCTGCCTCGGTACCTGACACCTAGAGATCGGAACTCTATGGAGCCGAGAGAGCGCCAGATTATCGGCGGTGTGTTCTCGGAGGAGTTCTTTGCTCTGCAGGCTGCGCCCCCGCCCGCTCCGCCTCCGTCCAAGCCCGGCGAGAAGTTGAGCCCTGATGCGCAGGTTGGCCGTCTGATTTCAATCGGCAGTAATGGGAGCTTGTTCGTCGGCGATAAGGGCATGATCACTACCGGCACATACGGTGAGTGGACCCGCCTGATTCCGGTGGAGAAAATGTGGGATTATCGATTCCCGCCGGAGTTCCTTCCCCGCTCCCCTGGGCATTACCGCGACTGGATCCGCGCGTGTAAGGGCGGATCGCCGGCGTGTTCGAACTTCAGTGTCGCCGCCCCGTTCACCGAGTGGATTGCTCTCGGAGCGCTGGCAATTAAATTCAACGGGAAGCTGGAATGGGATAGCGCCAACATGCGCATTACCAACAATTCCGGCGCAGACGACTGCCTAAAGCCCATGTTTCGTAAGGGCTGGAGTCTCAGCTAGCGCCTCGGATCGAGTTGTTACACTGAGAGCGATTTACCAGAGTCGCCTCCGCGCTGGCATTCGCCAGCCGATCAACAGGAGAGATGGCCGAGTGGTTGAAGGCGCACGCTTGGAAAGCGTGTTTAGGCGAAAGTCTAACGTGGGTTCGAATCCCACTCTCTCCGCCACTTTACAATCAATGATTTGGCCCGCCGTGGGCAATTTTGGTGGGCAATCGTGGGCAATGAATATTACAATCGCGCACCGTGAGGCGTGGATCAGCGGAGCCGCGGTTGTGCATTCCGTGCCTGCGCGGCCGTCGGTAATTGGAAGATCCATGGACGCGCTTTTCAGCAGAAGATGAGATTTCATGATATCTCCGCCGGCCCACCTGCGCATAAGTGAGGTGAAGGAGTTTCCCTCAGTGGTTCTTCGGCGCCGATCCTGCTTTCGAAGCCTTGGAGGACAAGTTATGAGCAACAAAACACGTCGCGTTCTTCTGATTTCAATTATGTGCACTGCCCTTGCGGTTATTGAGCCGCGCGCGGCTGAGGCTGCCTCATTTAGCGCTAACCCTGTATCTTCGGGCATGGAGGCCGCTGTGTACGGCGGCATCGCGGCAGCGGCAGGCCTGGCAGTCGTGGGCGTTTGGCTTGTCGTGCGTAAACCGTCAGTGTCCGGATGCATTGAGAGCCGCGACAACGCTCTCGTGCTCATGCCTGACAGCCGCCGCCAAAGCTACGCACTTACTGGCAACACCGGCCAGTTGAAAGTTGGTGAGCGTCTCCGGCTTTCCGGCAAACGAGACAAGACGCACCACACATTTTCTGTCACCAAGCTGTCGAAGGATCTCGGGTCTTGTCAGACGAGTTCTCACTCGCATTGAACACGCTGTCCTCACGCTCCCGCAGACCTCGATCCCGCTGCCAACGCGGCGCTCGGCAACTCACGTCCCTAACGCGTTCATTTAGTCTTCCAAACCAGTGAATAGATCTCCTGTATGCCGGCATCGCGGAGGATTACCGGAGATTCCGCCGGATCCAGGCTGAAACCGACGTTAGCGAGCATGCCGGTCTGTCGCATCCCGGCCAAGCTCGCCACGACCTCGACCCGTTGATCGCTCAGGCGCATTCGCGCCACTGCAGGGTTCTTGCCTCGTCGCACGAAGAAGATATACTTGCCATCTCGCGACCACCGCCAAATGGTCCTGCCCACCGGCAGCTCCTCCCAGGCGCCACTGTGCGAGTCGAAAAGCATGCCGTGCCCATTTTGCATGGAATTTGCCGCGATGTAGCGGCCGTCCGGCGACATCTCGGGCGCAAAGATGCTGTTCGATCCGGGCACCTTCTTCAGCTGCCTGGAGTGCAGATCGACAATAAACACGCCCGACTCATCTGAGAGAGCAGTAACGGACGGAGCAGAACTGAATATCAATGAGCCGCCATCCGGACTCCACCCTGGAGAAATCTCGACGAACCTGCCTGGCGTCACCTGTTCCATCTCCCCCCCATCTGCAGGTATCGTACTGATCTTGGGCGGACGCCCGGGCACGTACGCGTTCAGCACGATCGTTTTGCCGTCAGGCGACCATCGCGGCACCCCGGCGCTCACCGGCGGAAATGTCAGTTGCAAACGTTCCGTGCCATCCAACCGGCTGCGCCACAAGTCGCGTTCCGGAAAGGCAACGTACGCCATCCACTTTCCGTCGCGTGAGAAGTCCGCCATCTCTCCCGAAATACCTCCCGCGTAGGGAACGAACTGCTGAATGCGGCTATCGTAATGTTGCAGTTCTCCGCGCGGCTCTTCGCCGATCACATATAGCGTTTTTCCGTCGGGGCTGAATGCCGGAGAGACCGAACCCATCTGCCCGGAAGTGACCTGAATCGGTACGGCCGGCCGGCTCTTCATCCGGTCCACGAGCCCTCGCCTCTCATGCAGCGCCCATATTTCCGTCTTCGCCTCGCGAGCTGACTGAAACACGTAATAGCTGCCGTCCGGTGTCCAGACACCGCAGCACTCTTCCGGAGGCCGATTCCATCCGGGAAGCAACGGATGAAGATTTGCGCCGTCGGAGTGAACCTCCCAAAGTGACATTCGTGCCGTGCGTTTATCCTCAATGGTCAGGCGCAATATCGTTCCATCGGGAGACCATCGTGGCCTCCAGCCTCTGCCCGGCAGATGCGCAACCAGCTTTATATTCGTTCCATCCCGGTTAGCGCGCAGCAGACTTCCTCGAGTTACATAAGCGATTTCAGATCCGTTCGGCGACCACGCGGCATCGTCTGCGCGAATATCGCCGATGCGGCGAGCCGTCCCGGCCGGCAGAGAAATCGTCCACAACGGGCCGGAAGCCGGGGAGTTTGCGAGATCGGTGGCAAGCAGTTCCGAACCGTCCAAGTGAAAATCAAGAAGCTGCGGCACGGCAAGCGACGTCGGAATGATGGCCTTCTCGCCGCCCGACACCGAGACCTGGGCCAGCACTTCAGAAGGACCTCCCGCCTCGGTGAAGTAGATCCGGCTGGTATCCGCCACTACAGGCGCGGGCGGGCCGCCCAAACTCTTCCAAAAAGATCCTTCCTTCAGCAGTCCGTCGCTGGTAATAGGAGAGAAACTCGAAACTTCCGGCCGGGAAGCGGGCTGGAGCATCAGAAGAATTGTCGTAGCGACCAATGTAATTGCGGCCCCCACAATCGCTGGTCGAATGAACGTGGTCTTGACAGAAGTCGAGTGGGTCCACTCGCCAGCTGAGAACACGGACCTGCAGGTCCTCGGAAATCTCGGCGGCGGTCTGGTATCGCAGCTTCACGATTCTTTTCAAGCGACTTGTCAATGATCTCGTCGAAGCCGGGTGGCAGGCCGGGACGAAGAGGGCAAACCGGAGCTGGTGACCGATTCAAAATGGCATCGAAAGTGATTGCCGGGGTATCGCCTTCAAACGCCTGCCGGCCGGTCACCATTTCGATAGAGCACCGCGCCGAAGCTGAAAAGGTCGGTTTGCTATCCAGCTCTTCGCCGCGCGCTTGCTCCGGCGACATATAGGAGACTGTTCCCATGGCGAGTCCGGCAGCGGTTAACTGGAGTTCGGTTTCCTGGCTCTCGCTGGGGCAACTCTCGCTCGATCGGGCAATCCTTGGCGGGGCCAAAGTCGAGGATCTTTGACGGGCCCGCGACTTGGTCACGAAGATATTGGCGGGCTTGATGTCACGATGGATGATGCCCTTGGTATGCGCTGATTCCAAGGCGTCCAGAATCTCGAGGCTGAGCTCGCACTATCTTCGCCGATATCGAGCGATCCCCGGTTGAGGCGTCCCCTTGAGAGTCTCTCCTTCCAGGTACTCCATGGCAATGAAAGGCCTGCCCGCCTGCTCGCCAATATCGTAAACCGTACAGATATTCGGATGGTTCAATGCCTGATGCTGCTTCCGCCTCGCGTTGGAAACGGCTGAGCGCGCGTCTCGTCACTGACAAATTCCGCAGGAAGGAACTTTAAAGCCACCACCCGATGCAGCCGGGTATCCTCGGCCTCGATAAACTACCCCCATCCCGCCGCTGCCGATCTTGTCCAGGATTCGATAGTGCGAAACGGAGTCGCCGGAGACGAATTCCGTGCTCGTTCAACATTCGCGCTGCCACGGCGATCGCCGGCTCCTCCATAAAGCCTGCACTCTTTCGCTGCGAACGCAATAACGCTAGAACCTCCCGCCCCAGTGCGGAATCATCCCGGCAGGAATCTGAAGGAACTGATTCCCGTTTATCGGCGGGAATCACCCGCGGTCTTGTCGAGCAATCGCTCGATCCGCTGCCAGCGCTCAGCATCCACGGGCCGCTCCTTTGCCAGTTTGGCCGTACAGCCAAGCTTTAGCATGGCTCCAATCGCGCATTACCGTAATCGGTGCCACTTTTAGCACCTCGGCCACCTCCTCCACGCTCAATCCTCCGAAAAATCGCATTTCTACCACTTTGGCTTTACGGGGATCGAACTGCTCCAGCGCGCCCAATGCACTCGTCGAGCGCTACCAGGTCCGGATCCGTGGCCGCGGGCAGATCGGTCTGTTCCAACGAAACATGCTGAACTCCGGCTCCGCGCTTCAAATTGCGCCGGCGCGCGTAGTCGACCAGAATTCTGCGCATGAGCTTTGCGGAAATCGCGAAGAAATGCGCGCGGTCCTGCCAGCAGACTTGCCGCGCGTCCGTTAAGCGAAGATAAGCCTCATTAACCAGGGCGGTGGTTTCGAGAGTCTCGTGCGCCCATTCCCTCTTCATCTGCCGGTGCGCGAGCCGCCTCAGCTCCTGGTACACGACGGGTGTTAGGCGCGCCAGTGCACTCTCATCCCCCGCGCTCCAGGCCCGAAGAAGCACGCTTACCTCCGAACACGCATCTTGCGGGGAATCGGTTAGGTCCATGGACGCGCTCGCTTAGGTAACGAAATTCCGAGACCCTATGATCGCTCCGCCGGTCCGCCTGCGCATAAACGGATGAAGGAGCTCCCGGGTAATCCGGACATACAATATGGCAACCTCGGCAATCGCCTCAAACCTGGTTTCTCGCAAGACTTTCAGTCGCCGCCGCGACGACGTCTTTTTCTCGGCGATGGCGCTGCTCATGCTGGGCACAGTTCTGCTCGGCTTTGCCCGAAGTTATTACTTCGCGGGCGTCTTTGCTGCCCGCCTGCCCAATCTGACGGTGCATGTGCATGCGGCAGTTTTCTCCCTCTGGATTCTCCTGTTCATTGCGCAAACCATCCTAATCGCGGGTAGACGCCTCGATTGGCATAGGCGCCTCGGCATGTTTGGAGCAGGATTGGCGGCGTCCATGGTCATTCTCGGTCTGATGGTCGCAACCGACTCGCTTTCGAGAGGGTTCGTTCCTCCAGGTTCGAAGCTCGATCCCAAGTCCTTCTATGCCACTCCGTTCTTCTCGACCGTCGTGTTCTGTGTGCTCATCACCTGGGCGCTGCGCGCCCGCTCCAATGGTCCAGCACATAAGCGCCTGGTCCTGATTGCAACCATTTCCCTGCTGGGCGCAGCCGTCGGACGTTGGCCGTCGCCGATCTTTCATGGACCCCTGGTAACCGCGGTCTTGGCTCTGTACGTTCTGATCCTGGCCGGTTTCGATCTATGGTCACAAAGGCGGATTCACCGCTCGACGCTGAAAGGTGGACTGTTCATGATCATCGCTCACCAGGTAATGTTTCCGATCGGTCTCACGCCGGTGTGGCGTCACTTCGCGACCGGCGTATTGAGAGTTTGGACCAGCCTCGGGTGAGTCGGGGAGTGCCGCAGTTTTCTCGATCTCCACAGGCACTACAGTTCTCCATTCTCAGAAGGAAAACAAGTCTATGAAAAATAGCCAACACAACGAAGAGAAGATCATCGCGGAGGTGAAACCGACGCAAGGCAATCGCAACGCGCTCTCAGGTACGCCGGAACCGCCCGCCCCGGTTCAATTGTTGCGGATGCTGGGAGGAAAATGGATCGCGGCCGCCATTGCCTCGGCCGCGGAGCTAGGCATCGCCGATCTACTCGCCACTGGCGACAGGTCTGTGAGCGAACTCGCGACGGCGGGTTCGTGTCACGCCCCTTCGCTCTATCGCCTCCTCCGTGCCCTGGCCAGCTTGGGCGTTTTCGCTGAAACCGAACCGGGCACGTTTACCTTGACGCCCTTGGCTCGCTGCCTGCAAACTGACGACCCCGGTTCCTTGCGCAACCTGGCGCGGCTATCCATCACACCGGCGAGTTGGAACGGGCTAGGAGAACTCGTTCATTGCGTCAGAACCGGCGAAACAAGTTTCCGCAAGACTTTCGGATTGGCCAACCCCTTCGACTATTTCCAGTCTCATCCCGAGGAGGCTGCCATCTTCAATGCAGCCATGAATGATATCTCCCGCATTGAGCGCACCCGCCGTGGCGCAGGCGTATGATTTCGGACGATTCAGGAAACTGGTGGATGTAGGGGTGGCCAAGGATTGATGCTCGCAGCCATCCTGCAGCGCTATCCCAATCTCACTGCCGTGCTGTTTGATTTGCCGGTTGTGGTCGAGTGCGCCCGTTTGTCCCTGGCCTCCAGCGGCGTCGCGAATCGCTGCCAGATTATTCCCGGGGATTTCTTTCAAGCCGTGCCGCTCGGCGGCGACGGCTTTCTGATGCAGCACGTCATTCACGACTGGGACGACGAACGTGCTATCGCTGTCCTTCGTAATATCCGGCAGGCGATCGACCCTGATGGCCGTCTGCTTCTGGTGGAGGGCATCATACCTGGCGGTAATGCGCCTTCGCAGGCAAAGTTGCTCGACCTGCAAATGCTTGCGCTTTCGGGGGGCCGTGAGCGGACCGCAGCTGAGTATCGCGCCCTTCTCGGCGCAGGCGGTTTCGAGCTACTGTCCGTTTATGCCGCAAGCGGTCCAGATCAAATCATCGAGGCCGCTCCGGTTTAAGCATAGGGCGTTCGGCTGCTGGGTTTGCGTTGCCGGCGTTGCCGGCCACTGCATATTGTCGGGCTAAATCCAGCAGCACCACGTTCGAATGCTCCTGCAGTCGTTGCAGAATAACTTCCTGGCCGTCGGCGGAGACGTCGAAATCGCGAACGTCGAAATCGGGAGCCAGATTGGTCAACTGGCGCTCGGCGCCGGTTTTCAAATTCCGCGGCCATTGCTTCTGGCGGCCTTCCGTTGGGCTTGGAATTCCGGCCGCGCGCAGAGTCAATTCAACCCGGCCAAAGCTGCCCTCATGCGGAAAGTTATCAAGCTCTGACTAATCCACAAGCCGTGCGGCGAAGCGCGTGAGCCCTCCTCACCCCTGCTGCGCCTGCCGGGCCGCTCTCCTCTCCAATATCGCCCGATTGTGCGTGCACGATTCGCAATCGCATCCGCCGCGCTCGAGCGGTCTCGGCAAGGTCCCCACACCCGTTTTTCCGATGTGCCGCGCGGATCCTCTTTCTCGCGGTCGATCACCTCCAGCCACGTGTCCGGCGTCATCCGCTGGATACACATTCCGCCGTATTTCCGCTTTACCGGATCGTCCGTCACCCACTCTCTCCGCCAAGCGCCTATTATTTCAAATACTTACGGATTCAATATAAACTACAGCAAGAGCTTCGTCAGGTTCTAGTGCTCTTTGGTGGATGGTTTCCGGCGCCCAGCAATGTGAAGATGATCTTGCTAGTCGCTTTCGCAGTGCAGGAACGGGCCGGAGGGGCTAGCACCGAGTGCGGATGCCATGTTCTCAGTACCGCGAAAGGCCGCTACTTCGTCAGGATTTCTTCTATAAAGGCCAGCGCTCGGGGGTCCTTCGATTGGCCAAGCCAAAAAAAGGCCTGCTTTCGCACTTCCGGATTCCGTTGCGTTCGCGCTACTTCGATCAGCTTCGGAATGCCCTCGTCGCGCGGTAATTGGGAAAGGGCAAATACTGCTCGCTTTTTCACCGCAGTCTCCGGGTCGTTCAGGATTGCATCTTGAATCGTCGCCGCGGCGCGTTCACCCGCTCGCTGCGCCAGCCAGAAAAGCGCCTGTCCGCGTACATGTGGCGAGGCATCCCGCCGCGCCATGCGGATTAAGGAATCCAATGCCCCCGGCGTGTCATGTTGAGAAATCGCGAAAATCGCGCCGTTCGTCACATGGTCGGAGCCGTCCGATTCGATCAGCGTCTCCAGATAAGCGACGCTCGCGTTCTCAGGCACTCCCGTAATCCAAACGAACGGCAATCCTCCGCCGTCGAGCGGGCAATCGATCGTAAATACGCGAACCTTTTCGATCGCATTATTTTCCACCCGGAACAAAACAGAAATGGCTGTTGGACCTTCCAGCGGGATCGGGCTGGTGGGCCGGTTTCCCCGAATCATGACATCGGATCGCCCTTCGAGGGAACACCCGTATCCTCCACCATCGTTCCAGCAGCAGCTCTGGTTCTGACGCGGCGTCATCTTCACCGCGTAACCGAACCACGTCGCGCCTGCCGATCGTATCTCGCTTCCCAAGTCGCCAGAAAACGTTCGCACCTCGAACCGCGCGTTCGAGACATTCGGCTGCCCGCTCTGCGCAAATGCAGCCGAAGCAATCAGCAGAATCGTCAGACCCTTCATTTCAGCAGCTCCATCATGTAATCCGTCGTTTCCTTGGTGTGGACCAGCGCCATCTTCTCGATGATTGTCTTCTTCATCTCCGGGTCCTTCTCGCTTCGCGCAAGGTCTACCAGCGCCTTCCCGTTCTGCTGAAGGAACAGGGAATTCAGCACTGCCTCGCGTACACCGCGGTCCGGATCGCTCTGGTAAATCGAAACCAAAACATCGCCGCGTCCATTGCTGCCCATTAATCCGAGCGATTTGATCGCCGCCTTCCGCAGCGCCGGATCTTTATCCGTTCGCGCCACTTCCACCAGCCGCTCCGAATTGCCGCCCATGAACATCGATTGCAAAATTGTTTTCTTATCTTCGACCGTTCCCCCCTGGTACAGTTGCCACAGCTCATCCTGTCCGCCCATCATTGCAAGCTGGCGGATGGCATCGCGGCGGAGCTCCGGGTTCTGCTCCGTTTTCGCCACATTCAACACGAAATCGCGCGATCCGGATGTCATGAAGCTCTGCAAGATCGCTCGCTTTAGCCGCGCGTCGGAGGACGAACTATAAACCGACGCCAGCTCTTTCCGTGCATCCGCGCCGCCCATCATGCCCATATAGCGGATCGCTTTGATTTGCAAATTCGGGTTCGCCGAATTTCGCGCCATGTCTCCGAGCATCTTTTTGGCCTCTGGTGACGGACTCTGCGCTAACACGAACAGTGCCCGCTCCTTCACCTTTTCTGAGCTGTTTTCGCTCAGTAGCTTCTGCAAAATTGGCAGCGCCTTGTCCGAATCCGATTGCATCAAGCTATTCAGCGCAATGAGTTTCACATCATCGTCGCTTTCGGTATTCGGACTCACCGGCGCGCCCGTTTGCCCTCTCATCTCAACCTCTAGGGCCTTGGCGTCTTTCACCCATTTGCTCGACGGATAATCCGATCGCAAATTCGAAATCAATTCCACCGCATTTTCATATCGTCCGGCGCGATACTGCGCAAACGCCTTCCAATACAGGGCAGCATCGGCGATGTTACTGTCGCGCTTCATGCAGGCGTCGAAGCTTGCGATCGCCTGGTCCCATTGCCGCGTATCCAGCGCTTGCATCCCGCGTTCATAATCCGCGTCTTGCCGGCCGTCCTGAGCCGCTCGTTCGAATTCGACGCTGCTCGCCGGTGCATTCATAGGGCCCTGTGCTATTGCCGAAGCCGCTAGACCCATCACAAAAAAAGTACTAAGAATCACAATGTTTGTTCCTTTCGACGAGCATCTATGCTGGTCACGCGTACTTTGAACAGCAATCCCTCGTCTACAATCCGTTGCTGCAAGCCTGCCCACTTATTCGGCCGCAAATCCGCCGGGCTGTTCGATACATCCAACAAGACCCGTTCCAAATCGTCCAGCAAGCCTACATACACTCCATCGCCCAACCGCCGTGCAGTCTGCCGCAACAGCCGGTTTTCGTACACAAGATCGCGCGCCCGGGCCCGTTCATCGTTCAAGTCCGCCGTGCTAGGGCCTTCGTTCGCCAGTTCTGTCAACAGAATTTGCGAGCGGTCCAGATGATTACTGAGGGCGGCAAGCAGGACGCGCTCACTGGTCTTCTCCGAAAACTTTTCCTGACGGCGCTTTTCGGTCAGCGCACCCACCACAAACGCAATCACGATCACAGCCGCTAGCACCGGCGTAATTGCCCACCAGCGGATCCATCGCCGCCTTGGCTTTTGTGCCAGTTTCGGCTCGACGCGCGCCCAAACTTCTTGCCCATACGATTCCCCGCGTTCTGGCACGGGATAATCGCGAGTCAAATTCAGCAATCTTGTCAGCAGCTCGAGTTCTGCGCGGCACTCCCCGCATTCAGCCAAATGGCCCCGTCGTTTCTGGTCGAGCTCCCCGTAATACTCCGCCAGCAGTTGTTCTTCTTTGAGGTGATTCATCGCGCTACCCCCCACAAGCCGGCTTGATAGGCCGGCTCCAGCGCCCGGCGCAACTTTTGTACGGCGCGGAACACGCTATGTTTGGCGGCGCTACTTCCGACCCCCAGGGTGCGAGCGATCTCCTCGATATCGCAGCCTTCGTAATGCCGCAGAACGAAGGCCGTGCGTTCAGCTTCAGTCAACTTTCTCAGCGCCGGCTCAATCAAGTCCGCAATCTGGCCGCTTTGAGTCAGCCGCTCTGGGGATGGCTCCCGCGCCGCAAGTTGGCTCAGCCAATGCGTCCCCGTCTCGTCATAGGCGCTCGGCTGCTGCTGCTCTCTTCGGCTTTGGCGAGCTCGCATCAAATCGAGCGAGCAGTTTGCGCCGATTCGATACAGCCACGTCCCAAATGCAGCCCTTCCGTCGAACCTGTGAATCTGTTTGTAAGCGCGAAGGAACGTCTCCTGCACAACATCCTCGGCGTCCTGTTCATTGCCCGTCATGCGATATGCCAGCCGAAACAGGGACTGGCTGTGCCGCTCCACCAGGACGCGAAAGGCTTTCTGATCGCCCTTCCGCGCCTCGTCAGCGGCCGCTGCGTCGGTCCATTCCATCCGGCTGCCCTTTAGACTGGTATCTTTCAGACTGGTTAGGAAAAGTTTCTACCGTAACATCGCCGTGAACGGCGTCCTCCTGCGACAACGTCAAGCGGAAGATCGCGCTCCCGCCTTCTGGCTGGGTCATACCGGACTCTTCTGGTGCGAACCATGCTCGCGCAGCGCGAATAGCAATAGTCTTCTTTTTGTCGCACTCTGCGTATTGCCATGGAATATGGCGCCGACTGATTTAACTCGGTCGTATCTTCCTTAGCAAGCCGATACAGGTTGCACGCGTCGACGTTTTTCTTCGACTTGATTCGCAAAACGCTCGGCCATTCCTGACCGTATTCTCGGAACTGAGCCGCCCGCGTAGCAAGCGGCTTGGGCCGCTAATTGGCCGCAGTCGCCGCCCGAGTCCTCCGATTTGTCGTCTTCGAGAACAATCGCGGGCGTCTGGCCCATGGCCTGCGAAGCACGCGCGGTTTCGAGCGGCGAATTACCTGCGTAGACGAGTACCATGTGCGAGGAATCGCGCGGATTTTTTGCCGCGTAAACGAGCGCGTTCCGTTCGGAAGCATAGGTTTTGCCGTCCACTTTAAAGACTGCGCCCTGATAATCGAGCCCGATGTTGCTGCTCCACGAAGCGAGCGCCGAATTAGTTTCCGGGCGTCCGACGAAGATCACGTCTTTGGTGGCGAGCAGGCTGTCGCTCGTCTCGTAATCCTTATAAATGGGAATATCGCGCTGCGCGCGCTCCCGATAATGGGCCTGCAACTGCTCAGCTACATACCGGTTCGTACCGGCTTCGCGCGCAGTTCCGTAAACGATCACGGCTGATTCGGTCCTGCGTGCGATGTCGCCGGGAAGATAGGCTGGTCCATCGCCGGGATCGGGAACTGTGTACTTCACCTTAGCTTCATCGAGGAAAGATTGCGCGGTCACCGTCTTCGTGGTGTTGGCCGCGAAGTAGCTATCCATCAATTTCAGAAAAGCGCCATCGCCCATCTTGTGGCGCAGTGAGTCAAGGAAGAGGGTGCCGGCAGTTTGTTGGAGCCGGAAGTGATTCATCGGAGTGTCGGGCGATAGCTTCAGGCCGCGATAGCGAATCTTCTGCGCGGTCATCGCCTCGTCAACATCTTCCGATTGCAGCAAGCGATAGTATTCAGCCGACCCTGCTACGAACCAGACGTCGGTCTCGGAGGCAGGCAGGATCCATCCCTTCCAAAGCTTGTCGCTGCGGTCATGCCAGGAAGCGGATGCACTTTTGAGCGCCGCCTTGTCCCGATTGTCGGATTTCAATTGCGCCGCATCGTTGGCGTTGGGGGATGACGTGAGCGCTGGAGGCGCCTCAGCGTTGAAAAGATAGTAGCCGCCAGGAAAAAGTCCATAGTCTGTGCCGCGCGGAGCAGCGACGCTCTCGTTGGGACGGCCAAACTCAGCCCAGACCATCATCCGATTCGCCATGTCCGCCGTAACAACCTTGGCGTCCATGGTGGCGGCGGAAATGAGCGGCGGCCGATCGAAGGCTTTGAAACCGAACTGCTCATCAATCTGGCCCTTATACCTCTTGTATAGGTCCATCCAGGCGAGATCGCGCGTGCCCGGCACGTACGGAATGAATCCCGGCGCGCCCTGCGGATCGGGTACGTATTCGAGGTTCACAGCCAGATCTTTGGCGTTGTTATCGCCCCAGTAGAAGCCCGGCGTATCGCCGAACCATTCATTCATGGAGCTGCGCCACAGTTTTGTGTGGTTGGTGCCGAGCTCGTACATCGCAATCTCATTGTTCTTCGCATCGCCGATAATCCATTCATTCGTATAAAGGCCGTTGTTGCGGGTGCCGAGTTGCTTGACAACCTCGTCGATATTGCCGCCGTACTGGATCGCCATACGTGCGCGGAAAGCAACCGGCGTGCCCTGAATATTAAAGGGCGACTGCTCGATAGTCGTCTCCGTGAGGACAACGCCCGCATCATTTTGATACCAATCGGTGCCGCTTTCAATGCCGCCCGGATAACTCTGGATTAGCATGCGATGACCCGTTTCAGGCTTGATGTCGAGCATCACATTCGTCTGCTCGGCAAGCGTCTGCGGCCACCAGGTAACGTGGCCGATGACCATTTTGCCGTCGCGCGTGGCGGGTCCGGTGGCGGCGAAAGCGCTGCAGTGATCCATGGACGCATCATGCGAGGCGTAAGGAGGAAGGTTGAAATGCGTGCCTTCAAGGCCTGTGGGAGTCATACGCATCGCTGAAGCGAGTTCACCCATCTCGACTGTGGTATTCGCAAGCACGATGTCGATGAGGTCGAGCTTGCGGCCCAGGAATTTTGCGCCTGCGGTATCGGCTCCATCGGCGATACCGCGCATTTCTTCGAGAATCTCGCGATCAAACCCACGCAGGAAAAGAGCATCGGCGGCGGTCCTATAGCTATTCCACGTCTGTTCGTCCGCTTTGCCCCCGAGTTCGATTGCGCAGCGCGTAAGATATTCCGGGATTTCCTTCGCCATCAGGTATCCGTGCTGGTATCCGCGGTCGTACGGTTTGCCTTCGATATGCAGATAGATCCATCCGGCCGCGGGATAGCGATAGGCGGGACCGAATGTGCGCACAGCATCACGCGATGGCCAACTATCGGCCGGTGACGCTTCATCGATGCTGACGCCTTCGAACCAGGCTTTCCCCTCCTGGAGCGCTCCGCCGTTCCCGGCAGTGACCAGGATGTGATCCTCGGACCGCGTAGCGACAAAGCGAAGCGAGAGCCGGGTCCAATCATGCGTGCCTCCAAGCGACGGAGAATGCACATCGAAAGGCATCGATTCCATCGTGAGAGCCGCGCCGGAAGAAATCGGAGAGCGGTCGAGGTCCTTTATGGTCAGATCTTCCGTTCGCACCCATCCGCTGATTTCGTAGGTCTTTCCAATTGTCAAATGAATGGGGCTGGAACGAGCGCTGGCGTCCGCATCAGCCGAAGTCGCTTCGACGCGCACCGATCGATTGTTGTTATGGCGAACCGAATCGTCGTACACAGCCGAACCGTGCAGAGGCGTCCACGCGTCGTTCGATTGGTTCTGAAAGAGGGGTGTTGCGGCCTGAAGACTCAGGGCCGCACAGAAGCAGAGCACATAACGAATCATGGATGCGTCTCCTACCTTTCAATTGAGCTTCGATACTTGCAGCTTCAGCTCTCTTTCTAATGAGAGCACGGCATAAGCAGTTGCGGCGTTACTCATGAAGCGCCCCGCAACCCAGCGGCCTTCACTTTATCCGGATTCTGACTCGAGCACGAGCGGGCCAGTGTGCGCGCTCGCCGCGTGTGGCGGTAAGAGCGCCAGCAGCAGAGCGCCGACACTCGCTCGTCATCGATTACCGGCACTCAAAGTTGTTTGCATTCTCCGGGTCGCCTTCACCTTTGTATTGTGCGTGTTTCGGATACGCACATACCGGGCGACTGCGGTGCGGGAATGCCTTCCCAGTCGCGATTACCGACTCGGGTGTGATCCCCTTTTCCACCCAATCGACCATTGCACTCAAGAGATCAAACTGATCAAGGCCTGGACCACCGCCGCAGTGTGACATGCCTGGGACAAAGTAGAACTGGCTCCACTTCGAGACTGCTTCCAAACCGCCGTTCATCGCAGCCATGTTCTTGTAATAGCCGAAGGTATCTAGCGGAGAAAACCAGGGATCACTGTCGCCGTGATAAAAGATCAGCTTCCCACCTTCCGCAGAATAGGTCGTCAGGTTAGTCGACATGGAGTCGACGAGCGGCTGGACGTCTGTCATTGCTTCCTTCTCAACGTCCACATCCATGGCAGTAGTCGCGGGACCGAAGATACCCGGCCCAGGCCTCAAAATGCCAGGGACTTGGGATTTTGCTGTGATGCCCGTATCGTACAGAAATGGGGGATAGACTTGCAGCCCCTCGGAGGTTTTGGGGCCTCCCATCGCCTTCTTGATCGCAGCTACCTTCTGCGGGGTCAGGCATGCGTCGTTTTGCCCGCTTCGGCACGCAAGAATTGCCGGATCAAAATCGCATCCGAGCGGATCGGAAATCATGCCGTCCGCAATGCCGTCCCTGGCATCGCAACGCTTCAGCAACGCTTGCATGAGCAATTCGCGGTCGGCGTCCGTGAGCGCTTCCGAAATAATCGGCTTGCCATTCGAATCTTTGGGCGCAATCGGATTGAATGCAACGGGTATCCATTTTCCAATTGCCAAGTTGGAAAGACCGGTACGCATGGCGGGATCGCCGGAGATGATGCCATTGAAAGCCGACGGATAGCGTTGCGAAAGGATCATCCCCTCTCGCCCGCCGGTCGAGCATCCCACGAAGTACGAATAAGCCGCCGGTTTCTGATAGTAGCGTGCGATCAGTTGCTTCGCCAGCGCTGCCACCTCGGCGTTAGCCAGATAAGCGAAATCAAGATAAGCCTGTTGATCCTTCATGAAGCCGAAATCGAAAGAACCTCCATGGCTCTTATGACCTGTGTCGTTGCTTACGACCGCGAAGCCACGCATCAACGCCGGATGTTGTCCCGCGGCAGTTTGTCCTAGCGGTGGAAATACGATCCCGTTTCCACCGCCTCCGCCTTGCATCAGGAAATCGCCATTCCATTTTTCGGGCATCGCTAACTCGAAGCTGATTCCAAACTGCTCACCGCCGACCCCGCTACGGCGATTGATGATGCCTTCCACCCGGCAATAGGAGGGTAAAGGCGAGCTGTGCCCTGCTCCGTAGGGATTCGGTTCCGTAGTTCCGGCGGGAATCGGCGAAGCTTTGGTGATTTCGACGCCGGCAGCGCTAAAGTTCATCAAACCGCTGCACGAGTCTGCTTGCTGTGCCCATCCGCAGATGGGCACAATCAAAGCCGAGCAAAGAAGGAAAATACGTGATGCTGCGCGGCTCATTGGCCGTCCTCCTGGAAGAGCCTCGGCGCAAAGTCCTTCAGATCGCGACGCCAAGTCTGCCATTCGTGCGCTGTGCCGGGCGACTCATAAAAGATGTGCTTGATGCCACCCTCTGTAAGCGCGTCGTGGACCCGCAGAAGGCCCTCATGCATCCGGGCGGGTTCTGCCGTGCCTACGCCAATCCAGAGGAGATGCACTCTTTTTGAAAACGCTTCGGGATCCGCTAGTGCTCCGTTGAAGGCAGTCTTGGTGTCGAGCTTCTGATTCCCCAGCACGCCCGCCGCGCCACTAAAGCCTCCGATGTAAGAGAACAAATCGAGGTGATCGAACGTCACCTGAAAGGTCTGCATGCCGCCCATCGAGAGGCCCGCCATCGCGCGATGATCGCGATCGGCGATCGTCCTGAACTTCGCATCGATGTACGGGATTAAAACCTGCGTCAAGTCGTCTTCGAAAGCCGAGGCCAAGTCCTGCATCGCCTTGATCGCTTCGGGCGACCCGAAAGGCTTGCCGGTCAGGTCGGGTTCAGTCTGGCCCGCCCGCCGCGCGTATCCATAAGCCATGACAATGATCATGGGCTTTGTGTTGCCGCTAGCGATCAGGTTATCGAGGATGAAATTTGCGTGCCCTTGCCGAACCCAGCCGGTCTCGTCTTCACCCGCGCCGTGCTGTAGATAGAGCACGGGGTAATGCATATTGGCTCGGGTGTCATAATCCGGGGGCGTGTAGACCAGTGCGTGGCGCCAGCTGCCGGTAACCTTTGAGTCATACCAGATCTCGCGCACTTGCCCGTGCGGCACGTTCTGCGGCAAGTAGTAGGTCGCACCTGCTTCGGGAATTTCGATCCCACTCGCGTCCTTGCCGCCTCCGAAAAACGCGTGGCTTCCGGGATCGCTGACTTCCGCGCCGTCGATAAGCAGAGTGTAGTAGTGAAAGCCCGGGACCAGGGGAGCTGACGTCGCAGTCCAGAATCCGTCCGGCTGTTTGACCATGTCGAGCTTCGCTGCGCCCCAGAAGTTCACCTGGACTTTGATGGCGTTAGGCGCCTTTACCCGGAACTCCGCCCTGCCTGCGGAGTCGACACGCGGATATGCCGCACCCCAGACATTTGTAGCAGCCGGTTGAAACGTGTCCTGATTTTGCGCGAAGCAGAAAGCCGCGGCCAGCAGATATGCGATGGCAATGTTCTTCATTCAGGACCTATATTATCCGCGCGCTCGGCAAGCGAGAGTCAGAGCGGCTGGAAGAAGATGCCCGGACATAGGAAATAAAGAGGCCTAAGCTGTACGCTGCGTTCCGGACAGAGTGCTGTTTCTGGATGGCCGACTTACATTCAAACAATCCACTCGGTAGCTGAAGCCGGCGGTCTCTCCGACGTCTTCATATTGCGCTCAGCTGAGTTCTTGGGCGAGTCCGATGAGAAGCCCTTCAGGCCCGCGAATGTAGCAGAGCCGATACGCGTCTTTATACTGGACTACTTCGCCTACGAGCTGCGCGCCGCGCTTGCGGAGCCTTTCAAGCGTCTCGTCGATGTCGTCCACGGCGAACATGACGCGGAGGTAGCCTAGAGCGTTCACCGGGGCGTTGCGGTGATCCGCGACGGCAGGCGGCGTGAGGAAGCGGGAGAGCTCGAGCGGGCCATGGCCGTCCGGCGTGCGCATCATGGCAATCTCGACGCGCTGATCGCCGAGTCCAGTGACACGTCCGGCCCATTCTCCTTCGATCGTGGCCCGCCCTTCGAGCTCGAGGCCGAGCTCGCGAAAGAAATCAATCGTCCCTCCGAGGTCATCGACGACGATTCCTACGTTGTCCATTCGTTTGAGCGGCATTTGTCCAATCTACAAGGTGCCGTCTAGTCTTACAACGGAGCCTTTCTGAAAGGAAGCACGAGCGGCGTGGAACCTGAGAGATCGCTCCCAGATAGGGCTTACTCGGGGCGGATCACGCGCCACTCGGAGCTTGGCGGACTGGTGATGGGCGGTACCAACGACCATCTCGCCGCGTCAGGGGTTGACGAGCTCCATCATGCCAGGGGAGTAGCGGTCGCCAGCTACAGCGCCCCTAGGAGCCATCTCATCCAGCAGCTTCAGTTCTTGCGTAGTCAGCACGACGTCCGCCGCACGGACGTTTTCCTCTAGGCGCGCGCGGCTGCTAGTGCCCGGGATGGGAATGATGTCCTCGCGTTGAGCGAGTACCCAGGCGAGAGCGAGCTGCGCGGGAGTAACTGCTTTTTCACGAGCTATCTCCGCGATGCGATCTGCAACGGCGAGATTCCGTTGGAACTGTTCTCCCTGGAAGCGAGGATTGGTTCTGCGCCAGTCGTTCGGGGCAAGATCGTCGATGCTGCGAAACCGTGAGCCGAGAAAGCCGCGGCCCAACGGACTGTACGCAACGAGCGAGATTCCAAGCTCACCTAAAGTGGATAGCAAGTCGCCCTCGGGATCGCGTGTAAACAGGGAGTATTCGGTTTGTACAGCACTGATCGGATGTACTTTATGCCCGCGGCGCACGGTAGCGGCAGACGCCTCAGATACTCCGATGAGCCGCACTTTGCCAGCCCGAACGAGATCGGCCATCGCGCCGATGGTCTCTTCGATTGGAACTTGAGGATCCACACGGTGGAGATAGTACAAGTCGATCACGTCGACTCCGAGGCGCTGCAGCGAGACATCGCAACAGCGGCGCGCATTTTTCGGCGTACCGTCCACACTCCGTTCTGGAGTAGAAGCAGGACCGGGCACAATTCCAAATTTAGTTGCGAGGACAACGCGATCACGCCGACCCCGAAGAGCTTTGCCGACCTTTACCTCGGAGTCGCCATAAATGTTCGCCGTATCGAGGAAATTGACACCCAGGTCGAGAGCACGATGGATAAGCGCGATGGCATCGGCTTCGCTTTGCACACTGCTGGTGTACACATCATCGATGCCAATGCTCATGCAACCAAATCCAATTGCGGAGACTTCGGGGCCACCTCGGCCGAGTAAGCGTCTTTTCATCTTCGATTCCGATTGGATAGATGCGACAGCCATCAGTTCGGTCTCGGTCATTATTGGCCGTCCGCAGCTGGGCCATGAGGTTCGCACCCTGGCCTTTTCGCAGTCCCAAGCAAGTTCAGATCGCAATTGTCGAAGGCGAACGGTAAACCTCGCTATCTGAAAAAGCTCGATTCGCGTTGCCGGCGCCGATTACATTTGAGTAGGTCTCAATGACGGGCGATTCGGACTTAAACCTCCAGTTGGGCAGCCATCGTTTCGCAGCACGCTTCCTAGGCAGCCGACGCAGAAAAACTCCATTCCGAAACAGAGGAAATATAGAATGGCGGTTATGAAAAAAGGCGCTCCCAAGTCGGTCGATGAGTACATCGCTGCGCAGCCCGAGACGGTGCGACCAATACTCGAACGGATGCGCACCGCAATTAGAACGGCAGTCCCGGAAGCAGTGGAGGGCATCGGGTACGGTATGCCCGGATACAAGCTGCGTGGAAAGCCGATGCTGTATTTCGCTGGCTTCAAGCAGCACTACTCACTTTTTGCCGCATCGGGGACGTTCTTCGCCGCGCTCGGAGATGAACTCAAGAGCTATGATCTGCGAAAGGGGACCGTCCATTTCCCACTCACCGAGCCGGTTCCGATGAAGCTCATCGGCCGGATCGCAAAGCTGCGTGCGGCTGGGATCGCGGGCACAACTAAGAAACCGGAGCCGGGCCGAGAGAAAGGAACACGCAAGTCGGCACAGTAGGAGACAGTGCCGAATCACGCACGATCTGATGGCGGGCCGCCCAAGTCCGCGCCATGCAGTTCATGCTCGCGAGGACTCGCAGCCACTGAGCCGAACGAAGCGGCAAATGCACTCGCTTGAAGAAGCTCTCGCCGATTGGGAGACATTATCTGAGATCAGACGAACAGCCTGGCTCTTCCGGTGTAGCGTAAACACCATCTCGCACATGGGCGGGATGGGCGAAGTACTCGCGCAGGTGTGGGATGTACTCGAGGAATGTAACAGGATGGCCTATCGCGATGTGATTAAAAATCACCAGGTGCTGATGAATCTGGCCCATATCACCGACGTGAGGAACGACAGGTAATGAGAACTTCCGCGCCAGCAGGCTAATCCCAAGAAATTCACTGATGCCGGCCACGCGCGTACAGTCCACTTGTACGAAGTGCACGGCGCCTGCTTCCATAAAATTCTTAAACATCACGCGATTCGGTACGTGCTCGCCTAAAGCAATCTGAAGCGGCGCAATAGCCTTGGCCAACTTTGCATGCGCGCCGATATCATCCGGATGAGTCGGCTCCTCGATCCAGTAAGGCGAGATGCCGCGGAACGCGGCGCACATCTCTAATGCCTGCGGAAAGGTCCATTGCTGATTGGCGTCCAGCATGATCGTCGAGTTGCTTCCTGCCAGATCGCGAAGCATGGTGGCCCGCCTTATATCGCGCTTCGGTTCGCGCGAACCGACCTTAAGCTTAAACGCCCCGAAACCGCTATCCAGGGCGCGGCGGACATTGTCGCGAACGGCATCATCGTCGTATCCGAACCAGCCAACCGACGTGTCGTATCCGGGGTAGCCTGTCTTGATCACTTGCTCCCGATCGCTTCTCGTTGCTTGTTCTTGCTCAAGGATTTCGATTGCTTCCCCTCGGGTTAAAGCATCCTCCAGATAGCTGAGATCGAGCAATCGAATTAACTGGTCGGACGAAAGGTCCAGCAGCAAGCGCCACAGGGGGACATCGCGCAGTTTCGCCCATAAATCGAAACATGCGTTTGTGATGGAGGCGAGCGCCAAGTGTACGGCTCCCTTGTGAGGTCCAAGCCAACGCAACTGGGAATGATCCGCAAGGCGGCGCGAAACCGCACCGAAGTCCGCCATCAACTCCTCTATCTCCCTACCCACGAGCTCCGGCGCCAGCAACTCAATCAGTTCGCAAACGATGCGGTTCCCGTCTCCGAGAGTGAGCGCCATTCCGCTACCGGTCATACCAGCTCCAGCCTTCAGCACAGTCATCGCAAGGCAATATTGAGATTCGGAATGAACGGCATCACTGCCTGCTCCTGCAGGTAGTGCATAACGGGCGTCGAATGAATGGACGGATTCGATAACTGCGCTTCTACGACTCATAGGCCAGATTCGAGTCTTCGCCAGATAAACAACAGTTTCACATGTGAAACTTGGATAGACTATCGGCAAGCCGCCCAGCGCTTTAAGCGGGCCATCGATATTCAACTGAGGGCCAATACCCGGTTGCCGAAATTTCTTCAGACCCTTTTCCTTGCATCTGCCGTGGTCGTCAGGATCGGGGCAGCACAAGGCGTGCCCTTGAACTCCGGCGAGGATCAGCGGACTGCTTGGTACCGTGAGGCCAAATTCGGGATGTTCATTCATTGGGGCGCATACTCCGTCGCCAGTGTCGAAGCATCGTGGCCGATCATGCGCCCATCCAGCGAGTTTCCCATCAGCGAAATGGAATATCGAGCTCTTCCGGCAAGGTTTAACCCGATTCATTTTGATCCGTATGCCTGGATCGCGCTCGCGAAAGCTGCGGGCCAGCGATATGTGGTCTTCACGACCAAGCATCACGACGGCTTCTGCATGTTCGATTCTTCCTATACGGATTACAAAATCACAAAAACTCCGTATGGGAAAGACATCGTGGCGCAGTTATCCGAGGCTTGCCAGCGGCAGCAAATGCCGCTCGGTTTCTACTATTCACCCCCGGACATGAATCATCCCGCCTTCCGCGATACGTCTCAGCCGGCAAGCAAGAACTGGAACGGAGAGCCTACCCGCGCGCAGTGGCCCCTCTATCTCGACTACATGGAGTTGCAACTCCGCGAGTTGCTCACTCACTACGGGCCAGTCGCCCTGATCTGGTTCGACGGCCTGTATCAACAACAGAAATACGACGGAGTCCGAATGCAGCGCGTCATTCACAACCTGCAACCGGGAACTCTGATAAATAATCGCATCGGCATCCCAGGTGATTTTGAAACACCGGAGCAGTTCCTGCCTGCCGCGATTCCGGTGAAGGGGAAAGAACTCGATTTCAATCATCGGGAAACAGGGACAAAGCCCAGCGATGTGCCAGCTCCTGAAGATTTCAGGCTTTGGGAAACCTGCATGACCATCAATCACACTTGGGCTTATAACAAGAACGATCGTGATTTCAAATCGGCGAGAGACCTGATACGCACGCTGATCGAAGTTGCAAGCCGGGGAGGCAACTTTCTTTTAGATGTAGGGCCCGAACCCGACGGTACAATCCAGCCCGAATTCAGGGACCGCCTCACGACGATGGGCCAATGGCTGGCGGTGAATGGGGAAAGTATATATGGGACAACTTATGGTCCGCTGCAAAATCTCTCGTTTGCCCGCACTACTGCGAAAGGACGGAACGTCTATCTGCACGTTTTCGATTGGCAGAAGGACCAGCTCAGTGTATCGGGGATTTCCGGCAGCGTAGAGTCTGTGTCGTTGCTTGCCGGAGGCGGTCCGGTTTCATTTCACCAGAATGGGGCGGCATTGGTCCTGAGCACGAGCGGAATACAGCCGGACCCTTACGCGACCGTATTTCGGATCAAATTGCGTTAGAACGACCCGAGCAATAGCTTAGTCTTGCCATTTCTTTAACTGCTGGTCAGCCCATTGCGCACCCTGATCCGAATGACAGATGAGGCAAGCATTCGGGCTCTCCTTTTGACCGAATCGTAACGTAAGATCGGCGGTCGGGATCTCAATCTCATGCGAGCGCGCCTGAAACAAAAGCGCGTTCACGATGCGGGGCATGTGACAAGAGACGCATTGACTCGCTTCCGAACCAGGCGCATGATGCGTGTGTTCAGCGATGCGCGGCCGATATTGAGTGTGACAGCCAAGGCACATCTCATTCGGATCGCTCTTGAATTTCAGAGAGGCAAGATTTTCAGAAAAGTTCTCCAGATGGGGAGCGTGACAGCTCGCACACTGTGCGGTTCCCTTGCGGTAGCACGCCGACCGGGTAAAGGCCTCCACGATGAACGTCGTCTCCCGAAAGCGGCCGTCCTTATAGAATGCGCGCCGTGAGAAAGCGTCGTAAGGGCGGATCCAGGCTTTCGGCACGAAACTGCCTCCTTCCGCGGAGTAATTCAATTCGTTTTGTTGGCCGACCTCCCTTACTGCCGCTTGGCGGTGGCATTGACCACAGATACGAACGCCATCACGATTGCCGATCCTGCGGAAATTGACGGGGAGCTCGGTTGGTTGCTCGTTCGCGAGGCGGCCCGCTCGCATCTGCTTTATATGCCAGGCTGACGGACCATGGCACATTTCACAATCCACTCCGGGTTGGAGAAAGGTGGCATGTTCCATCGGACTTCTTTGATTGGAATTTGCGCGGAGCTGGCTAGTATGGCAAATCGCACAATTTTCTTGATAATTCGTGTCGGGTAGTAAGTCGGGAAACTCGGCGATGTTAGCGCGTTTGCTACCGGGAGGATCTATTATCTTCCAATAATTGACCCAAGCTTTGCGGAGAGCGTTGTACTCGATGGGGAGCACATGGAAACTCCCGTCCGCCGCTTTGGTTGCGTAGCCCTGTTGCCACTTGGCGCCGATCGTGTAGTCTACGTGAAATCGCTGCCATCCTGCGCCCTGCCGGATCTCGAAATATGGCCGTGAATCGATGCCCATGCGAACAATTGGGTTTCCCGAGTCGTCCTTGAACTCAGTGCCCGGCGAAAAATCACCTATGACGTTCTCCGGCTTATAGGCGCGAAACATTCTAGCCATGCCAGTCTGACGCCACGTCTCATATTCGTGCGCGTGGCAGGTTTGACAGGCAAACGGGCCGGCGTAACCTTCGCGAATCGCCTGCGAGGAGTCAGATCGGGGCCGCTCGATGCGTAGCTGCTCCTCAATCTCTGGTTTTGATATTCGGGCCTCAGTCTCCCCTTTCTCTTGAAGAAGCCGCAGGTTTGCCAGCGCCTTTTCGCGAAGGGCCTGTGACTTACGCGAAACGAAGACCAGGTCAGCCGCAGCCTTTTTCGATTCGTGCAGTTCCATTTCTATGAGGGCGCGCAGATAAAAGATCTCCGGATCATCACGGTTCCAGGCGGCGGCGCGATCCAGGAACTGATCGGCCTGTCCGAGCAAACCGGCACGAGACGAATCAGCCTTCTCAAAGCCCCTCGTTGCGTAATCACGGCCTAGCGCAAAGTAAGCGGATGCTTTCAATCTCGGCTTCAAACGGCTCCATCGCCGGTCCGTCATATCGCCTGGGCGCGCGAACTCATCGAGGTATTCCAAGGCATCGCGAGCGCTCGTTTCAGCCTGGGTATACATCTTGTTCTGCGCTTCGATATTCGCCATGAGGACCAACAGCGTTGCGTTCTCGGGCGCCAGCCGCAACGAGAACTGTCCTTCCTGTAATGCCGAATGGTAGTCACCGAGATCGATGGAAGACTTGGCAGCCATGTCGTAGGCTTCCGAAAGCAGCCAGGATTGCGGATAGGTGTTAATGAAGCTCTGCGCCAGGACATGCCGTCTCGCCGGGTTCTTTTCTTTGAAGATTTCGGCGAAAGCCCTGCGTTCCTGAGGATCATCTATCTGCGAGAGGATTGTGAAATTCTGGCGAGCGTCCTTCAGAACGACTGTGTCGCTATCCTGGGCGATCGCTCTGTTTGCGAAATAAACCAGCAAGATCGCCGCCCAAGAAATATAGCGGATCACGGTGCCTGCGCTTCCTCCCGAGCAATGAAGACTCGATCGGCCCGAAGATCAACGAATTTTTGCACAATACCACTCGGCCATTGAATCTCAAGAGCTTTGACGATGGTCGAATTACCGAGTCCGAAATACACTCGCTTGTCGTTTGCGGAAAGATAGCTGGACGCCGTGCTCACGACGGCATACTGCTGTTTGCCATCCTCGCCGGTCAAGTGAAGTTGCGCCCCAATGCCGTCACGATTGCTCTTCGTTCCGATTGTGTCTACAATCAGCCAGTGGTTCCGGCCTCCTGTGCTTTCTAGAAGTACGGCGGGTTCTCCGTTGCAGTTGATGACTACATCGACAAAACCATCGTTATTCAAATCCCCAAATCCCACTCCACGAGCCGCCACGGGCCGTCGGAAAACAAGGCCGCTTTTCGATGAAACATCGACAAACATCTTGGTCTCGTTGCGGAGCAACATTGGTGGCTCCAGATAGCGTACATCCGGTTGCGTGAGCTGGATGTTATCCATGACGTGGCCTTGACCGATGAACAGATCTTTCCGTCCATCGTTGTCGTAGTCAACGAATTTAGCGCCCCATCCCGAGTGGTTGACGCTTGATGCAGCCATCCCCAGAGGTCCCGAGACGTAATCGAATGTTCCGCCTCGATTGTGGAACAGCGCGTACTTCTGTTTGGCAAGCGCATTGATAAAGATGTCCGGCCAACCGTCGTTGTCGTAGTCGGCGAAATCTACCCCCATGCCTGCGAAGGTGTTGCCGTCCTCGTCGTAACCAATACCGGCTGAAACGCCCACTTCTTCAAACTTGCCGTTCTTAAGATTATGGAAGAGTTGCTGGGGGAAGGAATCGTTTGCTACCACGATATCCGGCCAGCCGTCGCGATCATAATCGTTCATAGCGACTCCTAGCCCCTTTCCGGGAAAGTTTGCGATGCCGCTTTCTTTGGAAACATCATGGAATCGGCCGTGCCCGTCGTTGTGAAACAGTAGGTGGGTGGTGGGCTGAAACTGATCCGGATGACAGTAGGCGCGAAACCCGGGTTTGGTTTGGCCGCAAAATATATCTTTTGAGAAATCCCAAGTAAGATATCGCGACACAAATAAATCGAGAAGACCGTCGCGATCGTAATCGATGAACATCGCGCCAGCGGACCAACCGCCGCCGCCCACCCCCGCAGCCTCCGTTACATCCGTGAAAGTCCCGTTGCCATTGTTGTGATAAAGGATATTGTGCCCGATATTGGTCACGTAGAGATCGGGATAACCGTCGTTGTCGTAATCCGCAACTGCGACCCCCATACCGTAGCCATATCCCTTGACTCCGGCCTGCTCGGTGACATCGGTAAATGTTCCATCGCCGTTGTTGCGGTATAGACGATTCCAATACTTGGGATCGGTCTTATCGGGCTCTTTGCCGGGCAGCATCGGATCGCTGAGAGCCGCGCCGTTTACAAGGAAGAGATCGAGCAAGCCGTCCTTGTTGTAATCGAACATTGCGACGCCCCCGCCCATCGTCTCGGGCAAGTATTTCCGGGATGTGTGGCTGGGTTCGTTTCGAAAATTTACTTTAGCTTTGGCAGTGACGTCATCGAACTGCGGTAGCTGGGACGCGACGATTAAGGCAATAAAAGCAGGAACACAGACGAATCCTGCCAAACGAACTGCCGCCTTTTTGCCGAACGAACTCACTTGGGTTCGTCTTTTCATTTCAAAGTTCTGAGCGAGCGTGCGGGTATGCTCGCCAACCACCCACACCGCTGCCCCAGAAGACGATTTGATCGCCAAATTCGCAATTGAGGGAAACGACGGCCGCTGCCGAAAGCGTAGCGGAGTCGCATCATTTGTTCTCCTGGAGCAATCACGAAGAGAGCTACGAACCCGTCCTCATTGCGCGGATTCGGTGAGAAGCTTGGCGTAAACTGCGCGTGCATGATCATAAGCTGCGCGCGCATCTGGAAGTTCACGTTGCGAGATTTTCGGAGCTTTTTGTGTCCAGCACTGGTTTACGGCGGCAAGACACCACTGAGCGCTCTGACGGGAAGCGCGAATAGGTTTTCCGTCCACGATGACAAACACCGGATTGCTGTGCGAGGACCCCAGGATCCGCACTGCCACCCAACTACTTCGTTCTACAGGCACATCGAACGTTACGTTCTGAACGGTCCCATCCGCGACGATATTCTTGCGGGCAATCGGGTTGCCGTTCATCACGAGTTCCACGGGCACTTGTCGCATGCCTTTAATACGCGCCCGCTCGATGTGCCAGTAAGGCTCGGTATCGAGTGGACGATCGTGAATATCCGTGAACGAAGCAATATTGATCATATGTTTCGTCCATGCATTGCCCAGCGGAATCATCCACGAGGGTTCCTCCCCGGTCGCGCGAGGGTCAGCGGGCAGGTAGGCGGAACCTTTGACACGGGCGTGAATTGTCGCGCTCCCCGCGAGGTTTAGTTCGCTCGCGTGTGTTCCGACTTCTACGCCGTTAACGCTGAAGTCCATTAAGTGGCTTCGTCCATCGGAGACATAGCTACGGCCTGCGCCCAGAGCGTCGAGCCAGGCTGGGTAGGTGAGCGGGCCATCGATCTTGGCATAGACCCGCCCCTGGCCCACGCGCGCGTCTGTAATGCAAGGAAAGTCGGTCTCTCCCGAAATGCGGGTGCGAAAGCCGACATTGAGGGTGTGATACCAAATGTTGAGCTCCCAGACGTAGGGAGTGTCCCCTGCAGAGATAAAGTCAACCGTATCGGGATACGTGACGTCGACGATGTATTCGTTGGCGCCGATGCCGTCGAACCCCGGCATCTCATAGTTGGGAAGGTCATGCGATTTCACTTCCAGCCCCCAGCCCGAGTGTGCGAATCCTACCAGCGCTCTTTGCGATTTTGCCCAACGCAAAATCGGCAGATCCCAAGTGGGCCATTGTTCGATGCGAACGCAGTGTGGATAGTCCTGGTCTTTGAGGCCAAGCAACACCAAATGCCCCGCATGGCTGGAGGGAAAGCCGGAAACTTCCAGATCGTAGTGCATTAGCCGCCCCGGCGCGGAGAGCGGGTTGTCTTTGCCGGTGAAAAATTGCTTTTGGTAGTAATAGCAAGGGCCCCAGGTCAGCACTGCCCCGACATTCAATTTCTCGCCCTGAATCTGACGGACCATGTCCTCGGGCCTGACGCCTTCGGTGGGATTCTGATAGTGCGAGCAGCCGGCCGCATGGACGTGATGGTCACCCGAATACCAGCCGTATTGTGCCGGATTTATCCAGCGCTGCATGGCGAAAGAGGCTTGGCTTGGACCTCGCGCAGTTACTCTTATCTGTTTGGTTTGGGCCAGATATTCCGGGCCCATTGAGCAGGTGAGGGTGTAAATGCCCTCGGGTAAGAGAATCTTTTCACCGCTCGTCGCGGTAGATCTGCGGCTGGAAAAAGAAATCGGGCGCAAGGCGCTTTGATGGATTCGGATACAGGCGGCCTGCCTGGTCGCGGATCGTGAAGGCGGCGACGGTCGGCGATCCATTCTCATCGCGTACTAGGAGCTCCAGCGGTACGGCGGGCAGCGCATTAAACAACATGACCATCTGATTGCGGAAGCCGATGTCCTGCGTACCTTGTCCGACATCGAAACTTATCTCGGCGGAACGTTGTCCTCGATCGCGGCTGTAGATTTCGAGGATTCGATATTCGAGTGGCAGGCCGGAAAGGCGCTCGGACATGGGGTCCTTGTCATAGAGGTCGAGACTCATCCACCGATCCCTGATGTCGACGGGAGAGATTTCTTTGGGCGGCTCGGCGCTCCCGTCGGATGGAACGTAGACCGGCAGCGCATTCGGGCTTTTCACCTGCAGGCGCGCGGTCACTCCGGCCTGATTGATCACTTTCACCAGGAAGACGCGCGTTCCGGCTTCGACCAGCTCGTGTTTGGCGGGGCCCGGGCGGACTTTGACTCGGCTCTCCGGATTAATTTCGACGATCCCGAGCGCGTACTTGTCGAGAATTTGCTCGAGGCCGGAAACAGCTTCTGCTTCGTCGGCCTTAGCCGTAAGAGCATTGATCGCGCTCTGGGCGTTCGGCGATAACGGCTCTCCTAAATAGGCCAGCGTGGTCTCTACCTGACGCACTTCTTGCACAAAGGGTTGCAGGGGCACCCTGGTCTGTGCCGCGGCTAGACTGCACAGCAGTGGAACCGCAATCGGACTTAATTTACATTTGAATCGGGACGCAGAAGGTCGTCGGGGTAGATCTCGAGCTTCCATTACACTCCGGGCCATGCGCCGATGATAGTTGATATTGTTCGAAGCACACTCGTAGAACACGATTAAATGAAAACATGGCGCTCTTCAGCCGGGCGATAAAAAGAGCCATCAATTCGGCTCCGACAGTGTTATCACCGGCAGACCTCGGCAGCTTAGCCATTACTCAGAACAAGCTGAAACCACGCCAATGGCGGTGAGGCCTGGTGCGCTCTCCGGAATCTTCAAGCTCCAAAGGGTGGATGACCCACCAGAGTTGGGTCGTATGCGTGCAGGGCAGGAAGCTTATCGGCCGGGACAAACGGGTCCCATGCTTTGATGGGCTCTGGAATGGGTATGCCAGAGGATGTCTCGAAATGCAGGGTAATAATTTGTTGGGGCCGAACCGGGAAGCTGTATTGATCGGATTTCCGCATGGCTGATTTTTTCCTTCCCATAAAGTCGGTAATGGCGGCCGCGCCGTGCGGAAGATGCAGGCTGAGGGTGGCTGTCCCAGGCACACCCAGACACTCGACCACGCGAATTTCGATATGGTTGCCCTCGCGGCGCATGGCCTCCAGAATCAGATTGCCGGATGTCTCAACGAACGATTTTGGCGGTATCGAAGATCCACTCCTGATAACGACCGGCTCACGATTGTATTCCCAAGCGATGTGCGGAATCCTGGCTTGTTGCCAACCGTCTTCATGAGCGAGCGCTGAATAGCAGAGGATGTGCTTGCCCTTACCACTCAACCAGTCATTTTCGTAGCCTGCGTACTTGTCCTCCGCGTTCATTAAATAAATGATTGGGGTGCGGCCGTCTATTTCGCGGCCGGATAATCCACGATCGAATAAGGCGAAGCCGCCCCCGCCACTCAACGTGTAATCGATCCATCTCACTGCGGGGACAATACCTTTCGTGAACCCATGGAACTTCGGATTCGGCTTTGCCCAACTTCCGTGCGAGAAGCCGAACGGAATGCCCCGACGTATTTCCAGAACATCTTCCGACAGCGGAAACTCCGAGACGACCACCGTGTAATTAGGCACATTGTTCAATTCGGTTTCGAAATCGATGCGCGGGTGATCGTGATAAAAACGCATGATACGCCGGATTGCGCCGCCCCCATAAAATGCGCCGTTTACTTCGACCGTCGTGGCTACGGGGCCTTTGGTCGCCTGAATTGTAGAAGGTCCATCGCTCGAGGTAGCGAGCCTCTGTCGGCCAGAGCGCGGCGGCATGTGATCGCCCGGATCGTCATGCGGGGTCGTCTTCACCGGGCGCTCGGCGACGATTACGTTGGCGGGACCGCTCAACCACTCATGCTCGGAATTCTTGCTTTTCAGACTGGTGATTGCTCCGGTTCGCGGGTCGATGCGGACTAGATAGTGATGCGTCTCGATAGTCTCCGGAAGATCGATGGAATGGGGCGCCCGCGGCGGCTGAGCGGCTAACTTGAATCCTGCGATACTGACCGCCGGCATCTTGACTCTGCAAAGCACGGAGCCGTCTGGCAACGCCTCACAGGGAACTCCGTCCAGACTTTGGCCTTCCGGCAGTCGTAACGCCGCCGGGTCATCCCGGTACCAATTCAATGGATTGAAAAAGGCAATATCATTACCGTTCGCGGGGGCATCCGCGAAGATCGAGCGGCCCGCTGCGTCCAGCGCCTGATCGGTTGTTTTCCGTACCCATTCGAAACGATCCTGGACATCCCATGATTTCGCGTCGATAAACACCATACCGCCCGCCGAGCCCCATAGAGTGTTACGATCCATGTTCAAACACATCAGTATCCAGGCATCATAGAGCGGTTTGGCCGGGTATTGGTATGAGCCTTGAAGACTCGCGATCGTGGCCAGAATCTCAGCAGCTTGCAGCGCGTGTTCTTCGCGGCGGTACCATGTCTTGACCTTCGGGTTCTCAATCCAGAACGAATCAAAATCGTACGCCGTACCGCCGAAATTTGTAGGAATCGGAATGCTACCGGACTTCACGTCAGGCAAAATCGCATCGACATATTTACTTAGGGTCGAAAACTGAATTTCTCGATCCGGTTCAGCTTGTGTCCACTGTTTCAGGAGCTCACTCGGGTATTGCTTCAGGACCGGCGCTAATGCATAATCGTCGGCGCCCGCCAGCACTAAGACTGGCGCGCCTTCTGGCGTAATCGGTTCTTTCGTTTCGAAAAAGCTTTCCAGCTCGTTCATTTGTTCCGGTGTGAGCGGCGTTTTCGTGTTGAAAATCGGATGCGCCTCGCTATAGTGACCGGGACATAATGTAAGGATTCGCGACCCGTCAGGCGAAATGGACCAGTAGAGTGTTTTACCGGTGGGATTCTTCCGCGTGTAGATCAAAGCATCAAGGCCTAGCTCTGAGGCGATTTGAGGCATCTGGTCATGCGTGCCACAAACGTCAATATTCCACGAGTATCTAGGACGCAACCCGAACACCTGCTCATACCAGCAAAGTCCTTCCACACCCAACCTGGCCAACGCCTCGCCGCCGGACAAATTGATTGTCGATTCCAGGAAATAGGCATTCACTAATTCGACGCGCTTCTCTTTTACCCGCTCTCGTAACTCCGGAATCCGTTGTGGCTGAAAGTTCATAATGGCGATGATGTTGTTCACTTCCGACATCACGAACTCATACTGAGGATCATCGCGAACGCGATCCAAGTGATCCAGATAGCTGTTGGCACAATAGACCCGTTCTTTCGAGAACGTCGTAAGCCATCCACAGCTCGCAGGATGGAAATTCGGGACCAAATAAACTTTTCGTTTACCGCGACGTGCGGGTTCCGCGTTCCCGCCGGCAGAGCCCAGCACTGAGGCTCCAGCAACAGCCTTTACGAATCCTCGACGGCTTAACTTAGTGATTGCGCGTTGTGTACCGGAGCTGCCCATAAAGAGTTTCCCCTTCCTGAATCGTCTAGGGTCAAGTCATTTTACTGCCGTCAGGGTACAGTCAGTTGGCTGAGTCAGTATACTGCGGATCGAGCAGGGCGGCCATCGCAGCGCACTGTTTTGCTTCTCTGATCTCACCTCGATGAGTTAACGAAAGATCTAAGTCGTGGTAGAGCTCCGCCGAGAGTGGGTCAATTGCAAGCCCCCGGCGCAAGATCGCAACCGAGGCGGTTCCTTCTCCTCTGAAATCGAGCAGAGTCCCAAGTTTGGCGTAAGCAGCGACGAAGTCCGGCTCCAGCATGAGAACGCGGCGATAGGCATCCATTTCTTGGTTCTGGCGATCGAGTTTTCCCAGGATTACGCCCAGATCGAATAAGGAAACGGCATCAGTCGGATACAGGCGACTCGTAATGCCTAGAACGTCCGCCGCCCGCTGAAAATTACCGCCTTGGGCGAAAGTGGTTCCGATGAACGTTAAGGCGCGCCTGAATTGAGGGTAGATTCTGAGCGCCTGTTGTGAGGTCTCGATTGCTTGAGAAAGTTCGCCGCGCGACAGTAATGATTCGGCTTTACTCTGGATCTGATCAGCTTCCCATTTGAAATCTCGTGGCATGCGTTGAATGAGGTACCATCGTCCTCCCACCGATGTGATGTCACTTATTTCACCGTAGTGAAGCTTCGTAACAACGGGAATCAGAGCGGGCTCCAGTTTCGCTACCTCCTTGTCGCCCCAAAAGCCGCCGACGTTCGCAGTAACGTCCACGGAAAGAGAATGCGCGACATCGTAGAAAGAATTGCCGTTTTCAATTTGGCGCTTGGCTTCAACTATCTTTCCCAGATCGTCGGCCTTAATAATGCGAAGAAATTCCCGAACTGGCGGGAGTTGCGACTGCAAGCTTTCATCGTGTATCTGAGCAGTTACGTTCTGCTCGGGGTGGACCCGAATTTGATGGTCCACAAGATGAAGTGGGCCCACATCAACGGAAGGCATGTGACAGCCGATGCAGCCCGAACTCGCGCTAACAGGACATACCGCCGCACGTTTTGCCAGTTTTTTTGAGTGGCAGCCGAGGCACGCCCGTATTGTCAAAGCGGCATTATCGGGTGAATCGCTGTGTGGATCGTGACACAGGCTACAAGAGAAGGATCGGCCGCTCTGAATGAAACATTCAGATGCTCTAAGTGCCTGGACCTGATTTGCTATCAGAAGATCGTCTGGTGCGGCATCAATATGTCGGCCAAAGCCTGCGTGGCATTGTGCGCAAATCTCGATGCTCTGATCGGGAGACAGCTTTCGGGGATTTATGATGCCCATCGATGGTTGTCCCCTGCTGATCGCCAATAAATGCAGGGACCCCGGACCGTGGCAGCTTTCGCAGCGAACTCCGCCTTGCTCGCCTGCACCAAGCGTATGCGGCTGACGGTGACAAGTGAGGCATTGCCTTTCAAAACTGGGGCTGAGCACCAACCCTAATGCGCTCTCGTACGAGCGGGGCGTCTCGGCTGATAACCCGGGAGCTAATACCAAGGCACCGCCCTGGCTAAAGCTCCAGAAATACCGGGCTTGAACGAGCGTAGGACGTGAGAGGCGGAACCCTTCAATCTGATCGAGTCTAGCCAGAAAGCCCAGCCCATGGCGCTCGCCGCCCATGACAATCTCAATCGGCAAACGGAGCCTTGTTCCCTTTGGGGATTGGACTGAGTAGGTAAGCCGGCCATCTTCACGGTAGATTCGATACTCGGAGCTTGGATTTGAATCTTCTGTAGTACGTGCGTCGAAATTGGCCGGTATAAAGATGCCACCACCGCTCCATGTCGTTGCCATAGCGCTGTGCTCTTGTGCAGCGGCAATGTTCTTATGGCAGAGAGCGCAACTCTTCGGCCCTATGTAGTGGGCCGAAGGGGAATCAGCTACGGAACAAATTGCTGCCAGCCAGAGACCGAGGGCCAAGCGGAGCGGCATCATAGCGGTCGAACTGCTGACTGCAGCCAGTTCGCAGGGTGATTTCGATAAGGGGCGCCTGAATTCATCCGTAACAGCGACTCCGGAGCCGCCATCCTCGGGCTTAACGACTCTAATAATCCCCCTTGTGGCGCTAATCAGTTCACGGCCCGCGGCCGTGACTACCGATCGCTTCCGCGCCATGTGATCGGCCTAGATCAAGGGATCAACAGAATCTTCCCGCCTACCGAACCTTTTTCGGCGAGTGTCTGCGCTTCGCCTGCTTCGCTCAATCTCATCCTTCTGGCAATGGGAATGACCAATTTGCCATCGCGAACCGCATCCGCCATTTGCCGCAGAAGAGATGCGTCCGGAGTTGCCATAAACGCTTCGACCCGGATATTCTTTCCCTCAGCTTCTTTCGGCTTCCCCAACACGGACCCGAGCACGCCGCCCGATTTCAATTTCGGAATCAGCTTGCCGATGACTTCGTGGTCAACCGTGTCCGCTATTGCATCCAGTTCTGGAATATCGGCTATTTCTCTGTCATTATCGATCCCGGCCACCTGATCTACCGCCAATGAATTTGCATCTTCTTTCTGCTCTGCCTTCACCCCGGCGATAACCCGCGCCCCCTGGCTTTTGGCCACATATACCGCCGAACGAGCTACGCTTCCTAGCGCTCCGGTCACCAACACCACGTCTCCTCGTTTGGGCTGCATGTGCTGTATCAATTGCGCGCCAGTCGTTACCACCAGCGGAAGAGCAGCCGAGTCTTCTAATTCAAGACCGTCTGGAATCACCGTGAGGTGGTCCGCTCGCGCCGTCAAGTATTCCGCATAGCTGGAGTTCACCAACCCAATCACCTTTTGACCGGGTTGTGGATTCCTGACATTAGCTCCCGTTTTAACTACCGTTCCAGCAACGTCCCGTCCCAAAATCGCGGGAAGTTTCAGCGGCATGATGTCCTTCGCTGCGCCGCTCCGTAGTTTCCAATCGATAGGATTCACGCTCGTCGCGGCAACCTTCACCAGCACTTCGTCCGGTCCCGGTTCGGGCGTCGGGACGTCTTCGTAGCGCAATTGGTCGACACCGCCGTAGGCATTCAAACGCACTGCTTTCATGTAACCTCTCCACGAGCATAGACATGCTTCCCCGAGCCTTGGCTTCCCACGAAAATAACCATCACTGTGGCTGGTAAATACTACGCCGTGAGGTGAGCCCCGCAGGCTGCTTCGCTGGCGCGAGCGCGAGCAACACTGCGCCGATGACCACGAGAACAGCTACACCTATCAGTTCTCCACGTGAAATCATGTTCCGTAATGCCTGAGTGCCCATAACAGCGGCGTGAGCGAAGCTCGACCATGCTGTGAAGGCGATCAGGGTCCGACTCGCCGACGGGTTGCGGACGGCCAGAAGCAAGAAAACGCCGAGCGTAACGTAAAGGCTGAACATCATAGACAAGGCAGGCTCTTGTCGCATAAACATCGCCAAGGGATAAGCTAAAGCCAAAAAGAGCAATCCCACCAACGCCAACACAATCTTCAGAGCCAGTTCTCTATTCATATGTATGCCCTCTCGAATACGTGCAACCCCGCTCGTTGATTCCTTCACGCTTGAACAGGTGATAGGAGTATAGTCCACGACACTTGCTGCTCCCCTACAGCACCACTCGTCACCACCAGCAAATGCCCGCACATCAACCTGAAACGGTTGGTCCACGAGGTGCACGAATACCTGTAAACTTTCCTTATCTGCGTTATTTGCTTTGGGCATCGATTCCGGCCGCCCCGGTCTTTGAATTCGCCCATAGATGACGCATTGGAGATTCGTCAATGGGAACTGGAATTGTCAGAAAAGCTGAGCCCGAAAACGAACAAAGGATGTTACGCCTTTTTATCAGTTACGCGCGCGAAGACGAAAAGATCGCGATAGCAGTGGCGAATGCGGTGCAGATGGCCCTAGGACCTTCGGCCGAAGTATTTATTGATAGCGGCCTGCGCTTCGGCTTGGATTTCAAAGCGGAAATCAAGAGAAAATTGGATGAGACCGATGTGCTCATAGCGGTATCGTCGGACGCGCTTAAACCCGCCTTCGGCTTTACGGGTTTAGAGCTTGGATATTTCATCCATTCCATGGAGCGTGATTTGAGGCCAGCCTTCAGGCGGAGGGTTGTGCCGATTTATCTCGAAAAGCCGCCTGACGTTTTGGCGGAGGACGAAGGCGTAAACATCGGGATCTCGCGCAGCACGCTGGCGCTCACGTTGGAAGAATACGAGGCCAGCCTTAAAATCGACTGGGACCACGCCATGGTAAAGTTTCTGCGCGAGTTCCAGGCATTGGCGGACAAGTTGCGAGAAGACAACGGGGGAGCCAAAATTCCGCTCAGCCCGGAACAGCGCGATCTGCTGGGCTTAGTAAAACGCATGCAGCTGGCGATATTCGGCCATCTAAAGAGCACTCCGGAATCGACGCTGAAACCGCAAAAACAAATCACGATTCGGACAAGTGACGCGGCCTTGGATGAAGCCGAGGACGATCTTCCACCCGACGCGCAGATCGTGCCGGTGGGTACCGGAAACCCGATGTCGATCTTCGGGCTGCCGAGCGAAACCATGACGTGGTACGACTTCTACAGACAAACAAAGAACGCGAAATTCAGAGATTCTTGGATTAACGCCATCAGCAGCGTGGTCTGCTCGTCACTGCAGAGTCAGCTCGAAGTCGACAATAGCCAAGTGATTGTCTCATATGACGAGAAACATGCGTTTCGGATAATTCTCACTACTGGCACCCGTTATTTCAATGGCACGCGTGAGTTCAATCTTTACTTTGTGGAATCTTTGAAGCGCGGCGATTTCGGCGACCGAAGCACGACGGTCATCTTCAAAGGGCTGGAACTGCTTTGCCGGTTCCGCTCGTTGTTTCTTGAGAAGAACAGCGAATTCTCGAGCCTCAGCTTTCAAGTCGTGAACATCGGTTCTTTCAGGAGCCTGGCGCGAAACATGGAGCGGGAGCTGAACCTTCTGCGGCGGGACGCGCTAGAGACTGGATTGGACAGAGCCAACGTTTGGGCGGAGTTTGTGGATTGGTCTCGCCTGGCGAAAATGGCGGAACTGTGGCGGCCGCTCGAAAGCCAGATTCGCGCGACACTGGCTGTGATTCGGTCTCAAGATGACGAGAGTCTGGAGGCTTACCGGCCAAAGCTCGTAGCATCGCTGAAAGAGACGGAGGAATCGATGCGCTCTATTAACGCGGAGACAATCGCCGAGATGACGGAGAAACTGAAGAAGTATACGGTAACAGCGGACGCGTAGGCAACTCCGTAGAGCCCGCCGGAGTCTCAGGGCTGATCGAGATGCCGCCCTCAGAGAGGTAATCCAGGATTACCGAGCAAATGCGCCTTGCGCCGCTGGCCGCCTCCAGTTTTGTTCAAGCCATTTGTTGAAGTTGGTCAGCTCCGGGTAATCCTGGCGCACTGCCGCGATGTCAACGCTGTAACCCTTCTCTTCAAACCATCGATACATCACGGTCATCTCGCGCCCCGCGCGCTGTTCGAACTCGTCCCAAGATACCTGTTGATAGCGCACTTCGCGCCCTGAGGCGCGGCTGAACGCTTTTGCCAACTGACTCATGGACAACTCGTCGCCCGCCAATTCAAACGCGCGATTATGCCAGTGCCCCGGGTGTTCGAACGCGAGTGCAATGAACGCGCCAATATCGTCTACCGCGATCATTTGCAGTCGCGTTTGCGCGCCCAGCGGGAGCGTAATTGTGCCCTTATCAATTCCCTCGCGCATCATCAGCCAGTTCTCCATGAAAAAAACCGGCCTGAAAATCGTATATGGGATGCCGATCTGGCGGATACGCTCCTCGATCTTGCCCTTGCTTTCAAAATGCGGAATGCCTGTATTCTGATCCGCGGCAGCAACCGAACTGTAAACGAAATGACCGACCTCTTGGCGGTTCGCTGCTTCGGCGAACGCAATTCCTTGACGGATCTCCGTTTCAGCGCCGCCCTGCCAGGCTTGGACCGAGTAAGCGCCATCGGCTCCGTCCAGCGCGCGTTCCATTGATTCCAGATCGTCGAAATCGCCGCGAAGGACTTCGACCCGACTACCTTCCAGTGCACGTACTTCCGGCCGTTCGGGGTTGCGTACCAGCGCCCGAAGCGCGAAGCCACGCTGCTTCAGATGACGGAACGCCGCGCCGCCTTGTTTCCCCGTGGCGCCCGTCACGACGATTGTTCGATTGTTGTTTGCTGCCATTCGATATCTCCCGACCGTAATGGATGCAGATACGAACGCTTCGGCTGCACATAAATTCGGCTTTACGGGAGCGAGTCTTCATAAATTATTGCGAGCACGCGTCATCCGAAAATACTGGCGCGAGGCCGACCCCCGGTATCTACCTGTCACGCTTCAATTGGATCGCCGCCTCCATCGGCAACATTATTCATCAAGTCGGCCAAGTGAGACGATTGGAGCATGCGAGCAGTTTTAGTCGCTTCACTCATTTTTCTGGCGTGCGCCGCTGATTTGAGCAGCAAGGATAAACCCGCAAAAGTCTCGGTTCAGCAAATGGCGGCAGGAATGCGGGACGCTTTCAACTGCGGTGTTGTGGTGGAGAGGTATCTCCACGGGGCCCTGAAAGGCAAGGACGACGAATATCACACACTGCGACAGGAAAACAATTGCGATTATGTCGAATCCGTTCTTAATACGCCGCCGCAGGAACACTGACCAACACTAACGCCGCCGTGCACGTGAGAACCCGCGAACCGGCGTGTCTCTCGTTTTACAGAACAGCTTCAACTTTGTGGCAACAGTTTTGGATCTTTGAGACCCGCCCGCGCGTATTCCGCTCTGTGAGTCACAAAAATTGAGGCCGGCTTGTAACCAAACCGATTCTGCTGAGTATTGCAACTGAGAAGTGCCGCGACAGATTTGCTAACCACACGCCGGTTCATCCGTATTTGAAACGAGACCCAGAGCGTGGGCGGCTGGTGCTGGCACCAAACAAGTCAAGGGAAACGAAATGGCGGATTTGCAGGAAGCGCTTCGGCAACTCAGAAAAGCACCCGGATTTACCACTACCGCGGTGATCACGCTCGCCCTGGGTATTGGTGCCACCACCGCGATCTTCACCCTCGTTCATCAGGTGATGCTCAAGTCTCTGCCGGTCACAAAGCCCGAAGAACTCTGGCGCGTGGGCGACAAAATCCGCTGCTGTAACTGGGGCGGGTACACGCAGGATAGCGATGGCAATTTCTCGCTCTTCTCCTACGAAGCCTACAAGAATCTCCGCGAACATACGCCCGAGTTCGCCGACCTTGCCGCACTCGAAGCCGGCAATGCGCCACTTGGTATCCGCCGCGCAGGATCGCCGGGTCCCGTCGACACGCGCAATGGCGAATTCGTCTCCGGCAATTTCTTCCGCACCCTCGGCGTCCATCCCTGGATCGGCCGCTTGATGGCAGATGCCGACGATCAGCCCGGCGCACCACCCGTCGCCGTCATGTGCTATCACATCTGGAGCGATAAATACGGCTCCGATGCCTCTGTTGTGGGTGCCAGTTATCAAATCAACGGCCATCTCTTTACCGTGATCGGCGTCGCTCCGCCCGGCTTCTACGGCGCCAAGCTCGACGGCTGGGGCATGCCCGATATCTGGATCCCGGTCAACACTGAACCTCTGCTCGATGGCGACGCTCAGCGTCTCAAACGTCCAAATCAGAACTGGCTCGACATCGTCGGCCGTGTGCGCCCCGGTGTGAATCCCAAGTCGCTCGAAGCCAAGCTGCGCGTCGAGTTCCATGACTGGCTCGCGAGCCATGTGCCCGACATGGAGCCCGGCGAAAAGCAGACCTGGCGTCAGCAGACTCTGCATCTCATTCCCGGCGGCGCCGGTGTCGCAGCCATGCGCGACCAATATGAGGCTGGATTGAAGCTGCTGCTCATCGCAGCCGGCTGTGTGCTGCTTGTCGCCTGCGGCAATCTTGCCAACCTCACGCTCGCCCGCGGCTTGAAGGAGCGCTCGCTAACATCTCTGCGCGTTGCTCTCGGTGCGTCGCGCGGCCGGCTGGTCCGCAAAGCCCTCGTCGAGTCCACCCTGCTCGCGGTCATCGGCGGCATTCTTGGAATCGGAATCGCCTACGGGGGCAGTAAACTGATTCTCTATCTCGCCTTCCACAACGGCGGGGGCCCGGCCAACTACGTTCCGGTCGATGCGTCGCCCTCCTGGCCCGTTCTGCTCTTTACGCTCGCGGTCTCGGTGCTCACCGGAATTCTTTTCGGTATCGCTCCCGCCTGGATGACTTCGCATGTCGATCCGGTCGAAGCTCTGCGCGGCAGCAACCGTTCCGTGCGCGGCGGCGGCTCCATCGCGCAAAAATCGCTGGTTATCGCGCAAGCCGCGATGTCGCTCGTTCTGCTCTCCGCTGCCGCTCTGCTTGGCCAGAGCCTGCGCAATCTCGAGCACCAGAACTTTGGTTTTGAAACGAAGGACCGCTATCTCGTCTCCATCAACCCAACCCTTGGAAACTACAAGCCCGAACAAATGGAGCCGTTCTTCCGCCGTATCGACGAGCGCCTCCTGCGCGTGCCTGGAGTGCGCATGGTTGCTCCCGTTCTCTACGCGCCAATGAGCGGCGATAGCTGGAACGAGGGCATTCGTATCGCAGGCCGCCCCGAACCCGGGCCCAAGGAAGAGACCGGCGCCGGCTGGGCCCGCGTCATGCCCGGCTTCTTTGAAACCATCGGCGCAAAAATCGTGCAGGGCCGCGCCATCCAAGAGCAGGACAACGCCATGACCCGCCCGATCGCCGTCGTCAACGAAGCCTTTGTTCGACGTTTCTTCAAACACCAGAGCCCGATCGGCCGGCACTTCGGCATGAACCGTATTCAGTACGCCAGTAAGTTCGAAATTGTCGGCGTTGTGCGCGACATCCGCTACATGACCTGGGATTACAAGGATCCTATCCGGCCGATGTTCTGGCTGCCCGAAACACAAAGCGTCAAATACGACGATCCGCAATTCAACACCTTCGACCTCTTCTCCCACTTCCTCTACAACATCGTCATCTGGGCTCCCGGCAATCCGCCCGGTATCGAAACCGAGGTGCGCAAAGCGCTCGCCAGCATCGATCCCAACCTGGTGGTCTATGGCGTGGATCCGTACTCGAAAATTCTAGCCGGCGATTTTCAACAGCAGAACATGATCGCCACCCTTACCATGCTCTTCGGCGTGCTCGGCCTCGTTCTCGCCGCGGTGGGCTTATACGGCGTAATGGCCTACACCGTCGAACAGCGTACCAGCGAGATCGGCGTCCGTATGGCGCTCGGTGCAGATCGCGCTAGCGTGGTGCGCATGGTCCTTCGCGGCGCTTTCTTACAGATCGGCATCGGACTCGGACTCGGTATCCCGCTCGCCATCGTCGCTGGCCAGCTCATGACGCGTCAACTCTTCGGCGTCTCTCCCTGGGATCCGCGCATGCTCACCATCGCTACATTATTGCTCTGCGCTGCCGCACTCCTGGCATCCTGGCTTCCCGCTGCACGCGCCGCCAGCGTCGAGCCTATGGTCGCGCTACGCACCGAGTAGCAATCACGTGCTCCATACCGCAGAGCCTTCACCGGCCCCTCGTCGAACTGCCTGGCTTGATACTGTGCAAGCTCCCACTGTTTCGCGAATGCACTTGTCCGTAACTTCGGATCACACAAGTTCCAAATTTTTCTTCAACTACTCCCGCGGCACTTTGGAAGCGATTTTTTGCGTTCAGCCATCGAGTTCGCCTTTATCGGTGCTACCCTCTGGCAGGCTCGCAACGCGGAGTCGTATCGCGGGCCATTTATTTTCAGCCGCACAGGAGCTCAACATGACACCTCGATCTCCGGCGCGCGACTCGAACAGAACCGCGACTGTGGCGCCGCGGAGGTGCGCTCCCCTGCCCGGAGCCAGAGATCTCTTATACCCTCCTTCATTCTGTTTCGTAAAATGCGCCGTTTCTTCGCCTCGGGTTCGTTCAGCAAAAAAGGATCGTTTGGTGAAACGCCAGTTCGTTTGGTAAAAACCGCCCGTCCCGCCCTCGCCACCTCAGTCCACGCCTCTTCCCAAAGCTTTCACGCGAGCTGTGCGCCGTAGCAGCACCCCGACAGCTGCCAATCCGCCAAGCTCCAGCGGCCACGAAGCGGGTTCGGGAACAATGTTATGGTCCACCTCCTGCGTAAACGCAAAATCCTGTGGCGGGAAATTTGCAGGGCCATTAAGGCTGTTCGGGAAATCAATGAGCAATTTCGCGTAGAGATCGTTTTCCGGGGGCATCCCGTCGAGGGTAACTGCGCTCGAGTACGTGGCAACAACGCTGGTGTCAATACCATTCGGAAACAGAGGACCGAACACAATATCTGCGCCATGGCCACTTCCCGGCGTTCCCGGGCCCGAGTGTGCACGATCAAAGTAGACTCCCGCGCCGGTGCCATCAAACTCGAGCGAGATAAGAGGGCCCAACAAGTTAGAGCTGTAGTGCCACGCGAGATTGCCGCTCGCATCGCCAGTGACCGAGACGGCGAACCCTGGACTGATGGAGGCTGAGCCGCTCGTCGGTCCCGTAGCTGTCCATGTCAGTGGGATCACTAATGGACCTGAACCTTCCCCAAAAACCCCCACCACGACCAAGCCTGTCAGATCGGAGCCGGTCAGGCTATCACTGATCGCGTTTGCAGTCACGATGGGATTCGGATTAACGACAATCGTCTCCGCAGAGAGATCAGCGGTGATTAGCAGACAGAGCAGGAAGAAACACTTCGTCTGGCACATGTGACGCCTCCTGGCTGCCCCATTCTATGACATAAGGGCAGAGAAGAGTTCAGCAAGCTGGAATGCGAGATATTGCTGCTGCAAGCTGCCGAATAGAAACATAGATTGCAGGTCGTATTCGATTACTACCCAAACGCGCCAGCGTCCGCGAATGCACTTGTCCGTAACGTCGGATCACAGAACTTTAAAATTTTCATTGGGCAATAAATCACCAAGGTAACCAAGCCGAAGAAAGTACTATTGACCCGTAGCGACAAGCATGGCACAGCTCAGAACTATAGATCGTCATCACCCTGACCTGCACCCCAAAATTCGCACGAAGTTGAATATGATTTCGTACGGAGGTGACCTGCCCCGCAAAATGAGACAGCTCATAACTTGAGATTCGGTGTTCGGAAGTCGTCCCAAGCCCCGTCACTGGGGCTGTCTGAGGACTAAAGTATCTCAATTGAGCCTCTCAAGCAAAAGAGGCCGTTCAGTGCGGCCCTTCGCCTTTATGTCAGTGTCCGAAGGCGGTGCCGGCAGTCTGTCAAGGGCGGGCGTGGTTTGCCCGGCGGTAGCGTACCCTTGACGGGCTGTTGGCGCTGCGTTATCCAGGATGGGAAGGGCGAAGGGCCCATTCCCGAGACTGCGCTCGAATTCTTCCGGTGTTCGGTCGGCGAGCGCGCTATGTGGGCGTTTCTGGTTGTAATCGCGTCGCCAGCGTTCCAGCTTTTCGCGCGCGTCCGCTAGGTTGAAGAAGATCTCGCCATTCAGGCATTCGTCTCGTAGTCGGCCATTAAAGCTTTCGATATAGCCGTTCTGCACGGGCCGACCCGGGCGGATAAAATCTAATTGCACACCCTGTTGATGTGCCCAAGCGTCCATCGCTTGACCGGCGAATTCGCTGCCATATCGGTGGTGATCGATTCCGGTGCGCCACGCAGACTCACCAGACGTTTCATATGCTGCACTACTTTCTCGCCAGTCTGTGACCGATCCGCGTAGACGCACAGGCACTCGCGCGTGTATTGATCGATGACAGTCAGGATGCGGAACCAGCGGCCATCTGCTAATCGGTCGCTTACAAAATCCATGCTCCAGTGTTGATTCGGCCGCACCGGCTGCGGCAGCGGAACGCGCAGTGTGTGCGGCTCGTTTTCCTCGCTTGGCGGTTCGCACCTGCAAGCCTTCTTGGCGATACAACCGATAAACCCTCTTCGTGTTCACCTTCCACCCTTGGCGGCGCAACAGCACCGCATGCGCCGGTATCCATACCGAACGCGACTGCCCGCTAGCTCCCGGATGCGCATGCGCAATTCGGTCCTGCGGATCGCGCCGGCTCTGATAGCGGTTGATCCAACGCGTGATCCCAATCAGCCCACAAGCACGGTTTTCGTTCAACTGGTAGCCCTGGCGTATGCTGACTCACCAGTTCTCGCCGGTGCTGCGGGCCTGAGGCCTTTTTTGAGAGCACCTCCTGCAGAATATGTTTGTCGAGCGTCAGGTCTGCGACCAGCGTCTTCAGTTTGCGGTTCTCTTCCCGTAACTGCCGCAGCTCCCGCAGCTCGGTCAAACCCAAGCCGGCAAAGCGCCGTTTCCAGCTATAAAACGCCTGCTGTGAAACCCCCAATTCCCGGCAAATGTCACTAACCTTCTTGCCTGCTTCTGACCGTTCGCAAAGCGGTCATACATCTGCTCGTCAGCTGTGAGCCTTTCTGGGCATTTCTCCCTCCTCCTGCTTCCGTCCAGAGGACCACATCCGAGCGCCCGATTCAACTTACCGGCTGTCTCATTTTCGGGTTTTGGGTCAAGGCTACTCCCCGCCCCATCACAGGATTCTCAACTCATCGGCTCGCTGGATGACCTGTTGCATCTTCGCGCCTTATCGATGCGCTTCTGTGGCGTGCTACTGTTTTGCCAGTAATATCTGCAGGCCAGGAGAGCCATGCCGCAACTGAGTCTGAACTCATCGACATTCCAGCCGCGGAGACGAAAACTCGTCCGCCAAGTTTTTTACGCTGCCTCTATTTTCCGATACAAGATAAGAAGCTGGTCGGGTTTGAGGTCGGCCCACTCGTTTTGATGATGCGGAGCTGGGACGATGCTGAGCCTGAAGTGGCCAGATCTCCGGGTACGCGACTAGGCACCGACTTTCATGAACACCGGCCTGCTTTTCCAGACGCCAACGGCGGACCGGCGCAAGGCTGACACGCTGACATAGGCTTTTTTAATTTGAAGCCGCGGACGAAATCATCGTTAAATCGAGCTTGGACCCACGGGAATCGAGCGACATCAACTCGGGATCGCGATCCGATTTGTGCCCCTCCTTCAAGTCGCGACTCCAAAAGCTTGCAGGCGAGGACTTCTCCTGCGCCCGATTCATTGGCGGAAGCTCCGAATTTTGGGAGATCGCTCTTTTCCGCACCTCCAAACAGAGGTCCAAACGCGGTAATTCCGAATTAGCCGAAATGCCTAGAAAATGTTCAGACAATTTGCGCAATCTTCGAGGCGAAATTGGGTAGGTATAACTACGAACGTCTCATAGAGAATACCAGCGCTGTATCTCGTTCGAAAAACGAAATAGATACTGCTTTCAGGCCTCGCGACACTTAGAATAAGACGCGACGAATTGCTGCTACTACTGAGAATAAGTCTAGGTGACGCGTCCCAGCTGCCTTCGAAACCATTTTAGACCGCGCAAACCGGTGTTGCTTTTCGCTAGGGTGCCCGAAAGTTCCCTGGTTGTTCGCTTCGAATTAACCGCGACTTCGCCGAGCAGCTTCACCCATCTGTCCCTCATCCCGGCAATAGTTCCGGAATTGAAAATGTCGCGGCAGTAGCTAAAATGTCCGCAGATGTGTCCGCCGTTCTCTTGCAGAACGACCGCCAGATCCCATTTCGTGAATGGATTGGCCGGATTTCGGTGGTCAAGTTGCCATTTGTCGGATATCAATGCGGTCGATGGCTCAAAAACGAATACAACTTGAAACAGTGGCGTGATGCTGGGTACGCGGCGTCCGAATCGCCGTACAAGGAGATCGAAAGACACTTCGTGCTCTAAAGCCGCCAGCGTGTTCTCTCGTACCTGGCGAACTAACTCCGGATAACTGCCGTCCGCTGAAAATCTAGACCTGAGTGGAAGCATGTTAATGAAGAGACCGAGTAGCGACTCGGTCCCGAACTGCTTTCGGGTTGAAGTTACACAGCCGAGGATCTGGTCGCACTCACCTGTGTAATGATACGCGAGAACGTTGAAAGCGGCGAGAGCAATCATAAAAACGGTTGCTCCGCCAGCGTCGGCTGTGCTTTTCAGCGAGTAAGTAACCTCCTTGGTAAGCCGAAAACTCTCAACACCTCCGTCAAACTTGCGCACGGTGGGCCTGGGCCGGTCGAGGGGTAACCTCATTATCGGCAGTTCTCCTTCAAGGTACTGATCCCAGAACTTCAAATGCGATTCGACCTTGTGCCGGGCGGGCGATCTGCGCTGCCATTCAGCGTAATCCGAGTACTGGAACGAAAGCGGCGGCAGTGTGGGCTCAAAATGCTGCGTAAAAGCCGAGTAATAGGCTTGGAGTTCAGAAAGAAAGACCTGAAAGACTGATACACCATCAGAGATGAGATGGTGTATCACCAGGACGAGTCGAGAGTCGCGGTCTGCTACCCGGATCACGCGTCCGCGAAGCAAGGGCGCGTTCGTAAGTCTAAATGGCAGCCTTGAATCTTGAGCGATCAGTTCAGCCAGCCGCTTCTCACGCTGGTTGAGAGGAAGTGTCGTTAGATCTGAGACCGGCAATGTTAAACGCACTTCCGGGGCGATCTTCTGAAACACCTTATCATCGCTCATCTCGAAGCTTGTGCGCCAAGCTTCGTGCCGCTTGAGAATTTCATTGATCGCGTTCTGAAGCGCGGCAACGTTAAATTCGCCCGCATAACGTAGCGAGAATGTATCGTTATACATCTCGCTGGAGCCAGAGAGCGCGCAATGGAGCCACATGCGCATCTGCTCTTCAGAAACCTCGATCGATCCGTCGCGAGCCTGAGGGCGGATCGTATCGCTCGCGGCCTGCGCCGCTCGCCTGTTTTTTAGAAAACCAGCGAGGCGAGCGGACTGCGCATTACCGGAGGTTCTCGACACGCACTTTGTCCTTTCATTCGCAGGCCGGCACTTGGACGTTCCGATCGAAAGTCACGAGTAACGAGCTCAATCCACGGAGCACCAGGTGGACGCGCCACTTCAATCCATCAGGTACCAGGCGCAGGTTCGGCAGCCGGAGGAGATACTCGAGTGAGATCCGCATTTCCAGCCTGGAGAGTGCGGCCCCTAGGCAGAAGTGCGTCGCCCAGCCGAACGCAAGATGCCGATTATCCGCTCGCGACAGGTCTAAGCGGTCCGGTTCGGCGAAGCGGCCGGGATCGCAGTTTGCGGCCCCCAGCACCGCGATCACAGGCTCACCGACCCGAATGCGCTTGCCACCGATATCGAAATCTTGCCGCACAACCCGCCCTGTTAGTTGCACCGGCGAGTTGTAGCGCAGCAATTCCTCAATCGCCGGCGCCAATAATGCAGGGTCTTCGCGCAGTGACTCGATCTCCTCAGGGTGTTGAAGGAGAGTAAGAAGGCCCGTGCCAATCAGAGTCGTCGCGGTCTCCTGTCCTCCCACGAGCACGCCAATGGAGTTGGCAATTATCTCATCTTCGGTGAGCCTGTCTCCCTCCACCTCGGCGACTAAGAAGGCATGGACCAGCCCATTATTAGGCGCCCGCCGCAAATCGTCAATGCGATCGCGGAAGTAATTTGTCATATCGGAGCACGATTGCAGGATCTCCGCCGTGCGGTCCGGGTCTTGGGTAAAATTCCCAAATGTCTCTGCAAAGTCGGAGGCCCAGCGGTTCAGTTTCGGTTGGTCCTGTTCGGGAACGCCGAGCATCGCTCCGACTATCAAGCCTGGCAAAGGCGCAGCGAACTCTTTAATCACGTCCATTTCACCGCGATGCATGACTCGCGTCAGTAGGTTCTCAGCTGTGAGCTTGATATGCCCCGACAAGGCGGCGACACGATCGGGCGTGAAGGTTGACGAGACCAGCCTGCGAATTCGGGTGTGATACGGCGGATCACAGAATAGCATCTGTCTGGCCAAAACAGACGTGATCACGCCCAAATCACCTAGTCCCAGCGCAGCCAACTGCTCCGTCGGGGGCATCCGCTTGGCCGAGAGATTCTTTACAGCCCACATCACATCGTCGTACCGGGTGATCACCCAAGAGCGGAGAAAGACGTCCCAATGAACGGGATCAATCGAACGGATCCTGTGATAGAGCGGACGCGGGTCGGCCAGCACATCCGGATTCAGCAATTGACAGAGGCTAAGCTCGAAATCCGGATCGCCCCCGGGAGATATTTTCGATATCACGTGAGGGATTTCTCGATTTCTAAGCAGCGGTGGTGCCGGGAACCTCGCTCGCCGAGACTGGCCCTGAGGCTGCTAAGATTTCGTGTTCTATTTCCGCTGCCAGGCCTTCTACCGTCGGTGATTCAAAAACCGAGCGCACGCGAATATCCACGCCGAACGACCTTTGTATATTCACAACAACTTGTGCCGCCAGCAACGAGTTTCCTCCAAGGCGGAAGAAATTATCGGTAAATCCGATGTTCGACCGCTTCAACACAGTAGCAATAATGGAAGCGACTTCAATCTGAATTTCTGTCGTGGGCTCCAATGACGAGGTTTCCAGGTCCAGCAGATTCGACCGGTTGGGAAATGGAAGCGCCGAATAGTCAATTTTTCCGTGTGGGGCGAGAGGCATGTTTTCCAGCCGAACAAAGAGGTCCGGTACCATGTAATCCGGAAGAAGAAGAGCGAGATGGTCCCTCAGAGCTTGACCTGAGATAACTGTCTTCAATACCACGTGAGCGACTAGCAGCTTGTAGGCGCCTTCGCCCACTGTAGTCACCGCCGCAGCCGAGATCGCGGGATGACTTCGGAGGCCGGAAACGATTTCAGCCGGTTCTATGCGGTACCCGCGAAGCTTAATCTGGTCGTCAGCCCTGCCGCAGAATTCGTAATCCCGGTTTGGCAGTTTCCGCGCGAGGTCACCCGTTCGGTAGAAACGAGAGCCATGGCCGAGCGAAGGAATTCGTACGAAGCGATCGGAAGTCAGATCGGGACGGCCAATATAACCGGCAGCCACCCCGGCTCCCCCGATGAAAATCTCGCCCCGCTCGCCCTCCCGGACCGGCTGCAAATCCGCATCGAGGAGGAGCACCTCAACTCCGGTGATTGGCTGTCCTATAGTCGGTCGAGAGTTACCGTCTCTGAGACCCACGACGCCGGAGGTACTTACAACGGTGCATTCGGTCGGGCCGAAATTGTTTACCGTTTGAAACGGTAGGTCAGCGGGCGGAAAGGCCCGTAATGTTTCGCCGCCGGTCTGCAGATACCGCAGCTTTGTCTCGGGCGGCCAATCGAGGTCTAGAAGCTGCTCCGCTATCAGCGTGGGGGTCTCGCAAATCGTAATCTCTTGGGTAACCAGGTAATCGCGCAGCCGCTCCGGAACCAGGTATGTGGCGCGCTCCACTACATACACGCGCACGCCCTGTGATAGCGGACCCCATATCTCCATTACTGCCACGTCTGAAGTGAGTGCCCTCATCTGAGTGGCACGGTCTTCGCGACCCACTCCGAAAGCGTCCTTGTACCAGGAAACCAGATTACTCAAATTACCGTGGGTAACGAGCACGCCCTTGGGACGGCCCGTCGAACCCGAAGTGTAGATGACGTAAGCGGGACTGTCGGGACTCATGCTGCCTGGGCGGAGCGGACATGCGGCTTGCAGAGCAGCGAGAGGAGACGTCGCGAAATGCCCGAGATCAAGCTGCCTCCATTCGCCGCTCGGGATTTGCAAGCCGGCATGACCGTCGAGCACGACCACGCGAGCATCGGACTCCGCCAGCATGTGTCGCAAGCGCTCCGCGGGGCAAGATGGAGAAACCGGCAAATAGGCACAGCCTGCTCGCCAGGCTGCCAGCGCACTCAAGGCCAAATGGAGGGGATCATCGGTGGAGACCGCGATGACGGAGCTCTGCGCGCGTTCGAGCAGCGGCTCGAGGGCGGAGGCGAGGGCGAAAGCGCGGGCGACCAATTCCGCGAACGTAATCGTCTCACCTCCAGAAATCATTGCGATCGCGTCAGGTTGCGCCGACGCCTCGGAGCAAATCCGGTCTAAAACAGAATGAAACGGCTGCGGGTGGAAACGACGGTTAGATCCCAAAGCGGTAGGATCTGGAGCGCCATTACTGTTCGACATAAAAATATCGCTCGGCGCGAGTGGCGCCGCGGAATCGCGGAGGATCAGGTTCGTAGATTAACACGAAATGCGCGGTACTTGAAATGAGAACTGACACCTAAGTTCTAGTACTGCGATACGGGTCGGCCCCCGTAACTCCGGCGCCCAGAACGGAACGGGCGCGATGCCGCACCCCCTTACAGGGGTGCATAAACGGGGGCGGCGTTTCGGTAATGAGCCCGCAGTCCGGTGCGGCTGGCCAAAATCACTGACAGTGTACAAGCGAGCGAAACGCTCGCTAAGTAGGCCTTTGCGAGCCCGATGGCGCCCTCCGGCGCAAGCAGGAAGGCGAGAATGGGGAACAGTATATCCCGTGGAAGATTCACGCCCAGCATGACAGTCCACATCTTTTCATTGCTCTGCAAAAGCTGAGACATGGCGAGAAGCAATCCCTCTGGAACCGCGGCAAGAATGAAATAAGAGAGAACTGGAGAGCCAGCGGCCACGAAAGTTTTCCCGAAGAGCCGCAGCAATAAGGGCGCGAACAACAGAGCGGCCAAGCCGCCGACGAGCGCGACTCCCAAGATGATGCATAAATTGGTCAGGAATACGCTACGGTATCCATGCTGGTCTCCCAAACCCCGGTGAAAGTTAATGCGGGCCATTGCCACGCGATCAGCTACTCGGGGTACGAACAGAATGACAATCAGCAAGGAATAGGCGGCATTGAACAGAGCCATTTCCGAGAAGCCGTGTGGCTGCCGCACGAGGGCAACTGACCCCAACCACTGACTCGGGCCCACGCTCAATCCGCAGACCGCGGCGGGAAGAGCAAACCTGATGAAAACGTCCCGCTCGTGGCGAAAGCCCTTGAGATCCGTGACGATCCCGTTGCTTCGCAGTTCTTTGTTGAAGTAATACTTGAAGATTGCCCAGCGCACAACCGAAGCGAGGACCAAGCCGCCAACTGCTCCCGTTACGCCGAATAAATGGGCGAAGCCAGTGCAACTGAGAACTACGATAACGCCGGAAACAAGGCTGGCCTTTCCCAGTTGCCGGTAGGCCTCCAAACCGGTCATGGCTCCCATCTGAAAGCCGTTCACAATGCTGAATCCGAGAAAGAGCGAGCCAATCGCGAGAGGAACCGCAAGCCCCGGCGCCTTAAAGACCGAACTCGCCAGCCACGGCGAACACCCGAGTACAGTAAGGGTGGCGAGAATCGCTGAAACGCATGAGACCATGCTGCACAACCCGACCACTCGCCCGGCTCGCACTGGATCCACCGACCGCAATTCGGCAAGGTATTTGAGACTCGTATAGCCCGTGGCCAACTGCGCCAGCGACGAGATTGAAAGCAGTGTTCCGACGACTGTGGCGTATTGGCCATAAGCAGTCCTGCCGACAAGATTCGCGACGATGATGTTGGACAGGAATGTTGCGCCTTGCGCCGACGCTTGCGCGACCAGACTCCAAGCAATGCCATTTGTCAGGCGGGCAATTAACGGAGAGTTCATTTGTTCAAGGTATTTCGGGCTGCTGCTTTGCAGACCGTACGAATCTCGCGGAACGAATGTAGATGCGCACCGAGCGTAACATTGGGCCTCACGGATGTCAACCGATTCAGAACCGGTTCCAGAACTAGTCCCGATAGGCGCCAGCGCGGTGGACTCGGTGCCGCGCGGGGTGTCAAACTATGACATACAGACCTCTTGCGCTCAACGTTGCGCATGCGCGACCGGCATTTTAAGTCGCAAGTGCGCGAGGAGCGGTGTGCGAAATTTATGTGCGGCATCTGCGGTAAGCTGACATTCTCAAACGAGCCCGTCGCACCATCCCTGGTCGCCAGGATGGCGGGCGTGTTGCGCCATCGCGGACCCGACGACGAGCGTGTCTATTCAGCGCCTCACATCGGTCTCGGTCAGACGCGGCTTTCGATCATTGATCTTAACGAGAGCGCGACGGCGCCGCTTTCAAATGAAGACAATTCAATCTGGGTAGTATTCAACGGAGAGATTTACAATTTCAAGGACCTGCGGCGCGACTTAGAAGAAAAAGGCCATACTTTCCGCACTCGTACGGATACGGAGGTAATCGTCCACTTATACGAACAATACGGGTTCGATTGCCTTCAGAGAATGCGCGGTATGTTCGCGTTCGCGCTTTGGGACTCGTCACAGAGACTGCTCTTCGCCGCCCGCGACCGTTTGGGAAAAAAGCCGTTCACCTATCACCTCGACGGAACTGCGCTTACTTTCGGATCGGAAATCAAGGCCATCACGTCCGATCCGAGTATTAGTGTTTCTCCGAATTTTTCCGCCCTCGACCGCTATCTCTCGTACCAATATGTTCCCAGCCCGCTTACCGCGTTCGAGGGCATTTACAGGCTGCCGCCGGGGCACTTTCTCACGTGCGATATGCGACGTGATTTCCAAGTCCGTCGTTATTGGAGCCCTCCACTTTCACAAGATAAGTTGGGACAAGACGAGAAGGAGATCGAGCGTCGCCTGTTGGACAAGCTCCGTGAGTCGGTTCGGCTACGGATGGTTGCCGATGTACCGCTGGGCGCATTCCTAAGCGGCGGGATCGATTCCAGCGCTGTGGTTGCGCTCATGGCGGAATCCAGCGACCGTCCCGTGAAGACCTTCTCGATCGGCTTCGAAGAAGAAGACCTGAATGAGCTGCCGTTCGCTCGGTTGATGGCTGAGCGCTACGGGACCGATCATTCCGAGTTCATCGTGCGGGCCGATGCGGCGGACGTCCTGCCCAAGCTCGTGTATCACTATAATGAGCCCTTCGCTGATTCCTCGGCGATTCCGACCTATTACGTATCAAAGATCACCCGTGAGCATGTGACTGTGGCGCTGAGCGGCGATGGAGGTGACGAGAGTTTTTCGGGATACGATCGGTACGGGCAACTGCTTTCGTGGACCCGAGCTGACAGTGCGCCAGCAAGCGTCAGGGCCATGAGCCTTGATATCAGCTCGTTTCTCGACCGGTTACCTCATCACCGATATTCGGCACGCTTGAGCCGGGGCTTCTACATGCTCGGAGCAGACTTGCAGCACCGGTACGCTCTGCATATGATGTTTCTGAAGCCACAGGAGCGAAAAGCCGCCTATACACCCTATTTCCGGGCTTTGGTAGCCGCCGCGCCCTCTTCGCTAGCGAATCCTGCGGCGTTTCCATGGAATAAGGATATGGAGCCGCTGGACTGGATGATGCGCCACGACCAAAGCTTCTATTTGCCCGACTGTCTGATGGTTAAAACCGATATCGCCTCAATGGCGAACAGCCTCGAGGTCAGATGCCCGTTCCTCGATCACGAGCTGGTTGAGTTTGCCGCCTTAATCGGCAGCTCGCGAAAAAGGACAGACGGCGCAGGTAAGCTGATCTTGAAGAGCGCTCTTGCCGGGCTACTTCCGGCTGCTATTCTTTCCAAGCCCAAATCGGGCTTTGGTGTGCCGCTCGGCAAGTGGCTACGTACGGATCTGGCCGACATGCTTAAAGGATGCCTGCTGGACGATCGCGCAGTCCGGCGTGGCCTGTTTCGGCAGGATTTTATCCGTACTTTGATAGACGAGCACTCCCGCGGAAAACGTGATTGGAGCAGCCGCCTTTGGGCGCTTCTGTTCTTGGAATTATGGTTCCGGCAGTTTATTGATTAGATGAGACTGACAGCTGCTGATCTGCCGGGGGCGATAACCGCCCCGAAAAGAAAATCCAGGGCCATGCTGCTCGCCGCAGTGATGGCCGTGATCGCGACAGGTTTTGCTCTGTTCTCTTCCGGCGAGGAGGGAGCTACAATTCTTCCCATCGTTACAGTGCTGCTATTTGTAATCCCAGCGCTCATGGAATTGTATGACCGAAACGGCGGGGTTCCCTTTGACGACATCGGTGCGCTGTACTTCATGGTCCTTACGCTGTACCTTGTATTTCCGATTGCAACATATTGGGCTCGCGGCCTGACATTTACGCAATACAATGATTCCCGCCTCTATGCTGCCCAGCCCAGTCCCTTGCAGATGGCCGCGATCGAGTGGCGATACGTCGCCTACATCGTCCCCTGCGTGGTTGTGTACTTGTTTTCCGCTTCGCGACATACTTCGGGTCGTACCCGCGTATTAAGGGCGAATCCGCGAATCCTGTTTTCGTGCGTCCTCCTGCTCGCAGGCATGGAAGTTTTTACCAAAGCGTTCAATATCGTTTATCACATCTCGGGAGAGAATTACGGCGACCTGGTTCAAAGAACTGCGGAGGTCTACCGCAGTCTTCCTCACTTCCTCGTGCAAGTCGCCGCACACTGCGACGCCATGGTCGTCTTCGCCCAAGCAGCGACACTGGTCTTCCTATTTCGTAGTTATAAAAAATACCGCGTGCTGATTTTCGCTTGGCTGATGATAGAGGCGATTATCGTCGTAGGGGGGTTGGGATCGCGCTCCCCTCTGGTTTGGCTGCTGATGATGATGGTCATTCTTTACGATCGCTTCGTCAAGCGCATTCGGCTTTCGGTCGCGGTAGCTGGAGCGGTTGTTTTCATGACCGGGTACATGAGTTTTGGCTTCATCCGCAGCTATGCGCGGGCTGAAACATCTAACGCAACTTTCCTTACCGCCAATAACGAATTCGAGGCTCTTTTCGCGAATGCCTTCGACTTATATCAGCGTAGGGAAAACGGTACTCTTCCACCCGTGCCACCACAGGTTCGTTTCGCCGACTTCATCGCGCCGATACCTTCACAGCTTTTACCCTTTGAGAAGCTGGACGAAGCCATATGGTACACGCGAGTTCTAGGAGTCGAAGACACGGGGGTTGGTTATGCTTTCGGCGTCATCTCCCAGAGTGCGATCGGCTGGGGATGGGCTGAGCTGGTGGTGAAAGGAATGCTGATCGCCTACATCCTAGCGCGCTTTCAGCGGTGGTACAGGGCGAATTCAAACAAGTACTGGGTACTTGTGATCTACCTCTATCTCGAGGTGTCTTGCTATTGGCTATTTCGGAGCAGTAGCTTTTATTTCATTACGCTTCTCTTCTTTAATGTCCTACCTTTTTATGTGGTAGTGAGGTTGCTCTCAGCGCGATCCAAACCACATCCGATTGAAATCGCAGCAACATCTGCCTTGGAAAACGTACCGATCCATCCGGGTGGACAGCTGCCATGATCAGGCTGATCACAGCGCTACCGGTGCACAGGTCGCGCCTACAAACCACTTGCTCGATACACCAATATTGGTAAAACTGTGAAGCCCGTACTGGAGAGATTCTATCCGGAAGCTCGGTTTGGTGGCTTTACTGATTGCGATGGCACGATCAGATTTTACACTCGTGTGTCAACGCACTGCTTAGCAACTGCCGCCGAGGGACTCTCCTGGATGTGGGCTGTGGACGTGGCGAATATAAAGACGACGAAGTGATTCCCCGACGGGAACTGCGCATCATGAAGGGAAAATGTGCCCGAGTAATCGGAATTGACGTTGATGCCGCTGCAGGATCGAATCCGTTTCTTGATGAGTTCTAGCTGCTGCAGGGTGATCATTGGCACTGGAGGACAACTCGGTGGATTTCTGCCTCGCGGACTACGTAATCGAGCATGTTAAGAGCCCGACGCCTTTTTCTCAGAATGCAAACGCTTGATAAGGTCAACGGGCTATTTGTGTATGCGCACGGCGAACGTGCACAGCTATGTTGGCTTGGCCGCTCGATTAGTGCCCAACCGCCATCATGCGTCGGTACTGCAGAGCGCACAGGAGAACCGGAAGCCGGAAGATGTCTTTCCGACCGTTTATCGTTGCAACACGATCAACAAACTGCGCTCTATGCTGAGTCACTATGGGTTCGACGCAACTGTATACGGGACGGAATCGGAGCCGATGTACCTGGCGTTTTCGTCTTTTGCCTACTCCTTGGGAGTTCTACATCAAAGATTTGCACCACGGTGGCTAAAAGCTGCGATCTTCGCCTTTGCAAAGCGAGGGTAAGTCACTTCTCTCACGCAAATTGACCGGCGTCTACAGAAATGCTCTACAAAAGGACGTCCAGGGTCGATAAAGCTCAACGTGGATGCCGTCAATGATCGGGATACCTCCTCTGTTGGCTTTCCAGGTATCCGGTGAAACGCGCCTCGTCTGTCGGACGCGCAGCTCTGAATCTCAGGCGATTACCTGTTCTAGGGTCTCGATAAGGTGACAAGAAGCCTGGACTCGTAGCTGCCCTTTGCGTTACCTCCTGGGTAACCCAACATAGTACTTAAGACAAGAAGCTGTATTGTCGCCGGATGGCGATATTGGCTACAAGTCCACGTTGATTTCTTGGTTGTGGTGTTCGCAGAGGTTAGAAAAATTTGCCGCTGCGGGGGTTTGGTACCTTCGGGAGTTGCCCCGAGTGCTGGCTGCGTACCCTTACAACCTTGTGGCTGTCATCGGTTGTGTAGACAGTCCGCAGAAGCGGTCTTCCAAAGCTTGCCAACGATCGATAAGGCAGTTGTGAGACAAAGCACCCGGCTCAACATCGTCCCAACTGGCGTGCCAGCCATGACCCAAATAGTTCGCAAAAAAAAACTTGTAATATTTACGTTGCATTCTCGAACGGATGGCTGGTATAAAAGTTACATATAAAGCGCAGTTGATTTTATGGCACTTCCTCCCTACTCGGGGGGGGGGAGCGCGGTGTTCCTTGTCGGCGGCGGGTTTTGAGTCCTCCACCTCACCATAGGTGCCTTGGAGTTCAAAGCGAACGCTGCTGCGCAGGGCCAGAACTGATTCGCCGGGGGTATTTGTGTGCGCCAGCCCTGAGAAATAGGGCCAGGTCAACAAACTACTTATCGGCTCTGAAGAGGTCGCTGGTCCGGGTGAGATCGACGCATAATTTCGCTAAATCATAAGGAGAGAAAGAATTGCCGTATAAAAATAGGAAATGTGCTCGTACCAGAGCGCTGCAGGGGGAGGGGCTCGACACCGCCCAGCCACGTCCGAAGGGGACAATCACGTATTCGACTACCGTTAATAACTGCTCCGAGATGGCGTGTGAAAGGGAGGCCGCATGAAACTCATAAGGCATTGTGCGGTCCTGGGAACCCTTGGAATATTGTCCGCAAACGCCCTTTTGTGGGCCGGAGTGACCCTGCCCGATACCACCGTCAACATCCATCTGGGACTGGTAAACGATTCCAAAGTTTCAAACCTAAGCACCCTAGCGGGGAAGGTGGACTATATTTACGCGGCCGGGACCGCCGCTGCGCCTCCTGCTGGCATCTATGTGGACGGCTATCTCACGTACGACCGTGATGATTCGAATGAAAGCATTTCTTGGTTTCAATCCAACCATCCGAGCTGGGTAGTGTACACCTGCAGCCAGAGCATCGCATACGAGTTCGGCAACCCTAACGTGCCGGTCGATATCACCAATTCAGCCGTGCAGTCCTACCAGATGCAGGAAGTGTCCAAGCAATTCTCCTCGGTTCCACGAGGGTTTTGTCTTCAACGGCATCGCCTGGGACAACGTCGTTACCCTAAACTGGATCCCGCGATGCGAGACCCGGAATGGCTCGACCTGGGAATCGCTTTATAGCGGCAGTTACATCGATTCCGCTTATGTCGATTCCATCATTTCATGGGCCGCGAACATTTACACGATGTTACACAATGAATTCCCGGGCAAAGGAATGAGCATGAATTTGAGTTCGGGACCGACCGGCTATTCGAATCCGAAGTACGAACAAATATCGGGTCTTTTCCCCTACATAGACATGATGGTGGATGAGCGTTCTTTTACAGCGTATGGCGCGGGACCCATCAAAGATGCAGATTGGGAAAATGAAGTTACCAATTTGGAAGAATTGAACCAGCAGAACAAAGCTTTCTTTCTGGTAAATGAATGGAATAACGTACCGAATGACGAGTCCATAACACATGCACAAATCAATTGGTCGTTGGCCAACTACTTGCTTGTGAAAGGCAGCCATTCTTACGTCTATATTTATCCGCTAGATAACGGCGTGCAGGGTTATGGAAACTTTTACGACCGGCCGGAGTACCACGTAGCGATCGGGAGCGCGACCTCAGCCCGCTACACGTATGACGGCGTGCAGCGTCGCGACTACTCGGGAGGCATGACTCTGGTGAACCCGTCCAGCACACTGCAGCTACACGGTGACGCTTCCTTCCACCTACGCCGACCTTTGGGGTAACCATCTTTCCAGTATCACTATGGCTCCCGCCACTGCAGAGGTCCTGTTGTCGATCCCGAACACAACAACTATCGCTATAGCGGGCGTTTCTCCCAATTCAGGCAGCAGCTCAAGCGCAACCTTTAGCGCTAGCGTTTCTGACCCTAAAGGGTATTCGGCCGTCTACGGGGTTCACATCCTGATTAACTCAACGCTGACCGGCACTGACGCCTGCTGGGTCCAGTATTACCCGTCCACTGGGAAAATGCAGCTATCCTACGACAACACTCCAAGCTCGTTAACCTGGCAACCCGCCGTCGCATTAGGAACGAACACAACCGAACAAAACAGCGAATGCAGCGTAAATTTTGCGGGAGCGAAAATAAGCGGATCGGGCGACACATTCACACTTGAAGTACCGATCACCTTCAAGTCGGCGTGGAGCGGAACGAAGACTATCTACGTCCAGGCCCGGGATCAGTCCGGGAGTACGGTTGGGTACAGCCCTGAGGGAATCTGGGTCGTACCGTAGAAGCGGTTTTTTTTGCCTTCGGCGACGCAAGCAAATCCAAGTCGAGTGCTGCGTCGCCGGAAGACGGTAGATCCGTAAATATTCGCGACGGTTTTGGGGGATGAGATAACGTCACGATCTCTTCCACATAAAGATCGCCCCTCCAAATTGCAGCAGAGCCAAGCTGCGAAGCCACGGGCTACGCCGTATAGGTCCGATAAGGCGCTGCCGCAGGATCCCCCTTTGAAGGAAGGTGTCTGACGCATCCACCAAGTCAACGGGCGAGTAAAACTGGGCGAAACCAGCGTCGCGCCCTACCTTACACAGATCGGTATAGCTGAACCAATGGACCGCCGGGCGCGGCGTGAAGTTTGCCAGTGCTGGCTCATAGTGCAGCTGTTTAAAGACATAGGACTCCTTCACAAGAGCGGGAAACCAGTTGTAGAATGGTACCCGAAACTCTCCATTTCTGCCGCGAAGCGAAATGTGATGCCGATTGGTTGTATAGATATACGCCACGCCGCCAGGCACGAGCACGCGATACACCTCCGTCAGAGCCTGTCTGGGCGATTCGACATGTTCCATAACGCTTTCTAGAATGACGAACCGCTGCGACTCGTCTTTCAGGGGAATATTCTCCGCGGTTCCCTGCAGAACCGCTTGGGGGTCGCCAAGTTTGATTCGCGCCGCTTCAACGTAGCCCTTTATCGGCTCGATGCCCACCGGCTTGAAACCGAGTTGTCTCAGTTCCTCCAGCGTGTAAGGATTCGGGCCACATCCGATTTCACAGATCGTGTTCTCTCCAGCAGAGAGATCCACGAGCCTAGAAAAGCAGTTCATCACCGAACGGAGGTTCGATAGTTGGATTTTTCCCTCCGAAGGGTTCTCCACCCGCTGGTGCTGAGAGAACCAGTCTACTCCGACTTGCTCTAGGTTAGGAAATCCTTTCGTTAGCGCCTGATCACGATACAGCTCGGGTGTGGGTTTCAATTGGTAACTCCTTTAAGATTCAATACCAGTTATTCGCCGCAGCTTGCCGTAACGCTTTAGCGGGCGACCGCGCGGGTACAAGGTCATCAGCTACGCTAGTTTGGCAGAAACGCTGTGCGATTATTGAAAAATTTCGTAGATAAAAGCTTCGTTCCCAGCCGCGGCGCTCGAGAGCGTCACTGTAAACGATCCCGGAACGCGACTAACTGTCCAGGCTTTCGGCGCACCGGCGGTTTGCACGAGAAGAAGCCGGCTATCACCCGTTACGAGTGTGTTAGTCACTTCGAACGTGGTCGCGCCCGCAGAAAATGCGAGCGTCCCGGTATTGCGGTTGCTATCGCCGGAAAAGCTGTCGGTGGCGGCCCGTGTGGACGCATATAGCAGGTGATTGAACGAAATCTGATCGGAATCACCCGAAAGAGCTGTAATATATGGATCCCCTGAAGTCCGATAGAAACTGTTATCCGAAACAATGATGTTACTTCCGGCTCCTGAAATGCCCGTTTGCGTTCCATTCGCCACATCCCAGTTCGAGAAGTAATTCCCCTTGATGCTAATTCTGCTCGCCGCCGACAAATTGATCAGGTGACCTACAACATTTTCAATCTGATTGTTCCCTATTGTTATGTCGCTGGAATAGATGATATTCATTCCGTGACCATTCGAGCCATTAATCATATTTCCTTCGAATAATACATCGCCGACAGCCCAAAACAGAACTGCGCCGGACGAGCCGGGGGTTACGTTTAAGATCGTATTCCCAACTAGCGAAATGCCTCGCCAATTCGGATCGTTCCCGTTAACGTTGCTAAATAGATGAATACCGTCCTGAGCCCCCGAGATCACGTTGCTCACAATATTCACACCTGAAACCGTTGCTTGGGGTTGCTTTGTAATTGATATTCCCGAAACACTTACATTCTTGATCGTATTGCCATGTATTGTTACATTGGTAAGATTTTGCGGCTGCCCCCCTTGATAATCGCCGGTTAGATCGATACCATCGCCCGTACTTTCAATGTGGTTGTCTGAAATGATGATGGAATCTGCAGAACCTTGAGTATCACCGGCGAAACCATTTATTCCGTTCCCGGAAATATTGCGAATGTTATTCGCAGAGAAGAAGGATGTCGCCACCACCGAAGTATTCAATACCCTCCTGAGGGCCCGCTGGAGTCTCGTTACCATTGATGAAATTGTGAGTGATCTGCACATGAGTGGCCCGGTGAGACCAGATGAGGTACTGATGAGCGCTTCCAGGAACTCCCAGAACTTCGCAGCGCGTGACGGTCGCGTAAGAAGTAACGTTACCAACGCCATCATATCCCAGTTCAATTCCGTTCGTCCCTGCCCCGTGAGTTGCCAGGTCGATTGTCAAGTCGCTGACCGTTAGATGGTTCACGCCGGCCGCGGTTAGAATTCCGTACCAATATTGACCATTGGCATTGTAAGGCGGGTACCCACCGCTACTGCTCGGGACAGGCTGAATGATCGTTTGGCCGATGCCGGCGCCGAGGAGCCAAGTCTTTGTAGCTAAGGCAATAGTATGGGTTGTCTTGTACACACCGGGTGGCATGTACACCACATCGCCGGCAGGGGCTGCGGCGTTGATCGCAGCCTGGATCGCGTTCGTGTCGTCGTTGTTTCCGTCGCCCTTTGCTCCGTAGGAAGTGACGTTTATCCAGACCGTTAAGCCTTGACCAAAAACCGGCCTGACTAGTACAACTAAACTCAGCAGGAGTAACTTGTGGATGGGCAGTCTTGACATGGATCCTCTCTCACGGTAGATTCTGAATGTTGCGGACTCCGTACGAAGGTATCATGATCAGCCGCGGGAACACATTCGGGCGTGCTGCGCGTAGTACGATTCTAGATTCATAACTCAGCATTTGCAACACGATAAGTCTTCGATCGTACTTCTAGTCGATGTCGTTGTTGAGTTCTAGTACTAAACTGGGAAGTTCCGCATCCTCCGTCTCTGGCTGATACTCATAAGTTATTCAGCCCACTCGTTTAGGGCCCGATCGGCTCCTCAGCGCTATTTGAAATGAGATTGCCTTATTCGTAGTCTTTGCGGCGGGTGTTGAATCGGACCGGAGGGTTTATCGCCGATTGGGTTCAGTAGAGCTTCCCACAGGAGTAGTTGATCGTGTAGGTTGTCGAAGCTGTAGCCGCCGCCGCATAGGTATATAGAGCAAGTCCACTCGACGTGGGAATCCACCCCAGGGTAGGCAGCGTGCTTCCGTTCGTCCCTCCATTCGCGCTGACTACACAATTCGGCGCAACTAGATATCCATTCGGGAAAGTGACGGTCGCTAAAGTACCGGTGGTGGTAGAGCTTCCAGTCGTGAGACTGATTTTGCCCCCCTGAGCGTTACCGCTTACAGAAAGTGTGGGGCCGGAGCCGGCGGCAGCTCCAGCGATAATCGTCGCTTGCGGGGTTGTGCTGCCGGTCTGAATCGAATTATTCATCATCCACAGATCCAAAACCGTCGCGTCCACGTTCACGAAGGTGTTCGTGTCCTCATAATTACCGTCCGCGATTACCGGCTCTATCACGTTGCGTAAATAAAAGCCGTTCCCGCCGCCATTCGCGCTGCCCTCATTCCAGTTTTCAATTTTGAAATTGTAGAGATGTCCAGAACTGGGCAAACTGATATACACGAAGTAGTCATTGGCGGTGGATTGCTCCCAGCGGGCATCGTCCTTAATGGTCAGACCGCGGCTGACGCTGGCGTTCGTCGTGGCTATCCAGCTAAATGCCCTGCTGCAGGCTACGTACGATTGCATGCCGCTAAAGACGACTTGACTCAAAATCACGTTATCATCGATCGTCACGCACGGCTTGCTTGTGTTGCCAATCAGGTAGACATTGTGGAACGAGGACTGATCAATGTCGATCTGAATGTTCCCGGTCTCCCGAGGATCGTGGCCGATCTCAATCGGTAGATCTGCGTTCGCGACGAAATTTTCTATCCAGAGCCCCTGCCGGCCCTGTGTATAGAGACAGCGACTTGAGTGGCTCGGGTCGCTCCAGGCAGCACTTGAATTTCCAGAGCAGCTCACATCGCGGATATTGACTTCTTCGGTGTCAACCATGTCGATACCGGTCTTAACCGCGGTTCCTTCGCCATAGAGTGTGAAGCCCTGAATTCGGTTTTGGGCGAGCTCTATCGCCGAGTTGCTGCTTTGCAAAAGCAGTGCAGTTGCAGTGGATGTTGGATTGAAATTCAAGAATACGACTTTCGGTCCATCACCGATCAGATTGGTCCCTACGCAAGAAATCGTCAATTGCCCCGTAATGAGATACTGCCCGGCCGGGATTCTCACGTTAACGGGACAGGCGCTGCTCAGCGCATTGTTAAATGCCGCTGTGCTATCCCGGAAACCTGTCGCGTCAGCCCCGAAATCCACCACCGTGACATATTCCTGCAGTTTGCCAGAAACTGATCTGCTCATAGCTCCCGTGCCAGATGGTGTATAGGCCGGCGCCTGATAATCTTCGTCGATGACCGCGGGCATGGTTGTTGTGCCAGAGGTGTACTTCACAAGAACATTCGTAGTAGTTGGCGGTTGCAAGCCGCTGCCGCCCGCTGGAGTGAAACAGCCCAAGGAATTTCCGTGGGCGTCGATGCCGATGGCCGCCTGTGTCGAAGAACATGTCGACGGGGTTCCGGAGAGTGCCGTCGCAGTGGCCGCGTTTCCAGATGGTGCTGCTGGTAATCGATGAAGGCAGACGAGCCGCGCTGAGCGTTCCGCTCGAGATATTGGCGGCGTTAGTGACATCCGTTGTGGCCGAAGCCGACAACCCAGATACCTTGGCCGCGGGCAGGGAGCCAGCAACTCCGCCAGGGCCAGTGGCCGCAAGATTGGTTGTTGATAGCGCGAAGATCTGATAACTCGATCCATCCGAAACCACCCGCACTCCCTGATTACCAGCGAGGGCAAGCGACGAGGCTCCATTGATGGTGCTCTGGGTCGGCGTGATGGTGACGGTTCCGTTTCCGAGGTTTTGAAAATCCGCAGACCAATTTGCGGCAAACTGCCCCGCCGCGCCAGCCTGCGGTAGAGTAACCAGAACCGGAGCAGAGTTATTGAAAGTCACGAGTTTGGCCTGGTCCGCGTTGGAAACAATGTAAGAGGTACCGGCTTGTGCATTCACAGGAACCGAAGCAGTGAGGGTAATGGTGCCCCCAAGTGGCAGAGAAGAAGACGTTGTGCTCAGACCGGCGCCCGCATTCACCGTTACGGAGGAATTACTGAGCGCTGCATTCGGGACGGCTGAAAGACGCGCGCTCGGCAGCGTTCCCGCCGAAATATTTGCCGCATTGGTCGCATCAATCGTAGCACTGGGTGCCAAGCCGCGTATTTGAGGAACATCGATTTGTGTGGGTCCTAATAAAACGCGGGGCCGAATGGTCTGGCCGCGAAGACTAACAGCCAAAAATCCAACGAGTAGTAATCTATTCACGACCTTCTCCTGCATATCGCACGTATCTGTACCATAGGGCAGTTCAGCGGCCAGTTCCTCCGCGCGACAGCTCTGAAACTGAGCGGCTCGCGCGCTGAATCGGCATTCAATTCACTGCTCAGTAACCGTTCTATACGTGCCCGACTGTGCAAGAGCTCTATCTAGGGGCTAACACATTGAATCTTAAGCGCCAAAATTTCTTTAGTTGATTTGTTATTCCGTTTTGCCGGCTATTTGTGCGAGTGCGCTTTGCGCTCTCCGTATGGGTGTGACCTGACGGAAGTTGGTTGGAGGAGGCTGGGTGCAACGGATCCTCGGTACCCGTATTTGAGGCTCAGGATTATCCCCAGAGCGGTCCCGGCCATATTGATCAGTACGTCTCGCACGGTCGGGTCCCGTCCTGGGAAGAACCTCTGCAGGAACTCGCTGCAAGTACCTATAAAGCTCCCGAGCAAGAGGATCAGCACGGTTTTCCAGCGAGTATCGGGCACAACCTTCCAGAGCAGGATTACGAGTACTACAAACAAGATTACATGTACCCCCTTCTCAGCGACGAAGTGAAGACACTCATACACCACCGGGTTCGAAGTGCCGACTAAAACTCCATACCAAGAAAGGAAGAGTCTGTCGCAAAAGCGAGCGGCAGAGGTAGATGACAGAAAGATAGCGCTCACCCAGAGCACGACGATAATCAAGCGACGCGGGCGTGTGCCCATGCGCTACTCGGAGTTTCCAGAGGCGAAGAAGCGTACGTGGCTCACTGGCCAATTAGGTTCGAAATGATGCCGGGGAATCGAAAACGGATTGGTGACACCGGGCCGCACCCTCCCCCGATGGCCACCGAAACAGCCAGAGTATCCGGCTTCTTGTACGAATGCCAATGATTCCTGGCTTGCGTCGCTCAGTCGCCCATAAGGCCACGAAATGTATCGGCATTCAGCGCCAAGTCGTTGCTCGAGTTCCTGCTTCGACACTGTAATTTCGTTAACCAGCTGGCTACGAGTTTGCAGCAACGAGAATCGCGCGTGCGTGTGGGAATGCGATCCAATCGTGATCCCCAGACGCTGCAGCTCAGCCAAATCCGACCAGGACAACATTTCGATAGGCGCCGCATACGATGACCAATGCGTTGCACAGTACTGCGCGACGGCTTCATAGCTTGCACCCACGAATCCAGTCACGACGAAAATCGCTGCTGGGATGGAAAACTCCTGTAAGATCGGCAGTGCATTATCGAGTATGTTGTGGAAGCCATCGTCGAATGAGAGATGATAGTATGTCCCATCAATGGGAGTCTTGCCCTGCAACATATCCAGACATGTGCAGGCGTCCACGAACTTACCCATTTGAGCCAGTGTTCTGCAGATCCTGCGGAAGCTTTCCACTTGATCATCGAAGATGTTGTGGCAGAACAGGCAACGCAGACCGGGGGTCCGGATGAATCTGCAGGAAAGGCCGGCAACCGAAAGATAGGAGGATCGCAAGAAATATCGCGCGTTTGCAGCAACGCCTTGCGGTCGGCGGATCACTTCGTGCGAATATCTGGCCCAGCCTTGCATAGTGTGTTATGTACTACTTGCGGCTCAGAGCGAGCCATGAAATTCGTCGTTTTGGGTGGACAGAACTGATTTTAGCGTTACTGGACAGATTCGCCTACTAATTTTCGCCCGATGCTACGATCTTACAATTCCGTGAACACGGCTAAGCCGCGCGCCGCGCGATGGCGTCTTCATAAACAGCGGTCAACTGGTCAACGATTGCGGGCCAGTTATAACTCCTGGCGACGAACTCGAGGCCAAGCTGGCCCATTCGCGACAAGCGAATGGGATCGGCCAGCAACTCGACGAGTGCTTCCCCGAGCACGCGAGGCTCTGCGGAAACTATCCTGCCGGCTCCAGCAGCTTCGACTTCGGGAAAGTTACACTCCGGGGACAGCAACACAGGGGTGGCGCTAGCGAGCGCTTCGAGAATAGCCATCGAAAAACCTTCCGTTTGAGACGGCAGGCAAAACAGGACGGCGCGGTGGAGAAGCGCGAGCTTGCGGCTGCCGGACACCATCCCCGGGAAGAGCACCTTGTCCTGGAGTTTTCGTTCCTTAGCCATGCGGCGGAATTCCCGTCCCAGTCCAATTTGATCGGGACCGGCGAGGACCAGCACAGCCTTCGGAATGCGTTCGTGCACCAGAGTGAAAGCCTCAAGCAGGCGGTCCGCGCCTTTTGTGGGATGAAGCCGGCCTAGGAACAGGATAGGGAGGCAATCGTCGGGCAGATTCAAATCCTGCGTTTCGGGGGGCTGGCTATACAGCGAGACGTCTATTCCGTTGGGTATCACACGGCACGGAGTCTTGATTCCCAGTGCGCGATAACTCCGCATCTCGGCCTGGGTGAGAGCCACCAGAGTGGTGGCTCTGCGCATTAGCGGGCACTCGAACAATGAAATGTACACTCGCTTCTTTAGGCCGCGATACCGCAGCGCTCCGGGAAGATAAGCACCGCGCTGATGATACACGAGAGGTTTTTTGTGGCGGATCGCTGCGCGTCCAGCCGCGAGAACCGGGTAGACGTAGGGCACGTGCGTATGGACAATTTCTACTTCGGGCACCAATCGTTCGACGGCGGCGCGCATCAGTCGCGAATAGAGAAAACCGGCCGATTGGGAGAGGTAGGGAATGAACGGGAGTGCGCGCTGCAAGCGCGTATCAGGCTGAAAGTACCAGACCTCGACTCCCTCGACATTCACCGCCTGATTCAAGGGAACGTCCAAAGGTTGATCCAAGTCCGCCGCAGCGGTGACGACACTGACCCGATGTCCGCGCCGGACGAGCTCCTCGGCAGCGGCTGAGACCGAAAGAATCGGGCCCCCCACCCGATAAGCGGGTTTATAGCCTTGCGTTGCATAGAGAATATGCATGATTATGGAACGCGTGTTGAAAGCGAACGGTACAGGGTTTCGTAGCGCGTCCCCATCTCCGCGACCGAGAATTGGGCAATGTCGGCGTATGCTTTCTGTGCGCGCGCTTCGGCGAGCGGGCGGTCCGTCAATGCATGAAGGATTCCCTTGGTGATCGAATCGACGGACTGCGCATCCACGAATTCTGCCGAATTCTGGGAAAGGATCTCCCGATGCTCCGGTATGTCTGATATGACCAATGGGCAGCGACAAGCCACAGCTTCCAATACTCCGTTGGGGGAGCCCTCCTGGTGTGAAACCGATACAAATACGTCGGCACGCTTCATCAAAGGCCAGAGCTGTTGTTGATAATCCCACAGCTTAACTCTCGACGGGTCCGGGAGATTATCGACGATAGCCTTTAGAGCGGGTTTCAGTGGTCCAGCCCCACAGATGATCGCCTGCGCATTGAAATGCAATACCGCATCTCCCATGGCTTTGAGGGTCCGTTCCACATTTTTTTCCTGATCGAAGCGCCCGGCGTACAACAGCAAGGGCATACCGTCCGGAATGTCCGGATGAATAAGCGGGCGCACGGACCCAAGGCTACTTATCGGAACCCCATTTCGGATAACCAATCGCCGAATAGAAGGCGAGATCGAGCCCCAGTAAGCCGAACCTGCATTTGAATTTGCGACCACGACCGAAGCGCGGCGGCCCAGCCACGCGCGCAAACCCACCTTGATGCCGCCATGTATATACGTCAACGCCGATGACGGCTCTCGCAGGATCCATGGCACACCAACGGCCTTGGCCGCAATTCCCCCTACGATATCCATTTGGGGAATCCAGGTTTGCACCACGTCAGGACGAAGCTTCCGGATCAACCTAAACACGCGCGTGAGCACGAGCGGATTGTAATTGTGAAGCGAAGGCTCTCCGTGGAAAACCGTTTTGCCCTTCCCTAGGATGTGCACTTGAACATTTTTGACTCCGGTGAGAAGGTCCATGTTCGGACCGCTATTCAGCAGGACAACATCGACATTGTGACCGCGATTTCCCAATTCGCGCGATAGATAACAGAGTTGCCTTTCCGCGCCGCCACCTGCCAGACTGGGACAAAGATGCAGGATGCGCATGATCTTCACTTCAATTCGAGCCGGCTCCTCTATTGAGTACTGTTGGGTTACCGACTCTGACGGTGCAATCATCTGCTTCTGGGAATCTACAGTGAAATTCGGTACTCGCGCCGCCATAGTTCAAACATCGTAATGGCAAAGAGGCGATTGCCCGTCGACAGACCATGCTTCTCCCCTGAAAGAAGGCTGGCTATGTACTTGGGCTGAAACAGAGAAGGTTCTGCGTTCGAGAGAACCTCGCGGATGAATGCTCCCCATTCGCCTTCAAACCAGGTCTTTAGTGGCGGTGAAAAGCCCTGCTTGCGTGAGACGTCCAACTCCGGTGGAAGATGACGCCGCGCAATAGAGCGGAGGATTCTTTTTCGCTGTCGGCAAGTGGCCCGTAAGGAATCAGGCAAGCGCGTGAACGCGAACTCCACAACGGCGTGATCGAGATACGGAGCGCGAACCTCTAAGGAAGCCAGCATACTGGCGCGATCTATCTTGACTAGGATGTCCTCGGGAAGATAGTTATTGAAATCGACCGACATCGCGTTTTGCATCAGCGTAGCCGTCACGTCGCAGCAGGCCGATTTGACATCTTCTGGTGAGGGGCTGGACACTTCCCCCGCGCCATTCGCCAGCAGGTTCTTGCGGTCTTGCGAGTTGAAAAACAAATTGGCGCTGCTGATCATTTCAGAAGCGGCGCCGCGGAATCCGATAAGATACTGGCGGCCCCGAAACCCCATCGGCAACAGCCCTGCGGCCGCCGCGCCGACGAGTTCCCTGGCAAAACGCGGAGTCAATTTCCGCACTTGGTCCAGCCATGCCAGCCAATTGTAATGAAGATACCCGCCAAACAGCTCATCGCCGCCATCGCCTCCAAGAGCGACTGTCACGTTCTGCCGGATCGCGCGCGATAGGGAATAGGTCGGCACCATCGAATAATCCGCGATCGGCTCATCGTACTGGCGCGCGAGCTTGGGAAGCAGATCCACCGAAGATGGCTCCGCCTGCAGCTCGAAATGATCCGTGCCGAAATGCCGGGCCACCATTCTGGCGTAAGGAGCTTCGTCGAAATTGCCATTGCCCGGGAACGAGATGTTAAATGTCTTGATCTGGCCGCCGGCCATCTGTGCTGCAAACGCGGTCAGCAGACTCGAATCCAGACCACCGCTCAGCATCACGCCTACTGGTACATCCGCCACCAGGCGTGCGCGGATCGAGTTCCTCAGCAGTTCCTCCAACTCTCGCTCCAGATCCTCTGTAGAGGTCTGCTTTGGCCGGGATACCGGCAACTTCCAGTACCGCCATAATCGGATGGAATTTTCATCCAGATCGTACGAGAGCGCGTGGGCGGGGGGCAGTTTTCGAATACCGCGCAGAATACACGCTTCACCCATGACATAGCCATAAGCGAGAAAGCTGTGGAGCGCATTGTAATCCAGATTTCGACAGACACTCGGATCTCGCATGAGCGCCTTCAGCTCGGAGGCGAACAGGAGGCCCGATGAGTCGTGGCGATAGAAGAGCGGCTTCTCACCGGCACGATCGCGTGCTAGAAAGAGCCGGCGCTTGCGCGTGTCGAACAGCGCGAACGCAAACATCCCATTTAGATGCGCCAAACATTCTTCGCCCCATTCGCGGTAAGCCTCGAGAATTACTTCTGTATCACTGGCCGTTCTAAACCTGTGACCTGACTGCTGCAGCTCCCGGCGGAGATCCTTAAAATTGTAGATCTCGCCGTTGAACACGATATATAGCGCTCCAGCGGAATCCGCCATGGGCTGATGACCGCCAGCGGAAAGATCAATAATCGCTAACCGCGTCTGCGCCAGCCCTACGTTGCCGTCCACCGATCGCCAGACACCCGCATCATCCGGGCCGCGGTGGCACATGGTATCGCGCATGGCCACCAAAAGATCACAGTTCACCATGGTGCGCGATGCTGAGCCGACGATGCCACACATTCGTTTAGCGGATTCCTATCAGCACAAATCACCCCACTCGTGCAACGGGCTAACTCAGCCTCATCTCACTCGGGGGCACACTCGTAAGGCGAAAACCTCGGGGTCACCGGACTTTCTGCACGTACGTGGTAGATTGGACGCTCTTCGCCCAGTTTACGTCATCCAAATGAAAAGACAATTAAGAAACGACGTTCGCGGGCTTTTCACTTTCGTCAGGAACCGCTACGGAGTCGGCCTGATTCGGCATCAATCTCGCGTTCTCTTCCCGGAACGGTTCGATGAGGATCTCGCGATTTGTTTCGAGGGCCTCCCGAGTCTTCAGAAAGAGCATTGCTGTGTTCCAAACGTACTCGCACTGGCGCTTCGAGTCGTATGTCGTATTGTTCGCCGACTCCAGGTAGGCGCGCGTGATGTTCTTTTCGTGACCGTGATCCCGGAACAAATTCACGTGGCGGTGTTTTTTCTCGGCGACATCGACGGCTAGCACGCGATAGTCATTCATTGAGAGGAGGCAATTTCCTTTGTGCGCGTTGAACTGTTCCTTCACACCTTCGAACGTATGGCCTTTGGCGGAGAAAGAGATGACCGCCATCGTGCCCTCGGCAAAGGTATAGGTGACGGCGATGTCCGCGTCGCTCTTCGATGCCCTCGTCGGGCGCACCAGAATGGGGTAATGGGATTCTCCAGCTTGCCGCAGAATGAAATCCGTCCAGTGACAGAGATTACCCAGCACACGCCCACCCTCCTCGGGTTTGAAGTACCAGTGATCGGGGTCGATGGCATGACCGGCTACGAACCAGTTGTACATAGCGGGGCCTTCTTCCCGGTCGAGGTACTCCTTGATGAGCACGCCGAAGCGGCTGCCAGGCCTATTGAAACCTAGCCAAACGCGCCCGTCCGGATTGCGGCGCATCGCATTGACGAGCCGCTCGAGCTGATCCTCGCTCACCACATGTGGCTTCTCAATATAGACGTGCTTGCCCCGGTCAAGAGCAGCGATTGCGTACTCGGCATGGGATGCGTGGTTCGAGGCGATATAAAACAAGCTCAACTGTTCCAGCTCGAGCAGGTTTTGGAACTGCGAAGTGAAGTATGGAACACGGTAGGCTGCAGCAAGAGAAGCAGCCCTGTGGATTCCAACATCCATACAGCCGCCGATCACATGGCCGAATTCTTTCGTAACGAAATAGCAGATGTTGGAGAACGCGTAATTTCCACATCCTACAACTGCGACCGTGTGCCGAGGGCCAAGCCTTGAGTCCGGCTGCGGAATCGCACCGAACCGCCGTTTCATATGGTATTGACCCCGAATTTTCACTACAGTACGTCGCGGCCCATACATACACGCGTACCGTAGAGCTTTCCGAAGCTTAAAGCCAAATGATTGTTCTAAGTAATCCATGCATTATATGCTGCCGGCCGGCGATGCTACTACTGTCATATCGCTCCTGCCGGCGATCACGTAATCTAAGACTTCGGCCATATCTCGCGCCTGCCGTTGCCGCGTATATTTGGGTGCGGCGGCCAAGCTGCTGCGGGCGAATTCCTTCAGTAGATCGGGATCTCGCCGTAACTTTAGAGCCGTGGCGGCCAGGGCCTCCGGGTCTTCCGCCGGCACCGCCAACCCGGCGTTCTCATTGAGAATGATTTTCGCGCCTTCCCCGTGGGGACCCGCGATGAGCAGCGGCAACCCCATACCCATAGCTTCAAAGATCTTCGATGGGATCACCACTGCAAATGCCGGATTGTTCTTCAAATGGATGAGAGCGACATCGCATAAACTCCAGAAGGCGGGCATTCGCTCCTTGGGCTGCGGAGGTACAAATGTCACATTCGATAATCCGAGCCGGGCGGCTTCTGCGATCAGGGGCTCGCGCTCCGCTCCGGCTCCAACAAATAAGTACCGGATCCTTTCAGCACGTGTTCGTTGCGCACAGTGCAACACGTTCTGGAGCGCGTGTGCCATTCCATGGGTTCCTAAGATAGCCGATGACAAACTCATCGGAGCCGATGCCCCATTCGGCGGCGAGCACTTGGTCCTTGGAGCGCGGCTGGTACCTTTCCAAATCGACGCCATTGATCACCACTGCGATCTTTCGCCCAGGAATGCCGCGGCGAATTAGATTTTCTTTAAAAGCCGCCGTTAACGCTACCACTGCCGCAGCCCGATGATAAAGAACGAGCTCGATCTTTTCCAAGCAGCGCAGCGCAATGTTTTTTTTCATCGCCCCCACCGCAACAATCGATTCAGGCCAAAGATCCGACAGCTCTAACACGAATGGAATCCCGCGCACAAGCCCCACGAAGCAACCCGCGACCGCCGCGAAAAGCTGAGGTGAGGTCGCAACCAGGACAGTAGGCCTGCGCTGAAACAGAGCCGCGCAAGATGCCGTGACCATGTAGGAAAGAAAGTCGATGATGCGCAGCGCCGTGCCGGCATTCGCAGTGATGAATGTCTTCACACGGACGACGCGTATTCCCGAGATATCTTCCACCTGATACCAGCGGTTTCGATACCCCGAATACACCTTGCCTTCCGGAAAATTCGGAGCGCAGGTGATGACCGTAACCTGGTGTCCCCATTTCACCCAGTAACACGCTCGCTCGTACACGCGAGAAGCTTGGGCATTTTTCTCCGGCGGAAAGTTATCCGCAAAGAACAGAATGTTCATAATTCGTCACGCTGAGAAATCGCTCCGGGCGGCCCTGCTCGATCCCGGTCAGAGTAGTTTACATCTGCACTGGTCGAGTGTCCAAACCGCCCACGCGCAGAGAGGATGCGCTTTCATCAACTTCGGGCGTGCCCCCACGACCACAATGATCATCATGGACGTAGCCGAGTGCCAACACTGTTGTAATAGTCGCTGGGCACTGGGCCCGCCAACTGGTCGTGATACTACGATTCGGGACCGATCCACCGAACTCGGGATGAAAGGTAGACTCTCGTTCGTTGGTTTTCATCTTGGGATCGGTCGCGATCTGTATGTTGGCTCCGGGGTAGAGGTGCCAAAACGCCTCTATCGAATGCTCCCCGTCGCCTTCGATGCTATCCGTTACTATTACGCGATCCTTGACAATCTCCACGCGCCTGCGGTGTGTGACTGGGGACGGCAAGCGGTGATACCCAGTGTGAGCCGCCTCGGCATAACTATGTCGGTCGGTGACTACTCCGAACGGCCGAGCGCGTCGTGCCACTCGAAACGCGCTCCATACCTCTGATTGATCTAAACCGTCGATGCGAATGGTGTTGTGCGCGGGCGTGGATCTTTGCCACAGGCGTTCCGCATCATTTTCATATGTAGATGTCCCTGAATTGACCAGCACGCGACGGCCGCAATGCGAAAGCTCGAATGACAGCGTATCTGCGTGCGCGTGCCCAGGCTGATAGTCAGGTCCAATCGGAGCCGCATCGAAGAGCAGAACCGTATCACCCTGCTCCAGTCGCACGTATCCACTTTCGCCGAGACTATTCTGAGACGGCGTAATCGCCAATCGAGCCGCATAGTCACGAATCTGGGCGGGGCTTGGCGCTATACCGAAGGCGGCATCGTTGAAAAACGAGATCTCGCCGTCCGGATGTGTCATTTGGATCAGCCAGCCAAGCATTCGGGAAGCCACGTCACCCCAGTCCGGTATTGACAGGGAATAACAATTGCGTAAGTTAATGAGGTCGAGAATATCCTCTAGGACAAGTTCGTGGTACATCGGGCTTCGTTCAATGTGCCCGCCATCCGATAGGACTTGTTCTACGATCTCGGCCGAAAGAATCTTCAGCCCTTTCGCCAACCATTTGTCTGCATCGGCGCCGTCAAAAAACGCCCCCGCGAACACCAGCGCCTTTCCGTTCACAAAGAGATGATTGCCTAATAAGTGGTACTCGATTCTGCCTGAGAGAGCTTCGGCTTGAGCCGCCAGACTTGCCTGCGCGGTCGCGTTTAATGAGCCTCCCGCCAAGGCATACTTGATCCAGTTGACCACTCTTAGGGAAAGCGGGTACGGATCCCAGCCGTTCCCCGTACCATCGCTATTGGCACCGATCCACTCTTCGATTAACTCCTCATCTGGCGAATCGAAGTAGTGCAAATTATAAAGCCAGAGTTTCGGAACGTTTGCGTCGTTCCACGTGATGATTTCTCTCTCTTGATTGAGCAAACGGAAGCGGCGGAATCCGGTACGCGCCGGCTTTCGAAGGATGTGCGATGTCCAATGTTCAGAACGCGCGCGCAATTCACGCGCCACAGGCACCGGAACCTTGGAGGTCCCTAGTTTGAATGCCAAGCGGCTGTAAATCTGAGCGGGTTTGAGATAACGGGCCGTGTGTAGATACTGGATCAACGACAAATCATGCCTCTGAAGCAGCAAAGCTAGTCCGAGTCACCTCAACTAATTCCTCAAAGGGCGTCGGCGACGACACCCCTGAGTTTCGGATTGCATTGGCAAAAGCCGCAACCGCAGCCTTATTGCCCTTGTCCTGAGTCCACAACCTTTGCGAATGAAACTCGCGCCAACCGTAGGCTTTTAGTCTTCGGAAGTTATCCAACTGTAGAATGCGGCCTGCACAGAACACCTCTAGCCGTTCCTTGGGAAAACGTTTGTGGCCGTTGCTGAAGTAGTGCACGGTGCCAGTCGACCCATCCTTGAAGCGAAGCGTGATTGTAGCTATATCTCGCGCGTCACCAGTCTTGGATGTGTGCACGCTTTCGATGGGCACCCCGGCCAGAAAACGGATCAGATCGATGAAGTGGCAGGCCTCGCCGATGATCCGCCCCCCACCGGACCCGGTTTGCGTCCAATGGTCGGCAGCAATGAAACCCGCGTTTACGGTATACACGAAAGACTTCGGCTGGTTCTGGAGCGGCGAAAGCAATTGCTTGGCCTTTATAGCGTGCGGGGCGAAGCGGCGGTTGAACCCGACCATCAGTACGGGCGGCCGGCTCAAAGATCTATACAGGCGTTCCAGCTCATCTAGCTCTTCGTTTGTGAGACACAGCGGTTTCTCAACATAGATGTGCTTGCCAGCCTCGAGTCCACGACGCACTAATTCCGCGTGCGTGCCATGCTGGGTGGCTATCACTATCGCTCCGATCGAGTTGTCGGAAAAGATTGCATCCAGATTCGTAGTCGCACGCGCGAAGCCGAACTTCTTTCCGTAATGCGTTGCTGTTACGCCTCCGCTCGACGCAATTACATCAAGATGAAAGCCCACATCCCCTAAAGCGGGAAGGAGAACCTTAGAAGCAAATTGTCCAGCGCCAATCATACCCACCCGGACAGAGCCAGTTTTAGGCGCCGGCGCAAGATTGACCACATCGTCGCGCAGCTTATCTTCAGAGAGAGCCGATTCGCTTGGATAATCCAGCACGATACCCATATACCGTTCCCGCCCTTGGAGCAGTTCGTAAGCTGGTTGGGCGGCTTCAATGGGGTATCTGTGGCTCACCAGCGGTTGGACATCGATCCGCCCCTGAGCCATCAATTGAAGGAGGGCCTCCATGTTCCGCTGCTCGGTCCACCTCACGTACGCAAGTGGATAATCTTTCCCTTCGCGTTCGTAAGCGGGATCGTACCGACCCGGGCCATACGAGCAGGACACCTGAAACGTAAGCTCTTTTTTGTAAAAATCATCCCGTGAAAGTTCGAGGCCAGCAACACCTACCAGCACAATCCGCCCACGCTTTCGGCACATCAGTGCCGCCTGATGAACGGGTTCGCTGCTCCTGGTTGCGGCGGTGATGAGGACGCCATCAAGCCCGCTTCCGCTCGTAAGAAAATCTGCGCTGCGAACCGGATCTTGGCCTATTGCGATGTTAACGGTCTCTGCGCCGAAAGATCGCGCTATGTCTAGCTTCTCAGGATCCAGGTCTATGCCCAGCACCCGGCAGCCGTTTGCCCGGAGTATTTGCACTGCGAGTAACCCAATGACGCCGAGCCCCGTGACTGCGAACGTTTCTCCTAGCGTTGGATTCGCCAGCCGGACACCTTGAAGCGCAATGGCCCCCACGACCGCGAAGCACGCCTGTTCATCCGACACTGAATCTGGGATTCTGGCGCAGAGATTCTGTCCCACTCGCACCACTTCCGCGTGATTACCGTTTGAAACCACGCGATCGCCGCGACCGAATGCCTTGACGTCGCGGCCTGCCGCCAGCACCACGCCCGCGTTGGAATATCCAAGCGTAAGCGGCTGATCAAGCTTGGCCTGGACACTCTCGATCGTGGCCGAAAGTCCGTCCACGCGCAGTTTGTCGAGAACGTCGCGAACCTTGTCTGGTTGCTGCCGCGCCTTAGCAAACCAGTTAGCTCTGCCGAAGTCGATCAGCATGCGTTCTGTACCGGCCGATATCAATGTCTTGCGCGTCCGGATCAGTAGAGTGCCGGGCGCGGGTTGGTTGGCCGGGACATGCACCAGATCAATCGCGCCTGTCCGTAGTGACTGAAGAACTTGTTTCATGTCCAAAGATGGGCGTTAGGCCTGAGCGGCCGTAAAGCGTCGCTCCTTCAAGCGTACCTATACCTGCCGTCGCGAGCTTTCCATATTTACCAGGGTGGGACGCTGGCTTGGCCTTGGAATTCTCGGTCCGATGCTAGCTTGCAGCACATGCAGATTTAGCAGCCGGCCCCAGGGCTGGCAAGTTGAGTTCTGAGGCGGGCGGAATTCTTGCGGGTTGTGAAACAAACTTCGACACCAGCGTTCTTTGGACTACATCTGCAAAGGGCAGTACTGGATTCTGTTTAACTGATGTGTTAAATTCACGAATGAAGTAAACCCGGTCTTCTAGAGACAGTGGAATCTCTAAAGAGCACATCAGCTCTCTGCCGCACTGCTCCGACGGAGTCGCGTAGAGCTTGCCTGCCAGCTGCATGCGTATCCCGCTGAATCCAAATTCTCTATAGACATCGTTCAATACCGTCCAACATTCATCCGGAGTAGCTGCACTGTCGAGGCTTTTCTCGAAGCTCCCCAACGAAAGTTGTAGATTGAGTAGCCTGCGAAATGCCCCATCAAGGATCATTCGGGCTACTGTGTCAAATTCAGTGAACCGCAGCAAACTCACTCCGACACACAGTGCGATGCAAAATGCCATCAGAACCGGGACCTCATATTCATGGTTCAGCATCGATAGGGAAAAGAGGCCCGCGAATATACAGATCCCGTAAAGCAACAAGGCGACCCGACGGGGCGTGAGTCCACGCTCAAGCAGCCGATGGTGAATGTGGCCTCGATCGGCGCCGAATATCGGTCGCCTTCGAAGAAAACGTCGAACCACAGCAAGCAATGTATCCAATAAAGGAATTGACAGCGCCAGTAAGGGGGCGGTCATTCCGAGAATTGTTGCCGACTTTTGGCTCCACAAAACACTGTAACAGCCGAGTAAGAAACCAATGAGAAGGCTGCCGCAATCTCCGAGAAAAATGGTCGCAGGGTTAAAGTTATAACGTAAAAAAGCCAGCAGGCAGCCTGCCAATGGTACCGTTGCGAGGCCCAGCTCCACATTGTGCTGCATAAGTGCCGCTAAGGTGATCGTCGCTGTTGCAAAGAGTCCGATACCTGTGGCAACGCCGTCCACCCCGTCAATTAGATTTACAGCGTTACTCGTAGCGAGCAGCCACAGAATTGTGATCGGGAAAGACCACCAGTGCGCAAAGTGCTTGCCATTTACGGCAAGCACCTGAATGCCCCCAATGTAAGCCACCGTCGCGGCCGTCACCTGACCTATGAGTTTCTGCCAAGGATTCAGATTGATCAGGTCGTCGAGGAATCCCGTTAGGAACATCAGAATCGCAGCCGGAAAGAGCTTGCAGATCAGCGGGAGCGCTCCTCGGATGATGATTCCCGCCTTGAAGTTTGCGATCAGTAATAAGGCGAACGCGAGCATATACGACAACCCTATTGCCACACCGCCAACGCGGACAATCGGTCGGCTGTGGAACTTGCGTTCGCGGTCGGGTCGATCCACCACACCCAAGCGTAAAAAGATGTTACGAACGATTGGGGTGAGAAACAGCGAAAGCACAAACGACGCAATGCCGAGAAACAGTAATGAATACATACGTAATATCGAACCTTATTTGTACCCGTACAGAAATTGCTCGCCAACCACACTGCGAAATAGGCTATTTCTATGCGCGGGAGGCGTCGTGTTGCGGCGTAAGCTACTAAGCTGTCGCTGGGGAAATCGAAAGCTTATTCGTATCGAGACAGGCGAATACGACCCCTATGAGCTAGGGGCGCTGGTGACCGCCTTACACACGGGCCGAGTCGCCATAGTAGTAATCCATCGTGTAATAGCCGGAATCCCGGGAAGCTGATTTAGGATCCCAGTCGTTCAGGATTGTGCCCAGCAAACGCGTGCCATCCTCGTTCAGACGCTGCCATGTTGCCAACGCGGCACCTCGCGTTGTGTGGCCCGCCCAGATTACAGTAACCACGTTGTCTGCCATGCGCCCCAGTACGCGTGCATCAGGGATGTACAAGGCAGGAGGCGTGTCGATTAAGATCAGGTCAAACTCACCGCGCAGGTACTGGAGCAAATTACGCATGTAAGATGTATACAGTAACTTAGTCGCGGTTGAGCTTGTGGGCCCGCTTGTCACAACCGACAGACCCGTTACGCCGGTCTCACGAATGACTCCGCCAAGAAACTTGTCACCGTTTAGGACGGCCATCTTGAGTAAGATGGTGCTCAACCCGCGCTCATTGCCCAGATCAAATATTTCGTGTAAACGCGGCCTGCGCATATCGGCATCAATCAACAATACTTTTTGGCCGAACTCTGCAGCTGCAATTCCTAGATTGCTGGTTATCGTGGATTTGCCTTCCCGCGGACCGGCACTGGTGATCACCAGAACCTTTGGCCTCTTGCTGTCCTCGGTCGAGAGAAGGATGGAAAGCAATGTGGATCGAAAACTCTCGGAGAGAACAGACGGTTTGCTCTGGCACCTGCCTAACTCGAGCGAGCTTGCCGGAGCTAGGGCAGCTTTGAATAAAATTTTCGAATCGAATATAGGCCTGGACGACTGGCCTATCCTCGGCGGGCGAATTTCGAGGTCGGCGGACGGGATCACGCCGAGTTCGGTAGTGTGCAACAGCAGACTGCTTTCTCCAGGTTGTTGAATTGTCTGATTCGCATGGTCGCGCATTACAAGAAATGCCGCTCCCAGGAAAGCTCCGGCGATTAATCCAAGGGCTGACGTTTGTGGAACATTCGGCTTATACGGCAGAGGCGGAACTCTTGCTGCGTCCACTACGCGCACGTTACTGGCGCGCATGGCAGCGGCCAGCGTCGATTCCTTCAGATGTTCGAGCATGATCTCATAAAGTTGCTGATTACTGTCGACCTCGCGCTTCAGAATGCTGTACTGAATGGATTTCTCGCCGTCTTCAGTGACCCGTACAGCTTGGTTGTCATAGGCCTGGCTCAGAAGTCTTTCCTTCCGGGCCGCTTCCGCATACTGGTTTTGCAGTCCTTTCAGTATTTCCGCCTGACTGTGTTGAAACGCGCTCTCCAAGCTCGCCAGCTCCGCTTGGGCGCGCTTTAACTTACCGTATTCGGGAGTGTAAGTTGCACTTAATTCCGCAATCTGACGCCGCAGCTCCAAAATCTTCGACCGGATATCGCGCAGGCCAGGGTCGTCTAGCATCTTTGGCAATGTTCCGGGCGAACTCGTCTGCGCCAGTTCGTTCTGCGACTGCATGGCGATTCGGTCCGCCTGAGCCGCCGATAGTTCCTGTTGTAGCTGGCGCAGCTTCGCTTCTGAAACACTGTCTCTATCGCCCGTAAAGATCAAGCCGCTCCGTTCCGCATATTGTTGAAGTGCACGCTGCGATGTCTCCAGCTTCTGGCGCATGTCATCAAGCTGCTTACTTAGCCAATCACTGGTGCTCTCGGCCGACTTCCAACGAGATTCCAGGTTTTGCTGTATAAACTCGTTCGCAAGCGTGTTGACAAACTCCGCTGCAAGGTTAGCATCCGTCGAATCCACCGTGATTTGAATGATTCGTGTCTGTCCGGCCGGTTTAGCCTTTACACTCTTGGCCGCGAGCTCCAACAACCTATCTGGCGTCGCCGGTGCGGCGAATTGCTTAAGGTGAAGCATGCCACTAACTGAGAAGCGCCGGGCAACTTTATTTGTCGGCAGCGGACGCTGCTTCAGCCTTGTTATGACACGCTGCCCGAGAGAATCGCTTTCCAGTAGCTTGATTTGAGTCTGAATCTCAGAAACATTGTCCGAAGAAGAGCCACCCTCGGTTGTAATCGGGCTGGTGCCTTTTAGATTCAGAAAATCTTGGTTCAAGCCGACGATTTCAACCGATGTACTGGCCTCGTATTCAGGTGTCCGCGGAAACGCAAAGGCAAAACCGAGGAGCGTCCCAACGACCGCGAACATCATCCACGCCCATTTGTGACGTCTGAGAATATGCCAGTAGTCCAACAGGCCAGCGCCTTCCGACCCTTTTTCGGCTTCATACGTGGTGAGCGGCGCCGCTGTTGCCATTACGTACCCCGCGGGCACGATACGGCGCGCGGCCGGTGTGAGGCTACGGAGCGACTCGTCGTCGTTAAGATCTCCTGGCTGTTTCATCGTCAAAAGGGTTTATAGATGGCCGCCCCGGTTAGGGCGCTGATTGCTGCGTCGAGAGTCTTAGCAGCGAAACTCTTCCCGGCGCTGTCGGGGACGAACAGGATATCATTCGCTAGCAAACGAGGATCGTTTGCTGTCTTGCCGGACATAAGCTTTGCCAGATTGACGGGTATCTCGGCCCGTTCTGTTGTTCCCGGAATTGACCGCATGATTTTCGCTCTGCTAGTAGCGGCGGTCTTCTCTGGACCCTCGGCTAGCGAAATCACCTGCAACACTGACATGCTCTCATCCTGACCGAGAACAAAACCGCCCGGTTTATGCACCGCTCCCACTACATAGACCAACTCGGCTTTGGGCACCGAGATTACATCATCGGGTTCAATCGCGATATTTTCCTCGGGGTGGCTTGCATCCATGATGCTCTTGATGCTTACCGAGGCGACACTAAACCGCCCCGAGGGATCGTTTTGGGCCTGCGGAAGCGGAATCCGCCCCCACCGGATCTCACGCGTGACGCGTATCCTCTCGCCAGCCTCGGGCTTCAGACCGCCTGCCAACGATAAAACCTCGAACAGTGTCTTACAGCCCTGCACTTGATACACGCCAGGAATGCCGACGGGTCCTAGTACAGATACCGGCTGGCTGCGAAAGTCTGTGATACTTACTACTGCTTCAGGTTTATTCACAAAACGTTTGAGGCGTTTTTCAATCTCGCGTCCTAATTGGCCGGCGGTAAGTCCGCCCGCATTTACTCGCCCTGCCAACGGCAGCTCCAGTTGACCATCCTTATCAAGTCGAAACTGCCTTCCATTCAGCTCATCAAGATCGGGGATCAGAACGGCAATTTGGTCATCGGCTCCCAGCACATAGTTGGAGCGGTCTCCGCAACGCCCCGTATCGACCGTCCTTACATGTTGGCGTAACGTCGACGTCAGGTCTCCTGGAGCTGGATGCTGCCGGGCGTGACACATAGACCCGAGGACAACCGAGCTGAGCAGAGCCGAAACATGCGTGAGTCTATGAAACGTCATTGTCAACAAAAGTAATTACAATTTTCCGAACAGGCAAACAAACTACCTTAACCCGATCTTCTCAGCGTTACGTACTTGTAGCGGAAGTGTGAGCTTCCGAGGTCTCCTGTCTGTACCCCCACGCTCCATCGGCGCGATCGCGTCATGATCGACCTCAGTCGAGATAGATCGTTGCAGCAAAGTCACAGAAACGATCACTCTCCATTCACTTTTGTTCCGTATCACGAAACCTTCTAGGCCCTGTAATGGGCCCCGCTTGATCCGCACTCGCTGTCCCTCAGAGCAGAACGCGCAGTGTTTCGTACGATGACCGGATCCAGCCACCAGCCGGATTGCTTCGATTTCACTGTCCGCAATGCGCCCTGGCTGGTTCCCAAATCCCACCACCGAAACTACACCAGGACTCTGAATCACCGGCAACCAGCATTTCAACTCGAAACGGCAGAACAGGTAACTTGCAAAGAGCGGCCGATCAATTTCCACCGATCGATCTGACCACCGGCGCAGCTCCCGGATTACCGGAAGATATTGCTGATACCCTTTCGTCTCCAAGGCCGCCGCAGCAATCTTTTCCTGATTCGATTTTGTTCGAAGCGCATACCAATTTAGCTGTGAAATCTCTGAGTTTATCGAGGAATTAACACCGCTAATCATAATAAAATCCTTGCCGGAACGGGTTTATTAGCTATCAAGAAGTCAATATATGAGCCATCGACCCACTGCTCAGTGAGTAAGCTACCGCCCTTTTTGTCACAGCCGCATCGCCTGAATAAGCCGCTCCAAAAATCAGGTCCGGGAACGTACAAACATAACATGCCGGACATTAGAATTGAAGACTTATGGCGACCAACAAGTACTAGGCACGTACTAGGACGGAAGGGCGTACTAGGACGGAAGACCGGTTTGAGAATTCTGCGAGTCGTCTACAATCGAGGTTACCTTTGAATACAATCGAGGTTACTTTGAAGAGGAGTTAAAGTAGCCTAAGATAGGCTCCTGGGATGTCGACATCCTTTAAAATATGTCTTGTCATTGCCGTGAGCGCGAGGACGACTTAGATAATGGCGCGGCGTCAGAAGGTGAGGCAAAACGGGCGGTCAGGGCTGGTGCTGGCTTTGCGAATGTGTTTGAAATACAGGAAATGCGTTGACTAGGCAAACCGAATCCGTATCCCCGGTCTTCCCTGTCGAGGACACTGGACCTCGTACCATGTTGTGCTTACTTGAGCAGCAATGCCTTCGAACGCCGCACAAGGTAGCTGTGGTCTGTGGGAATCAGGAGCTCACTTATGATGCGCTCCGTAGGCAAAGCAATCAATTGGCGAATTACTTGCGCCAGCGCGGCATCCTGCCCGAGACGCCGGTCGCGCTGTGCCTCGGCCGAAGCGTCACACTGCTACCCGCCTTACTAGGTATCCTGAAGGCGGGCGGCGCCTACGTTCCCCTTGACCCGGAGTATCCACCAGACCGGCTGGCGTACATTCTGGAAGATTCCGGTGCTCCATTGTTGATCACGGAGCACAAGCTACGCGACGATCTATTTCCTACACTGAAAACCGTACTTTGCCTTGACGACCAGCGGCTAGATATCTCGCGGGAGGAAGAAACGTGCCCCCCGCCCACCGCTCTCGAAGAGCGTAGCCTGGCTTACATCGTCTACACCTCCGGTTCCACGGGGCAGCCCAAAGGAGTCATGGTTGAGCATGCCGCTCTCGCCAATCTGCTCCAATCGATGGCCGAACAAATCACCGATGCTGACACGATCATGGCGGTAGCGTCGCTGTCCTTTGATGTTGCGGGACTCGAGCTGTTCCTGCCGCTGACTGTGGGCGCTCGTCTTCTAATCGCGCCTTCCAGCGCCGTCCGCGACGGTCGCGCTCTGCGTCAAATTCTAGAACGAAGCCGCGCAACGGTCATGCGGGCCACCCCCGGTCGCTGGAAAATGCTACTGGAAGCGGGATGGGTAGGAGGGCAGCACATAACAGTTCATTGCGGCGGAGAGCCGCTTTCCGCAGAGCTGGCAAAAGAACTTCTAGCGCGCGCAAAGTGCGTTTGGAATGAATACGGACCTACTGAAACCACCGTCTGTTCGTCGATGTTCCAGGTAAAAAGTGGGTTGCAGACGATTCCGATCGGCCGCCCGATAGCGAACACTGAGATCTACCTTCTGAACCACAATGGTGCGCCCGTGTCTGACGCGGAAATTGGCGAGTTGTTCATCGGCGGAGCCGGCTTAGCTCGAGGCTATTGGAGGCGGCCCGAGTTGACGGCTGAGCGCTTCATCCCGAACCCGTTCGGAGTCCCGCCGTCACGTCTTTACCGTACCGGAGACCTGGCTCGAGTTGGGCCCGACGGCAATATAGAATATGTCGGGCGCCTCGATAACCAAATAAAAATACGAGGCTATCGGGTTGAGCTCGGCGAAATTGAGGCTGTTCTGCGGAACCATGCTGCAGTTGCAGATGCAGTGGTAGCGTTGCAGGCCGTATCTTCACCGGAATCCCTGCTGGTAGCCTACTTCGTTCCCGAGAGGGGTGCTCCGCCGAGCCCGGAAGAATTGCGCGCCCACCTGAAGAAGTCTCTTCCTGAGTACATGGTTCCTTCCATCTTCCTGCCGCTTTCGGAGTTCAAGCTGACGCCGAATGGCAAGGTGGATCGCCAGGCCCTGCCGGAAGTCGGCCGGCATGATGCACCTGGAATCGCCGACTTCGCTGCTCCTCAATCGGAAACCGAGCGCAATTTGGCGGAAATTTTCGAACGTGTTTTGCGGACTCGCCCAATAAGCGTATCGGTCAGCTTCTTTGATCTAGGTGGCGATTCGCTGCTCGCGCTCAAGCTGTTTTCCGAGATTTCCAAGACTTTTCGTAAAGATTTGCCGGTTTCGGCTGTCTTTGAAGCGCCTTCTGTTCAGGAATTGGCGGCTTTTTTAGATCAGCACGTTTCCTCCGGAAAAACGTCGCTTGTTCCCATACAACCAGACGGGACGCTGCCTCCGCTTTTTTTTATCCATTCACCTTCAGCCACACACCAGGCGCTCTCGGCCTTGCTCGGACCGGAGCAGCCCCTTTATGGATTCCAGCAGAGCGGGCTTGATGGGCAGGGAGAGCCTCACACGCGGATTGAGGATATGGCGGCGCACTATATCGCCGAAATGCGCAACGTGCGGCCGCACGGGCCATATCATCTCGCCGGCGCCTGCCTGGGCGGGGTTGTCGCCTTCGAAATGGCGCAGCAGCTGAGGCTCCAGCGGGAGGAGGTCGGACTAGTCCTACTCATTGATTGTTTCTTTCCCGGCAAGCTAAACCATTTCCGCGATGATTCACTGCGGTCCAAAGTACTTTGGCGCCTCGACCGCAAAATCGGCGAAATTCTCCTGGAGGCCGCGCCTGGACCTTTGGGCTACGCGGTCGCGTTCCGTAATGTGGTTCGACGTATGCGTCAGGAACGCAGGCGTGCTCGAGCGCTCGCCAAGATCGATCAGGCGAACGCCAACGCGATGTCTACCTACGTGCCAGAGTCGTATCCCGGACCTCTGGTCTTGTTCTGGGCTACTGACGCGGTTTTCCGTGCTTATCAGGATAGACGCCTGGCATGGGCTGACATTGCGGAACAGGGACTGGAAGTGCACGTCGTTCCCGGCAATCATCTCAGCATAATGGAACCTCCGCAGCTAGCCTATTTCGCCGAAATGCTAAAACGGTGTCTGCAGAAGAGCGTCATTTCGATGCATTCAGCTTACGTTAGCGAACCGATGGCTGGACAACCGGGCTCGGCCAACCCGGAATCCCGCTAAGATTCAGCAGCGTTCTGGGACTTGCTTCGACCTGCGGCGCACTCCTGCCTGGATGCTAGTCCTTCCTGCTTACGACGACGGCTTGCGGCGTAGTGGTAAGCAACTGAAGCCGGGAAGCCGCAAATCCCGCGTTGCCGAACATCCTGTCATATTCAGCAAACGTATACGCGTCACCTGACGGTGTAGTCGCCAGCATCATCATGGCGAATCCAGCGGCAATAGGGGGTGATACGCGGTCTTCATTCGGCACGAAATCCAGCGTCACACAGCTTCCGCCGTGAGCGAGTGCGCCAAGGATTTTCCGCATCAGTTTCTCGCAGGTTGGCGGATCAAAATGGTGGAAGAAGCCCGTCACCAAAATCAAATCGTAAGGACCGTCGAACTCTACTTCAAACGCATTGCCCGCAAGGGTTGAATAACGGTCGGCCACGCCGTATCTCTCCGCGTTTGTGCTTGCCACAGCAAGCACGTGCGGCCAATCCACGGCCGTAATGTGCGCATTTGGATTTCGCTGGGCGATCATGATGCCGAACAGCCCGTGCCCCGCTGCAACATCCAACAACCTTATCTGGCCGCCTCCGGCGACCAAATTTGCCAACTCCACCGCTGAAGGGTAGACCGCGGCAGTCATGTGTTCCGCGAAATCTACCCATAAGGCATTACCCTGCGTGACGGTTCCTTCGTCAGGCAATGTGGTTGTTCCCGCTCGAACGATGTGTGACAAGTCGATAAATGGACTGATAAGGCGCGGATCGAGGAGAAAATGTAGCATGCTGCCGAAATATGCTGGCGAGTTCCGGTCAAGGAACGTAGCTGAATCGATATTAAGTGAGTATTCGTTGCCCTCTTTTGAAAGAAAACCGATGATTACGAGGTAATCGCAGAGGATGCGAACGCCGCGCGTCGATGCACCGACCCCTTTCGCGATCGCCTCAGCACGCCGGCGGCCGGGAGCAATCTCAGTGAAAATGTCAAGGTCAATCGCAGCTTTCAATGCTGCAGACCGTTGATATCCATTGATGGCGTCGAGGATCATCCCGGGATTGGGTTCAGATCTGAGTGCTGTGCTCATTCTCACCTGCTCACCTGACAATTCTCTGCTGGGCCGCCATTAGTCGGGATCCTTTCATGATTCCTATTCTCTCTTTAGTAACGATCCCGAGTGAAGCGCAATGGTCACAAATCGCTATGATGGGCTGAACTTGTGCACACATTCATCGACATTCGGGAAACTCCAGCCACACAAAGCAGGGTCGGCCAGGTTCACCGCCAAAGCAGCGGCATAATCCGGACGAGGAGCGACGTCGTCTAGCCATCATGCGGCGAGTCCGCCTGTTGCGACCTGAACAGGTAAATCGTCCAACAGTGGGACTCTAAAAGAGTCAAGCGGCACTCTGAGACCAGCACCGATTGCCTTAAGGTAAGCCTCCTTGCGCGTCCAGCAAGCAAAGAAGGCGGCATCTCTGTTGCGCAAAGGCAGCGACAGCAGTTGCTCGTGCTCTTATCGGCAAGAACCGCCGCGCAATGTCATCCCTGCCGGACATCGGCCGGATTCGTTCCAGATCCACACCGATGTCGCACTCACTACGGACGGAAGAAGAAATCGAGCAGCGGGGAGAAGAGCGTCGTCGAAGGCATCCGTAGGAGCTCGGAACGCTGTTTGTCCGTGAAGTAGATGGAGTGGCCGTAGCTCGATGGTACGAGAATCTCACCGGAGAGAAGGACCTATGCGCCGGTACTGCGCTGAGGCACTTCAATGTCATGCACCACATGATGGAAAGGCCTCTATCATTTGGTCGAAGGAGACCGGTATTGACCGGAACCCGCTGACCAGGTGGAAGTGGAACGACTCGATGACCAGCGGGAACGCTACCTATCTGCCGAAGAGATTCGCGGACTGAAGCAGGCACTCGACGAAAAAACTCATCAGAGCGATACAGATACAAGAGAGATCAAACAAGTGTTCATCGACTCAGGCTTCTAATACTCATTGCATTAACCACCGGTATGCGAATCTCAGAACTTTTGCTCTCCGCTCGGTGGACGTTAAATATCAAGAGGGCTTGATTGCCGTACGAGCCAAGCTGAAAAAGGGCAGGATGCGCTACGTACCCATGACGTTGGAGCTTGGTGAGGAATTGCGGCAGTTCCCGCGAGTATTAGGGAGGATCGAATTTTTCCGCCGAAGACAGGAGCGAAGTGACCTGCACCCCAAAATTCGCACGAAGTTGAATATGATTTCGTAGGGAGGAAAGGGGAAGAAGGATGCCGAAGAGCAAACACAGCGAGGCGGCGATCATCGCAGCGTTGCAGCAGTTGGATGCAGGACGGAAGGCGGCCGACGTAGCCCGCGAAGCGGGCGTGAGCACGTACACGATCTACGACTGGAAGGCGAAGTACGGCGGCATGGATGTCAGCCAAGCCCAGGAAGCGCGCCAACTGCGAGAAGAGAATGCGCGTTTGAAGAAGCTGGTTGCGGATCTTAGTCTCGACAAAGACGCGCTGCAATCGGTGATTCGAAAAAACGGCTGGAGCTCGCAGCCATGAAGGCCGCTGTGGAGCATCTGAAAGAGGATTTTGCCTTCAGTGAACGGCGAGCCTGCCAGGTGCTACGCCTGCCGGTCTCGACCTTCCGTTACCGCTCGGTGCGATGCGATGCCGGCTTACGCCAGAAACTCGTGGAGCTAGCGCGGGAGAAGCCGCGATTCGGTTACCGCCGCTTGCACGTGTTACTGCGCCGTGATGGCGAGCAGGTGAATCACAAACGCGTTTGGCGCCTATATCGTGAAGCGGGACTCTGTGTGAAGCGCCGCAAACGTAAGCGCCTGGTGCGGGTCGGCGTGAAGCCCGTGAGCACGATAGCAGCGAATCAGGAATGGGCACTCGACTTTGCTGCCGACGTGCTGGCTACCGGCCGCACGGTTCGCGTGCTCGGAGTAGTCGATACGTTTACTCGCGAATGCCTGGCGCTCGAAGCCGACACCAGCTTCGCGAGTCGCCGCGTCACGCGCGCGCTGGAACAGATCATCCGCCAGCGTGGACGGCCACAGAGTATCCGGTGCGATAACGGACCAGAGCTAACCAGCCGGCACTTCCTCGCATGGTGCATTGAATGGCGAATCTTACTCGTGCATATTCAGCCCGGACGACCGATGCAGAACGGACACGTCGAAAGCTTCAATGGCAAGCTGCGGGACGAATGCCTGAATGTCAGTTGGTTCCGCAATCTATTCGATGCGCGGCGGAAGATCGCCGCCTGGCGTAGCGATTACAATCAGCTTCGTCCGCATAGCGCTCTGGCGTATCGGACGCCATCGGAGTTCGCCGCCTTGAATAACTGTAGGTGGGCTGAGGCGGGGCAAGGGCCCTCAATTGCCGGCCCCTTGCCCCACACCCCCATCCCCGCTTTCAAAGAACTGACAGATGGGTGAAAGTTGTATCGTCAGATGTGCGGATTTAGGGTGCAGGTCAAAGCACTAACGACTCTAAAGCAAATCGCCGACTATGAGGATAAAATGGAAAAAGGCGTTCGTGAGCAGCGCAATGAAAACGCCCAGCACAAGAAGGATGATGGTTGCAACAATCGGCGTCATGTTCCGATCCTGCATTCATTTCTCATCGGGATTATTCTATGGCAACTAGGTCTGATTACGGGATTGTTGCTCCACATTCATTGATGCCTTATTCGTTAAATCGTACTGACATGCAGGATCATGAACCTCATCCATTTTGAACAGTTCAAGGCTCACATGCGGAAAATTGTGAGAGTCTCAGAAGCTGAATTGGACGGACAATTGCGAAAGCATAACGCAACCAAACCAGAACGCCGCGCTGGACACAAACCGAAGCTTCGGCGCAAAGATTGAACAAGGCTTCACGCTGCTTTGTTGCGCTTGCCCCGACCCTGAACGGCACCGGCGTGTCCATCTTACCTGTCAACTCGTCATAGGTGAGGCGTCGGCCAATGATCTGGCTCAATATGATCACAAAAAGTTCCGCATCGGTCAAGCAGCGCTTATCGAAGCGGAAGCACTGCTCGTCGAGGTAGCGGAACAAATGGAACAGATCGACGCTGATATAAGTTCCTTCAGCAGCGACCAGAAATTCTCCATCCCGTTCGTCAACACGGCCCATATACCCTCCTCCATTCTGTTTCGTAAAATGCGCCGTTTCTTCGCCTCGAAAATTTGTTCATGACATCCGAGGCAGTCTCGATTGCTTGGCGCGGACGGTCGCCCTTTGCCGTCTGCGGGTTTTAATGTCTTGACCTCGCCCTATTCGCTCCGCAGCACTTCCAGCGGCCGCTGGTCTAGAATTCGTGCGCTCGCCAGCCATCCAGCCATGTTCGCTAGAATCGCCGTGGCAATCACGACCACAAGCAGCGATAGCCAGTCGAAATCAAAGGACGCCTCGATGAACTTGTCCGACACAATCCGGGTAAACACGTTTGCCAGAATGCCGCCAACCAGTCCCGAGACCGCGCCCAGAATTGAGAACTCAATGGAAAAGATAGTCTTAATGCGCCGCTTCGTGGCGCCCAGCGTCTTCAGAATCGCAACCTCCCGAATGCGCCGGTATCGCGTCCCCGCGACGCTCGAAGAGAGAATAATGATTCCCGCCAGAATCGCGAATCCCGCTAGAAATCGCACCACCAGTGCGACTTGGTCCACCGCTTCTTGAATTCGCGTCAACACCTCGGCCAGGTTCATCACGGTGACCGTTGGGAACCGGTCGAAAACGGCTTCTTCCACTTGCGGTATGTCCGCCGGCTTGACATGCACCGCGCCGTAATACACCACCGGCAAACCCTTCAGGGCGTTCTCCGGGAACACCAGGTCGTAGCGCACCGGGGCGCGTTCCGTGCGCTCGAATATCGCTACCAGCGGCGCGTTCATCGTTCGCCCGGCCATCTGGAATTCCAGCCGGTCTCCCAGTTTCAGATGAAAATCTCGCTGAGCCTCTTGGGACACCGCCAATTCCGGTTCGGCGCTGTTGCCATTCCACCAGCGGCCCTGCTTCAATACGAGTCCGTCCGGAATCGACTTGGCCGTCGTAATGCGAATCGTCTGCAAATCGTCCTTGCGCCTTTTCGTAAGCGGGAGTTTTTCGGCGGCCACGCCGTTCTTCGCCAGCATCCGCGAAACGATGTAGCCGACCAGTTGCAGCGGGCTGGTCACGCCCGGTTGCGATTCGATCAGCTTTGTAATCTCCGACGAGTTTCGGATATCCAGCAGAAACAGATTGCCCTCGCGCCCCGGTCCTTCGCTTTTTACTTGCTTCAGAACCGTGGCTTGCAGAAGATACGTCGACAGCGTGAACATCACGCCGACCCCGAGTGCCACCAGGACCGATCGCGCTTGATTGCCGGGCCGATACAGGTTTGCGAAACCGTGCCGCAGCGCCGATGGCAGCCGCGCGCTCCACAACCGAACTATCCGGCGCAGCCCGAACAGCAGGAGCGCCGCCACCGCGGCCAACAGCAAGATACTCACCACCAGGCCGCCGATGAAATAGAATCCCATGCGCCACGAACCGCTCAGCCACACGGCAATGCCGCAGAAGCCGCACAGAATCAGCAAGGCGCCGGCCCAACTCGGAATCTTCTCGCGCCATTGCTTGCGGCTTTCCAGCGCGGCGTCTCCCATGTTGCGCCGGAAGACGAGGCTCGGTCGAACGTTCCGAATACTGAGCAGCGGCGGAACCGTGAAGAGCAGGGTCGCCAGCACGCCCAGGCTCAGTCCTTGCAGGCTGAACGACCAGTCCCACGGCACGTTCGGCAGCAGTGCGAAAACCCGCTGAATCAGCCACGGGAAGGACTTCTGAACCAGCGCGCCAATCGCGACTCCGATCAGTCCTCCCGCGATTCCGAGCCACAAAGTCTGCAGCAGATAGATCTGCATCACTTGGCTGGCGCGTGCGCCCAACGCCTTCATCACCGCAATGGTGTCCATCCGTTGCTGAAGGTGCGAGTACATCGCCATCGCCACTCCCAGCGAGCCGACGATAAGCGCTATCAGGCTGATCAGGCTAAGAAAGGTCGTGGTGTTGTCAATCGCCTTGCCCACCGCCGGGCTGCCCTCGCGATAATCGCTGATGAAAACGCGGTGGACGATCCCTTTCAATTGGCTCTCTATCGGCTCCAGATTCACATTGGGGTTCAGTTTGAAAAGGAACCGCTGCGCTGCGCGGCTTCCGTACTGAATCAATCCGGTTCGGTCCAGTCCCGAGCGGCTAATCAGCACTCGCATTCCCGGTCCGAAGCCCGAAGCCAGACGGTCCGGTTCCGACAGCAGCGTTCCCGCGATGCGGAAATCCTTGCCGCCCAGCCGTATCGTGTCTCCCGGATGCACTTTGAATCGCAGCAACAGTTCCGGCGTAACCACCACCGCCGAATCGCTCTTCAGCAGCTCCGAAATCGGCTCGTTCGGGCTGATCTTCAATTTCCCGTAGTACGGATACACGGCGGGATCGACGCTCTTCACCGAGACCATCTGCGGTACGCGCGTATTCGCGGAGCCGGCCATCGAAATCGTCTCCGTAACTCGCGTCGTGCTTCCGTATTTATGGCCGATTTTTTCGATCGCGCCGAGCTGTTCCGGTGTAAGGAGGCCCCAGGTTTGCGCTTGGAGATCCGCCGCTATCAGTTGCTTGGCATTCTTCAGCAGCATGCCTTTGAAGGCATAACCAAATCCCTTCACGCCGCTCAGCGCCGCCACTCCCACCGCGACCGCCAATATCACGAACACGAACTTCGCCGGCGCCGCCCGCAGTTCTCGCCATGCGATCTTCGCCGCTGTCCGCGGTCCGAACGAGACATATCCCGCCTTCGACTCAGTAGGAAAGAGCATCAAACCTCGAGCGCTCTCTCGGCCATCTCATCGCTGAGCACCTGGCCGTCCCGCAGCATAATGATTCGCTCGGCCTGCTCCGCCAGCACCGGATCGTGCGTCACCAGAACCAGCGTGGTTCTCTCTTCCCGATTCAGTTGCAGCAGCAGTTCCAGCACATGCTGCCCATTGGCGCTATCCAGATTACCCGTCGGTTCATCCGCCATCAATATGGGCGGCCGCGTGACAAACGCCCGCGCCAAAGCGATTCGCTGTTGCTCTCCTCCCGAAAGCTGGACGGGATAATGATGGGCGCGATTCAGCAGTCCCACCCGTTCCAGCAGCTCCTTGGCGCGTCCCCGCGTGTCGCCCTCGTATCCGCTCAGCTCCGCCGGCAGCAGGATGTTCTCTTCCGCCGTCAGTGTCGGCACCAGTTGATACGACTGAAAGACGAACCCGATCTTTCGCCCTCTCACCCGCGCCAGTGCGTCTTCACCCAGATTCGTGATATCCGTGCCGTCCAGCACGATGCGGCCGGAGGTGACGGTGTCGAGTCCCGCCAGCAGTCCCAGCAGCGTGCTCTTCCCGCTGCCCGACGCGCCCATAATGGCCAGAAACTGCCCGCGTGGAACAGTGAAACTGATATCGCGGAGAATTTCGACTCGATTCGGTGGGTTCTCGATGATCTTCCAGAGTTTCCGGATTTCGATCACTTCGGTCCGGTTTTCAGAGGGCATCATGTCAAGTTAGAGAAGGTGGAACGGCTGTCTTCTCCTTTCATTCTGTCAGCGTGCTTGCTCTGTGCTCTGGCAACTGCGTGTCATCGTTCCGCGGAAGCCCCACAATCAGAACAACGCACCGCGGCTCAACCAAGTTCCACCACATCCACCGCCGCTCCCCCAACCACCGCCGATACTCGTCCGGTCATCGTCACTTTTGGCGATAGTCTGACTGCCGGTGTTGCTGGGCGAAGCTATCCCGACGACCTGCAGGATCTTCTCAATCAGAACGGTTTCAAGTACCGCGTCGACAACCAGGGCGTGAGCGGCGATACCACTACCGACGGTCTCGCCCGGATCGATAACGTGATCGCCGTGCATCCCGCTCTCGTCCTCCTCGAATTCGGCGGGAACGACGGTTTACGTGGCATTCCGGTTGAATCCACGGAAAAGAATCTCGAAGAAATGATCGTCCGCCTCAAACAGGCCAACATCCCAATCGTTCTTCTGGGCATCACATTGCCTCCGAATTATGGCCCCGATTATGTCCGCCCTTTCACCGCCATGTTTCCGGCGCTGGCGAAGAAATATCACCTCCGCTTCCTGCCGTTTCTGCTGATCGATGTCTATCAGCATTCCGATATGATGCAGCCCGACGGCATCCATCCGAATGGCAAGGGAAACGAAATCGTGGCCCGCGATGTGTTTCATTTGGTCGAGCCGCTTCTCTCGCGCTCGGCTATGGCGAAACCGGCGTGAACTATACGGAAGCCGTCCGCTTTCTGTACTTCCTCGGCAATGAGCTGAAGGTAGGCGCGAAGTGGGGTCTCGAACGCATACAAGCGCTCCTCGCTGAGCTGGCTCATCCCGAACAAGCGCAACACTTCATTCACGTCGCCGGCACGAATGGAAAAGGCTCTACTTGCGCGATGATTGCAAGCGTTCTTCGCGACGCCGGTATCCGAACGGGACTGTACACGTCTCCGCATCTCATCGAGCCAACCGAACGCATCCAGATTGACGGGGATCCAATCAGTCCCGCCATGTTCGCCCGGACATTTGAAACAGTTCATGCCGCCGCCGAAAAGCTCGTCAACCAGGAGCGCATCGACGCGCATCCTTCCTATTTCGAGACACTAACCGCCATGGCGTTTGTGCTCTTTCGCGAGCGCTGCGATGTCTCCGTCATCGAAGTGGGCTTGGGCGGCCGGCTGGACGCAACCAACATCATCACGCCTGAGCTTTGCGTCATCACGCCGATCGCTTACGATCATGAATCGTTTCTCGGCAATACCCTCGAATTGATTGCCGTCGAGAAAGCAGGCATCCTCAAGCCCGGTGTTCCCGTGGTCCTAGCCCGGCAGAACACCGTCGCTGAAGCAGTAATTCAAGACCGGGCCAACCAACTGAACTGCGAAATTATCCGAACGGCTGACGCGCAACTTTCCGAAATAGAAGTTAGCGCCCGCCAATCGACCTTCTGCCTGAATGCAATTCCCTACGAGTGCCGGCTTCCGGGGAGGCATCAGATCGAGAACGCCACCGCTGCCATCCTCGCTTGTAAACGCTTAAACGTGCCCGCTCCGGCCATTCAGGCCGGCATCAAATCCGCGCAATGGCCGGGCCGCCTTGAATTCATCTCGCATCATCCGGACTTCGTCCTTGACGGCGCCCATAATCCGGCGGGCGCAGCCGCCCTCGCCGCCTACATTCGCGAATTTCGCGGCAGCCATCCTGTCTGGCTGGTATATGGAGCCATGCGCGACAAAGCTATCGACGAAGTTACTGCCCAATTGTTCCCGGTTGCCGATCACCTGATCCTCACCGCGCCAAAGTATCCGCGCTCGCTCCGCCCCGAAGCGATTCTCGACGTCACTAGTCATCCGAACGCCGTCATAACCGCGACCGTTTCTGAGGCGATCGACTTTGCCCGGACCGCTCCTCGTGATGCCATCGTCTTTTTCACCGGATCCTTATTCTTGGTCGGCGAAGCCCGCAGTCTGCTTTCGTAACATGAGAACGGCAATGGCGCGTCTCCGTGGTGTCCTGATCGCCGATCCGGGCATCGTTCTGGCGACGATCTTCTTCGGGACCATCAGCCTGATTGTTTCTTTTTTTGATCGAACTGGCTCCGTTCAGATCCGCGTTGCTCGCGTCTGGGCAAGGACTCTTCTCGCGGTCAGCGGCGTTCGGGCGCAAGTCGAAGGACTTGATCTGATTGACCCCGCTCGTCCCTACGTTTTCATTTCGAATCACCTGAGTTATATGGATACGCCGCTCGCGCTGGCGCAGATCCCGGCGCAGTTTCGCTTTTTGGCCAAGCGCGGTCTTTTCAAGATCCCGTTCCTGGGCACGCATCTGAGTCGCGCTGGTCATATCCCTGTTCCGCGCCAGGATCCGCGCGCCTCAGTAAAGACCATGCAGTTGGCGGCCGAAACCATTCAGCGCAAGAAGGTCTCGCTGCTGATTTTTCCTGAGGGCGGGCGCTCCCACGATGGCGTGCTCCGCCCCTTCAAAGAGGGCGGGGCCTATATCGCTATTCGTGCCGGCGTGCCCGTCGTTCCGCTGCTTATACTCGGGACGCGCAAAGTTTTGCCTTACGGCAGCGGTGTTGTTCTCCCCGGGACCGTCACTCTAAAAATTCTCCCGCCCATAGAAACAGCTCAAATGAGGTTAAAAGATCGCGGGGCGCTCACAGCGCAAGTTCGCGAGCTGATCCTCAACGAACTGGAACCGCTAACAGCAGCCCGTCTTAGCCATCACGATTTCGTTGATCTGAACTAATGTCGGATAGTGTCCGGTGTAGCAGGCGTAGCAGAAACGGTCGTCGGTATCGTGGACGGAATCGCGCAGTGAGTCGAGCGACAGATACGCGAGGGAGTCCGCCTCGATGTACTCCTCAATCTGCCGGATATCGTTGTTGGCTGCGATCAGTTCCCCCAGCGATGGCGTATCTACGCCGTAGTAGCAGGGCGAAACGGTCGGGGGGCAGGAAATCCGAACATGCACTTCGCGCGCGCCCGCATTTCGCACCATGCGGACGATTTTTCGACTCGTCGTCCCGCGGACGATCGAGTCGTCCACCAGGATGACGCGCCTTCCCTCCAGCAGATGTCGGACCGGATTGAGCTTCAGCTTGACGCCGAAATCGCGAATCGCCTGCGACGGTTCAATGAATGTCCGGCCAACGTAGTGATTCCGGATCAACGCCTGTTTGTACGGGATGCCCGACTCCGCAGCATAACCGATGGCCGCGGCAACGCCTGAGTCCGGTACTGGAACTATGACGTCGGCTTCCACTGGGTGCTCGCGGGCCAGCAGCCGGCCCATGCGCTCCCGCGATTCGGCTACCGATTTGCCAAAGACCACCGAATCCGGCCGCGAAAAGTAAACATGTTCGAACGAGCAATGCGCGCGCACTCCCGGCGTGGTGTAGAACTCACGGGTCATGCCTTCGGGCCCGACGATCACCATCTCCGCAGGCTCCACGTCGCCTACATAAGTCGCGCCGATCAGATCGAAGGCACATGTTTCGGAAGCGAATACCGTTACCGGGCGCTCGCCGGGAATCTCTAATCGTCCGATCGCCAGCGGCCGGAATCCGTGCGGGTCGCGTGCCACAATGATCCGATCTTCGGCCAAAAACACCAGCGAGAATGCTCCTTCAATTTGCAACAATGCGTCTCGCAACGCGCCGGAAAGGGTTCGCTCACGTGAACGAGCCACGAGATGCAGAACCACTTCCGTGTCGCTGGTGGATTGAAAGATGGATCCGTCTTCCTCCAGGTCGCGCCGCAACTCGATCGCGTTCGTCAGGTTTCCGTTGTGCGCAACCGCAACTTGTCCCTTGCTGCAGGCCACCGATAGCGGCTGGGCATTGCGAAGCACCGTATCGCCGGCAGTCGAATATCTGGTGTGCCCGATGCCGAGGCTACCCGGAAGTTCGTTTAACACGCTGGGCGTAAAAATCTCGGCCACGTGCCCCATTTTGCGGATGCTGTGGATCTTCCGGCCATCGCTCGACGCGATTCCGGCACTCTCCTGGCCGCGATGCTGCAGCGCGTACAGGCCTAGGTAGACGAGGTTCGACGCCTCGGGATGTCCATAAATCGCGAAGACGCCGCACTCTTCATGGAGCTTGTCGAACGGGACTTCCTCTTCCGAATCAAACATTCGTATTCACCATTACGGGATTGTGGAGGAGGTGTTCGAGTGCGTGGGTCCAAACGGCTGAAAGCTCATCGACACGGCTGTCGATCAGAACCAGTCCCCTATTTCGGATCGTCACTCTCGTTTCGAGTGTAACGCCGATTGCTAGTGCCTCAATGCGATTTTTTTTAGCGGCGGCAAAAACCCGCTCGGGATCGCCAGTTGAGACCAAAATTCGTGACGGCCCTTCGTGAAAGAGCAGCAGTTCCGGACTCAGGTCCGAGTTAAGGTCGATCGCCGCGCCAATTCCCGACGACCCGAACGAGCATTCCGAAACCACCACCGCCAGGCCACCCTCGCCCACGTCATGAGCCGATTCTACAGCCCGCTCCCGAACCAGTTCGCGAACTGTCGCCTGCACTCGTTTCTCGTAATCCATATCGAGCGCGGGCGGCTTGCCCCAGAGGGCGTCGTGAATCACTTTCACGTATTGTGTTCCGCCGAGTTCGCCGTGCTTCGGATTACCGAGCCCACCCAAAAGAATTAGCTTTGCGCCCGCTCTTTTAAAATCGATTCCAATCGGCAGCGCGATCTCGAGCGTTCCGATGATCCCGACCACCGGTGTGGGAAAAATGGGCGTGCCGAGCGTCTCGTTGTACAAGCTGACGTTGCCGCCGGTGACGGGCACTTCGAAGAACTTGCACGCTTCGGCCAGACCTTCGATCGATTCAACAATCTGCGCCATGATCTCCGGCCGCTCCGGATTGCCAAAGTTCAGGTTGTTCGTGGTCGCGATCGGGAGCGCGCCGACGGTCGAGAGATTACGGCAGCACTCGGCGACGATCAGCTTCGTTCCCTCGCGCGGATCGAGCGCGCAGTAACGGCCATTGCCGTCGAGAGACATGGCAACCGAGGTATTCGTGCCCTTGATTCTTACCACTGCCGCTTCCGCTCCAGGCCCGGCGAGTGTGTTCGTCCGAACCTGATAATCGTATTGCTCGTAGATCCACTTCTTCGAACACAGATCAGCCGAGGCGAGCAGCTTCTTGAGATCACCAGTCAAGTCTTTGCTGTGAATGTCGGGCCCGTTTAGCGGCGCGGTTCGCAGCGGCTTTGAGTAGGGCCGGTGGTAGCGAGGAGCCTCGTCTGCCAGCGCACGATTCGGAATCTCAGCGAAGATTTCGCCGTGATCCTTCACCCGCAACATGCCGTCATCGGTTACGATTCCGATCTGTACGGCGTCCAGCCCCCATTTATCGAAGACTGAAATAACTTCGCGTTCACGGCCGCGCTCCGCGACCAGCAGCATGCGCTCCTGCGATTCCGACAGCATCATCTCGTATGGCGTCATGCCTGGTTCGCGCTGCGGAACATACTGTAAATCGATCTCGATACCCGTCCCCGCGCGGCTGCCCATCTCGCACGTGGAGGAGGTCAGCCCGGCTGCTCCCATGTCCTGAATCCCGACAATCGCGCCTGTCTTCATCGCTTCCAGACAAGATTCGAGGAGGAGCTTCTCCAAGAATGGATCGCCAACCTGCACGTTCGGCCGCTTCGCTTTCGACTCTTCGGTGAATTCGGCCGAAGCCATCGAAGCTCCGTGGATGCCATCGCGCCCGGTTTTTGCGCCAACGTAGATCACCGAATTACCGACTCCGCTGGCCTTGCCGTAAAAAATCTCGTCGTGACGAAACACGCCCAGAGCGAACACGTTTACCAACGGATTACCGTCATAGCTTTCTTCGAAAATGCACTCGCCGCCAACCGTCGGCACGCCGAAGCAATTGCCGTAATGCGCGATTCCGGAAACCACGCCTTCCAGAATGCGTTGATTGCGCTCGCCCGTTTCGGGATCGTCTAATTTTCCGAAGCGGATCGAATCCATGACGGCTATGGGCCGCGCCCCCATCGTGAAAATGTCGCGCAATATGCCGCCGACGCCAGTTGCCGCGCCCTGAAACGGCTCAATAAAGCTCGGATGGTTGTGCGATTCGATCTTGAAAGCGATCGCAATCCCATCGCCGATATCGATGATTCCGGCGTTCTCGCCCGGTCCCTGCAGGATGCGCGTGCTCTCGGTCGGAAGCTTCTTCAGATGAACGCGCGAGCTCTTATACGAGCAGTGCTCACTCCACATCACGCCGAAAATGCCCAGTTCGGTAATGGTCGGCTCACGGCCGAGCAGGTTCAGGATTTTGTCGTATTCGGGGGGGGTGAGCTGATGAGCCGCTATTACGTCCGGCGTGATGCTCATGACCTGGAAGCGGCGGCCCCTGCGGTCACCAAAGAATTCAGAATGGTAAGGCCGTCCGTATTACCCACGAGCGGATCCGCGGCACGCTCGGGATGCGGCATAAGGCCCATGACATTCCGCTGCGGATTGAGAATGCCCGCGATGTCCCGCATGGAGCCGTTGCAATTATCGCGATAGCGAAGCACTACCCGGTCTTCAGCTTCCAACTCATCCAGCGTCTTCGGGTCCGCGATATAGCACCCTTCGCCATGCGCAACCGGCAGCGTGATCGCTTGGCCCCTTCGCGCCAGGTGGGTAAAAGGCGAATCTGTCGTAACGACCTCGAGCGGTACTTGCCGGCAGATGAATTTCAGGTTCGCATTACGGACCAGCGCGCCGGGTAATAGCCCAGCCTCGGTAAGCACCTGAAAGCCATTGCAGACACCGAGCACGGGGCCGCCCTCCTGAGCGAACTTCTTCACTGCCTGCATCACGGGAGAGAATTTCGCAATAGCTCCGCAGCGCAGGTAATCGCCGTAAGAGAAACCGCCGGGAAGGATCACGGCATCCACGTCGCCGAGCGATGCGGAATCGTGCCAAACGAACTCAGCTTTCTGATTCAGATTCTGCGACACGGCGTACCACGCGTCGTGATCGCAGTTGCTGCCGGGAAAAACGACAACGCCGACCTTCATTCGACGCAATTTGCCGTTAGGCTGCGCCGCCAGCTGCCGGTGCGGCCTTCTTCCGTGTCGCCCGCCGCTTCTCCGCTGGCGGCTGGCGATCGCTCTTTTTCAAGGATGGCAGGACGATGGAGGTGACGAATTTCTTCTCGCCATGGTCGTCGAATTTAATGACAATGTAGTCGTCATTGCAGGAAAGCACTGAGCCGAGACCGAATTTTCCGTGCTCGACTTGGGCTCCCTGGGCGAAGGGCGGTTTGCTGGCCATTGGGCGGGGCTTGGGTCCTCTATAGGTTATTGTAACAGCTTGACTTATCTACTGTCGACAAGGCGCTACATAGTTTCTCCTAATGGCCTTCAGAACGGAGCGTGCGTGCTTCCCTATAATGAAAGGCAGTAACTCATGGAGGATCTGAAAAAGAAGCTGGAAAAAGAGGTCGCTGCGCTCGAATATGAGCTGCGCAACGAACTTCCCAAGGAGATCCTCAAGGCGCGCGCTCACGGCGATTTGAGCGAAAACGCCGAATATCACGCAGCCAAGGAGCGCCAGGCTTTTGTGAACGCCCGGCTAGGCCAGCTACAGGCCCGCTTGCGCGAATTTTCCATGATCGACTTTTCAAAGATCCCGCGGGATCGGGTCGGTTTGGGTTCGCAGGTCGTCGTGCTGGATATGGATAAAGACGAGGAGGTCACATACAACTTAGTAACCAGCGAGGAGGCCGACGTAGCAAACGGGAAAATTTCGACCAGTTCGCCGATCGGCAAGGGCTTGCTCGGCAAGCGAGTGGGCGATAGCGTGAAGATACAGATCCCGGACGGCATGCGCGAAATGGAAATCCTGCGGCTAACCACGATCCACGACGCTGGCGGCTCTTAGCACCCGAGGCATTATGACTTACACTCGCGCAATCGGCATCGGCGTTGGCAGAATCGTCCGGCTGATTGTCCGAGCTCTGGCCCTTTCAAAGATCAATCCCAATGTACTTACATTTCTCGGCTTGGTTATTAACATTGTGGCCGCCGCCTTTCTGGCGATCGGCAGCTTCAGGATTGCGGGCTGCATCATCATTTTCGCCGGATTGTTTGACATGGTGGACGGCCGTGTGGCGCGCGCAACAAACCAGGTGACCCGGTTCGGCGGCTTTTTCGATTCCGTGCTCGACCGCTATTCAGATCTGGCGCTGTTGATGGGCTTGCTGGTATACTACGGCACCATTAATCGACCGTTTTACGTTGTGCTCACGGCCGTAGTGATGACGGCTTCGGTGATGATCAGCTACACGCGGACCCGCGCGGAGAACATCATCCCTACCTGCAAAGTTGGTTTTTTGGAAAGACCGGAGCGGATTGTACTTCTGATCATCGGCGCTCTCTTCGACCGGATGGCGCCTGTGCTGTGGGTGATCGCAGTGCTAGGGAACCTCGCCGTTATTCACCGGATGGTGTTTACGTACCAGGAATCGAAGCGGCTGGAAGACGCCCAACTGCGCACTCGCTCGGTGGCAGCGTCCAGAAGCGCCACCCTTCCGTAAGCGTCGAGCCATGGCGGCCCTACGCAACGAGTAGCTACCCGATGTCCTTAGGTATGTTGGGACGATGGTAAACGGTCGTCGTTAGGTAGCAGTCTTCATAACCCGCTCTGGTGTGCGCAAGAGTAAGATTATGAATTCTTTCTCCGAAGTGCTGGGACTCAAAGAAACGTTCTCAATGGGACTACCGTCATCGGAGTCGCTCGTGCGGGCAGCCGCGGTGATTGCTCACGCGATGGATCCGACGCCTCAGTACACATGGCCTCTCTTGAACCAGCGGGTAGGCGTCGAGGTATGGGTGAAGCACGAGAACCACTCGCCGGTAGGAGCCTTCAAGATTCGTGGCGGCTTGGTCTACATGGATTGGCTGAGGCAAACGCACCCAGAAGTCCATGGCGTCATCGCCGCAACGCGCGGCAATCATGGCCAAGGGGTCGGATTTGCGGCAAGCCGGTACGGCCTCAAGACCGTTATCGTCGTTCCATACGGTAACAGCATAGAGAAGAATCGGGCTATGCGCGCCTTGGGAGTAGAACTGGAGGAGCATGGTCAAGATTTCCAAGCGGCAAGCGAATTTGCGGATCATCTAGCGAGGGATCGCGGTCTCCATCGCGTCCCCTCCTTCCACCCGCTGCTTGTGCACGGAACTGGAACTTTCGCGCTAGAGCTGTTCCGGGGCGCGCCTGAGCTCGATACCGTCTATGTCGCCATCGGGCTAGGATCCGCAATCTGCGGAGTTATGGCGGCCCGTTCCGCACTCAGTCGCACTACGCGTATCGTTGGCGTGGTTGCGGCCGCATCGCCCTCCTACGCTCTTTCTTTTCGCGAAAAGAAGCCGGTGAGCTGTGCCGCTGAAACGCAGCTTGCCGACGGATTAGCTTGCCGAGTGCCGGATCCCGAGGCTCTGCAACTGATTCTGAACGGCGTGGAACGCATCGTCGAAGTGACCGAAGACGAGATTGCGGCCGCCATGGTTGCTCTATACGAGGACACGCATAATGTCGCGGAGGGCGCCGGCGCTGCTGCGCTCGCCGGTTTGATGCAAGAACGCGAGATCATAAGCGGCAAGCGCGTAGCCGTCCTACTCAGCGGAGCAAATGTCGATCGCGAAGTATTTGCGCGCGTATTGAAACAAACCTCGGAGGGAGTGCTGGGACATACATCAAAGTAGGAGACGAAGAGTATTCGCATCGAGCGAGCGCTGATTACTTCTTCACGCCTTTCATTTCGTGCCCATTCTGATGCAAAATCAGATAGCTCACCTGTCCTTTATCGTCGAAAAAAAACTCGACTTCAGCATCCACGACCTTTAGAAAGAACTTCCTGTCCGACTCCGGGAAGATGGGCAACTTCGGCTGATTCGTCGCCTGTGTCATGAGCTGATCGCCTTCCAGCGTGAACACGATGCTGAACTGCGGTGTAAGCTGATACGTTCCCACGTAACGGGCGAGCGTGGCCGGGGCCAGCTTGATTTGCGTACGAACCACAGGACGGAAGTCCGGCCAGTCGTATGCGACTGCAATGCTGCTCATGACTTCTGAAGCAAGCCGCAAACCTCCCTGCGCGTTTGTCATGACCACGGCGCCATCGCCGTTGTGTTCGTAAGCGGCAAAGAGGCTCTCGTACCCCTCGTTTACTCCGCCATGGGAGAAGTATGGGCTTGAGGCGGAGCCACCAATTTGCAGACCCAGTCCCCAGTCTCCCTTCCCGGGCGTCACCATCTCCTGGGTCAGTTTCTGGGAGAGAACATGATTTGCGCGACCCTGCAGCGACTGCTGAACTTCAATGATGTAGCGAGCCAGATCAGACGGGGTTGTCCAAAGGCCGGCAGCCGCCATTTCCGGATAAGTGTGCGGACCGCCAGCAACGGCTACTCCCTGCGCGGTGAATGGCATGGCAGCCTCCGGACGCAAGTCGCTGGGCAGAGGCTGCTGATAAGTGCTATGAGTCATACCGATCGGAGCGAGCACGGTATCGTGCAGCAATTTGGGAAAGGGCTCCTTCGAAACATCCAGGACCAACTGCTGCATGACCGTGAAGCCGCCGCCTGAGTAAATCCATTTGCTTCCGGGAACGCTTTCCAGACGGATAGGCGGGGTGTTGGCCGGCGGTTCACCATTTAATACTTGAATGAGAGTGGGAACGGGAGCATTTGCCGCGTAACCGGGGAATCCATGGACGGTAAATCCAGCGGTGTGGGTGAGCAGTTCCCGGAGGGTAACCATGGCATCGGGCGCAGCCGGGCTAGGCGGAATTTTCCAGCCTGTAAGGACGGCATTGACATCGGCATCGAGTGACAGCTTGCCATTCTGAACCAAGCGGAGGGCGGCCATTGTTGCGACGGGCTTACTGATGGATCCAGCCTGGAAGAGGGTTTCCGCGGTGACCGGGCTTCCGCCCACTTCTTTCACACCATAGCTTCGCGCCCATTCGATCACGTCGTGGTGGACTACGGCGATACTGACTCCGGGAACGCGCAGGTCAGCCATTCGTTTGGAGAGAGTTTGACACTGTGGAGGCTCTCCCTTCACGACCACGGGAGGAGGGAGGCAGGCCTCGACTCTACTGATATCGCGTTGAGCATCAGTTTGTGGCGTGCCTACCGTGGACGCGGCTTGAGCGACCAGAGGTGGCAGACTGAGGCATAGAAGAGCGCTCAGTGCAATCAGTTTTGATGACACAATTGTGGTGATTCTCCGAAACGGAAAGCCTATCACGAAGAGGCGAGCCGCGATGTGCCGACACTTGTTCCTGTTTGCGGACTACCGGGAGGAACAGGCAACGCGGGCCTGGCCGTGAGACTCGGAATGCGAACTTACCCGCAGGTCGTCTAACCGGCGCTCGAGCTGATAGACGAGCAGAATATGTTCGTAGTCGTTGACGACCCGGTTTTCTACACGCGTCACCTTGTGCTCGGCGGCGTTCCATATTCTCGTCAGCTTGAAATCGGCGGCGCGGATGTTCTGTAGAGGTATTCCGCTCGGGCTCGGAAGTATCGCAAAGGACAAAATGGTCATTGCTACGCCGGTCGCGAGTCGCTGGAAAATTGCCTGCACCTGCTCTGTCTTCTTTGCCATGATCGTTACTCTTAAACCTCGCGCTCTCATTGGTACGTCGAATGGGAATCGGCGAATTCGACATCGGGAAAATGTCAAATAAAGATAGCGAAGGTGTCGATTCTGGCGGTCTTCATTCGATTTACCAGTGAAGGCAGGTTTATCAAAAGGAGATAACGATGAGAGTAATGGTGGTAGTGAAGGCTTCCAAGGACTCGGAAGCAGGAGTGATGCCCAGTAAAAAACTGCTGGCCCAAATGGGGAAGTACAACGAAGAACTGGTAAAAGCCGGAGTGCTGCAGGCCGCAGAAGGACTCCATCCAACTTCGAAGGGGGCGCGCGTCAAGTTCTCGGGAGAAAAGCGCACTGTCGTCGATGGTCCGTTCGCCGAGACGAAGGAACTCATTGCCGGCTTCTGGCTATGGCAGGTGAAATCAATGGAGGAAGCGATCGAATGGGCCAAGCGCTGCCCAAACCCACACCCGGGCGAGAGTGAAATTGAGATTCGCCCGATATTCGAGGCTTCCGATTTCGGCGACGAGTTCACTCCTGAACTTAGGGAGCAGGAAAAGCGGATCCGCACGAAGTTAGAAGAGAAGAGATAGCTTACAGAGCCACATAAACGACCCCTGATGATATCAGCGGCTATGTTGGAGTTGTGAAACAGGTACCAGGAGACATTGACCGCTATCTGGAAGACGCGTCGGGTTATCGGGGGCGAGCGGACGACGTTGTCACGCCTGAGGCGGTCGATGAGGTCCGGGACGTTGTCCAGAGGTGCTCGGCCGGGCGGATTCCACTAACGGTCGCGGGGGCAGGAACGGGCCTGACCGGGGCGCGAGTTCCAGAAGGGGGCACTGTGCTCTCGCTCGAACGATTCCGGGAAATCCGGATCGAGCAGGGACGGGCGTGGTGCGGAGCGGGAGCCTTGCTCAGCGAACTCCAAAAAGCGGCCGCGCAGACGAAGCAGTTTTTCGGACCAAATCCAACCGAGAGCTCGGCTTCGATCGGTGGGATCATCAGCACAAATGCCGGGGGGGCGCGCAGTTTCCATTACGGGTCGGTGCGGCGGCAGGTCCTGGCGCTCGAAGTGACATTCATGAGCGGCGAGACGGTCATAATGCGGCGCGGGGAACGGGTCGACTTCCCTTTTCGGCCGGTTCGCGCGCCCGGTACAAGCAAGAATTCAGCGGGCTATTTTTTAAGGCCGGAGGCGGAGTGGGTCGATCTGCTGGCGGGCAGCGAAGGGACGCTCGGGATCGTGACTCAGGCGGAGCTAAAGTTGCTGGCCGACCCGGGAGCGCTGTTGAGCGGAGTGGTCTTTTTCCCGTCGGACGAATTGGCGATGGATGCAATCGAACAGTGGAAAGAGATTTCCGAGCTGCGCCTGCTGGAGTTTCTGGATGAATATTCGCTGGATTTCATGCGAGCGAACTACCCGGCGATTCCGGAAGCGGGGAGAGCCGCTCTCATGATCGAGCAGAATCTTTGGTCGGAAGAAGACAGCGAGGTGGACGCATGGTCCGAGCGACTGGAACGGCAGGGCGCATTCGGCGACGCGTCGTGGTTCGGTTTGCGGTCTGCCGATCACGAGCGCTTTCGGGAATTCCGGCACACGCTGTCCGCGACTGTAACCGACACGGTGCGCCGCAGAGGGTTCCAGAAATTCAGCTCGGATTTTGCCGTCCCTTTCCGCCACCATCGCGATCTGTACCGCTATTACAAGCGGCGCTGTGAGGAGATTTTACCCGGACAATACACGATTTTCGGCCATGCGGGCGATGCCAATAATCACGTCAATTTCCTGCCGCTTTCCAAGGAACAGGCGCAACAGAGCGAGGATCTAATGTACGAGTTCGCGCCGTACGTGGTTTCGCTCGGAGGCACGGTGGCAGCGGAACACGGGATCGGGAAGGCCAAGACGGATCTGTTGAAAATCATGTATTCAACGGATGAGATTGAAGCGATGAAGGACGTCAAAAGGCATCTGGATCCGGAGTGGCTGCTGGGGCGCGGAACGATTTTTGAGCTGTGAGCGGCGCGACCGTTCAACCTTCGTTGATGGGATCAGGTTGCTTCCCATCAAGTCTCTCGATTAATACCGTGGCGATACGGTTGTGATCCATATGAGTGATGGTGAAGCGGCGACCTCCATATTCTATGCTGTCCTTCACTCGCGGTATGTAGCCGAACTGGAAAAGCAAGAAACCGGCGAGCGTCTCGAAGCCGGCCTCGGTGGGGAGCACGATGGTATAGCGGGTTTCTAGATCGCGGATCGTGGTGCTGCCTTCTAGCTGAAGAACTTTGTCCTGGTAGGACGAAGGCGGGCGAACCACGTCGTGTTCGTCGCCGATATCTCCGAAGACCTGTTCGAGAACGTCTTCGAGAGTTACCAGGCCGACAATCGTGCCGAACTCATCAACGACGAGAGCCATGTGCGTGTGGCTGACGCGGAACTCATCGATCAATTGATTGAGCGGCTTGGTTTCCGGGACGACGAGTGGCTTTCGCATGAAGCGACGGAGGCGGAAAGGTTTGGCTGCGCGCTGGCGCTCGTGGGCAAAGCGCCGCTCGTCCCAAACGCGCATGAGGTCTTTGTAGTGAACAATACCGACGATCTGCTCGGGGCTGTTTTCATAGATGGGCACCCGAGAGAATTTGTGCTCGGCCATGATGCTCAGAATACGTTCGAGGCTGGCGTCGGCGGGAAGAGAGACGATGTTGTGCCGCGGGGTCATGATTTCGCGGGCGGAGTAACCGGATAGCTCGATCAGCCGCTGGATAGCATCCTGTTCAAACTGCTGAAGGTGACCTTCGTGGCGGCTTAATTGAATGATGTATTTCAATTCTTCCGGGCTATGGCCGCCGCGGGCGTGGCCGCCACTAAGGCCGAGGATTCGCAAAACCAGCGCGGAGGTGCGCTCAATCACAACCACAAAGGGCTGCGACAAGCGGTAGAAGACGAGGAGGACAGGCGCGGCCAGTACGGCTACGCGATCGGCCTTCTCGATGGAGAGATTCTTGGGGACAACTTCGCCGACGATCACGTGCGCATAACTGATGATCAGGAAGGCGAGTGCGAAAGCGATGGCATGCAAGGGGGTCGCGGGAATGTGTGTGCTCAGGGGCTCGAAAGCGCCGCGAAGGAGTTTATAGAAGGTGTCTTCTCCGGCCCAACCAAGGCCTAGGCTGGCCAGGGTCACACCTACCTGAGTCACTGAGAGGAGGCGACCGGGATTGGCGAGCAAACTGAGCGCGCTTTGCGCTCCGGCCTGACCTTGTTCGGCAAGCTCACGCAAGCGGGACTGGCGAACCGAGACAAGCGCGACCTCGGCCGCAGCGAAGAATCCATTGGTAGCCAGAATAAGGATGAGGACGAGAAAGCGAACCGCCATAGAGCGCTAGAGGGGTTTCCTGCCGGGTTGGGCAAGCGAAACGGCAGAGTACAATCGATGGGTGCTAACCCGCGCGGTGCGCATTATCAATGTGAGCATAGCGGTTCTGGTTGTGCTCATTGCGTTCGCCATCTACTGGTATGCGGTGCGGCCACTGCCCCAGACGTCGGGTGAAATTACCGCGCCGATTCGAGCCAACGCGAGCATCAAGAGAGACGCGCGGGGAGTTCCGCACATTGAAGCCGCGTCCTGGCAAGATGCGATTTTCCTGCAGGGCTACGTTACGGCTCAAGACCGATTGTGGCAAATGGACACGCTGCGGAGATTCGGCGAGGGCGAGTTGGCGGAAGTATTCGGACCAGCCGCACTCGCTCAGGACGAGCGGACGCGGCGCCTGCGCCTCGGTGAGATCGCAGAAACCAATGCGGGACGGCTGAGCCAGGAGGAGCGGATGGTGTTTGTCGAGTATGCAAAAGGAGTGAACTACTTCATCGATACTCACCGGGGAAATTATTCCCTGGAGTTTTCGCTTCCAGGGCGCGAATATGCACCTAAGCCGTGGACGGTAGCGGATTCGATGGCGATTGCGCTGGTCATGTTCCGCACTTTAAGCGACGAGTCGGGCGGGGATCTGGATCGGGGGGTACTCTTGAGCGCGAGCGCGGATCCCAAGAAGTTTCACATTCTCTTTCCGGCCGTGGAAGGCCAGTTTGCGAGTCCAGGATCGAATGCATGGGCCGTTTCCGGCGCACATACAGCGGACGGAAAGCCGATGGCGGCGAACGATCCTCATCTTGAATACGGAATTCCTGGCACGTGGCACCTGGTGCATTTGAAAGCGCCGGGGCTAAATGTCTCCGGGGCGGCGTTACCCGGAGTTCCCACGGTTATTACGGGCCACAACGAGCAAATTGCGTGGGGCGTGACGAATCTGGAATCGGACGTGATGGATTTGTACACGGAACAGATGGATGAGAAGACGGGACGCTACGTATACCGGGGCGCAATTCAGCAGGCGCAACTCGATCGCCAATTCATCGGAGTAATGGGCGGGAAACCGGTAGAGGTGGCCACCTGGGTAACCCGGCATGGGCCGGTAGTTTTTCATCAAAACGGGTACAACTACAGCGTGCGCTGGAGCGCGACGGATGGTTTCGGATCTCCGTTTCTGGACGTGGATCGCGCGCAGAACTGGAAGCAGTTCCGAGCGGCACTAGCGACCTTCTGGGGGCCCGGACAAAACTTTGTGTATGCGGACCGAGCCGGCAACATTGGCTACCAGGCAACGGGGGCGACGCCGATCCGGGGAAACTTCGACAGCAATGTGCCGCTGGATGGACCGTCAGGGAATTTCGAATGGAATGGATACATATCGTTCACGCAATTGCCCAGCTTTTATAATCCGGCGAATGGGATGGTAACGACGGCAAATCAGAACCCATTCCCAGCGAACTTTCCATACCGGATGAACGGACACTACGACGACGCGTACCGGGTCAATCAGATTCGCGCACGGCTGGAAGCGAAGCCGCGGCTAACTGTAAGAGACATGCTCGCGATTCAGAAGGACGTCTACTCGGCATACGACCACTTCCTGGCGCAACAGACAATCGCGGCGTATCAGAAAAAAGGTAGCAAAGATGAGTTCGTTCGAGACTCGATTCCGGTGCTGCGTTCGTGGGACGGGCAGATGGACAAGGATGAAGCGCCACCCATGATGATGGAATTTCTCAGTGACGGCCTACGGCGGAGCCTGATCCGATTGAATCTCCAGCCGGGCCGGCAGAACACGCCACTGAACGTACTTCCACAACGGGGAGTTGTGCAGAGTTTGCTGGAAACACGACCGGAGGGCTGGGTGGCAAACAACGATTGGGATGCCTGGCTGATCAGCAATTTCAGCGCGGCCCTGCAGCAGGGGCGGCAACGGCAAGGATCACGGGTAGCGAGCTGGCACTGGGGGCGGTTGCTGCAGTGGACGCTAGCGCATCCGGTCGGCAAAGAGTTGCCCTTCGTGAGCGGATATTTCGATATCGGTCCAATCCCGATGAGCGGCTCAGGAACCACGGTGAAGCAGACCACGCCGACTTTGGGGCCATCGGAGCGAATGGTGGTGGATCTGGGCGACCTGGACAAATCGGTGCAGAATCTGCCGACGGGCGAATCGGGGTTTGTGGCATCGGGCCATTACAAGGATGAATGGGCGGCGTATTACGTGGGCAAAAGCTTTCCGATGGAATTCAATAACGTTCAGGCGAAGGACATTTTGCGAGTGAGAGCGGAAAGGCAATGAAGGATTGGAGGCGATAAGCTAACGAAACGGCCGGTATGACACAATCAGTTGCTTTTGGAGGTGCGCGGCTCGACGTCAACGCGGGGCAGCAGGCGTTGGCCGAAGAAGAGCCGATCAAGCTGCGCCCAGATCCCGAGGATCCGTTCCGGATCTTGATCCTGGGAAACTTCAGTGGGCGCGGCGGGGGCGACGGGAAGCCGATCGCAATTGATCGGGACAATGTGGACGAGGTTCTGCGATCGCTAAGAGTGCAAGCGGAGCTGAAGCTGGGCAACAACAGCGTTTACCGGCTTGCTTTCGAAGCGATGGAGGATTTCGAGCCGGACCGGATTGTGGAACGATCCGAGTTGTTCTGGCGCTTGGAAGCCGGGGAAAAACCGGCAGCCGATAAGCCGGAAGAGAAAGCGCCGGACAAGCGCGAGCGTCAGGTTGATGTGACGAAACTCAGCTCAGGAAGCTTGCTGGACGCGATCCTCGGCGAGGAGGAAGCGAAGCAGAAACCCGACATGCCGGCAAGACAGTCTGAAGATGAGCTGCAGGCGATGATCAACCGGGCGATTGAGCCGTACCTGGAGCGGAAACCAGACGCAGGAGAGGTCGAGAGATCCGCGGATCGGGAGCAACGGATGGGATTGCTTTTGCGAGCGATTTTGCACGACCCGAAATTCCAAGCCTTGGAAGCCGCCTGGCGCTCGATGGAGTTCCTGGTGCGACGACTAGAGACCGACGAATTGCTGAAGCTGTATGCCTTCGACATCTCAAAGGAGAGGCTGGCGGCGGATCTGCTGGATGATCCTGACTTCCGTTCCAGCAATACGTATCGAGTGATTGTTGAGGATTCGGTTCGCACGCCCGGAGCGGAACCGTGGGCGCTGTTGGTGGGGAACTATTCGTTCGACCGGAATGACAGAAAGGATGTCGAATTACTGGCGAGTATAGGACTGCTGGCGCGAGCGGCGCGAGCTCCCTTTTTGGCGGAATGCCTGCCATCCGAGAGTGAAGACGTTTCCGTTTCCGAAACGTGGCAAGCGCTCCGCGAGTCATCTTACGCGAGCTGGCTAGGCTTGGCTCTGCCGCGGTTTCTTCTCAGGCTGCCGTATGGAAAAGACACCGTTCCGGTGGAAAGGTTCGCGTTTGAGGAGATACCGGGAACACCCGAGCACGGTAATTATTTGTGGGGCAATCCCGCGTTCGCGTGCGCGTACTTACTGGGGCTTTCGTTTTCCGAACTGGGGTGGAATTTTCGGCCGGGGCTGCACTTCGCCATAGAGGGGATCCCGCTGCATGTCTTTCACATCGACGGCGCGGCGCGCACGCAGCCATGCGCCGAGATTCTACTCACAGAAACGGATTGCAACGAACTATTGGATGAGGGGCTGATGCCGTTAGCATCGACGAAAGATCGTGACTCGGTGCGTCTGGTTCGATTCCAATCCATCGCCGATCCTTCTGCGGCACTGTCGGGACGGTGGGCGTAGCGCGGTTATCTCAGGCACGCACTTGTTGCAGCGGCACACTTACAACAATCTCGGTGCAGACCGCGGCTCTTAACCCGATTGGTACTCTTTTCGGTGGAGGAACCACTTGAAAGCGTCTGCGCTTTATCGAATTGCTTCTCTTCTTATTCTGCTTTTCGCTGTCGGACATACGCTTGGGTTTCGCAGGACCGATCCCAAATGGGGAGTGGATTCGCTCATTCGATCGCTGCAATCAATTCACTTTGAAGCGCAGGGGTTTAGCCGAACTTATTGGGACTTCTATATCGGCTTCGGCTTTTTCATTTCTGTTTTTCTTGTATTCGCGGCGTTCCTAGCATGGCAGCTAGGGGGTCTTCCGCCGGGGACTTTGGCGCTCATGCGAGCCTCTGTATGGGCACTCGCCATTTGCTTTGTCGCTGTGACGATTTTGAGTTGGAAATACTTCTTCGTCACTCCTGTCGTGTTTTCCGCCATCATTTCGTTGTGTCTGATTGCGGCGGCTTGGGTATCAGCGAAGCCAACCTAAAGGGCGATAGCGATAAGTGAAAACGCTTGATCCGCGCTGAGAGGCTCGGTTCAGATCACAAATCATCACCGCGATCGTTGTTGCCAACCGGTTTCAGCGTGAAATGGAAGCGGGACCCTTCTCCAGGATTCGACGCTACCGAAATTTCTCCGCCGTGTTGCTCAACAATCCGTTTTGAGATCGCCAGGCCAACCCCAGCTCCGCCTCGAGAGCCCCGACCCAATTGCTTGAACATTCCAAAGATCTGAGCGTGATAGGCGGGCTCTATACCCATCCCGTTATCTTCGACGCAGAATCGCCAGGAGGCGCCATCTTCTCGGGCCGAAATATGAACTCGGGGCGGCACCTGGTCCCGGCGATACTTAATGGCATTGCCGATCAGATTTTGAAATAACTGGATGAGCTGGAGCTTGCTTCCTGTGACGGTGGGCAGCGCGTCATGCGTCACCACGGCGTGAGTCTGTTCGACAGTTGCGTGCAGGTTTTTGAGAACAACTGTTACGATTTCTTCGGTTTCAACACGCTCCTGCCGGTAGTCGTCCGAGCGTGCTAGCCGGGAATATTCCAGGATTCCAGTCACCAGTTCGCGCATACGCGCGGCGGCATTCGCCAAGTAAGTCAGATATTCTTTGCCGCTAGATGAGAGGCTATCTTCGCAAGAGCGCTTCAGGAGCTCCGAAAACGAAGTTATGGTGCGCAGCGGTTCCTGCAAATCATGGCTCGCGGCGTAGGCGAAGCGCTCTAAATCTTCGTTCGAACGTTCGAGCGCCGAATAGTAACCGCGCAGCTTGCGGGCGGCCAGCATAAAGGCATTGCCAAGGTCGCCGAGTTCATCGTTTGAGGCAGCTTCGAGTCTAATATTGAAATCCCCCAGTGCGAACTGATGGGCAGCCGCCTTCAATTGAGCTAAGGGCCGAACAATGCTCCGGGTCACGTACAATCCCAGAGCCAAAGAGGCAATCAGGGAGATAAACGCCGTGAGGGCCAGAATCAGTTGGGCCCGTTGCTGAGCAGATTCAATTTCGCGAACGATTTGAATGCGCCTCTGGCTGACATCTAAGTCGACATGCTCGACCATTTCCCGGACGCTGTTTAAAATCTCGTCGACTTGGTTATCCAAACGGAGCTGGATGGCGGTCCAGTCATTCACGTCGGCCAGGCGGTGCATCGCGTCAAATTGATCGCTTATTGCATCACCGAGGGCGCCTAAGGTTCCGGGAACGGGCGTACTCGTTTCATAAAAGTATCTCAGCGACTGTTTGATATCACCGAATAATTCTCGACCTAAGGAATCGGCACTGGAATCAAACCTGGATACATCCCGCGTTTTGGAAACGGTTTCCAGTCTGCGGCGGATCGCCCCCACATCGGCACGAACGCGGTAGATAGCCAAGACCTGATCATCGACCCTCGTCAGGCGTGTTGTCTGGCTCCGAATGCCAATGAATTGCCAACTTGTCACCGCCGCGCCGCAGCCGATGATCAGGGTCACGCTGGCAAAGGCCATCGTGAGTCGCGCACCGATGGTCATGGGTGCTCCCGCCGGTGCTGAACTGTTCGACTCGCTGAAAAGGGCGGCTTCGTGCCAGTGGCACGTAACACCGGATCGCTATTTGGGAAACCGGTGATGTGCACCAGTTCCGCCTGGATTTTCGCAGCCCCTTCCGAGGCACTCACCTGTCCGGTAAGGATTGCATGAATACCGTGGGCGTAGGTTAGCGATACACGATCATATTTCGAGCCTACCAGCGCCGCGGGTCGGCGGACGACACGGTTGGGCACATCGGCTATGGACGCGAAGAACGGGTTCGTGCTCACCACGGCCGGATCGCGATAGAGTGAGGGGAAAGTGGGCAGGAATCCACCTCCGGTAGCCGCTTCCCGTTCCACTTCTCTGCCAGTAAGATATTTCACAAAGGCGACCGCCTCCGGACGATGGCGCGTATATTTGGAAATTCCCAGATACTCTCCCCCAAGAGCGCTGGAATGAGGATCTACACCCGCGGGCATCGGCGCTACTGCAAATCGCTTGCCGACTTCAGGAGATCTGCTGGCAAGGGAATAAACATAACTCCAGTTGCGCAGAAAGGCGGCGTTTCCGCTTTGCCAGACATTGCGAGAGTCCTCTTCGAGGTAGGCTGTTACTCCGGGAGGCGAGATGGTTCCGACCCAACGCGCGGCGCGGGCGAAGGCACGAACGGCGGGTTGATTATCGACGTCAACAGTGTGATCTTGTTCGAGCATATTCCCGCCCCCCTGCGACGATTGCCATTCGAGCGCATTACAAGTAAGGCCTTCATAGTCGGCGCCTTGCCAGACATAGCCCCAGAAATCGGGCCGCCCGGCGGCGCGTTCACCGCGCTGAATGCGCGAAGCCTGAGTTTCGAGTTCACTCCAGGTACGCGGGGGGCGAGAAAAGCCGTATTTGCGGAGAAGGTCCGTGCGATAGTACAGCATGCCGTACTCGACAAAGAAGGGAGCGGCAACGAGGCGGCCTCCTATGGTTGCGTTTTCGATCGCCTCCGGCAGCTCGCTGGGAAGCTCATCCGCCAGCACGTCTTTCAAATCGAGCAAGTAATCGGCGACCATTCCCGGCCAGATGGTATCGATTTGAAACACGTCAACCGCCGAGGATTGTTGGCGGAGAAGGGTCATTTCCTGCGTGAGCCGCCGGGATGCCGATTCTGACGCTGGGAGGAACCGAACGGAAATTCCGGTTTTCCTGGTGAACTCGGCCGCAATACGCCGGTCGAGGTTGTTAGACTCTCCCGGCATCCACATCAAGACCGTGATCGATCGTGTCGTTTCCGCGTTCGGCGGTGGAGCGGAACAGCCGATGATAGTTATCAGAGATAGCAGTATCGCGACCCAACGAACACGATTCAGATATCTCTCAAAGACAAGGACAGACCACAGCGTGGTTGAGGAATTCACCGCGATGACTGGCCACAGCCAACGTTTCTTCTCGATTGGAGAGAGTGCCTGTTCTAGAGTAGCGAAGTGGCAAGGCGCACTCTGAAGACAGCGTGACCGTTTACACGATCGGGCATTCGACGCACTCGGCAGATGAGTTTCTGAAAATCCTGAAGGCCTTCAATATTAGCTTGCTGGCGGACATTCGAACGGTTCCGCGCTCGCGCCGCAATCCGCAGTTTGAACAAGACGTCTTGCGCAGAACACTCGAAGGCCACGGTATTCGATACGTGCATATACCAGGGTTAGGCGGTCTGCGGCATCCGCGCAAAGACTCGCCGAATGTAGGCTGGCGAAATGATTCCTTTCGGGGCTATGCCGATTACATGCAAACGGAGCAGTTCAAGGCGGCTGTTGAGGACCTGGTGGCGCTGGCGGAGGGAGGGGTAACAGCGATCATGTGCGCGGAAGCAGTGCCGTGGCGATGTCACCGGTCGTTAGTGGGCGACGCCCTGCTGGTGCGCGGTATCGAGGTAATCGACATCATGGGCGAGACGAGTTCGAGAGCTCATCGGCTGACGCCGTGGGCACGGTTGGATGGCCTGCGGATCACGTATCCGGCTGATACACCGGAGTAACACGGCCCGTGTTAACCGAGTCCAATACGCAGATGCCAAATCAAGACGACCACGAAAAGCCAGAGGACATGGTGGAAAGCCCTGGTGAAGCGGAGCAGGCGGCGCGCAGTTTACAGGATGCTGCTAGCTCCCACGCGACTTTACAAGGCTACTTCGCCGTCAATGATGTGAAAGATGCGGAGGAGTTGGAAAAGGAAGCGGAGGCGAAGCGGGCTAAGCCGGAACACCGAAAGAAAGGCCATCCTAACCCGTAACTATGCCGCGGGTTCGACGGTTCCGTCGCGATTGAGGATATAGCGCCGCCCGCGCCAGTGGATGGAGTTGCCGAAGAAACCGGCGATCCAGAAGCCGAAGCCCAAGAGATCCTGCGCGGGCAGGAGATGCCATCGTACCTTTGCACCGAGAATTCGCTGTGAGACGATCCAGGCGCTCGCACCCCGGAACAAAAGCGTGACCGCCACGAGAGGCCACCATTCCGGACGCATCAACAGTACCGCGAGAGCTATGGGCAGAGGTTGCGTAAAAAATTCGCCGATGTACCCGGCCGGGCGAGAGCGGCGCGTGCTGCGGGCCCAACGAAGGCGGTGAGCGAAGTTTTCGGTGAGCGGCTCACTCCCGATCCGATGTTGGACTACTTGCGAGGACAAACGGACGCCGAAACCTTCTTCAGCGGCAATTTTTCCTAGCATGAAATCCTCGGCGAGATAGTTTTTGACGCGCTCCATTCCGTCCAGGGCATCCAGCACGCGACGGCGGGCGACAATAGTAGGTCCGACGGCGAACTTCGCACCTTCTAACATGACCGCCGTGAAGACGCCGGCATGGAAATCGGTGTTCATGCTCACGGCTTCCAAGCGGGACCAGAGGCTGCTTCCGGCCACTGCTTCATAGGGACAGGTGACGAGATCGAGCCCGGCATCCTGGAACTCAGCGGCAACTTCGCGGCAGAAATTGGCGCTCACGCGAATATCGCTGTCGCTCATCACGATCAGGTCGTAGCGCGCGTGGTCGAGCATGCATTTGAGACTGTAGACTTTGGCGTTCGAGTAGGGTGGCTCACCGGTGACGATCAGCTTCGCGCTAATCGGTGGGATATTCGGCCATAAGCATCCGGACAACAGGGACGGCGGGATCCCAGTTATGGCGCACAGCAAAGAGGAGCTCGAAAGATTGGTAGTCCTGTTCGAAAAACGAGCGCAGGTTCTCCACTAAGCCGTCATCAAAGCCAGAGAGCGGTTTCAGAACGCTGATCGGCGCAGATGTCGCTTCCGGCCGAAGGCGGGCGGTCCGGAGGTGCCGAAGCGCCGCGATGATGGCCAGACTGCAATATACCCAACAACCTAGCAGTATGAGGGCGGTAACTATCAAGCTATTCTTGAAGACTCTTGGAAGTAATTATCCGGGACAGCGAATTTGCAAAATCGGTAAGTTCCACAGCACCCTGATCGCCATGCTTCCGGTTGCGCACAGAAACTTTACCGGACTGCGCTTCCCGGTCGCCTACAACGAGCATATAAGGGATCTTTTGTAATTGGGCTTCACGGATCTTAAGATTGACCTTTTCATTCCGCTCATCGAGTTCGACGCGAAAACCAGTGTCTTTCAGCTTCTGGTGAACTTCGCGGGCGTACGGATTCTGGCGCTCGGTGATGGGTAGAACGATCGCGTGCACTGGGGCGAGCCAGACAGGAAATGCGCCCGCGTAATGCTCCACGAGAATACCGAAGAAGCGCTCAATGGAGCCGTAGAGGGCGCGATGAACCATAAGCGGGCGATGCTTTTTACCGTCCTCCGCGATGTACTCGAGCTCGAAACGGCGCGGCAGGAAGGTATCGAACTGAATGGTGGAAAGCTGCCACAGCCGTCCGATGGCGTCGACTAGCTTGACGTCGATCTTTGGGCCATAGAAAGCGGCTTCATCGGGGATGACGCTCGCCTGGATGCCGAGACGGTCGCAGGCTGTGCGCAGAGCGCCTTCGGCCAGGGCCCAGTCTTCCGCGCCGCCATCGTATTTACCACTGGCGCCTCCATCCCAGGTCGAGATCTCCGCTTTGTATTCGGTGAATCCGAACGTGTTCAGCGTATCTTTCGCGAAATCAAGACAATTGACAATTTCGTCCTCAATCTGTTCGGGAGTGCAAAAGATGTGAGCGTCGTCTTGAGTAAAACCCCGGACGCGCAGAAGGCCATGCATTGTGCCGGAGCGCTCATAACGGTAAACCGTGCCCAGCTCGCCGAGGCGCACGGGCAGGTCGCGGTAGCTGTGCTGGCGGTCGCGATAGATCAGGATGTGGCCGGGGCAATTCATGGGCTTCAGCTGGTACTCGGCGTCATCCAGTTCCATTGGAGTAAACATGTTCTGCGAATAAAAATTGACGTGCCCGGAGGTCTTCCACAGGTCGCGGCGCATCACGTGCGGCGTGTAGACGAGCGAATAGCCGCGTTTCAGGTAAGCATCGCGCATCCAATCTTCGAGCTGTTTGCGGACGATGCCGCCTTTCGGATGGAAGAAGATCAGGCCCGGGCCAGCCAGCTCCTGGATGCTGAAAAGATCGAGCTCCTGACCTAATTTGCGGTGATCGCGTTTTTTGGCTTCTTCCAGGCGGTGAAGATACTCGTCCAGCTCCTTTTGGGTGAAGAAGGCCGTTCCATAGATACGCTGAAGCTGAGGATTCTTCTCATCGCCTTTCCAGTACGCACCCGCTATCGAGAGCAGCTTAAAGGCCTTTAATTTGTCCGTAGACGGCACGTGGGGGCCGCGACAGAAATCGATGAAATCCGGACCCAGCGTGTACTCGGAGAACATGTCGCCGGCACGCTCCTCGATCAACTCGCGCTTCATCCAATCGTCACGATATTTTTGGAGGCCCTCCGGCTTGGGAGTCAATTTGCGTTCGAAAGGCAGGTTTTTCGCTCGCAGTTCACGCATGCGAGCCTCGATTTTTTCGAGATCCTCCGGGGTGAATTTGATATCGCGTTGGAAATCGTAGTAGAAACCGGTATCGGTAGGCGGCCCGATTCCCAGCTTTGTTTCTGGGAAGAGCTCAAGAACAGCAGCGGCCAGGAGATGGGCGGTGGAGTGCCGGTAGACCTGCAAAGCGTCCGGGTTCTTTGTAGTCAGGATTTCGAGCCTGGAATCGCATTCGAGGGGGCGCGTCAGATCATAAAGATCGCCGTTCACCCGGGCGACAATGGCGTCGGAGGCAAGACGGGGGCTGATGGATTTGGCGACATCAAGGGGACGCGTACCCTCGTTCACCCCTTGTTGGCTGCCATCCGGCAAGGTAACGGTCAGACTACTCATTTGGGAGGATAATTCGAGCGTACCAGACGAGGAAAGGCAAGCGGATTGAGAGGCTTGCAGCCAAGCCGCCGATCCCCGCGACTGTTAAACTAGAGTTAATTTTGGCGTGAGTACCTCAACCATAGCATCAGGATTTGACGAGTCCGCCCTGGTAGCCCGCGCAAAGGCGGGGGATGTAGAGGCGTTTTCGGAATTGGTGCGGCAGTACGACCGGCGCGTTTTTCGGATGGCCAAGCAAATCACCCAAAACGACGATGATGCCGAAGACGTGCTCCAGGAGACCTTCCTAAAGGCCTATACGCACCTGGACGATTTCCAGGGGAACTCTAAGTTCTACACCTGGCTGGTGCGGATTGCGGTCAATGAAGCGCTGATGAAGCTGAGGAAGCGCCGCTCAGATAGGACCGTTCCGCTGGATGAGCCAATAGATACCGGTGAAGATGAGGTCACCCGCGAGATCGCGGTCTGGGATCAAAATCCGGAGGAGAGCTACTCGCGGGAGGAGCTGAGCCACATTTTGGACGAGGCGATTCAAACTTTGAAGCCAGCCTATCGCACCGTTTTCATACTAAGAGACATCGAAGAAATGTCGATCGAGGAGACGGCAGAGACTCTGGGACTTTCCATTTCAGCGGTAAAGAGCCGGCTGCTTCGAGCACGGCTACAGCTTCGGGACAAGCTGACCCGTCAATTCAAAAAAAAGGGGGACGACGCGTTTGCTTACCTGTAAGCAGTTTCTCACGGAGCTGAATGAATATCTCGACGAAACGCTCGACCCGCAGACTCGCGCCGAGTTACAGAAGCACGTCAACGAGTGCCCTAATTGCTGGGTAGTTTGCGACACGACGCAGAAGACGCTGAAAGTGTTCAAGGGGATGGAGGCGATGCCGGTTCCGCGAGACATTGAGTCCAGGCTGATGGCCGCCCTCGAGAAGAAGATCAAAGAGAGAGGCCCAGGAAGCTGCTCCGGATCGTAGGCTAGAGCTACCCTGCCGCCGCGGAAGCGTATACACTCCAAGTAAGCGCAACAAGGATCCGGGCAGCGTCGTGCAGAAGTCGGCATCGAGCATCAGCGTAGTTGTACCCTGCTTCAACGAACAGGAAGGAATCACAGAGTGCCACAAGCGCTTGACACACGTGCTGCGGGCCCTGGATACCTGGTACGAGATTGTCTACGTGGACGATGGCTCCCGCGACGGCACGCCGGCAGCGCTCCAATCGATTCATGCCTCGGACCCGAATATCACTGTAGTCGAGTTGTCTCGAAACTTCGGCCATCAGGCGGCCGTTACCGCTGGTTTGGAGGTGGCTAAGGGCGAAGTTACCATCATCATAGATTCCGATCTGCAGGACCCTCCCGAACTCATCCCGGAAATGCTGAGGATCTGGGCAGAGGGTTACGAAGTGGTTTACGGAGTGCGCGAGACACGCGAGGGTGAAACAGGGTTTAAACGCTGGACGGCGAAGCTTTTCTACAACGTGATCAACACTCTTTCCGATGTCGAGATTCCACGCGACACGGGTGATTTCCGGCTGCTTGACAGGAAGGCTCTGGAGGCTGTGAAGAGCATGCCTGAGCGGCACCGGTTTTTGCGTGGGATGTGCAGTTGGATCGGTTACCGGCAATACGGCTTGAAATTTGCGCGTGCCGCGCGCGTAGCCGGAAAGACGAAGTACCCGTTCAAGAAGATGCTGAATCTAGCGCTCGACGGAATCGCATCTTTCTCAACGATTCCGCTGCGATTCGTGACCGGACTTGGATTCGCGGTAGCCGCGCTTTCCCTGGCCGGTATTTGCTACGCGCTTATCGTGCGGCTTTTCACTCATACCTGGGTGGCGGGGTGGGCCATCTCCTTCGTTGGGATGCTGTTCCTGGGCGGCGTGCAGATGGTCAGCATCGGGATTGTCGGCGAGTATGTGGGACGGATTTATGCAGAAACGAAACAGCGGCCCATCTACCTGGCCCGCTCGATCCACCGGCGGCGCGGAGGCAGCGAGCAACAGCAAGGATTAAGCGCGCTGGCACGCAGGTTGGAATAGCGGGGCCGGTGCGGAGAGTGCTTGCCTAGCCGCCTGCTCTCTTCAACTCAGAAACCGGGGTGAATGCCGGTACGTCTGGTAAAGTTCAGAGGGAACTCACTTCGCCCGCAGTACGACTCATGGGTCGCTAACGCTTCCGGCTCAGTCTCGGGAGATGAACAATTATTGGAGAGGCCAGAAGCGTAAATAGCATGTGCGGGATAGCAGGATTCACACATCTGAAGTGCGCGCCACCTCCCAGCCGAATACAAGCGGCGGTCCGATCCTTAGTTCACCGAGGCCCCGATCAGCAAGGCGTGTTCGAATCCAGGTTCATTTCTTTGGGCGCCGCGCGATTGAAGATTATCGATCTGGAATCCGGCGACCAGCCAATCCAGTCTGAAAACCGCGACTGCGTGGTCGCCTTTAACGGCGAGATCTATAACCACGAAGAGCTGCGGGCAGAACTGGAGAGACGTGGGCACCGGTTCCGGACGCGAAGCGATACCGAAACGGTGCTCGAGGCATTCCGCGAATGGGATACCGATTGCTTTTCGCGTCTTAAGAGGAATGTTCGCGGTAGCGCTTTGGACCGAATCCTCCCGGCGGCTGGTTTTAGCTCGCGATCGGATCGGGATCAAGCCGCTTTACGTGTCGTTCCGCGATGACGATCTTTACTTCGGATCCGAGCTGAAGACGATCTTTGTGCATCCCGAGATTGAGCGCCGTCTTTCACTGCCAGGCCTCGATTGCTATCTCAGCCTGAATTACGTCCCAAGTCCCTGGACAATGGTGGAAGGCATCGAGAAACTCCAACCGGGCTATTGGCTTGAATGGAAAGCTGGGAAAGTTAATTCCGAGCCGTATTGGCGGCTGCCCTCGGGACCAAACCACACAACGGACCTGCCATCGGCTAAGGAACAGTTGGATGGGCTACTCAAACAATCGATGCGAGATCATCTGCTGGCAGATGTGCCAGTGGGGGTGTGGTTGAGCGGCGGAGTGGATTCATCGACGATTCTGCACTATGCCGCGCAAGCGCACACTGGTCCTCTGCATACGTTTTCTATTTCGTTCAAGGGCCGCAGCTTTGACGAGACGCGCCTATATTCACGAAGTTGCAGAGCGCTACGGAACGGAACACGAGCAGCTGGATCTGAATCCGGCCGATGCGGATCTGCCGAGCGCGATTGAGCAGTTCGCCGAGTACTTCGATGAGCCGAACGGGGATGGCGGAGCGCTACCGGTGTGGTTCCTATCGAAGCTGACCAGAAAGACAGCAACGGTCGCACTCAGCGGCGAGGGAGCGGACGAGATCTTCGGGGGTTATCTGACGCATCGAGCCGACATACTGGCGGATCAAGCCAGAAAGCTGCCCAGATTCGCGCTGCGAATCATCCGCAGGGCTGCGGGATTATTGCCGGTTTCCGACGACAAAATCAGCTTCGAATACAAGCTGAAGCGGTTTCTTGAGGGCTCCTTACTCGATCCGGCGCGCGCTCATGTTTTTTGGAACGGAACATTTTCAGACGGGGAGAAACATTCGCTGGTTCGGGCGGGATTGCCCGCGACTCTTCAACGCATGATAGCGGATACGGACCGGCACGGCGACGGGTTGAATGCGCACCTATGGTTCGATCAGAAGTTTTTCCTCCCAGACGACATTCTGATGAAGGTAGATCGGATGAGCATGGCCCATTCGATTGAAGTTCGTCCTCCATTTCTGGACCATCGAATTGTAGAATTTGCCGCGGCACTGCCATGTTCCTTCAAGATACGCGGCAATCGCCAGAAGTATCTTTTAAAAGAACTGATGCGGGAGAAACTACCGCCCTCTGTCACGCAGCGAAAGAAAATCGGGCTGGATTTTCCCGCGCACGATTGGCTACGCGGCCCGCTTCGCGGTTTTCTTTTCGACGCCTTCGCAGATGCCGAAGCGCAATACTCCGATTTTTTCAATTTCAAGGTGATCGGTAATTGTTTAGACTTGCACCTAAACCGTCGCGCCAATCTCGGATATCATCTCTGGGGACTGATGATGCTGTTTCTCTGGATGAAGAGATGGCGAATCCAAACGGCGACCGCGACGCGGGCAACCTGGGCTTCCGAACCAATTCTTACATCTATCTAGCTGTTCTTCTTATTGCCGCCGCTATTTACATCGGCTGCATTGTCGCACCCCCGTGGCTAATGGACGATGTGGATGCGGTGCAGGCGCAGATTGCCCGGAATATGCTCGCTTCGGGCGACTGGGTCACGGCGCGGCTCGATGGCGTTATCTATCTGGAAAAGGCTCCGCTTATTTACTGGCTGATAGCGGTGGCGTACAAGATCTTCGGCGTACACGATTGGGCCGCGCGTATTCCAGTGGCGTTGTCATCGGTTGCGCTGGCATGGCTGACGACCGCATTCGGAATCTGGGCGTTCGGGCGGAAGGCGGGCTTCTACGCGGGATTGTGCATTTCAACCTGCGTCGGGCTCTTCCTGTTCACGCGCATTCAAATTCCCGATGTGATGCAGACCTTCACGGTCGCTCTGGCGCTGTGGGCTTTTCTGCGATGCCTGGACGACGAAGAGCGGCACCCCCGATTATGGGCAGTAACCCTCGCGGTCAGTATGGGTTTGGGATTACTGCTGAAGAGCCTGATCGGCGTGGTCTTTCCGGTGGGCGCCGGCCTGGTTTATCTGTTGCTGACGCGCAGGTTGTTTTTGCGCGAGACATGGGCGCGGCTTCATCCCTTCAGCGGGGCACTTCTCATCCTGATCATAGCCGCGCCGTGGCACATATTGGCGACTATACAGAACCCGCCCTATTTCGATTTCACGATGCGTAGCGTTCCTGGCGAATACCACGGATTCCTGTGGTTTTTCTTCATCAACGAACAGCTTCTGCGCTTTCTCAACCTGCGGTATCCCAGAGATTACAACACAGTCCCACGTCTGTACTTCTGGCTATTTCACTTTCTTTGGCTTTTCCCGTGGAGCGCGTATTTCCCGGCGATGCTGAAGCTCCGCTACCGGGCGAACGGCCGCGCGGCAGGCGCTCGACTGCTCTGTTTGTGCTGGATAGGATTCATTCTGATCTTCTTCACGTTCTCCACGACCCAGGAGTATTATTCGATGCCGTGTTATCCGGCATTCGCTCTACTACTGGGCTGCGCGATGGCGGCGGAGGGTAGGTGGATCAATCGAGGGAGCCACGCTCTCGGCGTGATAGTTGGTATCGCGGCGATCGTCGCGTTCGCGTTGCTGCTGTACCTCCGGAACGTACCAACACCGGGCGATATATCCGAGGCTCTCAGCAGTCATCCGAAGGCCTATACTCTTTCACTTGGCCACATGGAGGATCTGACGGTCGGAGCACTGGCGTATCTGCGTCTCCCGCTGTTCCTGGCCGGGATAGCATTTGTTGTTGGGGCAATTGGCAATCTTCGTTTCCCGGCGCGCAAGGCATTCCTCGCATCGGCGTTGATGATGGTGATCTTCTGCCACGCAGCTCGATTGGCGCTGGTGAAGTTCGATCCTTATCTCTCGTCCAAGGCGCTGGCCGAAGCGCTAATTGCCGCTCCGAAAGGTCGGCTGATTACCGACCGTCATTACTACGTCTATTCCTCGGTTTTCTTTTACACGGACCGACGAGCGTTGCTTCTGAACGGGCGGATCAACAACCTGGTGTACGGATCTTACGCGCCGAACGCACCGGATGTGTTCATCGACGACAAGCAGTGGAAGAGCATGTGGCTCAGTCCGGAGCGCTATTACCTGATTGCTGATGAGGAGGCCCTGCCACGATTCCGGGCTCTCGTCGGAAGCGATCACCTCACGGTTGTGAAACAAAGTGGGCGCAAGGTGCTGCTGACCAACGTGCCGCTGACCGGTTTCTCTACGCCGAGCTAATTAACGCGCTGTTCCGTTGGTGGCGAGCGCAAGTTCGGCGGCCACTTCCATTTCGGAATCCAGCCGCCGCCGCTCATTCCGAGCATTGCGCCAATTGACCTGCGGCATGAAATTACCAGTGTCCACCCGATCCTGATAGCGGACAGCGATGTTTAGAAGCGAGTCCAACAGCGACTCCGACAACATATGGGGCTGCAGCCCAAGGTCGATCAGCTTAGAGTGTCTGGCGTGATAGTAATGCTCTTCGGCTTCCACGCGTGGAGTCGGAATATGTTGAATTTCCACGTCCCTGCCGAGTTTCCTGGCCGCACTCTGGACGAGATGAGCTATTTCGAGGACTGAGAACTGTTCGGTGAACTGATTGAAAACGCGACACTCGCCTCGAGCGGCTGGATTGAGACATGCAAGCTCAACGCACCGGACGGTGTCGCGGATATCCAAGTAGCCTCTGGTCTGGCCACCCTTTCCGTAGACGGTTAACGGATGTCCGACCGCAGCCTGCACGCAGAAACGGTTGAGGACAGTACCAAAAACCTCATCGTAATCGAAACGATTGATCAGCGCCTCGTCCAGTTCGCTCTCATCGGTTACGGTTCCGTAGACCACGCCTTGATTAAGATCCGTCGCCCGCAGCCCCCAAATCCGGCAGGCGAACAGAATATTATGACTGTCGTGCACTTTAGACAGGTGATAAAACGAACCCGGCTGCTTCGGATAGGGAAGAACATCCGTGCGACCATTGTGCTCGATGGTGATGTATCCTTCCTCAATATCGATATTGGGCGTGCCGTACTCGCCCATCGTGCCGAGCTTGACTAAGTGGCAGTCAGGGCGGAATTCACGAAGTACGAATAGCAGGTTCAGCGTACCGACAACATTATTGACCTGAGTAAATACCGCGTGCTTGCGGTCAATCATCGAGTACGGCGCGGAACGCTGCTCGGCAAAGTGGACCACGGCGTCGGGTTCGGAAGAGCGAATCGCCGAAACGAGGAAATCGTAGTCGGCGGTATCGCCAGTGAAGATCTCGATATTTCTGCCGGTCAGATCCTTCCACGCTTTGAGACGCTCGGGCATGGGGCGGATGGGAGTCAGCGTCTGAACTCCAAGCTGGCAGTCCCAGAGCCTTCGCGCGAAGCTGTCGACAATACTGACTGAGTGTCCTTTCGCGGATAAGTAGAGCGCTGTTGCCCAGCCGCAATAACCATCTCCTCCGAGCACAGTGATTTTCATTTAGTTATCAGTGACTCCTGGTAGCAAAGTTAACCAGAACGCGGAAAATACCGGCTGAAAAGACATCCGGCTGGCCCCGTTGCTGGATGCGCCACGATGGGCGACAGTTTCAAAACCGTTGATTCAGGGTGGTTTCTCTAGCTAGCAGACGCTAAAATGAGGGGATAGGGTTACGCACGGCCGAGCGAACTGAGAGCTTATTCACGTAAGTTACCGTGGTTCCCTTTCCACACCATTTCTTGATGCCCGTCCTCGAGCTAGAAATCAGCGAAACCAGACAGGAGCGAGCGAAGCGAAAACCTGCGTTCCCGCTGCAAGTGTATTTGTCCCTGCTGTGGTTTCTTTCCTTCCGAGCCATCGGAAACGTGTCCCTCGCGTGGGGTGTGAGGCACCTGGGTAGAGGTCTCTCCACTAATCCAGTAGCTTACATCCAAGCGATTTTCGATCCGGTGACAGGAATCGGCATCTTGTTCTTGGTGGGTGCAATCCTCGCCCGGCTGGTTCTCCTGAGCGTCGCCGATTTAAGCTTTGTGGTTCCTATGACAGCGGCAGGCTATGTGATTTCAGCCGTGACAGGCAAGCTGATTCTACACGAAACAGTCAGCCTTGAGCGGTGGCTGGGAGTGGCGCTGATTTTTGTCGCAACATTACTGGTGGGATCCACTGCTAAGAACACCAAGCGCGGGGCTGGGGCTGGACGCGGCTAATGTCGCACCCGAGCGAGAATCTGGTTGAAACGCTTCTGTTGCCCGGTCGTGAGCAAGTTCAAGATGAGCTGCTGACTATGTGCCGCAACGTCATCGCGATCGTCTTCGATGTTCTGGTAATACTTACCGTAATCGTCTAATACCTGCATCAAGCCCTTTTCCTGAGCAGGAGTGAGATTCAATTCCGTTCGGAGGCGAGCGACGCCGACCTGCCGGGCAACCTCAACCGCGCGCACCGACGAGGCTGCGGTCATGACGTGGTGAAGATAGCTGCGAGTGATGGCAGAGCCCACCGCGACTCCGCACAGGAATATGATCGCCAAGATAACGAGCACCTTGGGATTGGACCAGCCACTGTCCTCGCGATGCGCCATGGCGGGAGATCGGGATGTAGCGGGAGTCGTTATTGCGCCGTACCTTGCTGCTGATAAAGCGATTGATGGATAGCGATATTCTCTAGAACGGCGTCGCGTTGATGGGCCAGATCGCCCGTCACCGGCGGGTCATAATGCGCGTCCTGGGCGACAATTGTCTCCGTTCGGAGGTGCCCGTCCCGGCGTTCAGCGCTTACTACGTAGGAACCTAGGATGATCGCGATGGTGAGGGAAGCATAAGCCAGGCGCGTTCCAAACGCCGAATCAGCAAAGATCGTCCACACGGACCGAACATAGCCATCTTCGATGCGCTGCATCACGCGAGCGTAGAAGCCCGGGAGAGGCTCAATTTCTTCAGGGGCGCGTAGTGAACGAAGCACGACTGCCTGATCGCGCATTGCTGCGATTTCCGACGAGCATTCCGGACATGAAACCAAATGTTCGTCCGAATTACCCTTACTCAAAACCGAAGAACTCGCAGCCAGCAGTTCTTCAAGCCGACGCCGAATCGACCCGTGCATAGTTCCCTCGAAAAAAACCAACCCCAACTTCTTGGCGAATCTATCGTTCGCTTAACTTAAATTTACAACTAGAAAAACTGAAACTCAACAGCTAAATACTTGGAGGCATCAATGGCCCCTTTTCTAACCTCTGCGCGGCCTTCACAAGTTTCTGGCGCGCGCGAAACAGCTTTACCTTAATCGTGTTTTCATTCATGCCCGTCATCTCGGAGAGCTCTTCCACGGAGCGGCCTTCCACTTCTTTAAGCAAGATCAGGGAGCGGTCCTCCTCCGAGATTTTAGACAGGAGCTTGAAAATGAGATCGCGCTGCGCAAGACGCTGATCGACAGCGGGACCCTGGTCGGTGGCCGGTTCCGAGTTTTCCATGCGCAGACTGTCGTCGGCGGAAAAATCGCTCTCGTAGACCAGCTTCCGAACCCGCTTTTTGCGCAAGTAATCGTAGCATTCGTTGACGGTGATCTTGTAGATCCAAGTCAGGAGCGAACTGCGGAAATCAAAGTTGCCAATGGAAAAATAAATTTTCGCGAAAACCTGCTGCGCGATGTCTTCGGCATCGTTGCGGTTGCGGAGGATGCCGTAAATGATGGAGAAAACCTTGGCCTGATACCTCTCGACGACCTCGCGGAACGCCATCTCGTCGTGCGCCTGCACGCGCCGGACTAACGCCGCCTCTTCGGTGGTTCGATGATCCAATTTGCTCTTCGCTCGGGTCGCCCCACCGGTCGTAACCGGAAATGGGAGGGTAGCAGTCAGCCCGCTCATATATGGCACCCGACGCGCTTCAATATGAAGGGGTTACAAAAACCTGAGGGAGCCTGCTAACGGCGGCAACAGCTATTATCCCAGACGGATTGCGTCTAGTGTAAGGCCGGTGAAGTCGGCACAAAATCGCCTTGGTGCTCAAAAGCCAGGAATCAGTTGTACACTAGAGGTACAGGGACTTATCAGGAGATTTGGATGATTCAGTTAACCGAAACTGCCGTTACTAAGGTCAATGAGATCTTGAACATGCAAGAACCCAAGCCGGCCGGGTTGCGGATTGCCGTCGTCGGCGGCGGCTGCTCGGGTTTCAGCTATTCGATGGCTTTCGAAAACCAGCCCAACATGCTGGACAAGACCTATAATTTCGGAGGCCTGCAGGTATTCATCGATCAAGCCAGCATGCTTTACCTCGACGGCGCCGAGGTCGACTACGTGGAGTCGCTGGAGGGATCCGGTTTTAAATTCAACAATCCGCAGGTGAAATCTACTTGCGGGTGCGGAAGTTCATTCAGCGCTTAATTTCAACCAATTGAGTGATCGGCAAAGGCCGGGAGAGCGAAAGCTCTTCCGGCCTTTAGCTTTACAGTAGAGGATTCGACTATGCGCCACGATCTCACTACCGAAGCGCCGAATCCAGCATCGGCATCCATTGACGCTCTGCCCACAATCGACATGCTGCGAGTGATCAATGCCGCGGATCAGGAAATAGCTCCTGCGGTAAATCATGAGCTAGCTAACATAGCCAGAGCTATCGATGCGATTGTCGAGCGGCTGGAGGCGGGCGGGCGGCTGTTCTACACAGGCGCAGGCACTTCAGGGCGATTGGGCGTTTTGGACGCGTCGGAATGCCCGCCGACTTTCAATACGCCCCCGGAACTGGTGCAAGGCATCATTGCCGGTGGGGATTATGCTTTACGCCGTTCCGTGGAAAGGGCCGAGGACGATCCGGATCAGGGGAAAAAGGACCTGATGGAGCGCGGATTTGCTTCCGGCGATGCCTTGGTCGGGATCGCGGCGAGCGGGCGAACTCCGTACGTCTTGGGCGGACTCAAGTATGCTCGCGAGGCGGGAGCGTTGACGATCGGGCTCAGCTGCACAGCCAATTCAGAGGTGGCGCAAGCGGCTGAGATTGCAATTACTCCAATTCCTGGGCCGGAAACGATAACAGGATCGACGCGCATGCGCGCCGGAACGGCGACCAAGCTCGTTTTGAACATGCTGAGCACAGGCGTGATGATCCGTCTCGGGATATGTATACGGGAACCTGATGGTCAACGTGCAGCCCACGAATGACAAGCTGACCGATCGGGGGAGACGAATTATTGCGAGCATAACAGGCGTGCCTTATGATGAAGCATCGCGACTGCTGGCGGAGGGCGGCTCCGTACGCGTGGCGGTACTAATGCATAAGCTGAAGCTGTCGCGTGCCGAGGCGGAGGCGCGCTTGACGGCGGCACGAGGGCGGTTGCGAGTAGCGCTCGGGAACTGAGCAGCGCCGCGGGTTTAGACCCACTACGCTATGGGAAAACGATGGACAAATTCAAGATAACGGGCGGGAGGCCGCTTCACGGGAGAACTGCCGGTCAGCGGCTCGAAAAACTCGGCTCTTCCGGCGCTTGCGGCGTGCCTGCTGACAGAAAAGCCGATGACGCTACATCGGATTCCCGAAGTCAAAGATATCGCGACGATGCAGAGTCTATTGACGTATGCGGGAGCCGAGATCAAGCAACAGGACGGCAACGTGTGCGTGCGCGCCAAGTCGCTGGACCGTCCGGAAGCGCCGTACGACGTTGTGAAAACGATGCGGGCTTCGAGCCTGGTGCTGGGGCCCCTGGTGGCACGGACAGGGCGCGCCCGGGTGTCGATGCCCGGCGGCTGCGCCATCGGCTCGCGACCGATCAATATGCACGTTTCGGCGTTGGAGCAGTTGGGAGCGACCATCGAGCAGGAGTACGGCTATGTCGAGGCACAGGCTTCCGACGGGCTGCGCGGGGGTGTCATCCATTTCGATCGGATAACCGTAACAGGCACTGAGGACGTCCTCATGGCAGCCGTGCTCGCCCGCGGCGAGACCGTCATCAGAAACGCGGCACGCGAGCCCGAAGTAACGGATTTGGCGGACCTTCTCATCAAGATGGGCGCGAAGATTGAGGGCGCCGGAACGTCCATCATTCGCATAACTGGAGTGGAGCGGCTGTACGGGGCCGAGCACACGATTATTCCCGACCGGATTGAAGCGGGAACATTCCTGCTAGCCGCTGCTATTACCCAGGGCGATGTGACGGTGAGCGGGTGCAATCCCGAACACATTGCCGGGCTATTGGTCAAAATGGAACAAGCCGGCGCCGAGATCAAGGACTCCGGATCGGGATCGCTGCGCGTGCGCTGTTCGCACAGGCCTAAAGCGGTGGACGTCACGACAGAGGAATATCCGGGCTTCGCAACCGATTTGCAAGCGCAATACATGGCGTGGATGACCCTAGCGCGGGGGATCAGCTTTGTGACGGAAACGATTTTCGAGAACCGGTTCATGCACACGCAGGAGCTGGCGCGCATGGGCGCGAATATCCGCATCGAAGGACGGCAGGCAATTATCGCGGGCGAGGAGCAATTGACCGGAGCTCAGGTTATTGCATCGGATCTTCGCGGCAGCGCGGCACTCGTGCTGGCAGCGATGGCGGCGCGGGGCGAATCGATTATCGATCGTGTCTACCACATGGATCGCGGTTACGACCGCGTGGAAGAGAAGCTGGCGTCGGCGGGAGCCGACATTCAACGGATAGAGTAGAGCCATGACACCGGCCAAACATCACAGCGAAGGCTTCCTGGCAATCGTCCAAGATGCTAAAAAGCGCATCCGCGAAATTAACATCGAAGAATACAAAGCCCTGTGGGAGAACGGGAATGCCGGCCAGTTGGTGGATGTGCGCGAGGATCACGAATGGGAAGCGGCACACGCCGCGGGCGCGGTTCATTTGAGCAAGGGAGTCATTGAGCGGGACATCGAGAAGACGTTTCCCGATAAAAACACCAAGCTGGTCCTCTACTGCGGCGGGGGATTTCGCTCCGCACTGGCCACAGACAATTTGCGGAAAATGGGGTACACGAATGCCATGTCACTGGATGGCGGTTGGCGCGCCATAGAAGCGGCCGGTTTACCGATTGAGCGGAGTTAAAGCCTCAATTCCAAGGTTCGTGAGATCTGGAGGAGCTTCGGTTCGGTAAACGGAGCGCTTATCAGTTGAAGGCCGATCGGCATGCCTGAGGCCGTTTTTCCGCAGGGCATTGAGAGAGCCGGATTGCCCAGGTAATTAATAGCGCGCACTAAGCGCGTGGACGCCATGCGCGCATTCTCCTGTTCATTCCCGATCTGAACGTCAACTTCGTCGAGACCGGGAGCGGTGACGGGAGTGGTAGGGGCGGCAAGCACGTCAATGGTCTGCCAGAGTGAATCGAAACCTTCACAGAACAGAGTTCGAAGCCGCTGGGCATTTACGTATTCGTGCCCGGCAATCATTTTGCCTTGCTGAATCAGCGCCCAAACATCGCGGCCGAACAATGCGGGATCATGGCGGTCCGCGTATAGCGCCGCGACCTCGGCAAGTTGCACAACCCGTGCCGCAGTGTTTATCTCGTGCAGATCCGGAATGCGTACATCGAGGACGGACGCGCCGAGCTTTTGCATTTCAGAGATGCTTTGCCGAATGGCAGCGGAAACTTGGCCATCGATCCGGTCGAAGAAGAAGTTTTGCGGAACACCGACGCGGACGCCTTGCAGATCCGTTCGGAGCGGGAGGTTGAAATCGGGCAAAAAGGTTGGCGAACAATTCAGATCGAGCGGGTCGGGACCGGCAATGGCGTTCATAGCGAGCGAACAATCTTCCACGCAGGACCCGAGCGGACCCACGTGGTCAAGGCTGAAGGCGAGCGGCAGAACGCCGTACCGGCTCACGCGACCGTAGGTGGGCTTCAGACCGGTGATGCCGCAGTACGAAGCCGGGATGCGGATGGACCCACCGGTATCGGTCCCAAGCGCCATCGGGACGAAGCCCGCCGCGATAGCAGTGGCGGATCCTCCGCTCGATCCGCCGGCGATGCGAGCTTGGATCGAAAGGATTCAGAACGAAGCCGGTGTGCGGATTCTTCGATGTGATGCCGTATGCCAGCTCGTGAAGATTGGTCTTGCCGATGTTGATCGCGCCGGCGATACGCAACCGGGAGACTACTGTGGCGTCGTGATCCGGCACGAAATTGCCAAATACAAGTGAGCCGGCCGTGGTCAGAATGCCTTGGGTATAGAACAGATCCTTGAGGGCGATCGGGACGCCGTGGAACGGGCCACGATCCATTCCTTCCGCCAACTCCCGATCGCGTTCGGCGGCCTCGGCGAGCGCCAGGTCAGGAGTGAGCGTAATAAACGAATTGAACTTATCGCGACTCTCAATATCCCGAAACGTCTGCTTCAGCAACTCAACGCAGGACGTCTTGCCAGTTCTTAGAAGCGCTCCGATTTCGACGGACGGTCACTCGCCCTCCGCCTCTGATGGCAAAAGCGCGAAGGTGAGCGCCGGTTCCACTTCGGGGTCCAGCCGTTTTGTCAGTGGCGCGAAACTCTCCCGAAGAGCTTCGACGATCTCACGATTTTCACGATCGGCGTCCTCTAGTACACTCATCCGAAACCCTACTGCGGGGCGGGCCCTCGCACGACCTGAACGAAATCGGCCGGAATGATGTCTCTGGCGAAGGCGGCCCGAACCTGGTCCGCGGTCATATTGAAATATTTTCGCGGCAGCTCTGGTGGGCTCATCCAAAGGCAATCCAATACGCGCGCGGCTAACGAACCCGCCCGCGACCGCATCTTCGCTCGACTCAGCGAGTGGAATCTGACGAAGCAGAAGGGCTTTGGCCTGCTGCAGCTCAGCCGGAGTGACATTGTTCTTCTGCATGTCAATCAGTTCCTGCTCGATCATAGTGCGAGCTTTCGAGACATTTTGCGGGTCGCAGCCGTAATCGATAGAGTAAGTGGAGCGGGTTTCACCAGCTTCGAGCGAATCGTCGATGTTATAGACGTAACCGGCCTTTTCGCGAAGGTCCCGATAAAGGCGAGTGGCATAGAACCCGCCACCCAGCACATGATTCCCGACTTCCAGCGCGTAATAGTCAGGGCTGAAGCGATTCATCTCCATCTGCTGCACAAGCTCGACAGAATCCTGTATGCGGCTGGGGTCGGGCACATTCACGGCACTCGGTTTATTCGCCGGAACGGGAGGTAACACGACATCGGGTTTGGGACCGGAAGCCTGCCAGGAGCCGAAATACTTCTCGATGACAGAGCGCGCTTCCTCCGGGGTTATGTCGCCGATGACAGCAATGGTGGTGAGATCCGGGCGGAATGCCTTGTCGTAGAAGGCTTGCATATCGGCGGGAGTCACGGAGCCGATGGTCTTGGGGGTACTCTCGCGTTGGAGCGGATCGTTGGGCGGGAGCAGAGCTTTGAGGAGCGCGCGCTGCATCCGATAACCCGGGCTATGCATTTCACCCTCGACAAACTCACTGGCCTGCTGTTGAACGATTTTGAAAGCCTCCGGAGGAAGAGCGGGATGGAGCTCATTATCGGCAAGCAGCTCGACTCCCCGCGCGAAGTCCTCTTTGAGCACTTTGAGATTAAAATTCGGACCGGCTGATTCGAAGGCAGCAATGTCATCCAGAGCTTTCTGAAACGCAAGGCGATCCAGCGTCTTGGTTCCGTACGAAAACAGCTCTTCAAGAATGTCCGAAACGCCATCCTGTCCAGCGGGAGTTTCAAGTTCAGTCTGGGTCTTGATCGAGCCAACGACGGTGACGGTGGGGCTCGCTTTTTCAGTTTGGACGATCAGGCGAATGCCGTTAGATAACTTCAGATCCACCGGATGGAGGGTCTCCTGAGGCGCGCGTAAGGATTTGACGGCTATTTCCGCCCATGCGGGAAGAGCGACGGGTTTGGTCGGGGTCGAGGTAGTCTTTTCCGAGCCGCCGAATCCTTTGGAGGCAACGGCCTCCCCCGAAGGCGCCGGTTTCAAGACAGCCGTAATCGAATTCTGTTCAACAAGGTACTTTTTGGCGACGCGATTCACATCCGCTAGCGTCACGCGTTGAATAGCGTCGATATTTTCGTTCGGCGATGCGCGGCCTTCGGCGGCGAGGGCCGAGGACCAGATGGAGGCGAGGTTCGATATGGAATTTTTGTTGAACTCGGCGGAGGCAACCTCCGCTTTTTTCGCTGCTTCGACGAGATCAGGCGGGACGCCATTGGCCGCGTAATGAGCCAGGATCATTTTCATTTCGGAGATGAGCGAGGCAGGATCCGTTGCGGACGGAAGTACGCCCTGGGCGATCGCGGCGCTGGCTTTCCGATAATTTTCCGCCACTCCAAAGAAAGTGGCAAGCGCCTTCCCTTGAGGAACGAGAGCGTACAGATCCGCGCGCTGGCTGGAGAGAACGTCGCCGAGTACGCTCGCTGCCGCATAGTCCGGGTCGTCGGTGCCGGGAAACCGAAAAGCTAAAACCGCAATGGTATAGGGCAGGTTGCTATCCATGGTGAAGGATTCGGGAGTAACAGGTTTTAAGTCGATCTGGGGCCGCGCGGGAACGTCGCGTCTGGGGATAGAACCGTAATATTGTTTGATTTTGGAAAGCGTCGCCGGCGCATCCACGTCTCCAGTGACAATCAGGATGGCGTTGTTCGGGGCGTACCACTTTCGGTAGAACTCTTTCAGCATCGGGCCAGTGGTTTTGTCGAAAGAAGGTTTCGTACCGAGCGCGTCTTCGGCGTATGGACTGCCGGCAAAGAGGTCGCGATTAAGGCGAGTGATGGCTTTGTACGTTGGCGCGGAGAGGTCCCGGGCGACTTCCTGTTCAATGGCGCCCCGCTCCTGCGCCCATTGATCCTGGGAATCCTCGACGTCGGCCATGCACGCGGCATCCACGCGTAGCGCGACATCCAGATCCTGCGCGGGAACGGTGACGAAGTATTGCGTGATGTTCTGCTGGGTATCGGCATCCATGTAGCCGCCGAGCTGGGCGTAAATCGCGGCGATCTGGTCGGCGGTGAGTCCGGTACATCCGCGAAACGCCATATGTTCCTGCGCGTGCGCCATGCCGGGGAAGCCAGCCGGCGTTTCATCGGCGCCCACGAGGTAATTCGTTTCGAGCGTCGCGACGGGCGCCAGCGGATCACGGATGATGACTACCTGAAGGCCATTGTCGAGATTGGCACGAGTGACTTCGGGTGCCGTGTTCTGGTTTTGCGCCACCAGCGGAACGGCTATGCCCGTAATAAAAAGCAACGCTCCAGCGGTAGAAGAATGAAATTGCATGTCGGATTAATTTCAGCTTACGGTAGGAGGGTACCGCAAGTGCGGGCGACGGTCGATCAGGATTCTAGGCCGCTATTTCGCCAGCGGAGCGCAGCTTTGACAGAACGATCATTCCGGTACCGGCAGCTATGGCATCCTCAAGCAGGCCCACCACCGTGCCGGGTATCTTTTCGGAAGCTTTCCGGCGCAAGTGGTAAGCGGCATAAGAGGCGCCTACGGCAACTGCCGCTCCAATGGCAGCGCCAATAAGTGCAGACCGCTTTTTCGATGATGAGATCGACGCCCCAGTGAGGCCGCCCGTAATGGCACGACCCACGAGCGACGGTACTTTGGTGCGCTTTGGCATAAAGGGGAGCTTGTCGAAAACCACTTCTCCAATTGCCAGGGCCATAACAGGGTAGGCAACTTTGGGATCGCTAAGAAAATCAAAGCGGGAATGATGCTCGGGCAGCAGACCCGCTTTGGCTACTTGACCAAGCATCGCTGGCGCGGACATCGATCGCATGCCGGCAACCGCGCCCATGGCGGCAATTCCTCCATAGAGTTGTGCGTCTGTCATTTGTGTTCTCCCATTTGCTTGGCCTCTCTACGTTAGAGTCGTCGGGATGGGAGAATAGCTCGCATGGATTTTGCGTTGGATGAGTATGTATTGAAGGACGCTGGCCGCTTATTGACGCCCGCGCTGCTGGTCTATATGGACTATGTCGACTCGAATATCGAGGCAACTCTGAGAATGGTCGGCGGGGACGCGAACCGTTGGCGGCCGCACATCAAGACGGCAAAGATTCCAGCGGTGCTGCGGCGCATGATGACGCACGGCGTCCGAGCCTTCAAGTGCTCCACGACCTTGGAGTTGCTGACAGCTTGCGAGGCCGGGGCAGACGACGTGTTGCTGGCGTTCGCTGTAATCGGCGCGAATGCTGAACGGGCGGCGCAAATTGCGAGACAGTTTCCGCAGACCCGCGTATCCGTGCTAGTCGAGGCGGCAGGGCAACTTCGGTTTTGGCGAGGCGCAGGACTCGGCGTTTTTATCGACGTGAATCCGGGGATGGACCGTACCGGAATCAGCCAGGATCGAGCCGGCGAAGTTTTGGAACTGGCGCGGGCAGCCGGCCCGGCATTTCGCGGCTTGCATTACTATGACGGGCATATGTCGGGCGTGCCTGCGTCTGAACGGGAGCTTCAGGCGCACCGAGGATACGATCGCCTGCTCGAGATAGCAGAGACTCTGGCGCGAGCAGGCGTTCCCCCCGGAGAAGTGATCACGTCAGGTACACCTGCCGCGCCTTACGGCTACTCTTACAGCGGTTTCGCGAGTAACGAATTCGTACATCGAATCTCGCCCGGCACGGTTATTTATAACGACACCACCAGCCTGGAGCAACTGCGCGGCTTTGGGTATAGACCAGCCGTCATGGTGCTCTCCACTGTAATCAGTCAGCCGACTCCGACGCGCGTGACATGCGACGCCGGGCACAAGAGTGTATCGGCGGATGCGGGCGTGCCGACTTGTACCGTCCTCGGACCACGATTGCAGCCTCTGAAACCAAGTGAAGAACACTTACCGCTGGAAGTGGAGGAAGGCACTCCGGTGCCGGCTATTGGCGAGAAGCTCTACCTAATCCCAAGACACGTCTGCCCGACCGTAAACAATTTCGATGAGGCTCTGATAATCGCCGCCGGAAAGATTTGCGGAATCGAGCGCGTCCGCGCCAGGGGACACGAGAACCCACTTGCCCTGACTCCGGACTACGCCGCTATTTCCTAACTAACGTAAATGCCAGAAGGAAGCCGACGGAGAAGACCGAGAGCACCATCGTGAGAGGTCTTCGCCGGACATAAGTCCGCCAGTCCGTGGCTTCTTGGAGTTTAATCTCAAGCTCCGAGACGTGCTGGCCAAGCCTTTCTCTCTCGAGCTCGATCTCATAGACTATCTGGTTTGGGTTTTCAGCCATTCTGTCCCCTCTTGCAAGCTTCGGATGGTGTTCTCAGGTTTGAGGTGAAAGCCGCGGAGGCGGACCATTCCCATCCCAAGGAATAGCCCGGCTACGATCGTGGCGAAGGCGAAAAGGATTAACGCCGCGGCCCAGGGCGGCATAATCAAGCTCAGAGCCAAAACACCGGTTGCGAATGCCAAGCCAAGCGCGGACAACCCGAACACGCCGCCTATAGCCAGCATAGGTACTGCGCGGCCAAGCTGAGCAGCTTCCTGCTTGAGCTCCGTCTTCGCGAGTTTGATTTCGGAGCGGACAATCTCCGAAAGATCCTTCATCACGTCCTGCAGAATTGTTCCGACTGATCGATTGTTTTCCGCATTCATTGTGAGTACTCCATTTCGAGATTCAACTCCGCCTGACGGCAAATCCGGCAAGCAGTCCACTTGCGATGGCGGCGATGAGCGCCGGAGCTGGCTTCTCGCGAACCACACGTGCTAAACGAGCGAGCGCCAGACCGGTCCAGCGAGCTGCGCTTTCGTATTGGCAAGAGCCGCACGCGCGCATTTCGGGCAGGAGAGCGGTAACTTTTTCCCTGGGACTCCTGACAGATCCGGCAGGGCTAATTGATGGATCAAGGGGATTTATGTCGTCGTAGGGAGGCATCGCAAATTCCGAAGCTCATTCCTGCATTCGCAGGCCCAAAATGAACGGAGCACCGCAAACCGATAGCCGCTGGTGGCATTCACAAAACGACAACTGAGGCGCTTGGTGCGTTCGAGCGCACCCGTCAACTGGTGATTTGCGAGCGCGTCGAGGGTCGCCGCTACGCTGTTTTTTTGAGGCGACGGACTATGCCAAGTCCGACCAAGCCACCACACAGCAGGACGAAGCTGGCGGGTTCTGGAACGCTGCTAGCTGCTCCGGAAACGCCAACAGTAAACCCGTAGTAAAACTCTGGCGTATCGGTCCAGGAAATCGAACTGACCGTACCGGTAAACTGTACGACCCCGCTGCCTTCCCGACCATTAACGACATTACCCGACACGGTGATCGGGCCGCCACCGTAGATGTCCGGGCCGCCAGCCTCAAAACTGGGAGCCAAATCAAAGGTAAACGATGCCGGTGCACCCGGTTGCCCCAAGCTCCAGATGGCAAAGACTGGATTCACTATGGGCGAGGCGAAGGTCAGCGTGTTCGTTCCTGTAGAAATTCCGCCCTCGGTAATGATTCCAAAGGCCGGAGTGGGAGCAGTGGTCACCGTGCCACCGACAAACGAAGTAGCCGGGTTTGACCAATCGGCAGTCGTGCCGCTGGTAACTGTGTTCGAGAGTACCTCTCCACTGTAAGAGACTGCCACGCCATTGAGAGTGCCTGATGCGGACCCGGGGAAACCCGCTGTGTGGCTTGTCCAGTCAGTCCAAATCGTACCGGCCGTGGCTGGCGCACTGGCCGCCAGAACCGACATAGCGATGGTGGCGCTGGTCAGCGCAGCCTTGGAGAAACGACTATTCAGATGTATTTTCATCGGACTGTCCTCCTAGTACTGGTTACTTCAGTACTGATCACTTCACAGCAATCTTGACACGGAAAGGCAGCTTTTGGGCCCTGGCG
>CAVXKZ010000013.1:0-446436 GCA_963762495.1 uncultured Acidobacteriaceae bacterium
AAGCTGCTCTATTCAAGCGGTGGTTCTCGACGAGGTACACCAACTCACAAAACTAGTGAATGACATGGTAGCGCTAACGGGAATCGAACCCGTATTCGCCACCCTGTAGGGTTTCCTATAACTTACTGAAACCGAGAACGCAGGATTCGGCGAATTCGCAGGAATCTCAGGCGGTTTGTACAAAACATGTACATGGCATTTGCCGAAGGCTTTTGGTGTTTGGTGAGGCGGTCCCTGAAAAGCCGGGCAAGGAAAGCCGCGAACGGCGCGATGTTTTCCTCTCACATTCGCTTCTTCAAGCGCGTGATGTACGTCTTACGTTCCGAGAGCGGGATAACCGTCCAGGCATAGCCTGCCGCCGCCATCATCGTGCTCATCAGAAACCGTCTCCATGCGCCCGTTCCTAATGCGGCGAACTGAAGGCGAGTTGCAAGGGAGGCGGCAAGCCGGGAGTGAAGGGCCCAGCGCGGCAGCTTCTCGATGCGCGGGAGGACTGCGAGGTAGAGTCCTTCGATGGCGAGGCCGTTAAGCAGAATCGCGATGGAGAATTGCATGGGCTCGCCGCGCACGCCCTGGTAGAGTTCGACCGTGTGTTTGCAGGTGCCGAATTCAAAAGATTGCAACGTCCCGGCTCGATTTTGTTCACGCGATCCCCCAGGCGGGGTCGCATCGGTGACGTTGGCGGGGTCGCAGGCACATACCAGGAGGTTCAGGGGCAGTCCGCCTTTGGCGAAGAAGCGCATCGATCTGCTCCCGGTGAGGGGGCCGCGTCCGGTGTTATGGATGGTTACCTTGACGTGGAACTCTGCCTGGTACGAGGCGTCGTCGCCGGGGCGGGCGTAGCAAAGAGCGGTTCCGGCAACGGGGTCAAGGGAGATCAGGGCAGGTGGTTGAGAGGAGCATCCAGCCAGCAGCACCGCCAGAACGGCGGGAAGCACGCACATGGTGTTTCTGCATTATATTGAGTTGTGCGCCCAACGGTCGTGCATGGGATCACGGCGGCGATTGCCGCGGGCTGGGGTGTAGTTCTTTATTGCGCCTTCAGATTCCTGTTTCATGCAATAGATGGTGGACTCGCTCTGCTTGCGGTGGCAGTCGGGATCGCGGGACTATCGGCGTTTTTCCGCGCGGGGCTGGTGTGGTTAAAGTGGCTCATCGCGGCTGCGCTAGGGTACCTGTTGGCGCTCGTTTGGGCTGGACTCCGGTCTGGACGGGCGTGATGTATTTTGGGGTGTTCGGCGGAGTGAGCTTTCTCGGAAACATTTTCGTAGCGGAGCGTTTTGTTGGCGGGGCTCCGCGCAAACCGGAAGCGTTGCATATGGTGCACGTGCCGGACGATGCGGCGTTTAACGTCATCTTCGTGCATGGAGTTCACGGGGACCATATCGCGACGTGGTCAAACAACGGGGGCGAGGACAAATACTGGCCGAAGTGGCTGGCGGGTTCGTTTCCGAAAGCGGCGGTGTACAGCCTGCAGTACAGCGCCTATGTGACGAAGTGGCTGGGAATCACGATGCCGATGTACGACCGCTCGGGGAACCTGCTCGACCTTCTGGAAAACGAGAGCATGTTCCAGCGGCCCACGATCTTCATCGCGCATAGCTATGGCGGTCTAGTGGTGAAGCAGCTATGGCGGACAGTGCACGATCGCGATCTGGGGCACGTGCGGGAGTCGGTGCGCGGTGTGATTTTTCTGGCTACGCCGCATTCGGGATCGCACCTGGGGAAGTTCATCCTGTTTCTGCTCCCAAGGATTCTTTCGCGCCCTAGTCCGACGGCGGAGGAACTGCAGCACGGAGAAGTTTCGCTGCGGGAGTTGAACACGTGGTATCGCAATCACCCAATCGCGCGCAATTTTGTTTTCTACGAAACGCTGGACACTCCGCCGGTGGGGCGAGTGGTGGATGAGGTGTCGGCGGATCCGGGTATTCCGGGCGTGTATCCGGTGGCGATATCGGCGAATCACATCACGATCTGCAAGCCACTTAGGAGCGATCAAGTGGTGCGGTCCGTGGACCGGTACGTTCGCGAGATTGTGGAGGCGGCGGCGCAAGCGGCAAAGCGCAACCTTCCGGCTGCGGTGGATGCAACACAGCAGTCGATGATGATCCAGATCGAATCGGGAAATGCGGAGGTGGTGGAGGCTCTGATCGAATCGGGTGTCCAGGTGGATCTCGTAATCGACGGCCGGAGTCCGCTACGAGCGGCGCTCGATGGAGTGGAGCGGAACAGGAGCGATGCGGCGATCGCGGTGCTGGGAGTGCTGTTGCGGGCAGGACCGCGAGAACTTGCCGCGGAGGTCCAGCGAGTGGTGCGGAATCGCGGCTGGCATGCGATGATGTCGCTGCGTCAGGCGGGATTGGGATCGGATCTGCGCGTGGGGGATGGTGTTCCTCTGGCGGTGGCGCTGCTCCGGCAGATGCCAGACGCGTCTTGGATGGAGCGGTTTGTCGCGGCGGGGCCGGCACTCGATGGCGATAGCGCGGCCTTTTTGCTGCCTTGGAGTTGCCGATATGGGGATTTTGGGCTGGCGAAAGCCGCTTTGAGTCGCGCAGGTGCGGATGCCAGAGTGGACGCGGGGCCTCCGGATTGGGAGATTGAAGACAATGAGCGAATTGTCTGGAGTCCGGGGGGGACTGCGCTTCACATGCTGGCGGCATCGAGGCACCAGGCGTCACCAGTGACGATCGATTCGTTGCTTGAGCGCAATGCCCCGGCGGCGGCAATCGATCAGGATGGTAACACGGCACTCGTGATTGCGAGTGCGGGGCGAAAGGTGGAATTCGCAAAGCAGTTGGTGGCGAAGATGGACGCCGGCGCGATCGCGATTTGCAATCGCGATGGACGGTCGGCGATCGAGATGGCAGTCGGCACGCCGGCGATCGTGGCTGCTTTACTTGCGAGGCTCGGGCCGGCAGCGGCGACTCACTGCGTGGATGCGCTGCACCGGGCGGGATACGAGCACGATGAGGATTCGGCCAGGATGCTGTTGGACGCCGGTGTTGGGGTGGATGAACGGAGGGACGGAGTCACGGCACTGCTCGATCTCAGCCGGTTTTGGTACTCGCACATGAGTTACGAGATGCGGCCGGGCGCGGGAATGCGGTGCTTGCAGTTGCTGGTGGATCGGGGTGCTTCGGTGGGGGCTCGCGACACGGACGGCAGGACAGCGCTGCACTGGCTCGCGCAATTCGGGGATCGGGAAGCGGTGGAACTGCTGCTGCGGAGCGGCGCGGAGCTCAACGCCGCGGATGCGCGGGGCTGTACGCCACTGATGTATGCGGCTGGGAATGCGGCGTCGGACGTCCTGGTGGGGGCCGGTGCGCGCGCGGAGCATCGCGACCGGAACGGCTATTCGGCTGAAGACTGGGCGGTGATGTCGGGCGCCAGAGAAGACGGATCTGCGCGGGCGCGTCTTGTGCGGGCCGTGAGGCAGGGCGATGTGCAAGCGGCGGTCACGCTTTTGGATGAGACGCCGGCGAACGCCTGCGAGGCCTGGGGGAATCCGTTGCTGCATGTCGCAGCACGCCGATGGGATCACGAGGTGTGCGCGGTTCTCCTAACGGCTGGGAGTGGAGTGGATCAGCGCGATCCCGAGTGCAGAACCGCTCTGTATGAGGCGCTGACAGCTTCGCCCAACGGAATGTCTCTTGAACGTCTGCGCACGACAGTGAAGCTCTTGCTGCAAAACGGATCGGCCGTGGAGGATGTCAATGGGCGGGGAGATCCGGCATCGCATGTGGGGTCGTGCTGGTGGTTCGATCCGGTTTTCGCCAGAGATTTGTTGAAGCGTTGCCGCGGCATGGTGAATGCATCGGGGGAGACCGTGTTGATGAGGGCGATAGAGAGCGGGAGTGCCGATCAGGTTCACGACGTCGTTGCGGCGGGGTGCGAGATCGACGCGCGGGATGCAAGGGGACCGAGTGCGCTGTTTCGATTTTCTCCGCGCAAAGACGGGAGCAAGAACACGCGAGTTCTACTGGAGGCCGGCGCGAACGCGAATCTGGCGGATCATGAGGAGGTAACGCCGCTCATGCAGGCTGCCCGGCGCGATGATTTGCCGGCCTTGGAGTTGCTGATGCAATACGGCGCCGATCCAGGTCAACGGAATGCGGCAGGAAACACGGCCGGTGGGATCGCGACGGTATCGGGCAGCCGGCTGGCAATGAATTGGCTGTGGCTACCGGCCGCCCGAAGCCCGCTGGCCGCTGAAAATAGATCGGATACGGCCGGGCACATTGAAGTCCGTCTGGTGTCCGGCGAAGACCAGCACGACCGTGCTGCCGATCAGGACAGTGTCATTGTCTGCTTTGAGACGGAGCGCGATCTCGCTGCCGATGCCGAGAGCCGGATCGTCGACGAGGGCGACGGTCTTGCCTTTGCATGGCGGGCCAGAGGCTTTCGGGAGGCGGATCCTCGGCCGTCGAGAGGACATTGCGTTCGAGCAGCGCGGCGAGTACCTGCTGGCGCGACGTCAGGTGGGATGGGATGGCCGTTGTATGGAAAGCCGCGGAGGTCGAAGATGATGCCGGCGGCGTCCTGCAGCTTTTCGAAGATGCCGCGGGTCAGAGCTTTCGAGGCGCTTGAGGTCGACATAGCCAATCCGGGGATTGAGGAGGCGCACAGGGTCGCCGGTGCGGTGCGCAGGAATTCCTTTCGCCGTGCGATTGCCGGGCGTGATCAGGGTTTACAATCTACCACGAACTGCAACTCATGACCGGAGCATGAATTTGTGAATCCGGTCTGGCCCACTGTGATGCTCTGATTTGGCCCACCTATATACGTGGTTATTTCTCTCGCGCCCTCAGCGGCGATCCCTGTGCTTGCTAGCTCTCTTTTGGATTTCGTTTCTTCCTGCTGACCGTTCTCCGGAACCGGTAGGATTCGGTCCCGATCTCTATGATGAGGGCACGGTCAGTGATCCGGTCATCAAAGCTTTGCATAGCCTGGCGTTCGGAATCACTTGGGTCCATTCGGAAAAGGGCAAATTGGTCGTGAGAATCACTGTCGCGCGTTCCGCTCGATCCCCTTCGTGCCAATATCAGTGAGACATTTCTGGCGGCTCGGATTAGAGAGCAGGGCGAGAAGGACATGAATCATGATCGAAGGTCAGAAGCCAGGTTTGGCGGAGACGGAATCGCCGGACCCGGAAGTAACGCCGAATGCGAAGCGACGCAGCTTCAGCCCGACTTATAAGAAGAAGATTCTTGCCGAGGTGGAGGCCGCGGCCGGACCGGCAGCATTGGTGAATAGAGAGAGGTTGATGCGATGACCTGGGTGGCGCTCGACTCGGACATGCTCTCCGCGGCAGCTTACGATGCCGACAAGCAGACGCTGGACCTGCGATTCCGCAAAACCGGTGACGTTTATCGCTACATCGAGGTTCCGCAGGAGAACTATCGGGAGTTCCTCGATGCCGAGTCTCACGGTCGCTACTTCCTGAGCCACATCCGTAACCACTTCAGATACGAACGCCTCGCCCGCCTTACCGCCGTCTAACCTAAATCAAGACGTCCTGCACCGGAGGCTTACTAAATGATGACCTTCATCTCAAATAGCTCCGATCCGAAATCCGCGATTTGGCATCCCGTTTCTTTCGGTGCGGGCAGTGATCAACGGCCCAGTGGCAAGCGAGCCGAGCCGTACGGGCGACAGTCCTCAATATCATCCGCCGGATAACTTTCGGGAAAGGAATTTCGAGTTCACCGGTATTCGGCAAGACTTCAATTTGGAATCGAGCCCTGTGCTACTGTTCAGCAGGCTCAACAGAACCACGACTGTCAGGAAGTGGTCGCCGTTGGGCCATTTTCATTTCCAGGAGCTTTTTCGCATGGCCACAGACGCCCAGATCGCCGCGAACCAGAAGAACGCGCAGCTCTCCTGCGGACCGACTTCCGAGACAGGTAAAGCCAAATCTTCCTTAAATGCCGTCAAAACCGGACTCACCGGCCGCACCGTTCTGCTGCCCGGCGACGATGCCGGTTATTACGAAGCTCACGTTGCTGACTTCTTCAAACGCTGGGACCCCACGAGCGATGACGAACGCAATCTCGTCCAATCTCTGGCCGATACCGACTGGCGCTTGCTGCGCATCCCCGCTCTCGAGATGGGCATCTATGCTCTCGGCCGCATGGAGTTCGCCGGCGAGTTTCCCAAGGAAGACGAAGCCGTTCGCAAGCACCTCATCGAAGCCAAGATCTTCCTGACGTACCGCAAGGATCTCAACAACCTGAGCATTCAGGAATCGCGTCTCCGCCGCCAGCGCGAAAAGGACACCGAAGCCCTCAAGCAATTAAAGGAGCTGCACAAGCAGGAGGCCAAGGCACGATTGAGCAAAGCCGCCCGGCTCTACATCGAGGCGGTCAAAGAAAAAGACAATGATGACTTCGACTTAGGCCAATTTGGGTTCGAATTTTCAATTGAGCAAATCGAGCTGCGGGCCCTCGAGCTGAAGCCCGATTTGTTCGACGCCTACTGGGCCGAAGTGGCGGAAGACGAGCGCAACAAGGTCGCCTAAGCCTGTTTCCCGGCCGTGACTGTAAGGAGCGGCTACCGCCTGGTTCCTCTTTTCACCCCGTTTCGTTAGACTTTAGTCAGCAGTTTCGACGAACAGATGCGATTACTGGTAGTGGAAGATGAAAAGCGAATTGCCGACTTTCTCTCGCGCGGGCTGCAGAGCGCCGGCTATGCTGTGGATGTTGTCAATACGGGGAACGATGCCATCGAAAGGGTGCATTCGACTGAGTACGACCTGATCGTGCTCGACTTAGGTCTACCCGACATAGACGGCCTTCAGGTCTTGCAGAAGATCAAGAACCGGAAAACCATACCGCCCGTCTTGATTCTCAGCGCGCGCGATTCCGTGGATGATCGGGTGAAGGGTCTGGAGCAGGGTGCCGACGATTACCTGGTGAAGCCGTTCGCTTTTGTAGAGCTGCTCGCGCGCACGCGCGTGCTCCTGAGGCGCGGCCAACCTACGCCGGAAAAGCTCCAGGTGGGCGACTTGAGCCTGGATTGCATCCGCCGCAAGGTGACTCGCAATAACGACAACATCGAGCTGGCTCCGAAGGAGTTCAGCATCCTCGAGTACATGATGCGCAATCGCGGACGGCCGTTGAGCCGGACCATGATCGTCGAACACGTATGGGACATGGATTACGACGGGCTTACGAATATCGTCGATGTCTACATCCGCCATCTGCGCAGTAAGATCGACGACAAGTTTCCGGTCAAGATGATTCACACGGTACGCGGCATCGGTTATATGCTGGACATGCCCGAGAGCCAGCCCGCTCCCGCCGAGCCCGCCGAGACTCCTGTTACATGAGTTGTCTATGTTTTGGGCCGGCCTCGGGAACATCAAACTATTTCGGACCCTACGATTCCGTCTAGCCAGCACGTTTCTCGCGCTTCTTGCGGTCGTCTTGGCGGTCGTCGGAGTTGTTGGAACAACCACGCTCCGGCGACTGCTTGAGACTCAAAGCGAACAGGTACTGCGAGAAGAGCTCGGAGCCATGCGTGGTTATCTGCACTTCGATAAGGAGGGCAAACCTTATTGGTTCGAAGACCCTTCTGACCCCGAAGAAGAGGCGACCATTGGTAGGCTTAAAACGGTTTTCGTTATCGCGAACGAAAATGGCGACCCATGGCAGGGATCGCCCAATCCCGCCCTGCATGGGCTCTTTGATCCGAAAGAGATTCGCTACGAACTCGGCCAGATTGAGACCACAAAGGAACCGTACCTGAAAACGTTCACCTCGACGGACAAAGTTCCGTATCAGGTCCTCAGCGGCGCGATGGTGGACGAAGACGGCACCAAGTGGTACGTGGCGGAAGGCCGCAGCCTGGCGGGTGATGAGTCGCTTATCCGGCGCTTCCGGAGAAATTTCCTAATCTTTCTGCCAATCGCGCTGTTCGCTTGCGCGCTGGTGAGCTGGTATTCGGCGGGTAAAGCGTTGCGTGCCCTGCAGTCTGTCGAAACGGCGGCGCAAGATATCACGGGATCCAATCTGGGATTGCAAATTCCCCAGCGCGGAGCCGACGACGAACTCGATCGCTTGATCGGGTCGTTCAACGAAATGAGCCGCCGCCTGAAATCGTCCTTCGAGCAGATCCGGCAGTTTTCAACCGACGTATCGCACGAGCTGCGGACGCCCCTCACCGCCATTCAGGGCCAACTGGAAGTGGCGCTATTCACGGCATCGCGCAAGGAGCAGTTGCAGGAGGCCATCGAGAATGCTCTGCAGGATGTGGAGCGCCTTTCGAATCTGGTTCGCGCCTTGCTGCTCTTATCGCAATCCGAAAGCGGCCAGATTCCGATGAATAAGAGCGTGCTCGATATCCGCCAGCTTGTTGAAGATCTGGTCGATCAGTTTCAGATTCCCGCCGAAGCGCACGAGGTCAAGCTGACCCACACTACCCGCGAGCCGATTTTATGCGAGGTGGACCGAACGCAGATCGAGCGGGTGGTGACGAATCTCCTGTCCAACGCCATCAAGTACACGCCCGAAGGAGGCTGGGTTCAAGCCTGTGCCGAGCAGGCGGGCAACACAGTCCGGCTCGTGATCGAGGATTCAGGCGTCGGAATTCCGAAAGATCATCTGCCGCATATCTTCGACCGCTTCTATCGCGTGCCCGATCCGAACCCGGAGAAAGGCCTCGGCTTGGGATTGAGCTTCGTCGCGGCGATTGTTCGCGCCCATGGTGGAACCATCCACGTCGAAAGCGAGCCCGGCAAGGGTTCGCGTTTCGAGGTGGTCTTGCCAGGGGCTGTGCGAGCGGTGAGCGAAGCGCCGATTACTGCACGAGCCGGGCCGACAGAACTATAAAAAGAGCCGAATCGCTGTTTCCCACATTTGCTTTTCCGACGACTATTTTCTGCCCTTCATGCAGATCGACATCGGTGTTGATGCTGACGTCTTCGTTCTGCCATTGACTGCCTGAACCCACAGGCACATGCGTAATGAAGCGGAAGTCGTGTAAGTGGATCAGCGTGGTCCGGTCTTCTTGCGAAAGCGTACTGTCGCCATAAACCACGGTGTAGCGACTAGGGATAAGGGCGTTGGAGACCTTTGAGAATGCATGCATCACACCGTCATTTCCGGCCTTGGTACCTTCGCGCGAGCGGATCAACATGGTGCTTAGCACTTCGTAATTTTTGTACGGGAAGATCGCCCTCAATTGCTTCACTGCCGGCGCTATCGATTCCGGCATCTGGCCTTCCGGCGCTGAATCAGTATCGTTCGAGCCGCCAATCGCCCAGATCGTCAGCTCGAAATCTCTGGTCGAAGCGGCGGCGGTATCAAGTTCTTTGACCATCTGCTCGACCGTCGCAACGTCGCTCGCTTTCCCCCTGAGGACAATCGCCTGCAGAGCATTATCGGCTTGCACGTTTACGCCGCTGCTGTTTGCAGCCAATTCTGCCAGGTTTCTCGCGTTGCCATAATGCACCCGCAAAAGCTTGGTCACTCGCTGCGAGGACGAATCCGGCGCTCCCGACTGGCCGAATGAAACCGCCGGAATCATAAGTAAAGCGAGCCAGGCGCTCTTAATCATGTCTATTGAATCCTTTCAGTGGGCTGCCATAGAATGACGACGTTCGGATCGGAGGTGGTTATTTTGATGAAGCTCGGTTCGTCCGGCCGCGTCAGTAATGCTACGGTCTGAATCCCTGGTTCTCGGAGTGTTGGTTCCCGCCGTGTTGCTTCTCGGCGTGTTCTCCGCACAGCGGCCAACTCGAGATGCGGCACCGGAAGAACCGGCCTGATCCAGAGCATTTCAGGAACTCTCACCTGCGTGACGCTCGGCTGACGGAACCTAGACACAAACAGCAATGCGATTGCCGCGGCAGTCGCCGCCGCCCACAAGGTCCAGCTCGGCACGCCTCGCACGCCTTCGCCCAGCTTCCGAGCGATGCCTGCGCGCAATTCCCGCAGTTCATCGGGTTTCGGATCTTGCGCCGACGCCGTGACAAATTCTTGAGCATCCCGATACTCTCTGAGCAGCGCCTGACACGCGCCACACCCCCGCAGATGAACTTCCGTATTCGCCGCTTCGTCCGGCGGCAGGTCGCCGCCCGCAAACAGCGCTAAGCTTTCCTCGGAAATATGTCCCATCATGTTCGCCTTACTCTGGCCGCCAAAAGCTTCTTCATCTTCATGCGTCCGGTTGAGAGCTGGGAGCGCACTGTCGCCTCGGACGATCCGAGGATTGCCGCCACTTCGCTGGTCGTGCATCCTTCCAGATCCCGCAGCACAATCGTCTCGCGTTCTCGCGTCGAGAGCGTTGCCAGCCCGGCCAAAACAATCTCATATTGCTGCGCCACAAGGGCCGCCTGCTCTGGGCTCTGACCCTTTCCTGCCGTCTCCGCCGCCGTCTCTAGCGGAACGTTCGGTTTCGAACGCCGCTTGAAATCGTGGCAGATGTTCACGGTTACCCGATAGAGCCAAGGCGCCAGGTCCTTCATCTCATCGAACCGCGCCAGCCCGCGATACAGACGAATAAAGACTTCCTGCGCGGCATCCTTGGCATCTTCGCTATCCACCAGCAGCCGTTGCGCCACCCGCAAAACTGTGCGCTCATTCAACGCTATGATGCGTTCAAGCGCGGCAGCATCGCCCGCTTTCGCACTCTTTATCAGATGGCGAAGCAGGGTTTGCTCCATCGCGAACTGGCCCGTCCACGGGACTGTCATTGCTTGTTCGCCGTTCAGAATGTCCACTTGTAATACGGAGCCGGACGGCAAAGCGTTGAGGCAGGATCTGAATCTATTCCGCGGAAGAAGTCGTCGCCTTCAGATACTTGTCGTACCAACTGAGGTAGCGTTGATACCGGTCGCGAATGAAACTGGGGCGCGTGAAGCCATGGAACTGGCCGGGATAAACCACCAGCTCCGTGGGAATATTCAAGGTCTTGAGCGCCTCATACATCTGCTCGCCGCCAATCACCGGAACATTGAAGTCCCTGTCGCCGCCCATGAACAGCGTCGGCGTGTGAATCCGATCGGCATGGAAGAACGGGTACGAAACCTTGATCCAGGCGTCCAGGTTCTTCCACGGTGGCCCCAGTTCGTTGTTGTATTGAAAAACGTACTGGTCGATGCCGTACATCGAGAGCTGGTTCGCGCTGCCCGCTCCGCTGATCGCCGCCTTAAATCGGTTGTCTGACGCGATCGTGTAATCGGTGAGGATGCCGCCGTAGCTCCAGCCGCCAATTCCCAGGCGCTCGGGATCGGCAACGCCCATCTTTAGAACGCAATCTACGCCGGCCAGCAGATCGATCACTTCCTTGTGTCCCCAATCGGCGAAGATGGCCTGCTGGAACTTTTCGCCGCGTCCCGAGCTGCCGCGGTAGTTCACGTTCAAAACCAGGTAACCGTTCGCAGCGAAAAACTGGTTCTCGAAGCTGAACGCGTGCCCGTTCTGGCCGTTCGGTCCGCCGTGGATGCGCAGCAGCATCGGATACTTTTTCCCGGCCTCAAACCCCGCCGGTTTCGTGATTAGCCCATGCACCTCCACTCCATCCGGCGAGTGAAAGCTAATATCTTCCGTCGCGCCGAGTTTGATCTGCGCCAGGAGCGCATCGTTCTGCGCCGTGAGTTTGCGAAGCGATCCTCCATCTAACGCGAAGATCTCATGCGGCGATTCGTCCTTAGAAACCAGCAGTGCGGTCCGTCCGGCGTTGCTCGACAAGTTCGACGCGACCAGATTCCCTCCCACCAGCCGCTCCACCGCCCCGCCGCTCACGGAGACTTTCGCCGGATATTCGGAACGGTCGTCGGCCGCGAGAAAAATGATCGAGCGCCCATCCGGAGTGAAAGCAGGTTGTGAAACCGGGCGATCAAACTGACCCGTGAGCAGTCGCGCTGCGCCGCCATCCGCCGAAACCACCGCGAGGTGGTCGATTTGATACGCGCTGTACTTAGGGTCGATCCCCTGCATATAAGCAATCAGCTTGCTGTCCGGACTCCACGCCAGGCGGCCGGTATCGGGACCCGGAAAATTGGTCAGCTTGCGCGGAGTCGCCCCAGGCCGCGCGTCTACCACAAAAACATCGGTGTTTTCAGTACGATCGGGATCTTTGTCCTGATTGGAAGTGAACGCGATTTTCGTCCCGTCCGGCGACCAGCGTGCGTTGGTCTCATCGAAGTCGTCCTTCGTGATCTGATCCAGCTTGTGACTGGCGATGTCGAACAGGTAGATGTGATTGTGTTTCGTGCTGAGATAGCCCACCACGTCTTGCTTGAAGTGGTAGCGGTCGATCACGATTGGTTTTGGCGGTTTCGGCGGAGCGCCCGGCTTGCTCTCATCCGCATCGGGCTCTTCCTTTTCCTCAAGCACCAACAGCAGCTTTTTGCTATCCGGCGCCCACTCGTATTGCGACAGATTCAGGTTCTTCAAATCGGTCAGTTGATGCGCCTCCCCGGCCCGCCGGTCCATCATCCAGACTTGCGATCCTTTCGCCTTGCCCGTTCGCGACGACACGAACGACAGGTATTTCCCGTCCGGACTCCAGCGGGGCGAGCTTTCCGATTCTGAATCGAAAGTGAGCTGCAGAGTTTGGCTCCCGTCCCAGGCGGTCATCCAAACGTGAGTGACGTTCTTGTCGGCCTCTGCATCCACGCTCCGCACTGTATAAGCAACCCAATTGCCGTCCGGCGAAACTTGCGGATCCGCTATTTCCTTCAAACGATTCAGATCGTCCAGGTCGAGATAACGCTTGGCGGCGCTCTGCCCGAATGACTCGTTCAAAATGCGCGCGAGGCGCAGTCCGGCTTTTGCGATCTGGCTCCGCACCACCGGCTTCATTTGATCGATGTAAGAAGCTCTGACTTGAAGCTGCAGGCCGGTGATAGCGGCGGGCGCATCTTTGCAGTTTGCAGGAAATTCAACCGGCTCGGTCGGGATCTGGAGCGGCTGGTAGACATCCTGAATCGCTAACTCATGGGACGCCCACGTCCAGTCATCGGGATTGCCGGCGGCCTCATCGCGCCGCTCTTCGGCGGCCATCGCCTGAATATCGCTGTCAATGGCGGATGCCAGCGCCTTGTCATTGGAGTTGATGGCATTGACCAGCTCGCCGTCCCAAAGCGCGTGCAGGTTTCTGGCCTTGCCAACGGCCGGATCTAACTTTTCGCAGTTGCCGCCCAGATCCGCATCGGATACCGCATGCAGCGGCTGATGAATATCTCCTACGAAATGCACCAGGAAGCGCAAAGCGTCCAGATCGCTCCAGCGTCCGCCTGGTCGCTTTCCGGCAAGCTGAGCCGCGAATATTTCAATCCGAGCGGTGGCGCAGTTGTCGTCCTTGCAGCGTAGCGGAATGTCCGCTTTCGAATCCTGCAGAGCGAGGTCCGTATAGTGCCACTCGCCGGTTTTCGTTTCGTTACGTGTCTCATCCGCCCAGGTTGAAATCTTGGCCAGCGCATCCGCCACCGCATCGGGATTATCCGATACCTCTAGCATGTTGGCGATTCGAGCTCGCGCCGCCGGATCGAGATGAGCGGCGGCAATGCGCGCGATCGCCTGATGCCCCGTCTCCCACCACCCGAAGGCTGGCAGGGCAATCAAACACAAGACGAGAGAACGGCGAAAGGCGCGTGGCATCGGAGTTTACTGGATTTATGGACCAGTCTAACGAATAGTGAGAAACTAGCGAGAAGGACCGTAACACGTACTGGGGGTTTTGGAACGCCTTAGTCTTGCGAGAGCAATTTCAACCAACGCAAACCGGCCCTACGCTCGAATCATGCCCACCAAGCAGTCGCCGAAATTGATCGACAAAGCGAAAGACCTGTGGTGTCAGTTCTTTCACAACAAGCCGAGATGGCCCATTAACGGACGATATCAGTGCGGATGTTGCCTGCGGTACCACCCTGTGCGCTGGGAGCAAGCTGGTTCCCAGCATGGCACTGGACGCGAGCTTACGCGTCAAACTGCGCATCCATCATTCAACCCGGGCGCGATGCAAACGCCGCAGTTCGCTCTCGCTCAAGTTAATGACGGCAAGAATTGAACGATTGCCTCAAAAGTGAGGATAAGCTCGCAGAAGGGACATGAACCGTACAGATCTGCAGAAGTTTCTAGACGATATGGCCGCCCTTCCGAGAACGACAACGCTGCTCCGTGAAGACGGCCTGCGCACGCTACTGTTGCACCTGAAAACCGGCGAACAGATTCCGGAACATCAAACCCGCGGAGCCATAACCGTCCACTGCCTGAAAGGCGAAGCCATCTTCTCGAGCGGTAATGAGCGCGTTGAGCTGAGGCCGGGTTCGCTGATCGGCTTGGGGCCCGGCTCGCCACATGATGTCGCTGCCCAACAGGACACCTTACTCCTGGTCACTATCTCCGAGCACATGGCGACACCGTCGGCGGCCTGATCCGACCACGTCTGTGAGCCTGCAAGGCTAACCAGCGCTGAGCTTTGCCATAATCCCCTCCGCATCGTATACACAGCCGCCCCAGATTCCTCCGCTGGCGTGCTGCAACGCAGCCCATAGGCGGGTATCCGCCGGAAGCGCCGCATCGGGCCGCAGATCGGTCCGCCTCGCTCGCGTTAGAAGCCTGCGATGTCCTTCTTCCGCCTCAAACGATTCACCAGCTTCGCCCACGAAGTTCACATGCCCTTCGAGCTTGTTCCGATCGATAACGATCTCAACGATATCTCCATCCCGCAACTTGCTAACGGGTCCACCGGCCAGCGCCTCCGGTGAGACGTGGCCGATACAAGCGCCCGTTGAAACTCCGCTGAAACGCGCGTCTGTAATCACAGCCACATGCTTCCCGAAGGGCAAGTGCTTCAGCGCTGACGTGATCTCATACGTCTCCTCCATGCCCGCGCCCATGGGCCCGCGGCAGATCAGTACTAGCACGTCGCCCTCCTGAATCTGCTGATTTTTAATGGCCGCCATCGCGTCGTGCTCGGTTACGAAGACGCGCGCCGGTCCGCGCATCCGATACACGCCGTCTGCGTCCACCACCTCCGGATCGATCGACGTGCTCTTTACCACGGAACCCTCGGGCGCCAGATTTCCGTGCGGGAAACAGACCGTCGAGGTGAGTCCGCGGGAGCGAGCCGCATCGGGCGAAAGGATTACGTCATCGGCTTCGACATGGTCCAATTTGAGCAGCTTTTCGCGAAACCGCAGCCGTCGCTCCGATTGCTTCCACCAATCGAGCATCGCGCCGAGCGTCTCGCCCGATGTCGTCCGCGTACTCGTATCCAGCAGTCCGGCGCTCCGTAGATGCAACATTACCTCCGGCACGCCGCCCGCCAGGAACACCTCCACGGTCGGATGATTGCGCGGTCCGTTCGGCAACGCATCCACCAGACGGGGAACACTGCGGTTAATCCGATTCCAATCCGCAACCGTCGGCCGCGGCAAGCCCGCCGCATGGGCGATTGCCGGAATATGCAGCAGCAAATTTGTTGAGCCCCCGAACGCCGCATGCACCGTCATCGCGTTTTCAATTGCACTCCGCGTCACAATGTCGCTGGTTCGCAATCCCAATTCGCAGAGCCGCAGCACAGCCCGCGCTGTCCGCCGCGCCATGTCAAGCCAAACTGGTTGCCCGGAAGGTGCGAGCGCCGAGTGCGTCAGCGCCAGCCCCAACGCCTCGCCCACTACTTGCGATGTCGCCGCCGTTCCCAGGAACTGGCATCCTCCGCCCGGCGATGCGCAGGCCCGGCACCCCGCTAGGGCGGCCTCTTCTAATGAAATCTTGCGGTGCGCAAATCGCGCTCCGATCGTCTGCACTTTGCCCGCGTCTTCACCGTGCTCGGGCATCAATGTCACCCCGCCCGGAACCAGCGCGCAGGGCAGATCGCGTGTTCCCGCCAATGCCATCATCATCGCGGGTAATCCCTTATCGCAGGTCGCGATACCGATCACTCCGCTGCGCGTCGGCAGCGACCGGATCAGCCGGCGAAATATTATCGCCGCATCGTTCCGGTAGGGCAGGGAATCGAACATCCCCGTCGTACCTTGTGTTCGCCCATCGCACGGGTCCGTACAGGCGCCGGCGAACGGGATGGCTTTGTAAGCCGTCAACTCACGTGCCGCTTCCGCCACCAGCAAACCCACTTCCCAATGTCCCGTGTGATATCCCAGTGCGATCGGCCGCCCATCTTCGGCCCGCACGCCGCCATGCGTGCTCAAAATCAGAACCTGCTTGCCCCCCAGCGCTTCCGGTGCCCACCCCATGCCGGCATTTTGTGTCAAGCCGAACAGATTTCCCGAGGGCTGTTCCAGCAGCATCTCCGGAGTGATCGGCAATGAGCCTTGCGGTCCGGGCGCGTGCGTTTGCACATCGAAGATTCGCGCGTCTTCCGATTCCAGAACTGTTCTTAAATTCATCGCCTTCCGCTACACTCGAAGTTTCCCGCCATGTCCGGCAGCCCATCCCATCCCGGAACCTTGCAGCGTCATCTCATCGCGATCTATCCGGGTTCCTTCGACCCTCTGACCAACGGGCATTTGGATCTGATTCGCCGGGGCGCGCGCCTGAGTGATTACCTCATCGTAGCGATACTCCGGAACGCTCACAAAGAGCCGTTATTCTCCATCGGGGAGCGAACGGCAATGATCTCCGAAGTGACCGCTTCGCTCCCTAACGTCGAGGTCGATTCGTTCGAAGGGCTGCTCGTCGAATATGCCGCGCGCCGCAATGCCAATGCCGTCTTGCGCGGAATCCGCGCCATCTCGGATTATGAAATAGAGCTACAGATGGCTCTGCTGAATCGCCGCATGAGACCCGAAACCGAAACCATTTTCCTTATGGCCGCCGAAGAGTACTCGTTCATCAGCTCGCGCATGATTAAAGAGATCGTAACTCTCGGCGGCGACGTCTCCCAGTTCGTGCCGGAGCCGGTGGCGCGATATTTGCGGACAAAATCATCCGGCTGAATTTAAACTGAAAGTTAGACCTATGCAAGCAACAGCAGAAATCGCAGACCGTATCTCTACCATTAGCGTCTCATCCACCTTGAAGGTGTCCGCCGATGCCGAGCGTCTTCGCCGCGAGGGCGCCGATGTCGTCGATTTCGGCGCGGGCGAGCCCGATTTCCCGACCCCCGCCAATATCAAAGAAGCCGCCGTCAAAGCCATCGGCGCGAATTTCACGAAGTACACCAACGCGGGCGGTACCCAGGAACTCCGCGAAGCCATTTGCGAACGTCACAAATCCGACTTCGGAACCAATTATTCCTTCTCCGAATGCATGGTCACCGTCGGGGGAAAACACGCGATATTCAACCTCATTCAGGCCTTGATCAACCCCGGCGACGAGGTGATCATCCCCGTGCCTTACTGGGTCACGTATAAGGACGTGGTGAACTATGCGGGCGGCGTCTGCGTTTTCGTAGAAACCGACGAGCATACGGGGTTCGAAGTCTCGGCTGAGATGATCGAGCGCCACATCACGCCGCGCACGAAGCTGGTCATTGTCAACTCACCTTGTAATCCGAGCGGCGCGGTGCTTTCGAAACAGGAGTTCCGGGCCATCTTTAACGTCACATCCAAGCGCGATATTTTCCTTCTTACCGATGAATGCTACTGTCACTTCCTCTATGAGGGCGAACCGTTCTCCATCGCAGCGCTTCCCGGCGCAAAGGAAACAGTGGTGGTCGCCGGATCGCTTTCGAAAACGTATGCCATGACCGGATGGCGGATCGGATTCGCTTTGGCGCCCGCTCCCATCATCGGCGCAATGATGAAGCTGCAGAGTCACAGCACTTCGAACCCGACCTCTATCTCGCAAAAGGCGGCCCTGGAGGCGATGCGCGGACCCCAGGATTCGGTGCCTCGGATGCTGGCCGAATACCGCCGCCGCCGCGATTTCGTCATCGATCGCTTACGCGCGATAAATGGAGTCACCATCGTCGCGCCGAAAGGCGCATTTTACGCTTACCCGAATATCAGCGTTGCCTTCCACGGCGGGCGCGTTCAGAATTCCCTCACTTTTTCAAGTGAACTGCTCGCCAAGCAGCATGTTGCCGTTGTGCCGGGAGAAGCCTTCGGCACGCGCGACCACGTGCGCATTTCCTACGCAACGTCTATGACGGAACTCCAACGGGGTCTCGATCGGCTGGATAAATTTATCGCCGATATGCGGGCCTGATTGGTGTTTACGATAGTTCCTGACGCCGGAAGCAGTCCACCAGGTGATCGTTGACCAGGCCGACTGCTTGCATGAACGCATAGCAGATAGTTGAACCAACGAAGGTGAACCCCCGCTTGATCAGATCCTTGCTCATCGCATCCGATTGCGCCGTCCGAGCCGGCACGTATTCCATTCCCGTCCAGTCGTTTACCAGGGGTCGACCGTTGACGAACTGCCAGATGTAAGTATCGAAGCTTCCGAATTCGTCTTGTACCGCCAGAAAGGCTTGGGCGTTTTGCACGGCCGAGCGAATTTTCAAGCGATTCCGTACGATGGCGGCATTCGCGAGCAATTCGGCGATTTTGACTTCACTGTATCGAGCAACCGTTTGCGGATCGAATTGGTCGAAAGCGACGCGGTAAGCCGGGCGCTTTTTTAGAATGGTCAACCAACTCAGGCCGGCCTGAGCGCCCTCCAGAACCAGGAACTCGAAGAGTGCGCGGTCGTCATGAAGCGGTACACCCCATTCGTGATCGTGATAGGCAATCAAAAAAGCATCGCCAGCCGCCCATGCGCAGCGTGTTATGTTTTCGGATCGCGTATTCTCCGGCGGGCTCACATCGAAGAGCGTAACAGGGTAGGATGTCCTCATGTCTGCTGAAGAGGAAGTTGAAGAACACGTACACCATGCCCACGAGCCGTTCGACAAGCTCGTTGCGGGCAGTATGGCCATGATTGCCGCCCTGCTGGCGATTGTGTCGGTGCTGGGTACGCATTACAACACTGAGAAGCTGTTGATGCAGCAACTTGCTTCAGACCAGTGGGCCTACTATCAGGCGAAAGACATCCGCCGGTACTTAGCTCAAGTCGAGCAGGACAGTCTGTCTGAAATGAGGGCCGCTCCAACGGCCGTTCAGAAGTATGCGCAGGACGCCAACAAATATAAGATCCAAACAGCACAGATTCAGGACAAGGCTAAGGACTACGAGAAAGAACGCGACCGGTTCGGGCACAAAGCTGAGCGCTTCCACTTCGGGGAGGTATTTCTCGAAGTGGCGATCGTGTTCTCCTCGCTTGCCATTTTGACTAAACGCAGGGCCATCTATTTCGCCGGCGCGGCCCTCGCGGCCATCGGAATTGTGCTCGCGGTGACGGGCTATTGGGCGTGAGCGCGAGCGTGGATCGATGTTCCCGCGTTGGGCGGACCTAACTCCGCGAGTTGCTCGATGCTTTGCTCGGGAATGGTAAGCGATAAATGCAGATGATCGGTCGTCGCGGTCAGGTTCATATTGTCAAAGGCGTTTGCGAGGATGGCCGCTCTAGGATCTTTTTGGCGTTGCATTTGCATCATGCTGGCGAGGAACCGGACCACGTCCGCTAAGGATGTTGCATCTTGCGGAGAGCGTGTTAGAGCGTCAAACGTAAGGTCGACAGTAGCGCCGAATCTGATTCCGCCGCTTGACTCCACGATCGACTGAAGCGCCTGCATAGCCTGAGGGGGGGCCCCTTTGGTCTCGCCTTGGATCTGGTGGTTTAAAAAGCTGCCGCCAAGCGTTGAAGCGAACCAGGCATCGTTGTCAGCCGATACTTTCTGGATCTGCCGATTGAGCCCTGGGTCGAGCGGCATCGGGTTGGCCCGATTCGCCAGCACCTGCTTCACGGTGGCAAGATCCCCGATTACCGCCAATCCCACATCGGGGAAGGCGAAGGCGATCGGCTGCTGGCCGCCTTGATTGACCAGAATGTTCACCCCCTGATAGGGCTGCACGGTCGCGCCCTTGCCCTTAGCCATGATCTGTATTCGATCCGGGTCGAATGTTCCACGCGCGAGGAGCGCCCAATGCCCGTGACTTCCGTCGGTGGTGGGCCCGGAACTTTCGAACATGAAGGATTGCAGATCGCGGCGCGGATCAAAGCCCGTCTGCTGAGTGAACTGTTCGAAATTTTGGTCGCCTGACTGAGTCCGCTTCAGCAGATATTGCCCGAACTGGGAGTTACGGGCTTGGTCGGCATCGACGAAGGTGACCATCTTGGCATCCGGCGGGACAAGTGCCAGCAGCCCCGAATCGACTGAGGCAAAAATTGACGCCGAAGCGGCGACACATAGGGAGGGAATCAGCAGAAAACGGCGCATAAACTCCTCATCTCAACTTACGCCTTACAGAACGAAAAGTTCCTGGAACTATTATTAATCTCTTAGATCCAGCCACTTATTCCGGCGGGCGCGTTTCGAAGCGCAGGCCAGGAGTGTTGAGGTCGCTCCCAAGAGGATCGAAAGGGGAATGCCAATGACCGGGATAATCCCGGGCGGTTGCGGGAATAGCCTGCAGGCGCCGATGGCCAATGCTGCCGTAGCCAACGCCCCCGCACCGCCGCGAACCGGTAGAAATATCTCGATTACAAAGAGTAGTGCCGCCCCACCGAAAAATGCGATTCCCAAAACCGAAGGCGAGTTCCGCCAGAGAAAATAGCTACCGGCGAGCAAGCCGGCGGTCCCGAGCACTCCGAGAATAATTCTGCCGGGACGGACGAACTCCCCGTAAATGCCCAAAATGCCAAAGATCGCGATTACAAACGACGTGTTTGGACCCAGGCTCAGGCGTGATCCGGCACAGCGGAGACGAGGAGATTCGCATCTGCCGGCTGAGGGCACTGGAGTGGCAGGTCGAACCAGAATGTCGAACCAGGACCGGGTATGTTGTTGTAGGTTCCGATTGTGCCTCCCATGATTTCGACCAGCTGCTTGCTGATGGTGAGGCCCAAACCAGTGCCTCCGAAACGGCGGCGGGTAGTGCCGTCCACCTGGAAGAAAGCTTCGAAAATACGCGCTCGGAGGGAATCGTCCACGCCGATTCCGGAGTCCACAACTTGGCAACGCAGCATCGAGCGATCGTCGCCAAATTTCAGGTGAACCTTGATCTGGCCAACTGGCGTGAACTTAATGGCGTTGGCGATCAAATTCGTTAGAACCTGACGGAAACGTACACAGTCGCCGCGGATCACGGCGGGCAAGCGGGGATCTATGTCGAAAAGCAACAATAGATCCTTTGCTTCGGCGCGCAAACGAAGCAGCTTTATGACCGCTTTGAGGCTTTCGTGACAGTCGAATGCCTCGTCGCTAAGCGAGAGCCGGCCGGCTTCGATCTGGGAAAGATCGAGGAGATCGTTAATGATGGTGAGCAGGTCGTTCGCGCACTGGTTCACTGCGTCCGCGTATTCCTTCTGATCGGACGTCAAGTCAGTGGTTTTCAGCAGGTTGATCATCCCCATGATGCCGTTCATGGGTGTCCGAAGCTCATGGGACGTATTGGCGAGGAATTGTTCCTTTAGCTGAGTCGCTTCCTGCGCCAGCCGGAGGGCCGTGCTGAGTTCTTCGTTCTTATGCTGCAGTTGCTGAGCGAACTCTAACAGTCGCTCTTCGGCCTGTTTCCGATCAGTGATGTCGCGTCCGATGCCTTGTATGGCGACCGGATGGCCTTTGCGATAGATGATCCTGGTGCTCACATCCAGGAATCGCAGAGTCCCGCACTTCGAGAGGATCGGCAGTTCATAGTGCTGGCTGGCGCTGCCCCCCAGGTGAGCACGGATGCTGTCCATGGTTTGGTCGCGTGCCTCGGGCGCGACCAGTGCCTCGAAATTCTTGCCCAAGACCTCCGTTCGCGAGTAACCGGTGAGATATTCAGCCGCGCGATTTATCGCCAGGATTTTACCGTTCAGATCGTGCAGGAAAATGACGTCGTTGGCGTTTTCAAAGAGCTCGCGATATCGCTCTTCGCTAGCTCGTAAGGCTTCCTCGGTCGTGTTGCGAGCGGTTTCGTCCCGGATCATGGCAATACGGGCGTCAATACCTCTCAAATCGAAAGAGAAAACGACCAGGCTGACAATCAACTCCTGTTTGGCCGCCCCGCGATGCGCCAGCGGGTCGATGGAGTTGGCGGGATTGCGCAACTCGTCCTCCAGATTGAGGCAGGTCCGCATCACTTCGGGCGCGAACAAATCTAAAATCGAGAGCGAGCGAATCTGTTCCAGGCTATAGCCATATAACGCGAGGGCGCTCTCGTTCGCTTCAAGGATTGCCAGCGAGTCCGCGGCGTAGGCGATAGCCGGGACCGCGTTGTCCGCGAAGACACGTTCGTAGGAGGAGACGCGGCGTTGCAACACGCGCACGAACGCCTCCAGGCTGGCTACCCGGCTGCGCGGATCTTCGACAGAGGCGTGTTCGGGCTGCGCCGACCCGCCGGATGCGGGTCGACCCTCCGCATCGCTTATACCTGCCGCTAATGTGTCCGGGAATGACACAAATTCAATGTAGCAGTGAACCGCGAGAACTGAAATAGCCTCCTAGAAAAAGGGCTTACGGGGGTAATTTTTGCGGGTTTTCTTGCCGAATTGTGAAAGGGAGGCGAAAACAGCACAATTAAAGCGATTGCGGACTGATCCCTCCAGCTGCCAGCGCCGTGGCGCTTTGCCACCGGTCTCTGATCCAGCCCCAGCACTGCCGTTACCGCCAGCGCGATTGATTCTGGAACCGTGATAGCGCCGCGATAACTCAGATACAGATCGCCGCTGGGATCTCGAACCAAGCCAATCTTCACCCCAAATGCCGCCTCCAACTGTGGGACTGTTCCCCTGACCCGTATAACGCGGCTCGCTCGATCTTCGCCTACGACCGCGAGGCCGTAATGCCCGGCGAAGGTTTGGACCGCTTCGATGTCCTTCGGATCTGCCGCAAGCGCCGCTTCGGTAGCTTCTCTCGATTGCCGCTCGTACGTACCGGAAAGGAGGGCCTCGCCGATATCGGCTGCTGAGCCGGGCCTTCGGAGCAGAATGGTTACCGTGATCTCCTGCCGCGGGTCGGCTGGACCGATCCATTCATCGCCAGGATGCTCTTTCACCGCGGATCCCGGCAACTCGGCCCGCTGATTGTCCATCTCCTCTCTGATCAGCCCGCTCCGGCACCGGAGGCGCTCTGCAGCGCGTTCAGGAGTGCCGTGCCGTTAGGGCTTCCCAATCCCGTACAGGCATCCCAGCCCGCTCCCGCGCTATAGTACCCGAGGTTGGCGTCGTCGTTATTTCCGCTGGTGATGTCGTGAAATACCGCTTCGCCCAGCGGATACAGCTTCGGATTTAGAAACCCGACCGGACTGCCGAGTTGCTGGTTTAATAAAGCCACGAGCGCGGCCCACAGCGGCGCCACGGCGCTGGTTCCGCCCACGACCTCGCTCTGCCCGTCTACCAGAACCTGATATCCAGTGACCGGATCTGCGTCGCCTGCTACATCCGGCGTGCCGCGACCCACAAACCCCGTTTCCGGGTTAGCTGGAACGCCAGCCGAGGATTGGTAGCTGGGCAGAGCGAAAACCTTGCTCACGCCACCGCCGGTCGCACCCTCGTTGCTGGCGTTTTCGTTCCAGACTACTTCCGAGCTGATGCTGCTTCCGGAGCCTTCGAGAGTTGTGCCGCCGCATGCCAATGCATAGGGGCTGCAGGCTGGGAAATCGGTGTGCAGCATGCCGTCTCCGACGCCGTCGTCCGATCCGTTATCCCCGCAAGCGATCGTCACCGTCACACCCAATGCGGCCGCATCCTGCAATGCCGAATTCATCGCAGTCTGCGATTGCTGGGTCCAGCTATCTTCCGGGCCTCCCCAGCTAATCGATATTATCGACGGCTTGCGCGTAGTATCGTGCGCGGCATCGGTGATTGCATCGATAAATCCTTGATCGGTATTCGGAGCGAAATACACTGCGATGTTCACGCCATAAGCAATGGACCCGATCACTTCGATATCCAACATCACTTCGGCATCCGCCGACGACCCCGGCGAGTTCGTGCCGCCGTCCACTGAAACGGCGGTAACCGTGGGCTGCCCCGGAAGGTTCAAACCGCTGAAATACGTGTTCAAGTCGGAAGCGCTATAGCCTCCGCCCAGTTCCACGATCGCAACTGTTTGCCCGCTACCGGTTACGCCTGGAGGGTAGTTGTAGAGAGCGGCAACTTGCGGCGGAGTGAAGGTGGCAGGCTGAGGCATCGCGCGCCGGCGACGGGCAGGCATTCTTCTGAAATGCGCCTTCGCGATTGGGCGGTTATCAAGCCCAAGCACCGCGACCACCGCGTCTTTCATCTCCACTGGAACGCTCACGGAGCCGGTCCTCGCTCGAAATTGTTCCCCGGTCGCGCTGTCTTGATAACACATGAAGCCGGTCCCGAAAGCCTTCTCCATGGCTCCGGCGGTTCCCGATAGAATCACCCGCCGCTTCGGCGCGCTCGCGTCCACCACGGTGAGGTGATAGGCGTGAGCGAATTGTTCCACCAGCGAGACGTCCGCCGGTTTTGCCCCATACTCTTGTCCGAATCGCTCTCGGCTGAGAAAGGTTTGAGTTCCAGCATTTGGAATTGTTGGATCCGGTCCCTTCCGGCGCAACACTACGGTCACACTGACACGCTCACTGCTCTGGACGGGGCCCACCTGCTGTGCTTGTCGCGGCGGGATTGCCTCGCTTCCCGGCAAAGTTGTTCGTGCATCGAACGTCAGCAATATATTCCTCCTTGTCCGCTACCCGGGGAACCCGGCTGCGGCTCTGAAATTCCACTCTCAGAAATGCAGGACTAGTGTAACGCCGAGAAGGTGTCGTTTTAGAGCGATTTTATTTGAAAGTGACGGTGCTCTCGCCGCTGTATTTGTGATAATCGCGGAAATCGATTGTATTCTTGGTACAGATCGGAGAGCCGCGGTCGCAGCCCAGATTCTCCGCATGCACAGGAAGGAGAAATTTAGAAGTTCCCAGGGACACTTCTTGGTAGTCGACTGCCGTCTGAATGGTGTCTTCCGGGAAATCTTTCGGAATATTATCCGCTTGCATTTCGATGCGCCGCACTTGGGCTGTCGCGCGGTCAACCCAAACGCTGCCGCTGTAGGCGGGCCGGAGAGTCTGGCCGCCGACGTTGATGGTCCAGTTTGAATTCGCTAACGGGACTTTGAAATCGTAGATCGCCGCCGGCTCATCCGCCACGGTGGTCGACCGGAAGAACTTGAACTCGGCGCGGCTCTGATCGGCGAGCAAGCCGCCCAGAATCGAAGCAAACTCACCGGTAGAGGTGGAACCGCCCAGGTCCAGCATACTCTTGTTCGTGTGCCTCCCTCCGACCGTGATCTCCTTGTAGCTTTCTTTGCCGTCTTCATAGACGACTTTCGCGGTGATTACGTCAATCGGCTGCCAACCCTCCGATTTGGATCGCTCGGCGTATCGCGTTGTCATTTGCGAGCAGACGAAGTTCGGTAAACCATTCGTGAAGGTGGTTGCCCACTCCTGCGTCTTTAAGATGAGTTCTTGCGAGGCAGAAGCTTTGGTTTTAACCGGCGCGGCTTGCCCGTCGATCACAAAATCGTCGCCATCACTTGATTTCGCAGGCGCTGCGGCCCGAGGCGCCGGTTGCGCGGGAGGCCGGTTGTTGCTGGCCTGGACGGCATCGGTATCGTCGGCTCCGGTCTGCGTGGCCGGCGGCTTGCCATGGCGGAGAATGGGTCGGTTTGGCACGTTGACTGGGTCATTGAGAATTGTCGGCCTGGTCATTTCCTCATCGTTCGCCTGCTGATTAGGGGCGCCTGCGATGAGGATTGCCGCGGCTGTTCGGCCCGGGGCGTCTCCTGGGGCGCATCCTTCAGAAGATTGACCGTCGCCGCGCTAAGATTTGCCTGGTCATCCTCAAACGCTTCCACGTGAACAGTCGTACGCGGGATGATCTTGTTTCCGTCGATGTCACTGGCCGACCGCGTGAACTTCGTCTTCGGCGTGATGGACATGGTCAGCGTCCGCCCATCGTTGGTAGCGACCACCAGCGTTTTTCCGTCGTTCGAAACCGTCTGGCCATCCGCCGCGATAGTGGGCTGATTCGCCTGGTCCTTGTCCTGATCCTTCTTTTTATGACTGCGCGAGGGGATAGAAATTCCGCCCCCAGGGTAACCGCCTCCAGGATATTGGCCAGGAGGATATTGTCCCGGGTATTGGGCAGCGAGTGGGTCAGCAAACCATCCCGCCATCAAGGCCAGCAGCCAGACATACTTCAACACGACTCCCATTAGACGCACCAGGCCAGGGGGCGCGTTTCGGCTACCACCTCAATAGCACTAGCTCCGAGCAGAATCCCGGTCCCATCGCTGCCAGAATGCCCCAGGTCCCTGGGTCTGGCCGCCGGTTTTTCATAACTTCCTCCAGAACGAACAACACCGAAGCCGAGGACAAATTTCCCGTCTTCCGCAAGCAGTTCCAGGAGGCATCCAGCGCGCCATTATGCAATTCCAGCGCCTTTTCCGTCGCCTCGAGCACTTTTGGGCCGCCGGTGTGAATGACCCAGCTTTGGATGTCGCTTCGAGCGAGATCGTTATCGGCAAGAAACTCGTCCACATCGCGTCCTAAATTCTTCAAGACCACGTCGGGAACATCCCGCGATAGAACGATTTTGAAACCCTTCTCCGAAACGTCCCAGCCCATCACGTATTCAGTTTCGGGATAGAAAGCGGAGCGAGTCGCCACGATTTCAGGGCCCGGCCGCGGTTCACATTCGTGGCCGCAAACCACAACGGCAGCGGCGCCGTCGCCGAATAATCCCGTGCTAATCAGATTCGCGGCCGAGAGGTCGTCCTGCTGTACCGTCAACGAACACAGCTCAACCGAGAGCAGCAGGCAGGCTTCGTCCGGGAAAGCCTTCACGTAATCCGCCGCGCGCGCAATCCCCGCCGCGCCGGCCACGCACCCGAGTCCGAAAATCGGAATGCGCTTCATGCGCGGACTCAGTCCCATTCTGTTGATGAGCCGAGCTTCGATAGACGGGCTCGCCACACCGGTAATTGAGACGAAAAAAAAAGCTCCGATATCGGCTGGTTGTACTTGCGCCTGCTCCATCGCGCGACAGACGGCTTTCTGACCGAGATCAAGGGATGCATCGATCCAGCGGTTGTTTGCCTCACCCCAGTTGGCGAACGGATAGCACTCAATTGGATACGCGAGATACCGGCCATCGACTTGTGTGGAGGCATGCAAGCGTTCGAGCACATCGAAACGGTCGAGACGCCGCCCCCAGTGCTTCCGGAAAGCCTCGATGAGAGCCTTTTGGGGATAGTAGTGTTGCGGGAGCGCGGTGGCCGCGCTGGTGATTCTCATAAATGGAGTCGCAGTATCAGTATCGTACTTGGTTGAATTGGCAAGCGTAAAGCCTTGGACCGTTACGCCCGATGAGTTATCTGATGAGGGCGCGCTGGCGAACCTGGGTCCGGATTGCGATTGCATGCGTTTCGCTCGCCCCGCTTTGTCAAGCCCAGCAGTATACCTTCCGAGATTATGTCGCCGGCCTCGGAAATCTGAGCGTGGACTGTCTGTTGCAAGATCGGACCGGATTTATCTGGGTGGGTACCGAAAGCGGTCTATTCCGATATGACGGCTCACGTTTTACCGAGTTCGGCCGTGCTGAGGGTCTACCGGGCTTATGGGTCAAAGCGCTGAATGAGGACAGCTCCGGCCGGCTGTGGGTCGGTACCACTGATGGTCTGGCTTATAGTTCCGGTAACGGGCGCTTCACCACTGTTCGATTGAGCGGCCAGGACCTGCGAATCGGCTACAACTCCACATTGTCCTCCTCGCCCAATGGGAGGACGTACGCCGCCACGCAACTGGGGCTGATCGAGGTCCGATCCCGAGATGGCGGGCGTTCGTGGGAATGCAGCGAATTTCTGGAATCGCGCGTCGCGAGGGAGCACGGAAGCAAGGGAGTCAAGAGCGTATTGGCCGCCGGTGATGGTTCGGTGCTGTTCGGCTGCGGCTCCGGAATCTGTAAAGCTCTGGGCGGTTACGTCGCCGCATGGGGCGAAGCCGATGGGCTGCCGGAGGACGCGTGGGCTTCCCTAATGCTGCGGCGAAACGGTGAGCTTTGGGCCCGAGGCTCAAATCACATAGCCGTTTTGATGCCGAACCAGAAGCGGTTTGAGTCGCGAGAGCTACGTATGGTTAGTCGAGACGCACTGTTTCTGCCTATGGCTGAGGATAACGATGGCAGAGTGCTGGCAGGCTCTGAATCAGCCGTCGGCCGGTACGAGGACGGGCGCTGGTCAACGATTTCGGAACGGAATGGCTTCAGCGAAGGCATGGTCAGTTCTATCCTGGTCGATCGCGAAGGATCGGTATGGTTCGGCCTTTTGGGGCACGGGCTGAGGAAATGGCTGGGCTATGGGGAGTGGGAGCACTGGACCAAAGCGCAAGGATTGGGCGCGAATGAAATCTGGGCACTATTACGAGACTCGCGCGGCCGCATGTGGATCGGTGACGAGCACGGGCTCGATATCCGTGAGGCGGGTGAAAAGGAATTTCACGTTTGGCGAGCACCCGCGGTGAGCGCGGTGGAGTACCGTTCGCTAGCCGAGTCCAAAGACGGATACATCTGGGCGGGAACTCTTTCCGGACACCTTATTCAAATTGATGTAAAAACGTTGCGAGCCCAACAGAGCACCTTCAGCTCAATTGCCCGGGTATTGGTCGACTCGCGAGATCGCGTCTGGCTGGCGACCGCTACCGGTCTCGTGGTCTCGCTGCCGGGGCACGCGCGAAGTTTTTCGGCGGTAGTGGGCGATCCTTTGGGAAAGATCAATGTTGCGGATATCACGGAGGATCGCGAAGGGGCTATCTGGGCAATTTCCGATCAAGATCTATTCCGATTCGATGGTTCCTCTTGGAGGCGCATCGATATCTCTCGAGCCAAGCTTGGACGCCCTTTCTCCGATTTGATGGCTGACTATTCCAGCCATCTTTGGATCGATTCGATCAATGGTGGAGCAGCACGGTTGACCATTTCGGGCGATAAGCTGGTCAGCTTTGAGCGTCCCCACCTCTCATCCGTCGATGTTCTCTTTTTCGGGCCGGACCGCCGCAACTGGATGTGGATCGGCGAGGATCACGGCGTAGAGATGTTTGACGGCCGTAGCTGGCGCCGTTATACCTTGGACAACGGCCTGATCTGGAACGATTGTGACGCCAAGGCTTTCCTGCAAGATACCGATGGATCTGTTTGGCTGGGCACGAGCGGCGGGGTGTCGCATTTCATTCCAAAAACAACTGCTGAAGCACCCCCGCCTCCTACACCCGTCTTGCTCAAAGCGGAGTTCGGCTCGAAAAGCCTGCTCGACGGCAGAACGCGGACGCGCTGGGCAAACGAGCCATTTATTATCAATCTGAGTTCGCTGAGCCTGCGCAACGAAAACAGCATTCGATTCCGGTATCGGCTATTCGGCCTTGAGCCGGAGTGGGTTGAAACCTCCGCCCGCGAGATCCGGTATCCGAGGCTTTCACCCGGCTCTTACCGCTTCGAAGTGGTGACGTTTGATAGCGATACCGGCAAGAGTTCAGCGACGAGGTCTCTCGTTTTCGATATTGAACCGCCCTGGTGGCACACCAGGATCTTCGATTTTGGCGCGGGAGTAATGGCGATACTGCTCGGCATGCTCATCTGGCGTTGGCGGGTGAATATTCTGGTAGATCGTCAGCAAGAACTCGAGCGCCAGGTCGCCGAACGAACCGAGGAACTTGACAGGAAACTCATCGCCGAGGAAGGCCTAAAGGCGGAGGCAGAGCGCGCCAACAGGGCAAAAAGCGAGTTTCTAGCCATCATGAGCCACGAAATCCGAACGCCCATGAATGGCGTAATCGGCATGACCGGTCTATTGCTCGATACATCGCTCAACAGCGAACAGCACGAATATGTGAGAGCGATTCGCGATTCCGGCGCCTCGCTGGTATCGATCATCAACGAAATTCTCGATTTCTCGAAGATTGAAGCGGGCAAGCTTACGCTTGAAATGACGGATTTCGACTTGCAGCAGGTCGTCAGAGATGTTGCGGGGCTTGTCGCCGAGGCGGCCCAACGCAAGAAGCTGAAAGTCATCTTGAAATTCGAAAAAAATCTACCGGCCTGGATCAATGGAGATTCCGTTCGCCTTAGCCAGATTCTCTTGAACTTTGTCTCCAATGCAGTCAAATTTACTCAGACTGGGAACGTCACCGTTCACGTCTCGCGAACTCAACTGACTCCCTGCGGGGAAGCGGAAGGAGAGCAGGCCATAAACTCGGCCCAGTTACGTTTTTCCGTGACAGATACCGGTATCGGCATCTCCGCGGAAGCGCAGCGCCAGCTTTTCCAGAGCTTCAACCAAGCGGACGTTTCCACGACTCGTCGATATGGAGGCACCGGACTCGGCCTCGCAATTGCCAAGCGCCTTTCCGAGATGATGGGCGGCGCCACCGGACTGGAAAGCGAGCTGGGGCGCGGCAGCACGTTTTGGTTCAGCGTCAAGGTTCGGGAAGTGCAAGCGCCGCCGTCGGCTGTGCGCGAAGAATCATCGCCCATAGGCTCGAAACGCGGCGGACGCGTGCTGATCGCCGAGGACAACCCGATTAATCAAAAAGTAGCGATGAGGCTCTTGAGCAACCTCGGTTATTCCGCCGATGTCGTGAATAATGGCGCTGAAGCTCTCGATTGGATTCAGACCGGCGAGTACGACGTGGTGCTTATGGATTGCCAGATGCCCGTTATGGATGGTTTCGAAGCGACGCGAGCAATTCGACAGCTTCACGGCAGAGTCGCCAAAACTCCCATCATCGCCGTTACCGCGAATGCGCTTGCGGGGGAACGCGAGAAATGCCTCGCCGCCGGCATGGACGACTACGTACCTAAGCCCATCACCAAAGAAGGTCTTGACCAGACCATCCAGCGCTGGCTGCCTTCGATCGAACAAGCCGAACCTTTTGAAGCTGTCTCCGTTTAGCGCCAGCTTAATTCCGTATAGTCCAGACCTCTAGCGTGTTTTGTACGTCGTCGACCGCGGCCAACTGGAGTACGTCGTCGCGAACGGCCAGAGCGATCCCGAAGGCGCCTCCCTGGCCGCCCATATCAACCGAGTACTGCCCCACGAACTTGCCGTTGCGAGTGAATTCGACCATTTCACTCGGAAAGTTCGGATCGCCATTGATGGCGTCGCCATTGGTCGTGATCAGGTGGCCATTGGGCGCGAGGAGCAGTCCCAGCGGCCCGCGCAGATGAGCATTGTCTTCATAGACTAGTTCGCCCTTATCAACCGGTTCCCAGCGTGTCCCGGCATGCTCGATCGCATAGATCGCATTATTGCCGGTGGATGCCACATACAGCCGGTCGCGTTCAAAATCGAAGGCCAGCCCGGTCGGACCGATCACCAGTGCGTTCGGGTCGCCGCGGTGCAGGTAGCCGCGAGCGATCTCCGTCGCATTTTCTAGCCAGATATGCTCGCCATCCTCGGATACGCCAAACACCAGGCGGGATACCGTTCCGTTCAGCACGCTCGATACGAAAACAGCCGCCTCCCTGCCAAAGTCGATTAACGTCAGATCCCACGGACCGTCGAGGAAGGTTGAATCCGTGAACGACGCAATCTGGTTTCCCCACCGGTCAATCGCGATCAATGATCCCTGCTGCACGGTACTGAAGGTGCCATCGGTTGTAGGTACATTTCCAACCAGCACAACACCTCTGCGCAAGACGCCGAGCGCGGTGCTGAGGCCCAACCCGGCCGGCCCCTGGAAGAAAAGATTCTGCGTACCTTCGCGAGTAATCTTGACGATGGTTGTTCCGGTGCCCTGCAGATTGGAGGCGCTGTTGAAATTCGAAACGAGGACGTCGCCGGAATGGATATTCCCTCCGGGGGCGAAATCACGCGGTACGAACGCCACGCCGTAGGGATTAAGATCTCCCGATGGCGGCACAGTTGAAACCGTTTCCAACTGGCTCGCCGCCAATCGGGTTAGAAGGGCTCCGTGATCATCGTCACCAGCCGCTTGTCCGGCGAACAGCAAGGTCTGGGTCAGCAGGGCAGTTGCGAAGATTACCTTAGATGTCATATACACTCCAGCCGCGGCTAGCCTCGCTCTAGCGGGCCGCCAGCGTGTTCGCAGGATAGTGCGGATCGTCCGCTGGGAGTGTTAGATTTTCTGTAAAGACTTCGGTGAATTCCGCGCTATTCTGCTCGACCGTTATTCGCGAGGTAGTTCTGCTACATTTACCCAGAAGTCCATCATGGCCCGGATCTTTTCGAAAAATCGATCCAAATCGGTTGACTTCGCGACAAAAGCGTTGGCCCCGGCCGCATAGGCTCGGCTGGGATTCAAAATGCCGCTAACGACGACAATGGGTGTGCTCTTTAGCCGATCCTGAGATCGCATCCACTCAAAAAAAGTGGCGCTCTCGTCATTGCTGACGCTCATGTCTGAGATGACGAGATCGAAACGGTTTTGCTCCGCCAGACGGATTGCTTCCGCGATGCTGTCCGCTATCGCCAGCTCGCATCGCAGCTCACATTCCCGAAATGCCTCCTGAATGAGCAAGACATCTCCAGGATTATCTTCCACGACGAGGATTTTCAACCGGCGCTGTCCCGGGTCCATTGCTTGAATGTAGTCACCTTAGCACGTCTCAGCGTTGCCGCCGGGCTCTGAAACCGCCGTGGATTATCTGTCTTCCAGGAGGCCTTTCCCTTGCCCCTCGCAGGGATCTATGAAATCCTGGCTCCTGAAATCGTATACAGCGCATAATCCCGGATCGCGAGATCCCCTTTCGAGAGTCTTATGTCCTGCAAACCTGAAATACTGAAGCACGTTCCTCTGTTCGCACTGCTTGATGAAGAAGAGACCGCCGTCCTGGCCGGCCAGGTCGAGCTGAAAACTTTCGCGGCACGCCAGCGGATATACAAGATAGGCGATCCCGGCGGCCGAGCATACGTGCTGGTCAACGGAAGCGTTCAGGTCACGACCGTCGACGAAGATCACCAGGAGATTGTCATGGATGCGCCAGCCCCCGGCGAATTTTTCGGCTTCGCCTCCATGCTCGACCAGACACCCCATCAAACCACCGCCATCGCTCTCGAAGAGGCGCTTTGCATAGAGGTAGATCGCCACGATATCAGTGTTCTTCTCCAGCGCAAGCCTTTGGCGGGAATGGACATGCTCGCTGTCCTCGGGCGTCAATTCCATGCCGCCCAACAGCTCGTGCGCACTCGCTCTACTCGCAACCCGAATGAGGTCATTGAAGAGAAGGCCACGGTGGGCGAGCATGTCGCCGATGCAGTAGCGCGCTTCGGCGGGTCGTGGACGTTCATCATCAGCTTCCTGGTGGGGCTGGTAATCTACGCCTCGATTAACGTGGCGCTCGGCAAACGTTCCTGGGATCCTTACCCCTTCATCCTTTTGAACCTGATCCTCTCGATGCTCGCCGCCATTCAGGCACCGGTGATCATGATGAGTCAGAACCGTCAGGACACCAAGGACCGGCTGCGGGGCGAGCTAGATTTCGAAGTCAACCGGCGCGCCGAATCCGAAATTCAGGGGCTCGCGCGCAAGCTCAATCTACTCGGAGATAAGATGGCCGATGTAGAGGACCTTCTCCGTGATTCTCTTTCCGGGAATCACGAGAACGCTCGCACGTAGGCGCGTAATTCACTCGTATTGCAACGCTATATTCGGATGGGAACACGAAGATGCGAAGCAAGCCTTTGCCTCAGTCTCAGCCGTGAATCTCAACTGGCCGCCGCGGCGCATCCCCCTGATTCGACGGCGCAGTGCGGGAAAACGCAACCGTAAAAACCGATCCCTCTCCCGGAATGCTGCTCACTTCGATAGTTGCGCGGTGTTGCTGCGCGATGGCATGCGCTAAGGACAAACCCAAACCGGATCCGCCAGCTTCCTCGCTAACGCCCGAGGCCCGATAGAAGCGATCGAAAATGTGCGGTAGTTCCGATTCGGGGATGCCGGGACCAGTATCGGCGACCGCGAGCCGCACTCTACCTTCTTCGGCCTGCAATGCCACTTTAACTGTGCCTTCCGGTCTGCAGAACTTGATCGCATTGTCCATCAGGAGCAACATCAGGCGGCGAATCGCGGGTTCGTCCCCAATCACGTGGACCGGCTCATCCGGCAACGACATGGTCAAACGAATTCCTTTGAACGCGGCCAGTGCTTCAAAGCGCGAGCAAACCTCAGATAGTAGAGGCCTGAGTTCAACCAGTCGCATCGGGCTGCTGAGATTCTCGGTTTCTGAGCGCGCCAGGAATAACAGATCTTCCACCAATTGGGTCATGCGCTCGGAATCCGTTACGATTTGCTCCAGCGCCATGCGGTAGCTCTCCGCCGATCGGGGCCGGCGGCAGGCAATTTCGGCCGTGCTGCGAATGATCGCCAGCGGAGTACGTAGCTCATGAGAGGCGTCGGCGGTAAAGCGCGACAGCCGTTTCACCGCGCCCTCCAAGCGGGCGAGCATCGAATTCCAGGTCTCTGATAGGCGTTGAAGCTCGTCGCCCGTTGCCGGAACTGCCAGCCTCTCAGACAGATTATTGATACTGATCGATTGCGCCGCCGCCGTGATGTCACCAACCGGCTTCAATGCGCGCCGGCTAAGCCAGTTTCCTCCAGCAGCGGCAATCGCGATAACAAGCGGAAAGAGCGTGAAGAGCAGGATCCGGAGCCGGTCGAGCGTTTCCTCCACCCGGTCCAGCGAACCCGCGAAAGTAATGGTCCATTCCCGGCCGTGAAGCGATATCCTGCGAATCAGCACGCGAAATACATGGTGTTGCCAGTGGACTCGTTGCAACGGAGGTTTCAGCCCAACCGCGCGTGGCCACGGAAACGATGCCCGTGAGGCAAACGTCAGCGATCCATCGTCCGCTGCCACCTGCATGATCGTGTTCTGTGGTAAACCATGCGAGTACTCAGCCAGTTCCTCTTTAAGTTCCGGTGCGGGATCGTTCAACTCCGCGGCCATGAATGACTCGAGACTGCTCTGCTGCTCGGAAAGCGCGCTATCGACATCCCGCAGAAGGCTATGCCGCATGGAAACCCAAATAGCGACTGCAAACAGCGCAAGGCCGGCGGCCAGAGCGAGCGAATACCAGACGGTAAGACGGAGGCGAATCGAGGTTCGATGCATCTAGAGGTCCCCATCCTCGGGTGGCCGGAGGCAATAGCCGATTCCGCGTACCGTATGAATCAGCTTCGGATCGAATGGCGCATCCACTTTGTTTCTAAGAAGCCGGACAAACGCTTCCAACGTATTCTCTTCCACGTCACTGTCGAATCCCCAAACCGCTTCCAGAATTGAAGAGCGGCCTACCGGACGGCCCGCGTTTCGGAGCAACATCTCGAGTAAACTGTATTCTCTCGGCGTTAAGCTGATCGGCTTGCCGTGTCGAGTTACTCGACGAGTGGCAGGATCCAGGCTCAGATCGGCGCATTCAAGACATACTGTCTGGGTTAGCGGCGTTCGGCGCCCCAGCGCTCGCAAACGAGCCAGCAAAACATCGAATGAAAAAGGCTTTGTAAGATAGTCGTCCGCTCCCACGTCCAGCCCTCTTACTATGTCCGCCACGCTATCGCGGGCCGTAAGCATGAGCACCGGAGTCCGATTCCGCCCTTCCCGCAAACGCCGAGCTACCGTAAGCCCATCGGTGCGCGGCAGCGAAACATCCAACACGATCACGTCGAAAGCCGATGCTTGAGCCATGGCCAGCCCGTCTGCTCCATTTCGCGCGGTGTGAACACAGTGCCCCTCTTCAGCCAACCCACGCTCGAGAAGCGTGACCATCCGTTCTTCGTCTTCGACAACTAATATTCGCAAGGAGATCTGACCAACATGCTAGCGGATAACCGGCCACCGGAACTTCAGGAATTTTTCAGGATGAATTGGTGAAATTGGTTTTTGCGGAGGCTTAAACGCGCCTTCTTTGCAATAGTCATCAAGTGCCATGAGGAAACTGTATTTACCGACCGACGATATCGACCGGAAAATCCGTACTGCCTACTATCGCCAACGTCAAGGTGATCGATCGGCCTTGACGCTTGTCCGAAGAGAGATCGGCTGGTCGAAATCGGCAGTCGTCAGGCGCGGCGCCGCGCTCTGCCTCACTCGCGCGAAAGAGCACTCCTGGTCGGCGGCAGAGGAGGACTTGCTCCAAAAATGGGGACACCTCGGTCCGGCGGCAATCCAGCGCCGCCTCGCTCGCGCGGGTTATCAAAGATCGTGCGCTGCAGTCCAAGTGAAACTCGTGCGGCTCCGTATTAAAAGCAACCTCGACGGCTATTCGGCCTGCGCGCTCGCGGACGCCTTCGGCGTCGACGTTCATAGAGTCTCGTATTGGATCAGACGGGGTTTGCTCCGCGCCCATAGACGTGGAACGGACCGCACTGTAAATCAAGGCGGCGACATATGGTGGATCCCGTTATCGGCCGTGCGCCAGTTTATTCTGCGCGCTCCGGAAGAGATAGACCTGGCCCGCGTCGAAAAATTTTGGTTTCTCGACCTCTTGACGGAGGGCAAAATCTGTCGTTAGAACCGCGGGGCTTTCAGGGATTTTTCAGGATTCGAAACTAAAGTTGAAATGGCTTTGTCTGTCAACTTCGCTATGCGTAACCTCTCTTTCAATCTTTTCTCGACTGCCCTGGTTGTTCTAACTGCATTTCCGGTGTTAGCGCAAACTTACAAAGTGACCGGTTCGATCAACATCGGAGGGAACGGGGGATGGGATTATCTCACTGCTGATTCCCAAAATAGGCGACTCTACGTTTCGCATGGTAACGAGGTCGTGGTTGTCGACCCGGATTCCGAAAAAGTAGTGGGCCACATCACTGGCCTAAATCGCATTCACGGTATCGCCATCGCGAATGACTTAGGTCTGGGTTTTATCAGCGATGGCGGAAGTAACGAAGTCGTCGCATTTCAGCTCAGCGACTTGGCAGTGAAGCAAAAAATCAAAGCCGGAACGAATCCCGATGGCATCGTTTACGACCCCGCCTCGAAGCGCGTGTTTGCTTTTAATGGCCGCAGCGGAGATGCAACCGCTATCGACGGCGCAACAGGCAATGTCGCCGCGACTATCAAGCTCGAGGGCAAACCGGAGTTTCCTGTTAGCGACGGCGATGGCAGCGTATACGCCAATATCGAAGACAAGAGCGAGATCGTGAGAATTGACTCCAAAGGGCTCACAGTGACATCCCACTGGCCGTTATCGCCGTGTGAATCCCCGTCGGGATTAGCCATCGACCGTGCCAATCGGCGTCTGTTTTCCGTTTGTGACAACAAGTTGATGGCCATCGTGGATGCGGACAGCGGGAAGGTCGTGGCTACTCCGGCGATTGGCGAAGGTCCCGATGCCGCGGCGTTCGACCCGGGCACCAAGATTGCGTTTTCTTCGAATGGCGAAAGTGGAACACTGACGGCTATCAAAGAGGACGGTAATGATAAGTACTCGGAAGCCGGAACGATACAGACAGCGCGTGGAGCACGGACCATGGCACTGGACGAAAAGACGCACAAAATCTATTTGGCTACAGCCAGTTTTGGTCCTGCCCCGGCAGCTACGCAGGGTAGCGCTCGCCGGCGGCCTACGATTCTTCCCGGAAGCTTCAAGCTGGTAGTTGTTTCACCAGAGTAGAACCAGCTACTGCTCCAGCCGAGCCATGGAAACGCCGTCATGCCGCCGCCGGGTTTCAGCCAGCGCAGAGTGTCGCCGTGTTCGGCAAAGATCGTGTCAAGCTGCGCCAGATTCTCTGTTGCGATACGTTGCGCTCGCCCATAACGGAAATTTCATTAAGATCCACTCCAGCACACAAGCTACAGTACCCAGGGCGTTGAAGCAATTACGAGCCCCAGCCCTGCCGCCAGCACCCAAGACCAGCGATTGGCCAAATTGAACGTATAGCCAAGGCCTGCTCGTTTCTCCACAAACAGAGCCGGATCATTCGGATTGTAGTAGATCATTCCCGCTTTCCAGCATTCGTTCGGAGTCGGTTCTACCGTACCGGTAGGTTCGGCGATACTGCGCGCCATCGCAATTAGCACAGGCACGATGACAAACAGCGGACCCACCACAATCATCCAGATCGGCACGTGCGCCAGAGGCTCGACGGCTAACGCGGCGAACATAAGGCCGATCATGTATTCGATCGCAACCAGGCCAGCCAGCATGACCCGGCGGAATCGCGAGCGGCGCGCTCCGAACCAGGTTGCGAGCGCCATAATCAGCATCCACGCGCCCAGCTCGGCGCCAAAGAGAATTGGTCCGTAGACGCCGCGGACCGTTCGCTCGTTCCAGCCGTTCGGTTGTCCATCTACTGCCCAATGCACCGGAAAACGGGCCGGAATCGTCTCCCAATTGAGGTAGAGGAACCCGGCCGCGAAAGCTAATATCGCGAACGGACCCGGCGCTAGCCAGATGAACCACGGCACTCGGTCGGGAGCGTTCGTCAGCTCGGCTTCGCGTCTCCGCGTAGGCTCTACCGCGAATGGAGCTACTTTTCGGTGTTGCCAGACGAACCCGGTGCCTCCGGCAAGAAGAATCAGGAGTGGGCCGACGACCGAAATCAATCCAAGAAAATTTTCGGGCGAGAAGAACAGCGCGCTCAATGCCGCGATCAGAACGACCAGCACCAAAGCGCGGAATTCAGCGATACTCTTGCGTCCGCTGGCGCCCTCGCGGAAACTTGCCGGCACCGCAAAGCCAAATAGGACGCCGCGCCGCGTCATATTCGGAATCGCGAAAATCGCCATTCCCACTATCACAAAAACGAAGCTAATAATCAGTCTCATGGTTCCTTTACCGCCTTTGCCATTGCCCGCAACTCAGTGGCGAGTTCATCGACCGGAGCACCCTCTGCGCGTACCTGGGCAATGAGGCCGCGTAGCCTGTTTCGAAAGTCATCAACCCAGTTCTTGGAGCTGGCATTGCGGATTCGCCTGGCAAGCACTACTGCCGCGCGCCCGTGTCGCAGATCCAGCCATCCCTCCGCCGCGAGCTCCCGGTACGCTTCCGCCACCGTGTTAAAGTGAACGCCCAACTCCATCGCGAGCCGCCGGACGGAGGGAAGCGCTGCACCTGGCGCGAGCTTCTGCTCCACTAGCAGCACGCGCAGATTGTCTGCGATTTGCCGGACGGCGGGAACACCGGACACGGGATCGAATCGGATGGTAAGACTTTCCGGCATCTGTGTATAGTGTATGCATACACTATACAGTCGTCAAGCGTTATGGATGAAATTTCTCGTGTCTCGCCAGCATCTCTACGAACTGCTGAACGCGCTTGGCGCGAGTTTCCGCCTTTTTCGCAGTCTGAATGCGAAACAAAACAGCGTAACGGTTCCCGCTGTCCAGCGTTTCGAAAAACGCGCAGGCTCGTGGATTGCCGTCCAGCGCCTTCCGAAGATCGTCCGGTACCGAGGCGGTTCTAGAGGAGTCATAGGCCGCTTCCCAACGGCCATTTTTTCGGGCCTGCTCAATCGCTTCCAGCCCCGCTGGCTTCATTTTTCCACTGTCGATCAGTGCCAGCGCTTTTTCCCGATTGATCTTCGACCAGATGCTCCTGGGCAATCGCCGAACGAACTTCTGCAGCCAGGTCTGTTCATTGTCGGGTTTCTTCTGCCCGTCGATCCAGCCGTAACAGAGAGCCACTTCGAGCGCTTCAGCATACGACACGGACTCCACTCCCGAGCCCTTCTTGGCAAGCTTGAGCCAAATGCCGCTGGATGCGCGGTGATTCGTTTCAAGCCAAGCGGCCCAATGCTTGCGGCTTTTAAACAGCCGAACGGGAACTGCGTTTCGGGCATCATCCATCCTGTTCAGTATGAATCGCTTGGATGGACGAAAAAAAGCCGTGCGCGAGAGGCACGGCTTTGTCGCTGATTGGTATTTCGTCCGCTAGACTGCAGTCCCTCGACGCAGCGGCTTATCTGTTTTCTCGTAGTCTGCTGATGCTTCGCCGGTAGAGGAAATATCGTCGGCTCCCGTTTGCTTCAACAGATCCTTCGCGCGATGGACCCAGTCGCTGTTGTCGCAGTGAACGGATAACAGAATGCCGCCTTCTTTAATTCGGCCTTCGTATCGCTTGGCCTCGTACTCCGGTATTCCCATCCCGACCAGCGCGCCCACAATGCCGCCGACCACTCCACCGGATCCTATACCCGCCAGTGCGCCCATGATGGGACCTGCCGCGATGAACGGGCCGACTCCGGGAATCGCGAGTGCGCCGATGCCCGCCAATAATCCGAGCGTTCCCCCAATAGCTCCGCCGGCAACCACGCCGGTAGTCGTCCCCTCAGGAGCCTTCGTTTCCTTCTGATGAGCGAAGTCTTTAGTCCCGGTATTGTCCTGCAGTAGCACCGACACGTCTTCATTTCGAAAACCTTGCGCCAAGAGCCTATCCACAGCTCCTTCCGCTAAGTCTCGCGTCTTGTAAATACCGTAAACAACTGTGTTTTTTCCTGCCATTTATCTCTCCTATATTTTTCCGTTACTGATGTCGATCTTCCTTAACGGTGAGTTGGTTATCGACGTTCCCTTCGCCGGCATATCTGCGCGCGTGCTCCTCGACCGCGCGCTTTTCGTCCTCTGAATGAACAGGCCCTTTCAAGGTCACCCTGCCGTGCTGAGCAATTACCTTGACGTTGTGTCCATACGTCGATAGCGACTTGTCGTGAACAACATCCTTGCGGATGTGTTGCATCAGATCCCGGTCGGATAAGTTGTTCTTTCCCTGATCCGCCGTCGGCGCCGATCGGTCGCGATCCTGCTTATTAACCGCCGTGTTATCCGGCGGCCTCTGGCTTTCGTTCTGCGCTGCCTGCAGGCTCCCGCCCAGTAAGAAAGCTCCCGAGAGTACGATCGCTCCTAGGACAGACCTATAACTGTTGTGCATACTTTCCCTCTCGGTAGGAGAGTTAGCACGAATGAGGCCATTAACGCCTTCGTTGGCCTAAATACTTGAAGGGAAGATACTTTCTCGTCCCGACTCGCCGGTCACTTTCTTATCGCCGCGCGGTAATAACGGCAAGAACGTCTCCTCGCATGGCGTTCAAGTGTAATCTTTGCGTTGTCAGTAGTGCCGGATCATTTCGAAGGCCCAATAGTAAACGTTCTCGCGAAGAATGTAACTGCGCGCTTCTAACACCACGCGACGAATCAATCTCGTCATCTTAGTTCCCGGCGGATGTGGCGCGGGTTGTGTGCCGTCTTCCAATGGGTTGCAGGCTTGTAATGGCAGAACTGCAATGCGCCCGTCGGTAACGGCTGGCCCGCTCTCATCCGCGGCGGTGTCCCGGGTAGCATACGAAACAGGTTTCGAACACCGGGCGAATGTGAGATCGACCGAAACTTTATCGCGCTCCTCATCCACACGTCTATCTATGCGGTGAGTGAACCAGAAACTTTTACGATTGAACTCCACTCCGGTATCGTGCGTTGCCGCGCCCAGCCAGATCTCCTGACCGTCCACCGAACCAGCATCCCAGATGCGAACGTGGTGCCGCTTCGAGACCGTATCCAGTGACTTCTCGAAGACCATGTCGGGAGGCTTGCCTTCATACAGCAGTTTCGAAACCGGCGCCCTGGCGTATTTACTCTTGCCGTTAAACGCTATATAGACATGCGTAAAAGACCCGAAGGTTGTTGGCAAAGCGGCATACCATCCGGAAGCCGTGAACGCATCCATCAGTTCTTCACGCGAGCCGGCGAATGCGACGTTGATCCGGTCTTCGGCGCGTGCGCCACTCGGTTTTTTCACTACGACTGGTTCTCCGCGCAGCCACTCAGCCAAATCGGCGGGTGCATCGGGGACCGGGGCGGCAGGCTGTTTCGCGAACCCCGAAGACGATTGATCGACCAGCAGTTCCATGTCCGTGCCCGGAGGGAAATGGATCTCCGGTTCAGGAAATCGCAGGATGAAACAGCGGATACCGAACAGAACGGCGGGACCTACCGGACCCATCGGCAATTTTTCCAAAATCTCCTGGCCCACTCCAGTCAAGCCCTCGAGCGGCCGGTAAAACATGTTCAGCGCCGGCTTTTCCCATATTCCATTCAATACTTCGTCCGGATTGGAGGCCGCCAGCACGCCTTTGATTCGACCCTTCGCGTTTACCTCTTCACGGGCGTTGTCGATGGACACAAGCCTGGCGCGCAGCGGGAATCTCAATCCATCCGGTGTCTCATATTCCGAAAAATCTAACTCCATCGCGGCTCGCTCGCGGCTGAAACCTAGATGGACCGAAAGGGCCCGGCGAACCGTCCCGTATACAATGCTTCCCTCGGGAATCAATACCTCGCCGCCGACCTCGAACGGAGAGATGACCACACACTGAAACCGGGAGCCTGGACGAGAAGCGTAACTGGTTAGATGAGTTTTAAGCCGGACTTCCAGCTTTGGGACCGTAGCGAGCTCGGCAATCCCCGCCTGAGCTGTCGCTACAACCAGCCAAAACAGCAGACAACGATACACGCAATCTCCCCCGTAAAAATGACTCCGGGAACTTAGGAATTGAGGCTACCACAAACGTTTTCAGCTAATAAAGAATTCCGAAATTTCCGCTGCTTCGCGGATATGCGGCGACCAGACTCCAGGCCGGCACTCCCTCCACCGCTCCGGCCTCGCCGACGGGCCGAGCCGAGCCGTCGAACAACGCCCAATGCAGCGAGCCACCGCGCTTCCAGCCCATCCCCTCGGTCCAAGAAACCAACAAAAGACCGGACTTATCTTCGGCAAGAGAAGGATACTTTTGGCCGGTTGCTTTGCTGACCGGCGTTGCATCCGCGATCCTATCCGCCGACGGATTAACACGGCCGAAATGTACCTGCTTCTCGCTCTCCCACGCCGCAAACATTCCGCTGGGTCCGTTAGCAAAGGATTCCGCGCTCATCACGCAATAGCCAACATTCCACCTTGCAATATCGGAGCCTGTAAAAGTATGCCCGTGGTCGCGCGACTCCAGCAGATACATGTCGCGATGAACCATTTCGTGTGCCGATCGGAACAGAACGTAGACACGGCCGCTCGGGTCCGTTGCCGCATCCAAAGAGCAACAACCGCACGCGCCCGTCGGTTGATTCCATGCCACCCGTTCCTGCTGGAAAGTTTTTCCTTCGTCGTCCGATTGCGCAACCCATACCCGGCGTGCTTCTTCCCCTTGGCTGCCGGGAGCAGGCGCGTGCCAAAAGACATACACGCGGCCCGAGGAATCGGCGGCAACAGCGCCGCCTCCATCGATCCCGTACGCGAGATGGATCAGATTACGTTCTGGTTCGAAGGCGCTGCCGGCATCATTCAGCCGGGCAAAAAGCATGGGCGTGCGCCCGCCGTTTTGGGCCGTAGCCGCTTGCGAGCCGTTCCAGGCGACGTAGACACGGCCGCTCTTTCCCACGGCAATGCGGCCACCGCGAATGTTCCCGATTGCAATCGCCGTTCCCGCAACGGAATTGACACGCATCGGAGCGGAAAAATGAGCGCCATCGAGCGATCGGCAATAGAACAGATCGCCAGCCGAGGGGTTCCCTTTGAAATAAATGAGATGGACCACTCCCCGGCTATCGACGGCAACTTCCGGCTGGATACCGCCGTCCGGCACTCGCTGGATCTCAATTTTCGGTATTGGACTTTGAGCCTTCGGCAACGCCAATCCGACAAAGACCACAAGCCCTAAAACAGCTATAGCGCGCCAGATCCAATTTCGACCCATACTCATATACCAGTTTGCCTTATGTTCTGGAATCTGGTTACAACTCAATGAACTCGCTAGCGAATACGCGGTCGCTTCCGCTATCCTGGCGAAAGCGGTCTCAAAGCCGAGCCTTCTCTAGTCAGCCTCAACTTATCCGGCCACAGCTTACAGGAGTCAGTATGCGCCCTATACAAAAGGTTGTTCCGATTCTGGTTGCAGCCGCGGTTCTGGTTTCATTCTCCGGGCCCGCTTCGTGTCAACAGGTACTCGGCGCCATAACCGGCGCGGTTGTCGATTCAAGCGGCGCATCGGTACCGGATGCAACGATAACCGCCCGCAACACAGCCACGAACCTCACTGTCAACACTCAAACGAAATCCAATGGATCTTACCTGATTCCCAACCTGCCTATCGGCAAATACGAACTTACTTTTAGCAAGGGCGGTTTCGGTACCGAACGCCACACCAACATTCTCGTCGAAGGCGACCGCACCTCCACCGTTGGAGCGACTCTGAAGGTCGGCACTCAATCGACCACCGTGGAAGTGACCGGAACTCCGCTGATGAACCAGGTCGATACAACTAACGGTTACGTTGTCGATCAACTTACAATCCAAAACACACCGCTTGGCACCGGCAGCTTCACTCAGCTCGCTATCATCGCGCCCGGTGTTCATGCGGATTTCCTCGGCGGCTCAGGCACAAACGGGGGTCTTGGCAACCAGGCGATTTTCGCCAACGGCCAGCGCGCTTCCAGCAACAGCTTCTCTCTCAACGGAGTAAGCACCGATAATCTGTTCAACGGTAATTCGACCAGCCAGATCGGCGAAAACCGCTTCGTCTTGAACACCGGCGAATCGTTTGGGCCGGGCGGCGCCATCAGCACCAGCACCTCTGTCTATGCCGCTATCGGCGAGGCTCTTCCCACGCCTGCGCCGGAATCTATCGAGGAGATTCGCGTTAACACTTCGATGTATGACGCATCCGAAGGCGCTCACAGCGGCGCGCATATCGGCATGACCACTAAATCGGGTACCAACCAGTTTCACGGCCAATTGTTTGAACATTTCCAGAACAACTTCTGGGATGCCGCGCCATTCTTTTACAATGCGGACCCGACCATTCCGGCGGACCAGAAGGTTCCGAAACTCGACCGCAACCAATTCGGCGCGACCCTTGGCGGCCCGATCAAGAAGGATAAGCTGTTCTTCTTCGTCGCGTATCAAGGCATTCGCGCATCCGACGCGCTGCTGGGAACGTCACAAGTTACTGTGCCCGAGGGTTTGAGCAATGACCGAAGCCCGGCGGCTCTCGCCAATGTCGTGAATGCGGATTTCGGAACTTCGATTACTCCGGACCAGATCAGCCCAGTCGCCCTCAAGCTCCTGCAGGCCAAGTTGCCGAACGGCTCTTTGATGATCCCGAGCGCTACGGTCCCCACATCCATCGCCAGCCAAGTCGGCTACGACGCTTTTTTGCAAGGCCCCAACTCGACTTTGAATATGGACCAGGGGTCGGCCAACATCGACTACGACATCAGCAGCATGGACCGTCTTTCGGGCAAGTACTTCTACCAAAACGATCCCACTAGCAGCCCATTCGGATCCAAGAGCAACACCCTCGGATTTCCGCAGGACCTCCAAGCCGGCAGCCAGGTGGCCTCGCTTGAAAATACCGTCACGCTTTCACCCTCCCTCACCTGGGAGCAGCGCGTCGGGTTTACACGGCTTCGCGCCTATGCCACGACCTCGCAACCGCTCACGCCCGCCGACGCCGGCATTGATCTCTTTGGCTCGACGCGTTTTCCCGCTATTTCCATCAATCTTGCCGATCCCACGCTTGGCAGCAGCCTCAACTTCGGACCTCAGACCAACTTCGCAAACGCTGGCATGTTTCAAAATCAATGGGAGTATGCGAGTACTCTCGGGTGGGTTGCCGGACGGCATACGTTCTCATTCGGCGCAGACTGGGATCACGTCCAACTCAATATCCTGAACCGGAACAATGAAACTGCAAATTTAGCCTTTGGCAACTTCCCCGATTTCCTGACCGGCGCAATCCTGCCCGGCGCCGGCACCGAATATTTCAACGGCAACAGCGATCGCTATTACCGAAGCGACACAGCGGGCGCGTATGTCAACGATGTCATCAAGGTCGGCAGAACTTTGAACGTTACTCTCGGCCTTCGCTGGGACTATGATGGTCCGCTGTCGGAGAAGTACGGAAGACTTACTAACTTCTACGGCAACTTGTATCAATACGATGCGGCCAGTGACTCCATCCTGAACTCAGGGCTGGTGTTTGCTGGAAATAACAAGAGCTTTCATACTCCGGGCGTTAGCGATTCGACTATGCTTGCGAATCAGTGGGGCATTTCGCCGCGCATCGGCATCGCCTGGAGTCCGACCAATAAGTTCACCGTGCGGACGGGCTTTGGCATCTACTACGATCGTGGCGAATTTTTCAGTGAGTTTTCTCCCAGCGCCGGCGGCGGTTTCAACGGCCCCTTCGGCGTCACCCTTGAACCGCCCTTTGTCACTCTTGTACTCGGGCAGCAGGGAGCTACAGCCGATGCGCCGTTTGGGACAACTCCGCCTGCGCCGCCGCCCGTCAATGCCGCCGCGTTCCAGGCGCTCCTTCCAAACGTGGCGCAACTCTCGAGCGGCAGCTACAGCAGCCTGCCCCCAGGAAATCAGTTCGGACCCTTTCTGTTCGGCGGCTATGACCCTCGCAACAAATTGCCGTACACCGAGAACTGGACTTTCGATTTGCAATACCAGGCTTCCAACAGCCTGTTGTTCAGCTTTGGCTATGTAGGCAACCATGGCGTGCATGAAGTCTTGCCGATTCCTTTCAATCAGCCGTTGGTGGCCACTCCGCAAAACCCGGTGAACGGACAGCTCTATTCTTACGGTTACAATGTCAATGCTTATGAAACGGTAAGCTCATTCACTGGCGGCAACACCGACATTCGCGTTCCTTACATTGGTTACAATCCCAACTCGGTGTTCTATGAAGCGGAGGGGATCTCCTGGTACAACGCCATGCAGGTCCAAGCGCGCAAGCGCCTGTCCTTTGGCTTGCAGTTCACCGCGGCTTACACCTGGTCTCACAGCCTCGATGAACAGAGCGGTCAAGGCCTTTTCTACACGGGTAACGATCCGCTCAATCCGAAGAGCGCTTATGCCAGCTCCGATTTCGATCAGCCGCACACCTTTCTGCTCAATTACACCTACCAAATCCCTAAGTTCACTTCTCGCCATGGTCTCCTCGGTGCGTTAGTCAACGGCTGGAGCATTGGAGGTCAATGGGTGGCCCAGAGCGGCACGCCTTACAGCGTCTATGATTTCTCCGGTTCCATTGGAAGCATCTATTACGGCTTGAATGACTACATCACCAACCCGATTCTTCCCTTAAAGTCAGGTGTGAGCTCTGGCCAAGCTCAACTGCAAGGCACCATGGGCGTGAACGCCGGAAAACCCGTACTGGACGTGAACGCCTTCACCATCCCGACCCTCGCGCCGGGGCAGATGGGCGTGCCACCAACCGATGCCTCCGGAGTGAGCGATACTTACGAGTCCGCCTATGGCGACAGTGGGCGCAATTTGTTCCGCGCGCCTTTCCAATTCCGGATCGATCAGACCATCGGTAAAGAATTCCAGATCACCGAGCGCGTCCGCCTCCGCTTCGATTTCGATGCCTTCAACTTGACTAATCACCCCAGCTTCGATGCGCCGAACAACAACGTGTCCTTCTACAATTACGGCAATCCGCCGACGATCAACAATCCGCCGTACGGCCAACTCGGCATCATCCAACACACGATTGGCAGCCCTCGTTTTTTGCAAGCGGATCTGCACTTGACTTTTTAGCGAAAGTTCATCACAACCACTCCCTTTGGTCGTGGCTCGGAAAGCGCCATCTCAACGCGAAAAATCGCGTCCAAAGTGGCGCGGGAGTAGAGGGAAAATTTGAAGCTTCTGTGACCCTCTTCTATTCCCGATCAAACACAAGGATGTTCGGCTTGCTTTGACCCACCGGGTGCACGGTCATCGTCAAGGTCTTGAGGTCGGGAGAAAGCTCGATCTGCTGCGTGTCCGTGACGTGGCCTCGGATCTTGTCGGTCATTTCGAGACTGCGCCCATCCACCCGGCGTCCAGCGCAGACAGAGCCTGGGGCCACATTCGGACCCACGTTCGGATACTCTTTTTCCATCGAATTTCATGTTCTTAATCGCTTTTTGAGCAGGAGTGATGAATGAAAGGCCGTCATCCTCGTAGGGCTGGATCTGGAGCTCGAAGACCGAGTTCACCTGCTCGCTTGCGCTTTCCCACATGCCCGCGAAACCTGAGCTCCCCGCCATCCGCTTGTACACATAGTTCAGACTGAACGTCGAACCGTCGGGCTGGTTGCCTGTAAAGCCGTCGGTGAGCGCCTTGCCGTCTTGGGAAAGTTTCCAAATCCCCATGAGCTGCGTTCGGCCGCGCACCTTGCGGATGACTTTCCAGGTGTCGGGCCCCTCGACGGTAACGGATAGGGTGCTGCCCAAGAGGCCGGGCTGGTCCGTCCCGTCGGCCACGACGGTCTCGGGATCGAAACCACCGCCGAAGCTAAAGGCGTATTTGTTTGCCCCAACGGCCTCAACCTTCATTCGGTCGGTAAGTTTGCTTTTGGACGGGTTGAGCTTCCATTTACCTACAAAGGGGTCGCTGGCTGCCCATAACGTGCCCGTAACCAGACAGCTCACCAGCAGCAACTGAAAAGTCCGCTTTGACATTGGGTCCTCCTATGATGTTTTGTCAACTACAACCTGGTTTTCGTCTTTGGTAAGACGAAGAAAGTGCGCTTGCCTCTGGTTCCCGGCGGAGCCGTCCGTCGCGAAGAATCCTGCTGTAGAACGGCGCGCAGGAGGCAAGGGCGCGACGGTGTTGCCGCGGCGCAGCGAACCGTTGCCGCCGAGCACCGTTCTGCTACCGCGAATTTGACGACGGACGGCGCAGTGGGCACCAGAGCCAGGATTCCCGGTGGTGGGTTCCCGAGCGTTTTCATGATTCCTCCGCCAGTACGAAATTGGGAAAGTCCTCGAACACCCATTTGTTCTTCAACGTCCGGTAGATGATGCCCAAGAAACTTGCGTGCCAGCGCAATGATGGCTTTACCTGCTCCCCGCCGCGCCTTCACTTGTTCATAGAACCGTTTCAGATATGGACTGTAATTAGCCGCAATGAGCGCCGATTGCACGAGCGCCGTTCGCCCCAGCTTCGCTGCCGCGTTTATGAATCCGACCACTTCGCTCCGTATCATTCGAGTTCGACACTCGTGGCACGATGCCGAAGTAACTGGCCAACCGGCCTCTCGTCCGGAAAGTCGTTCACGTCGCCGATGATGCTGAGCAGGATCCCTCCGGTGATCTTGCCGATGCCCTTGATGCTCGCCAGGCTCTGGTGGCCCTCCAACTTCGAGCCCTCCTCGCCAATTGTTTTTTCCAACTCAGTGATGCTCTTGTTCAGGCTGCGGATCTGCTCGACAATCACCCCTAGCTCGATCCGCACCACTTCATCGAAGGGCAACTCCAGTACCTCGGCCAGCTTCTTCTCACTCGACAGCGCTTCCTTGGCCAGGTTGAGACCGCGCGCGCTCAGGATGTTGTTCACCTTGTTCTTCAGCGCACTGCGCTGCTTGACAAGCGTGTCGCGCGTCTGCGTGAGAGATGCCAACTGGGCCCGTTCTTTATCCTTCATGCGCACCTCCGGTAGCAATCCCTTCGACAGATACAACGACAGTAAGCGCGCGTCGTTGCGATCCGTTTTCTTCACGGACTGGCTGATCACGCGGAATTGATTGCTGTCGACCACCGCTACGCGCGCTACTTGCGGTACCACGGCGTCGTAGAACAGCCTCGTGTTCGAGGTGATCTCTACAGCCACTTCGTCGTTGGGCCGCAGCTTCTTCACAAACCGAGTTAGATCCTCCAGGGCCCACTCCGTCACGTACGTCCTCTCGTTTTCCAATCGAATGCAGCAGGTAAACCGATTCCGATGCAAGTCGATCCCGATATATCGCTTTTCCATTTCTCTCTCCTGGTCGTGTCAACTTCCAGGTCGAGTAGACTAACTTTGCGGCGGTCGCCACACTCCTATTCGAGGTCGCTGTGCGCCTCACGATGACGTTCAATCCACAGGTCTGACCAATCTCCTTAACGGGGTCTGAGCCCCACAGACCCGATACAGCCTGTGACCTGTCTACTCCGGAAGTTCTCTCCCGGAGCCTACCGCCGATCAGCGGATATGACATTCATGCCATCTCCTTAAATGTATTCGGGTTCTCCTGGCTCGCAAACAACCCGCACATCTTGCCAGAGCCAAGTCATGCGCTAGCTACCAGCACGTACATAGCGTTTGTTCGATTCGCCTATACCGGTGAGTCCGCGACAGTTCGGTATATATGGTCAGCTGTTCAGTGTCCAGTTACGCAACGGCTTGTCGCTCGAGCGGACAAAAATCGTCCATCGGGAACCATGCCTCATTCCGCGTTTCGAGCATATCGCTGTGATATTTGTTCTGTTTCCAGCCCGAATTCGGCCGGTTAGCACCCAGACGTGCGCCGTGGCAGATCGCCCTCGTTGGCTTGGTCAGCTACGAAGTGACGCCAAGAGCGCCGTGAAGATGCTACCTTGACATCCTTCATAGATAGAGTATCTTTGTACGTAGATACTCTTCTATGCCCGCAAGAACCGACCTGCTCCAGGGTACCCTCGACCTCCTGATCCTCAAAATTGTTGCGCAAGGGCCCCTTCACGGCTACGGAATCGCACAAAAAATTCTTCTGACGTCGAAAGAAATGCTCCAGGTGCAGCAAGGCTCTCTTTACCCAGCCCTGCACCGTTTGCAAAGAAAAGGGCTGCTGAAATCCGAATGGAAGGAATCAGGCAACGGTCCAATGGCGAAATTTTATTCACTGACTGCTGCCGGGCGAAAGCAACTGCAGGAAGAAATGGCGCAATGGCAGCGCTACACCGGGGCGATTGCTCTGGTGCTCGATTCGTAACGGAGGGCATATGCGTTTGCCATGGAACCGGTCCGAAGCTGAAATGGAGCGCGAAATCGCCCATCACCTGCATCACCTGGCCGCTGAGTATAAGCGTCAAGGCTACAGCGATGAAGAGGCGCTGCTGAGGGCGAAACGAGAGTTTGGCGGCCGCGAACAGGTCAAAGAACGATGTCGGGACGAGCGGCGTTGGGCCTGGCTGACTGGCTTCCACCAAGATGTGATCTTTGGGTTTCGTATCATGCGCAAGGCGCCGGTGGTGACTTTGGCCGCTGCCCTCTCACTGGCGCTCGGCATCGGTGCAAATACCGCAATCGTTTCGTTGATGGATGTCGTTCTTTGGCGCGACCTGCCCGTCCCCAGCCCTCAGCAATTGGTGTTTGTTAAATGGCAAGTGCCACGACAAATTCCGCGCGAGATCGTCGATGGCGGCGCGGGGAGCTTCGGACGGGAAGATGGAGCGGAGAATGTCGGGGACTTTTTCTCTTACTTCAGTTTTCGAACCCTTCGACAGGACGTCTCCAATCGCGCGAGGCTGGCGGCGTTCACCGGGTTCACCAATCCCGTAAGCATCAGCTACGCGGGGCGGCCGACTGTTGCGCAAGAACGCGGCGTAAGTGGAAATTTCTTTTCTACGCTGGAAGTGAAACCGGAACTGGGCCGGTTCTTCTCCGACCACGATGACGCCTACGACGCGTCCGCTGCGGTTGTTGTGTCTTACCGATTTTGGGTCCGCGCCCTCGGTGCGGATCCGGCGGTGATCGGACGCGGCATCAGAATCGACAATCGCCCGTACGTAATTACAGGCGTTCTGCAGCGCGATTTCTACGGTCTCGTGCCGGGAGATGGAACCGAAATTTATGCGCCGCTGCACCACACAGCGTTCATGTTGGACGCCGGCGACGGTAAGAGGCCGTTGGACAATGACCGCTTTTGGTGCGTATCCATGCTGGGGCGCCTCGCGCCTGGGGTAAGCGCCGCGCAATTGCGACCGGCTCTCGACGTGCTTTTTCCAACCACTTGGTCCAGGCGGCCGAAGGATGTCTCCAAAGCGCCGCGCATCCGTCTGGACGAAGGCGGGCGCGGCTTGGGCTTTTTGCGGCGTGAATTCCGAAACCCTTTGCTGGTGTTGGGAGGTCTGGTCGCCTTGCTGCTCGGGATCGCGTGCACCAACATTGCCAATCTCTTGCTGGCGCGAGCGCAGGCGAGACAAAAAGAAATTGCGTTGCGCATCTCGCTCGGCTGCAGTCGAAGCCGCCTGATCCGTCAATTCCTAACCGAAAGTGCAATGCTCGCGGCAGTGGGTGGCGCAGCAAGTGTTGCCGTCGCGTACGTGACCGCGAACCTGCTGGGGCAGTTCCTTCCGGGCCGCGATGGTTTCCCGATCACCGTGGCCCTGGACTGGCACATCGTCGTGATCGTCGGACTTACGAGCGCGTTGGCGCTACTGTTCTTCGGCTTGTTCCCCGCCTGGCGCGGGTCTACGCTTCCAGGCGCGGCATTTCTTAAGGAAGGCTCCGGAAGCATCGGAACCGCGGCAGGCCAGAAGTGGACCACCGGAAAGGCGCTGGTGCTCACCCAGATGGCGATGTCGGTCGTGCTCGTGTTGTCCGCGGTTGTCTTTACCCGGAACCTGATCGGAATCGAATCCGCTGACCCGGGTTTTGATCGGCGCAATCTGATCCTGTTCGGTATCCGGCCGGGCACCTCAGGCTATGACCCGTCACGGTTGGAGCAGTTCTATTTCAATCTCTCGCAACAACTCGCATCAACTCCCGGTGTCGCGCAAGTCGGTCTGGCATCGATGCGCCCAATGAACGTCGGCGGCTGGTGGGAGGATGTGCGGCTTGGACAGCGAGATGTAATTCACAACGTGTCGATCAACGGCGTCAGCCCAGGATACCTGCCCCTGTATGTCTCGCGTATGGTCGCGGGTCGCAACCTCTCGTGGGCAGACGTGACCAGCGAGGCCAAGGTAGCTGTCATTAGTGAAGATCTCGCCCGCAAACTCGGCGGCTTGACCGTTGGCCACACGCTTGCCTTCGCGGAGGGTCCACCGGGACGGAAACCACCCGAATTCGAGATCATCGGTATCGCGCCCGCGATTGCCGCTACCTCGATGAAGGAGCGCCCGTTTACCGTATGGCTGCCGCTTGGGAAAGATGCGAATGAGGTCAGCGTAGTCCTGCGAACTTCCCAGCGGCCCCAGATCGCATTGCGAGCGGTCGAAGCCACCATGCGACAGATCGACCGCAACCTGCCGCTCGTCGACGTGACTACCATGGAGGAGCAAATCTCGAAAACACTCCAGCGGGAGCGCATGTTCGCAACCCTGTGCGATAGCTTTGGCTTTCTGGCGCTGGTGCTTTCCGTGGTCGGACTTTACGGCGTCATGGCTTACAATACATCGCGGCGGCGGGGCGAGATAGGCGTGCGGCTCGCCTTGGGTGCAATGCCCAAAGATGTTCTGACGATGGTCCTGCGCGAGGGGTTGTGTCTCGCTGCACTCGGATTGTTGATCGGCGTACCCTTGGTTTGGCTCGGAGCAAAATACGTCCAGAAAGAATTGTTCCAGATGAAGCCGCTTGAACCTACATCGGTTTTCGCAGCGCTGGGCATTCTGCTCACCGCCGCGCTGGTCGCCGTCGCTATTCCGGCAATTCGCGCCTCGGCTCTCCGGCCGATGGATGCGCTGCGGCAAGAATGACCAACATAGGCGAAATGGTCCTTTCTATCTGATGCCTCTTTTCGACTCGATCCTTCGTTCCTTGATTCCGGCTAGGATGCCGATTCCAGAACGAATATAGAGTCGGGCCGAGCTGTGACCGGCCAAAACAAAACACGCTGCTTCAGTCACTTACACCCACCCTCCGCGCTAAAATAGAGGTTCAGAGAGCCGGGCAAATCGCCCCTGGAGGTTCAATGGCTGCGTCCCCGCGCCGCAAGTCGGTTGTCGTCAATATTGGTGATGTCAAAGTCGGCGGTTCCAACCCGATCGTGGTCCAGTCCATGACCAATACCGATACCGCCGATTCCGCCGCCACCATCAACCAGATCATGCAGCTCGCCCGCGCCGGTTCCGAGCTCGTCCGCATTACTGTAAACACGGACGAAGCCGCGCAGGCGGTCCCCACGATCGCCAGTACGCTCCGCGACTTCGGAGTCAACGTTCCCATCATTGGCGATTTCCACTACAACGGCCACCTGCTCCTCAAGAAATATCCCGGCTGCGCCCGCGCCCTTGCCAAGTACCGCATCAATCCCGGTAATGTCAACATCGGCCGCAAGCAGGATGACAACTTCCGTATCATGATCGAAGCCGCCATCGAATATGACCGTCCCGTCCGCATCGGCGTCAACTGGGGCTCGCTCGATTCTGTCTTGCTCACGCAAATGATGGATGAGAACTCGCGCTCGCCGGAGCCGCTCGACGCCATGGAGGTCACCAAGCGCGCTATCGTCGAAAGCGCTCTGCGCAGCGCTGAATCTGCCGAGCGCCACGGCCTCGCCCATGACAAAATCATCCTCAGCGCCAAGGTCAGCAACGTGCAAGATCTGATCGACGTGTATCAGATGATGGCTGCCCGCTGCGATTACCCGCTGCATCTCGGTCTCACCGAAGCGGGTCTCGGCTCAAAGGGCATCGTCGCCACCACCGCTGCTTTGTCCGTTCTGTTGCAGCAGGGTATCGGCGATACCATCCGTTCCTCGCTCACCCCGCTACCCAACGGCGATCGCGCCGACGAAGTGATTGTTTGCCAGCAGATCCTGCAGGCTCTCAATCTTCGCAGCTTTACCCCGCAGGTTGCAGCCTGCCCTGGCTGTGGCCGCACCACCAGCACCTTTTTCCAGGACATGGCCGATCAGATCCAGACCTATCTGCGCGAGCAAATGCCGCTCTGGCGTGAGAAGTACACCGGTGTCGAAGAAATGAAGGTCGCGGTGATGGGTTGCGTTGTCAACGGACCTGGCGAATCGAAGCACGCCAACATCGGTATCTCGCTCCCGGGCACATTTGAGAAACCGGTAGCGCCCGTCTACGTGGATGGCAAGCTCTCCACCACGCTTCGCGGGGACCAAATCGTCGCCGAATTTCGCGAGATTCTTGACAACTATGTCGCCCGGCGGTACGGTGTGGCAGAAGCGGCGGAAGCCGCGCCACAACTGACTATTGCCTGACCCTCAACTTGACGAGATCCGCGCCGCGGTAGAGAATCTGTCCGCCGAGGTCGCTCGTCTCCAGCAACGCCTCGCCGCTCTGGAAGGCCGCGCCGCGGTATCTGTACCATCGCCGCCCGTGTACGCCACTCCTGTCCCGGGCGAAACGTCGGTTCCGGCTGTGCCGCGTGAATCCAAACTGGGGCTGACCCTCATCAATCGCGTCGGCGCCATCACGCTCGCCATCGGCGTCATTTTCTTCTTCAAATACGCTGTCGACAACCAATGGATCGGTGCCGCCGGCCGAGTCCTTCTCGGCATTATCGCGGGTATTGCCGTCATCGCCGCCGCCGAATGGCTCCGGTACCGTCAAGGCCCAAAACCCGAAGACACCCAGCAGACCTTCACGCAAGGGTTAGCCGGTTGTGGTCTCGCGACTCTCTATATCTCCGTTTACGCGGCGTTCGCCTACTACAATCTGCTCGAGCTCAGCGTCGCCTTTGCGTGCCTGATCGCCGTTTCGATTCTAGGCGTGGTCCTCTCGTTCCGCTATAACCATCCGGCGATCGCCGCTCTCGGCCTGGCCGGCGCGTTTCTCACGCCACCGCTTCTTCGCACTGGACCCGAAGAGACGAAGCTACTCTTTCCTTACCTGCCGTTGCTGGATGTCTTTGCCACGGAGATCGCCATTCGCCGCCGCTGGCCTGCGCTCAATGCGCTGACTTTCTTTGGAACCGCCATTCTGTTCCTGACCTGGGCGGTGGGTTTGCATCGGAGCCCGTCCACCGGGATCTTGTGGCTCTCTTTATTGTTCGCGCTTTTCCTCACGGCTGCTTTGCGCGAGTGCCGCCGCGATATCGACCAAGTGAGCCTAATCCTTGTTCCAGCCAATGCGTTTTGGGCTCTTCTCTGCGCCTGGATTTTTCTCGGGCGTGAGCATCCCATCGGTTTCGCGTTTTACGCGCTTGCTCTCGCGGTTGTCCACTTCACGGCGATACGCGCCGTCCAATATTTGACGCGCGTGCGCATCTTACTCTATTTATCTGCACACGGCTGTTTGCTTGCTATGGCCATGCGGCTGCTGGCCTATTGGGCGGAGCAAACCGCGTCCCCCGCTAACCTTGTTAGTGTAATTAGCGAAATCGATTCCGTTTTCCTCGCCATCTACGCCGTCGTCATGATCGCTATGGCGGTCGTCCGCCGCTCTACTCCCGACCGTCTCCTGGGCCTCACCCTCATCGGGATCGTCGTTGGCAAGCTGTATCTCTACGATGTCTGGCAACTCGCCCGCTTTTACCGCATCACCGCTTTCGTTGCCCTCGGAGTGATCTTACTCGCCGCCTCGTTCATCTACTCCCGTTTCCACACGCGGGACAGCGCTAAGCCGGACTAGCGCCCATTGCTGGCTGCTGTCTTTTTCCTCCGGTTGCGGAGGAAAACGCCACCGGCAATCAGGCCCACGCCCAGAGTTGCCGGCTCTGGGGTCGGCACCGGAGTATAACGCCGCTGGGCTTTTCGCCTCCACCCTCATAAGCGCGTTTCTTAATCCGGCTCCCTCAAGTTCGAAGAAATATTTCCATCAAAGGCCCGCATTCTCATCTCCCCATGCCCGGTTTGAGCCGCTTGCGAGCTGGTCCGGTAGCTTTCTTCATTGATGCCGCCTTGCTCCAGGCCAAGCGGAGCGCATGCTGCAATGTGCTCTCGTCCACTGCTTCCAGACGAACGTTCGTGCAGCCTTGACGTCCCCACGCGCCTTTTACCGGAAGGAACACCTCTGGTTGAATTTGCACGAAGTTGTCCTGGTGTTCCAACGGAAGTTTCACCATTCCCCAGCTCTCGTCTGGATAGTGCAAGGTGGCAAAGATCTTCCCATTCATCCGGAAATCGGGGTGCCCCATGTGCGCCCCCTCGGATGCTCCGGGAAATTCGAGTGCGATACGGCGAAAATCGTTGGCCGTCATAGAACGCCTCAGTGCTGTGCCGCCATCTCTTGAACGGACATATCTTTGATATGCGTGGCAATCCACCACTTGTAACCGAAGGGGTCCGTGATGCCGGACATGCGATCTCCATAGGGTTGGTCTGCCGGCTCGCGAACACTCGTTGCCCCAGCGGCAAGCGCCTGCGCATACATCGCGTCGCACTTATCTGTGTAGATGAGCAGGCTGATGGGAGATCCGCCAAAATGCTCGACACTGAATGCATCCATCTGCGGCGCTTCGTCCGCCATCATAATGGTCGAATCGCCGATCTCAATTTCAGCGTGGGTTATGCGGCCTTGCGCATCCGGCATTCGAAACTTTTCTTTGGCTCCAAACGCTTTGGTGTAAAAAGCTATCGCTTCGGCGCAGTTTTTGAACATGGCATAAGGCTGGATGCTGTGATATCCATCCGGAATTGGTTTGACCTGAGGCATTGGTTGGTCCTCGCTTTCAATAGCGATTTTTGCGCGGAACGGGCGCTTTCGGATTGTAAGAAATTGACCGGCCTCGTTTCGGCGCTCGGGCCCGTTCGGAATGTTGGGTGTCCGGTTCCGCGACAGTCCTCACCCGCAGCCGGACAATTCCGGACCGTATCTGGCTGTTACCAAGCTGATAACCTTCGAGAGCACAGAGACTTCACTGAACAGGAACTTCGGAACGATATCTGCTGAGTTCAGCAGTTTCGCGGGTATACTAATGCAAACTTTTTGGCGGGACTTTCGCTCCGGAGTGCGAACGCTCGGGAAAGCGCCGGGGTTCACTGCGATTGCCGTGCTGACGCTGGGGTTCGGCATCGGCGCCTCCACGGCAATTTTCTCTGTTGTGGACGCCGTTCTACTGCGTGCGCTTCCGTATCCGAATCCCCAGCAAATCGTGCGCGTCTGGGAAGAGGCTCCCGACGGCCATCGCATGAATTTGGCCGACCCTAATTTCGACGATTTTAGCGCTCAAAATAACACGTTCGCGGATCTGGCGGTATACAGCGGCTCCGAGCCTCTATCGGTTTCCGGCGGCAATGAACCGGTGCGCGCCAATGTCTCCGCCGTTTCCCGCGGCTTTTTTCGAGCCGTCGGTGTCGAGCCTTTTCGCGGTCGTGCTTTTGTCTCCGAAGAACAGCGCCCTCACGGCGCGCCGGCAGCGATCGTCAGCCATAGCTATTGGCAGCGATATCTCGGCGGTGCGGCGGATTTCTCCAAATTCCACCTGCGGATCGAGGGAGCAATGTATCCCGTTGTTGGAGTGATGCCGGAGGGTTTTGATTTTCCGGCCGGCGTCGCCGTATGGATTCCGCGCGAGCTGGATCCGGAACTTACCAGCCGCACAGCGCATAATTGGCGAGGAATCGGCCGCATCCGGGATGGAATTACGATCGCCCAAGCGCGCGCGAATCTCAGTGCAATTGCTCGCCGCATCAAGGATCAGTACGGAAAAGAGGTTGACCTCAATGACGCCGCGGTAGTGCCTCTCGCGGACGCGATGGTCGGAGATGTGCGGACCGCTCTCCTGACCCTGCTGGGTGCCGTCGTTCTTTTGCTCCTGGTCGCCTGCGCCAATGTCGCCGGCTTGCTGGTAGCGCGCACCTCCGCCCGCCGCAAAGAATTGGCTGTGCGTGCGGCGCTCGGGGCCGGACGCGGACGTCTGATTCAGCAGTTCCTCGCTGAGTCCTTTTCGCTCTCCTTGGCAGGCGGTGTGCTGGGCCTTTTGATCGCGACTTGGGCCGTCAGGGTACTTCCTGCCATTCTGCCGACGAATTTGCCGCGGCAGCAAGGTATCGCCATCAATACATCGGTTCTGCTGTTCGCTTTGGCCGCAATTGTAGCGGTCGCCGTTTCGCTGGGGCTCTTTGCCGCCTGGCGCGCCGGTGGAGGAGATCTGCAGGAAGCGTTGACCGCCGGCTCGCGCAGTTACAGTGGGACGGGCGCTAGCCAGCGTCTTCGCGGCTTTGTGGTGATCGGGGAAATTGCGACAACACTTACGATTTTGGTCGGCGCAGGACTTCTCGGCCGCAGCTTTTTGCGCCTGATTTCCACGAATCCTGGGTTTAACCAGCGAAACCTGATCACTATGGAATTTTCGCCTCCGAACCCGCAAGGACAAGCGTTCGCGATCGACGAGGCGGCCCTCGCGCGCCAAGGGCATCTGATGGAAGACATATTGACCCGGCTTCGCGCGATTCCCGGCGCGGAGGCGGTGGGCTTGGTCGGTGCGATTCCGGTCGCGGCCGGGGACGATCTGGCTGACGGAGGTTTCCTGGTCCTAAATGGCCAAAAGCCGCCCGCCAATTTCGATGAATGGGGCCGTATGGCTCAAAATGCTTCTCAAACTGGCTACGCGCTTTATTGCGTCGCCAGCGAAGGATACTTCCGCACGATGGGCATTCCGCTAATCCGCGGGCGCATGTTCGGCGAACAGGATGATTGGAATTCGCCGCATGTCGCTGTGATCAGCCGGGCACTGGCCCGCGAGCGCTGGCCCAAGCAGGATCCCATCGGTCAAACGATCGATTTCGGCAACATGGACGGCAATTTGAAGCCGCTCACGATAGTCGGCATCGCTGGCGATGTTCGTGCGCAGGGCCTCGATCGTCCGCCGAGCTCTATTATTTACGTCGATTACCGCCAGCGCGGAATGAACGCTAATTCGTCGCCCACTATCGTTATGCGCAGCGCCGCACCGTCCGGAGAAATCGTTTCCGCCGCGCGCGTCATCTTCCACGATCTCGCTCCCGATGTTCCCGTCAAATTCTCCACCTTCGCGGATGAAATGGGCGGCTGGCTCGCAGACCGCCGTTTTCTGCTTTTTCTCGTGGGAGTATTCGCTGTGGCGGCGCTGGCTCTTGCGGCCGTCGGTATCTACGGAGTTGTGGCCTTTTCCGTTACTCGCCGCACCCAGGAGATCGGCATTCGCATGGCGCTTGGCGCGCAACGTAGTGAGGTTCTTCGTTTGGTCTTAGGCGAAGGTGCGCGCATGGCTGCTCTCGGCGTGGTAGTCGGAATTACGGCCTCGCTGGCGATCACCCGCCTGCTGTCTACCCTCCTTTTCGGCATTAGCGCCACCGACCCGTTGACATTCGCCGGCGTGGCTGTGCTTCTTTCTCTGGTTGCGCTGCTCGCTTCCTACATTCCCGCGCGCCGCGCCATGAGCGTGGATCCGATGATCGCGCTCCGATACGAATAGTTCACTTCATCTTTCTCCGCATTAAGTTAGCGGGAAACGCCATTACGGGCTTTGTGGGCTGCGTTAGAAACCGACTCCGCTGCCCAACGGATGATTCTTTATATGTAGGGCAATAAGGCCCACGACCAAAATCACTCCGCCCACCACTCCGATGATGATCCACTTCGTTTTCGAACGCCCTTTGATCTGCTCCACAGCCGAGACCTGCGCGTAAGCAATCGTTTCCGGCGCGCCTCCGTTGTCCGGCTTCAGAGCAAAATCTTGTTGGTTGCGAGTTCCGATGTGACCGCGCAATGTTTTGCCGTCGGTGAGTTGAAGAGCGACGTGCGCGTTGGCGGGCAGCGCGGCAATGCGTTGCTGTATCCCGTCGTTCGCGACCGGTTGCTGAGAAGCGACTGATTGCACAAACAGCACGCCGGCCAAAATGCAGGTTGCGAGTTTGCGTAAGAATTGCACGTCTGTTCCGCGGCGAGTTACTCAAGAGATTAACGGGACGTGGTTGAGATGAGGCGTAGCGGCGGCAAGGTAGCCGCTCGGCGTGAGGCCTGAGAATGACTGGAAATCGTGAATGAAGTGCGGTTGATCATAGTAACCGCATTCGAGTGCAATCTGCGCCCATTCGATATCTTGTTTTCTGTGAATAAGTCGCAGCACGTGCTGGAAACGGCGCACGCGACAAAACATTTTCGGCTTCAGTCCCACCTGGCGGCGAAATAACTCGATGAACCGCCGCGAGCTCAATGCGATTCGGTCAGTGATGGTGGCTACCCTGCCTGCGTGTGCGGATCGTTTGAACTGCTCGATGGCGTAGCTGATTGCTGGATGCAGTTCAAGCGGCCGGACGAGCTGTTCCAGTAGACAACGCTCCAAACGCGCGAATATCGATTCAACACTCGGAGCCGCGAGCATCTGCTCGCGTATTTCGCCGGTTCGTTTAGACCAGAGATCCTCCAGATCGATAGATCGATTCTCTGCTTCTGAAGCGGGCATCCGAAAGAAAGGAAATGCTCCGCCTGGGAGAAACTGTACGCCGACTACACGTTCCTGCTGCTCGGTATCGATTACGAAGCAGTTTGAGCGAGCTCCCGAGAGGACTGCATGACCGTAACTGGTATGGCGGTTAGCGTCCTCGGCATCGTAAATGCGAAAGGGGTCGTCCCGCAGGTTGAAGATGATGGCGGGTTCACCATTCGGCAGCAGGCGTTCCTTCGAGTGCGTCTGTGGCGCGCCCTCCGAATACCATAAGCAATTTACAAAGCCAGAGAGCGGCCCGCGCGGAGCGAATCTACGGTATTGCATGGCTGAGTCACCCGTCACTCTATTGTTACCCACTGTTTTGGCCTGAAGGTTAGGTCTGATGAAAGCTGAGGCCGCCCAGGACCGCCTTCATTGCCTGCCGGAGCATAGACGCCTGGCTATCTAACGCCGTTGCCGTGAACACTCCTACCACGCCCTTGTGCAACGCGTAAATCTGCTGCTGAATTGCTTGGCCCTTCTCGGGAATCGGCGCGGTTATGCTCAACGCGAATGCTTCGCTCGCGCCGGCAATCTTTGCTTCTACGGGTCCCTTGAATTCCGCGCCCGGAATGTTCTTCTGCCCGATTTGCATTTGAAGATCCACATAAGCCGCCAGTGTGTGATCTTTCGGAAGAAGCTCCTCAACCGCCAACATATTCGCGCGGAACGGCTGTTCTTCCGTATGCCTGAGTCCGATGCCCTCCGCGACCGTCCAGCCCTCGGGAATCTGCGAAAACCCCCAGCCACCGATCCGAACCTTAGCCGGGTATGGGCTCTCAGGAGGCGCTACGACAGAGAAAAGCGTTTGACCGGCTTTTATTTTGTCTCCAGGCTGCAGAACGCCGGACTGGATCGTTTGATCGTTTACGGTCGTCCCATTACTCTTGCTCAGATTCGAAAGATACAGCGAGCCATTTTTCAAGCTGAGGGCGAAGTGAAGGCCCGACAGGCATTCATCCTCGGCGACCTTCACCATGGCACGATCGGTGCGGCCGACTGTGATAGCCTTTCCGATCGGCACTTCCAGCTTGCGTCCTTTGGCCGGGCCATCGATAGCTAGCAGGTGTGGAGGCATGAAAGTGATTTTTACCTCGCTGAAATTAGCCGCCGCTCATCCCTGAACTCATGGAGGCAGCGCCGGCCCCGCCCCCGACCATCCCGACGAGCACGGTAAAACATCCCATCACGATCGTGTCCGGCGGACCGACACACACCAGCATGTCAGTCACGCGCGCTTGGGGAAGCCCCCCCACCAGGACAGTAAAAGAACCAAGCACAATCGGGCCCCCCACGTGAGGAATGATTCCCGTCACCATCGGGCAGGTGTGTATGTCGGTTATACGAGCGGCAGGCAAGCCGCCGATTAGAACAGTGGGGCAACCCGGTGCGGTGATTACCCCACCGTGAGCCGTCAGATCGGTTAGTCGAGCGGCGGGCATACCCATGTTGGCTTCTCCTTCGCGACGAGTGGTCCGGTAACCCCCGCGAATGCCGATTATAATGCAAACGCGAGGAGGTTTCTTGAATCATGAAGACGAGCATCAAACCTATTCCCGAGGGATTTCACACCGTCACCCCTTATCTGCTGGTGCCGGATGTTCCCGCAGTTATCGATTTTTTGAAAAAGGTTTTCAATGCGAAAGAAATGTACCGGTCGACGGCGCCGGACGGGGTTGTCAATCACGCATCCGTACAAATCGGGAATTCGATAGTGATGATGGGAGCGGGGCGGGGAAGCTGGCAACCGGAAACTGCGACGCTCTACGTTTACCTTGAGGAGATGGACAGCGTTTACTTTGCGGGCTGTCGAGGCCGGAGCGGAATCCATCCAGGAACCCAAAGCCCAGCTTTACGGGGATCGCACTGCGGCCCTGAAGGACCCGGCTGGGAACAAATGGTACCTCGCTACCCATGTAGAAGATGTGGACCCAGGAGAAATGCAGCGCCGTATGGTGGCCGCCCAGAGCCAGCGCGGGGCTTCTTCCTGACCTTCTGATTTTGGCTTCTGTCTTCTGTTTTGTCCTTCTGTTCTGTCTCCTGACTTGTTGTTTCAGACCTCCAGGCCGACAACCCGCATCAGTTCGAGCCCGTTGCTGCGAGTAGCCACGCCCGGCCTCAGCTTGTAATCGAAGCTGATCTCGCCTCCGGAAATCTCGTCTTCCAGGTGTACGTTCATGATTCCCGAGCCCAATTCGTCCGCAATACCCGTTAGAGCGAGGTCATGCGTCGTGATCAGGCCGATGGCTCCCGCCCGCAACAATGCCCGCACTATGCCGGCCGCTCCAATTACGCGGTCATGCGAATTGGTGCCGCTCAGCAGTTCATCCAGAAGAAAGAGGACACGCGATCCGCTTCGGGTCATCTCCACGATTTTCCGAATGCGCGTAATTTCCGTGAAAAATCGCGACCGGTTGTCCTGCAGTGAATCGACCACCCGAATCGAGGCCCCGATATCGAGTCTGGAAATCTGAAGCCGGTTCGCCGCGACAGGACCACCGGCCCAGGCAAGCACGCAATTCAATCCAACCGCGCGCAACAGGGTGCTCTTGCCCGACATGTTGGAGCCGCTGACGACTAGCAGCCGCACTCCATTCCCAAGTGTCACATCGTTGGGAACGCATCGCGAATCCGGGATCAGAGGATGGCGCAGAGCGGCCGATTCGAATTGCGGTTCGGCGCCTTCGATCAGTTCGGGAAAGGACCAATTCGGACGCTCAAAGGACAATGTCGCAAGCGAGGAAATCGCCTCGAATTCGCCGATTGCCTGAACCCACCGGCCGATGTAAGCGCCTGAAACACGTCGCCACACTTCTACGCCCATCGCCGCCTGCTCCTGCCAAAGCAGGAACGGTCGAACGATGCGCACAATCATGTGCTCGCTGGAATCGAGGAGTTCGATCCACCGCCTTAGTTTACTGATCCGCTTGGATGCAGCCAGTCCTGCAACGTCGAGTTCGGATCGCAGACGGCGTAATAGCGGAGACTCGAACCGTTCGCGCTCCAAGCGCTCGATGGTTAGGGACAGGAGAACTAAATCCGGCCCCGAGATGTCGAATGCATTGACGATTTCGGCTACTCGCTTGCGCACAGAGAAGCGAAAGAGGATTCCACACGCGAATACGGCGGCAAACACCCAGAGCGGTAGCGCCTGAGCGAAGAAAGCGACCAGGCTTGCCAGGCCTAAGACGGACAGGCCGAGCGCAAGTGGCCGGACATAGGCCGCGAACCTGATACGCGGCGCCGAACCCCACGTCGAGAGCCGATCCGCATGGACGCCGGAACGGACGTCCTCACCGAGCAAGGCCAGATCTTCGCGGAGATCGAGGCGCACGGAAAGCTCGCGGACGGCTTCCTGCCTTTGCTGGGCGGATTCGAATGAGGCCGGGGCGAGCAGCCAGGAGGCGAGCGTCTCATCGCCCGCGATGGTCCGTGTGGTCGAAATTAATTCGAACAGGCCGCCTTTGCCGAAAATGTCGAGATCATCCGCGTAGACATGACTCTCCGCGCGGAAGCTGTCGCCGGTGTTTCCTTTGCCTGCCCAGTCATCATTCAATCGCGACAGAGCGCTCTCGTGATATCGAACTCCGCGTTCCGCCCGAGTGCGGGCATTCAGTACTCGCGAGTGCCAAACGGCCAGCGCGATAAACACGCCCACCGGGACCAGCAGCCACCAGGCGCTGATTGAGCCGCGGCCGATCGCAAGGAACGCGACCACGGCGGCGGCGATCCCGACGATTAAACGCCAATTGCCGATGCGGATAAACTGCCGCTGAAGAATATTTCGCCAGCCGCGCCAGCGATCTCGTCGCGAAACATACTCATCGAGCGGACCCACCCTATTCACCATAGAACGCCAGCCTGCCGTCAACGCTTAAGATTTGAGTAGGATGAAACGTTCGGGAACCGCCGATCTTCCGCTTCACGGCGGTCGCGTGCCTGTTTGGTTGGCCGAGCGTATGCAACGGCTCGGCACCGCGATTGTCGAAAGCGTCATCTATCACTACGGCACGGCCGAGTTCCTCGCCCGTTTGAGTGATCCGTTCTGGTTTCAAGCGCTCGGCAGTGTCATGGGAATGGATTGGCACTCATCCGGCATTACGACGTCCGTCATGGGCGCGCTGAAGCGTGGTCTGAATCCTCGGGCGAAGGAGCTGGGTGTTTATGTTTGCGGCGGACGCGGCAAGCAATCGCGCAAAACTCCTTTCGAGTTGCTCGCCGTTGCGGAAGCGCAAGGACTGCCGGGTTCGGCGCTGGTTCGGGCAAGCCGGCTGACCGCCAAGGTTGACAACAATGCCATCGGCGACGGATTCCAGATATATCTGCACAGCTTTGTAGTCACCGCGGCAGGCGAATGGGCCGTTGTTCAACAAGGCATGAACGACGGTAAAGGTCTCGCCCGGCGTTATCACTGGCACTCCGCGACGGTTCGCGATTTCACCTGCGAGCCCCACACCGGCATTGCAGGTGAACATGAGGGCACGATTCTCAACCTGGTGGACCGGAGAGCCAAGCTTGCGCAGGCGGCGCTCCTTTCCATCGCGTCCGAGAATCCCGATAAGACTCTCGCTGAAGTGAGGCGGCTGGTGATGCCGCGCCATCACGAAGTTCGCGCGGAGAATCTGGATTTGAAGCGCTTGGGCGCCGTGCTGGCGACCAGCTACGAGCGGCAGCTTCGCGATTTCGCCTCTCTGCTACTCACGGAGAATCTTGGCCCGCGTACCTTGCAGACCTTGGCCTTGGTGGCGGAAGTGGTCCATGGCGCTCCTTGCCGATTTTCCGATCCGGCGCGCTTTTCTTTCGCATTGGGCGGTAAAGACCGGCACCCGTTTCCAGTTCCGCTCAAGACCTACGACGAATCGCTTTGTGTTTTGCGCCGTTCGCTCGATGCGGCGAAGCTCGGCCAAACAGACAAGATCGACGGACTTAAACGGCTCGACTGGCTTGTGCGCAAGGTCGAACAACAAGCTCAACCCGAAGCGGATTTCGAGCGAGTCATCGAACATGAGCTAGCGATCTCGCCATCCCTGGACGGACGATCGGTTTTCGATGACCGGAAACCTCGACCAGCCTCGAAGCCTTCGCAATTACATCTGTTTCGGACCAGCTAAGCTGGCGCGTGGTTTGGTTACTCCGCTCATCTGATCCCGAATCCCCAGCTTTTCCGCGCACATCAGTAGACACGAATTCCGAAGCTCCTTAAGGGGAGCGGCTGGTTCGTGACCGCACCTGAAAGGAAGCATCAACCATGAAGCGAGTATTAACTCTGCTAATTATTTCCGTAGTGGCGGTATCGCTTGCCTCGGCACAGGACATGATATTCACCGCGAAGAAGACTGGCGAAACGAAGTCGGACGTACAGTTCGTCTTCGCTGGCATCTAGCATGAAGGTGTGGATCGCTTCGTTGAGCCGGTGAATCGCGCTATCGTCGGTTTTCACCAGGATGAGTTTGGGCACTGGGTTGCCGACCTGGCATGCGGCCACACGCGGCATGTGCGGCACGATCCGCCTTGGCAGAACCGTCCCTGGGTTGTCACGCCCGAAGGCCGCGCCGCTTTTCTCGGCGCGACGCTGAAATGCGTCAAGTGCTCAAAACCGGAATCACCCCTAGTGAAGGCCGGTCTTATGCCAGACGCAAAGTGACTTTTCGGGCCCTAGCGCCCCTTATTCCGGCGAAAAGTCAGTCAGCTCGGCAGTAGAGCCGATGAGTTGATTTCTAACTTCGGAATTTAGGCTCAGTTGTCGATAAGGGAAAGGCGGGTTAAGCAGCCGAACGAAATCATGAATAGCGCGCTTCCGACAACGGTTCTCTTGAGGGGACTACCCATGGCCGATCTGCAGAGCTACGGCGAAAGTGCGCTCACCCTAGGTAGGCGATTGCTTTCCGTCGCGCAAACCTGGGTGAGACCCCCGGCGGGGATTCCAGTATCGGTCCTGGTTGCGACAGGCGCCGGTGCAACTGCCGTCCTGCTGCTGGCTTGCATCCTGGTGCTTCGTACTCGCGCACGCCGGGAAACGCGAAAGCTTCGAGAAGAACTTGCTAAACAGATCGCCCGGACGCAGGCAGTTGAATCTGCCAACGAGGCGAAGGCAGAGTTCCTCGCGAGCATGAGCCATCAGATTCGGACGCCGATGAATGCGATTGTCGGTTTCACCGCCTTGGCTTTGAAAACACAGCTCGATCCTAAACTACGCGATTACCTGGATACGGTCCGCGCGTCGGCCGATTGGCTAAGCCACATAGCAAACGATGTCCTGGAGTTCTCTCGTGTCGAGGTAGGCCGGCTGGAGCTTGATAACAGACCGTTCTCAATTTCCGAGTGCATCCTCTCTAGCATGAAGATCGTTGAGCCGGACGCTGTTGCGAAGAAACTAGTCACAGGCTGCAAGATCGATCCGCAGTTGCCGGAAATGGTTTGTGGTGATCCGGCCCGCCTCCGCCATGTAATTTTCAATCTTCTGGATAATGCAGTCCGATTTACCACCAATGGGAGTGTCATTTTGTCAGCGGCGCTCGAATCGGATTCCGCCGATGACGTTCTCGTGCGTGTATCGGTAACCGACACCGGGTTTGGGATTCCGCCCGCGAAGCTGCCCTTGATCTTTGAGCCATTCCGTCACGCCGATGCGGGCGCAGCTTCTAAACGGGGCGCTACCGGCCTCGGACTCGCGATTTCACGCCGGCTGGTTGATCTGATGGGCGGAAAGATGGATTTTCAGAGCCAGTTGGGAGCGGGCAGCACATTCGAATTTACTGTGCGCCTCCAGAAGAACAAAACTCCCGGGGAAGTCGACGCTCCGGTCCATACTCCTGAAAGGGTGGGGCCGAAAGAGCTTTCGATTCTGGTTGCGGAAGACAACGCGGTGAGTCTCCACTTGGTCACAAAAGTTTTGGAATCGGCCGGCCATCGTGTTTGGACGGCCGTAAATGGAAAAGAGGCTGCGCAGAACTTCCAAACCGAGGCGTTTGACCTCATCCTCATGGACCTGGAGATGCCGGATATTGACGGTTTCGAAGCGACCCAAGCAATCCGCGCCGCCGAAGCGCCAGGCTTACATGTTCCCATCTACGCATTGACGGCGCATGCCTTGCCTGCCTACCGGGAGAAATGCTTCGCAGTCGGAATGGATGGTTTTCTTACCAAGCCGATCGCCGCCGAAGAGGTCTTGCAACTCGTATCCAAGCTAGCTGTAGGCCCGGGTAATACCAGGAGCGCTATTAACGCTGATGTTGTTTCGGATCTTGGGGAAAAAGCGCCCATACCCACGGCAAATGAATACGTAATACCCGCGGAGAATGCCTTGATACCTGAGTACGTCGAACTGGAGACAGTCAGCGCGATTGATAGCGCTGGGCACGGCACCAATGGCGAAGAGTCGAGTGCAAACTTCTGCGACAGCGAATTTGCGTTTGAGGTGATGCCAAGCAATGTGGCAGATGATCAGCCGTGTGTCTCGGAAGTCCCTGCCTCTTTCGCCGGCTCTCCCGATGACGAAGAAGCCTGGACCGTGAACTCGAGCCCCTATTTGCTCCCGATGCACTTGCTCCCGATGCCGGCCGCTACGGAAGCGAATCATTTCTCTGGCGCAAGCAGGAAGGCCGTCAACGCGGAGGTCGATGGCGCCGGCGTCCTCGACATTGATAAAGACTGCGGCTTTGCGATCGATGCAGTAGCAAAGATCCTTATCGCGGATTCTGATGAAAATGCTCTGCAAGAAGTACATCAAAGCGCGAAAATCATCAGCATTCTTGCCGGGATGGAAGCTTCCTATGGCAACTCGGACGATAGGGGCCCGGCCGCAAGAGCTCGACTGAGCGCTCCCGCAGGTCTTGCGCTGCTGGAAGCTACTCGCCAATTAAATGACCAATCGCCGTCGCTGGCGAAGCAAAACGATGGTCCTATACCCATTTCGAGCCGGGATCCCTTTGAGCAGGCGCGTAAATCGCTATCGAAGTCCCGCTTCGACGTCAGAGTGATTCACAACGATGGGGATCCGAGCGACCGGAACTTGATTTGATGAAAGGAAGTATCAATAAATGTCAGCAGATGACGTGAACGGGACAGTCGGGAACGGGGCAGGCGGCGCGGCCATCCATCTCGTACTTCAAGGGAAGGGCGGTATCGGAAAAAGCGTCATTGCGAGCTGGCTCTCCGAGTACCTTCTCAAGCGCGCCAAGAACGTCCATTGCATTGACGGCGATCCGGTCAATCGCTCGCTCGCCCAATACAAATCTCTCAATGCCGAAAAGCTCGATTTGGTGAATGAAGAAGGGCTCATCGTTCGAATACGTTATGACGCCCTGCTGGAACGGTTCGCGATGGAGAACGGAGTATTCGTTGTAGACAGCGGCGCCACCGCGTTCCTGCCGCTCTGGAGTTACATCGTTGAAACTGAGATGATTCGGGTGCTTCGTGAGACTGGCCGCAAGTTATATGTCCATTGCGTAGTGAGCGGCGGTGAAATGTTGAGCGATAGCCTCTTGGGTTTCGACACTTTGGCCAGAAGTACTCCGGATCGCAATGTGGTCGTGTGGATCAATGAATATTTCGGCCCGGTGGCGCGCGAGGGCAAGACCTTCGATCAGATGAACGTATTTCAGAAGCACGCCGACAAGGTTTTGGGATCGGTCGGAATCCCCCAGCGAAGCGCCGACACATTTGGAGCGACTGTTCTGATGATGCGCGAAAAGAAGTTGACGTTTGATGAAGCGATTGAGTCGGACCAGTTTATGCTCGCCCAAAAGTCGCGACTTCACATTGTCCGCCGCGATCTCTATGAGCAGCTCGATAAATTACAACTTACTCAATAGACTTGGGCCTGACGAGACCGATAGCACCGGAATCACCCCTCGGGAACACCGGCTTTATGGAACACGCTAAGTGAGGCCTCGAGGCCCATACGTGCCGCTTGTTCCGGCGGCACATCGGCTAACCGGCCGAAAACCTCAACACTAAGCGCATCTGTGTAGCCGATCGTTTGAAGCGCTCTGAGAAACCCGACCAGATTGATCACTCCCTCTCCCGGTAGCAGGCGATGACTATCGCGAATCTGATCCGGCGGTAGCTTTGGAGCGTCGTTGAAATGCACATGAACGATGCGATCGCGTCCGGCATTGATGATGTCCTGCGTCGTCGCCCCCGCCAGGTGCCAGTGCCAGGAATCCAATAGCAGGCCGACATTTGGTCCGCACTCCTTCGCGAACTCGAGCATCTCCGGCATCCTCCAGATGAACTCGTACGGAAACTGCTTGCGCAGGTGAAGTGGCCCTAGGAACTCCAGGCCCAAACGGACATCTGACTGCGCCAGGATGCGAGCGCTTTCGGTAAACCTCTGCTTGTAAAGGGCGCGGAGTTCCGCTTTCGGAGTTTGGCTGGATGGCATGATCCAGGTGATCATTCGCGGACAATGAATCGCGGCGGCGAACTGCGCCGCTTTAGGCAGCTCGGCTAACGAATCTTTGAACGCTTTGTCGTCTTTTCGGAACTCAACCGGAAAATCGAGCGCGGCGGGTTTCAGGCGCAGTTGCGCGAGCAGATCGTTGGTAGCGTCCGCTCCCGCTTGCATGGCGGGGCCAAGCATGACGTCGGTCCCCGGGAAACCCACTTTCGCGGCTAATCTCGCGAATTCGGGCCAGTGGACACGGCCTGACAACAGCACGCTGTTCAGGGCGAGGAACATGCGGCGTTCGGCCGCTCGTAAACTCGGGGAAAGCGATGCTGCGGCAAGCAGCAGGCCGCAGGCTTTCCTTCTGGTCAGTTCGTAGGGTGCCACGCAACCGATGATATAGAATCCGCTATCGCGGAGCCGCTATTTAAGCCGAAGCCGGTTCTAACTTCATCTGCGCGGCAGCTACTCCGGCGACGATCTTGAGGACAGCATCTACCTGAATTGGCTTGGAGATGAAGCCATCCATTCCCGCCGTCAGACATTTGTCGCGGTCTCCAGCGAGAGCGTGGGCGGTCAGGGCGTAAATGGGCACGCGCGAACCGGGGCGCTCACTCAGGCGGATCCGTCGGGTTGCTTCGAATCCATCCAGCTTGGGCATCTCAATATCCATCAAGACCAGATCGAATATGGATCGGGCAGCGAGCTCGACCGCTTTCTCGCCGTCTATCGCGTGCGTGATGCAGTGTCCTGCGGATTCGAGTACCCTCGTCGCCAGGTGTCGATTTACGGCATTGTCTTCCGCGATCAGAATATTGAGCGGCTTACTGACGGCGTGGGAGCCCTGATCCGGCTGCCCGTCCGATTTCGGAGGTCGCTCCGCCTTCTGGAACCATGCCGTGAACTCGAACGTCGTGCCTGCTCCGATTTGGCTCCTTACCTCGATGGCGCCCCCCATCATTTCGACAATATTTCGTGTCAGAGCGAGACCGAGCCCCACGCCAGCCACACTCGTTGCTGCTGGCTCGCTTTCTTGTTTAATCGGCTCGAAGATCTGCTTCTGCTTTTCGGGCGAAATACCGATGCCGGTGTCGGTAACGCATACCCGAACAAGGACGCCCTCAGCCGATTTCGATTCCAGCGCCGCGGTGATGGTCACGCCGCCTGAGGTCGTGTACTTGACGGCATTTTCCATCAGATTGAGCACCACTTGGCACAGCCGAGTGGGGTCGCCGCGTAACGTGAGCGGAATCTGATTGTCGATCTTGCAGCGGATCGTGAGATTCTTGGCCGTTGCTTCCGGTTGTACGACCTGGATGGCCGATTGGATGCCCTCCGCAAATCCGAACTTGACGTCTTCCAATTTCAGCCGGCCCGATTCGATCCTCGAAAACTCGAGAACGTCGTTCACTATATGCATCAACCATTGGGCCGACGTTCGCACTGTGCCCAAATAGTCGCGCAGCTCCGGGGGCAAGTTGGTCTTGAGCGTTAGCTCGGTGAATCCGATGATCGCATTCATCGGAGTTCGTATCTCGTGACTCATGCTGGTGAGGAACTCGGTTTTTGCTTGATTGGCGGCTTCCGCTGCTTTCCTGCGCGCAATCTCCTCGGCCACTTGGGCGCGCATGCGCCGTGTCTCCGTCTGGACCCGTATCCGAACCAACAGAATTGAAACAAAAACCAGCGCGATCAGGGCGCCACTGAACGCGAGCAGTGCATGCTCATTCAGCCAGGTAAGACTCAGGAGGACGTTAGGCATTTTGGTATGCGCGGCTTCGGCCTGGGTATCCCCCGGGGTTTACCGGAGATGTGCAGCGCAGGTCAGAACGCCGACCATTACCGGATGCCCGCTGTAGACCTTATCGGCTGCGCTGGAGCTTTCGATAACCTTTCGCGGAAAGGTGATAAGCGTATCAATAATCGAGCCACTCGCGCCGGCCGTCCTGCTCGTCCGTCAAGAGCCACTCCACCAGACGATCGGCGAGATCTTCCGGAAATCCGGCCTCCAGCAGGTGAGTCGCGGAAGTGACTATCTCCAGCTTTCGGATCTCTGCCGGTCTATGTGAGCCTTGGCCTTCGCTTTGAAAAACCAGGTACCAGGAGAGCCGGTCAACGTCGGGTCGTAGATCCGAGACCTCCGCAAGCTGACATCTCCAGGTTGTCCCGTGGGCCACAAAATCTTTGCCCGAAAGCGGGAAAGCCGATCGAAGCTCGTATTCTGGCATCGGTTTACTAGACACGGCGTCAATACTTCTTTCGCTTGAACTCTCCAGGAGGCCCACACTGCCGGATTTCATTCCGACTTGTGACTCCGGCTTGCGACTCGTTGTTTAGACAGTGCGCGCCGCCGAACGTTACATAGGCCTCGGTAACAGAACGCGATAGGTGAACATCCCATAGAGGGGCAACACGCGGTGAGAGTAGCCGTACCGACGGGGATCCAACTTAAAATTGAAACCTGCTCGCAATGGCCCCAGCGCTTTGGTAGCGAGCAATGGTCCGTTTACCGGAGCGTTATGACGGAGGCGGCCCGTCGCGGCATTCCTTTTGCCGTGGGAGGCGGATTGGCCGCCATGACCTATGCTGGCCTCTGGCGGAACACAAAAGATATCGATCTGTATATCCTGCAGCGCGATCGCGAACGCATGGTGCAATTGCTTCTCGACCTGGGTCTCGAGGATTACTACGAGAAGCTCGCCTATGACCGGAGATGGATTTATCGGAGCTATCACGCCGACACAATTGTGGATCTGATGTGGGGAATGGCCAACCAAAGAGCCTGGGTAGACGAGGATTGGCTGCGAGGTCCGGAAGTCGAAGCGGATGACGTACGATTCCGGCTCCTCCCTCCGGAAGAGGCACTCTGGACCAAGCTGTACGTTTTGCAACGGGATCGCTGCGACTGGCCCGACGCCTTTAACCTTTTGTGCGGTGTGGGTTCGGAGCTTGATTGGAAACGCATCTTCCGCCTGCTTGGAACCGATGCGCGGCTTCTCGCCGGCCTCCTTTGCGCGTATGCCTGGCTATCCCCCGACGGAGCCCGTCAATTGCCAGACTCGATCTGGACAGAGTTGGGTATCAGGCAGCCTGAAGAGGAAGGTACTGCGGCTTTGACGCAGCGCCGGGCTGGCCTACTCGACTCGCGTCCCTGGTTTGCCGATACAGCCTCGGGTGACGGTAACCTCAATCGCAACCGTGAATCGTGAGGAGCGCTTGCAATGTTGATTGGAACGATGAACCATCCGGAACGCAAGGTAGTGGACGAGATTCATTGGATGGCGGATTTTGGAATGGATTTCATCGATCTGACCTTAGAGCCGCCTGGAGCCCCGTCCTGGAGCATCGACGTATCTGCCATCCGCTCGGCTCTTGCTCGCACCGGTATGAAAGTCGTGGGTCATACCGCCTGGTACTTACCCATGGCGAGCGCCATTCCGGAGGTCCAGCGCGGAGCTATTGCCGAACTGAAGCGCTGTCTGGACAGATTTTGTGAGATCGGCGCGAAATGGATGAACATACACCCGGACCGGCACACGCCCTGGCACACCCGCGACTTTTACATTAAGCGCAATTTAGAAACCCTCCGTGAAGTCCATCGCCATGCTCTCCAATGCGGAGTGGGGTTGATGGTGGAGAACCTGCCTGGCGATTACAACTCCGCGCAGCAACTCGGCGAATTGCTGGACACCATGCCTGATCTGGGTCTTCATCTGGATATCGGACACGCCAATTTGCAAGTGCCGCGTAACACCACAAAAGAGATTCTCGCCGCATACGGCGGCCGTTTGCGCCACGTGCACCTCCACGACAACAAAGGTGGGCATGCAGACCTGCATCTGCCACTCGGAACCGGCACGGTTGATTTACGGGAGAGCCTGGAAGCGGTACAAAGCTGCGGATATGACGGCACCATTACACTCGAAGTCTTTACGCCCGACCGCCATTATCTTGCGTATAGCCGTGATGTGCTGAAAAGCACATGGGAGCACTGCATGCAATCGCGAGCGGCTCAGAGTGAGTCTCTCGCCCGGGTATGAGATCTGCGCAAATAGAAACGTTCTATCGCCCGAAACACATCTCACCTGAGGGGGCAGCTGCGGCCGAATTCGCTTGCGTCGTCCAGGAGAGCACAGACCGTTGTTTCGCAACCGGAAAGAAGCTGGCGGGGAACTTGCAGACGCATTACGCCCGGTTGTTGCGGACGCCGACGCGCTCGTTCTCGCATTGCCGCGAGGTGGGGTGCCGGTGGCCTTCGAAGTGGCCCGCGCTCTCCATTTGGAGCTAGACGTATTTTCTGTGCGTAAGTTAGGAGTGCCTGGCGACGAAGAACTTGCCATAGGTGCGCTCGCCAGCGGGAACGTGCGTGCCCTTAACCAGGATCTGATGGCCTATCTTCGGGTTTCCGAAGAGCTCGTTGACCGAATCGCCGCGCGGGAGCGGGAGGAGCTTCACCGGCAGGAACTGTTATACCGAGGCGATCGTCCTCCCATCCAGGTCCGAGCCCGAACCGTTCTTCTTGTCGATGATGGGCTCGCAACCGGAGCCACTATGCTTGCAGGCGCCCGGTCCCTCCGAGCGAAAGGAGCCACTCGCATTATCGTGGCCGTTCCCGTCGCAGCCCACCAGACATCCGAGCGATTTCGGCAGGAGGGCTATGAAGTAGTTTGCCTGGCGATGCCGGACCCGTTCGATGCGGTCGGCATCTGGTATGAAGACTTCTCCCAGGTCACCGACGATCAGGTCTGCCGGTATCTGGAAGAGGCCTCCCGGGAATCTCTTGCCAAACCTTAACGAAGGAGAGCTGCCTGGCACGCACCCAAACTCCCCTAATATGCATCCAATCGATGAGGCCTTTTATGAACCGATACGCCCAAGTCGTAAACGCGCGTTACGAAGCAATGATGTTTGCTAAATCCGCGGACGAGGCCCGAAGCGCGGCGCGGCAACTGATTCAGACCGTTCTCGGCGACGAAGCCCTTGATCGTCCTTTGGAAGAGGCTCTGCGCGAGACCTGCCGTCGCATCCGACCCTCTCAAGATCCACGGGAGCAGGCTCGCTTTGAAAGCGAGTTCATCGAGCTTGGCCTCTGGCCGAAACCTGCTCACAGGGCTGCGGCATAAAACTGCGAGAGTCGACCCTTTGCCCGAGACCGCTACCGGCACACACCTATTACGCAGATATCTCGCCAATGCAATTGCGGCGGAGCGCGGCTTCGAAACTCATCTAAGCGAGTTTGCCAATCAGGGCGACGATCTGGACGTGCAAGTCGTATTCCGCTCGCAGGCGGATGAGATGCGGACCAATTATCAGCGGCTCACGGCCCGTCTCGAACAATTAGGTGGTCCGGAAACGGGTGTAGGAAGCGCCCTTTCTGAGCTGGTCGAAAGCGCTCCCCAGATGAGTGAATCCGGTCGCATTCAGGAGGAACAAACCTTGCAGAACCTGATCGCGGCGTTTGGGATCGAAGCCAGCGAATGCGCCATGCATGAGGTTGTCGCGAGTGTCGCGGCTGCGGCCGACGACGCTGCAACCGAGTCTTTGGCCCGCGAAATCCAGGCTCAGAAGCGAGAGGCGGCCAAGCGTATTTTCTCGTTTCTTTCGTCGCGGTCGAAAATTGCCTACAACATGCTCACGCCTCACGAATTGGACCCTGCTGTCGAAACAAAGACTTTCCAGAATCGGGTAGTATAGCTTCAGCCCAATGGCTGTCAAACGGACGAAAAAGTTCGACAAAAACAAGCAAGTGAAGTCGATTGCTCGCAAGCGTGTCGGCAGTCCCGCGTCCTCCCGGCCGCTGAACGAGCGCGCCATTCGGCCTCGTCCCAAGCACAAGGAAGACTGGTCTGAACAAGCGGAGAACTGAGCTGTCAGTCCGCCCGCAGCGCCTGCATGACGTCGACGCGCGCGGCACGTCCCGCCGGTACGGCCGAGGCGAAGACAGCGGCCGCCAACAGCACCAGTGCCGCTCCCGCTACCGGCACGGCGCCCGGCATTCGCATATCTTGTAAGTAGCTGCCTGCCAGACGCGCCAGCGCGAATCCGAACACAGCGCCTGCCGCGACGCCCGTCCCCGCCATCACTACGCCTTCGCCAATGACACGCGTCAGTAGATGTTGCGGTTGCGATCCAATTGCCAGCCGGATACCGAACTCGCGTGTCCGCCCGCTCACCGAGAACGCCAGCACGCCCGCGACACCCACTACCGCAATCGCCAGCGCTATGGCCGCGAAGACGCCGAAAACCAGTGTGTTCAACCGATTCGGCGTGAGCACTTCCGCGCGGATATCTTCAAGCGTCGCCGCGCGCTCCACCGGCTGATCCGCGGACAAGTCGCGGATAATTCGCGTGACCGGCGTTACCAATGCGTACGGATCCGTATGCGCATGAACGAACAGACGGCCGCCCCACAGATCCTGCTGCGCGAACGGGTGATATACGGTCAGCGCCGGGCCTGGCACAACGTTCTCATCATCCACATCGGCTGCGACACCGACGATACGCCTGGGCGCTGCGCTGACATCGATGAACTTCAACACTGGATCGGTCCACATGATGTGGCGGTTGACCGCATCCTCATTCGGGAACATCCGTTGCGCCACGCTCTGGCTCACGATGACCACCGGCTCGCTGCCTTGGCGGTCGGCCTCGTTAAAGTCGCGGCCGGCCATAATCGGCACTCCGAGCGCAGCAAAAAACCCGGGCGAGATGGTCCGGAACCGCGCGCGCGGATCTTCTTCACCGGGCCCGCGGACGTGGCCATCGGCCGAAAACTCCAACCCAAAGCCGAAGTCGCCCGCATCGCGCCACGGGACATTGGCGCCGACCGCGACGCCATCCACGCCCGGCAGCTCTATTATCCGCCGCATCGTTTCCTTGTAGAAACCCACGATTTGATCGGGTGTTCGTCCGTACGCCATCACGGGCACGTTCAACGCGAGCACATGATGCATGTCAAAGCCGGTCCGCGCCGCTTGCAATGCAAGCAATGTCTCGATCAGCATGCTGGCGCCGGCCAGCAGCATGAAAGACGCCGCGATCTGTGTGACCGCGAAAACTCGTAACCGGCGATTGGCGCTGCCGGTAACCCGCACGCTCCCTTTCGATAAACCGAATCCATGCGACGTGTCCGCCGACGGCAGGCGCGGGACAAAGGCCAAAAGTACCGCCGCCACGAGCGCCAGCGCCGCCCCAACCCAGAGCACGCTGGAATCGATCGTCAGATCCAGCGCCCGGACAGAGAAGCGGGAGGCATACCGAGCCAGAATGGCCACCATCGGCCGTGCGGCGAGCACCCCGATCGCCGCTCCTGCACCGCACAGCAAAAGACTTTCGGCCAGCAGCGTACGGCGTAGCGCGCCCGAGCTTGCGCCGAGCGCCGCGCGAATCGCCAGCTCGCCTTCCCGCCGAACGGTCCGCGCCAGGATCAGGTTGGCGACGTTCGAGCACGCGATGATGAAGACCAGCGCCGATGCCGCCAGGAGTACCAGTAGCACCGTCCTTGCCCGTGACGTGATCTGGTCGCGCAGCCGCACCGCACTGATTCGGAAGTCCGCTTTCGCCGAATACGCTTCAGGATGTTGTTTGATCATCGCCCCGTAAGCCGCGCTCAATTCGGCTCGCGCCGAGTTGAGCTCTGCGCCTGGGGCGAGCCGGCCGAATAGCTCCGTCATCCGATGCACCCGCCCCGTCACCATCGTTGCCGACAGATGATGCGGGCTCGTCACTACGTTCGCGATGATCTCCGTTTCCGCCGGATACGGTACCGACGGTTCCAGCACACCAACAATAGTGGCCGAGCGCGTGCCCAACCGGACGGTTTTACCGAGTACGGACGGATCGCTCTTCAGCCCCCTCGTCCAGAATCGATATGTCAGCACCATCGCGCCGGCCGCCTTGGGGCCGTCATCCCGCGCGTCGAGCAGTCGCCCAAGCACCGGGCTCAATCCCATCACCTTGAAATACGCTCTGTCTACCACGCCCGCGCGGACCTCCCGCGGTTCGCCCAGGCCGACCATGGTGAACCCGATGGTGGAAAACGTGCCGAACGCGCTGACATTTTTGACGCGCTCGCGCAAATCCTGGATCTCTGGTATGGAGAAGGTTGCATTTTCGGCGCCGATGCCCTCCGCGCTCTGGCGGATGTAGATCAGCCGGTTCTCGTCGCGGTTGACCAGCGGCCGCAGCAATACCCCCCGCACCAAGGTGAAAATAGCCGCATTGGCCCCGATGCCGAGCGCCAACGTGAGAACCACGGTCACCGTAAGTCCTTTGCTGCGCGCCAGCGAGCGCACCGCGAATTTCAAATCCTGCAAGAAGGTCATTATGGTCTCGCCCAACTGCGGACCCTCAGTGTGTTGTTCGGTCATGCGGATTACTCCTTCGAGTCTCTTGAAGCTTGGCTTTACCTCTACGTCGAACGGGAAACCCAAAAATCGACAAGTTCGGAAATTTTTTCTGCTCAGCGGGTGAACAGCATAACTCGGGCGCGGATGGCCGTTGCACAGTTTCTCATCACTGTGTAAAGCTACCGGATACTTGGACAATGTGTTCGGCGCTGCGCTCCACTTGCCTTCTTACAAAGTTGGAGAGGCCCATACCTCGCGAGCTTGCGGAGTGCTGTGTGCTTGGTGGGCATACTCTTGTCATGAACCATCTGGACAGTAGTCAGCACAGTAAACCTTCGACGGCACATGGCGCGGAGGCTCCGTTCTGCGCTCATCGGATGACTACCGTCTAGAACCCGGTTCGCGACGTTCCCAGGCTCTAAAGTATCGGCGAGCGGAACACGCTCGGTATTGATGTGAAGGTCCCCGCTGGCGGACATGTGCCATGAACCTTTAGCGAAGCCGTCAACCAGAATGTTCTGGGCGGAATTACGGCCGTCCCGAGACATCCATCACCCTGTGCTCCGGCAGCACCGCAGCCAGCACGAGATAGTCGGTCCCGCGCTCTCCCCAATCTGCACAAAGCGAGTCTCGGTCGTAACGGCGCCGAATTCCATTGCGTGTAATTGCATTTAGAACTACCTCGGCGGGTCGGCCCCACACGTAATCGATCACCACCTGGAAACCCGAATCGCCGGCCTCTCGCGAATGCCTCGCTGGGTTCATGTACAGGCGCATCGAGAGTGAATCGACGCATCTGCCGCAAATAGTCACGTCAAGGCACTCGAGGACATACAGCCTGCAACCGCGGCAACAACCCGGGCTCTTGCACGAGGAGCTGTAGCCATCTTACCGCCGGCCTGCCAATGTGGAGACTCCGTCGCGCCAAAGCAGGAGTTATAGCCTGAGCAGCCTCAAACTTCTTGGCCTGGCGAAAGATCAGCGAGAGCCATTCTGATTGAAGCCGCGATTGGGCTCAACATCTCGACCACCGAGTCCGTATCCATCAATGGATCCCCTCAGGAACTCGAAACTCAATGATTGCCGCACAACCGTGCGTTATGCCATCCGCCGTATGGTGGATGAGGTCCTGCCGAAGAATACTCGCGTGCACACTAACGCTGCCCGACGCCAGTATGTTGAAGCGGAGTTCAAACGCAGCGGAAATTGCGTCTGTTGACATACGTTCAGGAGAGGCGTACCAACTGCCTATTGGTCGTTTAAGCGATGCGGCCGACGGTTCACAATCATCTCGCCCTCGCGAGGAACGTGGTCCGGAAATTGCCCAAATCGCGAGTGGGCCTCGCAGCGAGTGGAGCAAGAGGCATCCATAGGTTGCGTTCAGCCCACCCGCCCGCGCGCGCCCGCGATAAAACAAAGTGGCGATTTCCGCGAAGCCCTTGTCGCGAGCAATAGCGGAAGCGAGGCCGTAACAGCGCAGCGGCTGCGGAGTTTCATCAGACTCACGTCGGTGTTGCCTTTCACGGGCACCTGTAAATTGGGATCAGCGCCAGGTTGCCTAGTTTCCATGGTCAGATTGAATGTGATGAGCATTAGACCTTTCGCCGGTGCACCCTGGCGTGCTCCACCACTGAATCTAGCCGATGCGAATCATTCGCTTCAAGAGTCGGCGTCACAGATACCCGATGTCAATCCGCCTCAGGCAGAATAGTACGAATGCTCAAACTCCAACTCATCGCTAGCTTGCTGATTACTGTAGCGTCCGCCACCACTCTGTTGGCGCAAGGCGGGAAGATACGCATCATTGCCTTTGGGGCACATCCAGATGATTGCGATATTAGAGCTTCGGGGACGGCGGCGCTTTGGGTAAAGATGGGCTATGCCGTCAAGTTTGTGTCGGTGACAAACGGCGACGCGGGCCACCAAACCATGCACGGTGCCGAGTTGGCGCGGCGCAGGCTCGGCGAGGCCAAGGAGTCGGCTCGCAGACTCGGGATCGAGTATGACGTTCTAAACAATCACGACGGGGAATTGCTGCCGACCCTGGCAGTACGCGAACAGATCATTCGCGAGATCAGAGGCTGGAATGCGGACGTGGTGCTCGCTCCGCGGCCCAATGACTATCACCCCGATCACCGCTACACCGGCGTCTTAGTGCAGGATGCGGCCTATATGGTGGTCGTTCCGAACGTCACCCCGGACGTACCCGCGCTGCGCAAGAATCCGGCGTTCTTCTATTACCAGGATCGTTTTCAGCGCCCAAATCCTTTCCGGCCGGATGTTGTCGTTTCGCTGGATGAGGTGATCGACAAGAAATTGGACGCACTCGATGCACATGTATCACAGTTTTACGAGTGGCTGCCTTGGGTGGACGGAAAGTTAGATGAAGTCCCCAAGGACCCCGCTGAACGAAGGACCTGGCTGAAGCAGTGGGTATCAGCCGACCCGACGCCCGACATTCGCGCCAGCCTAGTGAAGTGGTACGGCGAGCAGAAGGCCAACACAGTCAAATATTACGAAGCCTTTGAGATCTGCGAATACGGTGCTCAGCCCGACGATGCTCGTATTCGGCAATTGTTTCCTATGCTCCGCTAGGAGGAAACCCAGTTGGGCTCTGACAGATCTTGATGCCCAAGCCGAACTTTGCGCCGAGCGTCGTCCAACCGCTGCTGCTGCAACGATTCGATAGCATTTCTGATCTCGTACCCATTGCGGAAGGGCAGGAATCGCAGGTTTACCGTTTTCGGAGCGGACCCAACTTCTACGTACTGCGGCTGAACCGTGCAATTACAGGATTTGAAAAGGATGTTTTCGCTTACCGGGCATTTGCACGGCGCGACCTGCCGATTCCCGAAGTCATTCATCTGGGACCGATAGAAGACAGCTTCTACTGCATATCGGAGAGCATTCCAGGTGTGACGTTGCAGGACGTTAGCGCCGAAGCCTTACCCGCTGTCCTCCGTCCCACCGCCGCCGTATTGAACACAATTGCCGGCTCGAATTTGGATAGAGTGACCGGTTTCGGTCCTTTTAATGCTTGTGGAGTTGGTCGTTTCGGAAGCTGGCGTGATTTTCTGACCAGCATCAACGGCCGTCATTTCTATGATTGGCCTGCGGTCTCCTCCTTCGTAGACATGGATACTGTAAATCGGCTCATTGACCAGCTCGAAGAATGTGCGACACGTTGCCCTGAGATTCGTCGCCTGATCCACGGCGACTTCGGTTCGAATAATGTGCTGACGGACGGTCGCGGAATCACCGGAGTTATTGATTGGTCGGAATCGGCTGTCGGGGATCCGCTCTACGATGTGGCCAACATATTCTTTTGGAGAGATTGGCTCGAATGCATGCGTCAGCAGGCGCAGTATTTCGAGAAATCTTTAGCTCTTTCGCCCGAGTTACTCGATCGCCTGCACTGTTACCAAATACGGATAGGTCTCGCTGAGATCTATGAAAATGCCACCAGCGGGAATATCGCCGCTCTTTCCTGGAGCACGGCCCAGTGTCGAAAACTGATCCGGCACGAATGAAGTCTTGTAAGCTTTTCGAATAGAGGAAATGCGACGAAGACTCTTATCTGCCCTGGTGCTCTCTGCTGCGATCTTTGCGACGGTTTCGATTACGGCTGCAACTCAGGGAGAAGCCGCGAGCGAAGTTTCTTGGCCTGCCGATTTTAAAGCATTTACATCGCTCGAACCCATCGATACTCATGCTCACGCCTTCAAGCCGGATCCCAAATTCTACGACTTCCTTCAAAGGCTTCACCTGCACCTGGTCGATATCGTCGTCGCGACCAAAGACGATCCAAGTTTCCCTCAGCTCGAAAGCAAGATAGCCGCGGTGAAGGCATTCGTGAAGGCCAGTAGAGGGCAAGCCGTTCTGTGTACCACTTTCGATCCTTTCAAGTTCTCCGATGCGAACTTTGCCGAAGGTGCCATTCGGCAACTGAATCGGGATTTTGCCTGGGGCGCGGTGGCCGTGAAGATTTGGAAGAACGTCGGGATGCAATTGAAGGATGAATCAGGGCGATTCGTGATGCCTGATGACGCTCGGCTGGAGCCGATATATAAGGACATTGCGGCCCATAATAAGACGTTAATTGCACACCTGGCTGAGCCTGACTCTTGCTGGCAGCCACCAAACAAGAACTCTCCCGATTACAGCTACTACAACGAGCATCCCGAATGGTACATGTACAAGCAGCCGGATCACCCTCGGAAGGCAACTATCATTCGGGCCCGGGACCACATCCTTGAAGAGAATCCCAACCTGCGCGTGGTGGGAGCACACCTTGGCAGCCTGGAGACCAACTTAGATGAAATCGCATCGCGCTTCGATCGTTATCCGAATTTCGCGGTGGATGTCGCCGCAAGAACCGTTTATTTAACGATTCAGCCACGCGAAAAGGCTCGGCAATTCCTGATCAAATACCAGGATCGTATCTTGTACGGGACAGACCTGTCCTTGTATGACCGGCAGAACACCGAAAACGCGGAAAAGACCTGGGAAAAACAATACTCGAGAGACTGGGCGTTCTTTTCCTCAGATGCGATCATCGATTACCGAGGGCGCAAAGTTCAAGGTCTTGCGTTGCCGCCAGAGGTGCTTCGCAAGCTCTATCACGATAATGCTGTCCGCTGGATCCCTGGAGTCGTACCCGAGAATAGCCGATGACAGTCCGCACCGCTTCGGTCTCAACGGAGTTCAAGGGCGATACTAGCTCACAAGAGCCATCTAGCGCCGTAACCAAACCCCGGAGATACGTCGCACTCGATGCCTATCGAGGCTTAATAATGTTGCTGCTCGCCTCCGACGCTTTCGGGTTTGCGTATCTCAGAAATAACCCTCAGTGGAGTCGTGTCGCTAGCTGGTTCGATCATGTTCCCTGGGAGGGAGCAGTGTTTTGGGACATGATTCAGCCTGCCTTCATGTTCATGGTGGGCGTGGCCCTGCCATTTGCCATGGCGCGCCGCAAGGAAGCGGGCGCCACATGGAACGACGATTTGCGCCATGTCCTCAGTCGGTCGGTACGGCTTGTCATCATGAGCCAGATTGTGATCTGGGTGGGCAGCGGTCACATCAAACCGCAACTGATCAATGTTCTTTCACAGATAGCGTTTACGTATCTGATCAGTTTCCTGATCATGCAGTGGAAGTGGCGTTATCAGGTGCTGGCCGCCGCGGGCCTGCTCGTACTTTGGACGGTGTTGCTGTTCTCGTTTCACGGCCCTGGTGGACCATATTCAAACAGGAACAGCGTAGGTCTGCTCGTGGATCGGGCCATTTTTCACTACGACTATGACCCCGCCTACTCGACACTCAACTTCATCCCGAGTACGGTTTGGACCCTGTCGGGAGTCTGGGTTGGCCAGCTCCTGATGACTACGCGAAGCCACAAACAGAAGCTTCAAATCCTCGCGGCCGGCATGGTGCTGGCGTTCGCCGCGGGGCTTGCCCTGAAGCCCTGGATGCCGATGATTAAGCAGCTTTGCACGCCGACTTTTATCTTCTATAGTCTCGGCTGGGTTCTTCTCATGTTGATCGGGTTCTACTGGTTCATCGAAGTATTAGGCTGGCGGAGGGCAGCATTCCCGCTCGTCGTGGTTGGAATGAACTCAATCTTCATTTACGGGGTCTCTGAGATGCTCCGTGGATGGCTGGACCGGGCTGTTGGAGTTTTTACCTTTCACTTCACGTCTATAGGAACACTGGCGCCGGTCGCGCAGTCTACGGCCGTTCTTTTGGTGATGTGGTATTTGTGCTACTGGCTGTATCGTCGGAAAATTTTCCTGAAGCTGTGACGACCTCGCCTGTAAACAACTCAGGTTCTCGCGGCAGTATTTCTGTAAGCGTGGGGTGGAGGCCGTGTTGACATGGTGGACGCAGGATACTGGTATCAGGGGAGTTGAGTATGACAGATTCGCAGCCGCCGGTAAATCGTTTGCTGTGGAAGGCGATCGAAGAAAGACGTCTGATTCGGCTACGGTACAACGACCGGGAACGGATTGTGGAACCACACGACTATGGAGTTCAGAACGGCGTGGTGAAACTTTTGGCGTATCAAGTGGCCGGGTCGAGTAAGCACAAGCTGCCGAACTGGAGGTGGCTGAGAGGGAGATTCGATGTCCAACATCGAGCTACTGAGCGAGAAGTTCGCAGGCGGCCGACCAATTGACTCGGGCCAACATCACAGGTGGGAGAAGCTGTTTATTCGCGTGAAGCCGGGTGACAAGCGGCGGAAATAGGACTGCCCTGTCAGGCAGAGCGGCGCTGCTGAGGCTCGGAAGAAGAAGCGATGTTCCAGGGCAACAACAAGCGGCCCAGTTTGGTTTTACCCTCGCCGGGCGACAGCACCGGAATGTCATCGGCGTGCAGCTTGCGGCCACTCATCACATACTGCCGCAAGGCTTCGTGGAGTGGCTTCAGCAGTTCGCTCGTTGCACCCACCCGGCCCCACATGCGAGTCAAGTACACACGGATTTGCAGGTTCGCATCCGGTTTACCCACCTCAGGGCTTGAAAACGCCAGTTTGCCAGATTGACGCGCCAAGCAGAACGAGCGCCAGGAGCAGAAACGCGCACGCAAGCACGATTCTCGATCCGTGCGGATGGTACATCCAAGAAGTCGTCCGAAAACGCTGCACAAGCACCTTGGTGGAAAAAAGGCTCTGCCGTCGTGGCCGGTAGAGCTTACCTAAACGCGCAGCTTTCGTTTGAGTAGAGACCGGAGGGAAAAGGATTTGCAACGTAGGCACTAGCAAGATGCTCGCGCAACTGCCGAACAGCATTACACGGAGGGGTACAGCTAAGGTCGGCCTTGTATCAAAGATTGCAGTTTGGCCCAGGAAGGCCACCGCGACGCTGATCACGCTCTGCAATATCGGTTTGGTAACTGACTCGCGTACTGGATCGAAATAGGCGTTGCTGATAAGCAGGAAAAGGACCGCGACTGCGGTGGGAACAGCCAGCCGGATAAGTCCGGAGTGGCCATACAGAAGCGCGGTCTCGCCGAGACACCACGCGCCAGCTACAAACGCGATGTAGATTGCGAAGGCTTGCATCAGGAGTAGCTGATAATCCGTCACTCGGCGAATTCGGCTGACGATCACGGGCGCAAGAACAGAGAGCCCGACGCGTGTGTACTGTTTTGGCGATTTACATTTCTCCTGTAAGTCTCCCAGGACATGCTCGCGGCAGGGCGGCGGAAGTAGAAACCACAGTAGCTTCTCGATGCGCTTTGCGGGCATGGCCTAACCTGGCTCCCGTTTCCATTCCTTCCGCCACTTCCGCTCCCAATTTTTTCCTAGCGTCTGCGCGATCACTTCCGAAACTCGCACTGCTGTCGCCGCAGATTCTTGTAGCACCTGTTCACCCACCGCCTCCAGCCGATAGCACCTCTTTGCACGGCCGCCGCGCTCGGCTGTGGGATCGGACAGCCAAGAGGAAACGAAGCCCTTATCTTCGAGCCGGTCCAAAGTCACGTAAACCGCCCCAAGCGATACGTCTCTGGGTTGAGCCAATTCCGATACTTTGTTGTGAATCGTTACCCCATAGGCGTTGTCGCGCATGGTCAGGATAGCGGTGAGGACTAACTGTTCAAACTGACCGATGGAGCCGGTGAGGGGCATTTGTCCAACATGGTATGACAAATTGGCCGTTGCGGTCAATAGGGTGAGTGGGAAGATAGCTTTGGTGCGTTCAGGAAAATTGCTGGCCGGCTGTGCAACATTCTGCATGTGCACTTTCGCGCAATCGACTGGTCCGGGAGGCGTTACGAAACAGGTCTTCGGAGTGGCGCCTTCGGGCCAGCAAATCTACCTCTATACGCTGCGCAACTCGAAAGGACTCGAAGCGGCTATTACGAATTACGGCGGACGGTTGGTTTCGCTGAAGACTCCGGATCGGGAGGGCAAGTTCGACGATATCGTGCTCGGGTTCGATTCAGCGCGAGACTATTTGCAAAACAATCCGTTTTTCGGGGCGATCGCGGGCCGGTACGCGAATCGCATCGCAAACGGGGAATTCAAGCTGGACGGCCTGACTTACAAATTGGCGCGCAACAACGGGCCGAACACGTTACATGGAGGGCTGAAGGGATTCGATAAGAAAGTCTGGAGCGCGCATGAGGCGACCTCGAAAGAAGGCTTGGAAACGGTGCTTCACTATCTCAGCAAGGATGGCGAAGAGGGGTTTCCAGGCAATCTGGATGTGACTGTCACGTACACTTTGACGGAAAATAACGAGCTGAAGATTGACTACGAGGCAACGACAGATAAGGATACGGTGTTGAACCTCACGAATCACTCCTATTTCAATCTTTCCGGACATGGCGCGGGCAGCATTCTTAACGATGTGGTGACGATCAATGCCGACAACTTTCTTCCGACAGACGAGAATCTGATTCCGACGGGCGAGATCCGAAGCGTGGCGGGCACGCCATTCGATTTTCGAAAGCCGACCGCGATCGGGGCACACATCGACGACAAAGATCCGCAACTCGAGTTTGCGAAGGGCTACGATCAGACGTTTGTGCTGAATCATACCGGGGCGGGGCCGTCCTTGGCCGCTCGCGTAGCTGATCCGCATTCCGGACGCGTGCTGGAAGTGCTCACGACACAACCGGGAGTTCAGTTCTACACGGCCAATCATATGCAAGGGCCCGTGCGCGGCAAAGGCGACGCGGCGTATGGCTTCCGATCGGCTTTTTGCCTGGAAACCCAGCACTTTCCCGATTCGCCAAACAAGCCGAGGTTTCCCTCCACTGAACTGAAACCAGGCGAGCGATTCCACTCGGTTACTGTCTTCAAGTTCTCTGTCGAATGATGACGCTCGAGCTTTCGGGGCAGGCACTCACACTCGAAGAAATCGCGTCGATGGCATTCGGGCACTCGGAGCCGTCATTAGCGAACGAGGCGCGCGCCCGGATGCAAGCCTCTCGCGATGTGATTGAGGAGGTTATCCGCCAACACAGAGTGGTGTACGGCGTCAACACGGGATTCGGAAAACTCTCCGACGTTCACATTCCGTCGCAAGAACTGCGACTGTTGCAGCTCAACCTGGTCCGAAGCCATGCGTGCGGCGTGGGGGATCCGCTCGCGCGACCGGACACGCGGGCCATGATGCTGCTGCGCGCCAATGTCTTAGCGCGCGGGAACAGCGGATGCAGAGTCGAGTTGGTTACGACTCTGCTGGAGATGCTGAGGTGTCAGGTCCACCCCGTCATTCCGGCAAGAGGTTCGGTGGGAGCGAGCGGAGATCTTGCTCCGCTAGCGCATCTCGCCTTGGCTTTGATGGGGGAGGGCGAGTGCCGGTTTGACGGACGGCAGATGGCTTCGGCGGAAGCGTTGCGGATGGCGGAGATCGCACCGCTACGTTTAGAAGCAAAGGAAGGATTAGCGCTCCTCAACGGCACGCAAGCGATGGCCGCGGTGGGAGCGCTGGCTCTGTGGCGTGCTCAGAAAATTGCCAAGCTCGCCGATTTGGCGGGAGCAATGAGTCTGGAAGCATTGCGCGGCACACCGGTTGCGTTCGACGCTCGCATTCAGAATGCGCGTCCGCACCCCGGCCAGATAGCCGCCGCCGCGCACCTGCGGGAGTTGCTGGAAGGGAGTGAAATCCGCCGCTCCCATCTGACGAACGATCCGCGAGTTCAGGACGCGTACAGTTTGCGCTGCATGCCTCAGGTACACGGGGCGGTTCGGACGGCCCTGCAACACGCGCGTGAAGTGGTGGAAATCGAGAGCGGTTCGGCTACGGACAATCCGCTTGTTTTTTCAGATGCCGGCGAAGTTCTCAGCGGCGGAAATTTTCACGGAGCACCTCTGGCGCTAGTGTTCGATTATGCGGCGATTGCTTTGACGGACCTGATGAGCATCAGCGAGCGGCGGATCGATCGACTGGTCAATCCTGACGCGAACGAAGGCTTGCCGCCGTTCCTGAGCTCTCATCCGGGAATTTCGTCCGGCTACATGATCGCGCAGGTTTGCGCCGCCGCACTATTGAACGAGGCGAGAGTGTTGTCGCATCCAGCGAGCATTGACAGCGTCCCGACATCGGGTGGAAAGGAAGATCATGTGTCTATGGGCATGACGGCGGCATTGAAGCTGCGCCAGATCGCATCCAACGCCGGGCACGTGATCGCCATCGAGCTTCTGGCCGCGACAGAAGGGTTGGATTATCGGTTACCGCTGCGGTCGACAAAAGCGATTGAGCGGGCGCGTGAAATTATCCGGAGTCTGGCGGCGCGTGTGACGGCAGACCGTTCGTTGTCGCCGGATATTGAAGGCGTGGCGGCGGCGATTGACCAGGGCCGGTTTGATGAATTCGCGGGGTGAAGGGAGTTCGCGCATGACAACTGAAACACGTACCGAAATTCGCGCGCCGCGGGGAACGGCAAAAACTTCTAAGGGTTGGCATCAGGAAGCTGCCCTCCGCATGCTGATGAACAACCTTGACCCAGAGGTGGCGGAAAAGCCGGACGAATTGATCGTGTATGGCGGCACAGGACAGGCTGCGCGGAATTGGGAGTGTTTTCATGCGATCGTGCGCGCGCTGCGCGGTTTGGGAAATGACGAAACCTTGCTGGTGCAATCGGGCAAGCCGGTCGGCATTTTTCGGACGCATTCCGAAGCTCCACGCGTTCTAATCGCAAACGCGAACCTCGTGGGCCGATGGTCGAACTGGGAGGAGTTTCACAGGCTAGAGAAACTCGGGTTGACGATGTACGGCCAGATGACCGCGGGCTCCTGGGTCTATATCGGCAGTCAGGGCATTGTCCAGGGCACGTACGAAACATTCGCAGCGGCGGCGAGGAAACATTTCGGCGGAAGTTTAAATAAGAAGTTGATCGTTTCGGGCGGAATGGGAGGAATGGGAGGCGCCCAGCCTTTGGCCGCCACGATGAGCGGAGCCTGCTTTCTGGGGATCGATGTTGATCCCTCGCGTATCGAAAAACGGGTTCGCACGGGCTACTGCGATCATCGGGCGCGAGATCTAGAGGATGCGCTGCGGTTGCTCGACAGCGCGCCAAAAGAGGGACGCGCGATTTCGGTAGGCTTAGTCGGGAACTGCGCCGATATAATCCCGGAACTGGCGCGCCGCGGGGTCGCGCCCGATGTCATCACCGACCAGACCAGCGCCCACGATCCTCTCAATGGATATGTTCCGAACGGAATAACATTCGAATCAGCGCTGGTATTGCGCAAGCGGGATCCGGAGGAGTACGTCCGCAGATCCTTCGAGGCCATGGCGAAGCATGTGGAAGGAATGCTAGCACTGCAGCGCGCTGGATCGGTCGCCTTCGATTATGGCAATAACATTCGAACCCAAGCTAAAACCGCCGGCGTGGAGAACGCATTTCAGATTCCCGGTTTCGTGCCCGAATACATCCGGCCCATGTTTTGCGAGGGACGCGGGCCATTCCGGTGGGTCGCTCTTTCAGGCGATCCGGAAGATATCCGCCGAACCGATCGGCTGGTTCTCGAGATGTTTCCGCGCAACGAGGAGTTGGTGCAGTGGATTCGCCTGGCCGGAGAGCGGATCCATTTTCAAGGATTGCCTGCCCGGATCTGCTGGTTGGGTTACGGAGAGCGTGCGGAATTCGGGCTGGCGATGAACGCTCTGGTTCGCTCGGGCGAACTGAAAGCGCCGATCGTGATCGGGCGCGATCACCTGGACACAGGTTCGGTTGCTTCGCCATACCGGGAGACCGAAGCGATGCGCGATGGGTCGGATGCGATAGCCGACTGGCCGCTGCTGAATGCGTTGCTGAATACGGCGGCTGGCGCGTCGTGGGTATCGATTCACAATGGGGGCGGTGTCGGTATCGGGTATTCGCAACACGCCGGAATGGTGGTTGTGGCGGATGGCTCGATCGATTGCGACCGGCGGCTGGAACGCGTGTTGACGACGGACCCTGGAATCGGCATCGCGCGGCACGCAGATGCGGGTTATCCCGAAGCGATGGAAATCGCACGCGAGAAACAAATCAAGATTCCGATGGCGCATTGATGAAGGCCGAGTCGCGGTGTCTTGCCGTCCTAAATTGCGGCGAGCTTGTGACCATGGCGGGTCCGGCGCGGGCGCGCGTAGGCAATGAACTGAAAGAATTGTCCATCATTAAGGATGGCGCGATGCTCGTTCGAGATGGGCGGATCGAGCGTTTAGGAGCATCGGAGGAGATTCGGAGCGAGGTGACAGCGGCGTATCAGGTTGTCGATGCGGCGGGGCGTGTGGTTCTTCCGGGTTTCGTCGACGCGCACACACATCCGGTTTTTGCCGGGAACCGTGTGGACGAATATGAGATGCGCGCGAGCGGCGCGACTTACGAAGAGATCGCCGAGCGCGGCGGAGGAATTCGCTCGACTGTACGCAAGACGCGCGCCGCTTCAGAAGAAGAGTTGTTCAAGGTAGCGCGACGGTATTCAACCTGGTTTTTGCGAACTGGAACAACAACGATCGAAGCGAAATCGGGCTATGGACTGTCGCCTGAAGGCGAATTGAAGCTCTTACGGGTGATACGCCGGCTGGGCGCGGAAACGCCTCTGTCATGTGTCTCCACTTTTTTGGGTGCTCATGAGACGCCGGACGAATATCGCGGCAGAACAGATGAGTACGTGAAGCTAGTGATGGAGCAGATGCTGCCGAGTGTTGCAGCACTCGGATTGGCGGAGTATTGCGATGTTTTCTGCGAGCCGAAGGTGTTCGATGTGGCGGCTTCGCGAAGTGTTTTGCAAGCGGCCCGCACGCTCGGTTTCAAACTGCGGATGCACGCAGACCAGCTCTCGTCCTCGGGAGCGGCGGAGCTGGCCGCGACGATGAATACTGCGACCGCTGATCATCTGGAGCAAATTGACGACAGTGGCATTCGGGCTCTGGCAGCCACGAGTGTGCAGCCGGTTTTGCTGCCCGGTTCGGTTTACGGTCTCGGCTCGAAACGCTTCGCGCCCGCCCGCAAAATGATCGAGGCGGGGCTCGCTGTTGTTCTGGCAACCGATTTCAACCCGGGTTCCTCACCCACGCCGTCGATCCCATTCGTCCTTTCGCTGGCGTGTACGCAGATGCATATGACGCCGGCGGAAGCGCTTGCGGCGACAACCATCAATGCGGCGTACAGCCTGGGGCGCGGGGCCCAGATCGGATCGCTCGAACCTGGCAAAAGAGCGGATTTCGTGATGCACGACTGCCAGGATCATCGAGAGATTGCCTACTTTGCCGGAATTGAATCGGCGGAATTCGTGTTTGCCGGGGGCGAGCTAGTGTTTCAGAAAGGTCGGGCGACATGACCGGCAGTAGTGAAACCGGCTGGACGGCGGATTTCGTTTTTGTCGGCGGAAAGTTTGAAACCGAGGTAGCGATGTTTGCCGATGCGAGCGGCCAGATTACGCGGCTTTCGGGCGATCCGAACGATTTGGCGAAAGCGACGCGGCTTCGGAATAGAGCGATTCTTCCCGGTTTAGTGAATGTGCATTCGCACTCTTTCCAGCGCGCGATTCGAGGCCGGACCGAACACCGAACCGCCGCGACGAGAGATACCTTTTGGACGTGGCGCGAGGCCATGTACCGCGCCGCTAATCTGCTATCGCCGGAAGACATTTATCACGTCGCGAGAATGGCGTTCCTCGAGATGCTGACCTCGGGGATCACGACGGTAGGAGAGTTCCACTATCTTCACAACGCGCCGAACGGCTCGCGCTATGAGGATCCGAATCTCTTGGCAAAGCAGGTGATCCGTGCCGCCGAAGAGATTGGGTTGCGAATCGCGATATTGCGAAGTGCTTATGCGCGGGCGGGCTGGAACAAACCGGCGAACCCTGGGCAGGCTCGGTTTATCGCGGCTGACGTCGAGAGTTTCCTCGCTGATACCGACGCGCTGCGGAGGAGCGTTTCCGGGCTTTCGAGGCCGGGTATGGCGTGGGTCTGTGTGGCGCCGCATAGCGTTCGAGCAGTGCCGCTGGACTATCTATTAAAGATAGCGGCGTATGCGCGCGCGGAAAACCTTCCAGTGCACATGCACGTGGCGGAGCAAGCGGATGAGATTGAGCAATGCCTGGAAGAGCACGGCCTCAGACCCATTGATCTGCTCGATAGGTATGGAATTTTGAATAAGAGCTTCACAGGCATACACGCGATTCACGTCACTGAATACGAGATCACCTGCCTAGGGCGTGCCGAAACGCATGTGTGCGCCTGCCCAACGAGCGAGCGCAATCTCGGCGATGGGCCCGTTCCCGCCGATCGATTGATCGAATCGGGCACACGAATCTGCTTCGGATCGGATAGTAACATCCAGATCGACTTATTCGAAGATGCGAGAGAACTGGAGTACCACCTTCGCATGCAGAAATTCGAACGGGCGGTATTGACGGCGGAGTCGGGGAAGTCTACTTTGGCGGAACGGTTGTTTGAATTCGCAAGCGCAGAGGGGGCGGATGCGCTGGTAGCACCGGGTGGGCGGCTGGAACTGGGGCGCGCGGCGGATTTCTTTACGGTCGATCTTGATGATCTGTCGATTGCGGGCGGAGAATCTGACTCGCTGCTGGCAAACCTGGTGTTCTCGTCCGAGCGCACGGCCGTTTGCGACGTGTTCGTCGGGGGAAAGCAAGTGATCTCGGACGGACGCCACCCGCTAGGGGGCGAAATCGTGGATCAGTTCAAGAAGACTCAGGGCCGGCTCTGGGGATGAGTACGGTGAAGACGTGCACGGAAATCCTGAGCGATCTTGTCGCGATCCCGTCAGTTTCGGCCCTGCCAAATCGGCCAGTGATCGAATACGCACAGCAGTATCTCGATCCCGCGCAGTGGCACTCTACGCTCCACGTTTATCGCGATAGCGCGGGATTCGAAAAGGTCAATTTGGTGGCGTTTGCTGGATCAGGGAATGAGCGAAACGCAGAGCTGGCGCTGGTGTGCCATACCGACACCGTTCCGTTCGATGCAGAGTGGAGCGAAGCGGTACGTCCCGCGGTTCGCGACGGCAAATTGTATGGCCGCGGCAGCTGCGATGTGAAGAGCTTCCTGGCATGTGTGCTGGCGACAGTGCAGGGCAGGGAAGTGGCTGGTTTGGCTCACCCGCTTGCACTTGTGTTGACGGCGGATGAGGAGATTGGCTGTGTGGGCGCGAAGCATCTCGCCGGAGTGAAAGCATTCGACTCCCGCTACATGGTGATCGGAGAACCCACTGGACTCACAGCCGTTCATGCGGGAAAAGGATACGCATTAGGCGAGGTCGTGGTCCACGGGAAGCCGGCTCACAGCGCGTACCCGAAGGAGGGTCGATCGGCGATTCGCGATGCCGCCCGCGTGCTGGAACGGTTGGACGATGTTGCCAACCAACTGGCGGCTGAAGCAGACAACGAATTCGATCCGCCGTTTACTACCTTGAATGTTGGATTGATCGCAGGAGGAACCGCAAAAAATGTGATTCCGGGAGAATGCCGGATCACTGTAGAATGGCGGCCAATTCCGGGTCAAGACGCGCGATGGACGTCAACACTGATTCAGGAACAGCTTGCCCGGCTGGCTCACCAGTTTCCCGGCTTCGATGCCTGCTTTGAGGTCAAACGCCTGGATCCGCCGTTTGGTCGAAATTCCACAGGGCGACTGACGTCACTTGTTGAATCGCTGACGCATCGGCGCGCAACGACCGCATCGTTTGGAACGGAAGCCGCACATTTCTCCGCTTTGGCAGAGGAAGTAGTAGTCTTCGGGCCGGGCGACATGACGGTTGCCCATAAGACAGGCGAATTCGTACCGGTGGTCGAGTTAGAACAGTGTGCGGAGTACTTGCGAAACTTGATCGATGCGCTGTGCGGCGAATAGGGGTTCAGGCGTACGATGACACGCTGGACGCATTTCGCGCCGCTCGTTCACTGGAGATGCGCTCAAGATAACCGCTGCCGCGGAATGCGGTCATTGGGTCCGGTGGGAGGCCATTAGAGGCTCGCCACTCGCGAATCGCCGGGCGAACATCTGTTGCGAACGCATCCTGCAAGCAACCTTCCGCGCGGATCAGATCACAAGACTGCTGTGCGGCTAAGAGGCGATCATGGTCGACAAGCGCGGCCTTCGAAAACAGCTCCTGAGCAACGGTGACTGTCTGAATCATTGCTTCGATTTTGCCTTTCAAATTATGACTCTGGTCAATCATGAAGGCGACGTCGGCGCGGCCGCCGGTTTCCGATTCAAAGAGCAAGATTTCGTGAAAAATCCGGAACACTTGATAGGGGTCGATGGAGCCCATCGTCAGGTCATCGTCGGCGTAGCGGCGATCGTTAAAGTGGAAACCGCCGAGCATGTTTTCGGCTAAGAGCCAAGCGACGATCTGCTCGATATTCTGCGAGAGGTAGTGGTGACCGGTGTCGACCAGCACCTTCGCGCGCGGTCCGGCGGAGCGAGAAAGAAGTAGAGCCATGCCCCAATCGGCGATATCGGTGTGATAGAAAGCAGGCTCGAACGGTTTGTACTCGACGAGCATGCGCTGATCCGGCGCAAGTTCAGCGTGGACCTGTTTGAGATGCTGCTCGAATAGACGCTTGCGCGCCCGGATGTTGGCGGTACCTGGATAATTCGATCCGTCGGTAAACCAGAAGGAGAGATCGCGGCTGTGGAGCTGTTTCGCGATCTGGATGCTGAGCTTGGAATGCCGCAGAGCCTCATCGCGAACGTGCTCGTCCGGGTTGCCAAACGAGCCGAATTTGTAAAACTGATCTTGAAAAACATTTGGATTGATGGAACCTGGGCGGATGCCGTAGCGGTCGGCAAGGCGCAACACTTCCGGGACAGTCGTAACGCCATCAGGAAGGTCCCATAAAACATGAAGAGCGATCGTCGGACACACGCCGGTGAGCGCATGCACTTGTCCCGCATCACTAAATTTTTCTTCGAGGGTGACGGCTGCGCCAGCCTGCACGAACTTTCCGAAACGAGTGCCGGTGTTCGCGAAACCCCATGACGGAAGCTCAATGCGGAATCGATCCAGGGCTGAAAAAATTCGTTCCTGCGCGAACTTTGGTTGATCGTTTGTCATAGGACTGAAGCTATCGTACGCCTCCAGGAATCACGCGGTGAGCGAGTCGGGTTCGTTTGCTAAACTAATGGTTCCGTCAGCGGCCAGGTAGCTCAGTCGGTAGAGCGCAGCCCTGAAAAGGCTGGCGTCGGCGGTTCGATTCCGTCCCTGGCCACCACATTCCAAAGGACTTAGCAGTAGCCAAGAAAATCAGTTACTCCTCGCGCGAACAATACGCGAACATTTCTACCCGAGGGCTACTTTGCCGCCTTGTTCGCAGTCCATCAGTCTCCACATTGCCCGAGCCGTATCGCCGGTCCTGGCGATGTGTGCTTTCGCCAATTTGGCATACCGCTCGGTCATCTTAATATTTGAGTGACCCAGGATCTTGGCCAGTTCGTAGAGGTCGCCGCCATTCATCATGTACCAGGACGCAAAGGTGTGCCGCAGATCGTGAAAGCGGAAATCCTCAATCTTTGCCAGATCGAGAATCGTCGCAAAGCTTCGTTCCACACGCTGCCGCGTCCCCTTCGCTCCTGTCTTCGGCGGAAAAATTCGATCCTCCCCTAATACTCGCGGGAACTGCCGCAATTCCTCACCAAGCTCCAAGGTCATGGGTACGTAGCGCATCCTGCCCTTTTTCAGCTTGGCTCGTACGGCAATCAAGCCCTCTTGATATTTGACGTCCACCCAGCGGAGAGCAAAAATTTCTGAGATTCGCATACCGGTGGTTAATGCAATGGGTATTAGAAGCCTGAGTCGATGAAACACTTGTTTGATCTCTCTTGTATCGCTCTGATCAGTTTTTTCGTCGAGTGCCTGCTTCAGTCCGCGAATCTCTTCGGCAGATAGGTAGCGTTCCCGCTGGTCATCGGGTCGTGCCACTTCCACCTGGTCAGCGGGATTCCGGTCAATACCGGTCTCTTTCGACCAAATGGTAGAGGCCTTCTCCATCATGTGGTGCATGACATTGAAATGCCTCACCGCAGTACCGGCGCAAAGGTCTTTCTCTCCGGTGAGATTCTCATACCATCGAGCTACGGCCACTCCATCTACTTCACGGACAAACAGCGTTCCGAGCTCCTTACGGATGCCTTCGACGACGCTCTTCTCCCGGCTGCTCGATTTCTTCTTCCGTCCGTAGTGCTCCCAATAACGATCGATGAGAGCAGACATTCGAAAGTTGATTTCACGTTTGATATCGAGGTGGCGATTCTCATCTCGCGCGGAAAGGCGCTTGCGCTCGACTTTCTTCGCCAGATCGACCGGGCCATGCACTCGCAGACTTTTATTCCTGCCTCCTTCTCTCCAACGAACCTCTAGGGTCCCGTCAGGTCTCTTATGAATTGACAATTAGCATCTCCTTTCAATCAATGGTTTCGGTTGTGTGCTGTTCAACAAAGCGTTCTAACGCCTGTACGTCGAACCGTAACGCCCGACCAACCTTGACAAAGGGGACTTCCCGCAGCCTGGCCTTCTTGTAGACCGTATCCACCTGGAGACCCAGGTATTGGGCCGCCTCCTTCACATTCAGGAGCCGCCTACCGATGCCCCCATTAAACAACAACGAGGATTCACTTGCCATATCTCTGACTACTTTCCGAAGGAATCGAAGGGGGTGCATTTGCGAGCGACTGAGGCCAGATCGATGCCCGAATGCTTGCTTGTTCAAAGTGGCCGACCTTTCTACAATCGTGCAGGAACCGCCGTCCCGACCCGTGAACAAACCGAGCGTATGCGAGTTCCTTTGCGAACTCGGCGCGCCAACACGGAACGGCGGAATGCGCCCCTATTTGCAACGAGGGGTTTTTGGGACAAAATCCGACAGGAAAATGGAAAAAAAGTTGAGCCAATGTTCCGCCGATCCCAACCGGGCCTGTGTCTGCGGGGTAGCAGGTTAGCGATGCCCGCATCTGCCCTTCGCTCTCGCGAGTTCCCAAGAATCGTATGGACACGCAATTGACGAGTTCACCGGCTGGTATTGCTCGGAACCGCGACTCGCGTTCAACCGGACGGTCGTTCTTCGATACCGTTTCTTGCTGGAGCAGAAACAGCTTGCAAGGTCTACCATCAACGTTCGCCTTCGCCAGCTCGTGCTGCGCTCGTCACGAAACCGGCACGCAAAGAGTGCCCTGAAAAGAGGTCGACTTGCAAACCGGCTTTTTTGGCATAGCGCTTCACGACGGAAGCAATTGCATGTCCGGTTAACCTCATCGCCGAGAGTGAGCCTCCTTTTCGGACCGGCCGGAGGATAGGACCTTCCGCAATCGCGGCAGTATGGAGCCAGGCTTGAAGCGCTCGAACAGGGAATCAAGGAACTCGAGCACTCCCACGATCAGCTGCGCGGAGCTCTATTGCCGCTGGTCGCCACATTCGAACGTTTCGGCACAATCCAGAAAACGCAAAAATGGTCCATATGTTAAGGAACGTGCTGCGGGAAGCGCGGGCTGTCCGAAGATGTCATATCCAGCATGCCGCAACTGGCTAAGAGCTGAATACGACTTCATGGCGGAAATCTCTTCAGGCATGGCTGTGCTCTAAAAAATTTCGTGCGGGCAAATATGGCGCTGCCGGAATCGCTGGCCTCCTGCCCAATACTGCATCAGCCAATAGCTCCGCTGTCGCCAGAGATGTCGTTATCCCGAGACCCTCGTGCCCGGTTGCAAAGAAAAGCGAACGATCCTCGGGAGATCCTCCGATGATCGGGAGCTTATCGGGCGTGGTGGCTCGGAAACCAGTCCAAACGCGGATGGCAGACGTTTGCGCAAGGGCTGGCATGAACTCGATGGCCCGTCGCAGCATGCGCGAAAGGATCCCGCCGTCAACCTCTTTGTGCTCGACGTCATATTGCCGGGATGAACCGATTAGCATCTGACCGGTCTGCCGTGGTTGGATATTGAACGCCACCGAATCCGTGGTCAACGAATGGGCACTCTTCAGGTATCCGAGTTCCACTAGCTGATGACGAACAAAGCCCGGGTAACGGTCGGTGATCAGCAAATGTCTTTTCCGCATCTTGATCTCTAACGCGGCGCTCAGCTTTGGTGCCCAAGCGCCCGCTGCATTTATAATGTAACTCGCCGAGAGATGCACCCCATTCGTTAGCCGCACTGAGCCGTTGCCGATCTCATGAACGTTTCCGAACACTAATTGCGCGCCTCGCGTCTTTGCCCGTTCAAGCAAGAAGGCAGCCGCGCAGGGCGGATACACGACCGCATCTTCGGGGATCAGCAAACCCGCCGCGATGCCTTTGCGCAGGTTCGGCTCGACCCTCCCGAGCGTATCAGCATCGAGGACTGTCACAGGGACGTCGCGGTTACCGTAGTAGCGGTGTTTCCGTTTCAGCTCGGCCATTTCCTCTTCATCACCCGCAACCCAGATTGTGCCGCACTGCTCGTACTCAACCTCAGCGGGCAACTCCGGCGCGAGTTGCTGCCATAGACGCTGCGAATAGCGCGTAAGCGCGAACTGCGCCTCCGAATCGTCCATGACCACAACATGGCCCATTCCCGCAGCGGTTGCGCCGCTTCCGATGACATCCCGCTCCACGATGGCCACGTGCAATCCATGGCGCGAAAAGGCATCCGCACATGCCGCACCCACAATACCCGCGCCAACGATCACAACATCGTAGGTTGCTGCGCTCATGGCCACATCACGAGAGAAAACAGGTTCCTCAGGTTGAAAATCAAATCTGTTCCGCATTCACGAAACTGGAGCCTTTGATGCCGGGATACACACCGCCCGAGCGCATCGCGATGCTCCCATCCAAAACCTCCCGACAATATAGGCGGATCGAAGCTTCCGGAATCGATTTCCCCGCCATTAGCGCCCATTATTGCGTTTGTTTAGCGGATACAATATGGGTCTCAAAGTTGTATTCTACATTTGAGGTGCGGACGCTGGGGGTTTTAGCGGTCTTCCTCGAGGAGGCCTCAAGTATAGAACGACAGCTGCACTCGGAATTGAATCTTCCGGGAGTACAGCAAATTTGCATTCGCCAAGCTCAGCGCCGAAAAAGAATTGCTCGTGACGTTCGCGTATTGGGTCGGGCAATTGGTCCTCTCTGAAAAACGTCCAGCACTGTCCAGTTCGGGTGGTTGAATGCGTTCAGGAACTCCGCCCAAATATTCACGCTCATGTGCTCCGCAATTGAGATCGCCTTGTGAACGGAGATGTCCACCTTCCAATACATCGGCGCGTACAGAAAAACCGAGCTTCCCAATTGTCCCGGAGTGGTTTCTAGGCTGCCAGAGTCGGATTGGCGCCGCCGCTGCTCGAAAGAACAGATCGGGGAGATACCGTGGTCGGCTCGCTTAAATTCGGCCCGTTGTAAACTCGCACTTGATTCTGTAATTGACTCCTGCTGATTCCGTTCAGCACCACACCGGAATCGCTGGCGCCCTATGGTGGATAACGTGGCGGGCGGTTCTCAGGACCATGTTCAGGCTATGGCCCGGGAAAATATACGATCAATTTCTTCCAGCTTCAAGATGGGCCACCGCAATTCAACGATGCTGCCTTAGCGAGAGCATGATGCTGATCGGAACTGATCCACGCGAGCCTGGTTCATCGAAAGCTGACGCGCATCTACAAAACAGGCTGGAAGTTAACAAACGGACCAATTCCCGGTCTCCATGCCAAGCCGCAAGTACAATACAGAGGTGACACCAACGTCACTGCCGGGCCGCAATCCGCCTCATAGGAAGCGACGCGCGGCATCCGACAGAGGCCACAGTACGCGGCTGGCCTTTCAGGAGCTGCGGCAAATGATCATCTACGGCAAGCTTTTGCCGGGAACGTGGCTCATCGAGGCGGAGCTCGCTGAGCGACTCGGATTCAGCCGCACGCCCATCCGCGGCGCACTTCATTGGCTGCAGCGCGATCGATACGTCATCGCTGCCAATAACGGCACTAAGGGCCGCATGATTGTTGCGCCTCTCACGCTCGAGGATGCACGCGAGCTCTATTCAATCATCGGTCATTTGGAAGGTCTGGGAGCAAGATCCACCGCGCAGCTTCCGGCCGAGACTCGCGCCATCGTTATCGCGCAGATCCGCGAATACAACTCCGGACTGGCAGATCTGGTTTATAAGCATCGCTCGGAGGCCAACCGCATTTTCGAGCTCGACATGAACTTTCATCGAACCATTATTGAAGCCAGCGCCGGCCCGCGTCTTCTTGAGCTTCACAATACAGTTCAGCCGCAAGCAGAACGCTATTGGCGTTTGTACGCCTCCGCCATTCTAGACGAGCTCGACCGATCCGTGGCTGAACACGAGCGCATTATCAAGGCCCTTTCCGAAGGTGATACCGATGCTGCCGAAGCCGGCATCCAGCTGAATTGGGATAACGGCGTCAAGCGCCTGGCAAAGGTGATTCAAAGTATAGGCGAGCGCGGCAGCTGGTACGGCTTAAACGGCGCAAGCTGATCGCGACGCGCGGCCGTCATCGTATAATCGGCGAGCATGGCGTTTCGCTCCGCCGTCGCTGCCGGTTGTCTGTTTCTGGTGGCTGAAGTAGGATTGGCACAATCAGCGAGTCAGCGCAGCGTCGAAGATCCCGTCTCTTCTGCCCGGCGTGCCATTCGGCTCGTCGAAACTGGACAGTGCGAGGGAGCGTTACCTCCGCTCGTTCGAGTGATGCCGCGCCTGCACGATAAGCAGTTGATCTATCAGGCATCAATGGCCGAAGCGCGTTGCGCGATGGCGCTCAATCATAACGATACAGCCATCGATGCTTTGCAGCGATTAAAGCGCGAGTTCCCGGACGACCCGGAGGCCCTCTACATCAGCACGCACTATTTTTCCGAGTTGGCCGAGCGCTCTGCACAAGAGCTTGCCGCCAAAGCACCGGATTCAGTACAGGCGAAGCGGCTCGAAGCGGAAGCGTTCGAATCGCAAGGCAAATGGGATGAAGCGGCCGGAATCTATCGAGGCATTCTCGAGCGCAATCCAAACACGCCAGGCGTTCACTACCGTCTCGGACAGGTATTGCTTTCGAAAGCCGGATCATCTGGTCCGACAGAGGAAGCCAAAACGGAATTTGAAAAAGAACTGAAGGTCGATCCCAGCAATGCGGCGGCTGAATTTGTTCTGGGCGAGCTCGCCAGACGCTCGGGCGATTGGGGCAGCGCCGCCGAGCACTTCGCCCACGCCACAAAACTCGACAAAGGCTTTACAGAAGCATATCTCGCGCTTGGCATGTCGCTGGCGGCGGGCGGGAAATATGCGGAGGCGGTCGCGCCGCTCGAGAACTATGTAAAATTGCAGCCCGCCGACCCTGCCGGGCACTACCAGCTTGCGATCGCTTACGCGCGCACGGGGAATAGCGCAGGTGCTGCCCGTGAAATGGCGCTGCAAAAAGAGGCCGCGGCGCGCGCAGCGGCATCGCCAAACAGCGCTGGAGAAGGTATTAAGCATTGATGCGTGTTTCCCGCCGGCAGATTTTGCGAATGCTGGCGAGTTCCGCCAGTACCGCACTTTTGCGCGGCGAGGTAGTATCATCGCCGGTCTTTGAAGAGGTCCCTGCGACTAAGAGCGGTATTAACTGGTCACACACGGCGGGACTCTCGGCTGAAATGTATTTGCCCGAAACCTCAGGGCCGGGATGTGCTTTTTTCGACTACGACAACGATGGCTGGATGGACATTTATCTGGTCAACAGCGGCCCTTGCGATTTTTATCAGCCACCGAGGCCATTGCGCAACGCGCTTTATCGCAATAACAGGGACGGTACGTTTACCGATGTAACAGAAAAAGCCGGCGTATCGGGAAACGCGTATGGAATGGGAGTCGCCGCCGGAGATTACAACAACGACGGTTTTGCCGATTTATACGTCACCCAATATCCACGCAGCATTCTTTACAGAAATAACGGGGACGGCACGTTCACCGATGTAACCGAAAAAGCAGGTGTCGCGGCGCCGGGTTGGAGTACTAGCGCGGTTTGGTTCGATTATGACAACGACGGCAGGCTAGACCTCTTCGTTTGCCGTTTTGCAGATTTTTCGAAATCGAAAAACGTGTTCTGCGGGAACCGCGATACCGGACTGCGTTATTACTGCAAGCCGACAGTTTATCAACCGATGCCATGCTGGCTTTTTCATAACAATGGCGACGGAACCTTCAACGACGTCAGTAAGGAATCCGGTATTGCGGGATGTTTGGGAAAAGCGTGGGGCGCGGTGGCTACCGACATTAATAACGATGGCCGGATGGATCTCTTCGTCGCCAACGACACAGCAGCGAATTTTCTCTTTGCCAACCGAGGAAAGGGGAAGTTTGAGGAAATCGGTCTTTTGGCTGGCGTGGCATACAACGCGTTCGGCACGGCGCGTTCCGGTATGGGCGTCGATTCGGCCGATTATGACGAAGATGGCCGGATGGATCTGTTCGTGGCGAACCTGGACCACGAAACGTATTCGCTGTACCACAACAATGGCAACGAGACTTTCGATGACGTGTCCGTCCCGACCGGCATCGCGCAAGCGACAAAGCTGCTGAGCGGCTGGGGGTTGAAATTTCTCGATTACGACAATGACGGCAATCTCGACCTGCTAATTTCGAACGGCCATCCCGACATGATGGTCTCGCGCTATCAACCAGAAGTGCAATATCGCGAGTTGATGCTGCTGTTGCACAACGACGGCAGCGGATCGAAGAAGACGTGGACTAATGTGAGTGCCCAGGGTGGCGCAGTTTTCAGGCAAGCGATCGCAGGCCGCGGGCTGGCCGTCGGAGATTTTGACAATAACGGTTCTGTGGACGTGCTGGTTGCGGTGAACGATGCCGCGCCGATGCTGTTACGAAACAAAGCTGGCCTGCAGGGTCATTGGCTGGGCGTACACCTGATTGCAAAAAATGCGAATCGTGATGCCGTTGGAGCGCGGATCTCGTATCAATCTGGCAGTCTGAAATGCACTCGCATTAAGGTGGGCGGCGGAAGTTATCTTTCTTCGCACGATCCGCGAGTGGTCCTGGGGATCGGAAGCAGAACCAAAATCGATTCCCTTGAGGTGAACTGGCCACAGCCCAGCGGTAAAACGGAGCGATTCACGAATCTTCCCGTTGACCGCTACATCACGATTACGGAGGGCGAGGGTTGGAAATGACGCTCGTTCTGCTCGCGCTCGGGCTCCTGGTTGGACAAGCTGCGAATCCGGCGGAACCGGAGAGCGAGCTGCAAACGGCGATTCAACTCACCCGCAACGGGTCATTTTCAGCAGGCAATCCCTCACTTTCTGGCAGCGCGCGGGCATGTGGCCGAAGCATTCGCGCTCGAGTTCAACCTCGCATTGTGCTACGTAGGCACGCGGCACTACCGGTTAGCTATTGATGTGCTCACGCCCTTGGAACCGAATCACGAGAGCGCGCAGCTTGAGAATCTTCTTGCGCAAGCCTATATCGGAAATCGCCAGCCGCAAGAAGGAATGGCTGCTCTGAAACGGGCGGCGGCCATGAATCCGAAAAACGAAAAGCTGTACGCCTTTGTTTCGGACGCGTGCCTGGAGCAAGATTACCGCGACTTGGGTATCCAAATCGTGAACATGGGCTTGGCCAACTTGCCGCAATCGCCGCGCTTGCTGTATCAGCGGGCGCTATTCGAATCGAAGCTGGAAGAAATCGATGTGGCCCATCGCGATTTCGAACACGCGCGAAGGCTTTCACCCGATTCGGATCTTGGTTACATTGCCGGCGTCGAAGACTTTCTGTTGTCCGGCAGTGTTTCGAGCGCCATTCAGTTGGCGCGCGACGGAGTGCGCAAGGGATATGAGCATTACATGCTCTTGACGCAGTTGGGTGAAGCGCTCTTGCGCGCAGGCGCGGCGCCCGGCCAACCGGAATTTAGCGAAGCGCAATCGGTCCTCGAAAAAGCAGTTTCCGAAAAGCCGGACTATTCGAGCGCGCAGACCGCGCTGGGCAAGGTGTATCTACTCGAGAACCGAATCAATGAAGCGATTGCACATCTCGAATTGGGCCGCGACCTGGAACCGCATAACCCAGCGGTTTACCCGAGTCTTGCGGCTGCCTACCGGCGCGCGGGCGAATCGGAAAAGGTACGAGCGGCTCTGGCGATCTTGCGGCACTTGAACGAACAGCAGGCGCTGAGAATCTCTTCCGCTTCAGGCGGCCACGCCGGAGTGGCCGGACCGCCGCACTGATTATGGTACCCGCGGGAACTTCCGGCCAACCTTGCCGACGCCTTCTTTGATGCAGACGACCTGGTCCGCGGCAACGTCCTTGAGCCGTGTCACTTCCCCGCTTGGCCAGCGAACCTCAATAGCATCGACGGTTTTGCGGCTTCCGAGACCAAAATGCAGCCGCGGATCTTGCGCGGATTGATAGCTCATTCCGCCTTTCTTCTGATCGTAGAGCTTGAGGTCTCCAGCCCAAACTGTGATTCGTGCTCCCGTGCCATCACGATTCGAGCGGGTTCCAATCAAAAAAATTTGCAGCCAATGATTCGCATTGCCCCCATCATTACGGAATAATTGCGGCGCTCCGCCATTATTGCTTACCAGGATGTCGAGATCGCCATCATTATCGAAATCGCCAACGGCAACTCCGCGGCTCACCGACGGCACCAGAAAATCGCCGCCCAATTGACTGCTTACGTTTTGAAAACAACCATTTCCCAGATTGCGGAACATCAGTTTCGGTTCCGCGTAGCGCGTGCCGGGATGATATCGATCGATATTGTCGAGAACGTGGCCGTTCGCGATGAACAGATCGCGCCAGCCGTCGTTATCGTAATCGAGAAAGCGCGTGCCAAATCCGCTTAAACGAAACGTGTCATAAGAGAGTTTCGAACGATATGTCGCATCATCAAACGTGCCATCTCCCAAATTCTTGTAGAGGCGGGCCAGTTGGAGGTCAAGATGGGTGACGATGAGATCCAAGCGCCCGTCGCCGGTCGTGTCGGCGGCATCTACTCCCATACCGGCTTCCGGAGCTCCATCGCCGCCCACTGCTACGCTGGCGTCATAAGCGCGTTCCTCAAATGTTCCGTCGCCCTTGTTGTGGAACAGCGAATTCGGCATGGAATCGTTGGCGATGAAGATGTCATCCCAACCGTCGTTGTCGTAGTCGAACGTGACCACACCGAGACCGTTTGATAGTTTCGACGCCAGGCCCGATGCCTCAGTCACATTGGTGAACGTGCCGTGACCGTTGTTGTGAAAGAGCGTGGGCGCCTGCGCAGGATAGTCGTCTGGATGGCAATAGCTCCGTAACCCGGGTCCTTGGCTCCCGCAGTAGAAATTTCGCTGAGGCGTCCAGTCGACGTAATTCGCGATAACAAGATCTAAATGTCCGTCCCTGTCGTAATCGAACCATGCCGCACTGGATGCCCAGCGGCCCGCGTTGGCAACACCGGCATGAGAAGTCACATCCGTAAAGGTGCCGTCGCCGTTGTTGTGGTATAGAATCGAGCGGCCGTACCCCAAGACGAGGAGATCCGGGAATCCATCGTTGTCGTAATCGCCGACAGCGACTCCCATTCCAAAGAGTCCCTCAGCGGCGACACCGGCCTTTTCGGTGACGTCGGTGAACGTGCCATCGCCGTTGTTGCGGTATAACGCGCTTCGTAGCGGGACTTTCGGCTGGTAAGCCGCTGTGGCGGCGCCATTGACCAGGTACAGATCCATCAGGCCGTTCTGGTCATAGTCGATCCAGGCGCATCCCGAGCCCATGGTTTCGACCAGAAATTTTTCGGAAGTGGCGGCGTTGTCGTGCCGGAAACGGATTCCGGCAGCCGCAGCCACATTCACAAACCGGACACTGGGATTAGGAACAGGCGCGCAGGTCCCCACCGCCGCTCCGGCCGCAAGAGCCAGCCACTGTCTGCGGTTTATGCGGGCCATTCTAAGTTCCTGTTGACGATGCACACAACAATGTATACAATTTGAAACCAGCTAGGGTTTTTGTGTCTCAAATGTCCGTCGAATAACCGTGTAAACCATTTCACGCCTCAAGGGGATGTTACGGATGTACCGCTTCGATTTGTCTGTTTCCAATATTTCCAATGTATTCTGCCGGTTCGGGATGGCTGTTGCGTTGCTGTCCGGCGCGGTTGGGGTTGTCGAGGCGCAGCAGGGGTCCGAGGGGACCGTCGCGATCACTGTTACCGACCCCACGGGCAGCGTGATTCCCGATGCCAACCTGCAGTTAGTTGACGTTACCAGCAATTACGAGCGCGACGCCGTCACGCAATCGGGAGGCAACTATAGCTTCGTAAATCTTCCGGTGGGCACCTATCGCCTTACGGTGTCGAAGGCGGGCTTCACCTCGCAAGTCTTCCAGTCCATTCTGGTGCAAGCGGCGCGCGTCACTGACGTGCCGGCCAAACTGCAGGTTGGCGCGACCGCCCAAACTGTCGAAGTGACAGATACCGCCAGCCCCGTGCTCGAAGCCACGTCAAACATGATCGGCACGACCATCGATATGAAGCAGATCGAAGACCTGCCGCTGCAAGGCCGGGATCTCACGCAGTTGTCGAACCTGACCCCCGGCTACAACGGCACCTGGAATGGGCTACCTTCCGTCGATCAAGGCAATAACATCGACGGCGTGATTGGCAGCCCTACCCGCATGAAGTTCTCGGGCAATGCCGAGCCCGCCGTTACGCCGCGGCTGGAAGACATCGCTGAAATGACGGTTCAAACCGATCAGCTCGATCTGAATCAGGGCTTCGGGCAAGCCAGCATGCAACTGAATTTCGTCACGCGCCGCGGCTCGAATGCATTCCATGGCCGCGCCTTCGAAGATTTCCGGAATTCTGCTCTGAATGCGAATTCCTGGTACAACGATGCCGCGGGGCTTCCCAAACCGCATTTCGAACTGAATGAATTTGGCGGCAGCGTGGGCGGTCGCATTATTCGCGACAAGTTGTTTTTCTTTGGCAGCTTCAGCATGTCCAAGCAACCCGGTAGCATCCTCGCGACCAACATGGTGCTCACGCCGGCTGCACAGGCTGGCAACTTTACTTACGCCGGAACGGACGGAGCCTCGCACACCGTGAACGTTCTCCAGATCGCGAACAGCTCCAGTTCATCGCTGCCCGGGACGGTGAATCCGGTGATCGGCTCCGAACTACAGGCCATCAATACATCGCTGAAGAATGGAGCGGTAACTTCCAGCTCGGATCCCAACATCTCAAATCTGAGTTGGTTGCAGCCTTCGCCAACCACGTATTATTACCCGACATTCCGGATTGACTACAACATCTCCGACAGGCTCCGGCTCAGCATTTCTTACAACCAGACCAAGTTAGTGCAACCGGCAGTCACACCGTCTTTCCTGCCGGGATCAAGCTTTTCGAATGAGATCGCGGGTAACAAGGCAAATAACTACACCGCCGCACTGGGTCTCGATTGGACCATCTCTCCCACGGTAATCAACGAATTCCGCGGCGGCTTCCTCTACAACGCCACCTGGTACGCCTATAACGCCGCACCCTTGTACGTGACGTCGCCCGGTGCAGTGAGTTGGAACTTGCCGGTGCCGTATCCGTACGGCGGCAATATGTCCGGGCAGCAGTTTAATCTCCCGATCACGACTTACTATCCGGTCTTCAATGCCTCCGATACCGTGACGTGGCAGAAGGGAAAGCACACATGGAAATACGGCTTTTCCTGGTACCGCGAGCAGGACCATTATTGGAACGCCCCAGCCGGTTGGCCCACCTTCAACCTGGGCCTGGTAAACGGCGACCCGGCTTTAGCCGCCTTCAGCAATTCCGGCAGCTCACCTAGCGTACCGGCTGCTACTCCAGCCGAACTGAGTGAAGCCGAGCAACTCTATGCGGTGCTCACCGGCCGAATTTCCGGCGTAAGCGGTCAATACGCTGTCGACCCGAAAACGCACAATTATCAGCAGGAGCCTGGCAGTCTTTACCCGTTGGATGAGGTGATGAGCGCCTGGGGCTTATTTGCCCAGGACTCCTATAAGCTCCGCCCCAATCTGACCATCAACTACGGCCTGCGCTGGGATTTCACCGGCGATGACCACGACCTCACTGTGAATTACCACAGCGCCACACCCGATGCGATCTATGGTCCCACTCCCATCGGGCAGGTCTTCGCGCCCGGCGACCTCGGCGGCAATCAGAATCCCATGTTGGTCGCCCGCGCTCATCAATACAATGGCTGGGACGTGAGCCCGCAGCCGGCCATAGGCATCGCGTGGCAACCGAAGGGCGGCTTTCTGAGCGGGCTCACCGGCGGAAAAACCGTCATTCGAGCTGGCTATTCTCTCCGGCGATTCACCGAACCCCAGCAGTATTTCTGGAACCAGGCCACCGATTACGGTTCCTTCTATTACCAGAACTTTAATCTCATATCAAACTTCACCGGTGGACCCGGAACCTACGCGCCCGGATCGCTCTCTCTGGGCCAGCCGCTGCCCGGCTATACGTTCACGCCGGCGACGTATCTGGCCAGCGCGCCGGAATCACTCTACACCTTCTTGCCCGTCACAAACCTGGGGAACGAGGTCAATGGCCTGAATCCTAACGTCAAGCAACCTTACACGCAATCCTGGAATTTCAGCATCCAGCGGCAGATGCCCGGCGGCGGCGTGCTGGAGCTTCGCTATAACGGCAACCACACCATTCACCAGTGGGTGTCGCAGAACATCAACGAAGTGAACGTTTTTGAAAACGGCTTTCTGAATCAGTTCAAGGCCGCACAAACCAACCTGGCGATAAACCAGCAGCACGGAATCTCATCGTTTGCCCATAACGGCTACGCGGGACAACAGGCAACCCCCATTTTCGACGCGGCCTTCGCGGGCGAAGGGGCTGCTGGAACCGGCGTTCCATTGGCCGATTACGGCAATACCCAGTTCATCAATTACTTGACCTCCGGCCAAGTCGGCTCGCTCGCCAATATTCTCGCGGGCGCGAATTACAACCCGTTCTACTTCTGCAATCTCGTTGGCTCCAGTTTCTCGCCTTGCGTAACGAACGGCGGATTCACCGGACCGGGAGCAGGTTATCCGATTAACTTTTTCCAGGCAAATCCGTTTTCCGCCGGCCAGTCGGTCACCTACATGGACTCCAACGCGTATTCGAATTACAACGCTCTTCAGGTGGATTTTCGACAGAAGCCTTGGCATGGCGTTCAATTCGATGCCAACTACACCTGGAGCCACACGCTCGGAATCGAGACGCCGAATAGTTGGACATCCAGCTTTCAGCAGTACACGATCCGTGACCTGCGCATGAGTTATGGACCAACGTTGTTCGATTTGCGCCATGTCGTGCACGCAAACGCGACTGTCGACTTGCCCTTCGGCAAAGGGCGTCAATGGATGAATCGCGGGGGGGTTCTGAATGCTTTTTTGGGCGGCTGGACCGTGGGCGACATCCTTACCTTTGAAACCGGAGCGCCCATCCTGGTGCAGGGGGGTAATAATACTTTCAACGACTACGCCGATGGAGGCGTAACTCTAAACGGCATCACCGCCTCGCAGTTACAGAGCGCCGTAGGTGTCTACCGGGTTCCCGGAACAACCTATGTGGATCTGATAAACCCGAAGTATATGGTCGACCCAAGCGGAGGCGGCGCGAATTCCGCTTACATCCTTCCGAACACGAACCCGGGAACCTTCGGCAGCATCATCTACCTGCACGGTCCGCATCAGACGTTCAATGACATGTCGCTATCGAAAATCTTTCCGTTCACGGAACGAATCCGCTTCATTTTGCAAGGCGAGTTCCTGAACGTCTTCAACCACCCGACGTTCGCCGAGAACCTTGCGTACGGATCCTCGGGAAACCCTGCTTGGAATGTTCAGAATTTCAATTTCGGCACGGGGGGTATTGCGAATGGGTCTCGCGTGATCGAGCTCAGAGCGAATATCGAGTTCTGAAACGTCGATGAAGGATGGATAAGCTCTCCCGGCGGGATCTGTTAAAAACCGGGCTAGTCGCCGACGCCTCCCTCCGCGCGCTGGCAGGCGCGCAGAATCCCGCCGCAAGTTCTGACCGCATTCTCCCGTTGACTTCGACCACGGACGTCTACCTTCCGCCGCGGGGCGAAAGCGATTTCAAATTCAGCTTCGATTTTCCCGAGCCTTCCGTCACGTTTCACGATCTCCTCTTCTCATTTCGTCTGTACACATTTGAGAACACATACGCGCTGGATCGCAGCCGGATGGCCGTTCGCGATACGAACGACGGAATGGAGATCACTTGCTCCCAATTTCTTTGGGGCGGTGACCAGGCGGCCCCGGGTTCCTTACGCGCGGTAATTCACCAGAATGCCGATTGGATCGAGTGGACCGTTTCCGCCCAGATGGATCGCCCGATCAAATCGATCGCGAGCATCCTGCGCGGTATTCCTCGCGGCCGCATTTCGATCGCCGGTCACGATTTCTTCGATCCGAAAGACAATGAGGTGCTGCGCGGCTCGCCATACTTATTCGGCAGCATGACGACTCCGCTCGCTGTCATTGAGAAGATGGCGGGCGACTACTTCTCTCTTTCGCTGCTGCATGAACGCGTGCGCGCCAGCCGATTCTATTTCCAACCGGGCGAAAAAGCGTATCGCGTCGAGCTGGTTTACGAACGCGAAGGCTGGCAGCACAGCAATCAAATTGAAACTCCAGTTTGGCGAGTTGGAAAATCTTTGAGCATCGACGCGGCCATGCGCCCGCATTTCGAGCATCTCGAAAACGCCTATCACATTAAAGACTGGAACACGCGGCCGGACGTCCCACAATGGTGCCGCGATCTGGCGCTCGTTATCGCGTTGCACGGCATGCATTGGACCGGATACATATTCAACGACTTCGCCAAGATGCAAAAGATTCTGGCGTGGGTCGCAACACAAATTCCGGCGAACCGTGTCTTCGTTTTCCTTCCCGCCTGGGATGGCCGTTATTACTGGAACTATCCAATTTACAATGTTGATCCGCGCCTCGGCGGAGACGAAGGTTTTCGCGCATTGATCGAAGGTGGACACGGCCAGGGATTCCGTTTTCTGCCGATGTTCGGGGCCAATGCGGCCAACCGAAGGCTGCCGGTCTTCTCGAAATTCGCCGACGCCACGACGCAGCATGTGGACGGCAACGCCTTCGATTTAGATTGGGTCGATTGGGACAACGACCGCGAGATGGAAGGCTGGGGGGCGTACATGAATCTCGGCGTAGACTCCTGGCGCCAGTGGCTCTTCGAGCGAATCGACAGCATGGTCACGCAGTTCCATGTCGATGCCTATTTTTTGGATATCGTGGGTGGCTGGATGAACAACACCAAAGCCGACATGCATGAAGGAACAGTGCGGTTGGTGCGCGATTTGCGCGAAAAACATCCGAATGTTCTAGCCGTTGGAGAAATGCCTTACGACGCGCTCATGAGCTGCATTCCGGTATTCCAGGTTCCCGGCCCGAGTCTGTATAAACCGGCTTTTCTGAAATACTGCCGGTCGTTTCAGCACCTCAGCCATCCTGCACCGGGTCGGGGCAGTACCGGGGTGCATGAGGCAGGGTTCGGCAAGTTCAATCCGGCGCTGCCGCCCGCTCCTGCCATTCCTACGATCACGGTTGTGGATGACACCTTCGACAAATATCGCGATGAAATGGCGCGAGTGATCGCGGAGGCGAGGCAGCGGGCGGGAATCGCGTAAAAGCGGCGCTACAGAGTGGGTTTAGTGCCCATCCTCCGCAGAATTCTCCTCCTGCTGCGCCGGAAGCGAGACTTTGTTCCAATCCGGGGGTTCGACGCCCAGCAGATTGTGAACAAAAAAATCGTCGCGGTAATGCTCGGGGTTCAAAATGGCGACGCCATGGTTCTCGCCCGGAATGTAGAGCATTTCAAAATGCTTGTGAGCTTTCACGAACGCGTTCACCACTTGCAAAGAAGACGCGGGATCTACATTCGTGTCTAACTCGCCCACGATGATGAGCGCCTTGCCCTGCAACCGGTAGGCGTTATCGACGTTTGAGGATGCCGCGTATTGCGGACCTACCGGCCAACCCATCCATTGCTCGTTCCACCATAATTTATCGATGCGATTGTCGTGGCAACCGCTGTTAGTGACAACCACTTTGTAGAACTCTGGATGAAACAAAACGCCACCCAGTGAGCTTTGCCCGCCCGCCGACGTCCCGAAGATGCCAACGCGTGAAATGTCGTACCACGGATATTTCGCCGCTACGGCTTTATGCCAGAGGATGCGATCCGGGAAACCGGCATCACCGAGATTCTTATAACAGATGTCGTGAAAAGCCTTTGATCGGTTGCTCGTTCCCATGCCATCGATGTGAACGACGATGAAGCCCAAATCCGCCAGCGACTGATCCGGCGAATACGAGATGAAGCCTTTCGGGACGAATGATCCCTGCGGACCAGCGTAAATGTTTTCGATCACCGGATATTTCTTCGATGGATCGAAATTGGTGGGCTTAATGATAATGCCCCAGATATCGGTTTTGCCGTCGCGGCCTTTTGCGACGAAAACTTCTGGATATCGGAGCCCGGCAGCTAACCAAGCCGACGCGTCTCCTCGATCCAGTTCCAGGATCATCTTCAGATCCTCGGTGCGATGCAACTGAGCGATCGGCGGAAGGTCGACGCGCTGCCAGGTATCGACAAAATATTTGTGATCGCGCGAGAAGTTGATGCTGTGCGTGCCGTGGGCAGACGTGACTCTTGTTAGCCCGCTGCCATCGAAATTGATCCGGTAAGCCTGGGTGAAGTAGGGATCCTCGCCTGGAATACTGCCGCCCGCGTCGAACCAGATCTGACGCTTTTTGTCATCTACCCAATCGATATTTCGCACCAGCCAGTTGCCTTTGGTGATCTGGTTTTTGACTTCGCCCGTGGTTCCATCGTAGAGATATAAGTGCTCCCAGCCGTCGCGCTCAGAGGCCCAGATGATCTCTTTGCCGTCGTTAACGTCGTGACGATAGCGCCTGCCGGCGGACAGCCCGGGCCCCAGCCTGTTGTAGTAGATGAATGTATTCGATCTCTCCGCGATAAGAGGGCGTGCTTTGCCCGTCTGACCATCGACTTCGATCACTGTATAGGCTTGATGACCGCGCTGGTTATATTCAAATGTGAACGCCCGGCTATCTTTCCACCACATCGGCGGACTGAGAGAGTAAGGATTTGGAAATAGAGAGTTATCGATTTCGGTTGCCTTCTTGGTCGCGACGTCAAATAAAACCGGATGCGCGATGTCGAGCGTGTCGCCGGGTTTCAGATAGTGGATGGTCATGTGTGTGGGCTGAATCTGGTCGGGCGGCGAAGATTCGACGTACGTGATTTCGCGGTCGTATCCGGGCTGGGTGTGATACGCGACGAGCTTTTTTGAATCTGGTGACCAGGCAATCGTGCGAAGCGTGTAATAGTTCCCCCCGGAGCCGTCGAAACTGAGCGGAAAGGCCGAATGGTCGCCCACTGGTTTTAAGAAAACGTTGAAATTTTGAATGAAGGCTTCCCATTTACCGTCGAAGGAAGCACAAACTTCGGGAGGGCTGGGAGGAAGCTGCCCTGGCAACTGCGAGCCAACGTCGAGGCGCTCAGGCCGCCCGTCGTGATTCTGATCGTGCTCATCGTGATGCTTTGGCGCGCAGCCGTGGGGTGCCCGGCCCCACTCGCCTTCGTCGCCGTCCTGCGGAGCCGGAGGCTGATACTCAAGCCCCTCCGCGGGATCACCGCCCGATTCGTGGGGATTGATCTGCGAAACATCTGTCGGACTGGACTCCTCCTCTTCAAGCCGTACGTGAGGAATGCGTTCCTGTTTCGAACAGGTGTATTCACTCAGCGAGCACTTGTAAAGCCAGCCGTCAACTCCGAACTGAATTGCCTTTTCCTGGTCCACAAACTTGAGCGGAGCTGTGCTGAACGGCGGAGGCCGGCGACGTGTTGGGCTGGGTTCATGAGGAGCAAACGGCAGCGCGAGCGCAGTATATTTGTGCCCGGTTACCGCGGAGATCGCGGCGGCCATTCTTTCGTGATCGAATGCCAGCTTCTTTGTTTGTTGTTCGGCATTCACGATCACGAACTCTGTCCCGCCTCTTACCGAGCGGGGATACCAAAAATGGTCGGAGTCGCCGATCCAAGTGATTCCACCGGGCGAATTCACCACCAGGCCGCGGGCTTTCGCGCGGAGCCCTTCTGCCCGCTGGTAATCGGCAAGAGTTCCCTGCGCCCAAAGCCCGGGAACAATCAAGATGCTGCAGACAGCGAATGCACGAAAGAACATGTGTCGCATGTACACGATATTGTATACACTGTCAATCAGCGGGCAGAACAAACCATCGGCCTGTTCGTCCAAAATTCGAGGGCGCGCAAGGAACATTATGAGCAAGTTTTCGGAACAAATGGGGCGGCGCCGTTTCGCCGCATTGTTGAGTAGTGCCGGTGCATTAGCGCCATCTGTGCTTGCACAGCAGGCTGAGCATGAACCGGCAGGACAGCTGCCGCCACCACCTCCGCAGAATAAGCCGGCGCGTAAAGCGCCCAATCCGAATACAAGCCATCCGCGGCGTGGCACGCTTCCGGAGATGCCGCCGTTCGAAGAGACGATCACCTTCACGCGCGCGGAGATTCCTGCCAAGGTGCGGCCGTTTTCCATGACGCAGGTTCGCATCGTCGGCGGGCCATATAAACAGGCTGAGGAGTGGAATCGCGGCTACATGCAGCGTCTCGGCGCGGACCGCCTGGTGCGCAATTTCCAATTAAACGCGGGCATTCCGTCTTCGGCGAAACCGCTTGGAGGTTGGGAAACGGATGTGCCCGGCCGGGCAGGTGAGCTGCGCGGCCACTTCACCGGCCATTACCTTTCGGCGGCATCGCTTCTGTACGCCTCGACAGGTGACCAGCAGATCAAAGCGAAAGGTGCGGAGATGGTGGACGCGCTCGCGAAATGTCAGCAGAGACTGAGCGGGGGATATCTCAGCGCCTTTCCGACCAGCTGGTTTGACCGGCTGGATGCGCGCCAGCCCGTGTGGGCGCCGTTTTACACAATTCACAAAATCATGGCCGGCATGATCGATCAATATCAGCTCGCCGGCAATAAGCAGGCGTTAGAGGTAGTCCAGGGTATGGCGGAATGGACGGACAACTGGACCGCCTCAAAGTCTGAAGCGCACATGCAGCAGATACTCGAAACCGAGTTCGGCGGCATGGCGGAAGTGCTATACAATCTGGCCGCGATTGCAAATGACGATCGCTGGGCAAGGACCGGAGATCGGTTCACGAAGAAGCGTGTTTTCAACCCACTCGCGATGCAACGCGACGAGCTGCGCGGTCTGCACGTCAACACGCATATCCCGCAGATCATCGGAGCGGCCCGCAGATACGAGATCTCCGGCGACATGCGCTTCCACGATGTCGCCAGCTTCTTTTTTTACACCGTCTCGACCGGTCGTACGTATGTGACTGGTGGAACCAGCAACGATGAAGGCTGGTTGGCGCAGCCGCGCCTTCTCGCCGCCGAATTGAAGCAAGGCATTGCTACTGCCGAGTGCTGCTGCGCTTATAACATGCTAAAGCTGTCGCGGCATCTTTACAGTTGGACTGCCAATCCGCGGCTCTTCGACTATTACGAACGCATTCAGTTGAACCATCGAATCGGTACGATTCACCCCGAAATCGGGCATACGCAATACTATTTGTCGCTTACGCCAGGCGCTTGGAAGACGTTCAACACGGAAGATAATTCGTTCTGGTGCTGCACGGGCACTGGGGTCGAAGAGTATTCGAAGTTGAACGATAGCATCTATTGGCAAGATGACCACGGCGTTTTCGTGAACCTATTTATACCTTCGGAATTGAACTGGACCGAAAAGGGCTTCCGTTTAAGGCAGGACACTGGTTTCCCCGAACAGGCGAGCACTCGATTGCGGATTGCGGTGGACGCGCCCACTCGCCTTTCGCTACGGTTGCGCGTCCCAAGCTGGCTGACCTCCAGCCCGACAGTGAAATTGAACGGCAAATTATTGGATGCCTCGGCCGAGCCTGGCAGTTATCTGACGATCACGCGCGTCTGGAAAACGGGAGATGAAGTCGAAATGAACTTGCCGATGCATTTGCATATCGAGAGCATGCCGGACGACAAGCACATGCAAGCGATCCTCTACGGACCGCTGGTGCTGGCCGGCGATTTAGGCAACCGGGGACTCACGCCGGAACTGGTCACCGGTCCAAATGCGCCAGAGCTGGACCGGCTGCCCATTGATGTTCCGACATTTCGTGCAGGCGGCAACGATCCTGCGACTTGGATCAAACCAGCGGACCAGCCACTTGCCTTTCGAACAAGCGGACAACAGACAGATGTCTCATTAGTGCCATTAAACAGCCTGTTTGAGAAGCGCTACTCGGTGTACTGGCAAGTGACGTAACTTTCGATGTGTAACCCGCAAGCCTTACCACGCTACATATTCCCCGCGACCCGAAAACGTTAAATCAAGAAAATCAGAACTGGACTACCGTTCTGGTTCCTTCAAAAACAATCTGCTTGCTTTGCACGCCCATCTTGATTTCGATAGCTCTGCGCTCGGGCGATAGCATGCGCGAACCAGCCGCCAGTTCCAGTGTGGCCAGGCGCTGTGTGTCATTCCAGGAAATGGATGTTCCCATCCACTCGCCGGCTCGATAGCGGAACGACACGCCATCGTCTTCATACAAAAGAAAGCGGCAATCGGCACCGGGATAGATCCGAATCGAAAGCGGTTCTTCTATTTTCTCGCCGGTATATTGCTTCACCGGTCCCATCGGAATGATGGAGCCGGCGCGCACATACAGCGGCATTGTTTCAAGATCGACGGTGCGGCTGATCTCGCGTCCACCCCCAACAACTTCATCCGTCCAGTAATCGACCCAGGCACCCCGTGGAAGATAAACGCGCCGGCTGCTCGCAGCGCGCTCGAATACCGGAGCGACAAGGATGCTCGCTCCCCACAGGTATTCATCGCGGCGAGCAACTGCAATGGGATCGTCGGGATAGTGCAGCCACAACGCCCTGACGATTGGCATGCCGGCGATCGTACATTCCCGTACGACACTGTATAAATATGGCAGCATGCGATAACGCAACTCGAGGTATTTGCGGCAGATGGGTTCGACTTGCGCGTTATGCAATTGGCTTGCGTCTGGAATTGCCGCGCCACTGTAATTGCTGATTTCGAGCGGGCCCGGATCGCCGGTGTTCCATCCCCAGGGCAGCCGCAGCTTCCAATTCCGGCCATGCGCCCGGAATAGCGGGCAGAAAGCCCCGAACTGGAACCAGCGCACATACAGCTCGGCGGTGAATTCCGGCGTCGGAACGAAACCGCCGATGTCAGTGCCCCAATACGGCAGACCGGTTAACGCAGTATTGATGGCATTCGAGACGTGCACGCGCAACGTTTCCCAGGTCGAATACACATCACCCGACCATAAGAATGCACCATAGCGCTGCATGCCCGCGTATCCATTGCGATGCAGCGCGTACGGACGCTCGTTCGGCCGATCCAGCTGTGGGCCATCCCAGTACATGCGGTTACGAAGCAGGCGCGAACGGCGATCAAGAGGATCTCCTTCATCGGGCCACCATCCATCCACCCCGAGCGCAAAATCCTTCCGATGCGCGTCCCAATAACAGCTCGCCTGCTCCTCGCTAAATCGCGTCAGTTCACAGGCATATTGCACAGTGCCTTGCAATCGATCGGTCAAGATGACGACATGCAGGACCACCCGAAAATGAGCCTGATGCAGCTGATCGATCGTTTGCTTTGGATCGGGGAAAATGCGCCGATTCCACTCAAATGAGCCATTTTCCGTGTTCCATCCAGACGGGCAAAAGCCGGTTCCAAGATAAATCAGGGCATCGCAGGGCAACTTTTTCTCCCGAAACAGGCTCGCTTCCTGAACAACTTCTTCGTTGCTCGACAAAGTTCGATGCGACTGCTGATAGCCGAAGCTCCACAGCGGCGGCAACTCGGGGTTGCCGGTCAAGCGCACATATTCAGCCATGATTGTGGGCGGCTCGCGCGATCCTACGAAGAACAGATCGAAGGGCAATGGCTCAGCCGGAACAAATTTTCCGTCCGGCCCCGATAAGTCGAACTGTCCGGCTGGAGCATGCACGAAAATCGCCCAACCTGCGGCGCCGATCAACCAGGGAATGGAGAGGCGGCCGCCGTGCGTCGCGAGCCTGTAACCGCCTTGTCCGTTTCGTGTCGTGTCGGCGAACCCGCGCCGGTCAAACTGGCGTCCGCCTTCACCGAGGCCCAGTAAAGGAGCGCTTCCCAGATCGAAGGACAGCGCGCCGGTGCTTGCATCGACCCTGAACCGCTGAATCGTTTCTCCCGAGGGGCTTTCGATGGAAACGTGAAAAGGCTCGGCAGCAAGCTTCACATGCAAATCGCCGATTTTATGTGTTTGCGGCTGCCATGTGCCTCGAATCTTCACGGCTTCCGGCCCTGAAGCGGTCCAGACGAGTGATCCGTCGGAGGGAATCTCGCCGAGTTGGCCATTACTTAAAGGGAAAATCGTCCAGCGAAAGGCGCACCGGCTGACGGGCGTGATGTGTACCTCGACCTCGGATCCCGTAACCGCCAGGCGCTCCCCAGCTTTGCCTCCTTTGGAATCCGCCAATAACAACGCTGCGTTCGCGGCAGTGTGCTTGAACATCTGGCGGCGAGTCCAAGTGCGATACATTCTGAGATTTGCAGGACCTAAAGGCAATTTTTCACGTTCAGTACAATCATTCCGCCCAGGCGGTTTGAGTATAGTGACTCTCCATCATTCTGAAGCGAACCGCTGCGGCGAAAGCCCGACATATGTTGGTAAGTCCTCATCATCTCAAGTGGTGGCTGACATCCCCCAATGTGTTCTCAGCGCGTCCGCTGGCCCTTGGTACTCGCTCTCACAAGTAGGAGTACTGAAAATCTCTTGCTCTTATTTCAATCGAGGTCAAGTATATCGAGAAGAGATGCGCACGATCACGAGCTTGAGCAGCACATGCGCCATGTTGAAAGGGCCCACCGGGATGAGATCTTTGACGCTTGCCTTGTTCGGTTTGGAAGTGTTTTACGCGCCCGTCTCGCTCGGGCAGTTCGTCCCGGATAAGCCCGTTGTCATCCACGCGGCCCTCGAAAGCAAGCCGGTGCGCAAAGGTGCATTAAAGGGCCCTGGAGCCGGATTGGGCTATACAATGCCGGGTCCGCCTCGGCCGCGTCCTCCCTCTGCGCATAGGCCGAGGGCATTAACCGCGCCAACAAGCGAGCGCTGCTCATCTTGGACGCGACGCAGCAGCTTGCCGAAGCCGTTCCGGGCGGTGAGCGCCGATACGCCAATGGATCTGTTCTTCGCTGGCTGCACGGTGAACTCTTCAGTTCCATTATCCGAACTGTACAGTTGAATGGCAACTTGTTGACCGGATATTGTAACCGGTTAATGCCGATTTCCCTCGACCGTGAGCACTCTTTCGCCCTCGTTCGCGCCGCTCTTCCAGGCTAACTGTTGCCCAATAGTTCGGCGAAACCTCGTAGGGTCAAGGTATTCATGCGGCACGTTGATAGAACTTGAGGAGACCGCCGAGGCGCTCGTGACATTGAAGCGACCGGGATTTGGTGATAGCGGCGAAACGGGGAAGGAAAGAGCAGCTGATTGCCTTTACCTTGGTGAGGGCGTTCGAGATGAATGCTCCATGAATTGAGTGACTGCCCGGCGCAGAGAGAATTCACCAAAGAGGATCAGCTTGGATAGTATCGCTCGCCAAGAATTCATGCGCACAAAAAATTGCTATGCTGCAATGCGTTCCTTCGGTCATGAAGGCCGCCGAGTTGTGGAATTGCGACAATCTTTCCAATCTTCAACGCCTCTCGAGGAAACGGACATTGTTTACCGAGGCCTAAGTGGGTTCTCGATTGGTGGTAGTAGCGGAAATAAGAAGACAAGATTCTCTTGAGATGGCGAGCGTTTAGGATGATGTAGTGGTTCAGACACTCCCTTCGAATCGAGCCAATTAGTCGCTCGGCGGATGGATTCTGCCACGGACTTCGCGGTGCTGTGAGAATCTCCTGCATGCCCAGCGACTGGATTCGCAGTCGGACCTCAGCACCGTACCTGCTGTCGCGATCGCGGATGAGATAGTGGGCCGCCTCGCGGTCTGCGAACGCCTCTCGGTTGCGCCGTCCAAGCTTCGGTCGGATGCTCGGTCACATTGAAATACAACACCTTGCAACGGGCGTGTTCCAGGAGGATAAATACGAACAGCACCTTGATGGTAATTGTCGGCACGGAAAAGAAATCGATAGAGACCATTTGTCCGACATGGTTGTGCAGGAAGGTTCGCCCACGTCTGGTTAGGTGGCCCCCGGAGCCTGCGCAGGATGCGCGACACGGTGCGTTCGGAGACGGCGATACCGAGCATCTCGAGTTCACCATGAATCCTGGGTGCGGGCCACAACGGATTGGCGGCGGCCATTTGCTCGAGCAATCGGCGGAGTTCGGCGGCGGTTCCGGGGCGACCTCGACGCCGACGCTGCGGCTTGGACAACCTGGCCCAGAATCTGCGAAACCGCTCGCGCTGTCAACGGACGACAGTGTCTGCCTGAACATAAAGCATGCTGCCAGTCGGACCACGCTTCGGAGATGATCCAAAATACCCGGTCCAAGGTCGTCAGCGACGGGCGCTTCCGTTTTCGTTGAAAGGCTGCGAGTTGCATTCGCAGCGCTGCGTTCTCGATGGCAACCGCCTGATGTCCGCTGACGAGCAAGAGGACGAATGAAACGAACAGCGAAAGCACTGGCGTGTCTCCGATTCTTTCCAGTCATCCAGTGCAGTCAGCCGGTTACGCACGGACAGAATATTGGCGAACCACAGGTTCCGTAGAAGACTCGCTGATGAAAGTGCGTCTGGCGCGGTCGCAATCATTACGCCTTGTGCACAATTCGCGACTCTTTGAAGTTTCGCTCTTCGATTCAATGCTCCCGAGGCTGAACGCTCACCTGCCGAATCTCGGCGGTCCCTGAGGCAATGAACTTCTGTCCACGCGGAGGTTGTTGCAGTCGCCGGACGGAGTAGGAGCCAACGTCCTCGAGTAATCGTTCTAACCCGGCGCCCTCCACCAGAACTTCATGAGTCGCGAAATGGATGCGCACGGTATCCGGTCCGCCCTCGGCATAAACGAACTGAATCCAAGGAAAGACATATTGTTTCTGGTGCAAAACAATTTCGAGAGCCAGACTACGCCCTTGTTCCGCCATCCCCCAGGGCTTTGCGTCAGATTCCGATGCCATAGTCAATAGATTGCTCCAGCTCTGGTGTATGACTTTGCGTGTGTTCGATGCCGTCGCGTTTTTCAGGAGGTTGATTGAGAGCAGTGTGGAGCTGATCGCGTGCCGCGCGTTGACTCATCTCGAAACCAGCAGTCATCCCGTTTCCTGGGAAGAAATTGGCCGAGGTATCGCGAGCTAGTTCGGTTGCCGAGCGCCGCTCCCCGGAAATCCCGATCGATTGTTGCAAGGCCAGTGAATCGCTCGTATAGATTTCAACGCTTTCCCGCCCGCGCGTTGCGGCGACGTAGAACAGCTCTTTGGACATCTGATCGCCAGAGACAATTACGTGGTCCACCGTCTTCCCCTGACTGCGGTGAGCAGTTACTGCATAGCCATGCCGGAACTGGTGGTAGTTGTCGGGCAAGACACGGCCATCTTCGAGATAAATATGGCCCTGCTCATCAATGCGAGAAACAGTGACGAGCTCGCCATTGGTAGCCCGAAAACCGGAATCACGCCTACTGGCTTCTAACTGCAGCCGGTCTCCCGCTGCGAGGTGGATATCTTGCTTTTTCCAAACGGAAAAGGCCTTAGCTTGTTTCGCGGTAATCTCCCGTTCTGTGCCGTCAGCCTTACGCGCAATGAGCCGTTGCTTGTCGACGTGTACGATATCCAGCGATTCGTGCCGTGCCACACCTCGCACGGCCTTGTGAAATTCGAGGACTTGGCCTTGCTCGTACCGCCGCATGTCCCGTTTCTGCGCTTCCGTCCAGTTCAGCGAGACGTGACGTGAAACCGAAACATTCGGACCTAGCTCGCCGCGTTGTATGCGATCGGCGCGGATTGTCTCCGTAATGCGCTGGATCTCGTCGTGCGTGGGCGCAACGACGAGGACGTGGCTCGGTAACCCTTTAGCATTCGATTGCTGTTGCGCCTGACGATAGGCTTCGGCAACCCGCCAGGGTCGCTCGAAATAGGGCACCTCGTGAATGGCTCCCATTCTTTCGAGACGTTCATAACCGCGTGCGGGCGCCTGGCGCAATTCTTCGACGGCTTGCCGGTAAGCTTCTACAGACTGACGTTGCACCTGGCTTAACGAAAAGCTTTTCAAATGCGATTCGCGTTCGAGCACACGCAACGCATCCCCGGCTTCAACGCTTTGAATCTGGCGGGTATCGCCACTCAAGATGAGCCGCCCAGATTTGTGCTCGACCAAGCGCACCAGCTCCGACATTTGGCGGCTCGAGACCATGCCAGCTTCATCCACCAGCAAGACTTGGCCGCGTAGTTTCTCCTGTGTTCTTTTGTCCTGCAGTAATCGTTCAACCGTAATCGCATCCTCAAATCCCGCGGTTTTAAGTTCTTCGACGGCACTATTCGTGGGAGCGATCGCAACAATATCTTGTCCGGCTTCATGAAGTGCATGGCGGATTTCCGAAAGCGTAGCCGTCTTACCTGTGCCGGCAGCGCCGCGAAGATTGATAGCCAAGTCGTGAGAGTTGAGAGTAAATTCCACCGCTTGCTTCTGTTCCGGGCGCAGCTGGTCGGACACAATAAACTCGTGCACGGTGCCTAAGCGCTCGTAGCGGCCGATGCCATGATTCACGATCGCAATCATCTGCTGTTCGCGCCAAAGACTTTGTTGGGTCGCCATCTCCCGGCCGGCTTTCAAGACGGCCCCGCGGGCCACATCCGCTGCCAAATAGCCCTTCAGGTGATCCAAATCGAGTTGGCCGCGCCCGTGCTGTAAAGCCTCGGCCAGAATCTCGCGATCGCGCGCGACCGAGACCCGCTCGAAGAGGTGTTCTTTGCCGTATTCGAGAGATTGTCGAGCCTGATGAACATCCGGGCTCTGCGCTCGTCCCTCGATTTGGGCGCGGACGCGGGCTTGCTCGCGTAAGCCGAACAGGTGTTCTTGCTCTCCGGGCTTAAGGCGCGCCGTCATACGCGCCCGGACTTCTTCCGTCGAGATCTCTGCGAGCTTATCCGGGCGTGTTTCGCGGACCAGCACCGCGACTTCATTGTCGGTGGGAGCGCGGCCATACGCTTCCGTAAATTTCCGAATCGCGGCGTCACGCTGCTCGCTACGCTGGCTGTAGCGCTCGATCATCTCTTGCGAAACGCCGCGGATTTCGAACCCTTGGCTTCTGTCTGGCCGGTTATCGAGCTCGTACCCAAGTCTCTGCAGTTCATTAGCGAAGTAGTTCCGCTGGATTTCGGTGAAATAGGCCCGGTCCTGGTAGGCTTCGGAAAACTGCAAGGCCTTCCAACGTCCTTCCGTTGCATCGTAGGTGAGGTTGAAGAACAGCGCGTGCGTGTGGAGCTGCGGATCTAATTCCCGGCTACTATCGTGGTGATACAGAGCGGCCACTACATTGCCGGTATAGCGGTCTTCGTTGGCGCCGGCGAGCCGTACACGCGTGGCCGCGGCTTCCCTCTCGAGATGTTCCACGGTGCGCTGAACTGAGTGCTGCCAAGCCTCCAGGATCCGCTCGTCCTGGCCTAGAGTGGCTTGGATCGAAACGGATTTGGGAGCAGAGAAAGTCGCGTCATAAAAGGCCCGCGCTTTGGCCAACGTGGTTCCGTTTTCGGCGATCCGGTCAGCGCTTTGGCGCACGCGCAGAAACTCTCCGGTGTGCGGATCGAGACCCTGGCGAATGGCCTCAAACTGCTCCTCCCGGACCTTGCCCCGCAGCCGGAGCTGCTCGGCAGCTTGCCCCATCCATTCGCCGCTAATTTGCCGACCTTGATCGTAGTAGTCGGAGTGCTCTAGGTGCCGTTTAGCGTATCCCTCACCGCCTGTCATCGCGCGGATTGTCAGCATAGGTCAATCCTCTGCTCTTGCCGCAAAACACATGGCCTACTCTGCTTTCTGCCTCCGAGTGGCTTCTTCGTCGCTTCGGCATGTTGCACAACTGCTCCTTGCGGCAGATACTCATGCGGTCCAGGGATTGAGTACGGAATGACCGAGCGCCGAAAAATCCGAGACATTTCGAGTCACCATAGTCAGATGATGTACTGCGGCGGTGGCGGCCAAGAAACCATCCATGATGCTCGTCGTGCGACCCATGGCTTGGGAGCGAGCCAGCACCTGTCCCCAGGTCTCAGCGACGGAGACATCGACAGGAAGAACACGGCTCTCAAAGCGAAGCGGTAACTCCTCGCGAAGCCATTGGTCCAGCCGGTTTCGGCGGCCACCGGCCGGCATACGTTCAACGCCAAACCGTAGCTCGGCTAAGCTCACGACGCTCAGGAAAACGCGGTCCTCGTCAACATCAGCCAGCCAGGTTATCACTCCGGAATCCGGCCGGGGCTTGACCCATTCGGAGACGACGTTGGTGTCCAGGAGAAAGCTCACAATTCAATCTCGCGTGGCTTCTCCGGGGAGCGCTCAAGGGAAAATTCAGATCCCCGCAAAGGAGAGGCTGCAAAGAATTCCGCCAGGTTGCCGGTACGCTTCGTCTTGCGCTCCCATTCTTCAAACGAGACCAGAACCACTGCCGTCCGTCCATTTTTGGTGATCGTTTGCGGTCCCTCGGACTGAGCGTGATCGATTACTTCGCTGAGTTTTGCTTTGGCTTCAGCAACAGTCCAGGATGTTCTGTTCATGTTTTGCACCACTCTGACCATTATGACCAAAATAGCCATTATCGCAAGCGCGCCGATTTTCAACTTTCGGTAGCAGTTGCTTGCCGTAATTCTCTTTCGCGCTCAAAATCTTCAATCGTGTACTCCAGCCAGACCTGATGCTTCTTGAGAAAGCCATCCAGTTCATAGCGTGAGCCGATTCCGAGTAATTGCCGTAGCTGATAGCCAGTAAGTCGATGGTCCCGGTAGGCTTCGATTCCCATAGCCTCCAGAGCGGTGCCGCGCCGGGTCCTGATCAGCAGGTGCGAGTCGTTGCGCTAATTCATCTGGAATGTCAATGGTGATCCGCATGGCAGCAGTATAGCGGATGTCAGGAAGGTAGGGAAAGAGAAAATAATCGCAACAGGCAAAGTGAGGCTATAAGAGACACCATCCCTAAGCCTGCGGCTTAGGATTTTGAGCCGGCGCAGAAAGTGCGCAGGGACGAGCATTATTGCGCAGCTCTGCTGCGCTGTTCTGAATCTTTATGCGTTTGCTATACTGCCTGCAATCAATCATGGCCAACATCGATGACGACGTCCATGCCTGGGCCGCTGCGCTGCCGGAGAAACCTCCGCTTTCGAAGCTCGAGCCTTACGCTGGAGCCATTAGCGAGCTCCGGCGCAAGCGCTATACCTATGAAGAAATAGCCAAACTTCTGAGCGAGCGATTCGGCCTGGCAGTGCATTCCACTTCCATTCTCCGCTTCTTGCAAAGGGAGCGGAAGAAGGCTAAAGCCGCCGGCGGCCAAGCCCGAGTTTTGCCAAACACCCTGGACGCGAATGTCTTACCGGAAACTTCGACAATGAAAACCTTCTCCTATCGTCCGGGGCAGGCGTTCGAGGAAGACAAATAGCCATCAAGAGCAGCGGGCAATGGCAAATTCGGCGCAGAGTGGGACCGAGAGAAACAGGCGAGTCCTGTTCACGATGGGCGGCAAAGGGGGCACCGGAAAGACCTCGTTTGTGTGTGTCTTGGCGGAATGGTGTTTGGAGAAGGAAGTTCCGTTCCGGCTGCTCGATCTCGATACCGAGAACCGGGTCCGCGGCAGCCTTTCGCATTACTTTCCACGCTTGGCGCGCAAGGTGGAAATGCACACGCGCGGAGGCCTGGACGAGTTCTTTGATTTTCCGGAAAATGCCGCGCCGCTGATCCTGGCGGATTTGGGAGCCGCCGCCGGGAATGTTACATTTTCCTGGTTCGACCGCCGTTGGAAAACCGCGCAAAACCAAGGCGTTCGGTTCACCGCGGTCGGACTCATTACACCGGATCCTACGACGGTGGAAAGTGTGTTGAGTTGGGCGAACTCGCTCCAGGACCGCGTGGAGTATTGGATTGTGAAAAATGCCATCTCACTCGAGGCGGATTTTTCGTTTTGGGAGCAAGCTAAGCCGGCCCGAATGTTCCGCGAAGCGTTCCGGCCGCGCGTACTCGAAATGGAATTCCGAGTCCCTACTTTGGAGCACGCCGCGCGGCAGCATGGCATCACGCTCAGTACGATTGCCGGGCGCGAAATCCACATCGCTGAATTACAAAAATCGGCGATGGTGATGCGCGCCCAGGCTTACCGTCGCCATCTGTTTCACCAGCTCGATTCTTTACCGCAGGAGTGGACAGTTTCATGAGTTCGTCAAGACTTATCCCGACTGAAAACAGCGACAGATTCGAACGCCTTGGCCGATTCTTCCAATCCAACGAGGATCGTGACCGCTATCTCGAATGGATGGAGTATGCTCGTCACATTCCCAAGACCGATGAAATTCTGAGGCTGCTCGATGTTCTTGAGCTTCTGACTGTTCTGACCCGCGAAACGCCGGAAGCGATCGCCGCCGAACGCGAAGCACTCGCCAACATACTTGCAGAAAATCGGGACGACCTGGCGCAACTCCAAACGGCAACCGCCGCATACAAAAAGGAAATTGAAGAGCGTTTGGCGAAACTTCCACCGGAGCTGGCGAAGGCAATCGAGCCTCAGAAAGTCGCGCAGCAATTAGCGACGAATCTGAAGCAGGAATTCATCAATACAGGCATGGAGGAAATCCGGCAGCGACTTGCTGTCGTTGTGGAGCGACTCGAGCCTGTTGCCGCTGGTTTCGAGTTGGCCACGGAGCAGTTCTTCAAGCGCTATCGGGGTTTCGCTTCAGAGGCCGAAAGAGAATGCAACCAGCTCATCGAATCCACGGCTAAGATGCGTCGAGAGAATGAACGTCTTCTGGTGCAGAGCAAAGGATTCAACAACTGGTGGATGGTCGCCTTGGCAGTCCTCGTCTTTTTGGGCGGGCTCATGCTGGGCCACACCTGGGAGGCGCGAGATTTCAGTTCTTCCATGACCGATGTTCAGCAACGCTTGGATCAAATCCAAGGGAAATTAAACACTGGACCAAGCGCACGGACGTTGATGCAGAAGCGAAGAAAAGAATGAGAGAGCGTCCGACGGTCCCACGTCCAATTCTATTTCTGGCCGAGTAATTCCAAAGTACTTAGAAGCAACCCCGAAGATCGGACATCTTGCGGCCATATTCAAAAGTTTATCCTTTGAGTCCAAAATTGCGCATTGCGCCCGTGCTTTGGCTAGCAGGTAGCATCGAGAACTCCTCAAAAGATTGATCAGGGGTTTGGAATTCAGCGTGCCCCGATCGTAAATGCACCCTTACACGTAATGGAATAGTTCGGGCGACAGGTAAGAAGAACATGGCGATGGTAAAGGCGTTACTTCCAACGGGCAGGGAAATTTACGCTTGTGAAAGGCAGCGCGTATGCGTGTCCCTGGAAGACAAAAGCTCCGCCAAGCGGATTGAAAAGGCGATTCGAAGACATTTGAAAGACGATCCCAGATACCTTACGATCGAAATCCAATCCAAGGGGAGCCCGTCATGCTGGCAAGCGTCCATCAGATGGGGCGACGCAAGGGACTGTCGCGAGTATCCACAGTTGACTCTCGTCCCTGGCGAGCAGAGTGCGCAAGCCGTTGTGGGCAGAATCTCCCGAGAGCTAGGCCCATTTTAGTAGCGGGTTGGTGGCGTCCTTCTTGTACCGGCTATACGAGTTTTTGACTCTGAACGACGCGCCGCAGCCGGCCGATCTAATCTTCGTCATGGCGGGCCGGATGGAGCGGAAGCACTACGGGCTTGAGCTCTATCGAGCCGGCTTTGCACCGCGATTAGTCATCAGTGTTGGCCGCTTCGAAGTCAGCAAAATGCCCACGTTGGACCTGAAAGGTGCCGACGAATTAAGAGCGTTACGTGACCTTACTGCGCCTGACGAACGGCACTTTTTTCTGAAGATCGATTATTCGGGCATTCGCTCCGAGAAAATCAGGCTTCCGAAATGGAATACATACGGGGAAGCTCTCGGTTTACGGCAGTTCCTGGAAACGGAAGGGGCGCGGAGGGTGATTCTCGTCAGCACCGATATTCACTTGCGCCGCGTGGAGCGCACGTTCAGCAGAGTTTTTCGCGGCCTCCCAAACGAATTTCTTTACTGCCCGGTGCCGTCACGCCTTGCGTCAATTAGAAAAGATGGTTGGTGGCGGCAAACAGGCGATCGCCGGTTTGTGCTTAAGGAAATGGCGAAGTTGTCCGGATACGAGGCGATTCTATCGATGCCCGCGTGGGCAACGCGTCGGCTCATGCGGGTGAAGAACTAACTGATCGCATTACCACCCGTGCTCAGTCGTGGCGAGGTTTGGATCCTGCTTCAGTGCATTTCGTAACAAGTCCCTTCCGGATTCCGGATGGCCGGATTTGACGTAGGACATCGCCAGATGGAACTGCCTGCGGGGGTTCGGATCGCGGTCAACTGCCGCCTTTAAGTGATCCACTGCAGCAGTGTACATACGTTTCCGATAGTAGATCCAACCGAGAGTGTCTTGTTCCGCCGCATTGTCCGGAGCGAGTCCTACCGCCCGCTTGGCCAGTTCCAGCGCCTCATCGGGATCATCGGGCGCTAGAGCATACGCTAGGTTATTAAGGGCGAACGCATTCGAGCTATCGACGCCGATCACGGATCGGTAAGCGGCAATTTCGCCAGGCCGATCCCCAGCTTCCACATCGACGCCGGCCAGCAGGAGCAATGCATACACATTTCGGGGTTGTTTCGCCAGCACCGCTTGCAAACGCTGTCTCGCAGGGCCCACCCGATGCTCGCGATCGTCGATCTCGGCCAGATTGATGGCTGCCGGTGTCAGGTCGGGATCGCCGGCCAGCGCCGCCTCCAGCGCCTTTCGCGCTTCCGCGAGGTGGCCGTTTTTCATGTACCACTGCCCCATGACGAATTGCAAGGAAGCGGTCTTCGGACTCGATGCCGCAATGGCGGCCAGCCGCTGTGTCGCTTTCGGAGCCTCATTGCGGGCAAGGTAGGTGTCGGCGAGGAGGCGCGCCCCTCGGCCGTCCTCGGGCTTTAGTTTCAGTAGTTCCTCCGCATCCGCCCTTGCTCCGTCATAATCCTTCTCCTCCATTCTGAAAAGGCCATCCTGGAGAACCAGTTCCGGCACTCGGCTGACGCGCAACGCTTTATCGAGGACAGATCGCAGCTCGTTAAGTTTCCCGGCCTGCAGCAACGCCCAATTGCGGCTAACTATTAGAGAGACTTCACTGTTCTGTGCTGCTGGAGCTTCGTCCAGGACACTCAAGGCAACTTGAGGTTGATTCTCGAGAACCAAACTTTTTGCCAAAGCTATCCTCGCCTCGAGTAAGCTAGGATCGACACGCAAGGCCTTATTCAATTCTGCCTGCTCGCTGTTACCGAGCCTCTCGGCGGCATAAACCCGGGCGAGCGCGAAATGACAGGGGGCAGAATCGGGCTGGATACGTAAGATTTCTTTGAGGTCGACCTCGGCGTCGCGCGGCTTGCCGATTTTCAGAGAAAGATCGCCACGCTGAAACAGGGCGTCGGCGTCTCGGGGATTTCGTTTCAGGGCCGCAGCCAGAAGCTTTTGGGCATCCCGTGTCCTGTGCAAATCCAGATAGACGAGGACTAATCTGCCGCGCGTCAGCCTGTTGTCGGGATCATCGCGGAGCAGCGCCTCGAGCTCCGCAACCGAGGCGTCTCTCGCTCCGAGCTCATACAGAAACATCGCGTGGAGATCCCGATATGGTTTGCCGGGGAGGACTGAAAGGCGCTTCAGCGTGCCCTCCGCCTCATCCATTCGTTTTTCTTGGATCTGGAGCAATGCGAGACTCAGGAGCGCGGAACTGTTTTTTGGATCCAGGTGAAGGGCTCCTTCGATCTCGGGTTCCGCCTTTTCAGGACGTTTCAGGACTAAATAAAGTTGACCGAGCGCCAGCCTGGCGGCGGACGAATCCGGGGCGGAAGCCACGGCCTTTCTGAGGGTTTCTTCCGCCGCGGTCAGGTCGTTCTCGATTAACTGAATGCGCGCGAGGGCAACGGATGATTTCAGGCGAGAGGGGAACACTCGCAATGACTCTTCCAGTCGCCGGGTTGCGTCTTCGCTCTTACCCATCTGAAGCTCCGTGACGGCCAGTGCTCCGGTTGCTTCTTCGTCATCGGGCGAGGTACGGAGAACGCCCTTGAGTCGGGTCGCCGCGTCCTGGAGAAGGTCGCTCTTCTGCGTCATGTCGAGCAGTTCAGCAACTTTCTTTTGAGCCAGAGAGTGTTTGGGGTTTAGCTCGGTGGCTCGATGAAACGCGCGAAAAGCATCAAAGATATCGCCCGCGTCCATGCAGGCGATGCCGAGTTGATAGTACGGCTCGGCATCTTTGGGCATGACCCGAATCGCATTTCGGAACTCCAGGATGGCTCGAGAATACTGTTTGACAGCTACGAGCCCCTCGCCTCGCTTCAGGAAGGCCGCTTCTCTTTCCTGCGGAGGTTTCCGGCACCCTTGCAAGGTAAGCGCTAGAAGAACGACAGAAGCAATAAGAGGAAGTCTGCTCCTGACTCGTAGGCGCTGCCAATATTCCAGCATTCAGCACATGCTGCGAAGCCGTTTGGCTCGAGTTCGGCGAGTTAAAGCGAATGCTCCGGCGAGCAGAGATCCGAACAGGAAGACAGACGCTGGCTCAGGTACGGCAGAAGGAGCCAATTGAACTATGTAGGTTTGAATTCCTGGTGAGATAAGACTGCCATCCAAATTTGCGCCGCCGCTCACAACCGCGTAATTATTGAAGAAAGATGCATTGGCGGCGTTGTTCACGAAGTTTTGGGCGTTAAAGATGTCGGTAGCAACGTTGGCTGCATTCGTACCGTCGCCTGTAATCTTGCTGTAAGTGATGCCACCTTGAGGTGGCACGGTGCTGTTCCACATAATTTCCCAAATAGCGGTCTGAAGCTCCTTGTCCGTCGTGGTGTTCGACGGATTGGGGCCGGCCGGAACCCCGGGATACTGACTGATGAGGTAGGCAGCCATTTCAAAGCGCTTCTGAGCAGTGTTGTCGACGCCTAGATTGTTTTGCCAGCCGCTGCCGGTTACGCTGCCGTAGCGCACATAGCTCGAATTGCTTGAGATGGTTGAGAGCTGTACAAGATCTGCATTATATTTCGTTGGAGGGCTGACATCTTCTTCGGCATCCACACACCACATGGCGGTGTTCGTGCTGTCGATTGTTGCGGTAAATCCTCCGCCGGAACCGAAACTGAAGCTCACCGGATACGTGGGGTTCCCGGATGGCATATTTACGGACGTGCTCAACTGGTAACCGCTGCTGTTAAGGTTACTGCTCGGAAGAGCGACGGGGTCGGCGATAGCTACGCCACTGAATACTGCCGCTATAAAACCAACACAAATACTGCATTGCAGACTTGACATGGCACTTTGGTTTGCATGTAGCTGGCCGATTAGAGCACTGCTTTGTATTGAGGTACTTACGATTGTTCACGACGCGACCCCAGGAGACAATGTTGGAAACTGCGACGAACTTTAGACTGGTAACTCCTTCTACCTCTATGAGTTCTGAGAGATCTAGTAGTACTGGTCACGAGGTCGCGTTTGCCATAACACGCCTTGACGAATACCTGCACCGGCGGATAGTCGATCGGAGCGACTCAGGTTAGGACCCTGATGTACTGGCGGGGAGGCCGGCCGGTGGTGCCGAATTCCTAAGCCGGCCTGAGAATCTGATTCGTTCGCATGCGTTGTTCTCGGCAAGTACCAGGGGTACCAGTCCGACAAGGATTTACGCCGAAAACCATGTACTCTCTTCGTGTGGATTACTTGACTGATCGCCAGCAACGCGAGATCGCCTATCATGCGCAGCACGCCGGAGTATTGCGGGAACAGGAGCGGTTCTCATACGAGGTCCTCTCGACACGGAGCCATAAATGGTGGAACCATTACTGGGTTGCAGTGAACGAAGTTCGCAAGAGAGGCTTGTGCGGCAGGACGGCTCTGGTCCCTGGTTGCGGGGCGGGGTTCGACGCTATTGTTCTCGGCAAGCTTGGCGCTAACGTTCATGCGTTTGATATCAGCCCTGAGATGCTTGCGCTGGCAGCCGAGCGTGCCGGGGCGGAAGGTGTCTCGATCGATTTCGAGCCAATGGCTGCTGAACAACAGAAGTATCCCAATGCCACATTCGACTTAATCTTCGTTCGTGACTTGCTGCATCACTGCGACATCGCCGGCTCAATGCGCGAGTTTATCCGCGTAGCGAAGCCCGGAGCCACAATCATCATCGACGAACTGTACACTCACTCACTGTTGCCATGGCTGCGGGAGTGTCGGTCAACGTTGGCTGTATCCCAAAATCGCCCCGCATCTGTATAAGCACCGCGATCCGTACATCACTGAAGATGAGAGAAAGCTCAACCAAAACGATGTGCAGATGATTCGAAATCGGTTCGTTGTATCGAAGTGCCTCTACTTTAATGCCGTCGTCAATCGGTTCTTACCTGATTGGGACGTTGCAGAAATTGCGGACAGAGCCCTACTGAATGTGCTTTGGCCCGCTCGATCGTTGTTGTCTGGTCGGTTCGTAATGGAAGCTCGAATTCCTAATTGATCGTTATTTGAAACAGGCCCCAATGGAAGTCGAATTAACGGTCAGCAAAGGGGGGCTGGCTTTAGCGAATCGCTACATTCCCGCCCAGCACTGCGTGTCCAAGCGTAGTGCCAAATAGCGGCGAACTGCTTACCGGCCCAAATGCTTTCACGCTAAAGTTTGCTGCGGTGAGGCCAGCCGTTCCGGTGTTGATCGTCATGCTCTGAGTTCCTGCACCGGGAGCCGGTATTCCGGTTGCGTTGGTGGCCGAAAACCAAGCAGCATTATGCACTGGATCTCCCGTAAAGACATTGTTTACAGGATCAAAGCCGATCCAGTCCACAACAGGCAGCGAAGCCCATTTCACCCGGTAATACTGAGCACTCGGGTTACCGGTCCAGGAAAGCGTGTATGATCCTCCGCCGTTATCTGTGAATCCACTGATGGGAACAGGGTTCAGTGTCGCTGTTCCTGGGTTATTGAGAATTCCGATAATATCTGAGATCTGATAACTCAGAAAATCAGAGGCTGGAGAGGAAGTGTTGAAGCCGAGCGCGGAGTATAGCCGGCTCATATTCATTTTGAACTTCTGTGCCCATGCAGTGCTACCATCGACGAGATATTTCGGCAGAAATGTAAACGCAACCGTTTGTTGGGCTTGCGGTTGCACGTGATAATCCGGCAGTCCGGTCGAGCCATTACAGCTTCCTGGAAGGTCAAGCGCTTCGTAATACCGGAATCCGTTCACGTCCCACCTGTTATTGCCGGTATCTACATACATTTCCGAGAGCGCCCAGCGCGAAACTCCATAAGCCAAGTCGAGCGAATTCCAATATTCGGACCAAGAAGATCCTTTCGCATTGCGAAACTCTAGAATGCCCTCGATCAAATTGTCGGCTTGGAATGGATCAGCGAAACGAACCTGATTCGAATTGTTTTGGCACCAAGGAGTTAGGTATGTCGAGAGTCCCCCCATGTGCATACCGCGCGTCCGAGAAACGCCTTCCGTGCGCCAGTTGCCAGAGGTCGTCGGTGTGCCGCCCACCGTGCAGCCAGAGGGAAAACCGGAAGCGCAGAGCTGCCCTGCGACCTGCGTTCTGTAGTCATTCTCCCCAGTAGCAAGCGCGGCAGTCGCTTCCGTCGAGTCACCGACAGCGTTGAGAAAGGTTGCCAAACGCGCTGCGCCTTTCAGATTTACACCGACGCTGCGGCTATTGCCCACGCCACCGTAAGCCGATACAGGGACAAACGTCTGTGCGCCGGCTGTGTAAGCTGCCCCGGTTTTCGCATCGGAAACAATCGTGAAATGTGTGCTGTCCACGTATCTGATGTTGTAGAGGACATGATTCACGAACACCGGGCCGAGCGCCATTTCGGGCACGAACGTACTGCCCGTCGAGGCGTAAGTCGCAACCCCGGCTGAAGTCACGTTAACATAAGAACCAAACCCCAGAAATTCGCCGTTTTGGTATGTAGCCTGAGTTTGAAAATAGTTGTTCGGGCCGTCCATTATTGCATCTTTGATCGATTCGTCACCACTGATGAAATAATAGTCCGGCATACCGTACCAGTGACCGTGCTCCTGATCGAGCCAGTTGGCATGTCCTGATTGACCCATACCCAGGCTCGCGTTGGCAGAAGTGGCTGTTGGCCTTCCAAACGAATCAATAGCGCTCGTCTGACTACGCCAAGTAAAGCCATCTGCTCGCGGCCATGCTGAATCGCCCAAGAATCGATAGAAGTGCGAAGAGAACAGGTAGCGTCCCGTCATCCCCCTGGTGATGAAATTCATGAGGTATGACCAGCGAAATTCCGACTGATTACCTCCGCCCCCTGAGTGCCAAGCGTAAAAGCGAAAAACGGGAAGCGACCAGGTGCTGTTGTTTGTGCCAAAATCGCAATGGCCGGTGCTGTCTTGACAGTTGGCAGAGGTTGATTGAAGAGCGGGAAGGGCATTGGCCGTGGCAGAACTTGCTGTGTAGGTACAGCTAGTTGCATCCAGCACCGCGCCGCCCGAAGAGGGGGTCGGCATCTGCGTGATCGTGATTTGATTACCACTGATTGCCGAGACGATGTGTACCGAATTCAGCAGGGAGCATCCCGAGCCAGTTGCTCCTGACACCTGAAGAGACTGTCCCACGATCAGCCCTGCCGCAAACGTCGAGTTGGCAAGCGTGAGCGTGGTGGGATTGGTATTCGTAATCGAGGTGACTACGGACGAGCCCGAAGGCGTCGGGGTCGTTGCGCCGGATTCAATCGAAGAATAGAAGCTATTCTCGACTGTCGGATCAATCATCTGGTAAGGAAAGACCGCAGTCGAATTGTAGTAGGTGTATGGGGCACGCGCCAGCAATCCATGCTGAAATTTTAGAAACTCGTTTCCTGGGCTTGTCAGCGCCGCATTGTGAAAGTTCAGGTACAGGTCATGCGTGTTGTATTGCGGCCATTCCTGGTAGTAAGGCTGGCTGTTTTCCCGCGCCCAGATGCCGATTCGCGCATCTGTTCCGCCGCCGTTAAACTCTAAAGACTTCGGCCAATACGCAGAAAGTTGGTAGACTCCGATCTCCATGCCGTTGCCGCTGGAATCCTGAATATCAGCCCAGCCCGCTGGATAGAAGGTATCGCCCTTGGTCAGCAGTGCCGTTCCGTTGTTATTCACTGTGTATCCAGTGTCGGTCGTATACGGAACACACCCAGAGCCGCACCAGTCCTGCCACTTCATCAACTGCGATTCGCCTTGATATAAATAGACGCTATCGGTTCCTCCGGATTGATTTAGCGTGCCCGTGCATAGCCCAGGGGAAGAGCCCGCACACTTCGAAGCCGGATCGACACCAATGTTGTAGGTAAGCGTTCCCGTCAGATTCGGGTCCAATCGAAGCTCATATCCCTGATGCCCTTTGAATGCCGTAGCGAAAGTATTCGACGGGCCTTTGTCAGCGTTACGGAGAGCCACCGTCAGCTTGACACGGTTCTGATTGGCATAAAAATACTCACGGACGGTGAAGTGCATGTAGGTATTGCTGCTCGAATCAAGGTGGCTGCCCGTGCAGTTTAAGACAGCAGTAACTGGACCGTTTTTCTCAATGAAACAAGTCGAGTTGGGATCGTTAGCGGAAGAAAATACATTCGTACAAGGCGTCTGTCCAGTGCCTGTGCCGCACGTAACATTCGCTGGATAGGGGGCCGTTGATGAAGGCCCGAGCACCACCAGACCGCGAGTACCACTAGTGCTCGAAGCAACAATAGTAGTACTCCCAACGACTACGGAGTCGAGGACGTTAAAGTTTGCTTTCTTAATTGTGAAAGTCGAAGTGCCGGTCGCAACGGTGATAGTCGGTCCGTTATCCAGCGCAAGGTTGGAACCGCCGAAGTTTCCCGCACCGCCATTGCTCAGTGTCACCGTAGCGGTGCTGCCCGCCGATAGACCGGGCAGTATGCCGCATGCTTCGATCCATTTGATGTTCCCGTCCGGCCAATTCCCCAACACGCGGAACTGACCGGCAGAAGCACCGGTAAGAGTGAAATTATTTAGGCTGGAGATTGCCGCCGAATCGGCGATCGGAACGCCCTGGCAGAAGGGCTCGTTTGTACGAGCGATGCCGGTTGTGCTTCCAGGGTAGAGTGCTTCCTGAATCGTCAGATTGAGCGAGAGCGTCGGGTTGCTGGTGATGGTGAGCGAAAAGATCTTGCTATCGGTTCCAGCCGTGTTCGATGCGAGAATCGTGAAGCTGAAGACACCCGCTTGCGTCGAAGTCCCGTTAATCAAGCCTGTGGATGTGTTGAGGCTCAAGCCCGCTGGCAGAACGCCAGAGGTCAGTCCCCAGCTAGTTGGCGTCGTGCCGGTTGCAACCAGCGTTGTCGAATACGCCGCAAATTGCGTACCGCCGCTCAGCGTCGTCCCTGTTGTAATACTTGGCGGTGTTCCGCCACCGCTGCCCCCTATCTTTCCAGTCCAGATTTCCGCGAGTGATTGCCCTTGGGTAGTGGCTCCCCAAGCGATGAGACAACCGCAGCCGGAGTCGTAGGTCATCGTTTCGCTATAATTCGGCCCCTGTCCGGTCTGAACCTCAGTCCAGGACGGCACGGAAGGATCGAGCACCCAATCCTGCGGAGCGCCGGTGGTCGAACTAGGGCGACGAGTTAAGTGGTAGTAGTATTTGCCGTTCGCAATCGCATGGGTCATGCGAAAGTCTTCACTGTTGCTGGATTGTGGCAATGGAGCGCCACTCACGCAATCGGCCCCGGTACAGGACGGCGCGAGATTCGTCCAGGTGAACGTCGAGGGATTATAAGAGAAGGTCAGGTTTTGTAGTGAACCTGATCCGTGCGAACCAGCCCATTGAATAAGCTGGTGATGAACGGAATCGTACTCCAGGTTCGGGTAATAGGTGCCAGGAGGAACTTTGCCGCTATTGGGTCCATTCGTACCGCTAACAATCGCCACGCAATGCGAGTCGGTGCAAATGCTTTTTGACGAGATACTGGTCCAGTCATCCGCGCGGCTGCATCCCGCGCCAGTCTGGAAAGAGGTGAGTGTTCCTGGTGTTGGATTAATGCTGGTGTCGCAGTACACCCAAAACTCATCCGCTCCGGTTTGCGGCAAGCCGAGCAAAAAGAATACATCATCATCGGTATCGTGGACGATAGAACCGTTGTTGAATTCGCCTTCCTGCTGGACGACGGTAGCCCCACTTAAGTGCGAGGCGGCTGTTGTTCCATATTGAGCGCGAAGAATCGTGAATGGATTCGTTCCTGCTGTGCCGTTTCCCACCTGATAGCCATGCGTTCCACCGCCGGCGGTGATTTTGATAATTTCGGAGTCAACCTTCACGTACTCGTTGTTTCCGAATCCCGCCGGAGCCGTAAGGGTCATCGACGTGTCGGCACTCAGCAGCGCTCCGTTCAGGGTCGTGCTGCGAATGCTGTTCTGCGAATTGGCAATTGGGCTGTGCGGCGGCTGCATCTCGATCCAACTCTTATGGGTATCAGGTGGGCTGAGTAATTGGTAGTACCATTGATCGACCCCAGTATCGGCGCATGACGTTCCCTGATAACTGAAGAAACGGTGCCGGATCTGATCCACGAATCCCTGACCTACCTCGTGGTGCGAGAACGGCCAAACAAATGGACTGGTTTGCGTGCTAAAGCAGCCCGTGGAAGTAGCCGAGGGCTGGCCGTTGTCGCCGATCACCGTGTCGGTGTTGGTGGTTGAGTCGAAGTAATGCAGCCGGATCGAATAAATTCCATCCCCGGTGTTCGTTGTGTCGGTCGAATAAACCCACGTTTTCTGGGTAAAAGGGTCATAGTGGATATCGTGATAGCCGTTTATATAGGCACCAAACGTACCCGTATTCGGAGACGTCCATACTTTCGACCAAGCGATCACCTGCGCATTAAGCGAAAACGCGGCTGCACACAGCAGCAGAATTAGTTTTGTCATGGATGTTTACTGATTGAAGCCCGCCTCGAACACCGTGGAGCCTTGCGATCCCGTGAACGTGCTTGAGGCAATAGTTCCACTGAATGCTAGTGAGGGACCGTTCCCGGTCGAAATAGATGCGGTGGACGTACCGTTCAAGTACGGATGGAGCCTGTTGATAACGCCAGCTGCCGATGTGCCGCCGTTTTGGTAATTCACTAACTTGAGCACCGTCGAATCGGTTGCCAACATGAGGATGTATTGAGTGCCTGCAGGAAGCGAACATACACCGCCGCTCACATTGGTGCCGCTCGCTATCGGAAGAGCTTTTAGGCCAGTCGTATTTGTATCGAGCGTACCGGTGGGGTTCCCACTATAGGCCGCTGTTGCAAGGCAGAGCGGGGTGAGGGTAGACCCAGGGGAAAAGACGCCTGCGATAAGTCCGCAAGTTCCTCCGCTGCAAGACGTGCCCGAAGCGACAGCAACAGATACATCGACTTCAGTAAAGTTCACGGGACCCCATGCGACAAAACTCTGCGTCATTCCAGCGTTGGCCATAGAAGCCACCAATGCGCCTCCCGTCGTCCCATTGCCATACCCGTATCCCCAAGGATTCCAGCCCAGAATGGCTGGCGCGGTCGCTGAGCCACCGCAACCATTGCAACTGGCAACCGTTAGATTCCCCGCGTTATCCACCTGGGCACTGTTTGAATTGAGATTGAGTCGCCCAGTGCCTTTGCCTTGAATCGTCAATGGAATGTTTGGATCTGACCCCCCGCTTGCTGCGATAACTGGCGTGCCACCATTTGCTGCGTTTGTAACAGTGATCTGATTGGTTGCGGAAGGGGTCGCGGCGGCCTTGATTACCGCGTTCTGATTGCTATCAACCAAGGAAGTGGCTTCTACCGAACCACTGCCCGACGGAGCGAGGGAGCCTCCAGTTCCGACGACCATTGCAGCCTGGGTGTTTGTCGCCGACGTAAGAGCAGCGAAAGATGAAGAAGCCGTTGAGGTCGCCGCGATTGTGGCGACGCCTCCGCTGACCGAGCACGTCACGTTCGTGCTGCAGTTTAAGGTTGCGACGTTTCCCTGTGCCGTTCCGGCCTGCTGAATGGTCACACTACTGTTTGGAAGCTGCGTTCCGAAATAAGCTGGTGTGAGATCAACCGTGGCTGTCTGTCCGGAAGCACTCGCCGCGGTCTTAAAGGGACCGATGATGCGCGTCGCAATAGGGATGTTGGCGCTGGAGGTTTGCCCTGAGTCATGAACGTAGCCGGCGTTTGTCGTGCTTACAATCGCCACATTGCCGATTGTCGCTGCGCCGTCCACCAGAATCGCCTGCTGACCATAACGCGCAACAGCATAGTTCATCGTGCCTGGGGAAGCCGTCGTTTGGCACACTCCGTAAGCGTCTATATCCGAGGTCGTGACGGCAATGATATTGAAGCTGGAATCCGTCTTGCACAGAGTGTTCGCCATCACTCCGCTCGTGCCGACGGTGAACAACCACTCCTCGGCGCCGCTGATGATTGGTGTCGTGATCGTAGGCGACGATACCTTGGCAATATTGCCGGTACCAGAAAATCCGACCAGGGACAAATGCCCTGGGATCCCGTTGCCATCGCTAACGACTGCTCCAGCAGCATCACTTGCAGGAAGCATCCACTGATAGGAAGTGCCGATTGAGGGTGGTGCGTAGAAGGCAAACGAATTAGAAGGAAAAGAAACTGGGGCATTGCCCTGCGGAAGCGCGATCATGCCGGCGCTAGATGATGCTGTCCCTTGAAGCTGGCCAATGGAATTAACCATCCATCCTACGCCATTCGCGTCCGCCTGCCACGGAATGGCCGATGAGCCCGCAGCCGTTGTGAAGTGTCCCAATGCTCCGGTGCCTGAGTTGCTTGCGCTGTCAGTCCACTTAAACAGATCGTTCGAGCCACTGGAAGATCCGAACGTAAACAGCGAAGTATACGAACCCATCGAAACTGAAAGGTTCCCAGCCGGAGCAGTGATGCCTGACCATGCAGAATTATTGCTTCCAGTCGAACTTTCTAACGTCCAAGTGTTGTTCGTGGTGCACGCGTACAGATTAGCGCCCGGGGCTGCGGCCGTATTAAAAAAGAGCTGGCCAACTTGACAGGTCGATGGGAGTAGGGCACCAACTGTGGTGGGCCTCGTAAACGGGAATGTCGAGAAATCGGGGTTACGGCTCTGAGTTTGAAGGTTGATGGTAGTTTGGCAGAATGCCTGAACGGCACCCAAGAATACAATGGCTGCAATAAGGGCTATACATTTTGCCGTTTCTGTGAAATCAACAGAAGCTAGCCAGAAACCGCAGCGCCCGTCCCTCCGGTTATCCCCTGCGATCCCAAATGTGTGTACCAAGGTGCACTTTGTTCCCATGTTCGGAGTAGCTTGTGTGTTTGCGTATCGTGTCCTTACGGCCATTCGCTCATGCTCGTTCTCGTCCAGATAAAAGTCATATCCTCTATCCATGGCGAGCTCGATCCTCTCGTCTTAAGCCTCAGCGCGAGAGCTTTCCATCGCAGAAACAATTCGTGCCTAACGCACTGATTCGCCGTGATTAATCTTTTTTTTTATTTTTGTGACCCACTTTCGCAAAATGTGCTTCGAATGGAGGCCTAGGTGGGGAGTTGAGAGTTAAGCGGAGTTGGCTCGAAAGGCGCAAGCGGGGCTGTGGGCTGGGTCCAAGCAGGCACGCCGCGACCGAGTCGGCGGAGGAGAAACGGTAGTTTTTAGCAAACGAACTAACCTAACTGCAGAAAGCACTTCGATATCTGTTTTATGTTGCCAGACGAATCCACCGTATCTTCATTTGAGGCACCGCAGGCAAGTGGTGGCGAGGCTATGTCCTTGTGACGAATCCCAAAGCGGATAACAGCTCTGCCAAATCCGATTCATAAAACCCGCAGTAGTCATGGCGAGCTTGCTCCTAACTCGGGCGTGTTGAGGCATGTTCACGTGCCTCGATCAGGGATGGCCGACGGTAAACGCACTGATCAAATCGTCAGAGGTGTTGTAACCGCCGTAGGTGGCATACTCGTAGGCTCCGAGGTCAAAGTTGGAAGCTGGAGTCCAGTTGGGTACTGCGGCCGTGTAAGGGCTCGATTGCGCCAGTACGCCGTTCAGATATAAGTAGCTGGTGGTTCCGTTCCAGCTCAGCGCCACATTCAGGTTCACGCCATTGCCGAATAGCGTGTCTTCCGTTCCCTTCGGTACGTAGTAGAACTGCGCTGGCCCACCGGCTGTCCGATAGCTGAATACGAGGTATCCATAGCTCACTTCTGTCACCAAGTAGAAGAGATGATTGTTTATGTTGCCGTCGCGAACATCGAACGCGTAGCGAGCTGCCGCAGCGTTGGCCTGCCGTTGCGCAAAGCTGTAGCGCGATGTCAGAGTGAACGAGACTTGCCCCTGGGTGATATCAAAGATGCTGCCTATAGTTGCTCCGGTGAACTTGTAGTAAGCGTTGTTGCTGTTGACACAACAGTTCAGGAAATACACTCCGTTGCCGCTGCCCGCGAAGTTTACCGACCCAGACCCGTTCGCAGCCACCGTTCCGCTAAACCCCGAGGGCGCCGTACCCGGCGTGACGATCGAGCCCGTGCTGGTTCCGCTCACTTCAGAAGCATTGCCCTGGATCTGCAAAAGTGTTTGAACTCCGGCAGCCGAGGTCGTGAACGTTAAGTTCCCGCTCGAGACCACATTGCCTTGCGAATCCTGTGAGGTGACCTGATAATCGTACAGCGTAGAAGGATTCAGGCCCGCTATCGTTACCGAATGCGAGGTCACACGAGTGGAGTTCAGCGGCGTGCTCGAACCGTACGAGGTGCTGGTTCCATACGCAGCCTGCGAGCTTGCGGGCACGTTTGTCGTCCAACTGATCACTGCACTGGAGGAAGTCACGGATCCTGCGGAAACCGATGAGATCACCGGCCCGGTCGGATTACTGATCGTAACCGGAATACTCGCCGTGGCGGTATTTCCGGACGTGTCCGTCGCAGTCGCGGTTAGTGTATAAGAACCATTGCTGAGCGTGCTGGTGTTCCACGATACAGCATAGGAAGGCCCTGCACCTGTCATAGTGCCCAGGTTTGTAGTACCCACCTGGAACTGCACACTCGACATCGCCACATTATCCGTGGCATTGGCCGAAACCGGTACCGTTCCGCTCACACTCGCTCCAGAAGCAGGCGCCGTGATGCTCACCACCGGGGGTGCCGTGTCGACAACTCCAGGCGCGCCGCTCACAGTAAACTCGCTGATCAAGTCGTCAGAGGTGTTGTAACCGCCGTACGTGGCATACTCGTAGGCTCCGAGGTCGAAATTGGAAGCCGCAGTCCAGTTGGGTACTGCGGCCGTGTAAGGAGTCGATTGCGCCAGTATTCCGTTCAAATATAAATAGCTGGTAGTTCCATTCCAACTGAGTGCCACGTTCAGGTTCACGCCATTGCCGAACAGCGTGTCTTCCGTTCCCTTCGGAACGTAATAGAACTGAGCTGTCCCGCCAGCTGTCCGATAGCTGAACACCAAATATCCGTAGCTCACTTCTGTCAGCAAATAGAAGAGATGATTGTTCACGTTGCTATCACGAACGTCGAAGGCATAGCGAGGCGCCGCAGCGTTGGCCTGCCGTTGCGCAAAGCTGTAGCGCGATGTCAGAGTGAACGAGACTTGCCCCTGGCCTATGTTAAAGATGTTGCCGACCGTTGCCCCCGTAAACTTGTAGTAAGCGTTGTTGCTGTTCACACAGCAGTTCAGGAAATATACTCCGTTCCCGCCGCCCGCGAAGTTTACCGACCCGGAGCCGTTGGCAACCACCGTTCCGCTAAACCCCGAAGGCGCCGTACCCGGCGTGACGATCGAGCCCGTGCTGGTTCCGCTCACTTCAGAAGCATTGCCCTGGATCTGCAAAAGTGTTTGAACTCCGGCAGCCGAGGTCGTGAACGTTAAGTTCCCGCTCGAGACCACATTGCCTTGCGAATCCTGTGAGGTGACCTGATAATCGTACAGCGTAGAAGGATTCAGGCCCGCTATCGTTACCGAATGCGAGGTCACAGGAGTAGAGTTCAGCGGCGTGCTCGAACCATACGAGGTGCTGGTTCCATACGCAACCTGCGAGCTTGCGGGCACGTTTGTCGTCCAACTGATCACTGCACTGGAGGAAGTCACGGACTCTGCGGAAACCGACGAGATCACTGGGCCGGTCGGATTACTGACCGTAACCGGAATACTCGCCGTGGCGGTGTTTCCGGACGTGTCCATCGCAGTCGCGGTTAATGTATAAGAACCATTGCTGAGCGTGCTGGTGTTCCACGATACAGCATAGGAAGGCCCTGCACCTGTCATAGTACCCAGGTTTGTAGTACCCACCTGGAACTGCACACTCGACATGGCCACATTATCCGTGGCATTAGCCGAAACCGGTACCGTTCCGCTCACACTCGCTCCAGAAGCAGGCGCCGTGATGCTCACCACTGGGGGCGTAGTGTCAACAGCTCCAGGTGAGCCGGTCACGGTAAAGGCACTGATCAAATCGTCAGAGGTGTTGTAACCGCCGTAGGTGGCATACTCGTAGGCTCCGAGGTCGAAATTGGAAGCCGCAGTCCAGTTGGGTACTGCGGCCGTGTAAGGAGTCGATTGCGCCAGTATTCCGTTCAAATATAAATAGCTGGTAGTTCCATTCCAACTGAGTGCCACGTTCAGGTTCACGCCATTGCCGAACAGCGTGTCTTCCGTTCCTTTCGGAACGTAGTAGAACTGAGCTGGCCCACCACCAGTAGAGTACGCGAACATCATCGTGCCGGAACTCACTTCTGTCAGGAAGTAGAAGAGATGATTGTTTATGTTACCGTCGCGAACATCAAAGGCGTAGCGAGCTGTGGCAGCGTTGGCTTGCCGTTGCGCAAAGCTGTAGCGCGATGTCAGAGTGAATGAGACTTGCCCCTGGCTGATATCAAAGATGCTGCCTGTGGTTGCTCCGGTGAACTTATAGTAAGCGTTGTTGCTGCTCACACAACAGTTCAGGAAATAGACGCCGTTGCCGCTGCCCGCGAAGTTTACCGACCCGGAGCCGTTGACTACGACGACGCCGCGATAGTTTGAAGGCGATATTGGCGGAGCTACGGTTGAGCCGTTCGCGGTGCCACTCAGTTCCGCATTATTTCCCATAATTTTAAACAGTGTCGGGAAAGTGGGTTGCGTGGTAGTGGCAAAAGTAAAGTCAGCCGCAGTTCCGAGATTCCCCTGGCTATCTCGCGAAAGAACTTCAAAGTGATACGTGGTTGAGGGTTGAAGTCCGGAAAGCATGATCGAATGAGAAGTGACCAGCGCGCTGCCAAGCGCACTGAGCGATCCGTACGAACTACTCGTCCCGTATGCGATCTGCGAGCTCGAGGCCGTGTTTGTCGTCCAGTTGATTACGGCTGTAGAAGCGGTAATATTGTTGACCGCGACATTGGAAATAGCCGGGGCTGACAATGGATTGTTGACCGTAACAGAGACGCTTGCGCTGACGGTGTTGCCAACTTCATCAATCGCGAGGGCGGTCAAGGTGTGCGGGCCGTTTGGCGCCTGCGCCGTATTCCAACCTATGCTGAAGGAAGGACCGGAGCCGGCTGTAACACCTGCCATATTTGCGCCATCTAGCTGGAATTGAACACCGACTATACCTACATTGTCCGTCGAAGCCTGTGAACTTGGATCTGTCGCGTTTGCTGAAACAGTGATCGAGCCGGCTACAGTCGCGCCATTCGCTGGAGCCGTGACGGAAACACTTGGCGAATTATTATCGACGCTTAAAGTAGGCATCCAGCTGGGGTCGTAACGAAACAATGCAATCAGGGAATTACTGTCCATGCCGCCTTCGAACACGAAGACATCATGGGCTGGATCATACGTAACGCCCTGCCAGTTTGGCATATCTATGGGGCGGTTCAGAGTGGCTGGATATTGTAACCACGAGTTTGTGTTCGGGTTATACAGATAGGTGTTATTGCCGACCAGCGCCAGGAAAACATCGTGATGGCCGTCGTAAGCAAAAGCGGGAGCCATTGCCGCCACAGGAGCACTACTCAGCTCGGTCCATTTGTTCGTTGCGACTGAGTACGCCCATAAGGTCGAAGTGGGATTATTTACGTAGATGTTTCCGCCATAGGCGACGAGCAGACCGCGCTTGGAATCGTAGGCAATACCGGAGCCGGAGATGTTCACTGCCAACGAAGATGGATCCTGCGGCAGGATTGTCCAGGCATTCGTGGCCATATTGAACACATAGGTGATGGTCCCCTGACATCCGCAAGAGGCCTCGACGAGATACACTAATTTGTTTGTTCCTGGATCGTAATACAGCACTCCCGGAGAAGACGGATTATTAGGCGGATAATTTGGATCGGTCGTGTAGGAGGAAACCATACTCCAGGAACTCGCAGCCAAGTCAAAGCGCCAAGTCTTGTTCAAGATCGTAGGATCCGGTAACGAAATGCTGTTTACGCCATTTACGGTGTATACGGCATTCTGCTGCGGAACCACTTCGAGAGCCGCCAGCGGATGATGATCGGGAGGCGTAGGATCAGTGGAGTTGGCGGGAAGAGGCGTTGTCGTATAGCCTCCCGACGGGTTCGGTTGCGCGTACCAGTTGTTCAGCTTGAGAACAGTAAAGAGGTTCAGTACAGGGTCATAGCCATACAATCCATCAGCGAAGATCGATTGGTACCCGCGAACTGAGTCAGCCCATCGATCGGAGAAGATCAGGCGATGGGTGGCGGGATCATAGGTCCCTTTGTTTCCCCAGCCTTGGGGATACAGCTGACCACCGGACGGGGCCCCGACGAAGGTGGGTTGGACCGGGTGCCAGGCATTTGCTTGAATGCTGAGCACCGGCATGACGGCAAGAGAATTCGCCAGGGTCCATCCGGAGAGGCCGTTATCGTAGGCGACCTGCCACCAAGTGTTCTGGCCATCAGAAGCGGGACCCCCTGTAGTCGTTCCCACAGCGCTGGCGGATTCCGCGCCAACTACACTGCCAGAGAGCGAAGGGGTGCCGTAGACGGTCACGGCGCTGGTGTTCTGGACACGCCGATTCTGCTGCAACGTATTTGAAACGGTGACAGAAATGCTGCCCTGTGCGGTGTTTCCTCCGCTGTCCGTTGCAAGCGTCGTAATCGTGTGAGGTCCGTCAGCCACAGCACTTGTATTCCACATAGTTGTGTAGTAGGAACCCGAGGTGGAGACCGAAGATGTGAGGCTGACGCCGTCCACCTGGAACTGAACGGACGAGATCGCCAGAGTACCAGTGACTTTTGCTCCCAATGTGGCTGTTTGTGAGATGGTCGCATTTGCGGACGGCGATGTCACTGATACGTTCGGTGCGGCGTACCCCGACAGCCCGGCGATGCCTTGGAGGATCAAATAAACCGGAAGTACTCGTGCGGCCTTCCCAACTGACCCGGCGCGAAAGAGATGGTAGGAACGAAGATTCATTGTGTCTTTAAGATCACGAATGTGACGGCAATTCGGAATCCACTCTTTCCCGACAGGGGTGCAGACCGGAAAGCATTTCTCTCTCAGCAGCAGGGCAAAATGTCGAAGCATCCGCCCAAACGCGGATCTCTCTGCTATGTGAAAAAACTCAGAAAACATTCCCATTAGTTCTCCACTCGCGCGCAGCGGGCGATTCAGTAAGACGCGCGGAGGCCGTAATTGAATTTTCTTTCTGTGGCAAAAAGATTGCATTAGGACTCAGAAATCGAGTGATACAAAATTTAATCGCCCCTTCGCGTGAGGACGCCAGCGTTGGCGAAGACCGTCAGATCACCGTTAGGCTCTATGAAGATAATGATGCCTCCGCGTGGGACAACTTCGTTGCTCAACACCCGGACGGTACACCGTTTCACTTGCTGGCATGGAAGCGGACCATCGAGCAGTCATTCGGCTTTCACGCCACTTACCTTGTAGCGAGCGAAGGCGAGCGGCTCACAGGGATTCTGCCGCTTTTTTTGGTTCAGAACATCCTCGGAAAATTACTACTCTCCTCGCCTTTTGCCGTGTATGGCGGGATCTTAGCACACGGCGACTTGGTGCGCCGAAGTTTACATGCGCGGGCCATTGATCTCGGAACGGAACTGGGCGTGGATCGTATCGAATTACGGAATTCAGTTCCGCGACAGTGTGTTACCGCTCCGAATGTGTATCGATACGTCGCCTTTACGCAATACCTGACTTCTGATGAAGCCGCCCTACTCGAATCGCTGCCGAAGAAGACACGCAATGTAGTTCGAAAATCATTAAAACAAGGCTTTGAAACCCGATACCACGCCGGCTTGCCGGACTTTGAGGATCTTTACGCCAAGAACATGCGGCGGCTCGGGACACCGTGCTTTCCGTCCGCCTACTTTGCCAATATTGTCCGCAACTTCGGCGAGAAGGTCGATGTTCGAGAGGTTTGGCGTGACGGCAAGCTTATGGCGGCAAGCCTGAACTTTCTTTTTCGGGATGACATGCACATCTACTACGCTGCCTCGGACACAAAGTACAACGCGCTTGGGCCGAATACGTTCATGTATTTTGATCATTTGTGCTGGGCAGGCAGAAACGGGTTTACAAGCTTCGACTTTGGCCGCTGCAAACGAGGCACTGGCGTATTCGACTTCAAGAGTCATTGGAAGACCGTCATGCGGGAGCTCCCATACGAGGTCATACCAATACGGTGCAAAGAGATCCCGAACCTCAGTCCTACCAATCCAAAATTCGGGCTTGTGATCCGAATGTGGCGCAAGATTCCGCTATGGCTCACACGATTAATCGGTCCTAGAGTCATCCGGCTGTTTCCGTAAGGCAGCTGCAATGCGGATAACAGTCCTGTTGAGCCTGATGGCTTTGTTTGTTTATCCTTTTGCCATCTATCCTGCCGTGCTCGCGCTGTGGGGTACGCGTATGAAACGGCGCGAATGCCCAGACGGTGAACAGCATACCCCTGCTTCCGTGGCCTTGATCATCTGTGCACTGAACGAAGGACGAGTAATGCGCGGGAAGATAGAAAATTCTCTGGCGTTGCGCTATCCCCGAGGAAAGCTTGCGATCGTAGTAGTTTCCGATGGATCAAAGGACGCGACTGCGGACGTCGTTCGAGGGTACAGCAGCGCCGGTGTTGCGCTGATCGAGCAATCCACAAGACGCGGCAAGATCACCAATCTAAACGAAGTGATACCTTCGCGCTCCGAGGAAATTATCGTTCTTTCGGATGCTAACGTGATGTATCATCGCGATGCTCTTACACATCTGATCCAAAGATTCCAAGATTCGTCAGTGGGTTGTGTGTCGGGAAAGGTCATCTTGACTGATACGACGCCGGATCTTGAGACCCCCACCCAGCAATATTACTCGATTGAATGGAAGCTTCAGGAATATTCGTCAGCCCTCTATTCTATGCCTGGGGCAGACGGCGCGATGTACGCATTCCGGCGAGAATTGTTCCGGCACTGCCCGGGTGACACGCTGATCGAGGATTTTGTCATTCCGATGCAAATCATAGCGCAAGGCAAGCGCGTCGTCTTCGAGCCTAATGCGGTGGGCTGGGAGAGTGGAGTCACCAGTCTACGTGAGGAGTTTCGAAGAAAAATTCGAATTGCCGCAGGTGCCGCCCAAGCTTTGAAACGGGGCAACGCGTGGCCCAAGCATTCGCCGCTGAGCTTCTGGTTTGTCTTCATCTCTCACAAGCTGCTTCGGTGGTTCTCGCCGCTAGCTGCGGTTGCCCTCATCGGGCTATCTTTAATGTGGTCTGGAAGCGTAGTAGCCCGGATCCCGCTCTCGGCTGCTATCGCGATTCTTCTATTGGCGGCATTTCGCCTCATTACGGGCTGGAAGCATGGTGTGGTCTCTGCGCCGTTTTACTTTGTATTCGGCCAAATAGCACTGGCGATCGGCTTGATAAAGGGATTCGCCGGGCGTCAAACCGTGTTGTGGGCGAAAGTCAACCGGTAACCGCATGTCGAATGATACTGATGTGGAACGCGGACATCACGGTCAGGTGAGCTCGAGAATGCGGGCGCTTGATGGCTTGCGAGCCGTGTCGATCTGCTCCGTTCTGCTTGGTCATTTGAGCGCAACCCGAGGTTTCCCAAATCTCAGCATCGAGCGCTGGACAGGTGATTACGCCAATCTGGGCGTATTGACGTTCTTCGTCATTTCAGGCTTTCTGATTACGAAATTGTTGATCGAGGAGCACGATACGACAGGAAGGATTTCGTTGACGCTCTTCTATGCCCGCCGCATCCTGCGTTTATTTCCCGCCTTTTTACTTTTTATGGGATGCGTAATGGCAGCGAACTTACTCGGCTGGATCCGACTACACCCCGGCGACATTACTTCGGCACTGACGTACACAGTTGATTTCCGGCGGACCACCAGCTGGTATATCGGACATCTATGGTCGCTTTCTGTCGAGGAACAATTTTATCTGCTTTGGCCCGCTGTATTGGTCCTGTGGGGCTGTGCCCGGGCGAGATGGGTAGCTGCAGCGGTGGTTTTGTTCTCACCCGGCGCTCGCCTTATCACCGTTCACGAGCATCTACCCGGGTGGATTTTTCCGTGTGTCGCGGATTCACTAGCCTGCGGGTGCCTGCTGGCACTCTGGGGGGATGCGCTGTTGACGCGTCGCTGGTACCGGAACTGCTTGACCTCGCGGTGGTTGCTTCCGGTTTTGGCGGCCAGCGTTATTCTGTGCAACAGATCTAGAGTTTATGCAGTTGGGATTGCAATGGGCGTTGGCGTATTGAACGTATCGGTAGCCGTGATCGTCCATTATTGCGTGTCGGTGCAATCGGTTGTTACGAAAGCTCTGGCGACCCGCCCGCTGGTGTGGATTGGTGTCCTAAGTTATTCGCTCTACCTGTGGCAGCAGGTATTCCTTAACCGTAACTCTGCTGCTCTCGTCTCGTCTTTTCCGCTGAATCTCGGGTTGGCTATTCTCGCGGCTTTTGGATCCTATTACTGCGTAGAACGACCGCTAAATGGATTCCGCAGACGGTTGCGGACACGGCGGATTCCAGCACAAATGATCGATGAAGAAGCGATCCGGAAGGGACCGCCTGTCGTATGCGTGGATGATTCAGCTCTTTTACGCCTTTGAGTCTCTGAGATCCTCCGCACTAGCAACTCAGGCGAGCCGCTGGCGGGAAACATAATTCGATCTATGATCCTCCGCTGGCTCCGGCATTTGAAATGGGTTGAACATCTACGATGTCCCCAAACGCCATCATGGTTGACATTGGCAATAGTGCAGGCTGCAATACCCAGCGCCTGGTTGATGGCGATCAGAGCGTCAGCAGCATTGGCTACTCCATCTCCATTTAGGTCGTACATACTTTTCGAATTAGTGGACAGACTCCAGGAGCAAAGTGCCTTGCCAAACTGCGCTGCTTTGCGTTTCTGGATCCAGATCGAATCCAATCAAGATGTTGTTCATTGGGTCGTAAGTCAGCGCTTGCATTGTACCCGAGACGCCCCCAGTGGAGGTCAGCTTAGTCCAGGTATCGGCGCTCGGATCGTACTGCCAATCAGCCGGTGCACCGCTGTCGAAGCACTGGTGGTAGAGCGTATTGCCTGTCTGGGAGTCGTATGCGATTTGTGTCATACCATCGCCGGTCCAGCCAAACAAGGCAGGAGGAGCTGGTGACGACAATCCAACCCTCGTCCAGGTGCGAGACGGCACATCATAGGTCCAGGTTTCGTTGAAGCCGAAGGTCAATCCTGAGTTGAGGCCGCCGTACAGGATGATTTTATGAATATTGGGATCGTACACCATTCCTGGGAGTGCCTTTGCATTCGGTTCAACCATTCCAACGGGTGTTATGGAGGTCCAGTCATCCGCAGCTGAGCAACCTGCAGCAATCTGTGCTGCCGTTAGAACGCTAGGCGCTTGCGGGTCTGTGGCCGGGCAATATAGCCAATTGTTGCGAGTACCATCCCCGCCGTCGTAACCAAACACAAAGATTAAGTCATCATCGGGATCATACACGGACGCAGAGACAACCGACGGCGGCAGATGAGCGGAGCTGACCTGTGTCCATTCATCCTGGCTCGGATCTGTATTTAGTTTCAGGTGATACATATCCTGACGAGGACTGCCGCAAGATCCGCCCCACATCCACAAGTAATTGCGGTTTGTATCGATACTCATATTCCCAACGGGATGCCGGTCGCCAGGAACAGAAGGTGTATCTTGGGGGCATACGCTAGTCAGGTCGCCTGTCCCGGAAACGTGGGTCCACGCATTGGCAGCGGCGTTGTAAAAGAACAAATCGGTTGCATAAATGCTGTGTGAATTGGTCAGATCGCTGTAAACGATTGTTTGCTCTGAGACGGGATCGAATAGCAGCGTTGAATAGCCTGTATGTCCCGGCTTTGAAGTAGCTAGCGTCTGTTTTGTCCAGGTGACGTTAAAAGTAGTTGTTGGGCGCGTAATGTTCTCTGTGAACACGACCGGGCTTCCCGTCAAATTGGCTGCCGTTGCAGCGACTGTCAGGCTGCCGGTGTTCTTTCCAGGGGTAAGGATAGCCCTAGCTAGGCCTTGAGCGTTCGTACTTACGACCGCGGATGCAACCGTCGCGTTGCCGGAGGTAACTGCAAAGTTAACAGTTGATCCAGCGACGGCGTTCCCATTCGTGTCTACTATTTCAACGGTCAATGGTGCAGCGAACGTCTGGTTTACGTGTACATTTTGATCATTTCCGCTTACATAGATGAGTTCGGCAGGGGTTACGGAGCCAGTGTCAGTTGCTGTTTCAATGAAGACTACGGACGCGCCTGGAGCGGCTGCGGAGGAAGCAACAACGGTATCGCTCCCGGGTTTTGATCCAAGGGTCAAACTAGTTGAGGCCTCACCTTGGCTGTTGGTTGTGACGTGGAACGCAGTCACAAAACCGCCGCCGGACGTGGACATGAAAGTGACTGTGGCCGCTGATATAGGGCTGCCATTACCATCTAGCACCTGAACCGTCAATGGCGAAACCAGCGGCTTACCAATCCCACCCGTTTGCCCGTTGCCGCGCACCGGAATAATGCTGGCGGAACCGGTGGGCGGCACGCCGGTACTGCCTACGTACGCCTTAACGCTGAAGTTGCCGACCCTGAGATTGGAGACTCCAGTGTTGATGGTAAGGCTCTGGGTGGCGGCGGCTGCTGCCGGTACCGGCAGGCTCGGAACGTTCGTTGCTGCAAACCAGGCCATTGTGTTGACAGGGTCTCCAGTGAACACATTGTGGATAGGATCGAATCCAATCCAATCTACGATAGTCCTGGGGCCCCATTTAATTCGATAACTCTGCGTACCTGGCGGAACGGTCCACGCAATGGTGTAAGATCCACCCCCGTTATCGGTAAAGGTCTTGATCGCGAGGTTACTCAGCGCTGGTCGCAATGGATTGTTGATGATGCCCATCATATGGGCGACCTCGTAAGAGCCAAAGTCGGAAGTAATGACGCCGATGGCCGCTTCGTCGCGTTGTATATTGATTTTGAACTTATCCGCCCAATTCGTGTCGCCGTCCACCAAGTATTTTGGCAAGAACGTGAACGACACCGTCTGCTGAGCTTGCGGCAGAGTATGATAATCCTGAGTACCGTTGCAGCTGCCAGGTAGATCAAGAGCGATATAGTAGCGGAAGCCATTGACATCCCACCGCCCGCTATGGTCGTCGACGTACATCTCAGACAACGCCCAGCGCGAAACACCGTAGGCCAAATCTAGGGAATTCAGATATTCCGACCAGCCGGAACCTTCGACATCGCGTAGTTCCAATATGCCCTGAATTAAGTTGTTGGCCATGAAAGTAGCGGCACCTCGCACCTGTGCGTTATCGTTACCACACCAGGGATCGAGGTAAGAATACGTGCCCCCATAGTGGAGCCCACGTGTCCTGCTAATTCCCTGTGTAAGCCACGAGCCGCTGGGCTGGATAGGACCAAATGTACATCCGCTCGGAAACCCCGAAACACACAGTTGATTACTTACCTGGGCCGCATAGTCGTCGGCACCTTGCTGCAGCACGTCGGGTGCAGAGGCATCGCCGATGGAAGCAAGAAATTTGGATAATCTTGCAGTGCTCATCAACTCGACTCCCACGGCACGAGAGTTCCAAAGTCCTCCAAACTGCCCGTTGAGGTAGGTATCTGGATTGAGCGCTCGATCCTTAGGACCGTTCAAAATGGCGTCCTTGATCGTCTCATCGCCGCTCAAGAAATAATAGTCGGTCATTCCATACCAGTGACCGTGCTCCTGATCGAGCCAGTTGGCGTGTCCAGTGGCGAGACCAGAGTTCGCCGAGGCGGCCATTGGAAAGCCGAGACCATCGACCTGAGCCGTCGAGCCTGCAGCATTGATATGCGGCTTATCGCGCCAATTAAATCCATCTGAACGCGGCCATGCGGAATCAGCCATGAAATGATAGAAGTGCGCTGCTTCGAGATACCGGCCTGTCATGCTGCGTGTCAGAAAATTGAGCAGGTACGACCAGCGGAATTCGGTTTGATTCCCGCCGCCACCGGAATGCCAGTAGTAAAAACGGAAGATGCTTAAGGGCCACTGGGAATTCGAAGTTCCGAAATCCTGAATACAGCACGCCCACGATGAAGATATCGCCGGGGTGGCTGTCGATCCCGCAGTCGAATAGTACTGATCTTCCACTTTCGGATCTATCAGCGTGTAGGGAAACACCCCTGTTGTGTTGTAATACGTGAACGGAGCGCGCGCCAGTAGATAGTGCTGGAATTTCAGGAATTCATTTGCAGGGGAGACCGGAGCCGCTGAATGAAAGTTGAGATATAGATCATGTGTGCTCTGTTGTGGCCATTCCTGATAATACGGCTGGCTGTTCTCACGAGGCCAGATTCCGATCCGAACATCAGTTCCACCGTTATTGAATTCGAGTGACTTAGGCCAGTATGCGGACATTTGGTAAACGCCGATTTGAACACCCACGCCATTCCTGTCGCTAATGTCGGCCCAACCTTGCACGTACTGGGTGTCGGAGCCGCCCAGGATCGTGTGGCCATTCTTAACGATCAAATACCCCTTGTCCTTGGTGAACGGAACGCAACCATCACCGCACCAGTCCTGCCATTTCATATGTTGAGATTCACCTTGATACAGATAAACGCTGTCACTCCCCGCCATTGTGCCGGTCGTCGGGATTGCCGTATCGTTCGCAACCGTGTAGTTCAGAGTCCCGCTGATGTTGGGCGTGATCCGGAGTTCATATCCCTGATGGCCCTTGTATGCAGTTGCAAACGTATTCGAAGTACCGTAATCGGCGTTTCGCAAGATAGAGGTTACTTTGACGTTGCTTTTTCCTCTGTAGAAGTACTCGCGGACCGTAAAATGCATGTAAACGTGCCCGGAGACATCGACATGATCACCGGTACACTTCAGGACAGCTTCAACTGGACCATTTTTCTCGATCATGCAGGTCGAGTTTGCGTCGTTTACCGACGAGTAGACTGTCGTGCATTGGCCTGCTCCACCGCAAGTCACATTTCGCGGGTAGGCTGCAGTAGGGGTCGGACCAGTGATTACCAGTCCTTGGGAAGTTCCGCTCGCCACGACAGTTGTGCCATTGACAACTGCCTGATCGACGACGTTGAAGTTCGCCTTCTTGATAGTGAATGTGGCAGAGCCAGTGAAAACGCTGATGGTCGAGCCGTTATCTACGGCAAGATTGGAACCGCCGAAATTTCCAGAGCCATTGGTCAGAGTAAGGGTCGTCGTGCCTCCAGCATTCACCTGCGGGACGATGCCACACACTTCAATCCATTTGGCGTGACCGGAAGGCCATTTTCCTAGAATGCGGAACTGTCCTGCTGTCGCTCCGATCAAGCCAAGCGTACTCGTGGTGGTCAAGCCAACCGAATCGGCTATAGGTACGCCTTGGCAAAAAGGTTCATTCATCCGATTCACGCCGGGCACACTACCGGGGTATAGCGCCTCCTGGACGGTCAGAGGAACATTGATGGGAGACGTTCCAGTACCGCTGCCGGATCCAGATCCAGTGCTGCCCGCCTCATTTTCCGCGATGACGATGGTGAAGTTCTGAGGCGTCGAAGTTCCACTGCTATTAGTGGCATACATCGAGAACTGGAAAGTTCCCGCCGCCGTTGGTGTGCCGCTAAGCCTTCCATTGTTCGAAAGCGAAAGGCCGCCGGGAAGATTTCCTGAGGCCAAAATCCAGGAAATCGGGGGCTTGCCCGCGGCCGAAAATGACGCAGAGTACGCCTGACCTTCGACCCCAGCTGTGAGGGGAGATGTAGTCGTAATGACAGGGGGATTTGCCGGGTGCGCCGCGGAGTCGCTGAGTTGCGCGGTCCAGATCTCAAGCACGCCTTGGCCAGAATAATTCCACGCGACCAGTGCATCTTGGCTGGCATCGTAGACCATCGACTGAGTGAAGGTTGGGCCTCCCAAATCGCCAAGCGTTGTCCATTTGTTAGCGGCGTAGCTATAGGTAAAATCGCTGGCCACACCTGAGGATCCATATCCGCCCGAAGCATAGTGATAGTAAACAAGCCCGCTGCTTGTATTGAAGTCCATAGCAGGCATGCTCTGGGAAAGATTGTTAGAAGGCGCCGGAGGTGGGTTGCTGGGATTCATGTTCTGCCAGCCTTTGGTTGGCACATCATAGGCCCAAGTCTGATTTTGAGCTATGATCCCTGAAGTGTCTGATCCCCCGAATTGAATGACTTTCTTGTTCACTGAGTCGTAAACAAGACCCGGAAAGTTCGCGCCTTTGGGTGTTCCCCCGGTTGTGACAACTTCCGTCCAGTCGTCTGCATTGCAACCCGCAGCGACTTGCTTCACCGTGAGCACACCCGGAGTGGCATTCAAATCCGTCGGACAATAGACCCATGTATCATGTGTATTCGAGCCCTCATCGTAACCCCACATGACATAGACATCATCGTCTGTGTCATGGATAACTGCCGACGAGTTTCGGCCGTATAGTGGCACCGGATTAGGGAGGTGCGCCGGATGCATTTGAGTCCAGACTTTATTCGTCTGCGGATTTTGCTCCTGAAAGTAAAACATGTCATTGGTAGGCCGTGTCCCACAGACGCCATCGATAACTAGTAATCTATGCCGGACGTTGTCCTCCCATACTTGCCCGACGGGATGCCGTGTGCCGGGCCAGGTAGGTGTACTCTGGACACAACCATTACCAACAAGATTCCCATTCGTATCCCGCACGCCCGTGCCGGGCTGATGATTCGAGTTGATCAACGTGAGCGTGTGTGTGCCCGCCTGGTACGTCCAGAGTGAGTCCGAATAAATTGCATAACTACCACCGGACATGTCGCCGTTTATGAATGCTATTACCAGGTGGTTCAAGGCATCGTAATTTAGCCGATGATAACCGTTGTAATAGGGCGGCGCGGGGACTGTGTATTTTGACCACACCAGTGGAGCGGCGCTCACAGTGGTAGCTATAGATATCAAGAAGATGTAAACAATGCTTAACCTATGTAGAACTCTTTGCACAAAAATTCCCTTTTGCTATTGCTCAGTTACTTTTCTGTCCGCTACCGCGGAGCTAAGTCTCAGGGTGGCGTTGGGCAGACTGCCGCAACTCTCTTATTGATCTGATCTGCCACCGTGAATCGCCGATAGTGTCATCGAAGGCGCCAGATCCGTCGTAAGGCCGATCACCGCATTCTCTGTTTGGGGTGTTCAGCGGGCTCGCCAGCGTGACCGAACGTGCCGTCATTGGTGTTGAATCCAGCGCGAGTGTTTTCCCCATACTGCGCAATTTTTCATAAAGTACCTGCCAAGTGCCCCGCTGATCCGTGCTCCAATTTATCGTCGCTGAAGATGTCAACCTAGTCATCGAGAGCACTGATAGAAGGCGTGCCGGTCCCAGATTCGCGGTGGAATTGAGAGATTGGTGGAGACGATAATGCCAGCCGTGCCCATTTGAAAATCCTAGCCAACCTGAGAAATTGGACCCAAAGGGAACTTGACCGAACTCTTCGGAATCACAAACGAGACCCTCGCAATGACCCCGTTTGACAGCGGAGTTGGAGATTAATCCGAAATTTCTTCGGAAGTATTCACTTTCGGAAACCAACTCACCTCACTAGTACTGCGGTACTAACGTTGGCTACCGTGAGTACAGATCGGTTCAGCAGCATTATGCTTGCCGGTACGGGAGGCGAAGTCAGCGTCGCACTCCCAAATTGTTGTCGATGTGTGTTTTCCGAACAAAGCCGCACGTCGCAATGCCTGAATACTGTGAGGCACAGGATAGAATATCACAACCTGCAAAGCTGCGGGGTGTCCGAGCATGAGGGGAATCCTTTTTCACCGGCCTTGAGACCGCCAGGTTGGGAAGCTGGATCGGCTGTTTTGCTTTCAATGAAAAATTATTGTACTACGAGAGATATTTTGGGAAATCCTCTTCCCAGCCTCAGCAGCATCGGATCAAAACTGTGGTCTACGCGGGCTTGGGTTTGGCCGCCTGCTTGCCTCAATTGTGGGGAATGGCGGACCTAGGCGGAACACCGCGCGTCTCGAAAAGCGGCGCGAAATCCGGTCAGGCATCACACCTGGAAATATCGCTCGAGCACTACCTGAGAATTATCGCCCACAGGAAGTGGCTCGTCATTAGTGTGTTCGTGATAGTGTCGGCCGCAACAATCGCGGTTTCGCACACCCTTCCTAATCTCTATACTTCCGAAACGGTCATTCTCGTCGACCCACAAAAAGTTCCTGACAGTTACGTCAAGGCCACCGTAACCGGAGATGTTCGCGACCGCCTGGGGACGCTTTCTCAACAAATTCTAAGCGTCACACGTTTGCAGAAAATTATCGATACTTTTGGCCTTTATGTGGAGGAAAGAAAGAAGCTTGCACGAGAAGATGTAATTCTTCAGATGCGAAAGCATATCACCGTCAGCGTCGTAAGCGATTTCGGAGGCAGCCAGGACCTTCAGGCATTTCGCATATCGTATAGCGGAAAGGACGCCAGACTCGTTGCTCAGGTAACAAATGAGTTGGCCTCGCTGTTCATCGAAGAGAATTTGAAAGCGCGAGAACAACAAGCCGAAGGAACTACTGAATTTCTCACCAACCAACTGTCGGAGACGCGGAAAAAACTAGAGGAGCAGGAAGCGCAGCTTCGTGACTTCAAGCTGAAGCACATCGGTGAAATGCCCGAGCAGCAGACTGCGGACCTGCAAATTCTGGGGCAGCTGCAATCTCAGCTTCAGGCCGAAAGCGATGCCTTGAATAGTGCCGAGCAGCAACGAACATACCTTCAGTCCATGATGGTTTCACAAGCGGCGGCCCCGGTAGTCGACCTGGACCAAGCCAACCTGAAATCGCCAGCCTGGAAAGAAAAGGGGCCATCCACTCTGAGTGCTCTAAAATCCAAGCTGTCGCAGCTCCTCATGCATTATTCGGACAAATACCCGGACGTTGTGAAGCTAAGAAAACAGATTGCGGACGAGGAGGCCAACGAAGGCTCAGACGACCACGCTGGTTCGGCAGCCGCCCCGACCCAAAATGCTGAGGTGCCAGTCTCACGTCCTGCACCGGTCGAACACTTCAATCCAGTGTTGCAATCGCAGTTGGAAGCGATCGAAGTACAAATCGCAAAGCACAAAACAGAATACGACCGTCTGGCGAAACTCATCTCTCAGTACCAAGCTAAAGTTGAGGCGATCCCTGTACGCGAGCAAGAAATCAATCAGCTAGTTCGTGATTATGAGACTTCTAAGGCGCACTACAGCCAATTGCTCGAGAAGCAACTATCAGCAGAGACAGCGACTCAGCTCGAAATTCGACAAAAAGGCGAGCAATTCTCGATCCTTGATCCGGCGCAACCAGCAGAGCGGCCGTCCCAACCAAATCGAAAGCTCATCGATGCCGGTGGCTGCATCGCGGGCGTCGCCTTAGGGCTGATTTTGGCGGTCGCCAGCGAATTTGTCGGAATGTCCATTGCGACAGCAGAGCAGTTGGCAGCCGTTACTGGCATACCTGTTCTCGAAGTCATTCCGATAATCCGAACTCCTGCGGATCGTTTAAGAACCCGGCGGCGCCTCGTTCTGGCTTGCATATCGGCCACAGGGATGGCCATCGTATTCTCCGCTGTTTACCTATTCCATTCCTATAGAAGTCTGCTGTAGAGATCGCCGTATGCCTCCTCAATTCTGACCCGTAAACGGCTTGCAAGAGAGACTCCGTAATCGCGGATGCCATGTTTGGTTCAACAGATTCATTTCAGGCCAGATCGCTCTTCGAGGACTTTGCACGAATTACCAATTTTTAGCCTTTCCCCGCTGTCGCTGGCGATCACCGCACATTGTAATCGTTGCAACACTCTCGTATTGCTGGCCTTCGAGACGGCACCGTTCATGGCCGCGCGGCAGATTGGCCCACCGGCTTACATAGAGGGAAACAGGGGGAGCACCCGGGACGCGAGGCGATCCATTTTTGGACCGGTCATGCTTGTCGATGTGGCCACCTACTTGCCCTAAATAGAGCTTTCATCATGACGATTTCATCTCCATTATGGACCCAGCTCTCAAACACATAACATGGGGGGAGCACGCCCGTGGGTCCGTGTCGGTTGACGCCGGCTCGGGAGCCGAGAACGGATCGACGTCCGTACTTCGCGGAGTTTGCGATCGTGAGGATTTTTCCAAACAGGCGGAGACGAATACTCAGCGGGAAATGGCGGGGAAATATACTGCCCACGTGGCGCTGCCGCCCAGTGCGCGTCTGCTGACGATACAGCCCGACCCCGTTGTCGTCGAGAGTTATCGCCGACTGCGCACAAAGCTCTTGCAGCTGCAAGCGGAGCGGCCGTTTCGCAGCCTAGTAGTCACCAGTCCTTCTCCGCAGGAAGGGAAAACTTTGACGTGTATCAATTTAGGGCTCAGCCTTGCGATGCTCTCTTCCTTCCGAGTCCTGCTAGTGGACGGTGATTTAAGGAGGGGAACCCTGGGCGAATACTTAGGCGCTGAGGACCAACCCGGTCTCAGCAATTTACTTGATAGCTCTGCCTCACTTCAAAACGTTCTGTTCGAAGCAAGTCCGTCAGGGGTTCACTTCCTACTACGTGGGACTGCCACGGCATCTCCGGCGGAACTCTTAAATTCGGTACAACTGAAGGCCTGCATGCGGTCGCTGACTGACCGGTTCGACTTTGTGATCGTGGATTCACCTCCGGTGAATCTCCTGACCGATGTGCAACTCATCGCTAATTCCTGTGATGCCGTATTGCTTGTCGCTCGCTCATTCTCAACTACCCGCAAATCGCTCGAAAGTGCGGCGCGCGAGCTTAGATCTTTCAACGTGATCGGCAGCGTACTAAATGGCGTACCACCCACGCGCGAATATAAGAAGTTCCGCGAATACTACTACCCCGAAAGAAAGAAATAACTATCTTAGCGGTTTGAACGATATGGGGCAATCGCCTGTGATTTTGATGTTGCTCAGTAACGCCTACGACCCTGATCCGCGTGTGCGCCAGGAGGCCTTGGCGCTTCTCGCAAAGGGCTATCAGGTGTCTATTGTGGCCTGGGATCGCGATTTAAAGAGTCCCGCTAAGCAAATCGTCGAAGGTATCGAAGTAAAGCGGATCTTCCTTGCTTCCTTGCATGGACGCGGCAGCATCCAGATGCTCTTTTATCCGCTGGTGTACCTGAAGATGCTGTGGGCCGCCAGGAAAATTGCCGTCCAGGCCATACATTGCCACGACCTCGATACGCTGCCCGTAGGATTCGTGCTCAGCAAGCTGAAACGCGTTCCCATAGTCTACGATGCCCACGAGAGTTTCGTCGACATGCTGGAGGGGAGCATTCACCCGCTACTGCAGCGCGTTCTCGTGCGATTGGAAAACTTTTTTTTGCGCCGAGTGGATCTGCTGATTACGGTCGGCACGAAGCTACAGCGCCACTTTATACATCGGGGAGCGCGCCGCTCGGTCGTCGTTGGAAATTGGAAGTCACTCACCGAGTATGCACGAACGACCGAGCAAAACAGCGCCATACGTCAGACGCTGAAGATTCCTGAGTCTGCCACCGTTGTTGTGTGCATCACGCAGCTATTTAAAGATCGGAAGATTCCTGAGTTAATGGACGCCGTGGACACGTCACCCAGTGTATACCTTATTGTAGGTGGCAAAGGTGCTTTGCAGCCGCTTGTTAAAGAGAGAGCGGCAAGAAATCCAAGAATCAAATATGTCGGTTTTGTAACAGCTCAAGAGATAGCAACTTACACCTGTGCCTCCGATATCGTTTATTACGGTTTCGATCCTGCCAATCCAAACTCGCGATTCAGTGCACCGAACAAGTTATTTGAAGCACTCGCTGCGGGACGGCCGCTGATAACAGGCGACTTTGGCGAGATCGCAGGCGTAGTTCGCAGCGCGGGTTGCGGCGTCGTGCTCGAAGAGTACAGCGCCGCCCATATACGGGAAGCTTTCGAGCGACTAGAGATTCCTGAGATCAGAGGAGCTATGGCCGAGAGTGCGCGCGTGTTTGGCAGGACCCAGATGAACGCCGAAAAGGCAGAACAGATTTTGGACCGGGAATATTCCAAGTTGTTGGGCAAGAAGACCAGGGCGCCGGAAGCGATGAGCGTAGGCGCCTACCCCCCATCGGATACCCAATAAGTATGCGAAGACCGGTTCGAATTCTCCACATATTGGATACGTTGGGCAAAGGTGGGATGGAAAACGGTCTGGTGAATCTGATCCATAAGCTCGACCCGAACTGCTTTGAACACGTCGTTTGCACGGTTCGAGACTTGGGCTACAATGCGGCGCGCCTTCCCGTCGATCGTGTCCGGCTCATGTGCTTGGAAAAAGCAGAGGGAACTTCCGTTATTCAGATTCCCGCCTTTGCGCGCCTTCTTCGGCAGGTACATCCCGACATTGTGCACTCGCGGAACTGGGGCGGTATCGAGGCGGTGGTCGCCGCACGCATTGTGCGTTTTTGCGGCACCGTGCATAGCGAACATGGGCTCGACTCCATTACTGCGGGTGCGGAGGCTTGGCGTCGCATCTGTTTTCGGCGGATTGCGTATCGGCTCGCAGACCGCGTGATCACGGTTTCCCATGCTCTGAAAGATGTTCACACGCGAAGGACTGGCGTGGCCTGCAATAAAATCTCCGTGATTCACAACGGCGTGGATCACCGCCGCTTTGCTCCTGATCTGGAGACCCGAGCCCGAGTCCGTCAGGAATTCGCGATTCCTGACGACGTTTTCTGTGTCGGTGCAGTCGGCAATCTATTTCCCGTTAAGGATCATCTTACACTCCTCAAGGCTACCCGCCGACTAACGGGCTTTCAAAAACCGTGGCGCCTGTTCATCATCGGTGATGGCCCGGAGCGCACAAAATTAGAGGCGTTTGCCGCCGCCGATCCTGATTGCCGGTTCCGCATCCTATTTCTCGGATCCAGCAACCGGGTTCCGGAGTTGATGCAAGCCATGGACGCCTATGTTCTGTCGTCAGTTACGGAGGGCATCAGCAATTCGCTTCTCGAGGCAATGTCAACCGGCCTAGCAGTTGTTGCGACGGCCAGCGGCGGGACTCCGGAAGTTATAAAGGACCGAGAATCCGGACTTCTGTTTGCTGTCTCTGACGACCAGATGTTGGCCAGCCACTTGCATTTGCTGCTCACGGAAAAGGAGCGGCGTTTGCGCTTAGGCCGGGAAGCTGTAAGGCGCGTCCGCGAACATTTCTCCCTGGATCTGATGGCCAATCAATACAGCCAACTCTATCAAAATCTAATTCCGCGGCGGTGCAAAGTCGAAGGTGTCGGAGCCGCTTAAGGTTATGTGTGGCATCGCAGGAATTTTTGAGCCAGAGCGCCGGATACCTATCGATCCTGCTCCCATCAGGGCCATGTGCGACACCATTCGCCATCGCGGTCCTGATGCAGACGGCATATATACAGGCCCTGGAATTGGATTGGGCCACCGGCGCCTTTCGATAATCGATCTCGAAGGCGGCCGGCAGCCTCTTTCCAATGAAGATGGGACTATATGGATCGTCTTTAACGGCGAGATTTATAACTTCGAGGAGCTAAATCGGACTTATCTATCCTCTGGCCACCAGTTCCGGACACGATCCGATACAGAAACGATTATTCACTTATACGAGGAGCTTGGAGAGGAGTCGTTTTCCCATCTCCGCGGAATGTTCGCATTCGCCCTTTGGGACGCGCGCCGGCGGAAGCTGCTGCTCGTGCGAGACCGCATCGGCAAGAAGCCTCTGTTTTATTCGTGGAACGGCAAGAGGCTCGTATTCGCTTCGGAAATTAAGGCGATTTTGGCCGCTGGAGACGTTTCGAAGGATATGGACCTAACTGCCCTGTCTGACTACTTTTCCTTTCAATATGTTCCAGCACCGAAAACGATTTATCGTGATATTCGGAAGTCGCTTCCGGCGCATTATTTGTCGATCAGCGGTTCTCAGCTTCGTCAAGTCCCCTACTGGGACATTTGCTTCGACGGACAACAGGGTTTCACCGAAGCAGAGTGGTGCGAACGCTTTCTTCACGAATACCGGACAGCCGTTAAATCGCGCTTGATCAGCGACGTTCCGTTAGGCGCATTTCTCAGCGGGGGTGTGGATTCGTCATCGGTAGTGGCAGTGATGAATCAATTTCAATCGCCGGTTACCACCTGTTCCATCGGCTTTCCCGTGCAAGGCTACGATGAAGCCGTCGACGCGCGCCAATTCGCGAACAGTTTGGGAGCTAATCACATTGAGGACACTGTACAGCCGCAAGCGATTGATTTACTGCCTAAGCTTGCCTGGCATTATGACGAGCCGTTCGCGGATTCTTCGGCAGTCCCCACCTATTATGTCTGCCAGATTGCCCGCAGGCGGGTAACTGTTGCTCTGTCGGGAGACGGCGGCGACGAGAACTTTGCCGGATATCGCCGCTATAGGCTCGCCATGAACGAGGACCGGTTGCGATCGCTGCTGCCCCAGCAGTTGCGGCGAACCGTTTTCGGGCCGCTCGGCGACTGGTATCCGAAACTCGGCTGGGCCCCTCGTGTTTTCCGAGCGAAGTCCACCTTCGAGAGTCTCGCGCGCTCTCCGTTGGACGGGTATTTTTACGGCATTTCGTGTTGCCCGCCCGCGCTCAAATCTCAGCTGTTTACTTCGGATATACACCGCGCGCTGGGCGGTTATGACTCGCGGAATGTGCTCGAGCAACATTACCAGAATGCTAATACAACGGATCCCTTGTCGCGACTGCAATACGTGGACATGAAAACGTATCTGGTCGACGACATTCTCGTGAAAGTGGATCGCGCCAGCATGGCTCATTCTCTTGAAGTTCGGTGCCCGCTTCTCGATCACAAGCTTATGGAGCTTGTCGCGCAGATCCCGTCAAATCTGAAATTGCGCAAGGGTCAAGGCAAATACATTTTCAAGCGTGCTTTACAGACTGTTATACCTTCCGAAATCCTGAATCGCCCGAAAAAAGGCTTTGCAGTACCGGTAGCCGAGTGGTTTCGCGGCGAGATCAAAGAGTTTGCTTATCATGCACTGTTTCGCCGCCAAGATCAAATTCTGAATCCCATTTTTCTCGACAGATGTTGGCAACAACATCAGCGAAGGCACCGCGATTGGTCGGCTCTTCTTTGGGCTGTCTTGATGTTCCGCACCTGGCAGGAGGTTTACCACATCGTATGAGCGGGTTGTGTGCTGTTGTCGCACGGCGAAACGCTTCTCGGGCGCGCGAACTTCTCGCTGAGCTCAGTCACGCATCGAAAATCCAACCGTGCGAGAAGGTGCGCTGGAAATTCGAATTGGGCGGAGGTATCGGAATCGCAGCCCGGCTGTGTACACAACAATTTTTTGAAAGCAGCCATATCTTATTGGCTTGTGACGCAGATTTGTCGAATGAATCAGAGCTGCGCGGCATGCTCGACGTTACTGATCCTGCAGAGATTATTACCACGGCCGCGCTGCTAACCGCCCTATATGAAAAGTTTGGCTCTGTCTTCGTCGAGAAGTTGCGGGGTGCGTTCTCGCTGGTGATATGGGATCGCCACCAAAACAGACTCGTCGTGTCTATCGATGGCTTCGGCATTCACCGGCTTGCCTTGTATGATCACCCGGATTTTCTGCTTATCGCATCGCGCGTGGATGCCTTGGCCCAATCCGGAGAGATCGACACCAGCGTAAACCCGTGCGCGATTGCGAACATTCTCAACTTCAGCTCCAACCTCGCTCCCCATACGATCCTGCGGCACGTTACCCGATTGCTGCCCGGAACAGTCTTAACCGTCCAAGACGGCAACATAACCACCCGCCGATATTGGACGATGCAGTACGGGGGCGCTCAGCACGTTGACGAAGAGTCTCTGAGCAATGAACTCGAGGCGCTGGTAGAACATTCTGTCGAAGATCACTCGAAGGATCTGGATTTTGACAATATCGGGTCCTTTTTGAGTGGCGGGACGGATAGCAGCACCGTTGTCGGCATGATGAGCCGTTTGAACCGGGGCCCTGTCCATGCCTTTTCTATAGGATTCCGGGAGCAGTCATTTAACGAGCTTGATTATGCGAAGCTTGCCGCCAAGCAATTTGGAGCACAACATCACGTCTGCTTGGTTGGTCCGGAAGACTGTTCAAGGGCGCTGCCGGATATCGTTCGGGCCTTCGATGAACCGTTTGGCAACGCATCCGCCGTTCCGACCTATTTCTGTGCGAAACTTGCGGCGGACCACGGCATCGATGTGCTCCTTGCCGGAGACGGTGGGGACGAACTGTTTGCCGGTAATGAACGATACGCTACTGACAAGGTATTTGACACATATCAGCGTGTTCCCGGACTGCTTCGCAGGGGACTGATTGAGCCTCTCTTGGCTTGCGTGCCCTTCGAGGCTGGAATGTTCGCTAAAGCCAAGCGCTATGTCCGCAGATCTAATCTTTGCCCTGTCGAACGTTATTTCTCATACCACTTTCTGCGTGCAAACCGCGCCGCGGACATTTTTGAATCGGATTTCCTGGCGTCGATGCAGGATTATTCACCTCTGGACATCCCAGCGCTCTATTACCGTGACGCATTAGCCCACCATCATTTGGACCGCCTGTTGTATATCGACATCCACATTACGCTTGCCGATAACGATCTGCCCAAAGTGACACGCATGTCTGAGCTTGCCGGCATCCGATCGAGGTTCCCGTTCCTCGATCATGCGGTAGCGGAGTTCTCCGGCCGTGTTCCCGCAAGCCTGAAAATAAACGGTTTCAAGAAGCGCTATTTGTTTAAACGAGCATTTCGAAACTTGCTGCCGGTCGGCATTCTAAAAAAGAAGAAGCATGGCTTCGGTATTCCCGTGGCTATGTGGTTGAATTCGGATTCGGGACTTCGCGAGATTTCCCGCGATGTGCTGTTCTCACGCACCGCCCGCGAACGCGGCTTTTTCCGGCGCAGCTTTATTGACGACCTGGTCCGAAAAACCGAAACCGAGGAATCGACCTATTACGGAGACACGCTTTGGACCTTCTTCGTGTGTGAACTCTGGTGCCAGCAAGTTCTCGACCAGCGGAAGACGGTTGCGAGATGAGAATTGTTTTGCTTCAACGCGAATCCGACCTAGAAGCTCTGCGCGAGTCCTGGGCCAACCTCTTGCAGCGTGCTGCCTCACCGGCAATATTCGTTACCTGGGAATGGATACGCACCTGGTGGTCAGTTTATGGAGCCCCCGGGGAGCTGCGCGTTCTTACCGCATATGATGATCGCGATGAACTGGTCGGGATCGTTCCTCTTCGCTTGCAACGGCGGCAAAGATTTGGACAGACTGTCTCGACTCTGTCCTTTATCGGGGATGGCTCGAATGATTCCGATTACCTCAACGCCATAGTCGCCGCCGGTCAGGAAAACGCCGTCTTTGCTGCTGTGCGTGCCTTTCTGGCGGTTGATTTAAACCGCGGCACAGTACTGCTGCTGAATGAGATTCCAGATGCGTCCCCATCGATCGCGGCATTCGAGCAGATGGCGGCGCAATCAGGCACGCTTACCTCTATTAAGGATGTGCCTTGCAGCACGGTGCACCTGCCCGACAGTTGGGAAGAGTACCTAACGGTACTCCGCCCCCGCTTCCGCACAAAAGTACGCTCCGTGCTGCGCAACATGGAAAGTCGTTCCGGTGTACGATTCGGCTTCTGCGAAACGATCGAAGATGTCAGTCGGCTCCTCCCCATCCTGTTCGACCTGCACACGCGGCGCTGGAAACAGGAGGGAAAACCCGGCGTTTTTGGCTGGGATCGCAAACGCCACTTTTATCAGGCAGTATCGAGAGTACTGCTCGACCAAGGATGGCTTCGATTTAGTTGGCTCGAATGGAATGGCACTATTCTCGCGGCGCAATACGGATTCACGTACAACGGCGTTTATTCACAGTTACAGGAAGGCTATGAGCCGGATTCCGAACACTGGAATCCAGGTGTTGCCTTGCGAGCGTGGAGCATTCGTCGGCTGATTGGCGCCGGAGTTCGGGAATATGATTTCCTCGGCGGCGTGGGGCGTCACAAAAGCGATTGGGGGAGCATCGTTAAAGAAAGCAAATGCTTTGTAATAGCACGCCGCGCGCACAACAATTTTCTGTTCTGCCGTGGACCCGAGATTGCCGAACAGGCCCGCGAATCGCTAAGAAGCGTACTTCCCGAAACATTCGTCGACTTCGGCCGGAATCTCCTTTCCCGGTTGTCTCGCGCTGATCGACCGCGCGAAGAGGAGTGGAGGGGCGTACGGCGTCTCGCGGCCAGCTGTTATCTGAATCTGCACCTTCCGGCATTGATCCGGCCTATTCGAAGGCGTTACCAGTTAAAAGTATCTGGCGACGCGTGGCGACAGCTCCCCTGGGTGAAACGGCAGCGACCTTCCGCACGAATTTTGTATTACCACCGGGTAAACGATGACCGAGATCCATTCTTTTCGTCCATGCCGACCCGCGTGTTCCGCGAACACATGCGATTCATCGCAAAGTACTACAATGTCGTGAGCCTGGACGAACTCCCCGCGCGCCTGGATGATCGCTCGTCTGACCCACTGCTTGCGATTACATTTGACGACGGCTACGAAGATAACTATAGGAATGCGTTTCCGATCCTTCGTGACTATAACTTGCCCGCGACCGTATTTCTGACGACAGGCAGCATCGATTCCGGCGAGCCCCTGTGGTTTGAGCAGCTCGCAACCGCCCTCAAGCGAACGGACCGTGAGTTTCTGGATCTTGAAATTGACATTCCGCGGCGTTTTTGGTTGCGAAATCAGTCTGAGCGTCTTCACGCAAATGCAGGCATTTTTCGGCTTTTCCGAACGCTGCCCGATGCGAGCCGCCGCGACTGGCTCGCCATAATCTGCCGTGCACTTGCCGCGGATGTGATATCGGAGCGACGCAAGAAAATGCTCGCCTGGGATCAGATTCGCATTATGGAACGGGAGAACATCAGTTTTGGCGGGCACACCGTTACGCATCCATTCCTTTCGAAGCTGACCGAAGAAAACGTAAGGTGGGAAGTCGGCGAATGCAAACGGCGCATTGAAGAGGAACTGGACCACCCGATTCACCATTTCTCTTATCCAAACGGTAGAGAAGAGGATTTTGGGATGTGGAATAAGGAAGCGATTCGCCGGGCCGGGTACCACAATGCGGTGACCACGATATGGGGCATGAACTATCCCGATACCGACCCGATGGAACTCAGACGAGGCGGCCCCTGGGAACAAAATTTGGCCCAGTTCGCCTCCAAGTTGGATTGGTATCAGTTAGTCAATGATTAGGATTACATGTCACAGCGCCCAGGAAAGCACTAATGTTTCGTTCAGTCGATCGTCAGAGGTGTCAGGAGTTGTTTCACAAATATTACGCGGGCCGAAAGTTCCACGACGACTTATACCGGAGTGCGATACGACGGCACCTTCAGCCGGGGCAGCGCCTGCTCGATGCGGGATGCGGCCGTTACCTGAAATTCTGCCGCGAATTTTCGACAATCGCACGCGTGACCGGAATTGACATCGAACCCGTTCTCGAAACGCACAACGCCACTGCTCCGTTCGGAGTACGGGGCGACATCGGCACTCTGCCGTTTCCATCGACACACTTTGACATGATCATTTCTCGCAGTGTTGTCGAGCATCTCGAAGATCCCGATCAGGTCTTTCGTGAGTTTTATCGGGTATTGAGACCAGGTGGCAAGGTGGTTCTCATTACGCCGAACAAATACGATTATGTGTCGCTGATCGCCGCCTTCACTCCGTACTGGGTGCATCGCACTTTGGTCAGTCGCATCTTTCAGGTGCCCGCCGATGATGTCTTTCCGACTCTGTACCGGGCAAACACTATATCTTCGCTGCGAAAAGCGCTCCTCGCTGCCGGATTCGAAAGCGTGGAACTGGAGGCCATCAATCACCACCCGGCTTACCTGAGCTTTTCCCCTGTTTTGTACCGGCTGGGTATTTTGTACGAGCGCCTGACTCTTAATAAGCATCTGGCGGCACTGCGCGGCTCGCTTCTCTGTATATTTCAGAAGAACTATACTGCCGACGCTTTTCCCGCCGCATCGGCAGCGAAGAAAACGGTTATCCGAAAAATGGACTCCGTCGAGGTGTCTTAAATGCCGCTGCGCGGTGTTCTTCTACTCGCCTACATTCTGCTGAGCGTTCCGCTTTGTTTTCTACGGCCGTTCTACGGTATCGTGCTGTGGACGATTATTGCTTTCCTGAACCCGCAATCTTTCACCTGGAGCGCGGCTGGAGCGTTTCCGTGGGCTGTCGCGGTAGGTGGCGCAACCCTTTGCGGATTTCCCCTTTTTGCGGCACGATGGTCTAATCTTCGATCCGGAAAGATCGCCCTGATAGTCATTCTGTGGATCTGGTTTACGATTACCTCCATCGTGAGCTCGAATGCGCCGCTATTCATCCATCACGCCGCCGATACCTGGAATAGATGGGAGTTTGTATCCAAGATTCTCTTGATGACCATTGTTACTACCGTCATTGTGGACCGGTTCTCGCGATTGAGAACTCTCGTGCTCGTGATCGCAGCTTGCTTTGGTGTTTTCGTTATCAAATCGCTTCCCTTCATCATGGCCTCTGACGGAGCGGCTCGCATCTATGGTCCCGAGCGCTCGATGATCTCGGACAACAATGACTTTGGATTAGCCTTGAACATGACGTTGCCCCTGTTTTTTTTCCTTGCTCAAACGGAAACCAAACGATGGGTACGGCGGCTCTTCGGTGCTCTATTCATCCTTACGATTCCCACCATCTTCTTCACGTATTCCCGCGGAGCAATGCTTGGGCTCTGCGTACTTTTGTGTCTAATGCTGGTCCGCCTGAAGCGCCGGTCCCTGATTCTGCCCGTAATTGTCATGGCCGCGGCGATCGCTCTTCTATTAGCACCTGAGAGCTGGAAGGAACGAATGGATCCGCATAACGCTATCGATCCGTCGGCACGGGAGCGGTTTAATGCATGGACGTTTTCCTGGAATCTCGCTATGGACTACCCGCTCGTCGGAGGCGGATTCAGCACATTTACTCCGGAGCTATTCAGTCGCTACGCTCCCGTGGCTTCCGATATCCGCGGCCCACACAGCATCTATTTCGGTGTTCTCGCCGAGCACGGCTTCATTGGTCTTGCGTTTTATCTCACGTTGATCGTTAACTGCCTTTGGACCACCCGAAATTTGATGAAGCGCGGCCGGGTCTTAGAAGACCGCACTGCCGTCAACTACGCGACCATGTTTCAATTCAGCCTTATCGGATTTCTCACTTCCGGCGCGTTTCTCGGCCGGGCATATTTTGATTATTTCTTTACCTTGGTCGCCTGCATCATTAGCCTCGAGAAAATCGCGCGTCAGGAGTGGGCCGAACGGGCTGTTAAAGCAAACGAAGAGAGCCTGCAAATCTCCGATGATCGTCCTACGACGTGGGAACCGGTTTATGAGGGGTAGGTTGTTGCCGACTCCCGCTCTAGTGATGAACATGTTCTACACGGGACTCGGAATCGCTCGTAGTCTTGGTGAACATGGAATACCGGTCTTTGGACTATCGTCAATTCGCCGGGTCTATGGCAATTTCACGCGGTATGCGAAAGTTCTCCTCTCTCCAGACTCCAGGACGGACCCTGAAGCCCTGCTACAGTTTCTACTTGCGTTTGCTGGAGACCGGCAGGAAAAATGCATCATTTTTCCGACCCGCGATGACGATGTAGTTTTTCTGGACCGCTTCCGCCAGGAACTGGAGGAGCATTTTGTTCTTGCTATTCCAAATGCCTCGGCCGTAGAAACCTCCCTGAACAAGTGGCAAACATATCGGGCGGCCCTGCAGGCAGGTGTCCCGATGCCGAAATGCTGGAATTTAGAAGGGCAGGAAAGTCTACGGGAAGTTCTCCAGGAAGTGACGTTTCCCTGTGTTCTGAAACCTATTGCCGCCCATCATTGGCGAAAGCGGCAAAACTGGGAAGTTGTGGGCCAGCGGAAGGCTATCCTTATAAATACCCCCGAAGAACTGATCGACGAATATACTTCCATTGCTCAGGCCGATTCACGCGCGCTGCTCCAGGAGATGATACCAGGCGGCGACGATTGTCTCCGCATTGCGGCTGTGTACTGTGACCGCAACTCAGAAATCCTTGCCGGCTTCAATACCCAGAAACTGCTGCAGCTCCCAGCGACCTTCGGTACCGGATGCATCGTGCAGAGCAGCAATTGCCCCGAATTGTTTTCGCTCACATCGCGCCTGCTGGCGAGTATTGGTTTTACCGGCATTGCCGAAGTGGAGTTCAAGTGGAATGCGGTGGTAAACGAATTTCAGCTCATAGAAATTAATCCGCGCCCTTGGGACCAACACCGCTTGGGTGCTGCATGCGGTGTTGACCTGATAAACGTTGCCTATTGCGATTATGCTGGTATTCCTCACCCTACGAGGCAAAAACAGTTTGCGCCATACAAATGGATCGCGGAGGATGCGCTTTTTCAAAATGCGCTCCGCCTCTTATGGCGGCGTGATTCGCAAATTCGCTCGCTGCTGCGGCTTGCACGAGGTAAACGAACCTACGCCATCTGGTCTGCGGCGGATCCGTTACCCTTTGTGGTTTATATCGCAACAGACCTTCTGCCCCATTCCCTGGGGGCACTATTCAGGCGGTTGTGGTTCGCTATGCTGCACGGCCGCAACAGCTTAAGCCAGACTGTAACTAGTCCTAATCAAGGTAAAGATCATGCGTAGTGCTTTCTTTATCGCTTTTTTGTTTTTATGGCCGGCGAGTTGCTCGGCCTCGAACTGGGCTGTGCAAACGATCGATCCGACAGGCGTTGGACGGTTTTCGTCTCTAAGAATCGACAGCAATAGGAATGCTCACGTCGCTTATGTGCTCGATAACGGGCGCGAGACGTTGCGATACGGGTTTTGGGATCATTCTTTGAAACGATGGTTTCTCATGAATATAGCCGAGAACGCCAGCTTCTGTTCTTTGACTTTGGATTCAAAGCAGCGGCCACATATTTCCTTCGTCGATTACGGAACCATGAGCGGTAGCAGATTGCGTTATGCGCACTGGGACGGGACCGCGTGGAAGGTCGTACCCGTTCCGCTTAACGCTGAAACGATCGCTTACTACACCTCGATAATTCTCGATGCGAATGATAACCCGACTATATCTTTTTATGAGTACAACGGCCCGAGAGGAACGGATTTCCGTGTCCGGTTACGCACTGTAACCTGGAACGGCAAAGTCTGGGAAGTGCAGACGATCGACGGTGAGAATCAAAGCGGCAAGTTCAATGCGATGGTTAGGGACGGGCAGGGTGGTATTCACCTTGCGTATGCCAATGTGAATACAATGACCGCCAGCACCCGCTATGCGTATTGGAACGGTAAGTCGTGGACCCTCGAAACCGTAGACGGAAAATCGCAAAACAATGAAGAGAATGTAGGATACTCCGTGTGCATCGCGCTTGATCGTGAGGGAGACCCGCATCTCTCGTATATGAACTATACAAGTCCTGCGCTCAAATACGCGGCGCGAATTCACGGCAAGTGGGAAGTCCAAACCGTGGCGCCGGTATCTGGAGTAGCGTATCCGGATCGGAACTCAATTCTTGTGGATGACCGCGGTACAACGTATATCGGCTACTATGACGCCGGGCGAGGCGCTCTAAGCGTAGCGCACAACGTTGGGAACCGCTGGATTTCGGAAATCGTCGATTCGAATGCAGCCGGTGCGACCAGCTCACTCCAAATCGATCACGGTGAACTTTGGATTACATACGCCGACGAGTCCCATGGCTCACTGAAAATAGCCCACCGTCCCCTGGCTGATGTACCGTCGAATACCAGCGCTGCCGCTTCAGCCCCGCAAAACACAGGACGCGAAGAACTTTACAGACGCCCCGAATGATCGCTCAACGAACTTCTCGGTGCGATGTTTTAATCGTTGCACCCGCACCGCCACCTTACGGTGGCATGGCTATTCAGGCCAAACTGCTTGAGAAGTTGCTGATTGATGATGGTCTCTCCGTGGTCTTTTTTCCGTCCAACCTGCGCTTCCCACGATCACTGCGAATGTGCGAGCGGATCATCTGTATTCGGACCTTTCTGAGGACCTTGCTGATTTGGATCAAACTCTGGCGTCGAGTCCGGCACAGTGACGTGATCCACGTCTTTGCGGCTTCGCGGGTGTATTTCTTTGCCGTCGTAACCCCTGCTGTCCTGTACGCCCGAATGCAACGAAAACACTTGGTCTTAAACTATCGAGGCGGCGATGCGCGTCGGTTTTTTGAGATCTGGGGTTGGCTGGTGCGACCGGTTCTTAGCCGTGCGAATGTGGTTACCGCCCCGTCCGAATTTCTGGCGAACGTAATTGAAACCTCATTCCAAATACCGGTTACGATTGTTCGCAATATCTTGAAAACATCCGTTTTTAGATATCGTGACCGTACACGGCTCGATCCTAGATTCCTGATCACACGACATCTGGAGCCCATCTATGACGTAGAGAATGCTCTTCGGGCTTTTCGTTTCCTACAGGAAATCTATCCCACGGCGTCCCTGACGATTGCTGGAACCGGAAGCCAGGAACAACGGCTGAAGGAGCTCGCAACCCTTTGGCAGCTTAAAGATGTCCGCTTTATGGGGCACGTCTCTCATGAAAATCTCGGCGCGATCTACGACGATTGCGATATTCTTCTGAATTCCTCCCTGGTCGATAATTTTCCGGGCTCCCTGCTTGAAGCGTCCGGTGCGGGGCTGATCCTCATATCCAGCAACGCCGGTGGTATTCCGTTCATGTACACACATGGCGAATCCGCGCTGCTTTCCGATCCTGGCGACTGGAAAACTATGGCCGCGAATGTACAAAAGGTGCTTGAAAATCCGGCATTGGGTTGTAGGCTCGCCAAGCAAGCCCGGCTGCTCGCCAGCCAATGCGATTGGACCCAAGTTCGCCGATCGCTTTACCGAACCTACGGTATCGAACCAACCCAAGCGCTTCCCATAAGTACCGTCGTTGCGCTTGGGTGCTCAACCGCCCAGAGTAGCGATGCACGTTCGTAAGACTTTTCGCAACATCTTCTCCACCTGGGTTGGCTATGGCTTCAGCCTCCTGGTCGGGTTCCTGCTCGCTCCGTTTATTGTTCACCATCTCGGAAATACAGGATACGGTATCTGGATCCTCATTAGCTCCCTTACCGGCTACTTCGGCATGCTTGATCTGGGCCTGCGTCAATCGGTCAGTCGCTATGTTTCTCATTATATGGGCCTCGACGATCACATGAACGTAAATCGTACGTTGGTAAATGCTCTTGCTATGCTCGGCACGGGAGGTATTCTCGCCGGCTCCATTGCCCTACTTATAGTATTCAACTTTAGTGTTTTTAAAATTGAGCCTCAATTTGCCGCGTCCGCTAAAATTGCTTTACTAGTCGCGGCGCTCAATGTCAGTCTGGCTCTTCCCATGAGTATCTTCAATACTGTCCTGTTCTCATTGGAACGCTTTGACATACTAACTGCCGCCACTATAGCATCGACTCTGACACGGACAGTGTTGGTGGTTGTATTTGTGAGCAGGGGCGCCGGTGTTACCGCACTCGCCGTTATTATGTTAGTTGCAAGCTGCTGTGAGTACGTGACGAATGCGATTGCTGTGAGAGTGCTCTATCAGCAGCTCGCGCTTACGCCAAAACTCTTGGATTGGTCACGGTGTCGCGAATTGTTCGGCTTCAGCATCTTCCGCTTTATATGGATCGTCGCTAATCAACTCATTTTTTACAGTGATTCAGTTGTAATTGGAATTGTTCTCAATGCCGCCGCGATCACTTATTATGCGATCGCTGGCTCCCTAGTGAACTACGGGCGCAACATCGTGTCTCTTGCAGCCGACACGTTTCAGCCTGCGGCGACTCGCCTTAATGTGATTCGCGATTTCGCCGGCTTGCGGCGCCTTCAGATATTCGGTACGCAAGTATGTCTTCTGATCGGATTGCCGATCTGCATTGGCTACATGTCCCTGGGTAAAGAGTTTATTGTTCTGTGGATGGGAAAGGGCTACGCCTCTAGCGCGATATTCCTGATAGTGTTGACGTTGTCGCAGTTTACGAGCATGTCTCAGTACATCTCGGCTGTCATCCTTGTCGCTATGGCGAAACACAGGGTGCTCGCCTATATTGCTATAGGCGAGGGTCTCGCAAATCTTCTGCTCAGCATCATCTTGATTCAGAAGGTGGGCTTAATCGGAGTAGCCATAGGAACTGTTATTCCGCAACTAATCACCACGAGCTGTCTTCTGCCCCTATATACCGTTCGGGCTGTGGGACTGCCTTTTTCCGAGTATTTCACTCGCGCCGTACTGCGTCCTTTTATCGCCGCTGCTCCCGTCGCCCTAGTTGCCTATGCGCTGGCCCATATACCTACATATCAGTCGTGGTTTTCCTTTGCGGCAAAAGCTTTCCTGGTCACCTTGAGTTTCGCCGTATCTGCCCTTCTCATTTGCTTCACGAAGGCACAGCGAGAATCCCTTCGTAGCAACATCTCACCCTTTGCCCTCGCTGCCAGCACCGGAACGGAATAGTGCCGAGTGCCTGATGCTGGCGCCGAGCCGTTGCGTCCTATTCGACTGAGGGTGTCTCTACCGGTCGAGGTTTCCCGCCCGCGAGTGTTGCCGTTACCTGGATGGGATTAGGGCAGAGGACCGGCAGCTTGAAGCGAACCCCAAGAGTGAGACACGAACTTAAGAGGGTAGTCGCCGTTTGACCCAAAACCCAGAAATGAGACAGCCGGTAAGTTGAATCGGGCGCTCGGATGTGGTCCTTTGGACGGAAGCCACGAGGAGGGAGAAATGCCCAGAAAGGCTCACACTGACGAGCAGATTATGACCGCTTTGCGAACGGCAGAAGCAGGCAAGAAGGTTAGTGACATTTGCCGGGAATTAGGGGTTTCACAGCAGGCGTTTTATAGCTGGAAACGGCGCTTTGCCGGCTTGGGTTTGACCGAGCTGCGGGAGCTGCGGCAGTTACGGGAAGAGAACCGCAAACTGAAGACGCTGGTCGCAGACCTGACGCTCGACAAACATATTCTGCAGGAGGTGCTCTCAAAAAAGGCCTGAGGCCCGCAGCACGGCGAGAACTGGTGAGTCAGATACGCCAGGGCTACCAGTTGAGCGAAAACCGTGCTTGTGGGCTGATTGGGATCACGCGTTGGATCAACCGCTATCAGAGCCGGCGCGATCCGCAGACCGAATTGCGCATGCGCATCCGGGAGCTAGCGGGCAGTCGCGTTCGGTATGGATACCGGCGCATTGCGGTGCTGTTGCGCCGCCAAGGGTGGAAGGTGAACACGAAGAGGGTTTATCGGTTGTATCGCCAAGAAGGCTTGCAGGTGCGAACCACCAAGCGAGGAAAACGAGCCGCACACACGCGCGTTCCGCTGCCGCAGCCGGTGCGGCCGAATCAACACTGGAGCATGGATTTTGTAAGCGACCGATTAGCAGATGGCCGCTGGTTCCGCATCCTGACTATCATCGATCAATACACGCGCGAGTGCCTGTGCGTCTACGCGGATCGGTCACAAACTGGCGAGAAAGTAGTGCAGCATATGAAACGTCTGGTGAGTCTGCGTGGCGCACCGGAATCCATCACCACCGATAATGGCAGCGAATTCGCCGGTCAAGCGATGGACGCTTGGGCACATCAACAGGGTGTGCAATTAGATTTTATCCGCCCGGGTCGGCCCGTGCAGAACGGCTATATCGAAAGTTTTAATGGCCGACTACGAGACGAATGCCTGAATGGCGAGATCTTCTTCAACCTAGCGGACGCGCGCGAAAAGCTGGAACGCTGGCGACGCGATTACAATCAGAAACGCCCACATAGCGCGCTCGCCGACCGAACACCAGAAGAATTCAAGCGCAGTCTCGGGAATGGGCCCTTCGCCCTTCCCATCCTGGATAACGCAGCGCCAACAGCCCGTCAAGGGTACGCTACCGCCGGGCAAACCACGCCCGCCCTTGACAGACTGCCGGCGCCGCCTTCGGACACTGACATAAAGGCGAAGGGCCGCACTGAACGGCCTCTTTTGCTTGAGAGGCTCAATTGAGATACCTTAGTCCTCAGACAGCCCGAGTGACGGGGCTTGGGACGACTTCCGAACACCGAATCTCAAGTTATGAGCTGTCTCATTTTGCGGGGCAGGTCACGAACGCTGGATCTCAACTTATCTGCTGTCTCATTTTCCGGGGCAGGTCATTCGATGAAAATGAGTCTTAACCCTTTGTCTCAAGACTGGGGACCAGTTCGGATACCCTCAAGCAAAGCGGCGGATCTGAACTTCAGACCCGCCGCCCGAATTTGCTTCGGAGGAATTAATACCTATTCCGCGAGATCAGCTACAGAGCTTACCCACGCTTAGATTGCAACTTCCTCCGGAAGAAAAGACCTGCTCCAAGGAGAGTGGAACCGAAGAGAACGAGGCTTGCGGGTTCGGGAACCGGCGTCAGAATTTGTGTCAATGTAAAGTTTAGGCTCGTGTTTCCCTTCAACGTAAGCGTGAGTACCTGTTGAAGCGAAAATGGGGCACTGAGTGCGGTGATGTTCCCGAAAACGGTATTACCGTTAGTCTGGGCACCAGTAACAGTGACAGCGGGATTCGGCCCCGCCATCCCGGGCGCGTCAGTACATGACCCATCCGGCGGCGCCAAGCTATTCGCTTGATCGACGCAACTCACCAACGTCCCGGTAGCCCCACCCCGCGTTTCGTCCAATGTAATGGAACTGGCGTCATTGATTCCAGTGAAGGGCGGGATTGTGGGTGACGTGAAATTCGTGATACCAGCCCCAAAGGTAATGGTTTCCGAACCCGCATTATTGTTCATCACCGACACAGTGCTGCTAAGCTGCTCTGAAAAAGTCGGTGCTTGGGTGCCCTGCGTGGAGAGTATGGTGACCGTTACCCCAGCAATGGGTGTAACGGGTACTAGGCAAGCAGCCACGATATTGGGTGTTGCGCTTGCGGCTTTGGCGCAGTCCACGTTGTTTACCGACAGGTTATAATCGGCCCGGGCAAGCGGGGCGACCGCAACCATCGCGAGCACACCCACAAAACCTGCAAATTTGTTCATCTGTTTCATTCGATTCCTCCTCGATTGCGTACTATACGCCCCATCGATTAAGCAGGTTAGGAGCCAAATAAGAAACTCGCAATGCACTATTTGGTTTCATATATATACGAATCGCTCACCCAGGTTCCCGGCCACCTTCGATCCCAAATTTGAGCACTCAGTCGCAAGCCTTGGATCTAATACCTATTAATGGGCTTCCGAGAGGAGCTGTTCGGCGGCCTTCGCTTCCGGAAGTTTCGGATTTACTTTGAGCGCTGCTTCGAGAGTGGTCCTGCCCCGCACAAGGTCTCCGGCTTTCGCGTAAGCCATCGCCAGGTGATACCTGGAAACAGCGGTACCCTTCTTCGAAACTGCGCGTTCGAGATACTGAATGGCCGATGAATACAGCCCTTTTTCGTAGAAGATCCAGCCGAGCGTGTCCGAAAAATTCGGGTCGTCGGGGGCGAGCTCCACAGCTTTCTGGGCGTATTTCAGCGCCTCGTCGGGCTGCTTACCAGATTCGGCGAACAGGTAAGCGAGGTTATTCAGCGCCTGAGCGTTACTCGGATCGCTTTCGAGCACTTGCTTGAACTGCTGGATGGCTGCATCCTTGTTTCCCTGGCTCACATCCAGATTGCCCAGCCAGAGGCTTGCGGTTGTGTTATCGTTATGCGCCGAAAGGATACCCTCGAGCTTCTTCCGTGCATCTTCGGTCTTAGCTTCCAGAAGATCCAGTTGCACCAGAGAAAAATCCGCGTCCATAAAGTGCGGATCGGCGGCCTTCGCCGCCATGAACGCCGCCCGAGCTTGCGCGCGATCCCCGTGGACAAATAGCACGGTGCCCAAAAATTCTTGTACAGGAGCAGATTTCGGCTCACGCGATGCGTATTCCTTCACCTTTTGAAGCGCCATTGCATCCTGCTTCTGAGCCAAGTAGCTTTGATTCAGCCCTGATAGGGCCCGAACATCCGCCGGGTTGATCTTTCGAGCTTCTTCCAGCGAGGTACGTGCCCCAGAAGGATTATTTGTCCGAAGCTTCCAGAGGCCGTCCTGAATCAGAAGGTCCGTTGATCTCTCTTGTGAGAGCCCCTGGTCGATTCCTTTTCGCATCTCTGCCAAGTCGCCGGAGGTCCAGAGCGCCCAATTGCGCTGCACGATAACGGGCGTTAGTTGCTTTTGATCGGCAGGTGTAGCATTCAAAGTGTCCAAAGCCGCTGGGGTTTGCTTGTCACGGATGAAAGTCTGCGCCAGTTCCAGACGGACGGCCAGCAGCTCAGGGTTGAGCCGCAATGCCTCCGAAAGTTCCTGCTGATAGGTATGAGGTTGTCCCCAAGCTTGATAGAGCCGGGCGCGGATATAGTGCGCTTCCGGCGAATTCGGCCGCAGGCGAATGACTTCGGCCAGATCCGCATCTGCCCGTCCGTACTTACCGGCGCCGAGGGAAACCTCCGCGCGCTGCAGCAGAGCATCCAAATCTTTGGGATTCTTTTTCAAAGCCTCATCCAGCACCTTCTGGGCATCGGCGGTTCGATTGACGGCTTGATAGGCCGCGATTAATCGCGTGCGCGCCATACGATCGTTAGGATCCTGTTTCGCGAGTCTTTCGAATTCTCGAATAGCCTCGCTGCGTCTGCCCTCCTCGAAGAGAAACTGGGCGTAGACAGGCTTGTAGCGGTCTTGGCCTACGGAGGCCAGCAGGCGAAAGCTTTGCTCCGCCTCCTGCTTTCGGCCAAAAGAGCGCTGCAGATTGGCGAGATCCAGTAGGGCTGACGCACTCTTGGGATCAATGGCCAGGGCGCGCTGAAATTCCTTTTCCGCTTCGGGAGCTTTCTTCTCGATCAGGTAAAACTCCCCGAGGACGACGCGCGGATCGGCCGACTTTGGAGCCGACTCGCATGCCTTCAGTAACACCGCTTCCGCGCCCTTCATGTCATGCTGCGATAACTTCGTTCTCGCGAGCAGGATAGAGGAACTTAATTGCTCCGGCGCTTTCGCCAGCACTTGGTTGAGGTCTTCGACCGCATTATCCGTTTTTCCCAGCTTCAGTTCGGTAAGGGCTAAAGAATTCAAAACGTCCGGCGAAGCGGGCGAACTCTGTTTCAGCGCGTTCAGGCTAGTTTCCGCATTCTGCAGCAATGCCTTGTCGTTCGTAAGCGCCATCAGTTGAGCCAGTTTGAACTGCGCGCCGGGGTGCTTCGGATTCTCTTCTAGCGTTTTCCTGAAGAAAGCAACGGCGGTCCGGATGTCTCCGGCATCTTCGGATGCGACACCGATCTGGTAATAGGGTTCGGCATCCTTCGGCATGGCTTTAGCGGCATTGCGGAATTCGAGAATGGCGCGCGAATACTCATGTTTCTGCAGCAGCGCTTTCCCGCGGGCCAGATATTTATCGCGGCGCGCTTGCGGCGAAAACGCGCAGCCGCAGAAGAGCGCGAGCACGAGCGTGATGCCGCAGGCCTTGATTTGTAGTCGAGTCATTAGCTAAAAACCTGTTTTTTGATCATCCTCTACTTACCGGCGCATCGACGGTGACCAGCTTAATCCGACCATCACGCCGCTCAAAGCGAGATTTCCTGTCCGCGCAATCAACGTCTCCGGATACTGCACATAGCTGTAGCTCGCGGTCATTACCAACTGCGATTGAAGTCTCTTTGTGAAGCCGGCTTGGGATGTCCAGCTTGTTACGTTAGGAAGCCCCGGGCCGGTCAGGTGGGAATATCCGAAGCTGGCGGAGAGCGAGATACTCGAGCCCGGCCGGTTCCATGACCAGGCCCCGGCGCTGCTCTGGGTTGCTTCGGCGCCCAAAGCGTAGGAATCGGCAACCGTGTGGTTATACGAGCCGAGCAGTGTCTGGGCTTTAAACTTGAAACCAACGCTCCCCCCGAACTCCGGCTCGGCGCCCCGGTAACTGGCAAACGTCTGGCGCTCCGGGATGACGTAGCCCGCCCCCAACATCGCCTGCACAAACCACCGGGTGCTCAGCGTTCGTCCGATGAAGCCGCTGACCTGAGTCGAATACGCGTCCTCGAACTTGGAGATTACGCGGCTCGAAGATACATTGACCCCTAACGTGGTCCGCGGGGTTAACGAGTAATTCCACCCTGCGCTAGCGCTCCCCATGGTGGTCGCAGGTATCAGATCGGCGGGCCCAACGCTAGATGTGCCGCTGCTGCCGGCGTTCAGGAATTGTGTACGCATCGCCTGCATGGAAACGGTGAATGAGGATCGAGAGGACAACGCATACAGCAGAGAAGCATTGGCGGAAGCGCTCAACTCACGGCCTCCGTAGAGAAAGGCGGTTTGCGCGTTACCATTCACCGGTGCCGTCGAAATAAGCTGCGCCAGGCCCGGATTGCTGGATTGTCCGGCGAGCATGGCCGACACAAGCTCCTCGAAACTTGCCGGGGTGGACGAGAGATTGCCATACAGCGTGGGCGCGAACAGGGATTGAGTGAAATCGCTCATGAGCCCTTGAAATGAAGTGGTGAGCACCAGCTTCGTACCGAGTCTCCGCATGACCGATACGCCGAAGGATTGGTTGAAAGAGCGGTAGTTCGATAACTGGAACTGCTGCATGTAGGACGGAGAATAGGTGGCGGAAACTGTGGATTTCTCAGTTATCCTGGCCCAGTTGAACGTTGCTGCGCCCTGAAGCATCATGGCCGATGCGCCGGATGGCCCCGCAGCCGGACCCAAACCGGAAGGGCTAGAAAAGGATTCCGAAAAACGGGAAGAAGAGAGCGTAACGTTGGATATGTGCAAACCGGAGGCATTCGGGTTCAGGGGATTGAGCTGATCCAATATCGCGCTTTGCGCAAAACCATTGGACTGCAAGAGTCCGGTCACGAGCAGAACGCCCGTCGCTGCTTGCCACGTTTTCATGCCATTCCTGGAAAGCAGTGATGACGCACGTTTCGGTCCACCCTCCCCAAGCCACGTTTTCAAGCACTTCACCGGAACGCGAAACCGTGGATCCGAAGCTTTCGTACTTAGAGAAAATGTTTTTCCCGTATGACTGGCCGCCAAATGGTATGGCAGTGACTATCATCACCAAGAGGACGGATGCTTGAGCTATACGGAATTGTTACTTTTGGTGCTCCTGGCGATCTGCTTAACCGGATTTCTGCGCCAGCGGCACTGCAAACGATCTTGGCTTCTCATTACCGGTGTCGCGGGTATTTTTTTGGTTTCCTGGCCTCCCTTCGACTGGCTGCTCTCTCGCCCGCTGGAGGTGTGGTATCCGGTTCGGCCGCTCCAGTCTGCTCAACCACAGGCCATAGTCGTGCTCTCGGGCAGCGTGCGTCCCGCTGACCCAGGACGTCCGTACGCTCTGCCCGATGCAGTAACTTACGAACGCAGTGAGTTTGCCGCTTGGCTCCACTGTCACTGGCGTCCTTTGCCGGTCTTAGCGTGCGGCGGACCGGACCGTAATGGTGGCCAGCCTTTTTCTCTGGCGATGCGCGAAGTGCTTCAAAAAGCGGGAGTGCCTTCTTCGCTGATCTGGACTGAAGATCGGTCCCGTTCAACCCATGAGAATGCCGTCTATGGCGCGGAAATCCTGCGCCAGCACGGAATTACAACGATTGCGTTGGTTGTGGAAGCGAAGAGCATGATGCGAGCCGCGGCCTGTTTCCGCAAACAAGGGATCACCGTTCTGCCGGCGCCATGCGGTTCCAGCGAGTTGGGACCGTGGAGGGATGACTTATTCCCCAGAGGGAAGTCGATCGAGCGCAATGAAGTTACCTTGCACGAGACCCTCGGCCTGGCCGTGTACTGGCTGCGTGGGTGGATCTGAGGAGAGCGCGATTGCGATCGGCAAGCCGCGCGATTTTCGTGTGGCGACGGATTATGCGCTGCGGCGGCTGCGCAGTAACGGGAGACAACCGGCAACCGCGGTGGCGAGCAAGACCACCGAAGCTGGCTCCGGTACGGTTCCTCCAACAGGCACTCCCGGGCCGAGAGAGCCAGACTCTGCGGTGCTACCGTTTTGGGAAAATCCGCTACAAAAAAGTAGTTATTCGCATTCGCAACGAAATCCGTCAGCGCTAAGCTGCCGCCCCTTTGTCTGGCCACGTCGAAGATGAGCTCATTCACTCCATCATTTGCACCGTTCCCGGGCGTATTGAGAGTGTAGTCGAAAGTACCGAATGCAGGGCCGTTTGTCGAAACATTGGTACTTCCCACGGAAAAAAGATTCGAATTGTTGGTTGTGATGTTTGTGATATTAATCTGCGGATCACCCGTGATATTGAAGGCGAAGCCTGGACGTTGGCCGCTTCCAGTCTTGACGAACACGTCTCCACGGCCCAAACTAACCGTCATCTCGACGCGCGTGGAACTGAGCGATTGCAACGTGACAGTGCCACAACATTGATTGTGATTCAGTGAGAACTGCAAGTCCGCCTTCGCGGCGGGAACCAATGCAGCCCAGCTTAAGATCACTAGCGCGGTCGCACAGCGTTTGAGTATTTCATAACGCTTAACAGTTTCAGGGCCAAACAGTTTGGCCGCTCTTTAACCGTGCGAACGTTCGCTCCAAAGACCCAATGGTTCATTATAAAACCCGATCTTTTGCCCTGAGGCTCGCTACAACGGGATACCGTTCGCGAACCGCGGCCAGCTCAGTCCATGGCAAAGAAAATGCTTCCCGACACTGTCAGATCATGACAACAGGTCTCGCCCACACACAGGAGCCACAGCGCCAATCGACTGCGAGTCGCTTTCCCTCTGTGCTCTGGCTTCAGATCGCGGTGGTTTCGGCCTTGATCCTTGTGTTGTTCTGGAGCGTTCTAATCGACATGGCGCACGATTGGTGGCACGAACCGGAGTTGTCGCAAGGCATGCTGCTGCCCCCGCTAGCGCTTTTTGTGGCCTGGATTGAGCGCCAGCGCATCTTCCGTTATCCCGCGATTCCGGACCGCCGCGGGATGCTGCTGACGGCCTTGGCCTGCTGCCTGTTTGTGCTCGGGAAACTCGCATCTGAGTTCTTCCTCATGCGATTCTCGTTTGTGATTCTGATCACTGGCCTAATCTGGACCTTCTGGGGCCGCAAACGCCTTCGCGCACTCGCATTTCCCTTGCTTTTGCTTGCGGTTATGGTACCCCTCCCGACTATCGTCTACAACTCGATCGCTGCGCCCCTGCAACTATTTGCCTCGGATGTGGCTTCGCAGATAGCGCAAGCTGTAGGTGTTTCGGTGTTCCGTGACGGCAATATCATCCAGTTAGCCGGCATTTCGCTCGGCGTAGCGGAGGCCTGTAGCGGGCTTAGCTGCCTGTCCGCGTTAGTCGTCGGGAGCCTTTTACTGGGGTATCTTCTTTGCACGCGTACACTGAGCCGGATGCTGCTGCTCGTCGCTGCTATACCGCTGGCGATTGCGGTCAATGTCCTTCGCGTCGCTGGAACGGCCCTTCTTGCTGATTACAATCAAGCCTTTGCGATGGGTTTTTATCATGCCTTTTCCGGATGGCTGGTTTTCCTGGCGGGAATCGCCGCGCTCTATGGGGTCGCACGAATCGTCCATTCTCTAGTCGATCCGAGGGAAGCGGCATGAGCAAACCCAATTGGCTTCCGTTTGCGGTTACAACCGGACTCTTGGTCGGTGCGCTCGTAGTCGGAGGCATGACCGAGCGCCGGATTCCGGAATCTCTTGCAGTTCCACTCGATCGAATTGATTCACACATCTCGGGCTGGACGGAAATCAGCCAGCAAAAATTGGATGGCCCGACCCTGAAAGCACTCGATCCAACCAGCTACCTTTCCAGAACATACTCGAAAGGCGCTTCACAAATAGGACTTTTTATCGCCTATTACGCCGAGCAGCGCGCCGGCGAAAGCATGCATTCTCCCAACCACTGTCTTCCGGGTGCAGGTTGGGACATAATGGAGCGCGGTTCTGCAACTCTCAGCGTAATGGGGCGGCACGTTCAAATAAACAACTATAAGATTCAGAATCTTGGAACAAGAATGCTCATGCTCTATTGGTATCAGTCACGCAACCGCATTTTGGCTAGTGAGTACACAGGCAAAGTTCTACTGGCCCGGGACACCCTACTAAGTGGACTTACAGGCGGGTCTATTGTCAGGATTATGTTGACCGATGACCAAGCGGCATCTGCGCAGGGTGTCGCTTTCGCTGCAGACGTCATTCCGCAAGTGCAGCGCTGTCTCGGCAATGAATCGCCATCAACTCTTTCACGATAATCTCACCCGCGTCGCCCCGACCGTAGTGCGTTCCCCATGGACCTGCGGAATCGGTCTGCTGCGCCGCTTGCACAATGCGATTGGGATCGTGGGCGCCGGCCAGGACGTTGCAGGAATTCTCTAGCGTTTCGGTCCATTCCGTTTCCTCCCTTAGCGTCACGCAAGGTACGCGAACGAAGTATGCTTCCTTTTGAACTCCCCCGGAATCGGTCAGAATCATCCGTGCACGTTTTTCAAAAAGGAGCATGTCCGGATAGTGCAAAGGAGGAATGATCGAGACGTGTCGAGGCGTCCACTCCATCGCCTCGATAGCTTTGCGTGTCCTTGGATGAAGAGTCATCACAATTGGACAGATTTCCAACGCAATTCGTTCAAAGGCCTGTAGGACCGCTCGTAATCGATCCGAATCGTCTGTAGTTTCTGCCCGATGCACGGTGGCAAGAGCATAGGAGCCCTCTTTCCAAGCGTATGCCGGCGACTCGGCGCGGCGTTCAAAATCGTTGAGATTCGCGAGTACTGCATCGTACATGACATCGCCGGATAGAACCGCTCGTGAGGCCAAGCCTTCCCGATGAAGGTTTTCCATACCCGCAATGGTGGGAGAGAAGAGCACATCGCTCAGATGGTCTGCTACGATCCGATTGATCTCTTCTGCCATTCTGCGGTTAAAGCTGCGCAGGCCCGCTTCGATATGCGCCAATTTTAAATGCATCTTTGCAGCGGTCAGCGCGCCGGCGGCGGTCGAATTTGTATCCCCGTAAAGGAGCACCCAATCGGGTTGAATTGAATCGAGGACAGGCTCCAGGCGCACCATCATCTCAGCTGTTTGGGGACCATGACTGCCAGATCCAACGCTGAGGTTGTGGTGGGGTTCGGGTATTCCAAGATCGCGAAAGAAAGAACCGCTCATCGCGTCGTCGTAATGTTGGCCGGTGTGAACGATTTGATGCTCGATAGTGGGGTGTTTAGCAAAAGCGCGGGACAGGACCGCTAATTTTACAAATTGCGGCCGGGCCCCTACGATCGAAACAATCTGCATGAAGGGAGATAGCGAACGCGTCAGGAGTAGAACGCCTTCAGAGATTGGCAGATATACCCGATGTCCTCCGGTGGCAGCTCCGGGTACACCGGTAATGCCAGCGATTCATTGGCGAGCCGCTCGCTGACAGGGAAATCGCCGGCGTGGTACCCCAAATAGGAAAAGCACTCCTGCAGGTGCATAGGAACCGGATAGTAGACTTCCGTTCCGATTCCATGGCCTTTCAGGTAAGCCTGCAACTCGTTACGGCGTTGTCCGGCGATGACAAATTGGTTGTAGATATGGCGGCTCTGATAAGTTTTCTCGACAGGTGTACTAACTAGGATACTGAGTTCCCGAATTAGTTGGCGGTAGAGATCGGCGTTCCGCTGGCGGCAACCGGTCCACTCGTCGAGGCGTTGTAACTTGACCCGCAGCACAGCGGCTTGAACTGCGTCGAGCCGTGAATTCAGGCCTATCCACTCGTGGTAGTACTTCTTTTTCGCTCCATGCACGCGCAATATCTTCAGCTTGTCCGCGAGCATGTCATCGTTTGTGGTCAACATGCCTCCATCGCCGAAGGCCCCAAGATTCTTGCTCGGGAAAAAACTGAGGCAGCCGATGTCGCCAATGGAACCCGCCCGGCGTGCTTTGTATTCGGAGCCAATAGACTGGGCTGCGTCCTCAATGATGAAAATTCCCCTTGGGGCGGCGAGCGAACGTAGCGCGTCCAGATCCGCGCATGCGCCGAACAGATGAACCGGAATGATGGCGCGCACCTCCGGATGATCGGCGAGTACGACGGCGGCTTTACTCGCATCCAGATTGAACGTATCTGGCTCGATATCGGCAAAGACGGGTGTCGCTCCTACGCGGCAGATCGCACTGACAGTCGCGAAGAACGTATATGGAGTGGTGAGGACCTTGTCACCCGGTCCGATGCCCAATGCCATCAGCGCCAGTAACACCGCATCCGATCCAGAAGCACAACCGATCGCGTGCTTCACATCGCAATAGGCAGCGATTTCAGTTTCGAGGGCGCTGACTTCTTCTCCGAGTACAAAGTGCTGCGAATCGACCACGCGTGTAAGCGCCGCGAGTACTTCGTCGCGAATGGTCCCGTGTTGAGCCTGCAGGTCCAGCAGGGGAACGGTTCGTGGTTTTGTACTTGGCTCTACAACGGGTTCTGAAATGGCAAGGCTCATAATTCTTTATCGTGCGAGAACGGGCATTTCCTCCACAACTTGTGTTCCGTTGCGGGCATATTCCTTCCCGCAAGACTCGCATCCGGTCTTCTCACAAGCCTTATCGAAACCGAGCCTAAGCTTCACGCCGCAGGCACACATCCAGGCTCTTATTCTGGCCGGATTCCCATAAATCAGAGCGAAATCAGGGACATCACGGGTAACGACACTTCCGGCGCCGATGAAAGCGTAGCGGCCGATGGTCACACCACAAACGACTGTGCTATTGGCGCCGAGAGATGCCCCACGGCGCACCAGGGTCTGTTTGTATTCGTCTCGCCGGCTCACGTGACTGCGGGGATTTACCACATTGGTGAAAACCATCGATGGGCCGCAGAACACATCGTCTTCGAGAATGCAGCCCGTGTAGACCGACACGTTGCTCTGAATCTTCACGTTCCGGCCCAGTACAACATCCGGCGAGATCACGACATTCTGGCCAATATTGCAGTCCTCCCCGATCTTTGAACCGCGCATGATATGAGAGAAGTGCCAGATTTTCGTACCCGCACCGATTTCACACGGCTCGTCGACATACGACGATTCGTGAACGAAATAGGATTGCCCGTCGCCGGGAGACGTGGAGAGCGGGCTCAAGCTACAGCACCATCACTTTATGGGGAACTTGTGAGACTTGAACCGACTCACCATTCAGTTGCAACGAGAGCTGGCAGGCTTGTAAAACCTTAAGCACCTGAACTCCTTCTTCTCCGGGAGTTCTCGGCTGCGTCCCCTGCTCGACGCAATCTACAAAGTGACTGCATTCGACGAGCAGTGGTTCCGTCGCCTCGAACTCAACGACTGTTGCTTCCGGCTTAGCCGCTTCGAACGCGCCGTTCTTCAGTTCAATTTGTTTATTGAACAGCATCAACTTGCGATCCGGCCGCGTGTCCTCAAACACGGCCATCTTTTTGGTTCCGATCACCACTAAGCGCTGTTCCTTGTAAGGGTGAAGCCAGCTCACAAAAATGTGCGCGCGCGTGCCCCGGTCGAAAAGCAGATTCGACATTGTTACATCGGCAATATTGGGCTGAAGGTATGCCCCTCCGGTAGCAAGCACCTGACAAGGCGTTTGGCCGACCAGGGAAAGAATGACGGAAATATCGTGGGGCGCGAAACTCCACAGGGCGTTTTCTTCGCGCCGGATCTTGCCCATACTCAGCCGGTTCGAATAGATATATTCAATGCGACCGAGAACACCGGCACTTACGAGTTGTTTCAGTCGCATCACTGCCGGGTGATACTGCAACAGATGGCCGACCATCAGAAGACGATTCCGATCGCGAGCCATAGCCGCCATTTCCGCCCCGTCCTGCCAGTCCAGAGCAAGTGGCTTTTCGACAAACACGTGTTTGCCGGCGGCCAGGGCGGCCCGGGCAAGCTCATAGTGAGATTCTGCCGGTGTCGCCAGCGCAACAGCCGTGACATCGGGGTCGTTCAATACGGATTCATAGTTCGCAAACCGCTTCACGCCCGGATAGGAGCTGGAAAATGCGCTCGCTCGTTCCAAATCGGCATCGCACAAGCCGTACAAGCGCTCAATCGATGAGAAAGCCCGCAGAAGATTTTTGCCCCAGTACCCGCAACCTACGACGCAGACTCTTGCTGGAAGCATATCTAAGTAGTTGCAATCTCGCTTCCAGATGGCCAGTGCAGAGGCGCACAATCGCTTGCTTACATGCGCGACTCAGCAGGCCCTGCAGATTCGACGATAACCGTCCCGAAAACTGGGAACGAATCCGATAGTTTTGGCACCTTCGCCAAGCAGTCCGCTTAAGAGCTTGATTTCATATCAGAAAACAAGAACTGCCTTCAATGGTCTGGGAAGTGCAAACCCATGGGTTCCGGTCTTGTATGTGCATATCTACTCTTTTGCTGAAATGCAGCGTTTTGAGCGCGATTCTCGTCACCGGAGGAGCGAATTACCTGGCATCGGCTCAAGCCACCCAGTCGCACGCCCTCGCCGACGCGGGAACTGCCAGCCCCGGCGAACCAACAAAAACCGTACCAGTATCCGGCGCATTGAATCCGCTCCCCTCGCCGACAAGAACGAACGCCGAACAAGACTACCGCATTGGAGCGGGCGACGTTCTTGATATTTCAGTGTGGAAAGAGCGCGACGCGTCTGTCCCCAGCATCGTGGTTCGTCCTGACGGGAAGATCACTCTGCCACTAGCCAAGGATATCGAGGTAGCTGGCCTCACTCCGGGAGAGGCAGAAAAGGTTATAACAACCAAGTTGTCAAGCTTCATCTCAGACGCAAACGTAACAGTTATTGTCACTGCGGGGAACAGCAAGAAAATCTACGTCATCGGCGCTGTCAAAAGGGAAGGCCCTCTTGCTTACACATACCGGATGACGATCATGCAGGCATTGACCGAGGCCGGGGGCCTGACCGACTACGCAAAGCGCAAGAAAATTTATGTGCTTCGCGCGGAAAATGGCAAAGAAACCAGGATTCCCTTTGACTATGATGCGGTCTTGAAGGGCCGGGATATGGAGCATGTCTGGTTGCTCCCCAGCGACACTTTGGTGGTTCCGCACTGAGCAACTGTCGAGACAAGCGCGGCGGCGCTGCAGCGAGCTAAGGGTACGCTCAAAATACGCCGATTTCAGGAGCCGGCACATCGAAGTCTGCGGCCGCTGCCGGGATTCTCTCTTGGACACGCTCTTGCGCACCTGTGGCGAAGTGCCACACTGGGCTGTTGAACGCAGCTTGGGAGCGGCAAAATGGCGAGAAAGTTCCCATCGCTAAGAGATCGCTTAGCCGGCTTTTTGTCTTCTCAAGGTTGGTGTAATGACGAAATCGTGATTTAAGCGAGGCGGCCATTCTTGGCTGTTCCGGATCGATCTCCCAAGGATGAACGTACGTAATTACGGTGATCCCCTGGCTCCATGCCCGCCGCACGCCCAGGCGCGTGTACCAGGAGGGCAACATGCGCAAATAACCGCCCCCGCCAACGGGCAGGTTCGGCGTGCGGGTAAACGAGAATGTCGCCATCGGATATTCGGTAATGAGTCCGGACGGAGTTGAGACTTGAAATGGTTTGCGCGGCGCATCGGGAATGCCGTACCATTGATGCCTCACCGGGAAGACGCTCGAATCGTACCGGAATCCCAGCTCAGCCAGAATATCCAGGGCCCACAGACATCGTTTCGTGATCGAAAAGCACGGTGCGCGATACCCCAAAACCTTTTGACCGGCGGCCTGCTCGATGCAATCCTTAGCGCGTGTTGTGTCGCTCCGAAACTCGTCCGGGCTGAGGTTGTAAACCAAGCGATGCCAATAGGAATGGCATGCGGGCTCGTGACCTCGGCTCACTATCTCACGAACGATCTGGGGATGTTTCTCGGCCACCCAGCCGAGAACGAAGAACGTGGCTTTGACCCCGCTCTCATCGAAGAGATCCATCAGTTGGCGTGTGTTTCTTTCGACACGTGATGGATACTGGCCCCACTCGTCACGGTTTATCACATTTGAGAACGCTTCGACTTGAAAATAATCTTCAACGTCGACCGAAATGACACTCGGATTCTGATTCATTGAGTTGCTCATTACGCTTCGCTCTCCTGGCTGAATCCCACACGAACCCACAAACAGAACTTTCCTTTACAGCAGCCGACCATCCAGAACTCAGGCGCTCTGTGTCGGCTGAAGCAGCGGAATCACGGCTCGTCGGCGGTTATTCGAAGTACTGCAACTTGCAATCTACTCTCCACTAACAACGAGCGGCTTACAGCCTAATCCCTAGCGGGTAACTTGTCGTTAAGTGATAGATCCACTTGGCTCGGCGTTTTCGGAAGGCGCGAGAAGTCCGCTCGGAGTGAAAACAATTGGCGCTGAATATTGGGAAAGAATCTTAACTTCTTTCGCTAAGTGCGGGATTGCGGTGAAGCTTCAAACGCTTAAGCGGCTGTCGACAAGCTGCGGTCGTCGCCGCAAACATGCGGACCTGCGCGGCTCAATGTGTTTCTTCGGATCTCGAAGCCGCTTCCGCGGCTCTCAGCACTGAGTAATCTAAGATCCTGCATGCGATCCCCCATTCGCGACCGCTCGTTAGCAGATCGACTCGCAGCACAAGAAGCTCACAACGAAGCAGGAGTTTCCGGGATTCGAAATGCGCACGCAGTCCGGGGATCTCAAGGATAGCGACGAGGGTCTCTCCGGGGGAGAATGGCTGGAGCGAGCAGCAGTAGAGGCCGCCACTGCTGACGTTCACCGTACAGGTATCAAGAAGGTGTTGGTGTGTTCTCCATAGCCGAAGAGGCCATTCCACAACAGCTCGTTGTCTTTTTCTCCGCTCTGCGATCCGCCCGTCAAGTGTTTCCAAAATGTCAGCACTGATGGGCGCGTCAGTAACCATCTCTACGGTGGTAGCTTCAGCACTTTCCATTCCAGCATAAGAACACTAATAAAGCGCGGCAAGAGCGAGTTACCAGCGTGACGAATCGAGTAGTCTGCCGTAACTGCGTCAAGTTGGTTTTAGAAAAAAAGTCTAAAAAAGTACCCTTAGTACCGATCTTTTTCCTAGGCTTAGGGAAACGCCTTGACAATCGTGTTAACTGCGTTATTCTTACAAACACACTATCTTAATTTCTCGTAAGCAAGTGGAGCTCTAACCATTGCTTGTTGGTCGAGTTTCGGAGGGATGTCTGTATGTATTTGCAGGTTTTATCGGAGGATAAATCACTTCTAGCGCTTTGCCGGGACATTGCCAAGGAATTTCCAGCCATTACTTGGACGCTTCAAGTGGGACCGGAGGGGGCCGGGGGCTTGGACGTGGACCTGGGCATTTGGGATTTCAAGCCTGGCCTTCCAGTCCCGGAGAACTTGAGGTGGGGCACAAAGTATTTTACCTTGGTAGGGTCTCGCGATCTCGCACTCTTTCGCAAGGCTCATCCCTATGCCGAGGCCAGCATTGTGCTCAAGCCTGTCACCCCCGCTGTAGTGCGTGCCCTGATGGCACAAAGCATTGCGAGTACAAGGCAAAACGGCCAGTCCGTCGACCAGTCAGTTCGATCGGATCGGGACGAAATTCTTCAATGCCTCATGGAGGCTAATCTGCGGCTGCAGCAATATGATGCAGAGCGCACAAATTTTCTGGGCCGAGCCTTGCACGACTTTCATGCGCCGCTCACCGCGCTCAGCGGCTATTGCGGACTGTTAGCGGAGGGAAAGATCGGAACACTCGAAGAACACCAGAAGGTTGTCATAAACCGTATGCACCACAGCGTCCGGCGGCTATCGCGCATGAGCCGAGCGATGTTCCATCTTAGTGTCGGGCGCCACGTTACGTTGAAACCGGCGCTACGCGAAGTGGATATCCGTGACTGCGCCGAACAAGCTCTTTACGAGATTCAACATCTTGCCGAGGAGAAGGATGTTCAACTGGACATTGATTTCGAGCCTTCGTTCACACCCCTCTTAATGGATTCAGGCCAGATCGAGCAGGTACTGGTCAACCTGCTTGAGAATGCGTATAAATTCACTCCACGTTTCGGATCGATCGCATTGAAGGGATACCCCTATTTTTGGGACCGTCGAGCACCGAATGTATTTTCTTCTCCCGAAGCTGACCGCCGCGTCACGGAGATGCGGATGCCCAATGCTTATCGAGTTGATATCGCAGATTCGGGGCCAGGCATCTCCGCTGAACACCTGAAGTCGATTTTTGAGGAGTACGTCTCGTATTCGGGCGGGCAGGACCGCTCAAGAGGAGGTCTCGGCTTGGCCATCTGCCGCATGATCCTCAATCAACACCAAGGTCGAATTTGGGCCGAAAACAGCCGGTCGGGTGCGGTTTTTTCGTTTGTCCTTCCCCTGCATCCCGCGGAGAGCGTCCAGGCTCCGCCTGAAGCCGTTTACAATATCACGCGCAGTGAACCCTCGATGGTGTGCGTATGACGATGCCAAAGAAAACCATTCTGCTCGGAGAGGACGATTCCGAAGTTCGCGGTTATCTCGAGATGGCCGTTAAATGCATGGGGTACGACGTTATCCTCGCTCAGGATGGCGAGGAGGTCATGGGTTACCTTCAGCAAAACCACTCTATCGATGCTGTCCTCCTGGACATCATCATGCCCCGGAAAGACGGCATTGAGACGCTTCGCGATATCCGCAAATTGAGTTCTTCGCTGCCCGTGATTATGGTTTCGGATGCGTCCTTAACGATAAACGTCGTACAGGCCATGAAGCTTGGGGCTACGGATTTCCTTTCAAAGCCAGTGGCTCATGACGAGCTTAGAGCAGCTGTCGAAAAAGCCATCGAGACCGTGCCTCGACAGGCCGCCTTGGAAGAAAAAAGTGAAGCCACAGGTGCGTCGGGAAAGCTGTTTTTCGGTACGAATCGGCGGATGTACGACATTCGGCAAATGTTGAGAGACGTGGCTCCTTCAGACGCCCCGGTTTTGATCCGGGGCGAAACAGGGGTCGGTAAGGAAGTCGTCGCACGAGAACTGCACGCCCTTTCGCTGCGTTCCCGGAAAGCGTTCCTGAAACTCAACTGCGCCGCTTTACCCTCGGAACTCGTTGAAAGCGAGCTGTTCGGATATGAACGTGGTGCTTTCACAGGCGCCTTTCAGAAAAAGCCGGGGATGTTCGAACTCGCCGACGGCGGAACAATTCTCCTGGACGAAATCGGTGATATGGATTTCAAGCTGCAGGCAAAGCTCCTTCAAGTTTTGCAAGATCATGAATTTCAGCGCATCGGTGGTAAGGAAACGATTCACGTGGACGTTCGCGTGATGGCAGCGACGCACCGGGATTTAGAGCACGCCATCGTAGACCGTCAGTTCCGCGAAGATCTGTATTATCGTTTGAATGTCATCGCGATCGAACTTCCGGCCTTGCGGGAACGCAAGGAGGACGTTATTCCCATGGCGGAGTTTCTCATCCGTAAAAACTGTCCTTCTTCTCCACCTTCGCTAACCTCCGCGATGAAGCAGGCTCTCGTGGATTACGACTGGCCAGGAAACATCCGCGAATTGGAGAACGTCGTGCGGCGATTCATCATTCTCCGGGACCCGGATAGCATCGTACGGGAATTAAGAACGAAAATGGCGCGGAAAAACCTAAGCAGTGCGCATGTCGCGATTTCCGATCGAACTTCCGACAGTGCTCCGATACTTGCACAGGTGACTAAAGCAAAACACGAAGCTGAAAGCGCGGCGATTCTTGGGGCGCTCAGTAGCACTCGATGGAATCGTAAGCAAGCGGCTATGCTTCTCAAAATTGATTATAAGGCTCTTCTATACAAAATGAAGACCTTAGCGATAAGCGACGATAAAGGTCGATTCTCGTCAGAAGTGGCCGTCCATGGAACAGCTTCGGCTGCCGAGGTAAGCTGAACGCTCACTCACCTTGCCGGCGTCGAATACCATCAAGCCGAATGGTTTTCAAGCGGCCGTTGCACCTTAGCGTAGCGTCTCAGCCGCATCACGGCCGAGTGACCTCGGGCAGCATGAGACCCCGCGATGAACCGTCCAATCCTGGGGTGCCCGCGCAGGGAAAACCCAACAAAAGCGTGATTGTCGCGCGAACAATACGCGAACATCCCAGGGGCGAAAATGGCCCAAATCGTCCCAAACGGTCCTAAATCGGCCAACTAACAACTCGATGCGAATCAGCAAGATACACTGATTTAAAACCACTTCGCCAAATCGGTAGGAGGCTCTGAAAAGGCTGGCGTCGGCGGTTCGATTCCGTCCCTGGCCACCATGTCCCCGTCACTTTCAGTTCAGAATGACATAGCATCAGTGCGCGGCACGCATCGACTGTTGCTCGCCGGGTCTGGGTCGCCGCATGATGAATGGCAGCGGCACCAGGCAGATGACGATTGCCGACATAATCCAAAAGCTATTCTCGAAGCTCAGCGCGCTCGCTTGAGCGTGAACGAGTTGATAGGCCATGACCAGCGCCTTTTTTGTCGAGGTAACGGCATCGTAGCCCTGCGCCATGAAATTTGCTTTCAATCCACTCAGGAGTAGCTGGAAATTCGAGCTCGCGTTCGTCGTGTGAGCCGCGAAGTTACGTTGGTGGGTCTGATCCTGACGCGCGAGAAAGGTTGTCAGCAGGGACGTGCCGATTGCGCCGCCGATGTTGCGCGCGAAGTTCGATAATCCTGAAACTTGGTTATTCTTCTCACGCGGAACCCCAACGTAGTTTAGTGTGCTGATGGGGATAAAGATGAGCGGCATGAAGATGACTTGGAACATGCGAAGCAGCACAAGAGTATGAAAGTCGATTTGTAAGTAGATGATTGTCATCATATGGAGCGAGACTGCCGTGCCCAGGAACCCGATCGCAATGAGAAGCCGCGGATCGATCTTTGTCGCGGTGAGGCGCCCAGCAACGGGCATCATGAGCATGAGGACAAACCCGGCGGGCGAGAGAGCAAGGCCCGCTCGTTCAGCGGTGTATCCAAGGCTGACTTGTAGAAATTCAGGAATCAGGACTGTCGATCCGAACAACACAATGCCAAGGATGAACGAGAAAAACACCGCCGTGCCAAAGTTTCGATTTCGAAGCAGGCGAACATCCACGACGGGATCAGGGTGGTACCACTCCCAAATGAAAAACGCTATCAGCGTCGGTACGCCGATGCTAAACATAATTAGAATCAGGGGCGATGCAAACCAATCGTTCTCCTGGCCTTTATCGAGGACGAACTGGAAGCAGGCAACACCGACGATAATCAGCGACAGGCCGATGTAGTCGATACCGATACCGGCGTTCTTCTCCTCTTTCAGCCACGGCGGATCTTCGACCAGACGATGCGTTAGGAACAACGAAAGGAGGCCAACGGGCAGGTTGATAAAAAAGATCCAATGCCAACTGTAGTTGTCGGTGATCCATCCGCCGAGCGTGGGACCGATCGCCGGCGCTACAACGACCGCCATGCCGTACATCGCGAAAGCCATGCCGCGCTTTTCAGTTGGAAAGCTGTCCGCGAGTATGGCCTGTTCGGATGGCTGTAATCCGCCTCCGCCCGCGCCTTGCAGAACTCGGGCAATGATAAGCATCGGAAGGCTCGTAGAGATTCCACAAAGGAACGAGCAAACGGTGAACAGCGTGACGCAGAGCATGTAGAAGCGTTTGCGTCCGATCACTGTAGATAGCCAGCCCGAGATTGGCAGGACGATGGCGCTTGATACCAAATAGCTGGTGAGCACCCAGGTCGCTTCCTCGTAAGTCGCGCCGAGAGATCCGGCAATGTGGGGTAGAGAGACGTTGGCGATAGAGGAGTCGAGCACCTCCATGAAGGTCGCCAGCGTCACAGTCAACGCGACAATCCATGGATTATGGGACGGTTTCCAATTCTGGTGGCTAATGCCTAGCGGAGCAGGCACGAGCTAGTCTCCGATCCGCACTTTAGGCTCGACTGACATTCCCGGACGGAGCTGATCCATTCCTGACTGATTCGGCTTAAAGCGGATGCGAACTGGGATCCGCTGCACTATCTTGACAAAATTGCCGGTGGCATTTTCAGGCGGCAGCACACTGGCGACGGCCCCAGTGGACCCACCGATGTTCTCGACGTATCCGTCGAAATCCCGCTTGAGAGCGTCCACGTGGACGGTTGCCGGTTGGCCCGCTCTGATACTGCGGAGCTGTGTTTCCTTGAAATTGGCCGTGACCCAAACGTCATCGATCTGAGCGATCTGAAGCAATTGCTGCCCGGCGGATATGTGCGCGCCAACTTCAGCCGAACGCTTCATAACAATACCCGGCACAGGAGCCGTGATTTTGCAATAACTGACTTTTAATCGCGCCTGCTCCACCTGCGCCTGCGCGGTTTGCGCGCTGGCCTGTTCCGATTCCACAGTTGCGCGCCGGATCGCGACCTGTTCCGGAGCGGTGCGGCGATACTGGCCGAGCTTGCTTTCTGCCTGCGCGAGTTGAGCTCGCCTCTGATTTACTATTTCCGCTGAAGACTCGACGGCAGCTTGGCTGGCCGTGAGAGCCGCGGCTTCAGCTTTCGCCGTGGCCAGCACTTGATCGTATTCCTGTTGCGAAACTTCTTCCTTGGCAATCAGCACGGTGTATCTGGCCAGATCGGCCTGCGCCCGCGCGTTATTAGCTTGCGATTCGGCCACCTTCGCCTGAGCCGACTCCCGGTCGCGCTGGGCAGCCCCGAGAGCCGCTCGCGCATTGGCCATGTCTGCTTCCCCGGAGGAAATATTAGTCGTGTTTTCAACCTGAGTGATAGGCACATTCGGCTGCTGTGCGATGACCATGCTGCGGGCTTGGGACAATTGAGCAAGCGCCTGGTCGAGAGCGACCTGGAGATCGCGGGGATCCAAATCGACCAGCGGATCGCCGGTTTTAACGCTCTGGTTATCGTCGACGTATACGCGGGTAATAGTGCCGTCAATTCGGGCGCTGATGGGATTCAGATGGGCATCCACTTCAGCATCGTCGGTATCCTCGAACTGACGCGCCTGAAGCCAGTACAGGAATATGGCGGCCGCAATAACAAGTAAGACGGCGAAGAAGATCGTGAATGCACGACGCCGTCCACGCGGGTTACCTGTAGTTTTCTTATCCGGCAAGCCTGAATTTCCGGGGGCTTGAGGTTCGGCGGAAGACGCGGTGGACGCGCTCATTGACGGTTCTCCTTCAGCAGGTCCGGCAAATCGTTTTCGGCAACACCTGTCGCTCGCGCCAGCGTGAGTTTCGCAAGATTAAACGAAAAGAGACTTGAGATGTAGTTGGTTTCAGCGCTGGCAACCTGTTCCTGAGCCTGCACAACTTCGACCGTAGTCGCGACCCCTGCGCCGAAACGATCCCGCGCTTCGGCCAAAGTTTCGTGGGCATAATCTCTGTTGCTATCCGCCAGTCGAACTTGACCCATTGCCGTTTGGACCTCAATAAGCGCCGTCCGGACATCCTGCTCAACTTTGCCGCGCTGATCGGCGAGTTCAGCCCGCCTTTGGCTCAGGGTCGCTTCCGCTTCCTGAATGTCCCCTCTTGTGCGGCCGCCTTGCCAGATTGGCACATTGACCGCTCCCGTTAGCGCAAAGACTCCGTGCGTTGAAGTCGGATTGGGACCAAGCACTCCATAGTCGCCGTTCACGGAAATCGAAGGCCATCGTTCGGCGCGAGCAGCCGACAGGGTTAGTTCCGCGGCGTGAACCTGGGTTTCGGCGACGCGTAGATCCGAGCGGCGCCGGAATGCCTCCTGGATCGCTGTTTCGGCCTCCGGCAGCGCGGCCTCATTGAAGACGAGTGGTTCAGAGAGGATAAGATCACGGTCGAGCGGAAGCCCGATGATCCGTGCTAAAACGATCTTTTGCTTCCGCAGGTCCGCCTCCACAGTGATGAGCCGCTGTTGTTCGGTCTGGAGTTCAACCAAGCTCCGCAGCACATCGATCTTAGAGTTAATTCCGGCAGCCTTTCGAGTCAGGGCCTGCCGATAGACTGCCTGGGCGTTGTCGACTTGCGCCTGCTGTGACTGCAGATTGGCGGCAGATGCCAACGTCTGGAGATAAGCGCCGCCAACAGCGAGGACCACCAATTCACGCGCATCCTTCGCCGAAAGAACAGCCGCGCGCTCGGTCTCTTTGCTCGCCTGCCAATTCCGCCTCTGAACAAGATCGTAGATGGACTGGCTCAGTGCACCCTGGAGTTGCGAATAACTAAATGGGCCGACCACCGAGGGAATTGAGAAATTTACGTTTGAAGGAAGTTTGAACTGAAAGCCATACGCGGCGAGATTGACCTGTGTGATAGTTTCACTGGCGTTAGCGGTGATGTTTGGAAGGAGCGCGCTTAGCTCTTGTATTCGTTGCGCTCGTGATGCTCGGACGGAATTGTCGGCCGAGAGGGCGCCAAGATTGGCGGCGAGACCCCGTTTGACAGCGTCGGCGAGAGTTAATGTGATCGCTCCGCCCGGCAAATCTTTCGCCGGTACGCTTCCCGCATAGTTGCCGCTGACTTGGACGGAACTGTTGATGGTATCGGCTCCGGTTCCTGGGGACGCCGATTGTTGGCTCGCAACCGCCCCCACTTGATTCGTGCGGCCGGAGGCGGGTAATGGGAGGGCGCGGCTGGAGCCAGAAGCGCCCGTGCCCATCGTTTGAGCGTAACTGCGCCTAGGCGTGAAGCACGCCAGAGCGAGCGTAACCACCAGAAACACCGGCCGCATCGAGCCAATCGATTTCACGAGAGATCCCCGCGTCTTCTCCATGAAAGCACTTATGCGCCAAATAGATACATACATACATGTACCACATTCGGGCCCAGCGTGGGTATAATCGGCTTAACGCGAGTGAATAAGCACCAACAGAAGAGCGAGGTAACCAAGCGCAAGCTGTTGAAAGCGGCGCGTCGGATTTTCGCTCGAGATGGGTTCGAGGCTGCGCGAATTGATGACATCGCAGTCGAAGCGGGCTTCACCCGAGGAGCTTTTTATGCGCACTTCGGAGCCAAAGAAGATTTGTTCTTCGCATTGCTCGAACAACAATCGACACTTCACCTGGACAGGCTTCGGGAGTTGATGGAAGCCTGCGCAAGCGACCAGGAGCGTTTGGAGGCTCTGCGGAATTATTACGCGGCAAGGGCGTCGGATAGGCAGTGGTCGATTCTGGTTCTGGAGTTCAAACTCTTCGCTCTGCGGCATTCGAAATTGAGAGCAAAGCTGGCGGAAGCGCATCGCAGGATTCGCACGCAGATGAAGCTCGAGAGTATACAGCGCCTTTTGCCTTCTCAGCTCCAACGCTCGCACGAATCGCAAGAACTTCGCAGAATTGCCCTGGAAGCGGTGCTCAATGGGCTCGTGCTGGAACGTGCTTACGATCCGAAAGGCATCACCGATAGCCAGGTCGCCGCTCTTCTTGTCCACCTATTCGACACGCTCGTTCAGGGCTTCGATGTCATACCATAAAGCGCGCATCTTGTATCGTTAGAACGATGCCTAAGCTATCGGGAAAGAATGTTCTGATTACAGGAGCCTCGTCCGGGATCGGGGAAGCGATTGCTATCCGATTCGCGGAGGAGGGCGCCCACGTTGCGATCAACTATCACAGCGGGAAAGATCGCGCGGACGCTGTGAAGGCGAAAGCGGAACAGGCCGCGCGGAAAGCCGGCCAAAAGATCAAAGCGATCACCATCGGAGCCGACATCGCCGACGAGGGGCAGATCAAGAAGATGTTCCAGGACGCGCTGCGCGAATTCGGCTCGCTCGATGTCCTGATCAACAATTCCGGCATTCAGAAAGCGACGCCGAGCGACCAATACGACACGGCAGACTTCGATCGGATTCTCAACGTGAACCTCCGCGGCGCGTTTCTTTGCGCGCGGGAAGCAATCCGGCACTTCCTCACCAGGGGGAGCGGCGTCATTGTGAACAACTCCAGCGTTCATGAGATTATTCCGAAACCAAAGTATGTTCCTTATTCCATCAGCAAGGGCGGAATGGAGAACATGACCAAGACACTCGCGCTCGAGTATGCGGACCGAGGCATTCGCGTCAATGCAGTAGGGCCCGGAGCGATCGTCACTCCTATCAATCTGGCGTGGATCAACGATCCAAAAGCGCGAGGCGAGGTGGAAAGCCATATCCCGATGGGGCGAGCGGGCCGCGCTGAAGAAATAGCCGCTGTTTTCGCGTTTCTGGCATCGGACGAATCGTCCTATATTACGGGGCAAACAATCTTTGCGTGCGGCGGGCTCACCCTCTATCCCGAATTCCGGGTGGCCTGGTCCTCGGGGGAATGACGCGCTCTACTTCAGTACTTTCAAGTGCGATCCCGGCGGCTGATTCAGGATGAACTTCTCCGGCGTGATATTGGTTTCATTCATCTTCATCTGCAGTATCGATAGCTGTACCTCATAGCCATCCTGAGGCCGCCTAATATCGATGTTCGAAGGGAATCGAACGCGGTTGTAATATTTCCAATCGTCATATTCCGCGTCGCTTGTGATGTACCCCTTGTCGTCAAACGTTTTCTGGCCTGAGATCTGGAGCGTGTGGCGATCAAAGTAGAGGTTCCGAACGGGCCGCAGTTCATCTCCTTCGCGCCGGAGCATCATCAGAACGTACACGGCTTTACCCCCGCTCGCATCGTCCTCGAGTATAAGTACGTCATCGGGTTCGGGTGGCTTAATCAGCAGCGAATTCAAGAAAGCCGCCGGGCGCAGATTCTCAAGCTTGTTGCTCGAGTTCGCTGGAGAACTGTTTTGCCCTGTAATGAACTGGCTCTTCGCCGGAATGGAGACACGAAAATCATTCCCGATGGAAACCATGTCAAAGGCCGTGCTATGAATCACCGGGTCTTGTCCAATCACACGAATGTAGTCGGGCCGGAGAAAGAGGATGAAGCCCGTGATGGTGGCGTAGTCAGTGATCTCGCCACCGTACAGGTTCCCTATTGAAGGAGACATGTCCACTTTCACCGAGAACGATCGAATGGGATCGGAAACGGCGTGGACCCGTTCGACGAGATCGGCTTTGGTAGCTGTCAAAATCGGGAGGTTCTCTTTTTTTCCCTTCTTCCCGGGCACAGCCACCACGCGCCTGCGAACCAGGCAGGACGGTAGACAAACCATCGCGAGAAGAATAACAATCGCAAGCTCCCGTCTTGCGCGAGAAACATTCACACTTGCAGTGTAGTAGAGCAAGAGATATAGACTGTAAACGCAACGCAATACATACTACGGAACTTCTATGAAGAGACGAATCGCAATGTGGGTGTTTGCCGCCGTGATCGCTACAGGGGCGGTAACCGCGTACGGCCAGTTGAACCGCGAGCGAGGCGACGGCCCCTACGGTATTCCACAGGTCACTTTCTTCTCGCATCGCCTGGGAACCGATCACGCGGAAGGTATCTCCGTCATCGATATGAATGGAGACGGTCGGCCCGATATTCTGAGCGGCGCGTATTGGTATGAAAATCCGGGTCCCGGCGGCGGCGAGTGGAAGACCCACCAGTACCGCACGGTAGAAATCACCGGCGAATTCGTCTCCGATTGCGGCGAGTGGGCAGTGGATGTCAATCACGACGGAGCGCCGGACCTTGTCACGGTGGGTTGGCAGAGCGACGGCCTTTGGTGGTACGAGAACCCCAAGAAGGAAGGCGTGATGTGGCAAAAGCACTTCATCACGCACACCATAGATACGGAGGGCGGTTGGATGGCCGACCTGAACGGCGATGGCAAACCAGATCTGGCGTTAGCCCACTATGGGCGATCTGGGGTTCTCTGGGTGGACTTCTCGGGCCCTGAACCTAAAGTTCATCACGTCGGCGGACATGATCAGGACGGCCATGGCATCGGTATGGCCGATGTTGACGGCGACGGGAAAGTTGACCTGTTGACGCCGTTCGGATGGTTCAAAAATATCGACGCCGATCAGGATAAATGGGAATGGCACCCGGATTGGACGCTAGGTGAGGCCGGATTTCCCATCATCGGTTACGACGTCAACAATGACCGCAAGATGGATATCATCTATGGCCGCGGCCATAGCTACGGCCTTTACTGGATGGAGCAACAGGGCGATGCGTCGCACCGGACCTGGGTGAAGCACACGATTGACGAATCATTTTCTCAGGTACACGCATTGAAGTTGGTCGATATCGATGGCGATGGCCAAATGGAGTTGCTCGCCGGCAAGCGATACCGAGGACACAGTGGAAACGACCCGGGCTCCTATGACCCGCTGGTGCTGTACTACTACAAAATCGATCGAAAGACGGCGCAGTTCACTCGCTATGCAATTTCAGTAAACGGCACGGCGGCGGGCGGCACCCAGTTCATCGTCGAGGATCTGGACGGTGATGGTGACCTGGATATCGCGGTCGCCGGGAAGACCGGCGTTCACTTTCTGGAAAATTTGAAAATCGATAAGGTTCCCAAACAGGTCCGCGAGCACGAATTGCTGCTGAACAAGAACTGGCCTCCGCCAAACGAAGGCGCGGAAATCCATCAACACAAATAGCTCAGATCGCGCGAAAGCCGGACGAAATCACGTCCCTTGCAAACGAAAGTAGACTGCCGCGAGGGGCGGCAACTGGATTGTCAATGACTGGTGGCGGCCGTGCAAGGGAATGGGAACAGTCTCCAATCCGCCAAAGTTCCCACGTCCGCTTCCCGCGTACTGCTTCGCATCTGTGTTCAGCACTTCTTTCCAGAAGCCTTTCAGCGGAACGCCTACGCGATAATTCTCGCGAGGAACCGGACTGAAGTTGCATACGATAGCGGTCACTTCCCGCTCCGATTGGCCCATGCGCAGAAAACTTAGCACGTTCTTTTCCGCGTCATGCACATCGATCCACTCAAAGCTGGCGGGCGAGTTCTCAGCGGTGTGCAAAGATGGATCGCCGCGATACAGCGCGTTCAAGTCGCCTACCAGCAGCCGCACTCCGGCATGCAGATCATTGCCCAGCAGAGTCCAATCGAGGCTCCCGTCGTGTTTCCACTCGCTCCAGGATCCGAACTCAGCACCCATAAAGAGCAGCTTCTTGCCCGGCTGCGCGTACATGTAGCCGAGCAGTAGCCGCAAGTTCGCGAACTTTTGCCAGGTGTCGCCAGGCATTTTGCCGACTAACGAACCCTTGCCGTAAACAACTTCATCGTGTGAAAGCGGCAAAATGAAATTCTCATTGAAGGCATAGATCGCCCGAAACGTCAGCTCGTGGTGGTGATATTTGCGGAACAGCGGATCTTGTTCCATGTACTGAAGGGTGTCGTGCATCCACCCCATATCCCACTTCATCCCGAAGCCCAGGCCGCCTACGTAAGTGGGTCTCGAAACCATCGGCCAAGCGGTTGATTCTTCGGCAATCGTCTGGACGTCCGGGTGGGCGCGGTACACATCTTCATTCAAGCGGCGCAAGAAGCCGATAGCATCGAGATTCTCGCGGCCGCCGTACTCATTCGGAATCCACTCGCCCGGTTTTCGCGAGTAATCCAGATACAACATAGATGCGACTGCATCCAGGCGCAGCGCGTCCACATGATACTTATCAAGCCAGAACATCGCGCTGCTTAATAGAAAGCTCCGTACCTCGCCCCGGCTGTAATTGAAGATGAAACTATTCCAATCGGGATGGATACCGCGCCGCGGATCGGCCGATTCGAACTCATGCACTCCGTCGAAGTATCCCAACCCATGCTCATCGTTGGGGAAATGCGACGGTACCCAATCGAGGATTACGCCGATCCCATTCCGGTGAAACGAGTCGACCAGCTCCATGAAATCCTGTGGCGTGCCGTAACGGCTGGTGGGGGCGAAAAATCCAGTGATCTGATATCCCCACGAGCCGAAAAACGGATGCTCCATCACTGGCAGGAACTCTACGTGCGTGAAACCCATTTCCTTCACATAGGGCACCAGCTCGGACGCAAGCTCGCGATAGCTCAGGGAGCGATTGTTCTGCTCCGCATTCCGGCGCCAAGATCCCAGATGAACTTCGTAGATGGAAATGGGTGCATCCAGCCAGTTGGCATCCTTGCGTCGCGACATCCATTCGTCATCGGTCCAGTTGTAGCTCAGGTCCCAGACAATGGATGCGGTCAATGGCGGCGTTTCATGGAGAAATCCGAACGGGTCGGCCTTATCCGCCACGTAGCCGTTCCAACCCTCGACGTGATACTTGTAACTCGCTCCCGGGAATGCACCAGGCGCCGATCCTTGCCAGATGCCCGCGCCGGTAGTTGAAAGAGGCGTTGCTCCCGTATGCCAACCATTGAACGTACCGATCACCGAAACGGTTTGCGCCTGTGGAGCCCATACTGCGAACTGCGTTCCCTCGCCGTTGAAAGCCGGATGCGCCCCCAGTACCTCGTCCAGCTTGAGGTGTGTGCCTTCAAGAAATAGATAAAGATCGTTCTCCGTGAGAAGCCTGCTGGTATGGGCCATAAAATTTCACCCGGCGACCAGGCTCAGGATGCCCCGAAGCGGAATCCGCACCCAATCCGGGCGGTTATTCAGCTCATAAGCCAACTCGTACAAAGCCTTCTGCAGCAGAAAAGCATCAAGTAGAAGACGCCGCTCGCGGTCACTTTCCGGAACAGAATGCAGTCCTTTCGCCTCTTCGAAATAGGCTCGCAAAAATTCCGCGCTGACCCAGGCCGTCCAGTATGCCGCCCAGGCTTCGACGCGCGACGCGTCTGCTCCTCCGCTTGGCACGCCCGGCACCTGTCCGAATAAAGCGGCAAAGGCAGCGTATTGAAAAGATCGGACCATTCCCGCGATGTCCCGCATGGCGAGCGCCTTCAATCGGCGTTCCTGGAGGGTTCGCGCCGGTTCGCCTTCGAAATCGATGATCATGAAATCGCTGCCCGTATAGAGAACCTGGCCCAGATGGTAGTCGCCATGGTGACGGATTCGCGCCGCGCTCACAGCTGTTTCTCGGAGCGGTTCGAAGCGATTCGTGACTTCAGATTCCAACCGCAGCAGCCTGCGCGCGTCTTCGCCCGAGGAGCCTGAGAGTGTGGCCAGCTTCCGACGCAACAGCTCAAACGAAATGTCCGCTTGCGCGATCAGATCTTGGAACAGTTTCTCGCCGTCGGCCCGGGTGAACGGCTCCGGATTGAAATCCGCGCCGGCGTTTTCATCGGTCAAAGCGGAGTGCATCTGAGCGCTTCGCAGCCCGAGCAGGCGCGCGGAGCCCGCATAGTCGTCCAGCAGGCCGCGAACGCTCGCTGGAAGATCTTGCTTCATCAACTCCAACGGATGTTGATTCGGCAGCGTAGGCGCTTTACCCGAAACCAAGGCGCGCTCGAAAAACCTCGCGAGCGATTCCAGAGTGTACTTCCACGCGTCTCCCCGGTTCGGCACGAACTGCTGCAAGATCGCCACCGCGGAGGACGTTTCATTTTCGTGCGCGCGGTAATCGATGCTGCCCAGCACGGCCGGAGTGCTCTTAAATCCCCGTCTCGTGAGGAAAGTGCCCATCTCTATATCGGGGTTGATTCCCGGCTCGAGTTTGCGAAACAATTTCAAAATGTATTTATTGCCATAAATGATCGACGTGTTGCTTTGCTCCGCGCGTGAGACAGAACTTTCCATTGCGGCCTCTGATTGTTCGCAGGTGCGGTCCAGCGCGTCTTCGCGCCGGGCAAGAAGATGTCCGTTCCTCCCTTCAAAGGTTCGATTGCAAACGACGGCGTCGAGCAGCGCTTCCCGGAATGCTTGATCTGAAATCGCGTCCCTGAGAGTGCCTGTCGCGCCATCGGAATTTTCGAGCTGCGCAATTACCTCGGCCCCGCCGTTGTGAAGATCCGATTTGTTCAGCGAGACCGGCAGAACGTACTCATCGCCTGCGCCATCCTGGTACTCGATTCGGATCACCAGAACTGCATTGAGATTTCGAATCTGAACCTGATCACGCATCTTTACACTCTCGATCGTTCTCGCCTTCGCTCGAAACCACCTGCGGCCAGTCAGATAGCGGGGCAAAATGCGCTCGAGTTGCCCCACGGCGGCATCATCAATTCTGACGGCTGTCGCTGTCTGGCCCGCTTGTGTAGAAGACATATCGAATGGATTCGGCAACGGAGGCGACGCTTTCACAAGAAATATTCGAAATCGGTTTCCACTCGTAAGCGGCGACGGATGCGCAGGATATGTGCAGGAACCGAATCGGGATTCAGCTCCACATAATTTCTGCGCCCGGACCAAACGTACCGCGCGCCAGTGAGCAGGTCGTTTGCCTGATAGGGACGATCCTCCTCAATCTGCCATTTATCCAGCGGTAACTCGACGATCCCCGCCTGTGTGTGATGGGGATCTAGGTTCACCACCACCACAATCAGGTTTGCGGGATCGTCCGTGTGCTTGCTGTAACAGACGATCTGCTCGTTATTTACCGGATGAAATTCCAGCGACCAGTCGCTCTGCAGGGCCGGATTTTCGTTGCGGATATGATTCACCAGCGCAATCAAATCTCTGAGGCTGTCCGGCCGTTCGAGATCCCAATCCCGGATTTGATATTTCTCCGAATCCAGGTATTCTTCACTGCCAGCCCGCACTGGCCGGCTTTCCAGCAGTTCGAAAGGTGGGCCGTAAATGCCGTAGTTGGCCCCTAGCGTTGCAGCCAGCAGAAAGCGGATGACAAATGCCGGACGGCTGCCGATCTGGAGAAATTCAGTCAGAATGTCGGGGGTGTTCGGCCAATGATTGGCGCGGAAAAACTCTCGCACCGGGGTGGTTGCCAGCTCTGTCAAATACTGCGTCAGTTCGTATTTCGCATTGCGCCACGGAAAATAGGTATACGACTGGCTGAAGCCCAATTTTGCCAGACGATACATGATCTTTGGTCGGGTAAACGCTTCCGAAAGGAACAAGGTCTCGGGCCACTTGCTCTTGATGTCCGCGATGCACCATTCCCAGAACGGAAAGGCCTTGGTATGCGGATTATCGACCCGGAAAATCCGCACGCCCTGATCGATCCAGAACGTGAAAATGGACTTGAGCTCCTGCCACATCTCGAACCACTTTGGTGTTTCGAAATCGAACGGATAGATGTCCTGGTACTTCTTGGGTGGATTCTCCGCGTACTGAATGGTTCCATCGGGCCGCTTGCGAAACCACTCCTCATGCTCTCCGACGTAGGGGTGGTCAGGCGCGACCTGAAACGCGATGTCCAACGCCAGTCGCATCCCGAGATCGGATGCGCGTTTCACCAAACTTCGAAAATCCTCAATCGTGCCGAGAGCCGGGTGTACGGCCTTATGACCGCCCTCTTGAGCTCCAATTGCCCACGGGCTTCCGACATCGTCTGGCTGCGCGGTAACGGAATTATTTTTCCCCTTGCGAAACTTTCTTCCAATCGGGTGAACGGGGGGCAGATACACCACGGTGAAACCCATATCCGCGATGTACGGCAGTCGGGTTTCGCAATCTTTAAGCGTGCCGTGCTTCCCGGGTTCATTCGAAGTCGATCGTGGAAACAATTCATACCAGGAGCTGAATCGCGCTCCCACGGGATCTACGACGATCGGCAGTTCCCGATCCATCTCCGTCGCGAACTGCCGATCGGGATACCGCTGTATGGAATCGTTCAGCGCCGCATCGGTCGCAACGGTACGGAGCTCTTTCAGGTCCTTTTGTTCAACACGTAGTGCCGCGGCCTGATTGCGCAGCCATTCCGCATCGGCTGCTCCCGCGCGTTCCGCGGCGTGCTCGATCAATTCCGCGCCGATCAGATAGTCAAGTGCGGTATCAGAATTCGCCTCAATGCGTTTGAGCAGATCGCGCCGCCACGTTTCCCAGTGGTCCACCCAGGCGTGGATCGTGTACCGGTATCGGCCCAATTGCGTTACCGGAAAATCGCCCGTCCAGCGGTCATTCACAAGTGGACGCATGGGCCGCTCAATCCATGCTTTGGAGCTTTCCGGGCGATATAGCAGGGCAGCGGCGATCGAATCGTGTCCGTCCGTAAAAATGTCGGCTTCCACTTGCACTGTGTCGCCGACAGTACGTTTGGCCGCGAATCTTCCTCCGTCGATCTCCGGCGAAACGCCCTCGATCACGACGCGCCGCCGTCCCTCCTCTTGTGGCTGCTCTTTCATTGCTTTCTGATCGTTTATCCGCGCTTGACGTTACCGATAAGCTGCCGGTACAGTTCAATCGTCTGGTCGGCAATGGCGGGCCAGCCAAACTTTTCTTCCACCCGCCTTCGCCCGGCATCGCCGAACCGCTTACAGCGCTCGGGGTCGTTCAGAAGGTCGGATAAGGTGGCAGCGAGGTCGTGCGCAAATTCGTCGGGATGGACTGGAAATCCGGTCACTGGGTCCTGCTCAATCCGCACCAGATAGCCCGTTTTACCATCCACGACGATCTCCGGAATGCCACCCACAGCCGTCGCTACCACGGGCGCGCGGCACGCCATCGCTTCCACATTAATGATTCCGAACGGCTCGTAAACAGATGGGCAGCAGAACACGCGGCAATGACTGTAGAGCTGAATGACCTCCGGCTTTGAAATCATTTTTTCAATCCATACAATCCGCGGAGTTTTCTGTTTTGCTTCATCCACTTTCTGACGCATCTCCGCCGCGATATCCGGCGTATCGGGCGCGCCGGCGCAGAGCACGACCTGCGTATCCCGCGGAAGATATTGAATCGCGTCCACCAGATTAGTGACGCCCTTCTGGCGCGTGATTCTTCCGACGAATAGAATAAAGGGTACGGCTGGATCTACGCCATACGCCCTCAGAGCCCTCATCTCTTCTGTCTTCTGGTACTGATCCAGGTCGATTCCGTTGTAGATGACGTGTACGCGTTGAGGCGGAATCGGATACACGCGCAAAATGTCGCCTTTCGTTCCGTTCGAAACGGCGATAACGGCGTCAGCATCCATGACCGCCGTGCGCTCCATCCAGGAGCTCATGGCGTACCCGCTACCGAGTTGCTCCGATTTCCACGCGCGCATTGGTTCCAGGCTGTGGGTGGTCAGCACGAACGGAATTCCGTAGAGCTTTTTTGCCAGGAAACCAGCCATGGCCGCATACCAGGTATGGGTATGGACGACATCTACATCCTTAAGCGCTTTAACCTGGGTCAGGTTCAGGCTGAAGCTTTCGAGCGCAGTCTTAAACTTACCCTCGGTCCCCTTCGCAATTTCGCCCCAGGGCAGCGCGCCGCGCACGTGCAGATTGCCTTCATCGGCGTTCTGGTCTCCCCAGCAGTGGACTTCAACTTCGATTTTCTTCGCCAGTTCACGACTGAGATATTCGACGTGAACGCCGGCTCCGCCATATACGTTTGGTGGATACTCGCGTGTAAAAAGCCCAGCTCGCACTCGCCGCTCCTTTCGGTACCGACGCTATCATGGGCAATTTGTTTCGTCGCTGAGCGGCTTTAGGCGACCGCCATGGTTACTAATTTCGCAACTGTGTTGATGTTGCGCGCCGTGCCTGTTTTGGCAATTGCTGGAAGCTTCAACTTGGAGCGCCCCATGCCCTCCGGATAGAAGATGTAGATTTCCCGTTTGCCTCGTCGTACCTGTTCTCCGCCAGGCCCAGCGAAATTCTCCAGCAGCGCCTTCGAGGCGGCCTCAGGTAGAAATACAACGGCAACTTTCGCTGGCGGCGCGTCGGGAAACGGGTTAGCCTCTAAAACGGAACATAGCTCTGACGCGCTCCGCAGCAGGACCTCGATTTTCTTACCCATCTTCTTCGCCAACGCCTGCTCCAGCGTGGCTTTAACATTTTCCTCGGGCAGCGTGCTCTCGAAGACGACATTGCCGCTTTGTATGTAAGTGCGAACTTTCTTAAAGCCCAGGCCCTCACATAATCCCGATAACTCTTTCATGGACAGCATCCCCGTCCCGCCCACATTTATTGCGCGCAAGAGCGCGACGAAAATTGGCATTCTCGTCGAGGTCGTCCCACACTTCGCCCGCTATCCGGCACCCCGCCGCCGGATCTCGATGCCATGCCGTTTGATCTTCTGATTCAAAGTAGAGAGCGGGATCAGCAGCGCTTCAGCCGCTTCCGTCTGGCTATAGCCAGCCGCCTCCAGCGCGTCGATGATCTTGCGCCGCTCGAAATCGGCCACGATCTCAAAGAGTGAGGCGCTGGCAGCTACCGCTCCGTTCCGGTCCCGCGCGATGCGCATCCCGCTCGCCTGCTGAATGTGCTCCGGCAGGACATGCGCGGTCACGCTCGGAGAAGTGGCCAGCACAACGGCCCGTTCCACGACGTTCTCCAACTCGCGCACATTTCCAGGCCAAGCATGATCCATCAGAATCTGCATCGCTTCCGGCTCGAAGCTCAGCGTCGACCGACGATCGGTATTCAAGAATTTCTCATTCTCGCGGCAATAACGCGTGAAGAAGTGATCGATCAGCAGCGGAATATCTTCTTTGCGGTCGCGCAGCGCCGGCAAGCTCAGGTTGATCACGTTCAGCCGGTAATACAAGTCTTCGCGAAAACGTCCGTCATCTACCAGCTTCCGCAGATCCGCGTTAGTCGCCGCGATTACCCGCACATCCACCTTTACGCTCTCGTTCGAGCCAACCGGCATGAACTCGCGGTCCTGTAAAACCCGCAGCAGCTTGACCTGAATTTCAGGCTCAATCGTCCCGATCTCGTCGAAAAAAATTGTTCCCCGATTCGCTACCTCGAACAGGCCTTTGCGGTTGGCGAAGGCGCTCGTGAATGAACCCTTCATGTGGCCGAACAAAGTGGATTCCAAGAGCTCGGTGGAGAGTGATCCGCTATTTACCGGCACGAACATCTGATCCGCGCGCGCCGAATAGGCGTGAATGGCTTTCGCGATCAGCTCTTTCCCGGTGCCCGTCTCGCCTGTGATGAGGATGGTTGCGCGGCTGGGCGCCACCTGCGCGACTTCATCCAGCAGCCGTACCATCCGCTCGCTCTTTCCGACGATATTCGGAAACGCGTAGCGTTGCTTCAGAGCGCGTTTCAGTTGCGTATTCTCGCGCTCGAGCCTGCCCTTCGAGATCATCCGGTCGATCTCAATCAGCAGTTTCTCGTTATCCCAGGGCTTAGCGAAATAATCGTTGGCGCCGGACTTGAGCGCGCGCACCGCCACTTCCACGGACCCATAGGCGGTCAGCATAAAAACGGGGGTGTCCACGTCGCGTTGCCGGATATCGGCCAGCACATCCATTCCCGAACGGTCGGGCATCATCAGGTCCAGCAGAACCAGTTCGTAAGTGCCCGATTCGAATTTGCGCAGCCCGGTCGCGGCGTTGTCGGCCATATCCACCGTGTAGTTTTCACCCGTGAGGAGCAACTCGAGGCTCTCGCGAATGTCAGCCTCGTCATCGACGACGAGGATGCGCCTTCGGTCCGGTGGACCCACCCGATCCACAGGCAAATCTTGATTGGGGAACGCCACTACAGTGGTTGTATCAGACATCTTGAAACTGAATAGAAAAGAGAGAAGCCGACCGTACTAAGCCGAAACGGCCTCGCGCCGCGTCTGGACCGGCCGCATCCCGCGCGATAGCAGTGTCGGAAATTCCAGACGGAATCTCGTTCCGCGGCCCAGGGTGCTATCGACCTCGATGATCCCATTGTGCTCCTGCACGATGCCGTAGCTGATCGAAAGTCCGAGCCCAGTACCCTTTTTCGGCCCCTTCGTTGTGAAAAACGGATCGTAGATGCGCGCCAGGTGCTCGGGCGAGATTCCCTGCCCGGTATCGGCTACTTCGACATGAGCGAAGCCGCTTTCCGACCACGTGCGAACAGTCAGCGTACCGCCGGACGCCATAGCGTCGCGTGCGTTGATGAAGAGATTAAGGAAGACCTGCTGCAGTTTGCCGGCGTTGCCGCGGACCGGCGGTAAATCCTCGAGCAATGCGACATGCGTCATCACGCCCGCCTTCTGGAATTGATGGTCGATAAGCATCGCCGTCTCGCGAATCACGCGGTTCAGATCCAACTCGACAAAATCGGTGGGCGCGGTACGCGAAAAGTTCAGTAACGAATTGACGATTTCGCTGGCCCGGAACGTCTGTTTGGCGATCTTTTCGAGCAGCTTCGATTTCTGATCGTCGCCCGAGACCTGCTTCGCGAGCATTTGCGCGTAGGTGGAAATCACCGCCAGCGGCGTATTCACTTCATGGGCGACGCCGGCCGCCAGCAGCCCGATCGAGCTCAGTTTGTCCGCCTGCACCAGCCTGCGCTCCAGCTCGTCGCGATCCGTCACATCGTCAAAGATGATTAGCCGCCCAATCCGCTCGTGCTCCTTCGAAACCAGCGGCGCGATAGCAAGGTTCACAATCGATTCGCGAAACGACAGGTGTCTTCTTCAGCTCAAGCCCGTGATGCCCGTTAGGGGAGGGAACGCTCTCTTCCTCCTCGATTCGCGGCCGAAGAGCCATGCGATACACATTGTGTACGCCGTCTGCGCTCCGCAGTTCATCGAACTTCGCCACCAGCTCTGGCGGAAACAGCTCGCCCAGTGCTCCGCCCGACCGCTTGGTCCCGCGCGATGCCGGTCAGTTTCTCGATCTGGGTATTCCAGCTTTCAACGCAATCGTCCAATCCCGCTGCGAGAATGCCGACGTTGATGGATTCTACAATGTTCTCGCTGAATTCCTTCAGCCGTTCGTATTCATCTGCTTTCCGCTGCAGCGAACTATAGAGCCGTGAATTCTCGATCGCAATGGCGACGTAGTTCGATAAAGTACTCAGCAGCTCGACGTCGTCCTTGGACAGGAAATCGCCTTCGGTCGTGCGGCTTACGCCAAACAGTGCCAGTGTTCTGGCTCGCGATTTGCAGGCAATGTAGTAAGTGAAATCCAACTCGGCGATCGTGTCGCGCACGGAAGAGGGCCACTCCTGGGAAACGATATCGCGCAGATGCCTTGGGCGCTCGATAAACAGATACGGCTTGTCGGCGATCTCATTCAAGAAGCGAAGATCGAGTTGGTGCGATACGTTTTTAGCCGGCCGCCCGGATCTCTGCGTCAGCGAATGCAGCCGATAAGCGCCGCTACTCTCGTCCAGTAGAAAGAATCCGATCTGCTGAATCGACAAGGTTCGCAGCAGGCGGTCGGAGACCTTGGCCAGCATCGTATTCTGATCCGTCTCCGAGCTCAGTTCGCGAGCGAATTCAATCAATGTCAAACGCGCGTCGTACCGGTCCTTATAGAAGACCCAGCGATCCAACTGCTCCTGGATCCAGCGCCGGATCGGCTGGAATACAAAGGTCGCGAAAGAAACTAAGACCACGAAAGCCGTTGATGTGATCGTGCTGGTATTGAAGATCAGGAAAATCAGCCCGTAGAACGTTCCGATTACCGCTAATGTTGCCAGCGTGTAGACATAACCCTGCTGGAAGATGATGTCGACATCCATCAAACGATAGCGCGTAATCGCGTACGCCCAGGTGATCGGAATCAACGCCATTGACAGCACGCTCAGATTCATGAAGTGGCCGGGTACCGCGCCGGCCAAGTAGGGCAACACGTATAGCGCGGTAAATGGCGCCAATCCCAGAAAGGCGCCATTCCTGAGATATTTCAGTTGGCGTCGCGCGATCGGATCCTCGGCATGAGCAAAATCGAACCCCAGCGCGGCAGCTCCGGCGAAGTACAGCAACATTTCAAAGCCGAGCGTCAACCGGTCGAGGAACCAGCGCACCTCCAGCAACGGAGTGGAAAACTTGAAGATGCCCTCCGCTGAGAGGGCGACCAGCGCGATCAGAACCGCGGATGGAAGATACAGCAGCACCCATGCGCCGCGCTTCTTTAGAAATGCAGGGCTTTGATTGAACGTCAGGCAGAAATGAAGGAAGACTGCCGGAGCAATCAGGCCCCCGGCCATGTTGCCCCAGTACATTGCCTCATCGAAAGCATTCAATTTGCCGGAGTAATGGAAGCACCACGCGGCAAAGGAGGCCAGGCAGAGCAGGAAAAAGTGCAGCGACTTCGGAGCGCTCGTCCGCCGGTAATAGACGAAAAAGCCGATCGCCAGATAGAAGAACCCTATCCCAAACTCGTAATAAAGAGCTGAATCCCGTGCGGCGGCTTGGACAAAGATATTGTTCTTCTCAAATTCGATCCCGTCGCGCCGCAGCGTGTACCGCGTCTGCCCCAAAAGCGGAACCCGCCATAGCACCTGCGGAACGTCGAGCGAAGTGTGAATCTGAACATCGCCGATTTTCAGAACCTGGTCGCCCGGCCGAATGCCAGCCTTGTCGCCGGGCCCCCCGGCCGTGATGTAAGCGGCAACAACTCGGTCCGCGCCCCCCGCCTGCCGATGGTCCACCCAGGTAACGCCATCGTCGTGAAGCGGGTAGCTGCGTAGTTGTCGCAGGCTCACGACGGCGGCGATGACCGCGGCCACCGTCAGGATGAGCAGTAGAGTGCCTGCGAATTGTTTTCTTGCTTCGCTCACGACACACTCGCGACAGGTGGTGTCATGCGCCACCATATCCGCGGTTACACAGAGTATCCCTCACCTGCAAGCGGAGAACCATTTAGCTGTTTTCGATTCTCTCTCATAAAACCACACTGTTAAACCAATGACGTGGTGGGGTATTCCGTCAGCCCTTTTATTTTGGGAATATTTATACGAATTCCAGTAGTTTCGCGAAAATGGCGGCGCACAAGCCACCACGTGGCGGTGTACAATCATCTTGACGCTCCGATGCCCCCTTCCGCGAAACTCATAAGCACCGGGTTACGTCTCGGCGTTGACGTTGAAGTGAAACGCACTTAGACTGAAGGGTATAGCCCTCAGCACGATAAGGTGGTCTCTCCCCGTATGAAGTTCTTTCCTGCCTCCAGCCGGCGATTTCTCGTTAGCATCTCAGCCGCGGTCCTGATCGCAGGCACAGTTGCAGCACAAGACAAAACGTCACCGTCGGGAAGCACCAGCAGTTCCAGTAGCTCCTCCGACGAAACGGTTGCCAAACCCCTCACTAAGAAGCAGATCGCCAAAAGGCAGAAGGAGCTCGAACGAGAGCTCGCGGGCCCTTGGAAAAAGTGGCTGAACGAGGATGTCGTCTATATCATCACGGACGAGGAAAAGCAGGCTTTTAAGCGGCTCAAGACGGATGAGGAGCGGCAGCAGTTCGTGGAGCAGTTCTGGCTGCGTCGCGATCCCACTCCCGATACCGAAGAGAATGAGTACAAGGAAGAGCACTACCGCCGCATCGCTTACGCGAACGATCACTACGCGTCCGGTATCCCGGGCTGGAAAACCGATCGCGGCCGGATCTACATCGAATACGGCGCCCCGGACGAGATCGATTCGCATCCCTCCGGCGGCAGTTATGAACGGCCCATCGAAGAGGGCGGCGGCGAAACCTCCACTTATCCTTTTGAAGACTGGCGCTACCGCTACATTGACGGCGTCGGGACGAACGTCATTATTGAGTTCGTTGACACCACCATGAGCGGCGAATATCACATCAGTCTCGATCCTGAAGAAAAGGATGCCCTGCTTTATGTACCCGGTGCGGGCTTGACCATGGCCGAACAGATGGGCATGGCCTGCAAAACGCAGCGCTTCCAAAGAACCGACGGAACCCACCTCGGCACAGGCAATCAGCCGTTGCCGGAGAGCATGAACGAATTCACGCGCCTTGAGCAGTACGCCAACCTGATGAAGGCCCCCACGATTAAGTTCAAGGACCTGGATGCGATCGTCAGTTCCAACATTAAATACAACACCTTGCCGATGCAGGTCCGGACCGACTTCATCCGCGTGACCGACGCCACCGTATATGCCAATATCACGCTGCAATTCAAGAACAACGATTTGAACTTCGCGACCAAGGACAAGGTTGCCAAAGCCAACATCAATATTTATGGCCGCATCACAACCCTTACCCGACGCTCAGTCCAGTGGTTTGAGGACACGGTAAGCGCCGAATATCCGGCGGAAATGCTACAGCAGGCAATGAATGGCTCCCAGGTCTATTCGAAGCGCATTCCCTTGCCGCCCGGCACGTACCGCTTGAATGTAGTAGCGAAGGACACGGTGGGCAACACAGTCTCTAATTACGAGACCGCGCTGGTTGTTCCTCACTACGACGAGGATCAATTAGGCGCCAGCAGCGTTATCTTGGCCGACCAGCTAGAGAGGGTGCCCACCAATAGCATTGGAGCCGGTCAGTTCGTGATCCGCAGCTCGAAAGTGCGTCCCCGTGTAAACGACACCTTCAGGCAGTCGGAGACCATGGGGATCTATACCGAGTTCTATAACCTGGGAATGGACCAGAAAACTAAGAAGCCGGAGGGAAATATCGAATACGAAGTGGTCAACTCCGCGGATAACAAGACAGTGCTGTCTCAGACCGAGGACATTAACAACATCCCCAACGCTTCCGGGTTCCTGCTGACGGTGGAAAAGAAGCTTCCGTTGAAGAGCCTGGCCCCGGGGAAGTACACGTTGAAATTGAAGTTCACGGACAAGCTCAAGAACCAGAGCCTTACTCCCATGGCGCAATTTACGGTAACATCGTAGATATCTCGGCTGGCTTGAGCCTGAGGTCGCGAAAGGACAACTTGAGGTCGGGTTTCGCGGGACGACATATCGGTACAGCGGTGGCGATTACGGGGCTGTTCGCCCTGGCCGGGCAACTGTCCGCTGCTGATCTGTCTCTGCCCGTAACCGGCAATTTGCTCGGCTCGGTGGTCGATGCCAGTGGCACTCCCCAGATGGGCGCCACCGTCCGGCTCTTCAACAAATACCAGCGGCTGATCGCCAAGACGCTATCGGCGCCGGATGGCCGATTCGCCTTTACCGCGCTCCCGGCCGATTCTTATTCCGTTCGCGTTTCTCTCAGCAGCTTTCTTCCAGCCGCCCGCGACAAAGTACCCGTCAAAGCGGGAATGGACAGCATGCTCGCGATCCATTTGGCGACATTGTTCAGCAACATAGAAGTGAGCTACAGTCTTCCTTCCGGAGCGATGTCGGACGACTGGAAATGGGTGCTTCGGTCCTCGTCGGCGACGCGCCCCATTACGCGATATCTTCCGGTCGAACTCTCCGGGGCGGAAACCGGACCGCTGCATCCCCACATATTCTCCGGCACGCATGCGGTACTTTCCATCTCGGGCGGCGATGCGGGCCCGATCGATTCCGATTCTTCGGCGTCTGACCTCGGAACCGGTTTCGCGCTGTCTACCAGCGTGTTCGGAAACAACCAGGTGCGGATTGCCGGAAGATATGGCGAGAACGGCATGCCCGGACCTCCGGCATTCAATCTGTGTGCGATGTACACGCGCTCGGAACAAGCCGCCTTTGGCGCGGCGCCGGAAATTACCGTCACAGTGTCACAGCTAGCGCTGTTCGGTCCTCAGTCCGCGCAATTTGGCAACGGCGATAACGGCTCGCCTCTGGCGATCCGCACTATGTCGATGAGCATGTATGAGACGGCCGATCCGCTCGACAACGTTCATCTGGAGTATGGTGCTACCGGCGAAAGCATCGATTACCTGCAGCACACCAGCCGCCTTACGCCCTTCGCCCGCCTGACCGTGGGGTTGGGGCGGGCCGGACAGATCGTAGCGGCCTATAGCAACGGCGCTCGTCCGGATGAACTGCTGGCGCATCAGCAGTACGATGCGAACGCCCTGGATGCAAAAACCGAAGAACTCGCCCCCGTCATAGATAGCCTCACCCGTTTACCGGAGGTCTCGGAGCGTGGCGGACGGCTGGAGGTGGAGCGCACGCAGGAATATGAGATTGGATACAACAAGACTGCGGGAAGCCGTACCTACGCCGCTAGCGCCTTTTACGAAAATGTTTCAAACGGGCGAATGAACCTGGCTGGCGATCTCTCTCCGCTGGATGCGAATGACCTCCTGGGAGACGGTATTTCAGAGACGTCCACTTACAACATTGGCAGGTATCGCCGAACCGGGTATATCGCATCGGTGGACCAGAGAGTGACTGACTCGCTCAAGCTGGCGGTTGTTTACGGGCGCATGGGCGGGTTTGCCGGGAGCGATGAAGGACTTTGGGACAGCTCCGGTATCCAGCAGCAATTTCTGCAACAGCGGATGGATAACGTCGCCAGCGTGAACGTAAAGGCGAGAGCGCCAGTGTCCGGGACACAGTTCATAGCCAATTATGGTTGGGCGGACAACAACACCGTCGTTCCATGGCATGCATTCACGACACAGAACACCTATCTCGCGCGCGGGCTGAATGTCCTGATCCGCCAACCCTTGCCAAGCTTCTTCGGCATACCCGGGCGGCTGGAACTGACGGCGGATCTGCGCAATCTCCTGGCGCAAGGCTATGTTCCGCTGCCCACCTCGAACGGAAACACGCTGCTTGTAGTGCAGGCGCCTCGCTGTCTTCGAGGCGGTCTCAATTTCATTTTCTAGTGGTTTGATGTCGTATTCTCCTCGTATTCTGATCGCGGCCGCCGCGATCTCCTCAGCTTGTGCTTTGGCGGCGAGTTCTCCCGTAACGGACCTAACCGGCGCGGTTCGCGATCCGTTTTCCACTCACGCGCGCGCCCGCGTCTTCCTGTTTGTTCGAACGGACTGCCCCATCACCAACCGCTACGCCCCGGAATTGCGGCATCTCGGCCAGGAGTTCAAAAGCGCCGGCATCGATTTTTGGCTGGTTTATCCAGATCCCGCGGAGACTCCGGCTTCCATCAAAGATCATGTGTCGCAATATGGGTTTCCCGGCACTCCGCTGCGCGACCCTGGTCATGAGCTTGTCAGGCGCGCGCATGCCATCGTAGCGCCGGAAGCCGCGGTGTTCGATGCCTCCGGCGCTTTGCGTTATCACGGTCGCATTGACGACCGCTACGTAGACATCGGTAAAGCGCGAGCCGCCGCGCAAACGCACGATCTGGAAGACGCTATCAAGGCGGTTCTGGCGGGCCGTATGCCACCCGAGGAGCAGACACAAGCCATCGGATGTGCGCTCGCCGATGTACAGTGAGAAGCCTCGCGTTAATCCCAATTCTGGCCTTTACATCGACTGCGGCTGCGAACGCGAGTACGCCGCCCGACTGGGCAGCCGATGTCGCGCCTATCATTTTTCAAAACTGCACCTCCTGCCATCACCCAAGCGGTCCCGGTCCGTTCCCGTTGGAGAGCTATGCCGACGCGAAACGGCACGCGCAGGAGATCGCCTCGGTTACCAAGCGGCGATACATGCCTCCCTGGTTGCCCGAGCCGGGTTACGGCGCGTTCCTGGGAGAGAGGCGCTTGACCGATGATCAGATCCGCACCATAGCCGCTTGGGTTGCGGCGGGCGCGCCAGAGGGGCCTGTCTCGGAAGCACCCGCGCCCCCTCCATTCTCATCCGAATGGCAGCTTGGCACACCGGACCTGATCCTCCAAGCCAAAACTCCCTTTCGGCTCGCTCCGTCGGGGCCCGACGTGTTCTGGAATTTCCTGTTTCAGCCCGACCTGAAGAGTACGCGCTACGTGCGGGCCATTGAAATCCAGCCCGGTAAGCCGCGCCTGGTCCATCACTCCAATTTGATACTGGACCGCACCGGCTCCATCCGCCGGCTGGAGAAAACCCCCGACGGAGGCTTCCCCGGCATGGAGATTATCGTCGACCGCAGCCCGTTCGACCCGGAAAGCCATTTTCTGTTCTGGAAGCCGGGGCCCGTTCCCTATTCCGAGCCGGACGGTCTCGCTTGGCGTCTCGATCCCGGCAATGTTCTTGTACTCAACACCCACCTTCAACCCAGCGGAAAACCGGAAGAGGTCCAGCCGCGAATCGGGCTCTACTTTACCGAAACTCCGCCGGACAAATTTCCCATTCTGATTCAGCTAGAGAATGATCGCGCGCTCAACATTCCCGCCGGTGATCGCGATTTTGTTGTCTCCGATGACTTCACGATGCCCGTCGATGCCGACGTCCTCGCCGTTTACCCGCACGCGCACTATCTGGGCAAATTGCTCGAAGGCTACGCAACGCTTCCCGACGGCACGCGAAAATGGCTGATTCGTATTCCGGATTGGGACCTGAAGTGGCAAGACGTTTACCGCTATCGCGAGCCGGTGTTCCTGCCCAAGGGAACAGTCGTGTCGATGCGTTTTCATTACGACAACTCGGCGGCCAATCCTCGCAACCCAAATCATCCTCCGAAACGGGTGGAAGCAGGCAATCACGCTACGGACGAGATGGGGCACTTGTGGCTGCAGGTGCTGCCGCGAGGTAGCGGCGACCGTCGTCGGTCCATTGAAGAGGCTCTCATGCGGCACCGGCTCGAGAAATATCCAAACGACTTCACCGCGCATCTGAACCTCGGCGCAATTTATCTGTCGCGTCTCGACGCGCAAGACGCCGCAACGATGCTGCGAGCCGCCGTGCTTGCCGACCCCTCGCGGCCCGAAGCGCATGACATGCTCGGTTCGGCGCTCCAGCGGTTGGGCCGTCGCTCGGATGCGATAAGTGAATACCAGATCGCGATTCGCGCCGATCCGAAGTATATCGAGGCGTACTACGATCTTGCCAACGCCTATGCTAAAGCAGGAAACGTGGAAGCCGCCCTCACCAACTTCCGCGAGGTTGTCCACGCGTTCCCAAACGTCGCGCGATTGAGAATCGAATTTGGCGACCTGCTCGCCCGTTCCGCCCATCCCGGAGAGGCAATCGAGCAGTATCGGAAAGCTCTCGATCTGGAGCCCTCGAACGAGATGATCCGGCTAAAGTTGGCTGCCGCGAAGGCGCCCGCCTCGCAGTGAACGCCTCTTCCTAGCGGGTAGCGCCCGACTGGAGTTCGATGTCGGCGGTCTTCCCGATCGATTTCAGCCACTGCCGAGCCTCTTTACATGGAACCCAGTTGCGGCAGGAAACGCTGACTCTACCCCGTACCCTATATCCCCTCGCTAACCTTGTCAGTCCCGCCCTTCCGATGTACGCTAGACAACTATACGACAGACAGAAATCGAGGCCAGATTATGGCATCTCAGCAGTACCATGTCCGTGTGTCTTTGCGAGGAGTGCAGGCCATTGAGCCTAAAGGGATCGTCACAGTTCCAACGGGAGCGACTTTGAGCATTGTAGGGTCGTCGTCGGACAATCCGCAATTTGTGGCTGTACGTTGGGACGGGCGGGACCTGATCGTCTTTGCCAAAGATTTAGAGGACCGCGCCGCCCCCTGCGATGGGCTTTCAGAATAAGGCCTGGCGCTGAAGATGAAGACCAAACCCTGCAAGCCATCGGAGCGGCAATCCGTCCTTCAAGAGCGCCGCAATCTGAAGATGGCGCGCTCAGCTTCCGCCTATGTTCGGGGCAACACTCTGAAGTTTTACGAATGGCTCGAATCTGCTGCGGGAAAGCTGATTCCCAATGGCCCGCCCGTCTGGATATGTGGGGACTGCCACGTCGGAAACGTAGGCCCTTTAGCCGACCTGAAAGGCCGAGTCGAGATTGCCGTCAGAGACCTTGATCAAACCGTAATCGGGAATCCGGTCCATGATCTTATCCGGCTTGGATTGTCGCTGGCGACGGCCGCTCGGGGTTCGGACTTGCCGGGCGTTACGACCGCCGTTGTGCTTGAAGAAATGATCAAAGGATACGAAGAGGCGCTTGCCAACCGGTCCAGCCATTACAAAGACTTTGATGACATTCCGAACCCGATCCGGCGCATTCTTAAGCAGGCGGTAAAACGCGAATGGCGGCAGCTGGCCAAAGACCGCATTGAGGATGTCGAGCCCAGCATCCCGCTCGGAAAGTGCTTTTGGGCCTTATCCACGGAAGAGAAGAAAGAGATCCAGCGGCTTTTTGAGGAAAAGGAAACGCGCCAGCTAGTCACGTCATTACATGATCGAAAGGATGACGGCGACATCGAAGTTCTCGATGCAGCTTATTGGATGAAGGGATGTAGCTCGCTCGGCCGTCTTCGATATGCGGTTTTGCTTCGCGTTGGGGAGGGGGATTACAAAGACGGGGGATTGTGCCTTATCGATATAAAAGAGGCAATTAAGGCAGCGGCCCCCCGAGCCGCGCGCCGACCCATGCCTCGGAACAACGCCAAACGCGTTGTGGAAGGAGCCTGCAAGCTATCGCCCTTCCTCGGTCAGCGTATGCTCGCCGCAAGCTTTTTGGATCGGGATGTTTTCCTTCGTGAACTGATGCCCCAAGATCTCAAACTTGAGTTGGATCAACTTACTCGCGAGCAAGCAACATCAGCGGCGCGTTATTTGGCGGCAGTTGTCGGAAAAGCGCACGGCAGGCAGATGGATGTGAAGACCCGAAAGAAATGGCGCGAGGAACTCGGCCGGCATCGGTCCAAGAGCTTGGACGCGCCTTCCTGGCTTTGGACGAGCGTCGTAGAACTTGTGGCCGGTCACGAGGCCGCATACCTCGAACATTGCCGCAATTACGCGAGAGAAAAAATGCCCTAGCGAAAAAAGCCTAACAAATAGGCTATGAGCAAAATTAGCAAGATGGTGCCTAATCCAATGCCGGCGCCACCCCCGTATCCCCACCGGCTGTGGCCATAATATCCGCCTCCGCCGCCGAGAAGCAAAACAAGAACAATAATTATGATCAGAACCATTCCCTGCCACCTTTCCCGTTCTTCAAAATTTTAGTGAGTTCGTGATGCACTAACTGATTCGGGCCCTGAGACTAGGACATCAAACAGTCAGCTTTATGCCAGGAAACATTTGCGCAGTTAATCAGAAGTTCAGCGCGACATTTCCGGGCGGTTGCTACGCTGCGGTCTGAACGCCAAAAGTAGACTGGGCATAACTTCCGGCAAACCCATTGCGTCAATCATGCGGTTAAGCCGTTCGGCACTCGTTTGCAATTGCGAGACTTCGACCGCCATGTTCGCAGCAGTCTCAAGAGGCGCACTCGAATTCAGCCGTTTTTGAAGAGATACTTCTTGCTTTCGGATCGCGGTCAATTGCGAAATAACAAGCGTGTCGAGAGGCGTTCGCTTCGATTTTGTGGATGTCATGTCAGTGTCTTGTCTGTCAAGGTTCTTAGCACGCAAGTTGCCAAGCTTAGCTCCCCCGAAAAACCGCCTATTTAATCACTTGTAAGGCGATCACAAGGGCTGCACTAAGCCAAAAATTCCGCGTCATTGTAAGAAGGCCCGGCCCAAAGGAGAATCCCACTAACTTCCGAGAGCTAGATATTTTTTGGAAGTGTGAAGAAGAAGGTTGAGCCCTGCTCTACCTGGGACTCAACCCAGATGCTCCCCTTGTATCGTTCGATGATTTTCTTGCAAACTGCCAGGCCGATTCCAGTCCCGGGAACATCGCTTCCATGTAATCTCTTGAACGCCTCGAAGATTTGAGTCTGGTATTCAGGAGCGATGCCGATACCATTGTCCTTGCACGAAAATAGCCACACTTGGCCTTGATCTTTCGCAGAGATATGTACCCGCGGCGCGCTGGGGCCGCGGTAATGAATGGCATTGCCAATCAGGTTTTGGAAAATCCGAACCAGGTTGGTTTGGTCGATTGAAACGACCGGCAAAACGTCATGCGTGATGATCGCGCCCGATTCATCAATAGCACTCTGCAAGTTCTCTGTCGCTGTCCTGAGCTCAATGTTCGCGTCAACTGCCTGAAGAGAGTGCGTCGCATCCTCTGAAACCCTCGCGTATCCGAGAAGGTCTTCGATCAGTTTTCCCATGCGCTGTGCGGCCTTGGTTACGTAACCAAGCAGTTGCTTGCCATCACCAAGTTGGTCTCCGTACTTGCGCTCCAATAGCTGAGCGAATTGATTTATGGTACTTAGCGGGGACTGCAGATCATGCGAGGCAACGTAAGCAAATCGCGAAAGATCTTCATTTGATCGGAGAAGTTCCGCAGCCTGAGTTTCGAGTTGCTTGCGAACCTCCTTCAGCGCCTCTTCGGCTCTTCTCCGCTCTGAGATGTCGCGGAAAACGAGAACGCCGCCAAGAACGTTTCCGCTTGCATCCCGTATGGGAGATGCAGTGTCATCGATCGGGATGTGTCGTCCATCTCTAGACACTAGTAACGGTGTGGTTTGCGAGCCCGACTCTCGCTCCGGCTCGAAGGCAATGCGTGATTGGGGTTTCGATCTTCACCAGGTTGTCCTCGCGGACTAGTGTTAGAACTTCATCGATTGGCTTTCCGAGTGCCGTATCGTCCTTCCACCCGCTCAGCTCTTCAGCAACCGGGTTTATGAAATTGATTCGTCCTTCGGTGTCGGTAGCGATCACTCCGTCGCCGATGCTCGAAAGAGTAGTCCGGAGCAGATCGCGAGCTGCCAGCAACTCCCGCTCGTACATTCGCCGTTCACTTGAATTGAAGATTGTGAAGCGATTCAGAACGGGTTCACCCGCGGCATTCTGCTTCTGTCTCGCATTAATCAGAGCCGGGAGGACTCGGCCGTCTTTGCAGATAATGTCGAGCGCGATTTCATCGACTGCCGTTTGCACTCGAAGGAGCAAATTGAAGTGCGTTTCACAGAAAATCCTTCCCCCAACAGTCAGAAGGTCGATAAAGCGCCTACCCCCGATCAGCTCTTCGCGCTCGTAGCCGAGCCATTCTGTAAGCGTTCTGTTCACTTTGACGATGCGGCCATCAACGGTGGTTGTCAGGTAACCACACGGAGCCATTTCGTAAAGTTCTTCAGCACTCTCCTCGAGTGCGAGCTCGGATATCGGGTCGTGGTTGGAGGGATCTGCGCTCAAGGTCGCTTTAGATAATCTCGGATGTTCCGAATCGTTTCAGCGGGTCCGCTTAAATGTGGACAGTGCCCGGTTGCCCGCATTCTAACCAGTTTGCTGCCGGAGAGGTGTTGATGCACAAATTCTCCGACGCTCTCAGGTGCAATGCTGTCGTCAGAACACTGTAAAACCAGAGCGGGAACGGTTACGAACGGGAGGTCAGCGCGGTTGTCTGAAAGGAACGTCACTCGAGCGAAGTGTTTAGCGATTTCTGGGTCCGTTCGGCAAAAGCTTTCAACCAGTTCAGATGCTAGTTCCGGCCTTTCTTCGTTTTTCATGATGACGGGTGCCATCGCCTTGGACCATCCCAGATGGTTTTCATCGAGGGTTTGCAATAAACCGTCAATATCGTCTTTCGTAAACCCGCCAACGTAATCTCCGTCATTGATGTAGCAAGGGGATGGACCGACCAGCACTAGCCGCTCAAAAGCGCTTGGCCGTTTAATTGCGGCGAGCACTCCAAACATTGCGCTGACTGAGTGGCCCACAAAAACGACCGGTGCGTCAGAAACGGCGTCAATGATTTCGAGGATGTCCTCGGCGTATCCGTTCAGCGTCCCGTATTTTTCCCGGCTGTATTGCGACAGGTCCGATTTACCTGCGCCAACAAGGTCGAAAAGGACGACCCTGTAGTCCTCCTGAAACGCGGGCGTCACAAAGCGCCACATAATCTGATCGCAACCATATCCGTGCGCAAACAGTATCGTCTTGCTGCCGCTGCCCAAAATGTTGATGTTGTTCCGCTGGAAAATCGACATTAAGGGGAGAAAAGAAGACCCGTAGCCCTGAAGATCCAATTATCCCATTCGTTTTAAACGTCTCGGCGTTGTATTGCCGCTCGCCACCGTGGCGCGAGGTATCGATCTGTTCGGCACCAGCCTCTGATGACGCCTGAAACCCGCTTGGCTTACAATCCTCGGCATGGAGCTGGTGATTTCCGGGCCGGAGGGGTCCTCGACGAAGATCGATCTACAGAAGTCGCCTCTGACGCTAGGGAGAGGCGCCAACAATGATCTGCCCTATCCAGACGATCCGTGGCTGTCGCGATCCCATCTGGCCTTCGACCAGAACGGCGGCGCTTGGTACGTGAAGGACTGCGCCAGCCGGAACGGAACGGTGCTGAATGCCACGAATCTGAAAGAGCCGCACCCGATCAAGCCGGGAGATCGGATCTATGCGGGACATCTCACGATTGAAGTTCACGAGTCTAAGAGCGCTGAGAGCCCGCTGGTCCGCTTTGTCCCGCAGAGCGAAGAGAAGATCACTCGTGAGGCAACGATTGTCACCAGCCTCGATAAGGTCCTCAGCAAAGCGAGCAGTGGCGCTGGTCTACCGGCCAAGGAGCCGACGCTCAATACGTCGCGAGTGGTGCAGGCCCTTATCCGGGCGGGACAGGAACTGGCGGGCCACCAGCCGCTGGAAGAGCTGTTCACCGTTATTCTGCGATTGGCGCTCTCGGCCGTGCAAGCGAAGCGTGGAGTGATTCTAACGCTCGAGCGGGGAGAATTGATGGTAAGAGCCAGCGAGGGCGCGGGCTTCTCCATCAGCACAGCGGTGCGGGACCGTGTTCTGCGGGAGAAATGCTCGCTCGTGATCAGCGATGCCCAACGGGACGATGCACTGCGCCAGCAGAATAGCATCGTGATACACCGGGTGCGCAGCATGATGGCGGTTCCGCTGCAAACGGGCAATCGCGTTATAGGCATAATCTATGTCGACAACGGCACGCAGATCCGTCCCTTCCAGCAGGAAGATCTCGACCTGCTCACGGTCATGGCGAATGTTGCGGCGATTCGCATCGAGCACGCACGCCTCGTGCAGGTCGAACAATCGGAAAAGCTGATGGAACTGGAATTGGAGCAGGCGAGCGAAATACAACGCGGCCTGCTCCCAACGGAAGCGCCGTCCTACGAAGGCTACGATCTGGCCGGTCACAACCTACCTTGCCGCACAGTGGGAGGCGATTATTACGACTTCATCCCATATAAGGACGGGCGGCTGGCGCTGGTAGTAGGAGACGTTTCCGGAAAAGGTTTGCCGGCGGCCATCCTGATGTCGAGCTTACAGGCGCGCGTGCAGATGCTACGAGAGACGAATCCCGATCCGGGAATGGCGGTATCGATTCTGAATCGGAGCCTGGCGGAGCGATGCCCGCCAGGCAAGTTCATCACTTTCTTCTATGCGCTGCTGAATACGGAAACAGGCGCTCTGCGGTATAGCAATGCGGGCCACAATTATCCGTTGCTCGTACGCGCGAACGGCGCAATCGAGCAGTTATCCGGAAGCGGTCTGGTGATGGGCCTTTTCCCGGCGGTGCATTACGATGTCAAGGAAACAAAGCTCGAACCGGGCGACCTCCTGGCGCTTTACAGCGATGGCGTAACGGAGGCGTCCACGGCTGAAGACCAAGAGTTTGGCGAGAATGGCCTGGGCCAGTTTCTGCTCGCGAACCGGGGCAAGAGCTGCAGCGACATTATGCTCGCGCTGATTGAGCACGTGCGCAACTGGTGCGGGAATGCTTCCTTCGCCGATGACTTTACAATTGTGCTTGTCCAGCGACAGGCAACTTGAACCCATGACTACCCGCACACTCGTATCTGTATTACTGGCCTGTATTGGTTGCGGCGCCATCTGGGCGCAGACTTCGGTGACGACCGAGTTAGATCAACGCATTCCTGCCATGAGGAGCGCGTTCGATGTGCCGAGCGTATCTGTTGCAGTGGTGAAGGATGGACACGCGATCTATACGAAGGCTTTCGGCGAGGCGAACATTGCGGAGAACCGGGCGGCGGACACGGATACACCGATATGCCGTCGGCTCGATCAGCAAGCAGTTCACCGCCGCCGCGCTGCTTCTCGAACAGGAGCAGGGAAAGCTTTCACTTGACGACAAAGTCTCGAAGTATTTCCCCGATCTGACGCGGGCGAATGAGGTCACCATCCGGGAGCTTCTCTCGCATACTTCCGGCTATGAGGATTACGCGCCACAGGATTACTTGATTCCCGAATGGACGAAGCCGACGACGGCGGATACTATCCTGAACCGCTGGGCGAAGAAGCCATTGAATTTCGAGCCCGGCACGAAATGGCAATACAGCAACACCAATTATGTGCTGGCGGGGCGAATACTTGAAAAAGTCTCCGGAGAACAGTTGTTGCCGTTCCTGCAAGAGCATTTTTTCCGGCCGCTAGGAATGACGTCGGCGGGAGACTGCGACGTGCGCGAGCCTGCCGACGCATCGTCGTACACGCGCTATGCGCTCGGGCCGCCTCGGCCGGTCGGTCGCGAAGGGAGCGGATGGTACTTCGCGGCGGGAGAACTGTGCATGACGGCAGCCGATCTGGCGAAGTGGGACATTGCTTTTCTTCAGAAGCGGATCGTCTCGGCTCACTCGTACGAGGAGTGGACGCGTGAGGTGAAGCTGAAGGACGGCAAAGGAACGCATTACGCGCTTGGTCTGAGCGTCGGAACTGCGCAAGGCATGCCGACGATCTCGCACTCGGGAGAGGTCTCGGGATTTTTGGCCTCGAATACTGTGTTTCCGACGAAGCAGGTAGCGGTTATCGTATTGACGAATGAAGACGGAGTCAACTTAATAGGACCGCTGAGCGATCAGATTGCGGGCCTGCTGCTGAATCCGGAAAGCGGTGACCAGGAAAAGCGGGATGCTGAGGTGCGCTCAATTGTAGAGGGTCTACAGGAAGGCCACGTCGATCGCTCGCTCTTCACGGACAATGCGAACGAATATTTTCAGGACACCGCGCTGGAGGACTACAAGAACTCCCTCGGGCCGCTTGGGAAGCTCGAAATCCTGGAGCGCAGGAGCGAGAGCCTCCGCGGCGGGATGACGCATCTGAGTTATCGCGCGCATTTTCAGAGAGACACGGTGGCGCTGAATATCTACGTCATGCCGGACGGCAAATTCGAGCAGTTTATGGTGGAGGAGGTTTTCTAGATCAGGTCGGAGACGGCCTGCACAACTTCGCCGGTCGAGCTCGAGCCGCCAAGGTCCGGAGTGCGCAGGCGGCCCTCGGCCAAAACCTGCTGGACAGCGGCTTCCATCCGCCGGGCCGCTTCGCCGAGACCGAGGTGATCCAGCATCATGGCGGCGGAGAAAATGGTTGCCAGCGGGTTCGCGATACCCTTACCGGCTATATCGGGCGCGGACCCGTGAACAGGCTCGAACATGGACGGAAAGCGCCGGGTGGGGTCGATGTTGGCGCTCGCGGCCAAGCCGATGCTGCCCGCGACGATGGCTGAGAGATCGCTGAGAATATCGCCAAATAGATTCGAGGCGACCACGACATCAAAAGCGTCCGGACGCCGAACGAAATTCATGGCTGCGGCATCGACCAGCAGCGATTCGGTTTCAATGTCCGGAAATTCGGCCGCGACCTCTGCAAAGATCCGATCCCAAAGAACCATGCTGAAGCCCTGCGCGTTGGATTTGGTGATGGACGCGACCCGGCGTTTTTTGCCGCGCCGCCGAGCCAGATCGAACGCATAGCGGATGATTCGCTCGGTGCCGTGCCGCGTGAAGACAGACGTCTGGATAGCGACTTCGTTCGGGTGCTGGTGATGCACGAAGCCACCCGCCTGCGCATATTCGCCTTCGGTGTTTTCGCGAACGACGATCATGTCGATATCGCCGGGACCGAATCCCTTGAGAGGGGATTCGACTCCGCGAAAGAGAACAGCCGGGCGAACGTTCGCAAACTGATCGAAGACGCGACGGATGGGTAGCAGAAGACCGTTGAGGGTAACGTTATCCGGAACATCCGGGTGACCCACTGCGCCCAAGCAGAATCGCGTGACAGGGGCGGAGCGTATCGAGAGCATCAGCCGGCATCATGCGGCCGTGCTGGCGGTAGTAGTCGCTGCCCCAATCATAGGAAGTGGAGCGGAGCGAAGCGCCAATAGCTTCAGCGGCCTTACGAGCGATCGCGAAAGCGGGTGGAGTGACTTCCCGGCCAATGCCGTCGCCGGGAATGATGGCGATCGAATATTCGGCCATGTCTATTGGCGGAAGAAGTCGGGTACTTGGGGCACTGCTTCGCCATCGGCTCGCGGGTCCGAAGCTCCAAAGTTCACGCCGTCCCCGTTGCGCATGACGGCGTTGCCGCGACCCATCGCGTCCGAATAGGGTGGAACAACTTGGAGTTCATGGCCTTTCGCACTCAAATCGCTTCGTACGGATTCGGGGACGCGAGATTCGATCATGAGATCGCAACCTTCGAAGGTGGGCTTGGTGAATCGAGCGGCGCTGAGAGCGGCCTGGATGTTCATGCCGAAATCGGCTATGTTCGAAACGAACTGAGCGTGAGCCTGGGCCTGATTAAAGCCGCCCATGATACCGAAGCCGATTCTTTCATCCCCTTTCCGCATGAAACCGGGAATGATGGTGTGCAGCGGGCGCTTATGCGGCGCAAGCGTGTTCGGCTGCCCCGGCTTTAGCGAAAAGAGTTGACCGCGATTCTGAAGAGCGAAGCCGGTTCCAGGCGCAACAAGGCCGGTGCCGAAGCCGCTGAAATTACTTTGAATCAGAGATACGATGTTGCCGTCTGAATCGATAACGGTCAGATAGGTGGTGTCGCTCGCCATGGCGTTGAGGCGTTGACTAAGATCGGAGGGCAAGACATTGCAGTGCGCGTGATTGGGGTCGATGGAATCGGCGCGGCGGCGGGCCAGATCTTTCGATAGAAGCTGGTGGACGGGAATATCGGAAAAACGGGGATCGCCCACGTACTTGATGAGATCGGCGTAAGCCAGCTTCTTGGCTTCGATCATGACGTGAAGCGCCTTCGCGCTGTTGTGACCATAGGATGCGAGAGGAAACTGCTCCATGATGTTGAGCATGCTGAGCGCAGCGATGCCCTGTCCGTTGGGCGGAAGCTCTGAGACAGTCCAGCCGCGATAGGTGGTTGAGATCGGCTCGACCCACTCCGGTTGAAAATCGGCCAGATCGGCTTCCGTCATCGTGCCGCCCTGTTCGCGCGAGAAGTCTACGAGTTTGGCGGCAAGAGAACCACGATAGAAACCGTCGCGCCCATGATCCGCAATGAGCTCAAGGGATTTTGCAAGGTCGGGATCGCGAAAGATGTCACCGACGCGTGGAGCACGGCCATTAGGCAGGAACGTTTCGCTGAAGCCGGGTTTTTTCGCAAGCGATTTGCCTGTGGTCTCCCAAACTTCGGCGACTAGCTCGGCGATAGGAATTCCGTTTTGGGCATCGTAGATGGCCGGCTGCAAAATGCGGTTGAGAGGAAGCTTTCCGAAACGCCGGTGAAGGGCATCCCACCCGGCAACCGCTCCGGGAACTGTGACTGCCTGAATATCGCGGGGGAGGTGTTCCGTTATCCCTTTCGATTTGAGGAAATCGAGAGTGAGGCCTTGAGGCGCCCAGCCACTCGAGTTCAGTCCGTAGAGCTTGTCGTCCTTTGCCTCGTAGACAATGGCGAAGAGGTCGCCGCCAATGCCGTTCATCATAGGTTCGGCTACTCCGAGGACAGCGTTTGCCGCAATCGCCGCGTCCACGGCATTGCCGCCCTGTCTGAGAATTTCGGCTCCTGCGGCTGAAGCGAGGGTCTGGCTGGTGGCGACGATGCCGAGGCGGTTGACAGTCATGGAGCGGTCGTAATTGCCCCGTTTGTTTGATTGTTCCGCGCTGTTTTGCGGTTGCGCGCCCGGAATGAAAACGGTAGTCATGAACAGGAGGGCAAAGGTGCGGGTCAGCGGCATAATCAGCTATGAAACGTCAGTTCCTGTTGTACTACTGCCGTTGATTGTCAGGCGGCTTGCGTGCTGGTTTTGAGCCGTTCGCAATCGAGGTTGAGGGCGATCCGTGATGGGAGGCCGCGGTCTAGTTCGGCAGTCTCCGGTTGAATATCCGGCGTTGAAAATTCGAACCCATTTTCGCCAACCACTTCTGTTTCCTTCTCTTTACGGGCTTGCTGGAGTTCGCGCAGCTCAGCGATTTCTTTTTCGCGGCGGCGGGACAGGCGCGACTCCTGAAGCTGCAGGTTGCGAAGCTGCTTTTCGTAGGTCAAGAACGTTTGGAGCTCGATCATGGCGGGACGGAGCGCTTCGTCGTGATCCTTGCAGGCGTCGGCGAACTGCACGCGGCCCTGAGCATAGATGGCAAGCTCAAGACCAGGGATGCGGCGCAAACGCCAAACGGTATCGGCGATGGATTGGACCAGATCGCACTCGCGAGGGCCAACGGGAGAGAACTCTTTCTGGTAGGCGGCGATGTGGCACTGGTAATCGGCGGCATCGTCGGTATGGAGCAGGACGGTACGGCCAGTCAAGCCTGTTTTGACGGCGTTGAGACACGATGTGGCTTTGCCATTCAAGCTGGTGGGACCGGATGAGAGCTGGGCGTTTTCGCGATTGGCAACGAGTTGGGCTTGGGAGATGGCAGGGGCCTTTTCTGGAGTCTTCGCCTCGTTAAAGGGCGCGGGCTCATCCGGTTGAGTCTTCGCCGCGCTGACGCGCTGAAGCGGACGTGCTTCGCACGCCTGCGGCGCGGGCTCATCCGAGAAGCAGAGCTGTTCGCTGGCGTCCTCGGCGGGAGCGGCGGCGGCCATCGCCGTTTTTTCGGCTTTGCGGGCAAGTTTGAGCGCTTTACGTTCGGCGGCGCGGCGGATGGATCGGGGTGTCATCTTCTGATTGGGCTCCTAAATAGAAATGGCCCGCGACACGATCATGCGTGTTGCGAGCCTGCAAGACCATAGCACAGCGATCGGCGATTCCGAACTTTGCGGTTTTGGAAATTGGAGTTAAGAGGAATGGAATCAAGGCGGGGGCGATATTTCGAAGAGGCGTGACTGAGAATTTGAGGGTGGGTGTTTGGGGGGCCGTTTGGGGACGGCCGGGTGATTTGTCATCCTTGTCATTGATCCGGATTGGCTCCAGAGCGATCCTGTTACTCTCATTCGAGATGCATCTCCCTGGGGCTGAGCGGGCGGTCGTCGATATTGGTAAGTTGCGCGATTATTGCCTGAGCTCCATGCATCCGCGCGGCCGCCATAAAGCTCGTATCTTCGCATCCGCTTTGGGAATCGCGCAGGTCGACGCAGAGTTTCTAAGAGCCAGACTGCTCGACGCGGCGCTGGAATGTGACGCAACGGTCGGTGAAGCTGATGAATACGGGCAACGTTACATCTTGGATTTCGAATGCATCAAAGGCGATCAGACCGCCACGATCCGCAGCGGCTGGATGGTCCGTCGAGGTGAAAGCTTCCCCAGACTAACCACCTGTTATGTACTATCGGAGTGAAGTGTGTGATGGCTGAACTCGAAATGCTTTCCGTTGTAGCGCTTGTTGAAGAGTTGCCTGAGAAAGGCCTCCGGCGTGGCCAAGTTGGCACAATCGTCGAAAACCTCAGGCCTGGCGTATACGAGGTCGAGTTTAGCGATGACCGTGGCCGGACGTATGCTTCTGTGCCACTCACCGCGGATCAGCTCTTGCGGCTCCACCACGAACCCAAGCATCACGCGGCCTGACAGGTCCATCCTGTGTGTCGTTTGCGAGGCTACCTGTAAGGTGTCAACGATCCTGAATTCCACCAGTGGGTGCGGCTGCTTATTATTTCCGCCTGCTTTGCTCGCGTTCCATTACTCTGCGGAGTATGTGGTTAATGCGGGTTTGATAATGCCGTTCTCTCCTGAACCAGGCGAGCACATCCTTATCCACGCGCATAGTAATTACTTCTTTAACCGGCCGCATGTTCGCGAGTTCTTCTTCCGTCAGTTCAGGAATCTCTTCCATGTCAGCAGTGCTGGGCTCAGGGCCGAAGGAACGCGAATGCGCAGCATCAATTTTTGCCTGAGGAGAGTTCATGTAAGCGCGAATATCGGCTCCGCTCTTTCTTACGAGTCTTTCTGGCCGAGATGATGCGACAGACTTTCTGGTTGCCATATTGCCTCCATGTATAAATCACGGTCAGGAGTTCGCCCTCCGACGTCCGACCGATAGCGATATAACGCTGTTCAGTATCCGTGCTTCGGCTGGGCGCATGAATCCGATTGGGGTCGTAAAACACCGTCGAAGCAGCTTCAAACGAAATGCCCCGCTGTGCATATGTCCGATCGCTCTTAGCCTGGTCCCATTCAAAGTCGAACTCCACCAGATTCTATTGTAAATACATTTTGTATTGACGTTTTCAATGGACCCGGAATACCCTCATCAGTTCTCGCTCAAGTGATTTATCACCTCCAGCGCGAGAGTCGCCGTTTTGGGGACGGCCGAGTGATTTTGATAGGAAGTTTGCCGGGGCGATAAATCGCGGTCAACAATGATAGCGGGCCTGAAGAAAGTCAACAGCTTCGTCGGTGACCCGGTACACGAGGCGGTGTTCCTGCGTGATACGACGTGACCAACAACCCGCCAGGACATATCTAAGAGGTTCGGGTTTGCCTAGGCCTTGGAATGGATCGCGCATCACTGCCTCGACCAGATCCAGCACTCTGAGAGCGGTGCTCCGGTCGGACTTCACCGAAAATGGCAGATCGTGGCGGAACTCCAATTGAAAGATGGCGATTCGCTTAACTAGCCGTTGCACCGAGGATCTCGCGCCGCAGTTCCGTTATTGTTGCCGGCTTCTGTTTTCCCCGCTTCGCGCGTCCCAGCGCTGCAAGCAAGCGCCGCGCATTCCGAGGAGAGCGTAGCAGGTGAGCGGTCTCGATGAGCCCGGCGAGCTCGGTGGCGGGGATCAGAGCAACATCGCGGGCTCCCCTGCGTCGAACGATCACCGTTTCCTGCTGGTCCACGACTTGATCGAGAACACTGGCCAGGTTTTCGCGAAGGCTCGTATACGTTCTTTCAGTGGGCATCGGGAGATTTTATCGTACGGTATTCTTGTACGTCCGCGCTGCCCAACGATCGCGGGGGAGCCGATTCCAATGTCACGTGCGGAGTTATAGGGAGTAATCCATGTTTGGAACCCTGAGTGAGAGGCTCTTTTTACAGCCGGAATCCGGCTTCGCGGAAACCAACCTGGATTCCGTTGCAAATTTCAAGAAGGACTTCGCTTATCGGAGCAGGCAATCTGACGGCAAGTTCCCGCTTGCCTGCTGCCTGATAACGTGGCCAGAGCATGGGACTGATGCTCTGGCTCAAGTCGTAGAACACTCCTTCCAGCATCGGAGGAAAATCGACGGTCAGCATGCGGTTGTAAACGCAGATGGTCATACGGGTCCCAGGCACTTCATCGGTATTGATCAGACCCAGCTCGGACCCATATACAAGCTGCAGGAATCCGCCTTCCAACGTGAAATCGGCTTTGATACTTCCGTAGAAGAACCGTAGTCTGGGGCGCACTGGACTGTCAGGATGTATGCTATGCGCCATCACGTGAGGGACTCGATCCTTCTCTGGGGTGACGTGGCTGAGAACAACTGCCGTTTTTCCAGTCCAGCGAGCGAGGATCTCCACCTCCTCTGGCGAGAAACTTTCAACATCATCTTTCTCTATCAGCTGCTGAATCAGCGGGTCAACTGCGGTTTCGAGCTGCTCCATCCAGCCGCCATTGCAAGCGCGACAAACGTTCGCGTTGACAAGTTGTTCTAGCGGCGGCTGCCGCTTGAACTCTACCCTGCCGTTCATTTCCGCCGTGAACATCTTTAGCTTGTCGTTCACAACAGCCTTTCGGTACCATGCGGCGAATACGTGTTCCTTTGTGCGTGAGGATGGCAAGTCCCTGTGACTCGGGTCTAGAGGGACGTCGCAGAAAATGCAGCGGTCTAGGACGGGCATACATTTGATTTCATCGTAAATTCAAGACGCGATTTCCGATGCAAAGATGACTTGGCGAGAGTAATCTTGTCGGCGCTTCACAACTGAGCGGTTTGACACCCGATAAGTTTATGAACGTCTTACGGTGGCGCGCAGCCTCCTCCAGTTCTAGGCGTCTACGTGCATTGACTTAAATGATTCCGTATTGGCGAAGGAGTTTCAGTTGCTTCTCGAGCTTGTCGGGATCGCTACTCGGATCGACGCTCAGAGTCAAAGCGATCCCTGTGCTTTGCTCGCCGGGTTTCTTCGATTCGGGTTCACTGCCATCTTTATCTGTGGAGGTTCCGTCTGTCTCGGTCGCACCTCCGAATTCCTCGGTCTCTTGCTCATCGATACCCGTTTCAGCACTTTCGATTGAGGGTGGCTCCGAAGCTTGGCTAGTCTCGGCGGCTGTCAGAAGAGTAATCGACTCGCCGCTCACTGTACCGATCCCGGCGGTCACTGCTGATTCAATGAATAGCTGCGTACACTCACCCGCAGATTCGGGGTGAACTTCGAGCCTTTTTGCAACCTGTTCGATTTTCGGCTTTGAAACCGTATCACCATGGAAGGTCTGAAAGATCTGATTGAATAGTTTCGAACTGAGGAAAGCTTGCTGGAGCAACGGAGGACGTTCAGTGTCGGGAGCGGCCTCGATTTGTTTCGCAAGCTTCGTAGCTTTGTATGCGTCAGCGCCACCTTCCAGCAAGCCGTACTGCCTCAAGGCTGACGCGCGAACTTTCCCAACAGAGCCAGCATTTCCGAACACTCCTGGAAGAATCGTCTTTTCTGCTTGCGGGCCGGTGTGAGTCTTCGAAACCAGCTTCTTGCCGTAGCCGAGAGCCTGTTTCAAATTGATCTTCGGGAACATCGTCCCGCCCTTGCGGCCACCCTTGGGCAGCTTCTTCGCCGGTAATGGCTTCTCAGCCTCCGTCGTCACCTGTTACCTCGCGAGCTTTGATCGATTGGAGCAATCGCTTTAGCCCTTCCTCATAGGAGCCTCTAAAGTCTGCATAGAGTTTATCGTTAACACTGTCAGGCATCTTGGCACGATCGAGCTTGATCGGGAGGACAGCAACCTTTCGACGCTCAATCTCGTGAACAAGAGCACTGTTCAACTCCTTCTTTACCCACGATGAGTTGACAGAGTTTTCGCTTACGACGAGAAGGAAAAAATCTGATTCCGCAAGTCCCTGGGCGATCTTCTCGGGGATGGAATCCCCGACGAGAATACGCTGTTCGTCAATCCAAACCTTCACTCCATTCGCCACAAGGTCTGCCGCGAGCTTTCGCACGAAGGCCTTGTCTTTAGAACTGTGGGAGAGAAAGGCTATGCGCTCATTCTTGTGCTCAGCGTGCCGCGCTTCTTTCGTCTCTACCGCTTCATTTACGAGTGTCTCAACGCGAACTCCAGGGTCCAGAACTTGGGCGATTGAGTTCGCCCAAACAACCAGTGGCGCGATCGCGTTTTTAACATAATCGGTTTCACCGGCGATAACGGCGGCCTTCCGCATCGCATCTGGCAGATCATCGCCGAGCGCCAGGAACTGGCGGATGGAGCGAATGAGAGGGAGCCGAAGGAGTGCCTCACGAACTACCTTCCGCTTCTCGTCAGCTGTTCCTTTGTAAGGGTAAGGCTGCGCGAGTACATAGCTTGCGTCGTCAGGCGATTGCAAAAGCCCGATCAGACGTGCATTTTTAAGGATCTTACCAGCCGTGCGCGGGTCGATATTTACAAACTGCGCAATCTGCATCGCAGACGGACTGTCGAGCCATGCAACCGCATCGAGTACGCCAAACAATGGCTCGATCCTCACCGCCTCGAAGCGGATTACAGGCCGTGCGCCTCTCTTGGATGCAGCTCTGGCCATCACGAATCATTATGCCTTTACCAATGCTTTAGTGCACGAATACTCCATCTCTCCAGTTGAATAACATGTCCACTCGATGGGGTCGGGAAAATAAGTGCCGAACGCACGATGCGCTGGTGATACACTGCTCATCGCTATGCCGGGACTGTGGTGGGGCTTTTGGAAGGATTATCCGAAGGTTAAATTAAGCGGCGTCGAGTACGCCCACATCGGAAACCGCCTTTACACGGAGCACGTCGTCTCGCGGTTCCTGCCTAGCGGTCGTCGTACGGTCGGCAATGTTCCAGTGGCAAAAGGGGAAGGGGGCGGCTACTCTTTCGATCCGAAGGCGCGAAGCATCTCACCGAACAACATCGAGCACACTATCAAGTCTGGTTCAAAGATCTTCACAACGGAGAACGGCGAGCAACGCACGGTTCATAACGCCGGTGATTTGACCGTCGTTACGACCCGCGACGAAAAGATCGTGATCACGGCTATCTACAGCCACTGACAGGTCGATTTTGTCCGAAAGTCGTTCTCGCCCGGTTTTCTTTACCCATTCTCGTCTTCTTTAGACAACGGTGACAGGCGCCGGGCCAGAAGTTGGCTTCTAGCCAACGCTTCTGCGGCATCCGGCTCGTATGGTGCGTCTGGATAGCGAAAGGCAGACGCGTATCCGGTGAGATTCACGACTTCGGGCAGAATCGGGTCCATGCTGGGGTCGACGGTTGCGCTTTGCGACCCCAAATCCGCCAGATCATGCGTTCTTCGAAATGGCATCTGGTGAAGCGTCAGAAACGCCTTCCAGAGCCTCCTCCACCGCCTGCTGGCTATGAAATACCGATCGCGACGGCTCCCGTGCTAACAGAATCCGCGCGGCGTTCTCGTCCTTGGCGGCCTGCTGCAGCCACTTCGCCGCGTCATCACGCAGCAATTCGTCTGGCGTCGTAGAGCAGTCTCCCTTCGCGCATGATGGTCGCAGGGAGAGAAGCGGCAACGTGGGCCGCTCGTGCATCGAAATCGCCACTGGCAAACCGAACGATATCCACCGCCGCTTTCAGACCCCAGAAGCGCTCATGAATGCTCCGGTCTCGAAACAGGCTGTTGGCGGTTTCATCGGGCAGCACGACGCAGACATCCAAATCGCTGTCCGGACCGTCCTCGCCCCGCGCGGCAGACCCGAACAGGTAGACGCGCTCCGGCCGATAGAACTCGACCAGCCGCCGCACAAGTTCTTGCATCGTCTCATCTCTGCTCATGAACGCGCCTGTTGATCTCTTCCGTTTAATTCAAAACTTCCGATACAACTTTACCGGCCGCTTCTCGGGACGCGGCAGTCGGGGTCTGCGCCGTTGCTTGCCTGGCCTGCGCTGCGTGGCGCGTGGCCGCTGGGAACCCCGTACCAGTACGGCTGCCCAGTACGGCTGGGCGGAGAAAACAAGGCTGGAAGAGGTATATACTTATACGCGCCCTCGTGAAAATGCGCGTTCTTGAAGGAGCAAATAAATTATGCGTGTCATGTTCGCTGTCGCCGTGGCCCTCACCGCAGTCCCTGCTTTCGCGCAGGACGTGGTTCAGTTGGCGCCCGATCGAGTGAAAGTGGTCTTTGAAAACGATCGTGTGCGCGTGCTTCGCTTCACTGAGCCACCACACAGTAAGCTTCCCATGCATTCGCATCCCGCCTATGTCGCAGTGGGGTTCACGAATGACTATTCCAGGTACACGTTCCCCGATGGGAAAACCAGCAAGGAACGTACGAAAGCGGGCGAAGTGACGTACTCCAAACCCGTGACCCACGCCTCTGAGGATCTTGCCGGCGCCGCTTCGGAATCCGTCATGGTGGAGTTGAAGGAGCCGGGCACGGGCGCCGCGGCGAACACAACGCTAGACCCCGCCAAAGTAGATCCCAAACACTACAAGGTCGTCATCGATAACGACCAGGTTCGCGTGCTGCGAGCCAGGTACGGGCCGCATGAGAAATCGGTGATGCACGAACATCCAGCCGCGGTGGTCGTGTTCATGACCGGCGGCAGGACCAAGTTTACGATGGCGGACGGCACCTCGCGGGACGTCGACAGCAAGGCCCATGACGCGATTTGGGAGGATGCCACAAAGCACCTGCCGGAAAATACCGGCGATACACCCCTCGAGGCGATCGTGATCGAACTCAAGAAGTAGTCAAACCGGATAGTCGAGGAGACATTTTTATGAAGAGAAGTGTAATGTCGTGTTTGATTGGTTTTGTTTTACTGGTGAGTACCGTACGGTCGGAAGCTCAAACGACCCAGCGGGACTGAGAAGGCCGTAGCTGCTTTAGAAGAACAATGGCTTCAGTCGCAAAAAACAAACAATCCTGAGCGACGGGCAGCGAGAAATTAAAGGGGACCGATGCGTCGGGTCAGGCTCTTGACGAGAATGAGCGTTGGACCGATACGTGGGTGAAGATGTCGAGTGGGAAATGGCAGTGCGTTGCGAGTCATCGGTCGCCAAACAAAATGTAAGTAAGCATTACTCGAAGTCGAGAACAGGGATATCAAAGAAGAAAGAAAGAGGAACTGAGGTGAATCGGAAAATTACCGTGCCATTGGTAGCGGTGTGCTGCTTAGCGCTGGGAATCACGCTGGCCGCGCAGGAGAGCGGAGACGCATCCTCCAAGGTGGAGCAACTGGAAAAAGAAATGCACCACGCCCAACTGAATAGCGATGCCTCTTGGTATGAGCAGCATCTGACCGAGGGCTATGTCGAGGGGTACAGCTGGGGCGAATGGGCGACCAGGGCAGAGGCCATCAAGGCTATGCAGGACAAGTCCATCAAATTCAATAAAGCCGAGCTCAGCGATTTGAAGGTGGCGACCTTCGGTCCCAACACCGCGGTCGCACACTATAAGTTCACCTACGATGGGACACTCAACGGCACACATCGCGCGCGTACGGTGATTTGCAGCGACACTTGGATCAGCGAGTCAGGCGAGTGGAAGATCGCCTCGAACCATTGCTCCCACGTGGAGGGGAAATAGAGCGACCGGCGAGTGTGAACGAACAGGCGCCGGTACCTCTGAGTCGCTGCGCTGGGCAGTCGCTCAACCCAGTTCGCCGTTAATAGAAGGTCCTGTGCGTTCAGGTCGCGTAGACTGAGCTTCTAGCTATGCCGCCCATGACATCCACATTCGGACCCAACAGGATGCTTATGTCATTGTTATTCGGCGTCGTGGCATTCGTATCCTTGTGGACAATTCCGGGCTCACGGGCTGTGCAGGCGGCCAGCCCGGGTCACTATCTTTTCGCCTGGGCCGGTGATCGGGCTGGCGAGGGTGAAGATTTCATCGCTGTGGTCGATGCCGACCCCGCGTCAGCGGATTACGGTCGACTGGTGGCCTCGGCAGCGTCTGGCATTCGCACCCAGCAGGTTCACCATACTGAATACTGGATGCCCGAGAGCGGCCTGCTCTTCGCTAACGACCATATGGCCGGCCGCACGGTGGTGATGGACGTGCGCGATCCGCTCCATCCGCAGGTCCACGCCACCTTCGGCGATATCGGCGGCTTCAGCCACCCGCACTCGTTTCTTCGTCTTCCTGGCGGCCACGTGCTTGCGAGCTTTCAGGTGGAGGGCCACATGATCCATAGCATGGGGGCCACCACCGAGGCGGCAATAGTCGCGGCGAACACCAACATCGAGGCGGTCAAGGGCGTGCATGGCGGGATTGTTGAGATGGATGAGGAAGCACATTTGATTCGCGCTGCTTCCACTGCCGATGCAAATCGTCCTAATGACCTGCTGATGGCCTACAGCCTGCTGCCGATGCCAGATATTGACCGGGTGATAGTCACCAACTCCTCCATGCGCGACGAAGACACGACCGGCCACACCTACCAGATCTTTCGATTGTCGGATTTGAAATTGCTGTCAACCAACGACCTGGACTCCGTACCCGGGCGCTATGGCGAAATCAATCCGGAAGAGGCGCGACGCGGGCCGGATGGATCGGTCTATGTGCAGACCACGGGTTGCGGGATCGAGCGGATCACCGGAATCGCCAGCAATCACCCCCGCTCCGAGCTGGTCTATCAGTTTCCGGGCTCATTTTGCGGCGTACCCAGCATCGTCTCGCACTACCTAATCCAAACCGTCCGCCTCACACATGCGGTCGTGGTCCTCGACCTCACGAAGCCTGACCGTCCGGTCGAGGTCTCGCGCGTAAGGTTGGATCCTGTGATCGCGCCGCACTGGACTGGGTATGACGCGAAGACGCACCGGGTAGCCGTCACCGGCTATGGAGAGAATCGCCTATTCATGCTGAGCTTCGACCCCGCTACGGGCGCGATCGCCGTGGACGAACGGTTTCACGATCAGGCCGGACGCCCCGGCTTCGATTTCAACAATCGCTCCTGGCCGCACGGCTGGACCGGCTCGGCCGTAGCACACGGCGTGGTGTTCTCACGATAGCTACACCCGGATTACGACCACTCGGAAATTGGCCGGATCGAAGCCGACATATCGTTCCGTATCTGGCTGACACTTTCGGGTTTGCCGACTAGCGACGCGGTAAGCCATAACCGTTTAGCCTGGGATGGATCGCGTAATCTGTGTATGAACGTGAGATCTACCCTACAAGGGCAAAGAGCGCGACGGCAACAAAAAGGCAGAAGACGAATGCCTGAGGCGCCCGCAGGGCACCGAAATCGCCGCCATCACGAAATAGGTCGCCATCACCAGACCCGCGATCAATCCCGTCGTCGGATTGACCGCCATCCAAAGCCAGGTCGCCGCCGCGCTGGCAGACGGCGCGTGACGATTGAGACTGGCATAGGACAGGACTGTAGGCAACACGATCAGCAACGCTGACAAAAAGACAAGCGGCACGACCGGTCCCGCCGTCGTCTCGATCGGTCCCCACATCGCATAAAGGCCGATGGCCGGGGAGGTGATGCCGATAACGAGGGCGGCGAGACCCAGAGGTCCGATGACATTCGCTTTCAGGCGCGGCGCTGGCGCTGCATGGCTGGCTTGACGGTGGTCCATCAAGCTTTTTGAGAAGGATATCGAAGTTGACGTGGTAGCAACTTCTCGCCCACGAAGGGGTATCAAAAATATAATGAGCGGGTATGCCGCAATCCGAGATAGCCGTACGTATCGCCACAAAGGAGGACGCGTCCGTCTGCGGCCGGATTTGCTACGAGGCATTCTCAACGATTAGCCGGGCCCACGGTTTTCCGCCCGATTTTCCCGACCCCGAAGCTGCGACCGGCGTGCTCTCGATGATGTTCTCCAGCCCGGACTCCTATTGGTGCGTGGTGGCGGAAAGCGACGGCCGGATCGTCGGCAGCAACGCCCTCGACGAACGCTCAGTGATAAACGGAGTCGGCCCGATCACGATAGACCCCGGCGCGCAAAACCTCGGAGTCGGTCGCAAGCTCATGCAAGCGGTGATGGATCGGGCGAACGAACTCGGCGCGGCTGGAATCCGACTGGTGCAGGCCGCGTATCACAATCGCTCGCTCTCGCTCTATGCCTCACTGGGCTTCGACATCCGTGAGCCACTTTCCTGCCTGCAGGGCAGGACGCACGAACGCGGCATCCCGGGGTGCGCCGTGCGTCCGGCCACCGCCGCCGATGAGAGCGTCTGCGTTGCTCTGTCGCGGCGGGTTCACGGATTCGATCGAGGCGTCGAGTTGGCACAGGCCATCCGGTACGGCACCGCACGTGTCGTCGAGCGCGGAGGCCGCGTCACCGGATATACGACGAACCTGGCGTTCTTCGGCCACTCCACGGCGGAGACGAACCCGGACCTGCAGGCGCTCATCGCCTCGGCGGAGTCCTTCGCGGGCCCCGGGATTCTCGTGCCCGCGCGGAACAACTCCCTGATGCGCTGGTGCCTGGCGAACGGTCTGCGGATCGTCCAGCCGATGACGCTGATGAGCACCGGGCTTTACAGCGAGCCAGCTGGCGCCTGGTTGCCGTCGGTCCTGTTTTGAAGCGGGGGCCTCTCCTGAAGCCCGACGCGTTCGCGCTGGGGCCCGGGCGACGGGCCATTCGGACATGACATGCTGTATGCGGACTTTTCGGGAGTAATCTTCGCTTCGCGGGGCGTTCTGTCCGGATCGCCGAAGTTTGGACGCAATCGTAAACGCTGCACCCTCAACAGCGCTGGCACGTCGCCTTGCGTCATAAGAGGGCGCCCGGACGGTGATAAGCCAGTCTGCGCACGTACTCAGGCTCGCATCGCGCGTACATCCCCGAATTCTGAAAACCCACCTTGGTGTACGTAGATTGTTGTGCTAAATAGCTCAAGAATGTCGAATTAGCAACAGCGTTTGATCGTCAATCTGCTTGCCGTGCTGAAACGCGCGATCTCTAAGCCGCCTAGCAAGCTCGGGCAAGGGAGCACCCGCATTCTCGATCAATAGAGATTTCAGCGGCTCCAGACCCAGGTCACGATCATGATCATCGACGACCTCAGTAATTCCGTCAGTAAGGAACACAAACACGTCGCCAGATCCACTGGACGTCTCCGAAACCTCGAACTGCACATGGCTGAGCAGAGCGATTGGGAGATTCGAGACCGACCGCTCACTTACCGTACCTGCAAGCTGGTCGAAATGCAGAACAGGCACATGGCCGGTGGTCGCGAGTTCCATCTTGCCCTGCGTGTAACTCAAGAAGGCGAGCGTCAAGTACATATTGGGAGCGCTGAGCGGCAGCAAGACTTGATTCAGCGCCGGAAGGAAACCGCAGGGTCCAACGGCGAGTAGCCAGGTTCGAGCCGCGCTCTTCACCATGGTCATAAGTACTCCCGCAGGTACGCCATGGCCCGAGACGTCTGCAACGTAAGCGAACCAACCACAGTCATGCTGGACAAAGTCAACCAAATCTCCACTTACTTCGCCGCTGGGCCAAGAGCACCCGTAGAATTCGAACGGATTAACCGCTGCGTTGATTTCGGGTACCAGACTTCGATGGATTGCGCCTGCAAGACGGATTTCGGTCAGTGTGTCGTAATAGCGTCTGCCCTCGGTGATGAAAGCGTAGAGGAACAGCGAGTAACCAGCGCTGATTAAAACGGTGGCGACTGCGGCATTGAAGAGCGCGAGGTGCTCGAAAGTGGTGACCTGCAATGCATGAATTCTTCGGCCTTTGCTGAAGACCATCACAAGCCAGATATTTACGGCAGCTTGTAGGCAACCGACGATCCCCATCGCCTTGAACATGCGCCGTGTACCAGTGACGACCCAGAGAGTAGCGGCCAAGCCGTTGACGAGGGCAAAACAGATGTTGGAAGTAAAACTGGCGCCAAAGTCTGTACCCCAAATGAAACTGAACGAGGCGATGAGGCAGAACACAGCGCCCAGGAATCGCGCGGAAGATAGTGCAGGCAGCTGTGTTGAGTACTCAGCCTTCTGTCGCCAGCGCGACGCCATCTCCACAATTTTAGAGGTTACGCTAACCTCCCGCTCGGAAGCGATTACCGTCATGCGCGGTTCGTGGCGAAAAAGCTCGCTGGCACTGGAACTCCCGGAGGCCCGGCGGCGTAACATCTTTTGGCGTCTGGAGGTCCTGCGTGCTCTGGTTCTACGAATCTTTCTTTCCCGTTCTCTGGATCGCCTTTTTGATCTATTGGCCGGTCAAAGCCGTCGGTACGAAGACCACTCGACGTCTCGAGCCCGTCGCCTCGCGCATTCTGCGCGCCCTTACCTTCCTGATTGCGATCATCCTGTTCTCGACAACTCGCATTCCGCTGCGCTGGCTTTATCTTCAGCCCTGGCCGACTGGGCTTTGGCCCTTCTGGCTGGGAGCTACCGTCATGGTCGCCGGCCTTCTCTTCGCCGTCTGGGCGCGAGAGCACCTCGGCGGCAATTGGAGCAGCTCCGTCACGATTAAACAGGGCCATGAGCTGATCACCACCGGGCCCTATGCAGTAGTCCGTCACCCCATCTACACCGGCATTTTGGCCGGGTTGCTTGGCACCGCGATCGCCCTCTCTCAGGTGCGCGGGTTTATCGCTTTCGTCCTGATCGTCATCGTGCTCTGGCTCAAGCTCCGCATGGAGGAGCAATGGATGCGCTCCCAGTTTGGGGAGAAATACGCCACCTATGCCCACCGGACCGCAGCCCTAGTGCCTTACCTCCTCTGATCGCTGGGTCGCGATTTCAGCCCTACCAAGAGCGGAGTTGAACCAACCTGAGGAGTTGAATCTCCATGTCAATTCCCGGTTCTGGTCGAGTAACGCGCCATCCGGAAATTGAGAGGCGCGATGAGGACTTGCCGGTCCGTATCCGTCTGACACTTTCCGAATGCCCGACCATACACGAAGAAATCCGGAAACAGCACCGGGAGCGGTTGTCCGAGGAAGCGGCGCGCAAACACAGCCTAAATCAAAAAGACTTTAACTCAGCCACCACCCAGGCAGCCCCTGTAACAAGGAAAGTCAGGACGCATTCGGACCAGTTGAAATGCCCCTTCGGGTGAGCGATCAGGTGCGGAACCCAAACCGTTACGCCAAAGAGTGCCAGCATGAGCGTCATCATGCGCATCGCAAGCCGCGCCTGGCGATTCATGAGAATGGCAATTGCTGCGAGTCCAAACGCGACCGTCGTAAGGATCGCCCAAAACATCTGGTTGGGCGGAATCCACTTTGGAACCAGGTGAGCTGTTTCCCGAGGTAAGAGTATCTGACCCAGCGTAAAGGAAATCGCACAGACGCCGAGGCCAAGGCGTGCCAGTCGGCCGAACACTACCGCCCTTGCTGCATTTGCCTCAGTCGCAGCGTACAGCGCAATCGCTCCGAAGAGTAATGAAGAGAACAGGAAGAAGCTCCCACCGTATCGCTCATAGATGTTCGATGCGGCAATGATGTCAGGGATACAAGCCAGCGAGAAACACAAATAGACAACGCAAAGTACGACCGAAGCCAAGCGCGCGGTCCGCGGGTACTGCATCCCAATCCCACCGGCAACTAGAGCGGCCATGAGACATCCGCCGATGAGGGTGCCAAAAGGCAGCCTCCAGATATGTTGCAAGTTTTGCCAGGTATCAGCGTCGTGCCACATCAGTGCGATGACACCGAACAACACCGCCGCCGCGCCAAAGACAATCCGCCCGTACAACGCCGTCTTCATGCAGAAAAAGCAACGCCGTCGTTGCTTCGAGCCTCTAGCACAAGCGAGGTAATTTCCGCTCTATCTTTCTGCTCCGTGTCGGAGAAAAAGCAGCATGCGCGAATTCGCTTACGTCTCGATGGGCGGCCTGCGCCGTAAGCCTGCATCTGCTATTACCGCCCTGTGTTGATGATTGCTCGGGGGTATTGCGTGACAACGTTGCGGCGGCTGCTCTAGCCTTGGTTGGCGGCGAGCGCCTTGCGGATGCTCTTCCATTTATTCTGCACCGTCACCACGCCGGCGGCTGCAGGGAAAATCTGCCTGACTACGATGGGCCTGCTGGTCGTAAATTTGCTGCCGTCCGGCTTGCCGATTACAACGGTCGCGTTTTCCTGTAGATAGAACGTCCATAGAGTTCCATTCCGGATGCCGAACACGCTACCCCATGGCTCGACGTATTCGAACCTAAGATCTCGATATTTGTTATCCAGCTTGGCTTTAAACGAGGTAGCGTGAGCGTCCGCAGGACCCGCAGGACCTTTTTTGGGGCGCATATAATCGCGATTGTGCACCGCTGCCTGTTTCCCGACATAGGCGTTACTGTATCCGTAGGTTTCGCTTAAATCCAGAACCAAATCCCAAAAATCAGAGGATTGGGGGAAGTCAGCCGGTATCGTGAACACGCCGCCGATTCCGCAGTGGACGATGGTGGGTCTATCCTGAGTTCCTTTTACATACACGGAGCAGCCGCTCAACGCTGCGGTAAAGAAAAGCTTAGGATGCTGATCTTCGGGCAACGTCGCGGATTTCTTCGGTATATTGATTTCGACTGCAGCACCTTGCTCATCCCAAGGAAGAAAGTACGCAGGCACATAATCAGGTTTCGGTTTGAGACTGGCGAGCATCGAGACGCTCCATCCTCGTCCGCCGTTGTATTGAAGCTCGGGACTAACATACGCAATCGACTGGTCTCCGTCCAGCAACGTATGCCTGATCTGCGTTTTCTCGATTTCGGGTCCGCTTATTTTCATCCCGGGATAGTTGATGGGAGACACATTTCTGGATCTGTAGCCTTCGGCAACTGACACTGGCGCAACCGAGTATCGCTCCATGAAGTGGTGGGGATCGGTTAATAATTTATCCTTTAACGACATAATTGCCAAAAGATTAGCATCGTTGCATCGAGCGCGTTTTCGCGATGAAAGAGCGGAATTATTCGGCCGCGCGCTCAGGTTAATCAATAGATCGCATGGCCGGCCTGCGTGCTGTCGATCTCCCCATTCTTCACGGAAAGAAAATACGCTGTTCCGCCATTTCCTGTCCAAGACGTCAGGTCAAAGTGCCCACCGGCCGGAACTCCATAGACGCTGATTCTCTGAAAAGTCAGTGGCTCGCCTCTCTTACAAGTCCTGGGCGTCTGCGTAGGTCGAAGAAAGTATGCTCCTTTCCCGCTTCCGACTACCGTTGCCTTTCCATCCGGCTCAACCAGCAGCGCCGACTTTTCGTCAATGGCAATTTCCTTCGGGGATTTGGACCATCCGTCTTGCATAAGGCGAGCCAGAAAACCCAGAGTGCGGCCCATGCGATCGCGCTTGGCGAAATGAGAATCGGTGAGCAGGTTCTGCAGATGCGGAACCTGAAGGAATCCTCGCACCAGCGTTACTCGTTCGAAGTAAGGATTGCGCAGAACATCGTGGGAAGCGAGGTCATTGCCATCGGGGGTGTCCGCGAGAGCGCCGTAAACAAATTCGCCGAGCACGGCCAGGCCAGCGCTGGTTCCGCCGATCGGCTTACCTGCGCCGATATTCGCATTGATCGCATCCTGTACCGCAGTATCTTTCCAAGCACGGATGTAGCGGGCCTGATCGCCGCCGGATATGAAGATGGCCGCTGCGTGGCGAATGATCTCCGCCGCCGCGGGATCTTGTGCGGTCCGCCGATCGGGAATGATGAGAGTTCCAACCGAATTGAGCTTGCACAATCCCTTGACGTAGGAGTTGTAGGCGTCGCCGCCGCTCGCACGCAAGATCAGGAAGTCCCCGCCGTTACTCTTCCGGCAAAGCCAGCGAAACGCTTGGTCGAGATCCTCGCCACCACCCATCATCGCGGTGCCAGGAGTGGATACGGTCTCGATGTTGTTTTTGTTTCCGATACGAAAGTACTGGTAGGAACCGGCATGAGCCAAACTTGCTGCGAGCCACACAGTCAGGACAGCCAGTGATCGCTGACAGGCGCTCATTCTTCCGATTACTGTACCCGAATCAACCAATTGGACGGAACTCTTACCGGAGAAGTACGTCTTAGCGAAAGGCGTTATGGAAACTGTTCTTCGAGATCTTCGTCATGCGGTGCGTATGTTCCGGCAAGGCGGGGCTTCCTTCACCATCACAGCGATTGTCGCCCTTGGCCTGGGCATTGGGGCGAACACTGCCATTTTTTCGCTGGTCAACACAGTGCTTCTGAAGGAACCGCCATTCCCGAAAGCCGATCGGATCGTCATTTTAGAGTCAAAGACACCGCAGGGCAGCTTTGCAGTCGCCTCGCCGGCGAAATTTGCGCACTGGGCGCAGCAGACAGAGATCCTGGAGGATGTCGCGGCGTTTGGCGGCGGCGTTTTGAACTGGACGGGCGGCCACTTTCCGCAGCAGCTCAGCTCCGAACAGGTGAGTTCCGCGTACTTCCGCCTGTTTGGCGTGCCCATGGTTTTAGGGCGAGCGTTTAATCGCGAGGAAGATACGCCGGGTGCCTCCCCCGTGGTCGTAATCAGCGAGGGCGTTTGGAGGAGCCATTTCGGAGGCGATCCGAACATTCTCGGGAAGACGATGGTGTTGGGTGGTCAGCCGCATGTGATTACAGGCGTTGTGAACGCACATTTCGATTTTCAGGATTTCGGGAAGGCCCCTGAAGTTTGGGTTCCCTTCCAGCTCGATCCTAATTCGCGAGATCAGGGCCATTATTTCCTGGCTGCCGGACGACTGAAGGACGGCGTCACTTTACAGCAGGCCAAGGCACGCCTGGACACATCCGCCGCAGCCTACCGTCAGAAATTTCCCGATGGGTTGGGGAAGGGAGAGAGCTTCGACGCAGCGACCTTAAAGGACCAACTGGTACAAGGCGCGCAGAAGTCCATTTGGGTATTGGCCGCAGCCGTCGGATTTGTGCTGTTGATTGCCTGCGCCAATGTAGCGAACCTGCTGCTGGCGCGCGCGGAAGTGCGGAAGAGAGAGTTGGCGATTCGCGCGGCGCTGGGGGCGGGCCGCTTCAGAATCGTACGCCAGTTGCTGACCGAGAGCCTGCTGCTGGCGGCGGCCGGAGCGGTTTTAGGTTTGGTGCTGGGTCTGGTGGGCATTCGCGCTTTGCTTTCGGTGAATACGGCGGGGTTGCCGCGGGTGGGAACCGATGGGGCACTGGTGGCGCTCGATTGGCGCGTGCTGTTATTCACGCTGGTTATTACCTTGCTAACCAGCCTGATTTTCGGACTGCTGCCGGCGTGGCATTCCGCGCGCGCGGATCTGAACGCAACCATTCGAGAGGGCGCGAACCGATCCGGCAGCGGGTTCCGGCAGAACAAGGCGCGCACATTGCTGGTGGTTACGGAGGTGGCGCTGGCTGTCGTTCTGCTGGTGGGGGCCGGGCTGCTGATCCGGACGGCCGCGGCGATCTACGCGGTGAAACCAGGCTTTGACACCAAGAACGTTCTGACCATGCGCATGTCGCTATCGGGTAAGTCGTATGAAACGAGCTTAGCTATTGAACAACTGATACGCCGAGGCGTGGAACGACTGGATGCTTTGCCCGGAGTGGAACTCGCCAGCGCAACTTGTTGCGTACCGCTCGAAGGGGGCTATGGACTGCCCTTTAAGATAATGGGCCGCCCCTTGCAAGGCGCGCCCTTTCACGGCGGCGGCGGATGGAAGACGGTTTCGCCCGGATTTTTTGAAGTGTTCCATATCCACGTCGTTCGCGGGCGATCGTTTACCGAACGCGACAATCATGCCGGTGCTCCGGTGGTGATCATCAACGAATCCATGGCTAGACGTTTTTGGCCCAAAGGAGATCCTTTACAGGACCGCATCCTGATTGGCAAGGGTGTTATGCCGCAACTCGATACTGAGCCGCCGCGGCAGATTATTGGAGTTGTCGCCGATCAAAGAGACGGATCTTTGAATCAAGATCCACAGCCCGAAATGTACATTCCGAATGGGCAGGCAACCGACGCGATTCAGGCTCTTAACGTCAGGCTCACGCCGCTGGCTTGGGTGATTCGGACTCGCGGCGAGCCGATGAAACTTCGCGCGGCCGTGGAGGAACAACTGCGGCAAGTCAGCGGGCTTCCGGTATCAGACATTCGGGCAATGGATGAAGTAGTTGCCCGCTCAACCTCGCGGGAGCGGTTTCACATGCTGCTGATGAGCGTTTTTGGGGGCGTGTCGCTGCTGCTGGCGGCGATCGGCATTTACGGTTTGATGGCCTATTCAGTCGAGCAGCGCACGCAGGAAATCGGGATTCGGATGGCGCTCGGAGCGGAACGGAGCAATGTACGCGGCATGATCATGCGGCAAGGGATGATCTTTGCGGTGATTGGTCTGATTGTCGGGATGTGCGGGGCGTTCGCGCTGGCAAAGCAAATTGCCAGTTTTCTCTTTGGCGTAACCGCATGGGATCCGCTGGTTTTTGGGACGATTCCGGTGGTGCTTCTCGCGACGGCGGTAGTTGCGGTTTGGTGGCCGGCTCATCGAGCCACGCAGGTGGATCCGGCAACGGCGTTACGGCAGAGCTGATGTTTCGGAGGCAGCCCCTAAAAAAATATCTTTACTCTCCGAACATTTCATCAAGAGCTTTCGTCTAAGTTTCTGATGTCTGCTATGCCCACAAACGAAAGCAGTTACACAATCCGGCCTACAAGCGAGAGCAGCGTTGCTGTGCAGGTCTTTAAGTCCGGGTTAATGGCAAGGCGCAAGCATATTCTATTTCTTGAGCACTACCGCGGCTTGGTGGAGTATGACAGCGAACACCCCGAACGATCGCGCGTTGAGCTGTTTTTCGAAGCAAATAGCCTAGTGTGCCGCGATGAGTGGCTCAAGCCCGACAAGCGCCGGGAGTTGTTAGCTTTCGTCCAGAAGGAGATACTGGCCGCTGATCGCCATGCACAGATTGCTTTCTCTTCCGACCGAGTTGAGCGAAGAAGTCCAACTCGGTTTGAACTGGAAGGCAAGTTAAATATTCGCGGGAGCAGCAGATCCGTGGTGTTTGAGGTAGTCGTTCTGCCAAACGGTAAGGATCGGCTCGAAATCGACGGCACGGCAACCATCAAACTGAGCGATTACGGGATAGACCGGCCACGCGCTTTGTTCGGGTTAATCGGAACTAAGGATGAAATCAGCCTGCGTTTTCTTCTCTGGCCCGAGCGCGCCGCGGCTGCCGACAGGAAATTCAAAGCTGCCGCGGGCTGACGCGCAGCACGGCAGCTTTTAACAAACCAACCGCTCAGTTGCGCGGCGGATTTGCCGGAGGTGTCACGCCAGGTTGCGGTTGCGGGGGGACCGTAGCGCCAGGGCTAGACGAACCTGGATTGGACGTCTGGCCCGGAGGTACTCCGATCTGAACGCCGATGATCTCACCCGAGACCACCAGTTCTACACGGCGATTCAATTGACGGCCCTGAGAGGTTTCGTTCGATGCGACAGGATAGCTCTCGCCATAACCTTGGCTGGTCACGGTGTCCGGATTCACGCCTTGGCTGACCAGGAAATTCTTGACGGTGTCAGCGCGCTGATCGGAAAGCTTCTGATTGAAGTTGACGGTTCCCGTGCTGTCGGTGTAGCCTTCCACGTGAATGTTCAACCCGGGATGAGAAACGATGATTCCCGCGATTCTTGCTAGTGCCAGTTGAGCCTGTTGGCTTAACTGATACTTCGCAGTTGCAAACAGGACATCCTGCATATTCACGACGAGACCGCGAGTGGTTTCACGGGTTGGGAGGACAGCGTTGAACTGCTGGAGCAGTTGGGCGCGAAGTTGTTCTCTTTGCTGCTCAGCCTGCTCGCGGAGACGATTGGCTTCAGCCGCGGACTGCTGGGCTTTTTCCGCCTGCTCGGATGCTTGCGCGCGAGCCGCATCGGCTTCCTGTCTCGCCTGTTCCGCTTCATGCTGCGCGCGTTCAGCTTCCGCTCGCTGCTGCGCGTCTAATTGGGCCTGCTGCTGCGCCTGCTGCGCTTGCTGCTGCGCCTGCTGTGCACGCTCGGCCTGCTCACGCGCGTGCCGTTCGGCTGCCGCCTGACGATCCGCCGCTTCCTGCCGCTCCTGATCCTGCGCAAGCTGCTGCTGTTTACGCAGCGAAATGACGCGGGCGTCTTCCGCCTTCTCAACAGCTTCCTTGGCCGTCATGTTTGCTGGTTTCCATTCTTTGCGAGCGGTGTAATCCTCAGCTTGGTTCCAAAGGTCCTGCGCATTTTTGAATTCGTCGGCCGCGTATTGATCCGCCTTGGCGTACTGGGCGATCTGCACTGCATTTTGCGCCTCATACAGCTCCAACGGGCTTTTCTTGCTGGAATTCAGATCGACGGGCTTCAATTGGGTTTCGGGAACGTGGTAGGTGTAATTACCGCGGGGCAGGAGCTCATATTTCGCGTTGACCGTTTCCCACTTGCCTTGCGTGTCGGTGCGGATAAAATTTTGCATCGCTACGACGTCACTCGGTTGACGGACGGCCCAATACGGTTCGGCAGTAATAATCAAGCCGAATGCCTGCAGATCAGTGGTCATCGTGCCGCTGTATTTCCCATTGGAATCGACCACGACTTCGCCCATGTTCGTAGGGTGACCGTCGGGCGTGATGGCCCAGAGCACGTAAGTGAGATACAGAGGCCCAAAGCTCTGGGGAGCCGGGAGACCTTTGACGTCGAGCTTTACTTCCATGTGCCCGAGCTGGCTCCTGACCTCAGCAGTCCCTTTGGAATCTGGCGCCAGCGAGGTACCCTGGAAATCGATTTTCGTCCAGCCGCTGCGATCCCGGTAACTAACAGCCGGGACCGATCGCGAAACGACTTCCACGCGAAAGATCGGCGTCGAATTACCCGGCCCGGTACCAGGCTGCGGCGTGTTTTGCATCGGATTCGGAGTCTGTCCGGGCAAGGTGAATGGCAGAGAGGCTAACAAGGCAAACGTGACCAGCTTCATAACTGTAAGTCTAATGCAAGATCCTGGCCAAACCTGTAAGTAATAGACGTAACTCGCACTTACACCAGAACCAGAAGTACCTGTGCCTGTAGTTTTTACAGCTTGGCTCGAAAAAGCGCGGACACGCGCTCGGTAAGATCGTATTGTGAATCCGCCGCCAGGAGCGGTCGAAGCGTCACAAACGAGGCGATCCGCCTCGCCACTGCTGCCAATCTTTCTGATTGTCGCCGTCGACGTTCTCGGCTTTACTATCATTCTTCCGCTGCTGCCCTTCTACGCCGAGAAGTTGGGCGCGTCCGCTGCCGTGGTCGGAACGATTGTTTCCATCTATGCGGTGTGTCAACTGATTGCAGGGCCAATTTTGGGGCAGATTTCAGATCGACGCGGACGCCGTCCAGTGCTTCTAGTGAGCCAGGCCGGGACCCTGATCGGATTTCTGGTTCTGGCTTTCTCGACGCGGGTCTGGATGGTCTTTCTCTCCCGCGCAATCGATGGCTTGACGGCCGGGTAATTTGAGCATTGCGCAGGCGTATATCAGCGACGTGACGAAACCGGAGAACCGCGCGAAAGCATTCGCGGTCATCGGAGTGGCGTTCGGCTTCGGATTCCTGGTGGGACCGGCGATCTCCGGCTTCCTGGCTCATTTCGGGTACCAGGCGCCCATCTTTGCCGCCTCGGCGCTGTCGCTGACCAGCATTCTGTGCACATTTTTTCTGCTGCCACGACGCGAAGCGATTCACGAGCATGGTCCGGATGAAGGAAACACCGGACCCGGCGGAAAGAGATTGTCGCTTGATCTCGTGGGGCGAATACAGGAAGTATTTCCGCGACTCGCAGTTAGCGCGGCTGTTGATGCAGTGGCTTCTGTTTGCGCTATCGTTCTCCAGTTTCATCTCGGTGTTTGCGCTGTTCGCCGAACGGCGATATTTGTGGAATGGACATCCGCTTGGGGTCCGGGAGGTTGGTTACATTTTCGCGTTTAACGGTTTCATCGGCATCATCATGCAAGGCGGGATGGTTGGGCGGATGGTGAAACTCCTGGGCGAAAAGAGAGTGGTCCAGGTGGGATTTATCAGTTCGCTAATCGGGTATGCTGCTATCGGCTTTACGAACACTGTGGGGCAATTGCTATGGGTTATGGGGCTCACGTCCATCGGCGGCGCGGGCTTACGGCCGGCATTGACAAGCTTGGTTACTCAGCGGGCGGGGAAGCGGGAGCAGGGCGTGATACTCGGACTTACTCAGTCTCTAACATCGATTGCACAAATTACGGCTCCGGTTCTCGCCGGTATTCTCATTCAAGAGAAGCTACTTACAACTTGGGCGATTTGGACCGGCGTTCTGAGCGGCCTCGCTCTTTTCTTCCAACCTAAACTAATCCCCGTGACGCCAACGGCTCCCTCAGCGGCCGGATGAACTGGTTCCGACTGCGGAGCTCCGAGTGGGTGCTGGTCGCGTTCTTTGTCTATATCGCGTTCCTGATACCGTTCTTTCCCGAGCGGCCGCACCTGGGTTTACAGCCTGTACTCATTTTGTGCGCTGTATTCGCGGTGTTCTGCGCGATGGCACGCGCCGAGGCGACTGCCGCCGGCCGCGTGATTGATCTTGTGCGGGATTGGCTACCGCTGGGAGTGCTGCTTGTCGCTTTCCAGGAAATGGAGCTGTTTCTTCCACGGCACTTCGATTATCATTACGAAACAATCTGGCTCGGGTGGGACCACATGCTCCTGTTCAATTGGCATCTGCGGCAAGGCATCGAGAGCCTTGGCGTCACCATTCCGCTCTATCTCGAACTTTGTTATCTGCTGGTGTACGGTTTGGGAGCGTATTGCGTCGCGGTTCTTTACTTTTATCGAAGATCGGCAATCAACAAATTTTATTTGATCTACTTGGTCGGTACCCTGACAGCCTACGCGCTCTTTCCCTATTTCCCATCGAAGCCGCCGCGTTTTGTGGCTCCGAATTTGGATGTGCCCACGATCCACAACTGGGTTCGGAGCCTCAACTTGTTTCTTTTGAAGAAGAGCCACTATTCATGTCGGCGTATTCCCAAGCGCCCATGTTTCTTCGGCATTTTCTTCTGCGTGGGCGATGTTTGCGATTCTCCCGAAGCGTAAACGGTTCGGGTGGGGACTGTTGATTTATGCGATCAGCGTTTCAGTCGCGACCATCTACGGCCGGTATCACTACACAGCCGATGTGGTGGCCGGGATAGCAGTGAGCGTCATCGCGGCAGCCATGGCGGTGTTACTAGCGAGGCGGCGAGATTCCTGGTAGCAGCGACTCAACGGACGATGATTTTGGCGCGCGCGGGCCCGGTACGCACCTCGTCGCCTGAGCCGGTCGTCTTCCATTCCTTGTTGTCGCTGGACTCGAGCTGTTCGAAATGGATCCGGTCTTTGCCCGAGAATACGTTGGTTGTTTTGTAGTAAGTGGTTGAGCCACCCTGGTCCCAGGTATTGTTATAAACCCAGTGATCGCCATTGATCTCGAGGTTAGCGAGGCCGGTGGCCCGGCCCTCGGGCGTGAGGTTTTGAGTGTGATATTTACCAGGCGTATTCGTTGGGATAAAGATGACGAGATTTCCTGGCGTCCCGTCCACGGTCTGCTGGCAGGCGAAGTATTTGCCGATAAGCGCGCACGCATTGACGAGCTTCTCCGGCTTGGCTGCGCCGGTTCGAGTGACTTGCCATCCGCCGTTGTAAAGCCACAGCGGCGCATAAACAGCATCTGAGCTGGTCGCCGCGAGCGCCGACGCAGCCGTTATGAGGATCGAAACGAGCAAGCGCAAGATAGACCTCCCAAGCGGTTCGATTCATCTTACCCACTGGCCTAAGAAAACTGGCGAACAGTACTTGTCCGCTTTCTCTATAGACAATATCGTGTTAACGTTGAAGGAGTTATGGCACAGTACGCTCACCCTGATGTTCTGGTCGAAACCGAATGGCTTTCGCGTAAGCTTGATGACCCTTCGGTTCGCGTGGTTGAAGTGGATGTCGATACAGCGGCCTATGACCTGGGGCACATTCCGGGCGCGGTCGCGTGGGCCTGGAATACGCAGCTCTGCGACACCGTTAGGCGGGATATTCTACCCAAGAACGAAGTTGAGGCGCTCCTTTCGAATTCCGGTATTTCGCCGGGGACCACTATCGTGCTCTACGGCGACAGCAACAACTGGTTCGCGGCCTGGGCTTTCTGGCAATTGGAAATCTACGGTCATAAAGACGTAAGGATTCTGAACGGTGGCCGCAAAAAGTGGCTGGCGGAAGGCCGTGCTGTCACCGACAAGGTTCCGTCCTACGCGCAGACACAGTATCAGGCGAAGGATGCCGACCTGTCGCTGAGGGCGTTTCTGCCGCAAGTGCAGGAAGCGCTGAAGACCCGGTCCGCCTCAATGGTGGACGTTCGCAGCCCACAGGAATTCACAGGTGAAATTTTGGCTCCTCCGGGCCTCCCGGAAACCTGCCAGCGCGGCGGTCACATTCCAGGAGCGCGCAATGTACCCTGGGGCAAAGTCTGCAACGATGACGGCACATTCAAGAGCTTCGAGGAACTGAAGTCGCTTTATTCCGCCGAAGGAGTGAACGACTCGAAGCCTACCATTGCCTATTGCCGGATCGGAGAACGGTCCAGTCATACCTGGTTTGTTTTGAAATACCTGCTGGGGTTACCGAATGTAACGAATTATGATGGCTCGTGGACCGAGTGGGGCAACCTGGTAGGCGCCCCGGTCGAGCGCGGGGCAGCGAAGAGCGCAGGAGCCTAGAAATGACTACAGAAGCAACCACGGCGCAGGGCTTTCAGGAACGGCAGATGGAGATCGACGGTTGGCCCATCAAGTTGACCAGCTATCGAGTAGGCGACAAATTTATTTGTCAGGCGGACAATGTCTCTCCTGGGGCGTGTCTGGCGCGGTTTTCCGCAACCACGCCGGAAGAAGCCGAGTCGCAAGCCATCTCTAAAGCGCGGCATCTGCTCAGCAAGACGAAGCGGCGCGAAATCTGATACGAGACATGCTTCGGCATCTCATTGAGACGCGGGGCAGTCGAAACGAATGCTGCTGAGTATCCGGTTGAAGACGGGTTCGAAGCGCCCAAGCTGATCATCCCTGCACTCCAGCTCGAGCCGAAACAGATTCCGCTCGTGATTGATGAAGATCACCTCATCGACCCAGGTGCCACGATCTTGCGGGTCATAGTAGCGATGTTTGGTAAGGAGAGCGGCATCTCCTAGAATTTGCAATTGTTTTTTCTCGAGAAGCTGCATGCGTTCGGCCCGTTCAAAGGTCTTCAGCCCTTCCAGGTGCTGCTGCAAATCTTCCACCAACCTGACGGTCACCGGGTGCGCGGCATCGGCGGAAGATGCCAAGGCGGCTATGTCGATCTCACCGAGCGGCTTGGAGTATTTCTTAAGTCCCGTCTCGACATAAAAGCCCGCGCCATCGAAGGCATCGGCCTTCAACCAACGCGAGGGATAAGTGAGGCAATAGCCTACCGACGGATTGCGGTACGGCTTCCATCGTCGGTCCTGCTTCGGAACAGAAGAACCCGGAGCGCGGGGAACCAGGGCAGAGAACAAGATCAACCCGCACATCAGCTTGGTTGGCCAGCAGCGGTTGGGGGGCATTACGTGACAGGCTCTCACAATATCGAAAGATTTTCCAGAGCCTTGCAGGCGGTCGGTTTTTTCCTGCCGTTACGGAGGGAGACGCTCGAACGGTGGTAGCGACTCTGTGTTTGCAACCGGGAGGTTTCACATGGACGAGCGGCGCAAGCAGATTCTGGCAACACTCGCGCAGATGGATAAGCAGTTCGGCAAAGGATCGGTGCTGATGCTGGGGTCGCGGGCCGCGTTGCCGGTGGAAGTGATCTCGACTGGATCGATCGCGATAGACACCGCTTTGGGCGCGGGCGGATTCCCTCGCGGACGCGTGGTCGAGATTTTCGGTCCGGAATCGTCGGGCAAGACCACTTTAGCGCTGCATGTGATTGCAGAAGCGCAGAGGGCGGGAGGAAATGCGGCTTTTATCGATGCCGAGCATGCGCTGGATCCCAAGTACGCCGGAAACCTTGGAGTGGACATTGAAAACCTGATCGTTTCGCAGCCGGATTACGGTGAGCAGGCGCTCGAGATAGCCCAGGCACTGGTAAATTCGCAGGCTGTGGACGTGATCGTCATCGATTCAGTGGCGGCCTTGACACCCAAGGCGGAGATCGAAGGTGAGATGGGCGATAGTCATATGGGCTTGCACGCCCGCATGATGTCCCAGGCGTTACGGAAGCTAACAGCGTCCGTTTCGCGGGCGAATACTTGCCTGATTTTTATCAACCAGCTTCGTGAAAAAATTGGCGTGATGTTTGGTAATCCCGAAACAACAACCGGGGGACGCGCCCTGAAGTTCTACGCTTCGATTCGCGCGGAGGTAAGGAGGATGACCGCGATCAAGGATGGTGATGTGGTAATCGGGAACCGCACAAAGGTCAAAATCGTAAAGAACAAAGTCGCCGCTCCGTTCCGCGAAGCCGAACTCGATATTTTCTATGGCAAGGGTATTTCGAGGGAGAGCGACATTCTCGACTTGGGGGCGCAGCACGGCGTAATCGAAAAGAGCGGCTCCTGGTACAGCTACAAGGGCGAGCGCGTTGGTCAGGGACGGGAGAACGCGCGGCAGGTATTAATCGATCGCCCTGAACTCCGGCAAACGATGGAGACGGATCTCCGGCAGGCAATGGGCTTGGCAGGCTCAAAGAAGAACGCGGAGTTTGAACTGATCACAGTGGATTCGCGAAAAGCGTCCGCAGCGTCATAGCGGCAGCTCGGCGAGCATTCCGCGCGAGCAGTATACGCCCCTCAATACCGCTTATATTTGTCGAGTACATGCGCCGCTTTATTCGTTGCTTACCCTTTTGACGGGGACGAGCCTCGGATAAAGCGGTAGTTCCCGCTGGGATCGGTAACGCTGAGAGGCACGGCATTTCGGATGGGTCGTTGTCTTTCAGCCAGGCCACAGACCCTCTTCGAGGAGAAGCAGCGAGCAGCTTTCCCTCCTTTGTCAAAATAAACTCTTAATGCTAATAATGTAGGGCCTAGCTTTGCTGGCTTCTGGTACTAGTACGGTCTAGTTTTTGTCGGGTGTAGCAAGTCCAACGTGATAGGATCTACTCTTCGAGCGGAGGAGGGAAGATTATGAAAAAAATAGCTCTATTTGCGTTTGTGGCTGCGTTAAGTTCTTGGACTGCATACGGTTCCAGCATCAATGTTTCAACGGGGTTAGACGCTAGCAATACCCTGATTACAACAGGCGGGACATCCGACGCCCATTGGACCGTCCAGGAAGCCGATGGGACCACTGGAGCGGCTCAGGTCGTCACGCCTAGTAACGCGGATTGGTGGAATGCGCCAGGCAGCGGATGGCTTGCCAATGGCCCGAATTCCGACTGGATCGCGCGAGACGCCAACAATGCCTTCAACGGTCTTGGACCGTACACCTTTACTACTACCTTTGATTTGACAGGAGCCAATCTCGCGACTGAGGCTCTGACCGGGTCCTGGGCAGTTGATGATAGCGGCGTTTTGGCGCTTAATGGCAACACGATCGCGACGCTTACCCGCGCTCCGGGGATGTATCCCGGATACTGGACTTCGCTCACGCCTTTTTCGGCAAGCGGGGCCAGCATGTTTGTGAATGGCATCAACACTCTGACCATCACGCTAACCACCGACAACGGTTGGGATGGCGTCCGTTTAGAGGGAAGCGTAGGTACGGCGAGTGCCGTTCCTGAGCCGGCCACCTGGATGCTGCTCGGTATCGGGGCTGCCGGATTGATGCTTTTTGCGGGATTGCGTAAACGAATCAGCTAATTGACAGCGGGTCAAGAGGGCGTCCGCGAATAGCCCCTACAATGGAGCTATGCCTTCAGTAATTCGGCGCGGCAGTTGGGTTGCAGCCGTGTGCGTAGCGACAGCTCTAGTTCTCTCCGCGCAGGATTGGAAGACGAGTGACAAGTTATCTGGCGTGGACTTTTCCGGCCTGTCCGCAGCCCAGAAGACCACCGCTCTGAAGATTCTGCGGGAACGCGGATGCTCCTGCGGCTGCAATATGAAGATTGCCGAGTGCCGCGTTGTGGATCCGTCGTGTTCCTACAGCAGCGGTCTGGCGGCGGCGGTGATCGATGCACTGAAGCAGGGTAAGACCGAAGCCCAGGCGATTGCTGCTGCCGACGCATCCAATTGGGCCCATGTGCAACCGCAGAAGATCCTGGACAATGCAGTTTCGATTCCGATTGCCGGCGCGCCGGTTTTGGGTCCGCAAAACGCTCCGGTCACCGATCATCGAATTTTCAGATTTTCAGTGTCCGTATTGCGTAGCGGCGGAGCCGGAAATTACTTCTCTCCTGAAGGCATATCCTCGTCAGGTCCGCTTTATTTTTAAGGAGTTTCCCCTGGAAATCCATTCGCAGGCGGATCTCGCCGCGGCAGCCGCTATTGCGGCTCACAAGCAGGGGAAGTTTTGGGTCATGCACGACGCGATGTTCGCAAATCATGACGATCTTTCGCGAAAAAACATTCTTCTGCTGGCCAAAAATAACGGTCTGGACCTGAAAAAATTCGAAGACGACATCGATTCCACGGAAGTGCGTGAGACCGTTGTCCGCGATGTGCAGGATGGAAATCGGGCTGGAGTGGAAGGAACGCCGACACTGTTTATCGACGGCCAGCGCTATAACGGCCCGATTGTGCTAACGACACTCAGACCCATTCTGGATGCCGAGCTGAAGCATGCAACTTCGTCAGCGCAGACGGCCGCCGTCCACCATTAAGGGTAGATAAAGCGCTTTAACTCTGGCCTTCTAATTCCTTGACAAGATTCGTTACGACGTCTCCCACAACTTGCAGACTGTGCGCGCTCAGCTTATCCATGGTGTCCTTCGCGGTGTGCCAATAACTGTTATTCTGGCCATAATCCAGATCGATGATGTCGATCGCATTCACTCCCGCATCCACAAACGGCTTGTGATCGTCGTCAATCGGACCCCCGTTCGCGAGGAAATACTTCGAATCGCCCAGCTTCGCCGCGATCCGGGTAACCATCGCCTTCAATGACGGTGATGAGTTCTCATCGTTGATGACGTCCAAATCGCGGTCTCCGATCATGTCGATATTGATAAGCGCTCTGATCCGACTGAGCGTTCCGTCTTCCGCCCACTTCCCGGCAAGATGCCTGCTGCCGTAGCGGCTGTCCGTGTCGGTCCATTGCGCGACCGCTTCTTCGCCGTCGAAAAACACCAGATAGATGTCATCGGAGTGCTTGATCGAGGTAGCTTCGCGCGCGAATTCCAAGAGAAAGCCAGTGGAAGAACCCCCATCGTTAGCTCCGAGGAAGTGAACCATAGGAATGCGTTTGGTGTCGTAATGCCCAGTAACGACGAGGGCTTTCCCGGAGGTTCCGGGAAACTTGTAGATGATGTTGGTCATCGGCACCGGGCCGGCGGGCGTTTCTCCGGTAAAGGAATCCAAGGTGAGCTGGCCACCGAGCGGTTTCAGTTCGGAGATGATCCATTCCCTCAGCCGAACGATCGCATCGGATCCGGAAGGCCGTTCTCCGAACGCGACGCTTTGCCGGGTGTATGCGAGGGCTGCGGAACCACTGAAGCGCGGAGGGCTCGGAGAGCTTGACGAGGCTGCGAGCCCGCCAGTTGGAGATAGGAAAAATCCTAGTGCGAATAGCCCTCCGTATGGCAACAGGCACATTAAAGGGAAGCGCCGTTTAGGCCGATTAGCTTTGTACATTACATTTAGGAAACGAACAGATCTGCCGTATCGCCGCAAAGGCTGTTGTATTATAGCTTTGCGCCGAACCGGCGAGGTCGGCCGAGTTGATATGCAGTCTGTTGGTCAAATACTCCTCGCGGCGCGCCTGGCAAGTGGGCGCACGATGGAAGACGTAAGCGCGAAAACGCGCATTACATTGAAGAATTTAAAGGCGATCGAGGAAGATGAGTTCTCGATCGTGAGTTCACGGTTCTTTTACAAGAGCTTCGTTCGGCAGTACGCCGAAGAACTCGACCTGAGCTATAGTCAAATCGCTGAAGCCGTGGACGCTGCGGCAGATACGATGCCCCGGCCGTTGATGCCGGGAGAAGGTGAAGCACCGCTGCCTCGGGTTGGCGGTGTGCGCAGTGCGAAACGGGGGAAGCTTCGCTGGCTGCATTCGCTCGCCTCATTGATGGTAATGCTGGTTGCGTGTTCCACCGTATACGCCATGTGGCAGAATTCCCGATCGCACCTGCAAGCGTCGATCACGAGTTTTGTGACGTCGTTGAAGCAAGACACGCATCCCCAAAGGCTTTCGCGGAGTGCCGTTCGACCGCAAAGTATTTCGTTAACGAAAACAAACAGTGTTAACGCAGATACACAGAAAGCCCCGGCAGCGGAGAATTTGGGCGATGCGAATAGTACCTCCCCTCACATTCAGTTGTCGGCGCTTGAACCCACTTGGCTATCCATCATGACCGATGGCAAGCAGGACTTTGTCGGCATACTCGATCCTGCTGAAACCAAGGTTCTTGGGGCGCATGACAACGTACGCATTCGTACCGGGAATGCTGGTGGCGTGAACGTTGTGTTCAATGGCAAATCGCTTGGAGCGCTGGGGGCGCGGGGACAGGTTCGGACTGTTGTGTTTACAAAAGACAGCTATGAAGTAGTTGAGCCGGCCGCGCGCATGACACTGACGCAGTTCACCCCGAGTGGCGGATAGGCTCGCTTTCCGGATCTTTCGCCAAAGTTGTTCGCCTCCCCGCTTTCTGCAATCTGCGCTTTTGCCGCTCTAAGAGAATCAATTCGTGCCGACGCCGCAGCTTGATGCTCATATCGACTTTCTTCCAGAAGTTGCGGAAGTAGTCGACGGCTGACGCAAGTCCGACCGCTACCACAGCCCACATGGTCCAGAGGGCGAAGCGATGCAATTGCGGCCAGCGTATGGAAAGTAAGACCAGCGTTATGCCGGCGACTTGCAGAATCATCTTCGATTTGCCGAGTTCACCGGCCCTGATGGTATACCCTTCGGCCGCCGCGATGCTCCGCAATCCTGAAACTGCAAATTCCCGGCTGATTATCAGAATTACCAGCCAGCCGGGCAGGAGCCGGATTTCGACCAGAGAAATCAACGCGGCGGAGATCAGGAGCTTGTCCGCAACCGGATCCAGCAGCGTGCCCACGGTCGTAACCTGCTTCCAGCGGCGGGCCAGATAACCGTCAAGCAGATCTGTAACCGCGGCCGCCAGAAATACAATCAGCGCAAAAAAGTCGTTCGCGACCAGAAGTCTGTTGCCCCAATGAATGCGAAAGTTTTGCTGTACTAGCGCCGCCACCAGCAGCGGTACCAGGAAGATACGCATCAGGGTCAACAGATTGGGAAGATTGGTCAATTGTTTTTAAATATAGAACACAACTGGGGGTTTAAATTACCGCCCAGAGTTCGCCATCGCTAACGTCGCGGCTGGGTTGCCGGAGCGGCGGTGCTCCCGTTTGGAGCGGTTTCCGGAACAGGCGCGGTCACAGTGGTTGCTCGCGGCGTTTTTTCCCCGCGCAACCAGACCAGCAGCATCGCGCGCGAGGCTGGAGGAACGGGCAGCACGGGTTGCAACTCCTGCATCTGCCCTTGACCGGGAATCGGCATCGGCAAATCCGCGATCATAACGGGATTCGCGGCATCCCAACCGAGAGCCTGAATCAGCTCCAGATTCCGACCGGTCAGGGTGTACGCTTGCGACCCGTTTTGAACGGCGCACGCTCGCGGGAACCGGATCGAAAGAGTCGATCCGCGGCAGTCTCACGATATGCGCCAGCGTGTACGGCTGCGATTTTCCGTTCCGCCCGTTATCGATAACCGCTTGCAAAGAACAGCCCGCCGGTAGCGGAGCGGTGTCGAACGAAAGAAAAAGTTGGTCTTGCGAAAGCTGATTCAAACTGGAGGTAGCCGTCTCTTCTCCTACATGCAGCGAAGTATGGGGGCCTACATCATCGGCGCACGCCAGCCGTAGTGTACTCGCCGGAACCATATTCTTGACGTCCAACATCGCGCTCAGCGTATAGCCGGCAGGGAACTCGTCTTTGAGAAGAGAAATCTGTCCACCAGTGGGCACCGACAGCTTCGAGCTGGCGATGACCGGCAAGGGTCCGGTGATCTGCAGAGCGTCAGCGAGATTCAGCGGCTCCGAACGATCCGCTAAATACGCTTGCACCGGCAGTGTTGTCCCCGGTTGCGGGATCCGCTTTCAATTGCAGCGTGACGTTTCGTTCTGTACCGGCCGGACTTCCTGGTCCGAGAGTCAAGATTGCGTCCGGCGTGTCGAGCTTCGAAAGAAGATTCAGCCGCTCGCCCTTCAGTTCGTAATGCTGTTCCGCCACGCCTTGATTCGCCAGGATCGGGAGATTCTGGAAATCCGGATTCTGTGGCAGAATTTGAAACGGCACATCATGGTCCCGGCCCTCCTCCTGCGAGATCAGCAGAGCGTATTTGCCAGGATCGAGATTCGCGGCGTCGATTTGCACATCCATGGTCGTCTGCGGTCCCTCCCGAAGGCCCTTCGGGAGAATAAAGCGGACCGGTTCAGCGGTAGCGAACTCGTCGCCCACTTTCTTGAATTCCACCTTGGTGACAAATTCGTAGTCGCTGCCTTCGAGGGTCGCCGCGATCTTGCCGGCTTTTGTCACCAGCTTGTCCTGCGAAACGGGCTCGAGCCGCGCGGTTTTGAAATCGCTCAAGGGCCTGACATGCACTTCGCCACGCGCTTCAAACGGGCTCCAATCCCAGAAGCCGTTCAGACGATAGGAGCCGCTCGCAATCGGCACTTTCTCCAGATCTATTTCGAGCGCCTTCTGATTGCCGAGCTTCAATACTTTCACGGGAATGCCCGGTTTGTGCTGTCCCGTTGCGGTTAGCGTCCACTGGCGCGCTCGCTGGAGATACTTCCATTCTGGATCCGGCACGTCCACCGGAACAGGCGTCTTCTGATTCAGCGGTATAAAGTCGGCTTTACCAATCTGAATCTCAGGAGTTGGAGTGTTTGGAATGCGCGCCGCCCAAATGTAGGCCACGCGCGTGTGACCCGGTACGGGCGTCCGCTGGCCGCACAGATTGACGCCCGTTTCGGGCAGCGGTTGCGCGAAGGAAGAACGAAATTGAGTTCCTGGAAATGCAATCGCGCGCAAATCCAGCAGCATGGCCGTTCCGCCCGCCGCCAATCCGATAGGGCTGCCGAAAAACAGAGTCGCCGCCGCAGTCGCCAAACTCGCCGTCTGACCCACTCGCTGCGCGGCTGAGCTCGCCAGCGGGTTATATGTCGCCAATTGTGGATTCATGGTGGCGAAAAGCGTCTGGGCCTGCACTCCTGGGGGCGCCGTCTTGTCGAGCTGCACCGATACGCCGTACTGCGAGGCAAAACCGGTGAGTGCCGCGTTCACACTTGCCGACGAGCTTCCGCTATTCTCCAGGGTTTCGATGAGCGCCTCTGTTTGCGCGGTCTTCTCGGCGTAATCGGCGAGCTGCGCAATCAAGAGATCGTCTTGCGAGAGGAATCCCGCCACCTTCTTCTTGCTGAGCCCCTGCGGGCCGTAGACGAAAGCCGCCAGCGAAATCGTCTCGGGGATTTTCCATTCCTGTGGCTTATCTGCTGGTTTGGGATCCGTGACGATCAGCGATTGCTTGCCCGCCGGATGCTTCGCCGGCGCCATCACGATGGCCACTTCTCCGGGACGCTTCTCGTGTCCGCGGAGAATGGGAGCATACAGCAGCGTGTCGCCTTCGCTCAGGTGATTAATCTTCTGAAATGGTAGTGACTCGGCGTTTTTCGGCGAGCGGACCTCAAGCTCGACCGGCCCAATGGGAGCGCCAGCAGGACAAACCGCTGGAGGCGGGGTAGTATCGCTTGTACTCGGTTCAGCACTGGGGCCCGACGCGACAGTCGCTTGCGCTTCCACGAGAGTTAGGGCGAGAAAGATCAAGCCCGCGGCTCGCAACATCATTCTATTCGTCAGGATAACGTGGCATTCCAAGTCGTGGGACTCTCTCAGGATCGAAGCTGGACGGAAGTACTACCCTGTAAGAGCGACTGATTGAGGCGGCAAGCCCGTATTCCGCTGCCCTCGCCGCGTCACACGATGGCCGTTCTGTTGTCAAACGAGGAGAGAAGAACTTGCCCACCACCGCAACTCAAACACTAGAAACGCAAACACTCGAAGAGATCTGCATCAACACCCTGCGGTTCCTTTCGGCGGATGCCGTCCAGAATGCCAATTCCGGCCATCCCGGCTTGCCTATGGGCGCGGCCGCCATGGCCTATACCCTTTGGACGCGCTTTCTGAAGTTCAATCCAAAGGACCCGAATTGGTTTGACCGCGACCGCTTTGTTCTGTCCGCGGGTCATGGATCGATGCTGCTCTACAGCCTGCTGTATCTGACCGGTTACGACCTCTCGCTCGACGAGATTAAGCGCTTCCGCCAATGGGGCAGCAAAACACCCGGCCACCCCGAGCGCGGCCACACGGTTGGCGTGGAAGTGGCAACCGGCCCACTAGGTCAAGGATTCGGCAATGCTGTCGGGCTCGCCATGGCGGAGGCTTGGTTTGCAGCTCGCTTTAACCGTCCCGGCCACGAAATTATCGGTCACTTCACCTATGGCATTTGTGGCGATGGCGACCTGATGGAAGGCGTCAGTCAGGAAGCTGCTTCGCTCGCCGGCCATCTGGAACTGGGGAAGCTCATCTTCCTTTACGATCAGAATCACATCTCGCTCGCCGGCGCGACCAGTCTCTGCTTTACCGAGGATGTCGGCAAGCGCTTCGAGGCATACGGTTGGCACACGCGCCACATCGAGAACGGGAACGATGTCGAAGCTATTACGGGCGCGATTCAAGAAGCGCAGGGGGTAAAGAATAAGCCGTCTTTGATCCTTGTTCATACCCATATCGGGTACGGCGCGCCAGATAAGCAGGATACATTCGAGGCCCACGGCAATCCGTTGGGCGAGGCCGAGCTGCAGGCCGCAAAAAAGAACCTTGGCTGGCCAAGCATGGACAAGTTCTACTTGCCCGAAAATTCCGTGAACTTCTTCCGGCAGGCGGTTGGAAAAGGCGCGAAAGCCCAGCAGGATTGGCAGGGCAGGTTCGACGCCTACAAGAAAGCGTTCCCGAAAGAAGCCGCTGAGCTGGATCAGATGATCGCGGGCAAGCTGCCCGAGCAACTGGCGAGCCGATCTACCCACATGGAAGCCCGAGGACAAACCGCTCGCGACTCGTGCGGCGGGCGGCCAGGCGTTAAACGCGCTTGCGAAACACATACCCAACATTCTCGGCGGTTCTGCCGATCTGAACCCGTCTACCAACACTGCGCTCAAGGGTGAAGGCGATTTTCAGCCGCCCGATACCAAAGATGGTGCGCAGGGCGCCGTTGGCGGGGTGTGGGGCTATGCCGGCCGCAATATGGCATTTGGCGTTCGTGAGCACGCGATGGGCGCCGCGGTGAATGGGATGGCCGCGCACGGCGGTTTACTGCCCTTCAGTGCAACTTTCCTGGTCTTCTCCGATTACATGAAGCCCTCGATCCGCCTGGGCGCATTGAGTCGTCTCAAGTGCTACTACGTTTTCACTCACGACAGTGTGGGCGTTGGCGAAGATGGTCCCGACCCATGAGCCGGTGGAACAACTGGCGGGTCTTCAGATCCATACCGGGTCTGAACGTGATGCGTCCCGCGGATGCAACCGAGACCGCCGAATGCTGGGCCGTTGCCATCGAGCACGATGGGCCCACTCTATTCGCCTTGACTCGCCAGCATGTTCCTCATCTCGATCGCAAGAATGCGAAGAATATCGACGTCTCTAAGGGCGCCTACATTCTTTCCGAAGCCGAGGGCGGCGCACCCGAAGTGATCTTGATCGGAAGCGGCTCTGAGGTTTCGCTTTGCATGAAGGCGCAAGAGAAGCTCAGGGGCTACGGCGTGAAGGCGCGCGTGGTGAGCATGCCGGGCTGGAATCTATTCGAGAAGCAGGACCAGTCGTATCGGGATAGGATTCTGCCGAAGAACATCAAAGAAGCGGGTCACAGTGGAAGCCGGCGCCACATATGGCTGGGATCGCTGGGCAACGGATGAAGGCATTATGATAGGCATCGATCATTACGGCGCATCGGCTCCCGGCGATCAGATTATGAAGCATTTTGGTTTCACGTCCGAACACGTAACTTCCGCTGCTCTGAAACTGCTTGGCCGGGATGAGGAGGCGAATAAGGAATACGGTTCAGATACTACTAATGTCGCGCCGACGTCACCGCAGGAAGGTCATTCCTAAAGACACGAGTCATGTCATACCGCCTGAAAGCAAAGGAATCCGTTCCGGAAGGAATCAGACGGGTTGTTCTCGGGGAGATTGAATCCGCTGAAAGAGGAGCTGAGCGGGCAGGGAAGTAAGCGCGAAACAGCCATTCACGAAGCCCGCAAAAGCGTTAAGAAAATTCGTGGGGCGTTGCGCCTGATGCGCCCCGGATTAGGAAATGTTTATCGCGACGAGAACGACGCGTTTCGCGATATCGGCCGCCGGCTCTCGGAAGTTCGCGATGCCGTGGCGATGATCGAAGTCTTCGATTCGGTCGTCGAAAAATTTAAGGATGGGCATTCAGAAGAACGGCCTCGATTCCATTCGACGAGGATTACAAAGGATCAAGCGTGAAACTGAAGAGCGGGTGGGGCTCGACAAGTTGATGCAGCGGAGCATTTCCGCGTTTCGGGTCGCAAAGAAACGGCTGAACAGCTGGCCGCTGAAAGCCGATGATTTCGATGCCATTGCGCCAGGCCTGGAACTGACCTATCGAACAGGACGCAAAGCGCTCGCACAAGTGAAGAAAACCCCCACGCCTGAGAATTACCACTACTTCCGCCGCCGGGTTAAAGACCACTGGTATCATGTCCGTCTGCTCGAGAGCGTCTGGACGGAAGTGATGCAGGCACATGAGGCAAGCCTCAAGAACATCGAGACCTGGCTCGGCGACGACCACAACCTGGTGGTGCTTTGCGAAAAGCTAAACAAGGAGCCGGAAAAGTTTGGAGATAACAAGGCCATTCAACTATTCGTCTCTCTGGTTGAACAGCATCAAAAGGAACTACGCGAAAACGCCATCTCCTTTGGAGAACGCGCGTACGAACAGAAGCCGAGGCGATTCGTCGCGAACATGGCCAAGCTTTGGGATGCGTGGCAGGAAGAACCGGATAGCGCAAAAGAAGTCGAAAAGCAACAGCGTCAGACCGTAAAGAAGCAGCCGGGCAGGCAGGCATCAGGGACATCCAAGACTGCGGTTGCCTGATTTCTCTGCGATGCGAGATCTTCTCCACGCGGCTCGGCAGTCGGTAAGATCTCCAGGCTTTACTCTCGCGGCCATCCTCTCGCTTGCGCTCGGAATCGGTGCAAATACCGCGATTTTCAGTCTCCTCGATGCGCTGATGCTTCGCCCGCTTCCAGTCCGTGATCCGCAACAACATGTAAGAATCGGCTCTCTGGAGAACAACGGAATGACGTTCGCGGTGCCGGGTCCCGCGCTCGACACTTTACGCAAAGATCCGCTTCTGAACGGTATTTGCGGCGTGCAGACCGCTTTCAACCGCTGAGATAAACGGCGTCCCCATTCCTCTTGGCGGCCACTCGCTGACTGGCGATTGCTACCAAACGCTTGGAATCCATCCAGCCTACGGACGCCTCTTCACTCTCGCTGACGATATCCCCAACGGCGCTCGTGTCGTCGTGCTGGACTATGGTTTCTGGCAGCGGCAGTTCGGCGGAGCATCCGTATTGAAGGCGTCCCGTTCACCATAATCGGCGTCACTGAGCGGCGTTTCCAAGGTCTCCTTCTTGGCTTCCCTCCTGCCATCTCGTTCCCGATATTGCAAGAGGTCAGTCGCTATTTCGACTACACTCATACCGCCCACGTGTTCTATTGGGCCGATGTGTTCGCCCGCGTGAAGCCCGGTGTTACACCGCAACAGCTTGAGGCGCATCTGCGGACTGAATGGCGTAGGCTGCTCGATCAATCTTTACCTGTGGATCGGTTCAAGGGTGCGCAACGCGCCGAGCATCTCGCGATGCCTGCAGTTGTGTCGTCCGGAGCCAGCGGTCTGGATTACACGTTGCGCGACCGCTTCCGCAATCCGCTCGCCGGCCCTCTCGCAATCAGCGTTCTCGTGTTGCTGGTATCGTGCATCAACGTCGCGAGTCTCTTGCTCGCGCGGGGCCTCCAGCGCAGGCGAGATATCGCGGTGCGCCTCGCCCTGGGCGCCGCCCGATGGCAAATTTTGCGGCAGCTACTCGCGGAAAGTGTTCTCCTCATCGCGGGAGCCATAACGGCTGCTCTGGCGGTTGCCCTTGTCAGTAATCGTTTGCTGCTGACGGCCTTAGGCAAACTGTATTCCGGCTTCTCGGTCGAACTTACGCTCAATGTGCGCGTTCTCCTTTTCACCAGTGCCGCCGCAGTTCTTGCGCTTCTTCTGTTCGGCATCCTGCCGGCTTGGCAGACGAGTGATGTCCAATCGGCCGATGCTCTCAGGGGCTCCTCCCGCTCCATCGCCGGCGCGCATTCTTACAGCCGCCGAATCTTGATCTCCGCCCAAGTTGCGCTTACGCTTGTTCTGATTACAGGCGCGAGCCTCTTCATCCAGACGCTTCGGCACCTGCGCGATGCCTCACTCGGTTTCACCACGGAAGGCGTGTTGAATGCCCAGCTCATACCGCTTCACGGGGGCTACTCTAAAGCATTCACTCCCGCCACTTACTACCGAGAGATGCTCGAACGCATGCGATCAATCCCCGGTGTTCACGCCGCCAGTCTCTCGATTTTTTTCGCCGCTATTCAGCATGGCCTACGAAGAGGACATCCACCGGCTCGATATTCCGAATCGAGCGATCGTGCAGGCTCCGGCGGAGTTCGTCAGCGATAGTTTTCTGCAAACCATGGGCATTCCGCTGCTCGAACGATGCGATTTTCGCGGCAGTGATACGTCCCAGTCTCAAAAGACCGCTATCGTGAGCCGATCCCTCGCAAATGAGTTATTTCCCAAAACCGATGCTTTAGGCCGCCACATCCGCTTCGGAACCGAACCGGAGACCCAGAATCTCGAGATCGTAGCCGTCGCGTCGAATGCGCGTTTATACGATCCCCGCGTGACCGAGTCGCTGCTGCTTTACCTAACCTCTGGGAACGTCCCGCCAGCGCAAATTGGGGTGATCTGCAATTGCGATACTCCGGCAATACGGCGCAACTGATGTCTGCCGTCCGCGCCGAGTTGCACAAGGAAGGACACCAGTACAGCCTTCATCTACGGACGATCGCAGAACAACGCGATATTTCTCTTACACGAGAGAAGCTGATGGCGGCGCTCGGAACCTGCTTCGGCACGCTCGCGTTGGCACTGGCCGCAGTCGGCCTGTTCGGTCTTTTGAGCTTCTTCGTCGTCATGCGTACGGGTGAAATCGGAATTCGCATCGCACTGGGCGCCGCGCGGCGGGATGTCACCTGGCTAGTAATCAAGGAAGCCGTGCTGCTGGTCGGCACGGGACTCGCGATCGGCTTGCCGCTTTGCTTCGCCACTAACCGCGCTCTCGCTCACCTGCTTTACGGCATCGCTCCTGTCCCGGTGCTTCCGCTGCTCGTTTCCCTCGCGGTTCTCGTCGCCGTTGCTGCACTGGCTGCGCTGCTCCCGGTCTCGCGTGCAACCGCTGTAGATCCGATGATCGCTCTTCGCTATGAGTGAGCGGAGTTTCTATCTTTGACTGGCTTCTCCGGCCAGAACCTTCATATTGAACTCGACGGACTTGTTCCGTGGGACGCTCAGTGACTTCCAGTTTTCATGCTGCAGATGTTTGGCCAGCAGCACAATTTGTCCGACGTGATAGGCATAGTGTGCGATCTGCCGGTTAATCGCCTGCATCACCGAGTGCGCCTCGCCGCGGATCGTGACTGTCCGGTTCAGGTCGGCATCCGCCAGCGGTTCCAGCGCTTCAAACACCAGCCCCCAACCCGCATTCCATGTGTCCATCACTTCCTCCCTATTGCCCGGCGGCCGAACGAATTCAGTGTCCCGGTCCCTGTCCCGCTTTTCGCCGTCGCTCGTGAGGAAATCCCTCCAGCGCGACCGCATGTTTCCCGCCACATGTTTAACAATGATCGCGATCGAATTCATCTCCGGATCGAGCGTTGTAAACAGTTCGTCATCGGAGACCTGTTCCATCGCACGCTCCCCGAGCTTCTTGTAATACCGGAACACGGCTAGTGAATCTTCGAGATAGGAAGTTGTGAATTGGAGCGCCATACTTCGATTTTCCTACCCGGCAAGAATTTTCATGTGGTTTTTGTTCCCGGTAGCGAAAATTCTTCATTACCGGCCAAACCGTCCGTCCCCCGGCCATGATCGTTTGTTTTTCCGGTTAAGTCGCTGTTAATATTGCTCATAACCGCAACACTTAGCACCTTCGGAGTCTGTGGCCGCTAATTTGCTTCGTTGAGAACGGAGGCTTAGAACCACATGCTCTGGTACGCTTGGGTGTTTCTGGTGATCGCGATTATCGCAGCCATTCTCGGCTTCGGTGGAATTGCTGCCGCATCAGCCGGAATCGCTAAAATCTGCTTCATCGTTTTCCTGGTCCTGTTCCTGATCAGCCTGCTCGCTGGCCGGCGCAGGGTCATCTAAATTCAGATCCGGGACGGACGCGCGCCATTAACCATCACTGTTGCAGCGTAGCCGGATTGCGCTGAGCTAAACAAGAAGCGCCCGCCTCGCGCGGTCATGCACGGGGCGGACTGCTCTTGTATCCACCTGAGTTCACGGGTTCGCGTAAAACTACTGGGAGCTACCGCCGATCATCCGCTTTGCGATAGATCCGATGATCGCGATGGTCTGATTGGCGATACGTTGATTCGGGACGCACGACGCGCGTTTCTACTCTCTTCTCTACGACCGTTCGCTCTACTTGGTACTGAGCATCTTGCCTTCCGCGAACGTCGGTCCTTTGCTGCACGACCGTCGTGTTTCTACCGTCGTGGAACACGCCTTCGGCGAAGATCGCAGTCGGCTGCAACAGCGTTGCACCAGCAAAAACCAAACTCAACACTCCAAATTTCTTAAACATGGGAATCTCCTTTTTTTCCTTCTCGGGAGCTCTTCTTGCTTCCTGGCTTTTTGATGTGGTTGCCAGTCTTGCCGCTGGTACCAAACGCAATGACGGCGCGTGAAGGGCAGTTAATGCGCGAGAGGGCCTCGCCTACTTCACGAAACCGAGTCTCTTCAGATCCGGTTCCGGCAATGGGGCGTTGAACTGCGCTTGATTGAACGTTTCTTCGACGCGGCCATTATTGAGTGCTACACCGAATGGCGGATCGACGAACGGAAACGCTTTCTTCAGCTTTTCGTATTCGAGACTCGTCGACGCTTTGAGGTGCGTGTCGTGAAGAAAAGAGGCGGCCCATTGCGGGTTCACCGTCGGAATCGCCACAATCCGCGTGCTGCCCCAATCCAGCTTCGACATGAACTTCGATGCGGCATCGCAATGCAGACAGGAGGGATCGTAGAAAAACAGCAGCACTTTGCCGTTTGTAAGATCGGCCGGTTTACCGTCGACGATCACCGGCACCGGCACTTGCGCACTCTTACGTTCCGCCGCATTCACCCAAAAGCTGGAACCGGCGAAAATCACCAATGCGAGAAAGGCGACCGCCGGCACTCGAAAGCTCTGCACGCGGCGCGACCAGACGAAAGCGATCGCGCCCAATAGCAGGAAAACCGCATCGCTGATAAAAAAGCCCGGGCCGACGGTTCGTTTGATCAAAGGAAAACAACTGCACTCGCGGCCGACCAGCACGGGATAGTAGTAACCGATCCAGCAAATGAAAAAGATCATCAGCGCCGAACCGATCAGCGCGCCCAACCTGCGGAAGCGGGGCGTAAAGAGCAGGGCCGCCGTCAACAGTTCAAGCGTTCCAAGCGCCGCCGCTCCAAGCGCACCCAGCCCCGACGGCACTTGCGCCTGCTCCAGCAGTTCCCCGGTCTTGAAAGGACTCAGAACCTTCCAGCCACCCGACACCAGAAAAATTAATCCAAGCAAAACTGCAGCGATTGAGGCGACTCGCCGCTTCCAAACCACCTGTTCTGTCGTCGATCTCTGCACCGTTTTCTCAATTGTATTCCGAACAGTGTTATAAGGAACAATGTTCAAGCCTTGCCCTATCTTGGCGACCGTTCTGATCTCTTTTTCCATGCTTAACGCCCAGCCTTCAGAAGATGCAAAAAGCATCGATTCGCAAGTGAAGGAAATTACTGATTCGGCAATCTTGATCGACACACATAACGACATTCCCAGCTTCACCATCGATGGCGCTGATATCGGCAACTCGCCTAAAAACCACACCGACATTCCCCGCCTGCGCGAAGGCGGAGTCGGGGCCATCTTCTTTTCCGTTTACGTAGCGGCAACCTACGTGAACGGCAGTCATTCAGCCAATCGGACTCTACAGATGATCGACACGGTGTATCACGACATCATCGATCGTTACCCCGAGACCTTTCAACTTGCCCTGACAGCCGACGACATCGAGCGTGCGCACCGCGATCGCAAAATCGCCGCGCTGATGGGGATTGAAGGTGGCCATGCGATTGAGGACAGCCCACGCTTGCTCCGTGATTATTACCGGCTGGGGGTTCGGTATATGACTCTGACGCATTGGAACACGAATAACTGGGCCGATTCATCCGGCGACATCAACGATCCCAAAGTGCAGCATCACAACGGACTCACTCCGCTTGGCAAAGACATTGTTCACGAAATGAACCGGCTGGGCATGATGGTCGACATTTCGCATGTCGCGGACAAGACCTTCTATGATGCGCTGCAAACAAGCCAGGCGCCGATCATTGCGTCTCACTCGTCCTGCCGGGCGGTGACGGACGTTCCCCGTAACATGACCGACGACATGATTCGAGCGCTGACCAGTAAGGGCGGCGTCATCCAGATCAACATTAATTGCGGATTTATCTCGCAGAAATCGGCGGATGCTCCGAAAGACGCCCCCGTTCCCCGGGCCACTCTTGCCGATGTCGTCGCCCATATCGATCATGCGAAGCAGGTCGGCGGCATCGACGCGGTCGGCATCGGCACGGATTTCGATGGAATCACCTGTACGCCCGAGGGTCTCGACGATGTGTCCAAATTTCCAAACCTGACCCGCGCCCTCCTGCAAAAGGGCTATTCACCGGCTGATATTAAGAAAATCTATGGCGGGAACACTCTGCGAGTGATGCGGCAGGTGGAGCAAGTGGCCGCGCGCATGCAGCGCGATCGTCAGTAATCAATTCGATTGGCGTTCGAGCCGTTTCGCCTCTTGCCACAGTTCTTCCATGCGATCGAGAGGCATCTCACATAGCATCCTGCCCGAAGCTGCGATCTCATGCTCCACATGCGCAAATCGCGTACGGAAGCGGGCTGTTGTTTTTCGCAGCGCCTGCTCGGGATCGACCTTTAAGAACCGGGCCAAGTTTACCACCGTCAGCAGTAGATCACCGATCTCGTGCTCAATGTGCCGGTCATCCTGTCCCTCCCGGGCGTCAACAATCTCCGCCGCTTCCTCTTGCAATTTTTCGAGTACGCCATTTACGTTCGGCCACTCGAACCCAACTCGCGCCGCTTTCTTACTTATCTTGTCCGCCTCAACCAAGGCAGGCAAGTTGCGCGGTACATCGTCAAGGATCGAACCGGAGGATTTTACACCTCGATCGGCTTTCTCCTGGTTCTTGATCTCGTCCCAGCGCTGTTTAACATCTTCAGCCGTTTCCGCCGTTCCCTCTCCGAATACGTGCGGATGGCGCCGGATCAGCTTTTGATTAATTGCATTCAGCGAATCGACGATATCGAAGCCGAATGCCCGCCCGATCTCGGCCAGAAAAATGGGTTGCAGCAAAAGGTCGCCCAGTTCCTCGGCAAGCCCAGGCCAGTCCTTAAGATCGATCGCATCTAGGACTTCGTAGGTTTCTTCCAGGAGATACGGTTTAATCGTGTCGAAGGTCTGCTCCTGATCCCACGGACACCCATCCGGCGCTCGTAATCGCGCCATGATCCGGACCAGCTCGGCAAACCGCTCTCCCGCCTGTTCGAAACGGTCGACCACTTAGCTTCCCTCCCTCCGACTATAGCGATCCTCAAGTCCGCAATTTCCAGCACGGCTTGTTTGTTCTGATGGAATTTCGGAGGGGACCGATCTCTCTGGCGCGGAGTATGACCGCGGTTGTGCGTGATGAGTTTCAGGCGCTTCTTGCAACCGCAGCCAAGGATAAACAATGTCACGTTGTCTGCCTCGTGGCATCGCAGAGGAAACGATCAAATCGTCACGACCCGCTGCGGGAAGCGCGGAACCTGGAGAGAGCAAGGAAATTGAGCACTTCTGCCTTCTGTCTCCTGTCTTGGCTTCTTCTGCCTCCCTCTATCGCACGATTCAGTCCCAGATGCGAACACCTGTGCCGGCTCGCTCAAAAACTGTTACGCTAGTCAATTCAGCCACTTAACACAGATTGCGGCGTTGGCCGCAGAAATGCTTGATTAGAGTCGAACAATGGCAATGGATGTCCCGCGCGGCAAAGAAGTAGCGCGCAAGAGACTTATTAAACGAATCACCTTGGCCGTCATCGCGGCGGTTGCAATCGGCGGCACCACTGTCGCGCTCGCCCGCCTGAAACCTGCGGCACCTTCCGTGGACATGAGCGGGTTGTGGCCCGGTACCGTCAAACGAGGTCCCATGGAACGCCAGGTCCGTGGTCTGGGCGCCCTGAAACCGGAAGAGATCCATTTTATCGCTGCCGCCCAGGACAGTCGCGTGTCTGACATTATTCGCCGCGCCGGTATCGATCCTGTAAAAGCGAATGACGTGATCCTGGTGCTGAGCGACCCCGACCTGGAACTTGAGGCCGAGAAAGCTGAATGGCAGCTTAAACAGGACGAAGCTACTTTCGCCAACTTAAAGGTAAAGCTGGAGAGCGACAAATTGGACCAGCAGTCCACGTTCGCCGAGCTCGAATCCCAATACACCCAGGCCAAGCTGACGGCGGATCGCGATCTCGAGCTGACCCGCCTCAATTTGCTGAGCGACCTGTCATCTAAGCTCTCCGTAGACTCAGCGAATCAATTCCAAAACCGGGTGGCGCTCGAAAAACAGCGCCTGGCCATCGTGGATGAGCAAATCAAAGCCCAACTGGAAGCGCAGCGCGTGGTAGTTGAAAGTTCGCGCGCGGCTTACGAGCTTAAGAAAAAGCAGGTCGATCAACTGACCGTTCGCGCGGGCATCGACGGAGTTCTCCAGGAGGTCGATGTCGAAGTCGGCCAGCGCGTCCCCGCCGGTACCATTCTTGCCAAAGTGGCCGATCCCAAGAAATTGAAAGCAGTTCTGCAGATCGCGGAAACCCAAATGAAGGACGTCCGGGTCGGTCTCGACGCAACCATCGATACTCGTAACGGCATCATCCCGGGGCGTGTTATCCGGATCGATCCCCAGGCGCAAAACGGTACTGTCGGTGTAGACATCGCGCTGCTTGCTCCGCCGCCCCCAAGCGCCCGCCCCGAACTGAGTGTCGACGGCACGATAGAAATCGAGCGGCTCACCAACATTCTCTATGTCGAGCGGCCTGTTTCGGGCGAGCAGGACACCACCATCGGCCTGTTTAAGATCGATCCCGACGGCAAGGGAGCGACGCGCGTCAACGTGAAGCTGGGTCGCGCTTCGGTAAACTACATCGAAGTGCTGGACGGATTGAAAGTCGGAGATCGTGTGATTCTATCCGACATGTCGCAGTATGACCAGTACCCCAGAATTAGATTGAACTGACCAGTTTTGAACTAAAGTCGCATGCCGTACGTATTGAAATTATTGGTCTGAAGGAGGACTAAAAAAGAGAATGAGTGCAACCGAGCCCCTTATCCATCTGGATGGCGTCACCAAGGTGTTTGTCACCGATGAAGTGGAAACGCATGCCCTGTCGGGTATCCACATCGATATTCAGCGGGGCGAATACGTGTCAATTTCCGGGCCGTCCGGCTGCGGCAAATCCACATTACTCGCCATACTGGGTTTATTGGATTCGCCCAGCTCGGGCACCTACATCCTGAATAGCAAGCCGGTGCAGAGCCTGAAGCTTTCCGAGCGGGCCCGCATCCGCAACCGCGAGATCGGCTTCATCTTTCAGGCCTTCAACCTGATTGGCGATCTCAACGTCTATGAAAACGTCGAGCTGCCGTTGACCTATCGCGGCATGCCCTCCAGCGAACGGAAAAAGAAGGTGCACGAAGCGTTGGAGCGCGTCGGCATGTCTCACCGCATCAAACATTACCCGTCGCAGCTCTCCGGCGGTCAGCAGCAGCGTGTCGCTGTCGCTCGCGCTTTGGCCGGCGACCCGTCCATTCTGCTTGCCGATGAGCCTACCGGAAACCTCGACTCGCAAAACGGTGAACAGGTCATGGACTTGCTTCGCGAATTGCATCGTGGTGGCGCCACCATCTGCATGGTTACTCACGACCCTCGTTACGCGCGCTACGCCGATCGCTCCATCCACTTGTTCGATGGCCGCGTAGTTGAGGAAAACATCGAGGTCCCCGTCTAAAACGCCAAAACAGCAGTGCGGTTAGCCGGGGAGCGAGGAATTGATTATGCCGAATAGAAACGTGGACCTCATCGCGATTGCTCTCCTGCTGCTGGCATTTGCTTTCTTTACGCAGGTAAGCGAGGCTGTCCACTTCGAGCTTAGGCGCTCACCGCATCGCCTTCACGAATCGCCATGTTGGCCCGGTCGTCGTGATCCCGCAACCGCCGCGCGCGCCAATGCCGCCTTTTACGCGCGATTAGGAAATTTGGATGCCGACAATCTGGTCTGATTTGCGCTTCGCTTCGCGAACGCTGAGGGCGAAGCCTGTCCTTACGACAGTCGCGGTCGCCTCGCTGGCTCTCGGCATAGGTGCCAATACCGCAATATTCAGCGTGATTGAATCGGCGCTCCTCCGCGGCTTGCCATTCCCAAACGCCGATCAACTCGTGTACCTGCGCGATCACCAGCCCGGGTACGAGGCCGCTTCATTAGCACCCGGCGAATATCTCGATTACCGGAACCAGTCCAGAACGCTTTCTGGCTTGGCCGCGGCAACCTCACAGAATCTCACGTTAACCGGGCACAGCGAGCCTGGAAATTTGCGCGGCCTGTCGGTCACTCCCAACTATTTCCAGGTGCTCGGCGCGCAACCCTACATGGGGCGTTTAATGTCGCCTGAGATCGATAAACCTGGTTCCGATTCGCGAGTGGCCGTTCTCAGCTACGGCACTTGGCGATCTGTCTTCGGCTCCGATCCGAATATCGTTGGACGCGATGTCACCCTGAACGGAAACAGCTTTCGCATCGTTGGCGTGCTGCGTCCCAAGCAGGAATATCCAAGCGATACTCAGGTCTGGATCAGCCCCAGGCTGGTCGTGCCGGAATATGTGGAGTCTGCAGCCCGGTCCCATGGCGGGTCATGCTCGCGCAAAATATTGTCAAGGAATACGGCGATCACTGGCTCTGGGCGATCGGGCGCATGCGGCCTGGCGTAACTCTCAGCCAAACTCGCGCCGAACTGAACACGATCGCGGCCAACATTGCCAGGAATCATCCGAACGCAAAGGGTCACGGTCCCGCGCTGTTGGCCTTACAGGACAGTATCGTGAGGGATATCCGGCCGGCCTTGTGGGTGTTGCTGACAGCGGTTGTGCTTCTGTTGCTGATTGCGTGCGCGAACCTGGCCGGATTGTTGCTCGCCCGCGCCACCGGACGTGTTCGGGAATTGGCGGTTCGCGTGTCCTTAGGCGCATCCCGCTGGGAAATCGGCCGGCTGCTCCTCGCGGAGAGTTTGCTGCTCGCTTTCCTGGGCGGCATTGCCGGTATCGCCATTGCGAAAAGCTGCCTCTTGGTGATCGCAAAATACTCTCCTTACGATCTGCCTGCGGCTCTTTCCCCTGAACTGAATGGCTCGGTTCTGGCATTCTGCGTGTTGGTGACTCTCATAGCCGCTTTGCTCAGTGGCCTGATGCCGGCCCTGCGTTCCGCCCAGATCGACGTGAACGATGGTCTTAAAGAGGCCTCGAAGGGCAGCGCCGGTCGAGGCGCCACCCGTTTGCGGCAGGCATTGGTTGCAGGTGAAATTGCGGTTTCCATTACCCTGCTCATCGGCGCCACCCTTCTGCTTCACAGCTTTTCGAAGCTGATCGCCACCGATCCGGGTTTCAATAGCCGCCAATGTGCTCAGCGCCGGGTTATCGCTTCCATCAAGTCAGTATCCGAACGACGAGAGCGTAACCCGGTTTTGGCAAACATTCCTGCACCGAACCGCCGCTCTTCCCGATGTTGAATCCGCCGGTCTGATGACCTATCTTCCGATGTCCGGTGGCAACGCCGGCAGTTACATTGAAATCGAGGGCCACCCGGTCTCGCCGGACCACCCCGGCTTGTACGTAAACGAATACGCTGTTAGTCCGGACACATTCCGGACGATACGCATTCCCTTAATCGCAGGTCGCGTCTTCAATGATCGTGATAACGCTCAATCCGCTCAAAGTGGCCGTAATCAACCAACAATTCGCCGCCAAAGAGTTTCCTCATGAGAATCCGATCGGTAAACGGTTCCGCGGCGGTCCCGTTGAAGGCTGGTTTACCGTCATCGGCGTGGTGGGCGACATTCGTCACGATAGCCTCAGGGAGAATCCAGCGCCGGACATGTTCTTCAACTATTCTCAGTTCGTCTCGGGTTCCATGGGGATCCTGGTGCGCGCCAGAGGAACTGGAACCTCTACCGCTTGCGAGCTGCGCAAGATCGTTCGACGAGCTGGATGCCCAGTTACCCCTCACCGACGTCAAACCCCTGGGAAATTACGTCGGTGAGTCGCTCGCGGCGAAGCGCTTCCTGTTGGGTCTGCTCACGACCTTTTCTGCATTGGCGATTCTGCTTGCGGGAATCGGTTTGTATGCGGTCCTTTCTCAATCGGTGCAGCAACGCGGCCGGGAAATCGGCATCCGCATGGCTCTCGGCGCACAAGGCACGGACGTGCTCGGCCTGGTTGCGCGTGAGTGCTTCACCATTGCGGGGGTTGGCTTATCGGTCGGCCTGTTTGCCGCTGTTTGGTCGTCCTCGCTTATGAAATCCATGCTGTTTGGCGTCACGGGTACGGATCTCATCGCCTATGCTTTCGCCATCCTGTTGCTACTCTTGATCGTGAGCGCTGCCGCCTTCATACCGGCATGGCGCGCCTTGAGGACCGATCCCGTATCGGCTCTCAGATACGAATAACGCTTCCAATGATTTCTCTGCGCAATATAGAAAAATACTTTGAGCACGGTCCGACAAAGACGTTCGTGCTCCGCCGTGTCACCCTCGACATCAAAGAGGGTGAGTTTATCTCGATAATGGGCCCTTCCGGGGCGGGGAAGTCCACTCTCCTGCACTTACTCGGCATGCATGATAGCGCCTGGACAGGCGAGTATCTTTTCCTGAATCACCCGATACAAAAGCTGAGCAAGAAAGATCGAAGCGAGCTTTACAAAAAGTACATCGGCTTTGTGTTTCAGAGTTATCATCTGCTGGATTCACTTACGGTTTACGAGAATCTGGACATCCCTTTGTCTTACCGGAATATCAAGAAAGCGGAGCGGCAGAGCATTGTCTGCGACACTCTCGACCGCTTCAACATGGTGGGCAAGAAAGATCTCTATCCAAATCAGCTCTCCGGCGGCCAGCAGCAGCTCGTCGCCATCGCGCGCGCCATGGTCGCCAGCCCGAAGCTGATTCTCGCCGATGAGCCGACCGGGAACCTGCACTCCAGCCAGGGGAAAGAGATCATGGAGCTTTTCAAAAAGCTGAATGACGAGGGAGCCACCATCGTACAGGTCACTCACAATGAGAAGAACGCCGAGTACGGCAATCGCATCGTTCAAATAGAGGATGGCTGGATCGTCAAGAACTGACCGGCGGCGCAGTCTCTTTCCATCGGACATCTATGAAAATTGTGCCGTCGCAAATGCGCATTCTCATCGCTGACGATCAGCCGGATGTGCTCGAAGCCTTGCGGCTGCTGCTGAAGCGGGAAGGGTACAAAATCGAATCCGCCGAGTCGCCGCGGCAAGTCATTCAGATGATCGAAGGCCGCGATTACGACGCCGCTGTCATAGACCTGAACTATACGCGCGATACCACTTCCGGGCAGGAAGGTCTGGACCTGCTGGCCAAAATACAAACGGTGGATTCAACCTTGCCGGTGATCGTCATGACCGCCTGGGGCAGCGTGGATCTGGCCGTCGAAGCCATGCGGCGCGGCGCGCGCGATTTCATCCAGAAGCCCTGGGAAAACGAACGCCTTGCCTCCATCGTTCGCACCCAGTTGGAATTGAGCGAAGCGATTCGGCGCGGTCAGCGGCTGGAGGCGGAGAACGCCATTCTTCGTGGCGATAATCTGCCGACCATGATCGCTCAAGCCCCAACCATGAAGCCGGTACTTGACCTGATGTCGCGGGTTGGTCCGTCCGATGCGAATGTCCTGATTACCGGCGAACCGGGAAGCGGAAAGGAAGTCGTCGCGCGAACGCTGCACGCGATATCCGTGCGTGCGAATAAGCCGATGGTAACGGTCAATGCCGGCGGTTTGGCGGAAGGAGTTTTCGAAAGCGAGCTCTTCGGTCACGTCAAGGGCGCCTTCACGGATGCCAAGATGGATCGCGTCGGGCGCTTCGAACTAGCGGATACCGGAACGCTGTTTCTCGATGAGATTGCAAACGTTCCGATGAACTTGCAGGCTAAGCTGCTGCGCGTTCTCGAGGTGGGTGAAATGGAACGCGTGGGATCTTCAAAAACAAAGAAAGTGGATGCGCGCGTCATCTCGGCAACCAACGCCAATCTCGCGGATGAAGTACAGAACGGGCGCTTTCGCCAGGACCTGCTGTTTCGCCTGAACACCATCGAAATTCATTTGCCGCCGCTCCGCGAACGGCGCGAAGACATCACCCCGCTTGCCAATCACTTTTTAGGCATCCACGCGCGCCGCTATCGCAAGGGCATCGGGGGCTTCGATCACAACGCCCTTCAAGCCATGCTGGACCATCAGTGGCAAGGCAATGTTCGCGAACTGAATCACGTAGTGGAACGGGCCGTCCTGATGGCCCAAGGCAATTGCATTAAGGCGAGCGATCTGGCGCTCCGCGCATCCAGCGCGAGTTCCGCGCGCCTGGAAGATATGAGCCTGGAAGATGTGGAAGAGTTTTTGATCAAGAAGGCTCTGGCGCGCTACGGCGGCAATGTCAGTCATGCCGCCAGCGCACTCGGCCTTAGCCGCAGCGCTCTGTACCGCCGATTGCAGCGTTTCGGCCTCTGAGCGGGCCTGTGACTAAGTTCAAGCTGAGCCATGATGCGCGAGTCCTTATCCTCGCGCTCCTGGCCGGTCTGCCCGCCGTGGTCGTCTCGGTCGTGCTTCTAGCGCTGAATAATCATGACGCTCGCACGCAATGGACACTCGATCTGTTGATCTTTAGTTTCTGGCTCGCGTTCGCTTTCGCGGCTCGCAGCCGCGTTGCGGGACCGTTGCGTACCCTCGCGAGCCTGCTGGAAGCGATGCGCGAAGGCGACTACTCCATTCGCGGACGCGTCGATGATCCGAAAGAGCCGATGGGCGAAGTCATGCAGCAGGTGAATGCTATGGCTGCTACCCTTCGCGATCAGCGCCTGGGAGCGCTGGAGGCAACGGCCCTGCTGAGAAAAGTGATGGAAGAGATCGACGTTGGCGTGTTTGCCTTCGACCCGCAGCAAGGACTGCGGCTCGTTAATCGTGCTGGTGAGCGCCTGCTAGCCCAGCCCGCCGAACGTCTTCTCGCCCGTGACGCCACTTCGCTTGGACTCGCCGAATATCTTGTCGGCGATCCGGAACAGACTATTCAGCGCTCATTTCCCGGGGGGACGGGCCGCTGGGGCATTCGCCGGAGTAACTTCCGCGAAGGCGGTCTTCCGCATCAATTACTGGTCTTCACCGATCTGACCCGGCCGTTGCGCGAAGAAGAGTTGCAGGCCTGGCAGCGTCTGGTTCGGGTCATCGGGCATGAGTTGAACAATTCGCTCACGCCGATCAAATCGATCGCTCAGAGCCTGGAAAATCTGCTGAAAACCGATCCGCGCCCTGATGACTGGACTGACGACATGGCGCGCGGATTAAATGTAATCGCGTCACGCTCCGAATCGCTGAGTCGTTTCATGAGTTCCTACGCGCGCCTCGCGAAACTTCCTCCGCCGAAATTCGGACCTGTCGAGGTGAATTCGCTGTTGCGGCGCGTGACCAGCCTGGAGATGCGCATGCCCGTATTTTTCGAAGAGTGCCCGCCGCTCACGATCCAGGGCGACGCCGATCAGCTCGAGCAGGTGCTGATCAATCTTATCCGCAATGCTGTGGATGCATCCCAAGAAACCGGCGGAAGGGTTTTCGTGCGCCCTGAACGTTCCGTGGGAATGGTGGAAATTAAAATCCGCGATGAGGGACCGGGCCTATCGAACACGAACAATCTCTTCGTGCCATTCTTCACCACCAAGCGCGGAGGCTCGGGAATCGGCCTGGTCTTGAGCCGCCAGATTGCGGAAGCGCATAACGGTACGGTAACGCTCCGCAACGCGTCAGACGGCTACGGCTGCGAAGCCACTCTTACGCTTCCTATTCAATGACGGCAGGCGTGCAGAGTTACCGTAGCTTCCTCTGAGCTGTCGGCGTGATACGAGCTGCGCACCAGCGGGCCGGCTTCGACGTGCGCGAATCCCATCTCGAGGCCGGCGCGTTTGTAGCCGTCGAACTCCTGCTGCGGGACGTAGCGTAAGATCGGCAAGTGCTTGGCGGATGGCCGGAGATACTGGCCCAACGTGAGGATGTCGACGTAATGGTCACGTAAGTCCCGCATCACGCTCAGTACTTCCTGTTCCGTCTCGCCGAGCCCCAGCATGAGCCCGGATTTAGCCGGCACATGCGGCCGAACCTGCTTGGCATAGCGAAGAATATCGAGAGAGCGTTCATAGCGAGCACCCAGCCGCACCTGTCGATAGAGCCGAGGAACCGTCTCCGTGTTGTGATTCAGCACGTCAGGATGCGCATTCATCACGATGTCCATCGCGTCGTGCGAACCCTGAAAATCCGGAACCAAGACCTCCACTTTGCAGCCCGGTACATGATCACGAATCGACTGGATGGTTAGCGCGAACAATGCCGCCCCTCCGTCTTTCCGATCGTCACGATTCACGCTTGTCACTACCGCGTAGCGCAAGCCGAGCAGTGCGCATGCCTCTCCAACACGGCGCGGTTCATCGTAATCCACCGCAAGTGGCGCGCCTTTCTGCACGGCGCAAAATCCACAACGCCGTGTGCAGACATTTCCAAGAATCATAAATGTTGCGGTGCGCCGATTCCAACATTCACCAACATTCGGGCACGCCGCGCTCTCACACACAGTGTGGAGCTTTAGACGCGTAATCAGATCTTTGAGTTCTCGATAGTTCTCGCCAACTGGCGCCGGCGCGCGCAGCCATTTTGGTCGCTCCGGCTGAGATGAAATCGTGACCAACACTCTCTTCAGTTTATCTTTGTGTGGCTTTATTAAGACCACCTTCATTTGCGGGACTGATTGCAACCCGGCCCGCCTTCGGCGTATCCAAGTAAATGTATCCATGAGCGCTCATCGGTTACTTAAAACGTTGCTTCGTGACATGTGTAATTAAATCCACATGTCCCACAAATAAATCAAATAGATTTGGGAGATCTACAATGAAACACGCAATTACAGCAGGACTGCTGTCTTTAGGCTTGCTCGCAGGCGCTGCTTGCGCTCAGGAAGGAACAAATAAGCAGGACGTAACCGTATCTGCACTTGGTTCTTTTCAGCAGGGCACGACTGGTAATGGAATTAATCAGACAGCCACAAACTCGCCAGGAGTTCTGTTTAGCTATCGCTACTTTTTCACCAGCCATCAGGGCGTCGAATTGAACTACGGTTTTACACGCTTCGACCAGAATTTTGCGCCGTTCGGCACCACATCGACGCTTACTCCTCTCGGAGTGACGTCGAATACCAATGAAGCGACGGCTTCTTACGTGTATCGCTTCGGCGTTCGTCATCGCTTGACTCCGTTCGTCAGCGCTGGTACCGGTGCATTGCTCTTTGTGCCAAACGGATTCGCTACGGGCTCGACCTTCGCGACGCCAGATTTCGTTTATGGGGCCGGCGCGGACATCGCGTTCAGCCACAAGGTCAGTCTCCGTCTCGGATATCGCGGGCATGTATTTGAAGCCCCCGACTTCGGCGTCGCGGGATTGAACACTGGTTCGGTGACCCACATGGCCGAACCGTTCGGTGGACTTTCGTTCCACTTTTAATTTATAGAGTGGAAGGAGGGCCTCGCAAATCGAGGCCCTCCTTTTTTCCTACATCTCGCGCCTATTTTCCAGAGAGCGCGACATAGTAACTTCATCCGCGAATTCCAAGTCGCTTCCGACCGGTACACCCATTGCGATGCGTGTAATTTTGGGTCCCAAGGGCTTGAGCAATCTCGATAGATACACCGCGGTCGCCTCGCCTTCGACGGTTGGGTTTGTCGCCAGGATAACCTCTGCAACCTCCGTCTGATTAAGCCTGTCGACCAGGCCTTTGATTCGCAACTGCTCCGGTCCAATACCCCGCAGCGGCGAAATCGAACCGTGAAGCACGTGGTAAACGCCGCGAAAGGCGTGAGTAGTTTCAATTGGCAGGATATTGTGCGGTTCTTCCACAACGCAGATCTGCGCATGCTCACGATGCGGGTCGCGGCAGTAAAGACAAACGTCGCCGTCGCTGATGTTGTTGCACTGCGAGCAGATTCCCAATTTATCTTTGATGTCGAGAATGGCTTGCGCCAGGTTTTCAGAATCTTCGCGCGGCGAGCGAAGAAGATGAAAGGCAATGCGCTGCGCCGATTTCTGACCAATGCCGGGCAGGCGCTTGCATTCTTGGATGAGGCGGGCCAGCGGTTCAGCGAATTCGGGCATCTGTTCCGGGCGGTCTAGAACATTCCCGGCGGAAGACCAAGTCCGCCCAGCATGCCGCCCATTTTCCCTTGCGCCTCTTCATCCACTTTCTTAGCGGCCTCATTAAAGGCAGCCAGGACCATATCCTGAAGCATTTCGACGTCGCCGGCAACCTCGGGGTCTATTTTGACAGCCAAGACGTTTTTGTGGCCGTCCATTTTTACGGTGACCATGCCGCCGCCCGCGGACGCCTCCACGCGAATGGCGGCAATCTGCTCCTGCAGTTTCTGCTGCATCTGCTGCGCCTGCTTCATCATGTTTTGCATGTTGCCGGGCATTTTCATGTAAATCCCTCTATCCTCTAAATACGCGCAAAGAAAACTTGTCGCGGGCCGCTACTCATTCAAATTTCGCACGGCGCGGACATGCGATTCCGGAAAGAGCTCCTGAAACCGCTTTACTCCGGGATGAGAAAGGGCGCGTTCCCGTATATCCGTGTCCGATTTTGGTTCAGCGGCAGGCATCTCCAGGGGGGGCGCAATCACGTTTTCTCCGCTCTCGAGACGCACGCGAACGGGTCTTCCTAGAATCTCGGAAGCGATCTGTTGCACGGCCGGATCCTTCAGCGAAAGCAGCATCGATTTGGGGGCCCGAATGAGTAACTCGCTTGCTTGCAAAGTTATTTCCGAGTGCTGCACCGCGTCGGCTGTGAAATCGAGTTTGGCGTTTGTGAGAGCGCTATAGAGCAGTTGTGCCAGGTTCGCGGCATTGGCGCCCTGTGATCGTTTAGGAGGAGTTTCTGGAACTTTCGGCTCTGGAGACGGCTGCGCAGCGAGTGTGCTCCGGCCAGAGGTGGGGTTTTTCAATCCCATCAATACTTCTTCTATCGCCTGAAGCTTGCCGGCCTGGACTAACTTGATCAGCCCAAGTTCCAGATGCAATCTTGGCTGCAACGATGATTGCAGGGTTTTGTAGAGTTCGAGTGTCAGATTCAAGTAACGCGTGAGATCTTCTTCACTGAACGAGGCTGCCACTGCGAGGAGAGTCTGCTGCTCTTGGTCCGAGGCCGCAATCAGTCGCTTGGATTTGCCGGCGATCTTCGCAACCAGCAAATTCCGCCAATAGCGAGACAACTCGCGCGAGAAATGCTGAAGACTTCGGCCGGTGCTCTCTAGTTCCTGAACGATGTCCAGCATTTTTGCGCCGTCGCGCGCGTTTATCGCGTCCGCAACGGCCTGCAGCGATTCGAGGCCGAACACGCCGAGGAGAGCGCGTACATCCTCGACCCTTAGCGTTTTCCCGCAGCACGCAATGGCTTGATCCAGCGCCGAAAGCGAATCGCGAACGCTGCCTTCACCGGCCTGCGCCATAACGGACAGAACCTGCTCATCCGCCTCGATTTCCTCCTGGACGGCAATGAACTTCATACGGTTCACGATCTCAGCGAAATCGACCGAACGAAAACTAAAATGCTGGCAGCGAGAGGCGATCGTATTCGGAATCTCGTACGCTTCTGTCGTACAAAGAATGAAGACCACCCATTCCGGCGGTTCCTCAAGAGTCTTCAAGAGGGCATTGAAGGCTTCCTTCGTGATCTGGTGGGCCTCGTCGACGATGAAAACTTTATAGCGGTCGCGCGCCGGACGGTAGCGCACGTTTTCCCGGATCTCGCGGATTTCGTTAATCCCGCGATTTGAGGCGGCGTCGATCTCGATTACGTCAACCGAGTTGCCGGCGGTTATTTCCGTGCAGCTAGAACAAACGCCGCAGGGCGTTGGAGTAGGACCATCAACACAATTCAGACAACGGGCCAAGATGCGCGCGACGGTCGTTTTGCCGGTTCCTCGCTGACCCGAAAAGATGTAGCCATGGGCGATCCGATTACTCGCGATCGCGTTAATCAGGGTCTTCTGGATGTGTTCTTGCCCGATTAGCTCGCTAAACGATTGCGGACGGTACTTCCTCGCAATGACTTGATACATGGAATGATTTTGCGTGGACTCGGGAGCGGTCTTGCCAGACCCCGGGTGATCCGCGGCACACGAGCTAAATCGCTACCGTTGCTTCCTTCCGGACCTGGCGGGGTTTACAACCGCCCATTGCACGAAGCCCGGAGCCTGACAACCCACAATGGTAGCATCCGCTATTGCTTCGGAGGCCCCAAAACAGCCTGCAATTTTTCTCCAAAAATGGTGTTGGGCACGGGCCTAGGTTCCGGCTTGCGCTCCTGAGGCCGGAGGGGTTCCATAGGCGTGTTCCCCGACGATTCGGAATGCTGGGTTTTGCGCTCATCGGCAGGAACGTCGGTGTTTTCGGGCTCAACTTTGACCGTTACGGGAACTGGTCTTGCTTGGGGACCAGGAGGCGGCTCCTGGAGATACCGATCTTTCTTAAGCAGTATCCGTTCGAGCGGAGCGATCCAGCCGGTAAATTCGCCTTCAAGATGGCGGTCGCGCTGGAGAGCGTTCCGCATCGCCTCCATCTTTGAATCGAGATTATCGAGATGATGTAGCAGAAGCGCTTCCGGAAATACCGGAACTTTGGGCGATCCGAACTCCAGTTCGCCATGGTGGCTGATGATCATGTGCTCCAGAAGAGTGCGGAGCTTAGGCGGAAAATCCGGCAGCTTCTCGAAAGCCGCATTCAGAAGCCGCAGACCTAAAACAATGTGACCAAGCAACTGTCCGTCCGTGCTATATCCGAAGCTGCGGGCATACGAAAGCTCATTGACCTTGCCGACGTCGTGCAGAATTACGCCTGCCAGAAGCAGGTCGAGATCTATTTGCCGGTAATGGGAGGCTGTCAGCCGGGCGAGAGCGCAGAGTGAAAGAACGTGCTCAATCAGCCCGCCACGGCAGGCGTGGTGAATACTCTTGGCCGCAGGAGCCATCCGGTACCTCTCAGCCAAGCCCGGATCCGAAAAGACAAGCTGAAGCAACTCACGAAGGTTCGGATTTCGCAAACCGGTAACGAGGCCTTGCAACTCCGCCCACATCTCCATCGGATCACGATCGGAGCAGGGGAAGTAATCGCCGAGATCTATTTCATGCTCTTCGAGGCGGCGAAGCCGGTGAATGGTGAACTGAGATCGATTTTGAAAGATCTGAACCAACCCCTTCACTTTGATGAAATCGTCGCGATCAAAGGTGTCCATCACCTCGGGAACGTTGTCCCACATCTTAGCGTCGATCTCGCCGGTACGATCCCCAAGATGCAGCGATAGGTACGGTTCGCCGGTCTTTTTCTGCCGGATCTCCTTTACTAGAACCAGGAATTGCCCGGTGACGACTTCGTTTGGAACCAGGTTCCCGGCATACAGCGCTTTCATACGCGGCTAGCGCGAACTACTCTTTCCGGTAACCGTTGTTTCCGTTCCCGGAATCGGCAGTACCCATAACAATCGCTTGCGGCGCGTCTTTTGTTCCACTTCAGCTTTGGTAACCGTCTCGGGTTTGAGCTGAGCTACTTCCTGCCATTTTGTGTCCTGGCCCGGAGCTGCGCCGGTATCCACGAACCCGGGCTTGATCTGCAGGAATGCCCGCCTACGAAGCTCGGTAAGGTATTCGCGAACTTTCGGCTGCATTTTCGGGGCATATAAAATGTTCTCGATATCGGGCTTCACATCGGCCATCGGAGCAAGCCCCTGCTTTGTGTGCTCGTCGATTTTGAAGATCTCGAATCCAGTTGCAAGCTTGATCGGTTGCGTTACCGCCCCTTTGGGCAGATTCCATACGGCATCTTCGATCGGCTTAGCCAAGTCACCTTTCTTGTAGCCCCCCAAAACGCCTCCATCCTTAGCTGTCGCCGCATCGGAGTTATCGCGCGCCAAGTCTGAAAAACGCTCGCCTCGGGCCGCCTCAGCCTGAATTTCCTTCGCCTTCTTCTCCGCCGCCGCGAGTCCAGCCGCATCCTTGCCCTCGGTGGAAATTAGAATCTCACTCAAAAATACTTTTTCATCCCGAATGAAGTCGTTCTTATGCGCGTCATAGTAGGCCTGGATCTCCTTATCCGAGATGTTGATATGACGTCCGACTTCCTCGCCGACCACCTCGCGGGTCAGCATTGAGTCCTTCGCCTGATTCAGGAAGTCCTCATAGCTCATCCCAGACTGCGCCCGGACCCAATCGTGGAATTTGTCAATGTCGGTAAGCCCGGATTGGCGCTGGACGTTCGCGACATACTTGCTAATTTCCGAGTCGACATTGATATTCAGCTCCTTCCCTTTCTGTATCAGAAGGAGTTCGTCGATGCGGTCGCGAAGGACATCTTTCTGCTTGTCCGCGAGCATCTCCTGGTATTGAGCGCCAGCCGCGCCTTGCGCCTTAAGTTCCTGGGCAAGTTCTTTTTGAGAGCGCTGAATCTCATCCTGGCTGACGATATCGCCGTTCACCTTCGCGACAATCTGGTCCACGACCGTGAAGTTGTCGGCGGCGAGACCCATGGAACTCAGAGCCAGGAGGGCAAAGCAAACTGCTTTCATACTGTTCTTTCTATTTATTATGCAACTACAAGATGACACGCGAGGCTACCGCGACAAAATGTGCTCGGTCCGCAGATTCGCGCTGCTGATCACCGGAGTGCGCGGGGCCTGAGCAGATAACAGGTGTGTCTGTAGCGGTGTGTCTGTAGAATGTGAGCGTGTGCTCACATTCGTCCACTGCACCCCGGCGTGTGCCCCGCCAGCAGCGCGGTGAGCGTCGCGTCGCTGCATTGCTCGATGCCGCCGCTTCTGTGATCGCCGATGTCGGATATGATGCCGCGACCATGAACGAAATCGCCTGCCGCGCCGGCGCTTGCATCGGCTCCCTCTATCAATTTTTCCCGAACAAACAATCCCTTACCCAGGCTCTCCGCCTCAGTACGGAAAGGAATTTCAAGCCGCCTGGGAATCCCTGGAGCATCAGGCTGCATCTCTGAGTATTGAAGAACTCGTGGCGCAGCTTATCGATACAGCCGTTGATTTCGTCGGCGGGCATCCGGCGTTTCTTCCTCTGCTCGATGCGCCCTCTACGACGCGCAATCCGTCTATTCGAAAGGTTCTTCGGGAACTGCTTGCGCGCATGTTTCTGCTCCAGAAGGCTTCCCTTTCACCAATTAAAGCCCTACGCATTGCTACCGTGACTCTTCAATTGATTAAAGCCATGAACGAGCTCTATGCGGAGTCGGACGCCACTGCGCGCGAGCCGATCGTTCAAGAGTTCAAGCTTGTGCTGCGCTGTTATCTAACACGTCATCTCACATCCCAGCTCGGCCCCGCCGAACGCTCGAAGAGGCCCAAGTAAAATGATCGCGATTACATCAACACCACCAAAGTCCGTCCTACGCTCGCTCGTTTGCTCCTGCATCGCCCTCGCTCTCGCCGGCTGCGGCAATAAGTCGGAACAGCATGCCGCCCCGCCGCCCCCGGACGTAGGCGTCTCCACCGTTCAGCAGCAAACTGTGCCGATCTATGGGAACTGGGTCGCCTCGCTCGAAGGATACGTGACCGCCAACATTCAGCCGCAAGTCAGTGGTTACCTTATCCGTCAGGACTATCGCGAAGGATCGTATGTTCGCAAAGGCGACGTGCTCTTCGAGATTGACCCCCGCCCTTTTCAAGCGGCGCTCGAACAGGCGCAAGGACAGCTTGCACAGGCTCGCGGGCAGCTCGGGCAAGCGCAAGCGCAGCTCGGTCTCGCGCAGCTCAACGTAAAACGTGATACTCCACTCGCCCAGGCGCATGCCATCGCTCAGAGTCAGTTGGATACCGACGTTCAAAGTCAGCGCCAGAATGAAGCGCTCATCAAGTCGGGGCAGGCCGGCATCGAGGCTGCTCAGGCGAATGTCTCAACAGCGGAATTGAACCTCGGGTTCACGAAAGTTCGTTCACTCGTCGACGGCATTGCCGGAATCGCCGCCACCCAAATCGGTAATCTGGTAAGCCAGTCCAGCGTCCTCACCACCGTCTCGCAAGTCAATCCCATCAAGGTCTACTTTTCTATCAGCGAGCAGGAGTACCTGGGCCTCGCCGACAAGATCAAGGCCGGCGGGCCAAGCGCCGATCTTCTGCGCATGAAGAATCCTGTTCCGCTTCAACTCACTCTTGCGAACGGCAGCATCTATCCGCACTCGGGTCGCATTCTTTTTGCGGACCGCAGTGTCGATGCCCAAACCGGCACCATTCGCATCGTCGGAGCATTCGCCAACCCCGGCAATATTCTTCGGCCCGGGCAATTTGGCCGCATCACCGCTCTCACGTCGCTTCAGCAGAACGCGCTTGTGGTGCCGCAGCGTGCCGTGTCGGAATTGCAAGGACGTTATCAAATCGCTCTAGTCGGGCCGGATAACAAGATCAATATTCGAGACGGTTCAGGTGGGCGACAAGGTCGGCGAGATGTGGGTCGTTCAGAGCGGTCTTAAGACGGGCGATCGCGTAGTCTCCCAAGGCAGCTCGAAAGTCAAGGACGGGGAGAGAGTCACCCCGCAGCCGGACAAACTCAATGTGGTTTCTCCCTATCCATCCCAAGGGGAGGCCAAGTAACCCATGTCGAAATTCTTCATCAACCGCCCATCGTCGCCATCGTGATCGCCATTCTGATGGTGCTGGTGGGTCTTATTTCCATGCTGCGTCTTCCCATCGCGCAGTTCCCCTCAATCGTTCCGCCCGAGATCCTGGTGCAGGCGCTTTATCCCGGCGCCAACGCCCAAACGCTCGAACAGTCCGTGGCGACGCCGCTTGAGGAACAGATCAGCGGCGTCGACAACATGAACTACATGTACTCGATCAACGGAAGCAACGGGCAGACTCAGATCACCGTCGATTTCGATGTCAGTACCGACTCCAACATCGATCAGGTCCTCACTCAGCTGCGTACGTCGCAAGCTCAACCCCAATTACCGGCTCAGGTGACCACAGCGGGACTAACGGTAATCAAATCGCTTTCTTCGCCGCTCATGCTGATTGCGTTGTATTCGCCTCACGGCTCGTATGACAGCCTGTTCCTGGCGAACTATGGATACATCAATCTCGTTGATCAGTTGACGCGTACACCTGGCATTGCGCGAGTCCAGGTTTTTGGAGCCGGCCAGTACGCCATGCGCTGCTGGGTGGATCCTGACAAGCTTTCCAAACTGCAGGTCACTGTCCCGCAGATCGTTTCCGCGCTGCAGGCCCAGAACACCGTCAATCCCGCCGGGCAGATCGGCGGCGAGCCTGTCCCCAACGGCCAACAGTTTACCTACAGCGTCCAGGCGCAAGGCCGCCTCTCAACTCCGGAAGAGTTTGGCAATATCATCTTGCGCGCCAACCCCGATGGCTCGAATCTTCGGCTGAAGGATGTTGCGCGCCTGGAGATGGGATCGCAAACCTACAATCTCACCGGCCGCTACAACGGCAAGCCATCCGCAATTCTTGCCATTTATCAATTACCCGGCTCGAATGCTGTGCAAGCGGCGGACAACGTCCGCGCCGCTATGGCTAAGCTCGCGGAGAGATTTCCGCAAGATCTCGGTTATCAGGTGAGTCTTGACACGACTCGGGCCGTAACAGCCGGAATGAGAGAGATCCTCTACACGCTGCTCGAAGCCCTCGCGCTCGTTATCCTCGTCGTCTATATCTTCCTGCAAGGGTGGCGCGCCACCATCATTCCACTCGCCGCTGTCCCTGTCTCCCTCATCGGAACCTTCGTAGTTTTCCCGATGCTCGGCTTCTCCATCAACACGCTCTCTTTGTTCGGACTTGTGCTCGCAATCGGCTTGGTCGTCGATGACGCAATCGTTGTTGTCGAGGCAGTTGAACGCCATATCGATGAAGGAATGAATCCTCGCGATGCAACCTTGCAGGCGATGAAAGAAGTCTCCGGACCCGTTATTGCGACTGCCCTCATCCTGACGGCCGTCTTCGTTCCTACTGTTTTCATACCCGGAATCACCGGCCGCTTGTACCAGCAGTTCGCCGTTACGATCGCCATATCGGTCATCTTCTCGGCCTTCAACGCTCTGTCGCTGAGCCCTGCGCTCGCTGCGCTCCTGCTCAGGCCCAAGAAGAAATCGCGCGGACCGCTACGCCGCTTCTTCGATTGGTTCAATCGCGTATTCGGCCACGCCACCGAAGGCTATGTACGGACTTCCGGCGCGCTGATCAGAAAAGCGGGTTTCAGCTTGCTCCTCCTCGCGGCCGCGGCTGCCGTTGCAGTCTTTATCGGCACGAAGCTGCCGGCATCATTTCTTCCGGAGGAAGATCAAGGCTACGTCTTTGTGGCGCTTCAGTTGCCTAACGCCGCTTCCTTGCAGCGCACATCGGCCGCAGCCAAACAGGTGGAAGACATCATTCTCCACACACCCGGCGTTCAAGGGTGTACCTCCGTTATCGGCTTCAGCTTGTTGAGCAGAGTGCAGAGTACCTATAGCGCCTTTTTCTTTGTGACGGAGAAGCCTTGGGACGAGCGCAACAGCGACAACGAAAGCTATACCGCTATCCGCGATCACATCGCCAGTCAGCTCGCGACCGTGCGAGATGGCGTTGCGTTCTCCTTCACGCCGCCTTCTATTCCGGGCGTCGGCACGGCCGGCGGTGTACAAATGGTCCTCGAAGATCGTTCGGGCAGCGATCTGGCCGCTCTTGAACAAAACGTGAACAAGTTCGTGGACGCGGCCCGCAAACGAAAGGAACTTGCCGGCCTCAACACAACGTTCCTTCCCGCCGTTCCGCAGCAGTACGTCAACGTGGATCGCGCCAAGGTCGAGCGCCAGGGCGTCGGTGTCAGCGACGTCTATCAAACCCTGCAAGCCTTTATGGGCGGCTATCTCGTAAACTACTTCAACCGCTTCGGGCGTCAATGGCAGGTCTATGTAGAGGCCGAAGGCAATTTCCGCAACGCTACTACAGACCTTCCGCGCTTTTACGTCGCCAATAACCGAGGAAGCATGGTGCCGCTAAGCGCACTCAGTGATATCAAGCCGATCAACGGCCCCGAGTTTACCATTCGCTACAACGAATACGAAGCCGCGCAGATCAACGTCGCCGCCGCGCCCGGTTACAGCACTGGTCAGGCCATGCAGGCGCTGCAGGAAGTATTCGCGCAAACTATGCCTTCCAACATGGGTTACGACTACACCGGCATGTCATTCCAGGAGCAGAAGGCCGCGGAGGGTGTTCCGGCCAGCGTCATCTTCGGGCTGTCGCTCTTGTTTGTCTTTCTCATCCTCGCCGCGCAGTACGAGAGTTGGTCGCTTCCCTTCAGCGTCTTGCTGAGTACGCCCATTGCCGTCTTCGGAGCGTATCTCTTTCTTTGGCTTCGGCATTTCGATAACGATGTCTATGCCCAAATCGGCCTGATCATGTTGATCGGATTGGCGGCGAAGAACGCCATCCTGATCGTTGAATTCGCCAAGCGCGAATACGAGGAGCATGGCAAGAGCATCGACGAGGCTGCGCTCATTGGAGCCCGCATCCGTCTCCGGCCCATTCTCATGACCGCCTTCGCCTTCATTCTGGGTTGCGTACCGCTCTGGAGAGCCGCCGGCTCCGGCGCTGTTTCCAGGAGAGTTCTCGGAACCGCGGTGATCGGCGGAATGCTCTGTGCGTCGCTGCTCGCTATTTTCCTGATTCCCGTCATGTTCGATGTCGTCGAGAAACTCTCACATCGCATCGGCGGCAAGAAACGCGCCCCAGTCCCACAGCCGGCCGAGAGTCACGGAGAACCCGCATGACCCGCCATCTCCGTATCTCTCTGCCAGCTTGTCTCCTGGTCTTTTTTCTCGCAGGTTGCACCGTCGGGCCCAACTATCAACGCCCGAAGGTAAACGTCCCCGCCACGTATCGCGGCGCGACCCCCGATCAGACCTCCGCCGCATCTCTCGGGGATCAAAAATGGTGGACTGTGTTTCAGGATGAGGTTCTGCAAAATCTCATCCGCACTGCTCTTCAGCAAAATTTCGATATTCGCATCGCCGCTACCCGTGTCCTCCAGGCTCAATCGCAATTGGTCATCACGCGCGCCAATCAATTTCCAACCGTCAACGGTACCGGCAACCTCAGCGGCGTCCGTTCCCCAGGCATTCCGGGAATCTTCAAGGGTTACTCCTACGCCGCCGACGAACTCGCGCTGGCGGGTTCCTGGAATATCGATTTCTGGGGCCAGTACCGCCGCGCCACGGAGGCCGCTCGCGCCACCTTGCGCGAAACCGAGTGGGGCCGCCGCGCAGTCTTCACCACGCTGGTCGAGAGTCTTGCTAGCGCCTACTTTCAACTTCGTGAATACGATCTCGAATTGGATATCGCCAAGCGGACGCTCGGCTCGCGGCAGCAATCGTTGAAACTCACTGAAACGCTCGAGCAGGGCGGCGCGACTTCCCTGGTCGATGTGCGCCAGGCCCAGCAGCTTGTCGAAGAGGCGGCCGAAACCATCCCTCAAACCGAGCAGGCGATCGCACAGGAAGAAAATCAGATCAGCGTCCTTCTCGGCGAGAACCCCACCGGCATTCCCCGTGGCCGCGCTATCACGGAAGAGCCTCTTCCCGCTACTGTTCCGGCTGGCTTGCCGTCGCAACTGCTCGAGCGCCGGCCCGATATCCGCGAATCGGAAGAGGCGTTAATCGCCGCCAACGCGCGCATCGGTGTGGCTCGCGCTCAACTCTTTCCGCAGATTTCTCTCACAGGCAACGGTGGAGTGGAAAGTATCGGTCTGGGCAATCTGTTTACCTGGGCCGCGCGCACTTGGACCTGGAGCGCCGTCGCGACGCAGCCGATCTTCAATGCGGGCAGCCTTCGGGCCAATGTCCGTCTCGCGCAGGCACAACAGCAGCAGACCTTGCTCACCTATGAGCAGACTTTGCAAACGGCCTTCCGCGAAGTGGCCGATTCACTGAGCGCGTATCAGAAATTTCGCGAATACCGCGAGCACCAGGAAGCGCTTGCGGCCGCGGCCGAGGATGCCGCTCATCTCTCCGACGTTCGATACCAAGGCGGCGTCACGAGTTACCTCGAAGTCCTGACCAACCAGACAACGTTCTTCTCTGCTCAGTTGAATCTCGCCCGCGCTCGCTTGAACGAGCGGCTCGCGCTGGTACAAATCTATAACGCGCTCGGCGGTGGCTGGCAGCAGTAACCCCGCCCGCACTTTTCCGCGTCCCTGAAACACAACCCTTCCACGCGGCGTCACCAGCACGGACGCCGCCATGACCGCATCTGATGTTCTCGTCGAGAGCTTGATTGATTGGGGAGTAGATACCGTTTTCGGCCTTCCCGGAGATGGAATCAACGGCTTTGTTGAGGCCCTTCGTACTCACAAGGACCGCATCCGATATGTTCACGTGCGGCACGAAGAAACGGCCGCCATGGCCGCCACCGGGTATGCAAAGTTCACAGGTAAGCTGGGCGTCTGCTTTTCCACCGCGGCGCCCGGCGCCATTCATATGCTGAATGGACTCTATGACGCCAAAATCGATCAAGCTCCCGTCCTCGCCGTCACCGGGATGACATATCACGACTTGATCGGCACTCAGTATCTGCAAGACATGAATCAGGACTATCTCTATCAGGACGTCGCTATGTACAACCAGCGTCTGATGGGTCCTGCTCACGCCAAGAACATTGTTGATTACGCCTGCCGCACGGCGCTAAGTCATCGCGCTGTCGCTCACATCGCCCTCCCCATCGATTACCAGTCGGCCGACATGTCCGGCCAAAAGCGTTCGAAGCGCAACCTGCAGGGCCACACATCGGAAGCGTTCACTATTCCCAAGCGCGTTCCGGAAAGACTGCAGCTTGAGAAAGCGGCTCGCGCTCTTCAGGGCAAGACGAGAATCGCCATTCTCGTCGGGGCCGGTGCTCGCGGAGCGACTGCGGAAGTCACTCAAATTGCCGACCGCCTCGGCGCGCCGGTCGTGAAAGCGCTGCTTGGCAAGGACGTGATCCCTGACGATAGCCCTTACACAACCGGCGGTACTGGTGTCGTCGGAACTCGTCCCTCATACGATGTTTTCGAAAACTGTGACGCTCTCGTCATTATCGGCAGCTCGTTTCCGTATATTGAATTCCTGCCCAAGCCCGGCCAGGCGCTTGGCATTCAAATCGACGATAAACCCGAGCGCATCGGCCTGCGATACCCCGTCGAATACGGATTAGTTGGCGACGCCCAGGCAACACTGCGCGAGTGGCTGATGTATCTGCCGCGCAATGAAGACCGGACCTTCCTCAAACAGGCCCAAAAGGGCATGGAGGACTGGTGGGAACTCATGGAAGAGCGCGGTACGCGCACCGACAAGCCGATGAAGCCCCAGGTGGTCGCATGGAATTTAGGCCAGGTTCTCGCGGAAGACGCCATCGTGACCGGCGATTCCGGAACTGTTACCACCTGGATCGCGCGTATGAAGCTCCGCGCGCAGCAACAGTTCTCGTTCAGCGGAACTCTTTGCAGCATGGCCGCCGGGCTTCCTTATGCCATCGGAGCGCAGATCGCGTACCCAGGACGCCAGGTGGTGTCCTTCACGGGCGATGGTTCGCTCAGCATGATGATGGGCGACCTCGCCACGCTCACTCAGTACAAGTTGCCCGTCAAAATCGTCGTACTCAGAAACAACACTCTCGGCCTCATCAAGTGGGAGCAGATGATCTATCTGGGCAACCCCGAATATGGCGTCGATCTCTATCCCATCGATTTCGTCAAAGTGGCCGAAGCGTGCGGCGCAAGGGGCGTTCACATCGATAATCCGAAACGCTGCAAAGATCAGTTGAAGGAAGCGCTCGCAATGGATGGCCCTGTCGTGATCCAATGCGATACCGATCCGAACGAGCCTCCCATGCCGCCAAAAGCAACCAAGGCCGAGATGAAGCATCTTGCGCAGGCGCTCGTACGCGGTGAGCGCGACCGGGCTCGTATCTCACTTACCATCGGTCGGCAGGCGATGGACGAGGTGCTGTTCCCGGCGAGCGACTATGGCGCTCCGGCGCGCCTTGTCGAGAAGGCAACCGGCAAGAACAAGAAGAAAGAGGAAGACAAATGATCCCCTCTAAAGAGATCGTTTCGGATCGCGAAGCCAAAGATCTCGGCGCCGTCCTTCGCCGGAAAATCAAAGGCGAAGTTCGCTTCGACGAAGGTTCGCGCGCTCTATACGCCTCTGATCTTTCCGTTTATCGGCAGGTCCCGATCGGAGTCGTCATTCCGAAGACCTATGACGATGTCATCAACACCGTCGCGATCTGTCACGACCATAAAATCCCGATCTTTGGCCGTGGGTGTGGAACCAGTCTTGCCGGACAGTGCTGCAACACCGCCGTTGTCATCGATTTCTCCAAGTATCTAAACAAGATTCTCGAAGTCAATCCCAAGAAGAAATACACCTGGATCGAGCCTGGCATTGTCCTCGATACCCTTCGCCATGAAACTGAGAAACATCACCTGACCATCGGCCCCGATCCCGCTACCCACGAATACTGCACGCTCGGCGGTATGATCGGCAACAACTCCTGCGGCGTCCACTCCGTCATGGCGGGCCGAACAGCCGATAACGTGGAAGAGCTGGATATCCTCACGTACGACGGCGTGCGGATGACGGTCGGCAAGACAAGCGAATCCGAGCTCGCATCTATCATTCGCGCCGGTGGCCGCCGGGGCGAAATCTACGCCACGCTGAAAAACATCCGCAATCGGTACGCCGATCAGATCCGCGAGCGCTTTCCAAAAATTCCGCGTCGCGTTTCGGGCTACAACCTGGACGAGCTCCTTCCCGAAAACGGCTTCAATGTGGCGCGGGCGCTCGTCGGTACTGAGAGCACTTGCGCCATTACGCTCCGCGCGAAGATGAGGCTCGTCCATAGCCCGCAGCATCGTAGCTTGATAATCGTAGGCTTTGCGGATGTATTTACCGCCGGAGATCACGCCGCTCCGTTCCGCGATCTCAAACCCATCGGCCTGGAATGCTTCCACCACAAGGTAATCGACAACGAACACCGCAAGGGCAACGATCTTCCAGGCGCAAAACTCCTTCCGCAAGCCGACACTTACGTATTGATCGAGTTCGGGGCTGATTCCCAGAAGGAAGCGAACGCTCTCGCCAGAGCTGCTATGGCAAAGATCCGCGCCATGGATAACGACCATACCTTTTTGAAATTGATCGAAGACGATCACGACCAAAAGCAGATCTGGAAAGTCCGCGAAAACGGCGTGGGGGCCAGCCGCATTCCCGGCGTCGAAGACGCGTGGCCCAGTTGGGAAGACGCCGCGGTTCCTGTCGATCAGGTTGGCAACTATCTTCGCGAGCTATATAAGCTGCTCGACAAACACCACTACACGATGACGCTATTCGGCCATATCGGCGACGGTTGTCTGCATACGCGTATCACCTTCAATCTCAAGACCGCCGAGGGCGTGAAGCATTATCGCGAGTTCATGACCGAGGCCGCGCACGTAGTGACGCGTTTCGGCGGCTCTCTTTCGGGCGAACACGGCGACGGCCAGGCCCGCGCTGAATTTCTGCCCGTGATGTACGGCTCTGAAATCATTCAGGCGTTCCGCGAATTTAAATCGGCTTGGGATCCCGAGTGGAAGATGAATCCCGGCAAAGTCATCGATCCATATCCAATGGACACTAACCTGCGCGTCGGGCCCCGATTATAAGCCGAAGCCGGTGCTGACTGTCTTCAATTTTCCCGGCGATCACGGCAGCTTCGCGCAGGCGACCGAACGTTGCTTCGGGGTAGGGAAGTGTCGCGGGCTCGACGGGGGCACCATGTGCCCCAGCTTCCACGCCACTCGCGAAGAGATGCATTCCACGCGCGGCCGCACGCGCCTGCTATTCGAAATGTTGCGCGGCGATGTCATCCAGGACGGCTGGAAAGATCCGCACGTCAAAGAAGCGCTCGACCTTTGCCTGGCTTGCAAAGGCTGCAAAGGCGATTGTCCCGTTAACGTAGACGTTGCTACTTACAAATCGGAGTTTCTCTACCACTACTACGAAGGCAGTGTCCGGCCGCCCGCTGCGTACAGCATGGGCCAGATCTTCCGCTGGGCTGAGCTTGCCTCGAAAATGCCGGATATTGCGAATCTGTTTACGCAGACGCCGGGCGTATCCTCTGCCCTTAAATCGCTAGGCGGTGTCACGCAGCGGCGGCGCATGCCCGCGTTTGCGCCTCAAACTTTCAAAACCTGGTTTGCCGGACACCAGGAGCGCACCAAGCGCAAGAACGACCAGCGCCCAACCGTCCTCCTTTGGCCGGACACTTTCAACAATCATTTCTTCCCGCACACCGCAAAAGCGGCGGTCGAAGTCTTGGAGTCGGCGGGCTATCGCGTGCAGGTTCCGAACCGCTCCCTGTGTTGTGGTCGCCCGCTCTACGATTACGGCTTCCTTGATCAAGCCAAGCACAACCTTGAGGACATCCTCGATGCTTTGCGGCCTGAGATTACGGCCGGCGTCCCGCTCATCGTTCTCGAGCCAAGCTGCGCTTCGGTATTCCGCGATGAGATGACAAACATCCTATCGACCAACGAAGACGCCCAACGTCTGCGCAGTCAAACGACGCTGTTTAGCGAATTTCTTGCTGACATAAACTACGCGCCTCCCACCTTGAAGCGCAAAGCGCTCGTCCACGGCCACTGTCATCAGAAAGCTTTGTGGGGGATGTCAGCCGATCAAAAGCTATTCGCGAAGATGGGCCTCGATGCCGAGCTGCTCGATTCAGGCTGTTGCGGCCTCGCCGGTTCGTTCGGTTATGAAGAGGGCCATTATGATATATCTATGAAAATTGGCGAGCGTGTGCTCTTGCCCAAGATCCGGGAAGCGGATCGCGGCACGCTGATCGTCTCTGACGGCTTCAGTTGCCGCGAACAGATCATGCATGGCACACGCCGCCATGGAATGCATATTGCCGAAGTGATCCAAATGGCCTTGCGCCAGCCGCTTTCGCAGCCAAAGAAGTACATTGAAACCGGCTGGGTTCAAGAGCGGCCCGCCTATCCTCTTCTAACCGCCGCTACCGGCGCGGGCCTCCTTGCGGCGGGAGCTCTGCTTCTGGTGAATCGGTTTTCCCCGGCAAATCGTACGGATTCTCGTGAACTCGCTCCCGAATCCCGGCAGCTAGAGTCTTCGCAAGCGAAATACTAGCGGCGCCGAAGCGATTCCGAATATGATCCACGCTCCGAAACGCATCGCGCAGCCGGGCGGTCCGCGGCTCCTCGAGCAGGCTCATCTGCCCTTCGGTATCCTGCAAAGATCCCGCATGAACGCCCAATAAGCGCACCGGAGTCTTGCCATTCCAGGCCTGGCGAAAGAGCCCGATAACCGCTCCCGCCACCTCCCGATCCAATTGCGTAGCGTGGTCGAGCGACTGCGCCCGGGTGATGGTCGAGAAATCCTCAAAGCGTAGCTTGAGCTGAATCGTGCGGGAATAGAGCCGGTGCTCTCTTAATCGCTTCGCCACCATTTCGGAAAGTTTGAGCAGCACTGTTTCCAGTTGGTCGCTGTCATTCGTGTCTATTCCGAAGGTATGCTCGTGGCTGATCGATTTGGGATCATCGTTCGCGCCGATCTCCGCGTCGAACCATCCGCCCGCGTCTTCTCCGCGTGCCTTGCCCGCCAGCGCCAAGCCCCATTTGCCGAAGCGAGCGGCCAGGAAGTTTTCATCGAGAGATGCCAGATCGCCCACCTTCCGTATGCCGATCCCATGTAACGCCGCCTCGGTTTTCTTGCCGACTCCCGGCACTTTGCGCACATCCAGCGGCGCCAAAAACCGCGCTTCCTGCCCGGGCAAGATATACAACACTCCGTTAGGCTTCGCCTGATCGGAAGAGATCTTGGCAACTAACCGCGACGATGCCAATCCCAGCGAGCACCGCAAACTCGTTTCTTCCCGCATCGCCTCATGCAGAGAATGCGCAACGCACAGTGCCGGCCCGTGCAGTCGATCTGTTCCGGTGAGATCGAGATACGCCTCGTCGATCGATGCCATTTCCACCAGCGGCGAGAACCGATTCAAAACATCGAAAACCTTCTTCGAGTACTCTCGATACCGTTCCGGATGGCCATCGACAAAGATGGCGTGCGGACAGAGTTGCCCGGCAGTTCGCAGCGGCATGGCGGAATGCACGCCATACTTCCGAGCCTCGTAAGATGCCGCCGCCACAACTCCGCGCTGATTCGCTTGTCCGCCCACCACTACCGCCTTACCCTTCAGCGATGGATCGAATAGCTCCTCCACAGACACAAAAAACGCGTCCATGTCCACGTGGCAAATGAGCCGCTGCATGTCTTCTCAATCTCGCAGAGTTGCTGCAATGACCCGCGGCAGCCCCGCTAAATCCGAGGTTACTGCAATGTCAGTCCACCGATGCGCCAGAATTTCCCGGACACCATCGAGCGATTGGTAGCCTAACTCCATCATCAGTCGTCCGCCTACTCGCACGACCGTTTCCGCTCCTGCGATCAGCCTTCGATAAATTTCGAATCCGCTATCGCCCGCGAATAACGCCACTGGCGGCTCCCAATCGCGCACTTCCGCCTGCATATTAGCTTTATCCGCTCCCGGCACATATGGCGGATTGGAAATCAGCAGATCGATCGAATTCGCCTCAACGGCGTCCACCAGATCCGCCGCGAAAAGCTGAACTCGTGCATCGTAGGTCTTCCGGTTCCGTTCCGCAACCGCCAGCGCGGGGATCGAAATATCAGATGCGAGCACGTTTTGTCCGCTCTCCAATGCCACGGAGATCGCGATAGCTCCCGACCCTGTCCCCACATCCAGCATACGCGCGTTCGGCCGATCCTTGAGGTACGCCAACGCCGCTTCCACTAGATGTTCTGTTTCGGGGCGGGGAATGAGGACGTCTCGCATTTACATAGAAATCGCGTCCGAAAAACTCCTGCCGGTGCGTGATGTACTGGGTCGGTTTGCCTTTCAGCCGCTCATTGAGATAACGGCCGTAGTGAATCCACGCAAGCTCCGTCAGTTCATCGCCGCCATGGGCGTATAGATAGACGCGTTCGCACCGTAGCGCATGGCACAGCAGTACTTCCGCCGTCAGGCGCGGAACGGGAATCGCCGCTTTTTCGAGTATTTCAGTGCCCTGAATCAGGGCGGTTTGGAGTGTCACGTCCGAGTTCGCCCGCCTCGGTGCGATCGGATGAATCTAAGCCGCGCGACCGTGATCGCGCAGCCGTTCGGCTTGGTAGTAACTCGTCAACGCGTCGATCACGGGCTGCAAACGGCCTTCCATGACCAGATCCAGTTGATGCAACGTCAAGCCGATGCGGTGATCCGTCAAGCGATTCTGCGGGAAATTGTAGGTCCGAATCTTCTCGCTTCGGTCGCCCGTCCCTACCATGCTCTTGCGCTCGGCGCCGATTTGCGCCATCTGCTTCTCGAGTTCCATTTGATACAGCCGCGATCGCAATACCTGCATTGCCTTCGAGCGGTTCTTGATCTGCGATTTCTCGTCCTGACACGAAACGACAGTGTTCGTCGGCAGATGCGTGATCCGCACCGCCGAATACGTCGTGTTCACCGACTGCCCGCCTGGTCCGGAGGAGCAAAAAGTATCGATTCGAAGGTCTTTCGCATCAACCTGCACGTCCACTTCGTCGGCTTCCGGCATAACGACCACGGTAATGGTCGATGTGTGCACGCGTCCTTGCGTTTCGGTTGTCGGCACTCGCTGCACGCGATGGACTCCGCTTTCGTATTTCAGCCGGCTGTACACCTTACGTCCGCTGACCATCGCAATGACCTCGCTCAAGCCGCCAACCGACGACTCACTGAGTGAGGTGACCTCCACTTTCCAGCCCTGCTCTTCCGCATATCGCGTGTACATACGGAAAACTTCACCCGCGAACAGCGAAGCCTCATCGCCGCCCGCTCCCTTCCGGATTTCGAGCACGACATTCTTTTCATCATTCGGGTCTTTCGGAAGCAACAGTACTTCCAGGTCTTGCTCGATCCCCGCTACCTCGGGCTCCAGCCGCGCTATCTCGAGCTGCGCCATCTGCCGCAGATCCGCATCGCTCTCTTCGAGCATGGGCCGCGCGTCGCTCAATTCCTGCGCCGCCTTCTTCCACTCCCGGAACTTCGATACCAGCTCGGCCAGCTCGCTCTGCGATTTGGCGATTTTGCGGTACTCCTCCGGATCGCCGATCAACTTCGGGTCCGTCATCCGCGCCGTCAGGTCATTAAAACGCGCTTCGGCTTCTTCGAGTCTTTCGATATATTGCATGCAGTCGTGTATGCGGCAGCGGTTAGGCGATTACCAGAACGCCGCCTTGCGCCTTCTCGAGGTCCATGGCCCGATCCAGCGCGTGAATGGCCACTTCCGCCTGCGAATTAGATGGCGGCTGGGTAGTTACGCGTTGCAGCCAGAGGCCTGGCCGCGTCAGCACCGACATGAGGCCGCCCTGACGCTTCGCCGCGTAGCGGATGACTTCATAACTGACGCCGACGATCACCGGAAGTAGCGCGATGCGCGCTGCAAGCTTCGCCCAGAAATTATCAAGCGGCAGGAATGCGTAACAGATCATGGCGACGATGAGCACGACGACCAGGAAACTCGTCCCGCATCGAGGATGCCACGTAACGAACCGTTGCGCGTTCTCCACCGTCAGCGGCTGTCCCGATTCGAAGTTGAACACTACCTTGTGCTCGGCTCCGTGATATTCGAAGACGCGGTGCATCTCTTTCAGGCGCGATAGGAGAAACATGAAGCCCAGGAAGATCGCGATTCGCAGCGTGCCATCAACCATGTTGATTGCGAACCGGCTGCCGATCGCATGAAAATGCCGGCCGAGCAGCGTCGCCACATACAGCGGCACAAATTTGTACAAGGCGATCATGAAGACCAGCGAAAAAGCGATCTGCAGCACCATTGCGCCGGTCCCGAGTTCTTTCTTTTCAGGCGCCTTCGCATCCGCCGTGTTCTTGCCTTTCACGCTTTCCATGGCGCAATCGGCTGAAAACTTCAGCGCTTTCATCCCGAGCCACATCGCATGCCCAAGCGTTCCCAACCCGCGAAACACCGGCAGCTTGAAAATTGGATAGCGCGCGGAAAGCCGCGGCAGCGGGCTCTCTTCCGTGACGATCTCGCCGTCAGGCTTCCGGACCGCCACGCAATAGCTGTGCGGAGTGCGCATCATGACGCCTTCCATAACCGCCTGGCCGCCGACGAGCGTCGTCTCTTCGCCGTTTTCGAGGACCGGAAGTAACTGTATGTGCGTGAAAAGACGCACGAATCCGTGCAAATCCAAAGGGGAGCTCCGTCCTTTAGTATAGCGGTTAACGGGTAGTCTGAGCTATTTGTGAACGCCGCTTTTTCCAATTCCGGCAAACGGCTGGGTCAGTGTCCGAAGCGGGGTTTTCCAGAAACTCCGTTTGGACGATCGCGTATCCGGGATCGGCGCGGCCTTTCCGTCCATGATGACCTTGGAGTCCTCGGCTGTCCCTGCCGTCGTGATTACGGTGTATTTGTAGCATAGCTTGCTTTGACTTTGGTTGCTGGAACAGAAATTACGGCCCCTCTCTCTTGGTTCCCAGAGCTTGCATACGCCTGCGCGAGAAGAAGACGTGCTTCCGCATCCTGCGGATCAAGCTGCATTGCAACTCGTAAATCCGCAATTTCGCGTCATAATCACCCTGCATTTTTTATGAGCCGCAGTCTAGAATCGTTACAAATGGAGAATATGATCACTCGTCGCCAGCTCGGGTGCGGGGCGCTCGGGGCTGCCATTGCTCCCTCGCTCACAGCTTGGGCGCCTGGCTACGGCGGGGCACTTGCCGGGATGAATACCAAGCTCGATTTGCACGATTTCGACCCCGTTTACTGGACCCTTGAACAGTACAAATCGGCGCCTCTACAGCTTACTTTTCGCGCGGGCAGCAAAGCCGAAGCCGAAGCCTGGCAGCAGCAGTTACGCGCCAAGTTGACCGATCTTATCGGAGGATTTCCGGAACGTGCTCCGCTCCACCCGCAAACACTCGAAACCCGCCAGTTTGCCGATTACCGGCGCGAAAAGTTTGTTTTCGAGAGCCGCCCGGGGGTCGGAGTACTCGGTTACTTGTTAACTCCTGCTTCTGCTCAGGGGCCTCATGCGGCCGTCATTTGCGTTCCTGGTCATGGACGAGGGGTTGACGACATTGTAGGCATTGACGAGAACGGCCAGGACCGCACCGGTAAACCCGGATATCAGCACGATTTCGCCATTCAAGTGGTGGAACACGGACTCGCGGCCGTAGCAATTGAGCCGATGGCATTTGGCTGCCGCCGCGATGCCATTACCGAGAGCAAGGGCCTTAAGGAGACAGCCTGCCAGCCTTCGGCCGGCTCCGCTTTGCTGCTTGGACAAACCATGATCGGCTGGCGCGTGTGGGACGTCATGCGAACCGTCGATTGGATCGCAACCCGGCCGGAACTGGATGCCAAACGTATCGGCTGCATGGGCATCTCCGGCGGTGGAACCTGCACGCAATTTTCAGCCGCGCTCGATCCTCGCATTCAAGCGGCCTTTATCAGCGGCTATCTTAATACCTTTCGAGGCAGCATCATGAGCGTCTCCCACTGTATAGACAATTACGTCCCCGGCATTTTGAATTACGCCGAAAATTACGATGTCGCAGGTCTGATCGCGCCTCGGCCGCTTTTCTCCGAAGGCGGTGACCGCGACCCCATCTTTCCCGTCCACGCTACCCGCGAAAGTTTCGCCCGCGTAAAGAAGGTCTATGAGGTGTTCGGCGTGGCCGATCGCGCCGGCCAGCACATCTTCCCCGGCGAGCATGAATTCAATGGCTCGCAAGGCCTGCCGTTTCTCTCTCGCGCTCTCGCCTGAGCCGCCTTCATTTATTAGTGACACGTGTCGCAATGAACTTCTGAGGCATCTGCGAATCGTAACCACTATCGGTTTGCAAGGTGAATCGGATCTGATCTCCGGAAACCGTGCCCACGTAGTAATGCTTTTCTTCGTAGGTTTTGTCGCCGACATCGGAGTACGACTTTGTCATGAAGCTGATTTGAGGGCCATGAATTCTGCCATTGAGGATGCCCCGATCCCCTGTCAAATAGGAGGCCGTGCCGGTAAGAGCGTGGTCCTCACTGTCGAACTGAAAGCGTTCGTTGTGAGTATCTCCCCAACTGTATTTCACAGCGGCTTCCCACGTTCCGCTGACGTTTGCAGGAACTTGTGCCAAGGTATTCGCCTGTTGCGCAGCGGTTTGGCCGCTGGACCGCCTCGACGCCTTCATAAACCACATAAACCCAATGAACAGCACGATCGCAATAACAGCGGCGAGCGCAACAAAAATATTCATGGCGCGATTCCGATCACGTGGCGGCGGGGAACTCTTCTTAACGGGAACAATGGTTTCCAACAGCTCAATTAATTGATCTACGTCCCTATGGAAGCGTGTATCCTCGAGGGTCAGCGCCTCTATCCGCGTCAAGGGGGATAATTCTTCCGGCAACTGTTGAGCGCGCGGCATTGCTGCTCCGCCCACCAGGAGAGGAATCAAGCGAATATTCCTGCGCATACCGGCGGCGATTTCGAGCCGAACAAAATCGTGCGGGTCAAATAATCGCGGTAAGCCGGTTTGGCTGTCGCTGAGCAGCCAAGCCTTGCCGATGACTACCAGCAGCACGGAACATCCATCCTCGGTCTGTTCGATAGTTTTGACGAAGTCTGCTCCGGCCGGGATCTCATCCACATCGATAAAGACTTCTCCTTCGCCGAAATGCGCGCTTACGATATCGTAGAGGCGCCCCGCGTAACCGGCGCTATCTTCCCGGCGATAACTTATAAAAATCGCGGCCATACGGTATAGTGCATCGCCTTAGGGCTTCAGCTTCTGAATTGCCCAGAGCGGCAGGAATCGGGGAGTAATCAGGAGATAGCGCTTCCAGAGACGTGTAGGTTCCACCGTGAGCCGGAATAGCCATTCCAATCCGTTCCGCTGCATCCAGCCGGGCGCTTGCTTCGTCCGGCCGGCGTGAAAATCAAATGCTGCACCAACGCCGATCATCGTTACACCTGGGAAGCACAATCGGTGATCGTACATCCACTTTTCTTGTTTCGGAGTGCTGATTCCGACAAAAACGATGTCGGCATCGGAAGCCTGGATCATTTCCTGAATTTTCCGGTCTTCCGCCTCTGACAATGCCCGGAATGGAGGTGAATAAGATCCGGCGATGGGTAGCAAGGGAAATCGATTCCGTAATTGCTCTTCCAGTGCCGGTAGAGTGTCCTCGCGTCCGCCATACAAAAAAATCCGTATTCCTGTTTGCGCGGCTTTTTGACAGATGTTGAGCATCAGCGTGGGCCCGTAAACTCGCTGCTGTTTCGCCGAACCGAACGAACGCAGCGCCCAGACCACCGGCATTCCATCCGGGGTTGCGATATCGGCGGCGTTCAGTATTTTCGCGATTTCCGGATCATCGTGGGCCATGATGATGCCATGCACGGATGTCACACAGATATAGCGTGCCTGTTGCCGCGTGCCTGTCCGCCGCTCGATTGCCCACTGTTCACATAAGCGCACTACTTCGCCGTAGCTGGTCTTACTAATACCAACGCTGACGATGAGTTGCTTCTCCGGAACTACTTGCGAAGGGATGTCTTCCGCCATTAATTATTAGCCGGGGACCTCTGCGGGTACACTGTTGCTTTGGAGTAAGACCCGATGAGAACCGCTCTGATTTCTATTTTCGCCTTTGCGCTGTCCTCTGTATTACTGCAGGCCCAGCAGCCCGAGGCACGAAAAGCGCCGGAACTGGCTTTTACCATCCCTGGCCAGGGGCAACGCCTGCTTAGCCAATATCGCGGCAAAGTCGTGGCGCTCGAATTCATTCAGACCACTTGTCCGCACTGTCAGGCTGCCTCGCGCGAGATGACGAAGTTTCAGCAGCAATACGGCCCTCGCGGATTCCAGGCCATCGATCTCGCCATCAACGCCCTCGACGAAGGTAGAACCGCAGACCAGGCTGCGCAGATGGTGCAAGCATTCGCCCAGAATTTTCAAGTCGGTTTTCCGGTCGGTTATATCGGCAGGGATCAAATGATGGCGTTCATGGGATTCAACATGGCGGAGCGCATGGTCGTTCCGCAGCTCGTGTTGCTTGATCGGAAGGGCTACATTCATTACCAGACTCCCGCCGGGGAGAGTGCCGATTGGGACAAGCTCATGAATAATAACGCCATCCAGCAGCACATCGAAGAGTTGCTCGCGGTTGGCAACTCAGTCTCCGGACATAAATCGCGGGTTGCGCACGGTTCCTCTCAAAGAGGGCAATAGATCCAAATTCCGCACCAACTGCCCGCGGCAGACGTGATACAACCGGACAATGCGCCGGTTCGCAACCTTTCTCTTCGTCTCCACTCTGTGCCTAAATGCGGTCTCGGCACAGGACAGCAATCTTGAGACCGTCCATCGCATTAAGATGGAGGCTTTCGATAACTCCAAGGTCATGGATCAGCTTTATTATCTGGCTGATTTGTACGGACCCCGTCTAACTGCCTCGCCCGAGTTCGACCAAGCGGCGGATTGGGCTGTGTCGCGGCTGAAAGAGTACGGGCTGGCCAACGTCCATACCGAGAAATGGGGACCGTTTGGCAGGAGCTGGTCACTACAGACCTACACCCTGGAGATGACCGCGCCGCGCTATTCGCATCTGATCGCCGCTCCTTTAGCGTGGAGCTCGCCCACGCACGGGATGCAAACCGGAGAGGTGCTGTTTGCCCCGGTGAAAGAGCCAGCAAGCCGGTATGATATGAAGGCGCAGCATGAAGCTTTGGAGAAATACAAAGCTGAATGGCACGGCAAGTTGCGGGGCAAGATCGTGCTCGTTTCCGAACCGATCAATCCGCCTCCTAGCACAAAGCCGCTGTTCCGGCGCTATACCGATGCGGAGCTCGCCGAAATCGCGGAAGCGCCCGAGCCCACGATAAAGCGCAACATCAGCATTGACGAGCTGAAAGTTCCCCAGCAGCAGGAAGAAACCTTCAAATACTTCGCAAGCCTCCCCAGTTCTGTGATGGACGAGCTCTTCGACAGATTTGAGGAACTCGCCGCCGAGCGGTCGCGGTTTCTCCATGATGAAGGCGTGCTCGCCGTGATTCGCGCAGACCGCCGGTCACATAACGGCCTGCTAAACGCCGAAGCAGCGGGTTCGCATGAGAGTAAAGATCCACTCGCCCCGCCTACCTTCGTCGTTACGGAAGAGCAGTATTCCCGTTTAACGCGACTGGCGGAGAAGAAGCAGCCTGTCACGGTTCGGGTGAATCTGGAAGCCAAATATTCCACTAATGACGTCGATGGGCAAGACATCATCGGCGAGATACCCGGCCAGACGAAGCCGGACGAAGTCGTGATGATTGGCGCGCACTTCGATTCCTGGCACACTGCGACCGGCGCGACGGATAATGGCGCGGGAAGCGCAGTGATGATAGAGACAATGCGTATTTTGAAGGCGCTGAATCTCAAGATGAATCGAACTGTGCGCATCGGACTTTGGAGCGGCGAAGAGCAGGGACTATATGGCTCAAAGGCATATGTAAAGGCTCATTTCGCGGACCCGAAAACAATGGAAGTAAAACCCGAGCATGCCAAATTTGACGTATACCTGAATCTGGATAATGGGAGCGGCAAAATTCGAGGCGTGTACCTGCAGGGCAACGACGCCGCTCGTCCGCTTTTCGAGAAATCCATGCAGTCGTTTCGCGACATGGGTGTCACGACCACCACGTTGAAGAACACTGGAGGTACCGATCACCTTTCCTTCGATGCAGTTGGTTTACCGGGATTCCAGTTCATCCAGGATCCGCTCGATTACGGCACGGTGACCCACCACTCCGATATGGACACATATGATCACGCGATTCCGGAGGATCTGATGCAGGCTTCGGCTGTAATTGCCACCCTGGTTTACGATTTCGCGAATCGTGACGAGATGGTTCCGCGCAAACCGTTGCCGGAGTCGCCCGGCAAAGTCTCCCAATAAGGATCTAATTGCAAACAAACGCACTGATCCATGAGAAGAGTCCGTACCTTCGGCAACACGCACACAATCCGGTAGACTGGCTGCCCTGGGGCGAGGCGGCTTTTGAAAGGGCTCGCCGCGAAGATAAACCAATCTTTCTTTCCATCGGATATTCGACGTGTCATTGGTGCCACGTCATGGCGCATGAGTCTTTTGAAGATGCGCGTATCGCGGAACTCCTAAACAGCGAATTTGTACCGATAAAACTCGACCGCGAGGAACGGCCAGACGTCGATCGGATCTACATGCTGTTCGTCCAGGCTTCCACGGGAAGCGGCGGATGGCCCATGTCGGTGTGGTTGACACCCGAATTGAAACCATTTTTCGGCGGCACCTATTTCCCTCCAGACCGGCGTTATGGACGGCCCGGGTTCGGCGAGATTCTGGAGCACTTGGCCCGAGCCTGGAAGCAGGAGCGAGTGAGAGTGGAATCTTCAAGCGCGGATGTCACGGAGCAGCTTCGCGGGATGGCCGCTTCCGCCAAGGCGGCGTTTGAGCCCGATCGAGAACTTTTCGAATCCGCCTTCTGGCAGTTCCGGCGCAGCTTCGACCCACAGTGGGGTGGCTTCGGAGGCGCGCCGAAGTTTCCTCGGCCAGTGGTGTTCAATTACCTCCTGCGCTGCTTCTCCATTACCGAAAACGCCGAAGCGCTGGAAATGACGACGCAGACACTGCGTGCGATGGCGGCGGGAGGGATGCACGACCACCTGGGTGGCGGATTCCACCGATATTCCGTGGATGAACGCTGGTTCGTGCCGCACTTCGAAAAGATGTTGTACGACCAGGCGCAACTGGCCACTTCGTATCTGGAGGCGTATCAGGCAACCGGCCATGAAGAATTCGCCGGGATCGCGCGCGACATATTCACTTATATCGGTCGTGATTTGGCGGATCAGGAAGGCGGATTCTATTCCGCGGAGGATGCGGATAGCCCGGATCCCGAGAATCCCGCGCATTCGGGCGAGGGGTCGTTCTATCTTTGGAAGCAGCAAGAAATTGAGTCATTGCTCGATCCGTCGCAGGCTCGTCAGTTCTGCTTGCGATTCGGAGTGCAACCGGGCGGAAATGTGGAGCAGGATCCGCAGGGGGAGTTCACAGGTCGCAATATTCTGTTTGAGGCAATGCCGGAGGAAGAGATCGCCCGCCGCAACGATCTGCTTCTCCCCAGTGTTCGCGAAGGTCTCGAGCGCTCTTGTGAAATCTTATTCGCGGCGCGCGCTAAACGGCCGCGTCCGCATCTCGATAACAAAATTCTGACCGCATGGAATGCGTTGGCTGTTTCAGCCCTGGCACGGTCCTGGATGGCGCTGAGCGAAAAGCGGCACCTTGAGATGGCCGAAAGTGCCGTTCGGTTCCTGCTCTCCCGTATGTACGACAGAAACTCGGGCCAGCTTCTGCGGCGATACTGCGACGGCGAAGCCGGAATTCCTGCCTTCCTGGACGACTACGCCTCTCTTGCGCAAGCGCTGCTGGATCTATTTGAGGCGACCGGAAAGGCGCTGTATCTGGAAACCGCCCTTGACGTGTCAACCCGCGGATTCCACCGTTTCGAGGACGTCGAAGCCGGCGGATTTTTTAATACCGAGCAGAACGCTGCTGATCTGCTGGTCCGGATGAAGGAAGAATATGACGGCGCAGAACCGTCCGCGAATTCGATTGCCGTGGATGTCCTGATTCGCTTGAATCATCTGACAGGAAATGAGGAGTTCGGAAAGAAAGCCGAGCGCGCCCTCGCCGCCTTTGCCGCCAAGTTGAAAGCGCAGCCTACCATGGCGCCGCAAATGCTGGTCGCGCTCGGACGCCGGTTGACGGAGCCACGGCAGACTGTGGTGCGCTGCGAGCGAGTCGATTCAGAAGTCGAGAAGATCCTAGCGGAGGCGAGAAGCCAGTTCAATCCCTATGGGCTGGTGCTTCCGCTTCCAGATGATGCGGCTGGCGATCTGAAGCAGACAGCGCCGTTTCTAGCCAGCCTTCAGCGCCAAGGCCGGATCACTATCTACGAATGCCGGAATTTCGTTTGTGAGCTGCCCAAAGTGATTTAGACAACTCTATTTTCCAGTGTTTACTGCCTCTAGCGGCATTCCTCCTGCCTTGCTACACTGTGGCCGATGGCAACCAGCAAACAAGCGAACCGGACCACAACGCTGAGGGGCAATCCGTTCCCTCTGGCTGGTCCGGAACTACGACCGGGCGATCAGGCTCCGGATTTCAAAGCAGTCGATAGCTCATTGCAGGAATTCGATCTCAGTAAGACAGGTAACGGCGTCCGCATTTTTAGCGTACTTCCCTCTCTCGATACGCCAGTGTGTGATGCGCAAACCAAGCGGTTTGAAGAGGAAGCCGATAAACTTGGGCAAATTCGTATCTATACGATCAGCATGGATCTTCCCTTTGCGCAGAAGCGCTGGTGCGGGAACTTTGGCATCAACAGAGTTGCAATGCTGTCCGATCATCGCAGCGGTTCCTTCGGCGAGCACTACGGAACGCTCATTCCGGATTTGCGCATTGAGAGTAGAGCCATCTTTGTCGTGGATGGGGAGAATAAGATCCGCTACGTTGAATACGTCAAAGAAGTTGGGGACCACCCCAACTATGAGGCGGCTTTAGCTGCGGCGAAGAGTGCGGCCCAACAGACCGCTACTGCGTGAGTACTCAAGCAATGGATTGACTGTTGGCCATCATTTGCGAGCCGTGAAAGGCATCCGGAAGAGTGGCGGTAAGGAACCAGAAGTTCTCAATCGCCCGAACGACCTCCAAATACTCGCGCAAATCAGTGGGTTTGGTGATGTAGCAGTTCGCGTTCAGGTTGTAGGCTTGGCTGATATCCTCATCGGCTCGTGAACTCGTCATTATCAGGACCGGAATTTGCTTCAGAGCCGGAGAGCTTTTGATTTCAGCCAGAACTTCCCGGCCGTTCTTGCGCGGTAAATTCAAGTCGAGCAAGACCATTTCGGGCCGGCCCACCCCGCTGCTGCTCGCTTGGTAGAGGTAATCCATGGCCTCAACGCCATCGCGCGCGACAATAATCTGAACGGATAACTCCGTTTCTTTTAATGCTTCCCGAACCAGACGAACGTCGCTCGGATTATCTTCGACCAGCAAGATCCTAAGCATTTTCACTGCCGACCTTCACACACTTCAGCCTTCGCCTTGCAAACGGGGAGCCATTCGGCTGGACAGCGCTAAGCTGTAGAAAACGCGTATTCTTCTTGGAAGATGTCGGGCCTTGTAGGTAATAAGGGCAGTTAATCAACTTACCCTTGGCAATAAATGCGCTCAATTAGCCTGCGATTGGCGAATGCTCGAACAGCAAATTGACATTGGGCTAACCTCCTTATTATCATTGACATTGCGGTACCCGCTGGGAAGATGACGGGATTCGGATGAATCGCCGGAGCGCGGACTCATATTCTGGAGGCTGCTTGATCAAGCTAGACATCATCAATGAAGTCGTAAGCCGTACGGGCATCACGAAAACAAAGGCGGAGATGGCTGTCGAGACCGTTTTCGAAACGATGAAGAAGGCGCTGAGTGAAGGCGACCGGATTGAGTTAAGGGGCTTCGGAATATTCAACGTCCGCCCTCGGAAGACGGGAATCGGCCGAAACCCCAGAACAGGAGCCGAAGTAGCGATCCCTCCGGGAAAGGCCGTTCGTTTCAAGCCGGGCAAGGAGCTGCAGACATTGCAGTAGTAGTGTGTCTCAGCCGGAGTTCGCAGATGAAGCGCAGAGCATAATAGAACCTCGAGCGTTTGTATTTCGTTTTGGCTGGCCAAGCCTCTGGTGGGTCAGCGCGCTTCTGTTCTTTGCAACTCTTCTGTCGACAACCGCTTTCGGGTACGCATTGCAGCAGAGTTTTTCCGTCGGTTTAGCCCTGGACTTCCGGTGGATTTTCGAAGGATACGTTCTTCTCGCGCGCGGCAATCCGGCTATTTGGAAGGGGCTGCAGTTTTCCTTGCCGTTGCTGTCGATCCTGCTAGCTCACGAGTTTGGGCATTATGTCGATTGCCGCCGCTGGGGAGTCGACGCGAGTTTGCCGTACTTTCTCCCATCTCCGACCCTTTTCGGAACCTTTGGCGCATTCATACGTATGCGCTCACCGATTTACTCGCGGCGGGCTTTATTCGATATCGGGGTTGCCGGCCCAATCGCCGGTTTTGTCGTTTTGCTCCCGTTTCTGATTGGAGGCGTGCTGGTTTCTCATCTGGCGCCGGTAGCTCCGCATGGGCAGCAAATCTCCTTTGGCACTCCGTTAGCCTTGCGGCTGATCGAACTCATCCGGTTTCCAGGAGTTCCCGCTTCGCACATCTCTCTGCACCCGATCGCGATCGCCGCTTGGGCCGGGCTGCTGGCAACAGCCATCAATCTTTTGCCGATGGGGCAATTGGACGGAGGCCATATTCTATATGCCGTCCTAGGCGAACGGTTGCACCGCATCATTACACTTGCCTTCATCGCCCTGCTCATAGCGGCAGGGTTCTTCTATTGGGCGTGGTGGATCTGGGCGGCGGTCCTATTCCTGTTTGGCCGGCGGCATCCGTTGGTTTACGATGAAACTCCGCTTTCGAAAGGCCGCTTGCTCTCATTCGGCGCCGCCATCGTAATCTTCGTACTCTCCATCTCAGTTGTTCCGGTAAGCATGACTTAGCCGCTGATGAAAATTTCGGCGACCATTATCACGTTCAACGAGGAACGCAACATTAGCCGCGTGATCGAGAGTCTGCGCTGCTGCGATGAGATTTTCGTTCTCGATAGCGGCTCGAACGACAGGACGGTCGAGATCGCGACGAAGCTTGGGGCGCGCGTGGTCGACGCTTCCTGGCACGGCTACGCCGCTCAGAAGAACATTGCGGCTGATCTGGCCGCCAACGACTGGATCTTTTCGATCGATGCGGACGAAAGTTTGAGTGAAGCACTCGAAGCCGAGATCTGGCAGATCAAGAAAGCAGGTCCGGAATTCGATGGTTACACCGTGCCCCGCCTGGCGCAGTACCTGGGACGCTGGATCATGCACAGCGGCTGGCATCCCGACCGCAAAGTGAGATTGTTCAACAGAAACCGGGCCAAGTGGGTGGGCGAGTTCGTGCATGAAAGTGTCAAGGTCGACGGTTCGGTTGGGCATCTCAAATCGAACCTGCTCCACTTTACCTGCGATTCTCTGTCAGAGCACGTACGGACGATGGACAGCTATACAACTCTTGCGGCCCAGGAGATCGCCGCCCGCGAGAAAATCGTTCCAATCAGCAAACTATTGCTTGACCCGCCGTGGACTTTCTTTCAGACCTACGTATTGAAGCTGGGTTTTCTGGACGGAGTGGAAGGTCTGACTATCGCGTATATGGCTGCCTTTTACAACTACGTCAAATATGCGAAAGCGCGGCACATGAGCCCCGGCCGGAAGTTTTAGTTTGCGTATTCTTCATATCGATACCGGAAGGGAAATGCGCGGCGGACAGCGCCAGGTTCTTTTGCTGATGAAGGGTCTGAGGCAGGCAGGGCACGATTCGCTACTGCTCGCTCGCAGCGGTGGCCCTTTATGGCACGCTGCTTGCGCGGAAGACTTTGAGGTACAGCCGGCTCAATGGAGACAAATCTGGCGCCATTCGGATTCCGTCGACCTTGTGCACGCCCACGACGCGCACGCGCATACCGCCGCTGCCGTGGTGTCAAGGCGGCCTTTCGTTGTCTCGCGGCGGGTTGCGTTTCCGGTAAGCCACTCGATTGTTTCGAAATGGAAGTACGCTCGCGCCGCACGCTTCCTTGCTGTTTCCAGATTCGTAGCGACCTGTTTGACAGAAGCTGGGATTGCCGGCGATCGGATCGATGTGGTCTACGACGGAGTGAAACCGGCCGTTCCGGGCTTAAATTGGAGTTCCGAGGGCCCGGCTATCGCCCTTGCTTCCTCCGATCCACAAAAAGGAAGGGAATTGGTTGAGAGCGCGGCCAGGCTGGCGCACGTTAAAGTCCTGTTCTCAAATAACTTGCCGGAAGATTTACGGCGAGCATCGATGTTTGTTTACATCACGAAATCGGAAGGACTTGGCTCGGCCGCCTTGCTGGCATTAAATCTCGGCATCCCCGTTATAGCAAGCCGGGTAGGTGGGCTCCCCGAGATTATCGAGGACGGCATTTCAGGCATTCTCGTCGAAAACCAGCCCGAGCAGATTGCAACCGCTATGGATCGGCTCTCCTTAAACGACCCGGTAGCCCAGGGATTCATCGAACGGGGACACTTTCGGATTCAATCTCAATTCACTCAAGAGCACCTGGTCCAGGCGACCTTGGCTTCTTATCGGAGGGCGCTTGGCAACTGATCCGCTTCCGATCGCCTTGGCCGGCGTATTCGGGGTTCTTTTTGGCAGTTTTCTGAACGTCTGTATTTATCGACTCCCGCGCGATGTATCGGTAGTAACGCCTCGCTCTTTCTGCCCCGAATGCGGCACGCAAATCTCCTGGTACGACAACGTTCCTCTAATTAGCTATCTGGTGCTTCGCGGCCGCTGCCGCGGGTGTCGCAAGCCGATCGGAATCCGCTATTTCCTGGTCGAACTGACGACTGCTGTTCTGTTTGCGATGACCGTCCTGAAATATGGCCCGACTCTTTCCGCTCTCAAATGGGCGATATTCGACGGCTTTATGATCGTCCTGTTCTGGACCGATATCGAGGAGCGCTTGTTGCCGGATGAGATCACGATCGGAGGCGCGGTTGTCGGGCTCGCCCTTTCAACTTTCATCAGCCTGCACAGCGTAATTGGCGATTTACTCTTCGCGAGATTGGGCTGGCGCGAACGATCCGCGCTGAATGCAGTCCTCGGCGCATTGGTTTTCACCATTCCTATCTGGCTGATTGCTCTTGTCGTGGAGCGGTTTCGAAAACGGGAAGTGCTTGCCTTAGGCGATGTCAAATTGCTCATCTTGATGGGCGTGTTTCTGGGAATGGACGACGATCTGCTCGCCTGCCTGATCGGCTCGATCGCCGGCTCAGTTCTCGGCATGGCATATATCCTGTGGAAGCGCAAAGGCTGGAGCTACGAGCTACCATTTGGGAGCTTTTTGTGCTTCGGCGCCGTTCTCGCTCCCCTCATCACCCGAAAATAAAAATGGAACCGGAGAACTGCTTCGTGTACAATAGGACTTTACGTTATGAAGCAACTGCTTGAGGCGCTCTCCCCCGGCGAACGGGATTGGCGCATAGCGACAAAACTCGACCCCAAGCGCCTTCCTGCTCATATCGCCATCATCATGGACGGCAATGGCCGCTGGGCTCGACAGCGCAACTATCCCCGGATTATGGGACACAAGGCGGGCGTCAACCCCGTTCGGGATGTCGCGGAAACCTGCGCTCAACTCGGCATTGAGGCACTTACCCTGTACGCTTTTTCAGTCGAGAATTGGAAGCGGCCTCGGCACGAAATTGAAGGTCTCTGGCGTTTGCTCCGGTTCTATCTTCGCAGGGAATTGCCGAATCTGATGCGGAATAATATTCGGCTTGTCGCGATTGGCCGGATCGAGGCCTTGCCGGATCCAGTGCAGCGCGAATTGGAGAGCGTCATGGATAACACCGCTGAAAACCGCGGTCTGCGCCTGAATCTCGCCATCAACTACGGTGGGCGTACCGAATTGGTGGATGCCGTGAACGCAGTGCTGGACAACGCCAGGGTCGAGGGAAATCTGGATTCCCTCGAGATAACCGAACAATCCATCGGGGCGCATCTCTACACCTCCGGTCTGAAGGATCCCGATTTGCTGATCCGCACATCTGGTGAGATGCGCATAAGCAACTTTCTTCTTTGGCAGATCGCCTATGCGGAGCTGTACATAACAGACACGCTATGGCCGGACTTCACCCGGACAGAGTTGCTGGAAGCAATCTTCGAGTATCAAAATCGGGATCGCCGTTTCGGAGGCGTAGGGCTGGCTCCGGCGGCATTGGTGGAGAGCGCCGCTCTCGTTCTGGAAGAGGAAGCCTTAGAATTACCGCTCGCGTGAGAAGCTCGCGTTCGTGTCAGGCCCACACGCGCAGGCTAAGTCCAGTGCGCGGGTAAGCCCACACCGCGGGTAGCCCATGGGCCCGTGTAAGCCCATGCGCGCCTGTAAGCCCATGCGCGCGTGTAAGCATGGTGTGGTGAATCCCTACCAATCATGAGGCGCCTGATTACCGCTATCGGGCTCCTGGCGGTTGCCTTTTACCTCATCTTTGCCGCTCCCCAACTCGTATTCACAGCAGCGACTCTGTGCATGAGCCTGCTTTGCTATTGGGAATACTCGGGAATCGTTGCCGGGCATGATATTCGGCGTCCCGGCGTTTATGGGCTGTTGATAGGTCTCCTCATTCTGTTTTGGCCAGCCGGAAAACTTTCATCGACCGAAATGCTGGGTGCCCTGATGGTGCTGGTTGTGGCCGTATTCATCAGCGCTCTCCGTTACTCGAACCTGCGGGATATTCTGCCGCAAGTGGCGTGCGCATTTCTGGGAGCTTTCTACACGTTCGCGCCCTGGCGGTTCGCCACGGAATTACGGTATCGGAGCGTTCACCTCCTGTTCTTTGCTCTGGCACTCAACTGGGCTGGCGATTCGGCCGCCTATTATGCCGGTAGAGCCTTCGGCAAACACAAACTCGCTCCCGAAGTGAGCCCGAAGAAGACCTGGGAAGGCGCCATTGCGTCTGTTGTGGGATCTCTGATTTTCGGCCTGCTCTATTTGTGGCGGTTTCTGCCCGCTTTGCCCTGGTGGGAGGTCGCGCTGATGGCCGTTGTTGCGAATATTGTGGGCCAATTCGGAGATCTCGCGGAATCGGCTATGAAGCGCGGCGCCGGCCTGAAGGATAGCGGAACCATGCTTCCCGGCCACGGCGGTATGCTCGACCGCGTGGACAGCAGTTTATTCGCGTTGCCGGTTGTCTACATCCTCTACTTACTTGGACAAATACAACGATAAAGAATCAGTGAATCGTTCTGGTCTTGCGATTCATGTAGTCCATGAGAAGGTAATTCCCGAGCGTGTACGGAGTTGTGAAATAAGCTTTGCCGCGGCACATTTGAGTTACTTTCTGCACGAACTGCACCAACCCGTAATCGCTGGCGAGCATAAATGTGTTTATCAGAATGCCGCGCTTCTTGCAGCGGGCGACTTCTTCCAAGGTCTGGCTGATCACCAGAGGGTCCAGCCCGAACGCATTCTTGTAAATGCGGCCGTCTTCCAGAGTCAGAGCAGAAGGTTTGCCATCAGTGATCATGATGATCTGCTTCATGTCTTTCTTCTCCTGCGCCAAAAGCCGTTGCGCCAGAATCAAGCCATCGCGCGTATTGGTGTAATACGGTCCGACCTGCACTCGGGCGAGATCGGAGATTCGCAACTCCTCCGCCGAATCATGGAAGAGCACGCACCGCAGAGAATCGCCCGGGTATTGCGTCCGGATCAGATGGGAAAGCGCCAAGGCCACCTTCTTCGCCGGAGTAAATCGATCTTCGCCGTACAGAATCATACTGTGGCTGCAATCGAGTAAAAGGACCGTCGCGCAGGAGCTCTGATACTCCGATTGGTGAATATGCAAATCCGAATACTCCAGATTCAGCGGAAGCGTAAGCCCCTCGCGTTGGATCGCTGAAAACAAAGTGGCGCTGACGTCCAGGTTGAGGGTATCGCCGAATTCGTAGCACTTGGCTCCGCCGCTGGCATCGATGCCGGTGGAAAGGTCGCGGGTGTCGTGCGCGCCGAAGCTCGACTTGCCCAACGATCCGAGAAGGTCCTTCAGCGTTTTGAATCCGAGGAAATCGATCGCCTTGTCCGTTACTTCGAAGGACATCCGGCTCTCAGGTCCACCCCGCGATCCGGGCGCTGACGGATTCTCCGGCGGAGGTCCCTCTGTATTGATATAGCCCGCCTGTTCGAGCTTCTTGATGAGCCGTTCCACCAACTGGCCCCGCTGTTGCGCCGACATCTCCTGCAACTGCTGGCGCATCTGTTCCATCTGATCGGCGTCGAACAGGTCGCCGCTCTCGAGCGCCCGCTCGATCGCCTCTTTCAGATCTTCCAGCGTCTGCTGGTTCATCTCTGAAAACTGAAGATAAGGATCCTGGAAGCCGCTTTGCAGGAAGAAGTCCGAAAGGGCCTTGAGCAGATCCTCCATCTCGATCCCGAGATCTTCTTCCGAGAATTTCGAGTAGGAGATTCGTCTCATTCAAGCTCTCGGGATTAGTTCAGATTGCGACGCCCGCCTCCCGAGCCGCCGCCGCGCCTCGGATCGTGACCTCGACGTTGAAAATCGTCGCGTTCGTCGCGCGTGCGCTCTTCCCGCGAAGATCGGTCTCCGGCAATGAAGGCCAATTCTTCATTCCGGCTGATCCGCTTATGTGCGTACAACCCTTCCAGGATGAATTCTCCGGCGGAAGCTCGCATCGCATCGGTTTCGCTATCACTTAGGCCCAGTTTTTTCGTGGATTGCAGCAGATCCTGAATGCGCCCGAGTTCTCCGGCCATTCGCTCGGCGGGCATATCCTCATCGAGGCGCAGCGACCCGCCGATCTCGAACCATTGCACGATTGAGCGCAGGTTCGCTCCATCGAAGTAGGAACTGAAGACCTTGCCAACGGCGCTTCGAATCAATTCCCGGCCGATGGCGTCGCCGCCCTTGAGCTCTCCTTCGTATTCGAGTTCCAGCTTGCCGGTGATGGATGGAAGAGCTGCGTAAAGATCTAAAATGCGAGGCACCGCATCCGTCTCTTTTGCCTTCAAGGCCCGCCGCTCGGCGTTCGAAATCACGTTTTCCAGTACCGATATGGGCAACCGTTGCGATACGCCCGAGCGTTTGTCAATGCGCTTGTCCTCACGCGCCAGAAACGCAATGTGTTCCACTACTTCGTGAATGTAGGGAGGAACCTCGATTTCTACCGGGGATCTTCTAGCCGTCCACGCCTCCTGCCTGGTAATGGCCATTCCATGCGGAACCGTCATCGGATAATGAGTGCGGATTTCGCTCCCGATGCGATCCTTCAGCGGCGAAACGATCTTTCCGCGGGCTGTGTAGTCTTCAGGATTGGCAGTGAATACCAGCGCCACATCCAGCGGCAAGCGAACCGGATAGCCTTTGATCTGCACATCCCCTTCCTGCATGATGTTGAACAGACCCACTTGAACTTTCCCCGCGAGATCGGGCAATTCGTTGATCACGAAAATGCCGCGATTGGCCCTCGGGACGAGCCCGTAGTGGATGGTCAATTCATTTGAGATGTCCTGCCCGGTTCGCGCCGCCTTAATCGGATCGATATCTCCGATCATGTCCGCGATCGTGACATCGGGAGTCGCCAGCTTTTCGATATACCGATCCCCCGCGGATAACCAACTCACTGGTGTTTCGGCGTCCAATTCCGCGATTTTCTCCCGGCACCGTTTGCAAATTGGCTGCAGTGGATGATCACGAATTTCGCATCCCGCAACGTACGGCATCCATGGATCGAGCAGCCGTGTCAGCATTCTTGCCAATCGCGTTTTGGCCTGGCCGCGCAAACCAAGAAGAATGAAGTTGTGACGCGAGAGAATCGCGTTCACCACCTGGGGAAGCACCGTGTCGTCGAATCCCATTACGCCGGGAAACAGCGTTTCACTCCGGCTGAGTTTGCAGATCAGATTTGATCTGAGTTCTTCTTTTATGGTTCGATCGGGCTGAAGTTGATCGAAGTATCGGCTCGTGCGAAGTGCACCGAGCGTCCGGGGCAAGTCGGAGTGAGGCATCCAAAGTACTCGCGCTCTCGTTGTCAGTCCCAAGTCTAGCAGTGTGATCTCGACTGCCGCATTTCAGCGTGCGGCCTTTTAGAATAGACCGACGAGTTCATGTCCGAGAATCCCGCGTACATTTCCCCTCAGTTGATGGAAAGCCTGCTCACGGTTGACGAATTGCTGCCAATACTTCGTGAGGCGTTGATCGAATTCTCCGCCGGGCGCGTGACGCAACCTGTTCGTAGCGTTATCACGGTTAATCAACCTATCGGCTGGTTCGGGTTGATGCCGGCCGTCTACAAAGACATGATGGGGGCGAAGCTCGTCACCGTCTTTCCGGAAAACGTCAAACTTGGATTGCATACGCATCAAGCTGTTATCCAACTCTTTCGGGCGGACACGGGCGAACCTGTAGCCACCATGGATGGCCGCGTGATCACGGCTTGGCGCACGGCGGTAGTCTCCGCTTTGGCCACGGAAGAACTCGCCTCTCCCGATGCGCGCATTCTGGCGATACTCGGCAGCGGCGTGCAGGCGCGGACACACTTTCATGCGCTTCGTAAAGTGCGGAATTTCGACCAGGTGCGGATCTGGAGCCGCAATTCCCGTCATGCGTCGCAATGCGGGGATGAGCTCGGCGCAACTGCGGTCTCGACTGCCGAACAGGCAGTTCGCGATGCGGACGTAGTTGTCACCGTAACCGCTTCACATGAACCCGTCTTATGCGGCGAGTGGTTGAAACAAAGCGCTCATGTCAATGCGGTAGGATCTGTCGGAGTGATGCGTCGCGAATTGGACGATTCGGCGATGAGGCGAGCAGCCGCCGTCCTGGTCGAATCGCGCGAAGCGGCTGTGCGGGAAGCCGGCGAGATTGCCCAATCCGGAGCGCCCATTTACGCCGAGCTGGGCGAAATCTTCGCGGGCTCGAAGCCGAAGCCGCCGAAGGGAATCACAATTTACAAGTCGCTCGGAATAGCGGTTGAGGATATCGCGGCCGCTCGCTTCATTTATTTAAAGCTCGCCCGCGGCTAGTCGAGGGATTCGGGCTCAATCGCAGCCTGTTCTCCTACCGCCCGCTTCTCCCAGTACTTGCGCACCCAGGATTCCCAACTCTTACCGGCTGCGGTATCACGGCCACTGAACACCAGCGAGGCAATTTCGGAGTAGGGAATGCTCACGCGACGCTCGCCATTACTTGGAAGGATACGCACCAGCGAGTCGGCAAGAGTTTTGCCTGAACGCCGGTCATACAGGTAGCCTGCTATAACCACACCATCACGCCGGGTAATGGTCACATCACCTCGATAGTCGAAGGCTTTTTCCAGGGCCGACCGGATCTCTTCTTCGGAAGCCAAAGAGGGTATCCAGCCTTGCAACTGCTCATGCGCAAATCCCGGCGCGACCTCTAGCTCATCCGGACGTAGCGCTTGCTCGCTCACGCTTCTGTCTCGCTAGCAGAATTAATTTGCACCAGAGGGTTATAGGAATGGACCGGCCGCACGGACTCATTCAGTAACGCTTTCGCGTCTTCATCTTTATAACGATTGAAGACATACGCCTTGGCCATGGCAAAAAAGCCGCGCATGGAACCAAACCCATACATGACGGACGAGGCTTCATAGCCGCTGTGGACCATGCAGTTCGCGCATTTCGGATTGCCCGATTCTGTGCCGTACTTCGACCATTCCGTCTCGGCAATCAATTCAGCGAATGAATCGGCGTAGCCGTCCTGCAGTAAGTAACATGGTTTCTGCCACCCGAAGACGTTATAGGTCGGCATTCCCCAGGGCGTGCACGCGAAATTGCGGTGGCCCATTAAGAATTCACCAAACAGCGGCGACATGTTGAACTTCCAGGATGAAGGGCGGTTCGAAAGTATCGCTCGAAAAAGACGCCGCGTCCGCGCCCGTCCCAGGAAATGCTGTTGATCCGGGGCTTTGTCGTAGGAGTAGCCGGGCGAGAGCATCATCGATTCGACGCCGACTTCCATCATCTCGTCGAAAAAGTGGCGCACGCTATTGGGATCCGCCCCGTCGAAAAGGGTGGTATTGGTGGTTACGCGGAAGCCGCGGGCTAGCGCTGCCCGGATAGCCCGAACCGCGATGTCATAACCGCCTTCGCGGCAAACCGAAAAATCGTGATGTTCGCGCTCACCGTCTACGTGAACGGAAAAACTGAAGTACTTGCTCGGTTTGAACACATCCAGCTTTTCCTCTAACAGCAGCGCGTTGGTACAGAGATAAATGTACTTCTTCCGAGCGACCAGCCCCTCGACAATCTCGCCGATCTGGGGATGCATGAGCGGTTCGCCGCCAGGAATCGCCACTGTCGGCGCGCCGCACTCCTCAACCGCTTGAAAACATTCTTCGGCAGTGAGCTGGCGCTTCAGTACGTGCGCCGGATACTGGATCTTGCCGCAACCGGCGCAGGCAAGATTGCATCGGAACAGCGGCTCCAGCATCAGCACGAGCGGATATTGCTTCCGTCCGGCCAGCCTTTGCCGCAGCACATACGATGCGGTCGTCCACATCTGAGAAACAGGAACACTCATATTCCGCTGTCTTCATGATAGAGGATCGCGTGAATACTTTCAGCCGGTAAGCTGTTGAAAAATATTGCCGATTCCGTCAGTGTACCGCCCAATGCACCGATATGCCGCTCAGCGTGGTTGAAGCGCTTTTCGCTTGTTACAGTGGAAGTTCGACGCACGCGAACGCACATCGTTCAAACGAACTTTGTCAGCCTACGATCTGCGGCGATTCACCCCCTTCTAGGACAAAAACATATCTATGGAAATCGTTAAAGTCATCGCCAGAGAGATTTTAGATTCGCGCGGCAATCCGACCGTCGAAGCCGACGTTTATCTCGCGGACGGCACGATCGGTCGCGCTGCGGTCCCTTCGGGCGCTTCAACCGGCGAACACGAAGCGGTGGAGCTTCGTGACAACGAGAAATCCCGTTATCTCGGCAAGGGTACGAAGAAAGCGGTCGAGAATATCGGCAAAGTGATTTCGCCTGCGCTTGCCGGTCTGGATGCCGCCGATCAAACCCTGGTCGATCGCAAAATGATTTCGCTCGACGGCACGCCGAACAAGAGCAAGCTGGGCGCAAATGCCATCCTGGCAGTCTCGATGGCGGCCGCTCGCGCATCCGCCGAATCCGGGATGATGCCGCTGTATCGGTATATCGGCGGTGTGAACGCCCGCGTTTTGCCGGTTCCACTGATGAACGTGATCAACGGCGGCGCCCATGCTGACAATTCAGTTGATTTGCAGGAGTTCATGATCGCGCCGGTGGGCGCAGCTAAATTTTCGGAGGCCCTGCGAATGGGCGCGGAGACGTTCCACAATCTGAAGGCTGTTTTAAAGAAGCGCGGCTACTCGACCGCGGTCGGCGATGAAGGCGGTTTCGCACCCAGCCTCAAATCCAATGAAGAAGCCCTCGAAGTGCTGATGGAAGCCATTCAGAAAGCGGGCTATAAGCCGGGTGAACAGATCGCCATCGCGCTCGACCCCGCGACCAGCGAGTTCTTCGATAAGGACGCGAAGAAATATGTCTTCAAGAAGTCGGACAAAAGCGAGAAAACGTCGGCGCAGATGGTGGAATTCTGGTCGAATTGGGTTCGCCAGTATCCAATCATTTCGATTGAAGATGGTATGGCAGAAGACGATTGGGATGGCTGGAAGAAATTGACCGATGCGCTCGGAGAAAAGATCCAGCTAGTCGGCGACGATCTTTTCGTCACAAATTCAGAACGGCTGCAGCGCGGAATCGACCAAGGCGTCGCGAATTCGATTCTCGTCAAAGTGAACCAGATCGGCTCGTTGACGGAAACATTGGAAGCTATGCGGCTGGCGGGCAACGCTCGCTACTCGGCCGTTGTCTCCCACCGCTCGGGCGAGACCGAGGATTCGTTCATTGCGGATCTCGCGGTCGCGACCAATGCGGGTCAGATCAAGACTGGATCAGCGAGCCGCACGGATCGGATTGCGAAGTACAATCAGCTTCTGCGCATCGAAGAAGAGCTGGGCGACGCGGCCGTTTTCCTGGGGAAGAAAGCGTTCCACCAGTAAACCGCGATGCCAAATCTCAAACCTCTGGTGCTCACAATCCTGGATGGTTGGGGCTTTTCTCCGACTCTCGAAGGGAATGCAATCGCGCTCGCTCGTACACCAACCTACGATCACCTGCTGAAGACTTATCCGAGCACGCTCATTCACACCTCCGGCCCCTACGTCGGCCTTCCCGAGGGCCAGATGGGCAACAGCGAGGTCGGTCACATGAACATGGGCGCCGGCCGCGTCATTTACATGGACGTGACCAGGATCGATCTTCTGATCGCCTCAGGTGAGTTCTTCACCAACCCTGCCCTCTTAAACGCGATGGACAAAGCGCGAGGACATCGGCTTCACTTATTGGGGCTGTGCAGCGACGGCGGCGTCCACGCGCAGTTGACCCACTTGTATGCGCTGCTCGAAATGGCCAAAGCGCAGGGCCTCACCGACGTGTTCGTGCATTGCTTTACTGATGGCCGTGATACGCGGCCTGACAGCGGGATTGAATACATCGAGCAGGTCGAAAAGAAATTAGGGGAGCTTGGGATCGGCAAAATTGCGTCTGTTTCCGGGCGGTACTACGCCATGGACCGCGATAAGCGCTGGGACCGCATCGAACGAGCCTTCGGAGCCATGGTCCTCGGCAATGGGGTAAAGTTCCAATCCGCTGCGCAAGCCATGCGAGCCTCTTACGAGCGAGGCATCACGGACGAGTTCATCGAGCCCGTTACGATCGTCGATTCTCGCAACGAGCCGATAGGACTCATTCGCGATGACGACAGCGTGGTCATGTACAACTACCGCGCCGACCGTGCCCGGGAGATGACGATGGCTCTCACGGATTTCTATTTGGAGAAGCCATCGCGATCGCTAGTCCCCAAGAATTTGACCTACACGATGATGACGCAGTACGACAGGAACTTCGGATTGCCGTTTATCTTGCCGCCGCAGCATCCGGATAATATCCTCGCCGAAGTGATGGACAAGGCCAATTGGAAGAACTTGCGCGTCGCCGAAACGGAGAAGTATGCGCACGTGACCTACTTTTTTAACGGCGGCCATGAGAAGCCTTATCGGGGCGAAGAGCGCGAACTGGTTGCCTCTCCAAAAGTGGCGACTTACGATCTGCAACCTGACATGAGCGCCGCCGCGGTCACTGAAAAAGTAGTGAATGCCATAGAGCAAGGCAGCTTCGATGTGATCGTTATGAACTATGCGAATGCGGACATGGTGGGCCATTCCGGCAAGCTCGAACCCACCATTCGCGCCTGCGAAGCGGTCGATACAGGCTTGGGAGAGATTTATAAGGCGCTAAAGCGTCACGGTGGTTCCTGGCTGGTTACCGCGGATCACGGCAACGCCGAGTCGATGATCGATCCGCAAACGCGCGGACCGCACACCTATCACACCTTGAATCCCGTTCCGTTCATTTTCATGACAAACGACAAAATCCAACTGCGCCGGGAAGGCGCACTGAAGGATGTCGCTCCGACGATACTCGGAATTCTTGGGCCGGAGAAGCCGCAGCAGATGCTGGGTGAGGATCTGCGAGTAAAGGCGCCGTTGTAACGATCCGTAATTGAGAGCGGAACTATCACGTGCTCGGGCCGCTTAGGCTCGCTCGTCTAAGGCAGCGCCGGCGAAGCTTGACCCGTGCCGCCAAGCGCGCCCGGTGGCGGCGATGCACGCCCTCTGATGAATCGGACGATCCCCCGCGAATCTCGAATCCAGTGCTGTGCAATAAGTTCTATTTTGACGTCGTCGGACTTGGTGGCAACGGCGGTTTGACCAGCGGTCTTCTCGGCGGAAGACAGCGGAACTGGATCGCCATCGTCTACGCGAATGGCGGCATACGAGCTGCTCTCGGTCTGATTCGGCGGCCAGGAGACAACCAGATTCCCAGGTTCGACACGGACCGTCAGCGGGACGATCGCGGAGGGAAGCTGCAGATACGCCCAATAGCCGACGCAACAGCCCAACAGCGCCGCAACCAGAAGAACGAACGCGAACTGGACACCAGACGGCCTCGGGTCGTCCAATCTCCTCGTTCTTCGGTTCCGGGAAAAATCGTAGGTCGGCGGAGCACTCTCTAGGACTGGCGCGGCGGCGTGATCCTGCGCATAGCCGGTTTGCCTTGACACGCTGGGTGGAGCAGTCAACGCCAAATCAGGCGGAGGCGGGGCTTTGGTTTCGGGCGCGAATACGGCAGGCGCTCCCTTTTTTTCAGCCGTAATCTCAGCAGGCGGCGGCCCGGGCTCTTTGATCTCGTGTGCAGCTTCGATTATTTGGACTGTACTCGGCGCCTCGGGAGGTTTCGCCGCTACCGGCTTCGGAGCGGGAATGGAAGGAGCAGGGCTGCTGGCGGGGCGGTTTGCGCGCCCAGGCAGAGGGAGAATAATCGCACTCTGCGCCGCATCGGGCTGAGTCTCGCCCTTCTCGTCCCGCACCAGGAAGCCGAAGCGCGTGGCTTGAAACCGTTCCGGCTTCACCAGCACAGTTATTTTTCCGGAACCCGGGAAGATCTCATTGAAAACCGACAGCTCTTTTTCGTTCAGACTCAGAGGCCCACGAGTATGCGCGATAAACCAGCCAACCAGTTCCAGCTTGTCCAGATCGGGATCCGATGATGCCGAAGAGATCTGTTCCCGCAGCTTTATCAGGTCATTAGCGGACAACACGAAAGACGGGCCGAACGCGTGCTCGCACTCAATCGGACGGAATGCTTCAACTGTTACACGGTTTTGGGAGATCTGCCCAAACAGCAGGCCGGCCATTTCGATTCCTCCATGCGGGATCCGGCGGTAGCCCTCGTTGGCGAGGAAATCGATCTCGTGAAAAACGCCTAGCGAATAAACGATCGTGAACGGATTTCCGGTCGCGGACCAGAAGGCATAATCGGCGATGGGACTTTCGGTAGCCATTAGCGGGGCTGTCGCGCCAGATACGGCCGTGCTGGATCGGCGTTGTGGTTTCTGGCTATGCAGCCGAACCGTGGAGTAATCGAATTCATCCCCGAAGCACTCTCATTCTACGATGGAGAAATAGCGGCCAGTCGCTGTGCTGCGCGCTTCCAAGCGCCGGGCCTTGAAGTCGAAAAGACGAATGAAAACCATTGTTGAAGGGATCGAGCTGCATCTCGCTCATCCCGACCAGCTTGAAGTCGCCTGGATCGGGCAAGAGGAAGCCATGCGGCAACTTATCGCCGCTTGGATGGTCATCGATGAACGCGATGTCCCGATGAACCCGCGCTTGCTCGGCAAGCCCGGGGTCGGCAAAACCACCATGGCCTACGCCGCTGGCAGGCGGCTCGGAAATGAGGTGTACATCCTCCAGGCAACGGTCGATACTCGCCCCGAAGATTTGCTGATCACTCCGGTGATTGAAGGTCCGGGCCAGTTGAAATACGTCGCCTCGCCGTTGGTCACCGCGATGATCCGTGGAGGCGTGGCCATTCTGGACGAAGGCAATCGGATGAGCGAGAAGAGTTGGGCCAGCCTCGCTCCGCTGCTGGATACCCGGCGCTACGTCGAATCGATCGTTGCGGGAATCAAGATCAAAGCCCACCCGAACTTTCGAATGGTGGCAACCATGAACGACGATTCCTCTACCTTCGATTTGCCTGAGTACATTCATTCCCGGCTTCAGCCTCAGATTCTCATCGACTTTCCCGAGCGTGAAGAAGAGTTGGCCATTCTTCGAGAAAATGTCCCTTTCTCGCCCAACGACGTGCTCGATTATGTGATCGACTTTCTCCAGCAGGCTCATGCCGCCGATGAGAGCTACACCGTGCGTGATGGAATTAATATCGTCCGTTATGCGCTGAAGCTGCAGCACCAAACCGGCCACTCCAGCCGTTTGTTGCTCCCGGGCGCGGTGCGGGCGGTTCTGGGCGAGGAAGCGGTTCGCTACGGCGTCCGCAGAGGGTAATCGTGAAGGATCTGACCACGGCCGGTACGCTGCGGCGTGGAAATCTAACGTTCTTCCCGGCGATTCCTGGACGGCTCGAGTTCGCCCTGCGCGTGCGCCGCTTCCTATTGACTGAGCGTCCGGCAGTAGTTGCGATTGAATTTCCTGCCACTCTCCAACGCAACTTCTATGCTGCTTTGGATCGTCTTCCCCAAATGTCGGTCATCATCATACCTGACCCTCGGAGCGATGGGGACGATACCGCATCCTACGTGGTAATTGAGCCGGGCGATCCATTTATTGAGGCGCTCCGGACAGCCCGCGAAATCGGAGCGGGGATCGTGTTTCTTGAACCGCCGGGCCGAGACAAGCCCCACATTCCTGGCACTTATCCGGATCCCCATTCGCTCGAAATCATCGGAATTCAGAAATATATTGACGCCTATCTCGAGCGCCAGCCGCTGCTCAGTCCGGAAGCTGAGGATCACGCGGCAGCCATGGCGTGGAAGCTGCAAGGCGTGGATCCGCTCGCCTCCACCGCTGTTGTGGTGTCGCTTAACATGCTGGATGCTCTTCTGGGCGCGATCGAGGTTCCGCAGGATGAGCCGCCCCCGGCCAGGACCGCTCTGTTTTCGTACGCGGAACTCTTTAATCTTCATCCCGATTGTCTCGCCGAAGTAACCATTGAGGCACCCTACTACCAGGCAATCTACGAGGCATCGCGCGTGAACGAAGCCCCTGCGTTCGACAGACCGAAAACCCAGCTCGCACTGCTGCGGGAAGCCGAAAAAGAGTACGTCATCAACACCGGCGATCAGATGCGCGGCTGGCAGCGGCTCGCGCTGGCCAAATTCAGCCGTAACCTGGCGCTTGTCGACCATAACCTTATGCCCGGCGTTTACGACTTGACGCTGGCAGCGCGCTCAATTGTGGACGACAATTTCGCCTACGAAGTGTGGCAGATGGCGAACCGCTATCCTGTTCAACAAACCGAGGATCCACCGCTCGAAACGGTCAATATTTCGGGCGAAGAGATGTGGCTGCGTACGCGCAAGCTGCGCCTCCGGAGGCGTTTGCCTCGCCTGAAGCAGCGGCTCAAGCCGGCAGCGATCAAGAGCCGCAAGCGCGAAAAGTTTAAAGGCGAGTGGGCCAGCCAGACCGAGGGCGAGTCCATCTGTTCCTATCCTCCCGAAGACATCGTCATCGAGAACTACGGCCGCTTCCTCAAGCAATACGCCAAGAGCGTAGTGTCGGAAGAACGCTCGCGAGTAGAGCCATTTCTCACCTCCATGCGGGACGGCATAGATTTACGAGAGACCATCCGTAACTGGCACGAGGGAAAGTTGTACGTCAGGGAACTGGGTAAGTTCTCGGGTGATATTGGGGCGCTCATCATCATCTTTGATGAGGATCGCGCTGACCGCTATCAGTACCTGACGACCTGGCAGGGGGAGCATCAGAACGAGTCGGATATGGCCTTCTATTCGACACGTCCGTTCGAGCATATCGTCGGACCGGGCATCGGTCGCGCAGAATATGGCGGCCTTCTCATGACGCTTCCGCCCCGCCGGCTCTACGACGTCTGGAACGATTTTGATTATGATACTGCCGAGACCAAAGCCGAGCGGCTGCTTATGGCGGGACTCGATTACGCCATGGAACGTCACGTCGTCTATGTCGCCGCCCGCCCGCCCCGCAGCATATTCCGGCAATTGGCTGCCAGGTTGAACCGGAAGATCGTTTATCTCCCTCTCGGCCAGCTTTCGCCGGCGAAACTGAAAAAGATCCGGGTCGTGCATGTCCTCGATAGTTACCAAAGGCGTTCCGAGGCCAAGCAGTTCATCTGGTAGTCTCGCTTTAACTTGTGGGCTCTTCTATGCGCGCCCCAAAGGTGTATGATAAACTCTTATTTGCAACGCGCATAGGAGATGTCCATTGAAACCGATCCGCTCTGAAGTTTTACAGGGGACTCTGGACCTGATGATCTTGCAAACGCTGAATGCAATGGGTCCGTTGCACGGTTACGGAATCGCCCGCCGCATTGAACAGCTCAGTGAAGATGTCCTGCAGCTCAACGAAGGTACTGTCTATGCTTCCCTCCTGCGGCTAACCCAGAAAGGCTGGATCGGGTCGGATTGGGGAGTTTCGGAAAACAACCGAAAAGCGAAATTTTATTCGATCACCAGAAGCGGCCGCAGGCAACTCGCCGCGGAAACCGAAAATTGGGAGCGCATTGCCGGCGTCGTCGGACGTGTGCTGAAGCTTGCCGACGGAAGGTGAAGAGTCATGACGGCGCTGCGCACATTCAACTCACGCTTGAAAGCTCTTTTTCGGCAGCGTACCGCGGAACAAGAAATTGATGAAGAACTACACTCGCACCTCGCGCTGTTGACCGAAAGATATGTGCGTCAGGGCATGAGCTCGAAAGATGCCCGAGCAGCTGCTGCGCGCCAGTTCGGAGGAGCCACTCAGCTCAAGGAAGACCTGCGAGAGAGGCGCAGTTTCCCCCTATTCGAAAACATTCTCCAGGACACGCGCTACGCCCTCCGGCAGCTGCGGAAATCCCCGGCGTTTTCATTCACTGCAGTGCTGACGCTGGCCCTAGGCATTGGTGCGAATACCGCGGTATTCTCCGTCGTCTACGCCGTTTTGCTGCATCCGTTACCCTTCAAAAACGCGGATCGCTTGACGATGGTTTGGGAGCAGAGTCCTCATCGCGGCTGGTATCACAATGTCGTTTCGGCGGCGAACTTCAACGACTGGAAAAAAGAGAACCATGTCTTCGCCGATATGGCGCTCATCGATCCTTTTGTTAGCTTTAACCTGACCGGCAGCGGCGAGCCCGTTGAAATCCAGGCCGAGCAAGTCACGCCCAATCTCTTTTCCGTTCTCGGCGTTCAGCCGCTGCTCGGGCGAAGTTTTCTGCCGGAAGAAGGCCGTCCGGGAAGCGCTCGCGTGGTGATTCTCGGTCATGCGCTGTGGCAGCGCCGGTACGGCGGCGACCGCTCCATCATTGGAAAGGAAATTTCGCTCAACAGCGAAAACTACACCGTGATCGGCGTCATGCCGTCCGGTTTTTCCGACTCCTATTCACGATCTTTGGACGCCAGCGCTCAGATCTGGATCTCCGGCTTGGATCGCAGCAATCCCGAAAGAACAGCCCATAACTTTATCGCGATAGCGAGCCTGGCCCGCGGCGTCACATTGCAGCAAGCACAAGCCGAGATGAACACGATCGCCGCCGGACTCGAGAAGCAGTACCCGGACAACAAAGGGTGGGGCGTGGGACTCGTGAGTCTGCACGACGAAGTTGTAGGCGACTCCCGCCCGGCGCTGCTGGTGTTGCTGGTGGCCGTTGCGCTTGTCCTCTTGATTGCCTGTGTCAACCTGGCCAATTTACTTCTTGCTCGCGGTGCGGTTCGCTTCCGCGAACTAGCCGTCCGAAAAGCGCTCGGCGCGAATCGGCGCCGGTTGGTTATGCAACTGTTAACAGAGAGCTTTCTGCTTTCGATGTTGGGCGGCCTTGCCGGTCTGTGGATCGCAAGCCTGGGCACTAAAGGTCTGGTGGCCATCGCGCCCGTCGATACACCGGGTATCGAAACCGCCGGTCTCCACGCTATTGTCCTTGTCTATACGGCCGGGATCGCGTTCCTGACCGCGATCTTCTTTGGACTGCTGCCGGCGCTTGGTTTTTCCAATCTGGATTTGAGCAGTTCGCTCAAGGAGAGTAGCCGTAGCAATACTGAAGGAGCGAGCGCCGGCAAGATACGGAAATTGCTCGTGTCGGCCGAGTTCGCTCTCGCTCTCGTGCTTGTGGTCAGCGCGGGCCTGATGGTGAAAACGCTGTTGTACATGCATCACATTGATGTGGGCTTCCAGCCCGATCATGTACTTACGCTGCGGGTTCCTCTCAACGATGTCAAATACAAAGAACAACAGCAGACCGAATTCTATCGCTCGTTGCTTGCACGTCTAAACCACGTGCCCGGAATCCAATTCGCGACCGTTTCGAGAGGGGTCCCCTTTTTCGGCTGGAGCGGTCAAGGCTTTGTCACTCAAGAGAACCCACATCCGGCGCTCGCCGATATGCCAGACGCGAATTATCTGGCGATCGGTCCTCAGTATTTCAACGTTCTCCGCATCCCTCTGGTTAAGGGACGAGTATTTACCGAACACGATACCGACAGCGCCTTGCACGTAGCCATCGTCAATGAAGCATTGGCGCGCAAGCAGTGGCCGCGACAGGACCCGATCGGCAAACGGCTTAGGATTGCTTGGGGGCCGCCGCTGTGGCTATCAGTTGTCGGCGTTACGGGAAACGTTCGGACGCAAGGACCCGAGGCAGATTTTTTTCCCGAAATTTATGTCCCTTACACGCAGCATCCCTGGCTGCTAACGCCCCGAAATTTGCTGATTCGCACACAGTCGGCGAATCCGCTGACCGTCCTTCCTTCAGTGCGGCAGGCGATCCGGCAACTCGACCGCGATCAACCCATCGCGGATGTCCGAACGCTCGAAGCCGTTGCCTCGCAGCCGCTAGCCTTGCGCAATTTCCTGACGTATCTTCTTGGTGGTTTTGCCTCCTTAGCATTGCTGCTGGCCGCGATTGGAGTGTATGGTGTGATGGCGTATTCCGTGGCGCAGCGTCTACGCGAAATCGGGATCAGGATCGCCCTCGGTGCCAGCCAGCGCGAGGTTCTTCGCATAGTTCTTGGAGAGGGCGCGAGGCTGGGAGTTTGGGGCGTCCTTATCGGGCTAATAGGCTCATTGGGTGCCACGCGCCTCTTAGCGAGTCAGCTCTATGGAGTGAAAGCCACCGATCCCTGGACGTTCGGAGCCGTCGCGTTTCTACTGGCTTTGGTTGCGATCTTGGCAGCGTATGTTCCGGCGCGACGAGCGGCGCGAGTCGATCCCAAAACGGTATTGCGAGACGAATAAATTCTTGTAAGATTCGCGCCCGCTGCACCGGTGATATCTTTAGGTTCCTGAGGAGGGAAGCATGTCTTCTGCTGAATGGAACCGTCTTCCCGGATGTCGAAATCTCGCGGTAATCTGTGTCGCCGGTATCGGAGTCTGCCAGATCGCCGCGGGCGCTGAAGCATCTTCTGCTTACGTGCGCGTCAGCCAGGTCGGATATGAAACGGAACGCGCGCCTTTTCGGGCTTACCTCATGTCCACGGCACCCGAGACTGGCGCCACTTTTCGGGTTCTCAACTCGAAGGGCGGCTCAGTCTACCAAGCCGGCATTGGACCGCTCCTCGGCACGTGGAGCCATAGTAAAAAGCTGAGTTATCAAATTTACGCGCTCGATTTTCGTACTCCTCAATCGGACTCATACTCGATTGTTGTTTCTGGCCCGATTCCCGCCACTTCTCCTACCTTCCCGGTGGACTCGCCGCTTACGCTTTACCCCGGCCTTCTCTTGAACACTAAGTTCTTTTACGAGACCGAGCGTGATGGACCGGACTACATACCCAACGCGCTGCGGTCGGCGCCCGGTCATTTGAATGACCGGCGCGCGGTCGTATACCAGACTCCGCCTTTGGATGCGAACGACCTGATTGACACCACCAGCAGGCCGCTCACGCCGACCGGTGCTGTTATCGACGCCGCCGGAGGATGGTGGGATGCCGGCGATTATATGAAATACGTGGAGACTGTCAGCTACACGGTCGCTCTTCAGGAGATTGGTATTCGTGATTTTCCAGACCAGATGGGGCCGAATGCGCCTTCGAATCCTCCCGCTCCGCCAGATTCCGTCTCCTACGCGGGAGATTCGGCCGGATCGCCCTCGTCCTCCGATTTCGCGCGAGAGGCCGGGTTCGGCATCAGCTTCCTGATGAAAATGTGGGACAACGGCTCCCGGACTCTTTACTACCAAGCCGGCAACAGCCAGGACTGGACAAACTTTCCCGATCTTCTGAGCGATTACGACATTTGGCGCCTGCCGCAGGCTGACGACAATTGGGATGGCTGCAATGCAGCCGCTGAGTTCATCTGTCACCGCCCGGTCTTCCGAGCCGGACCCGCAGGCTCAAGAATCAGTCCGAATCTCGCCGGTCGCTTAGCGGCGGATTTTGCTGTGTGCTACGTTCTCCAACGCTCCAGCAACCCTGATCTGGCGAATCGCTGCCTGAACAACGCGGAAAATATCTTTGAGCTCGCCGATACGTCCTTTGCGGATCCAGCCGCGTCCGTGGGTGCGGGTACCTGCGCATCCGGATGCCTGCTCACCATCATTCCGTTTGACGGCTATCCCGAGACCGTTTGGGACGACGATATGGAGCTGGGTGCGACTGAACTGTATTTTGCCCTGGAATGCGTCCGGCAAGAAGGTGCAGCGGTTCCCGGTTTGCTCTACAGCGATCCCACGCACTACCTTGCACAGGCGGCGCAGTTTGCCAGGAATTACATCACCAGAATCTACCAATCCGGCAACTCGGATACCCTGAACCTTTATGACGTAAGCGGACTCGCCCACTTCGAACTTTACCGGGCACTCCGCCTTGCCGGAAATCCAAGCGGTTTGGCGGTAACCGCATCCGGCATTCGCGATCAGTTTTTGAAGCAGGTCGGGGATGCTGTTATCCAGGCCAAGTCGGATGCCTGGGGCTTTGGCGGCGCCTGGAATAGCGACACGACATCTCACGGCGCGGGCTTATCTGTAATGGCGAGCGAAGCTTATTACTTGACCGGTCTTCACGGTTACGACACATACTCGCAGAGGTGGATGGCCAATGTTCTCGGGGCGAACGCGTGGGGTTCGTCCTTCGTTGTGGGCGATGGTTCCACTACATTTCCGAATTGCATTCAGCACCAGGTAGCAAATCTCGCCCGGGCACTGAATGGAACCTCGGGCGGAACTCCCGTTTTGTGGGGTGCGGCTTCCGAAGGCCCGGCAACGGCCGCTACTTCCGGTGTTGTGAGCGGGATGATTCTGTGTCCGGCCAATGGAACGGATCCGTTCAAACTCTTTAACGGCAACGATACGGCCTTCAACGCATCCCAGACCGCTGTCTACCGGGACAACGTGCAGTCATACAGTACGACCGAGCCTGCAATCGATCTCACCGCGACCTCGTTTCTCATGTGGTCCTGGAGAATAGCCCGTCACCCGACTGAGTAGATCCGGAGATCTGCCTGTTCGAATTCTTCCCCTGTCGACCTATCGGCGGCAACTACGGAATTCTTTAGCACCCTATCCCAGCTTTTTTTGACTGCAGCTCTCAACATTTCCTCCGGGAAAGCCGATCAAGATTTAGGAAGCAACGTTGAGGCGCAACGGCACAAATTCGCGCGGCGAGAACCCTAGTGCAATTTCTTTGGGGTTGTACGCCGCCCGGTCTCTGTGGTTCGCCACACGCCTCTTGCTGACTTGCTTTCTGTTACTGATCCCGGCAAAGCGGGCGAGCGCCAGCCTGGATCCGGACAGGCCGATTTCGCAGTATATTCACGACTCGTGGCAGACTCAGCAGGGTTTGCCCCAGAATTCTGTCGTGGCCATCGCTCAAACCCCTAACGGATACCTCTGGTTGGGTACCGAAGAGGGATTGGCCCGCTATGATGGGGTCCGCTTCACTATTTTCGACAAACGCACTGCCGGCTTGCAGGATGATTTGCTCCAGACGCTGTTTGTAGATCACCACGGAACGCTCTGGTTAGGCACCAGGAGTCACGGCCTCTGCTATCTGAAAAACGGAGAGTTCACAGCCGCGTTTTCTAACAGGAGTGGCCTTTCCAATGACTCGATTAGCGCATTATATGAAGACTCGGCGGGCGCGCTTTGGATTGGTACCGACGGTGGAGGTCTGATACGGCTTTTTCAGGGTCAAATCCGAGTCTTCACAAAGCGGGACGGCCTGGGTGATAACTCCGTTTTCTCGATTGCGGGTGAACGGAACGGAACCCTTTGGTTTGCGACCCACAAGGGACTCACTAAGTATTCGAACGGCAGATTTACAAATCTGACCTCCAAGGACGGGCTTTCGGCAGACTACGTGCGCGCCACTCTGGTAGATCGGAACGGGACCATTTGGGCTGGTACAAACGATGGGCTGTGCCGGTTAACCGCAAATGGGATCGTTCGCTTTTCGACTAAAGACGGCCTCGCCAGCAACACCATATTTTCGCTTTACCAGGATCGCGCGGGAACGCTGTGGGCCGGAACCAACAACGGCTTGAGCCGGCTTGTCAAAGGGAGATTCAGCTCGTTTACCGAGAAAGACGGTCTCGCCGGCAAAGATGTTTGGAGCATTCTCGAAGACCGTGAAGGAAGTCTTTGGGCCGGGACCGCGGGCGGTGGCCTGAACTGCTTCAAAATGGGGTCTTTCACGAATCTCACTAAATCGGAAGGACTCATTGCGGATACCATCCTTCCGGTTTATCAGGATGCGCAAGGCTCCATCTGGATCGGGTCCGATCAAGGCCTCATGCGTTGGAAAGACGGTCGACTAACAACCTATACCACCCGGGAAGGTTTGCCTGATAATCTCGTTTTTTCGATAACGCAGGATCGTGCCGGGGTTCTTTGGGTTGGAACGCGGCGCGGAATTGGCCGCTTCCAGAACGGTAAATTCACCGCATTCCCGATCGCCAGCGAGCTCGCGGGAGAGTACATACTTTCCGTGTACACCGATCGCAAGGGCGACATCTGGGTCGGTACCCGAGCCGGCCTGGGACACTTTGACGGAAAGAAGTTCACAACCTACACCACGCGCGATGGGCTTTCGACAAATTATGTCCAGTGGATCACCGAGGACAATGAAGGTTCACTCTGGCTCGGGACTCACGGCGGGGGCCTCGATAAGCTCAAAAATGGCCGGTTCACTTCCTACCGCTTGAAGGACGGCCTGAGCAGCGACCTCGTCTGGTCGGTGTACCCGGAAGCCGACGGAACGATCTGGATCGGAACGGGCGCCGGTGGCCTGGATCGGTTCCGAAACGGTAAGTTCACCGTATATAACACGGTAAAAGGCCTTTCCGACGACTCGGTCTTCTCGATCCTGGATGATCATCTCGGCCATCTCTGGATGAGCTCTGACAAGGGTGTTTCTCGCGTTAGTAAGCGAGATCTGGACGATTTCGCCGATGGCAAGATCGCATTTATCAAATCCACATCGTACGGCATCGCGGATGGTATGAAGACCCGTGAATGCAACGGTGGTTTTCAACCCTCCGCATTGCGAGCTACGGACGGCCGCCTCATCTTTCCTACGGGCAAAGGTTTGGCCATAGTCGATCCAGCGCATCTCGTGAAGAACGACGAGCCGCTGCCCGTGGTCGTCGAACGCGTGACGATAGATCGGCATGAGATGCGATCTGATCAGCCCATCGTTGCTCCTCCGGGCAAGGGCCAACTTGAGTTTCAGTTCACCGCCCCTAGTTTCCTGACGCCGGAAAAACTTGATTTCGAATACATGCTGGAAGGTTTCGATAAGGAATGGACTCATGCGGGGGGCCGCCGCATCGCCTACTACACGAACATTCCCCCGGGCGGGTACGCTTTTCGCGTTCGCGCCGGCCATGGAGATACTTGGACTGAATCGCCCTCCCCCGTGGCGCTGACATTGCAGCCTCACTACTACGAGACCAAAACCTTCTTTATCCTGTTGGCGTTCCTGGCCTTGAGCTTATGCGCCGGTATCTATCGATTCCGCGTCAGCCAGCTCAAGCTGCGCGAGCAGAAGCTGGTCCAGTTGGTAAATGAACGCACCGCCGCCCTTCAGGAGAGCGAGAAAGAGCTGCGGAAATCGAGAGATGGACTCGAGATCAGAGTTCAGGAGCGCACGAGCGAGCTTGTGGGGGCCAACAGCGCGCTCGAAGCTGAAATCGCCATTCGCCGCCGCACCGAGGAACAACTGATACTGGCGAAGGATGCGGCTGAAGCGGCAAGCCAGGCGAAGAGTCACTTTCTGGCGAACATGAGTCACGAGATTCGAACTCCCATCAACGGAATCGTGGGTATGACTGACGTTGCACTCGCCACGGACCTTACGCCGGAACAGCGCGAGTACCTCGACATCGTCAGGTTCTCAGCTGATTCGCTCCTCGTCATCGTCAACGACATTTTGGATTTCTCGAAGATCGAAGCCAAGAAGCTCACGCTCGATAAAACTAATTTCGGTTTGCGAAAATCTGTGGACGAACTGATTCGATCGTTAGCCGTTCGCGCCAAACAGAAAGGGCTGCAATTGCGGTGTCAGATCGACCCGGATCTGCCCAAAGAGGTCATTGGAGATCCGTTCCGCTTGCGGCAAGTGCTTCTCAATCTGCTCGACAACGCTATCAAATTCACCAGCAAAGGTGGCGTGACCCTTTCTGTGAAAGTAGATCGGCGTGAGGCGGACCATGTAATAACTCATTTCGCCGTCGAGGACACGGGTATCGGAGTTCCTCCCGAAAAACAGAACAGGATTTTCGAAGCTTTCACCCAGGCAGATGTCTCGTCTACACGCCGCTACGGGGGGACCGGGCTCGGTCTGACCATCTCCTATCAGCTAGTCGAAATGATGGGTGGCCGGCTCTGGGTGACAAGCGAGTCCGAAAAAGGGAGCACCTTCCAGTTCACAGCCTGTTTCGATTTGCCGCCAGCCGGACCGAGCATCGCTTTGGCGCCCGCCCTTGAAACCGTAACCGTCTAGATTTAGACGGTGCGCACCATTCTGTCACTCTTGCGCAACGCTTCCGCATTTCCACGTCCAACAAGCGTCGGATGCCCGTGTCCAACGGGCGCGGCACTTCGCTATACTTTAGATATCTCTCGGTTTCCTCCCTCATGAACAGTCGTTTCAAATGGACTATTATTGGAAGCTCAACGTGTGTCGTTGTGCTCCTGCTGCTCGCGGCCAGAAATGGTCGAGCGGTATCCACCAACGATGTGTATAGCCATCTCAGGGTCTACACAGAGGTTCTGGAGCGCATCAAGCTCGAATACGTGGAAGAGCCGGACATGAAGAGCGTCACGCTAGGCGCTATTAATGGCCTACTCGAATCCGTTGATCCGTTCGCCAGCTACATGAACGCCGATCAATACCGCCAGTACGAAAAAAGTGAAGACTCTGCCAAGGCCGGAGTCGGGCTGATTCTGGCGAAACGCTACGGTTATGTAGCCGTAGTCGACGTGCTGCCCGGTTCCCCTGCGGAGAAAGCCAATATAGAGACCGGCGATCTGATCGAAAATATCGGTAATGTCGCAACCCGCGACATGCCTTTGGCTTACGCCGAGCAACTGTTGCGCGGAGAGCCGAATTCCACCGTTGAAATTGGTATTCTACGGCTCAAGAACCCGGAGCCTCAAAAGCTGACTCTTACCCGGGCAGCCATTTCGTATCCCGATGTCACGGCCAAGCTGCTGCCCGGCGAAGTCGGCTACCTCCACGTGACCAGCGTGGCGGAGAATCGCGTCAATCAAGCCAAAGATAAGTTGGGCGATCTAAAGCGCGAGGGCGCCAGGTATGTAGTGCTCGATCTGCGCCACTGCTCTACTGGCGATCAGGCGAACGGCATTCCGCTGGCGAATCTGTTCCTCGATAAAGGACAGATTGCGACGCTCAAAGGTCAGAAAACCGGTGACCAGGAGTTTGATGCCAAATCCGAGGACGACTTGTGGAAAGGACCTCTGGTGGTCATTACCGATCGCGCCACCGCCGGCGGGGCCGAGATTGCCGCCGCGGCTCTCGAAGACGACAAGCGGGCGCAGGTTGTGGGCGAGCGCAGCTATGGCGATGCCAGCCTCCGCAAGACCATCCAAATGGACGACGGAGGCGCCGTGATCCTGTCCGTCGCCAAGTATTATTCGCCCGCCGGCAAGTCGATTCAGGATAACGGCGTGACCCCGACAGTTCAAGTAGCCGAGAACGATAACAGCCCGGAACTGGATCAGGACGGAAATCCGATTCCGAACTCGGCGCCAAAGAACGTCGAAGACAATTTGCTGAAGCAGTCCATTGACCTCGTTACCGGCAAAACCACGGTCGCGCAGTTGATCAATCAAGGCGATGGCATGATTCCGCCGGATGAACAGCACCCCATCATCCAGAAGAGCCCGCAGGAGCCCTAGTCGTCCCCGAAATACATGGCTCTCTACGAATATCAGTGCGAAAAGTGCGGTGAATTATTCGAACTGATCCAGAAGTTTTCTGACGAGCCTCTCACCACGCACGAAAAGTGTGGCGGGAAAGTGCAGCGTCTGATCTCCACTTCCGCGTTCCAGTTTAAGGGCAGCGGGTGGTACGTCAACGATTACGCCAAGGGATCGCGCTCCTCGCGGAATGGCGAAGGCAAATCGGGAGAATCGTCCGACTCCAAATCCTCTGAATCTAAGACGCCGTCCAGTTCCGAGTCATCCACCGCCGGTGCCACCAGTTCGGAAACTAAAGCAAGCTCCTCCGACACAAAAGCAAGCTCCTCTGATAAAAAATAGGAGTGACTACACGCCGGGCGTTCCTGAGTGCCGCCGCCGCTTCCGGACTCGCCAGTTCATTACTTGCCGATCAGACAGAGCGGCAGAACTCTTCCTCTCCGAACGATAAAATCCAGATTGCTCTCATCGGCTGCGGTGGGCAGGGACAAGGCGATGCCAAAGCCTCCGTCTCTACTAATCTGACTAAGCTGGTTGCTGCCTGCGACTGCTATAACGGCCGGCTCGAGCACATGAAGGAGCTATACGGGCGCGACATCTTCACCACCAAGAATTATGAAGAGGTCTTAGCTCGTTCCGACATCGATGCCGTTATCATCGGCACGCCCGATCACTGGCACCAGAAGGTTGCGGTCGACGCTCTGAACGCCAGGAAAGATGTTTACTGCGAGAAACCCATGGTGCAGCACATCGATCAGGGTCTTGACGTTGTTGATGCCCAGCAGCGAACCAAGCGGATTATTCAGATCGGAAGCCAGCGCGTCAGTTCCGTCGTCTACCAGAAAGCTCGCGATCTGTTTCGCAGTGGTGCCATCGGCAAGCTGAATTCCGTGGAAGCCTGGTACGATCGCAACTCAGCCGTGGGTGCCTGGGAGTACACAATACCGCCTGACGCCGACACCACCACCTGCGACTGGAATCGTTTCCAAGGCGCCGCCCCCCGCGCCGAATGGGATCCGAAGCGATTCTTCCGCTGGCGCTGTTATCGCGATTACGGGACTGGCGTAGCCGGCGATCTGTTCGTGCATCTGTTTTCGGGCCTTCATTTCATTACCGGCGCGGTTGGGCCCACGCGCGTTTTCGCCACCGGCGGGCTGCGTTTCTGGAAAGATGGCCGCGATGTACCGGATCTCCTCATCGGCTTGTATGACTATGCCGAATCGCCCAAGCATCCCGCATTCAACTTGATAATGCGAACCAACTTTGTCGACGGCGCAAGGGAGAACTCCGGCTTCCGGTTCACTGGAAGCGATGCCGTTATGAACGTCGGCAGAGATGTCAGTCTCTCGGCCCCGCCGGCTGAAACCGAGCCGGGATACACCATCGAAACGTTTTCCAAGGCCGAGCAAAAGGCGTTCCTTCGGCGGTACCGCCAGCGTTATCCGGAGCTGCAGCCAGCCGCCGCCGGTCTGAAAGCGGACCGGGAGCAAACGTATTCGGCGCCTCCGGGCTATAGCGATCATTTCGCTCATCACCTGAAGTTCGCGAACGCCGTTCGCTCGCGTCAGCCCGTTATCGAAGATGCGGTGTTCGGTTTCCGTGCCGCTGCCCCGGCGCTGCTTTCAAATGTCAGCTACTTCGAAAATCGCATCGTCGAGTGGGATCCGAACGCCATGAAAGTGCGGAGCTGAACCGCCATGCCATCCTCAAACGACAATATTCAAATCGCCTTGATCGGGGCAGGTGGTATGGGGCAAGGTGATGCGCACCTCGCGACTTCCATTCCTGGCGTCAAACTCATCGCCGCCTGCGACTGCTACGACGGCCGCCTCCAGCATATGAAGGAAGTATACGGGCCGGACACCTTCATCACCCGCACCTATCAGGAGATTCTTACTCGCCCCGAAGTGGACGCTGTCATTATCGCCACTCCCGACCACTGGCACCGGCACATCTCAGTTGACGCTCTCAACGCCGGGAAACATGTCTACTGCGAAAAGCCGATGGTGCACGCGATCGAGGAAGGGAAATCTGTCATCGATGCTCAGGCAAATCAGGCAAGGTCTTTCAGGTCGGAAGCCAATACCGCAGTTCTCTGACTTACCTCAAAGCCCGTGAGCTGTTTCAATCGAACATCATCGGCGAGCTTAACTCGGTCGAAGCATGGCTCGACCGCAACACGGCAATTGGCGCCTGGGAATATTCCATTCCGCTCGATGCGGATCTCCACACTTGCGATTGGAACCAGTTCCAGGGAAATGCGCCGAAGTATCCCTGGGATGCGAAGCGTTTCTTCCGCTGGCGCAATTATCGCGACTATGGAACTGGCGTCGCCGGCGATCTTTTTGTTCACCTACTTACGGGTCTGCATACCGTTACCGGCTCCATCGGTCCCAATCGCGTTTACGCTACCGGGGGTCTGCGTTTCTGGAAAGATGGCCGCGATGTGCCGGACGTGATGCTTGCCACGCTCGACTACCCGAAACGGGATGAGCACCCCGCCTTCAATGTTTTGCTTCGCGTGAATTTCAAGAGTAGTCTGCCGGAGGAGTCTTTCGGCGTTAAGTTCATCGGTAGCGAAGGTGTAATGACAACCGGCTATTCCGGTATAAAAATCGAGCGGACACCGCGTCCGGACGAGTTCGATTACACCATCGACAGCTTGCCCGACGCGATGCAGCAGCAGCTCCGAAAGGAATGGCAAGAGAAGCATGGGAGCGCCGCTCTCGATCTCAAGCCCGATTCCACGCAAAATTACGACACCGCTCACCAAAACGCGCAGCTTGAGCATCACAAAAACTTCTATCGCTCCATTCGCGAGGGTGCGCCCTTAATCGAAGACGCGACGTTCGGTTTGCGGGCCGCTGGTCCTGCGTTATTGACCAATGAAAGCTACTTCAACAAAAAGGTCGTATTCTGGGATGCCGAGAATATGACGCAGGTTCAGAGCTCTTAAGAGCGCAGCGCCGCGTTCAACGAACCTTGCCGGTAACCTTCGAGATCGAGCGTCACATAAAGAAACCCGAGCTTTCGGAAAATCGCCGCAAAAGCCTCGGCTGTCTCACTGGTGAGCGCTCTTGGAAGCTCCTCTTTCGCGATCTCGATGCGCACCAGTTCGCCGTGAAACCGAACCCGAAACTGCCGGAAACCGAGTGCTCGAATGGCTTCTTCGCCTTGTTCGATCGTGTGAATCGTCTCAACCGTTACTGGCGTGCCATAGGGAACTCGAGAGCTAAGGCAGGCTGCCGCAGGCCGGTCCCACACCGATAATCCGGCCAACCGGCTCAGTTCGCGAATCTCAGCCTTGCTCAACCCGGCATGCACCAGGGGAGCTTGTACATCGTGGAGTTTCGCGGCCCGCTGTCCGGGCCGGTAATCGCCCAGATCGTCCCGGTTCACGCCGTAGACGATGTGATCGTAGCCATGCTCCCGCGCATACGCTTCCAAACGCACGAATAGCTCGTCTTTGCAATGGAAGCAGCGGTCCTTGTCGTTCTTGATGTAGTCCGGATTATCGAACTCATGCGTGGTAATGTACTCGTGCCGGAATCCGCACTCGCGCGCGAACGCTTCCGCATCGCGCTTGTGTGACTCAGGGATAGACGCTGAATCGGCCGTAATGGCAATCGCGCCATCGCCCAAAACCTGGTGCGCGGCCCATGCCAAATACGCCGAGTCTGTACCGCCGGAATACGCCACAATCACCCGGCTCAGATCTCGCAAGACTGCGAACAGCGTCTCCTGCTTCGCTACCAGTTCCGCGGGATCAATCGGGATCTGCGTGGCCCCGAGTGCAACAAGAGCGGCCATACCTGAAGTATAGAGCCGCCCTTGTCCTTCCCTCATTTAGCTCACCGCTTACTGCAGCGGCAGCTCTCCGTTCTTGATCCCGTTCTCCTCCTCCGATTCCGGAATGACCGAGGCCGCCGCGACGTGATCGCCTTCCTCCATCCGCACCAGTCGCACGCCCTGCGTCGAGCGCCCAGCCTGGCGAATCTCTCCCGATTCAAGCCGGATGATCTTACCGTCTTTGGTGATGATCATCAGATCACTGATCTCCTTGACACAGAGAACGGCAACCACGTTGCCGACCTTGGGGGTCGTCTTCATGTTGATAACGCCCTTCCGGCCGCGGCCCGTCAAACGGTAACTTTCGAGCGACGTGCGCTTGCCGTATCCGTTTTCCGAAATCGAAAGAATCAAACCCTGCTTCTCCACAATCTCGAGCCCAACCAGGTAATCGCCTTCGTCCAGGTCCATGGCGCGGACGCCGCGAGCCTGCCTGCCCATTGCCCGAACGTCCCGCTCGTTGAAGCGGATCGCCATGCCGCGGTGCGAGCCCAGGAAAATGAAGTTGTCTCCGTTCGTGATCTTCGCGCCTAGCAGTTCGTCGCCGTCGTCCAGTGCCAGCGCGATGATCCCGCGCGAGAGCGGATTGTCGAACTCCGTCAGCTCGCATTTCTTGATCACGCCCTGCCGTGTCACCATCACGATGAACTTGCCAGGCACGAACTCCTTCACGGAAAGAAACGCTTTTACGGTTTCATCCGGTTGCAAATTTATCAGTCCCGTGACATGCTTGCCCTTGCCAGTGGTAGCAGCATCGGGGATCTCGTAAATCTTGAGCCAGTACACTCGCCCCTTGTTCGTGAAGATGAGGAGATACGAGTGGGTCGATGCGATGACCAGGTGCTCGACAACGTCCTCCGAGCGGGTGCCCATCCCGATACGGCCCTTACCGCCCCGCGACTGACGCCGGTAGGTATCCACTGAAGTGCGCTTCAGATAGCCGCCGCGCGAAACCGTCACCGCGACATCTTCCACCTGCACCAGGTCTTCGAGCCGGATCTCGCCGGTATCTTCGATAATCTGGGTTCGCCGCTCGTCGCCGAAGTCCTTCTGAACTTCCTTCAGCTCTTTCACAATCAAATTCTTCAGAACAATTTCCGAGCCGAGGATCTCCAGATACTCGCCGATCATCCGCTGTTTTTCCGCCAGTTCGTCCGCTATCTTCTGGCGCTCCATCCCGGTCAGCCGTTGCAATTGCAGTTCGAGAATGGCGCTGGCTTGCTTCTCTGAGAACTCGAAGCGGGCGATAAGTCCGCTGTGCGCCTCTTTCACGCTGCCCGCGGCGCGAATCAGCGTAATCACTGCGTCCAGGTTATCCAAGGCCTTCTGGAAGCCAAGAAGAATATGTTCCCGCTCCCGCGCCTTCCGCAGCAGGTAATCCGTGCGGCGACGGACGACGTCCGTCCGGTGATCCAGAAAGCGCTTGATCAGATCGATAATCCCGAGCTCGCGCGGCTGCCCGTTCACGATCGACAGCATGATGACGCCGAAATTCACCTGCATCTGCGTCTGCTTGTACAGGTTGTTTAGAATCACTTCGGCCTGTTCGCCCCGTTTCAGCTCGAACACGATGCGCATGCCGTCGCGATCGCTCTCGTCGCGCGCGTCGGAGATGCCTTCCAGCTTCTTCTCCGCAACCAGTGCAGCCACGTGCTCAATCAGCCGAGCCTTGTTTACCTGATAAGGAATTTCAGTGACAATGATCGCTTCCCGATCCTTGCCGCTTTTCTCGATCGCCGCCTTCGCGCGCAGCTTCACGCTGCCGCGCCCGCGCGTGTAGTAATCGTAAATCCCCTGGCGGCCGAGGATGAATCCGCCCGTCGGAAAATCCGGTCCCGGAACCATTTCCAGGATTTTGGTCAGCGGCGTTTTCGGATCTTTCACCAGCGCAACCGCCGCATCGATAATCTCTTTCAAATTGTGCGGAGGAATGTTCGTCGCCATGCCGACCGCAATCCCCGAAGAACCATTGATCAGCAGGTTCGGAACGCGCGCCGGCAGAACCTCCGGCTCGTGCTCGCTGTCGTCATAGTTTGGCCGGAAATCGACCGTTTCCTTATCAATATCCTCCAGCAGCGTGCCCGCGATCTTCGCCAGGCGAGCCTCGGTGTATCGCATGGCCGCGGGCGGGTCGCCATCTACCGACCCGAAATTTCCTTGCCCATCGACCAGGGGATATCTCATCGAGAATGGCTGCGCCATGCGCACCAACGAGTCGTAAACCGGTGCGTCCCCATGCGGGTGATATTTGCCTAATACCTCCCCGACGATCTTGGCGCATTTGCGCGTGGGCCGGTTGAAATGCAGCCCCATCTCATGCAACCCGTAGAGAATACGGCGGTGCACCGGCTTCAATCCATCGCGCACGTCCGGAAGGGCCCGCCCCACGATCACGCTCATGGCGTAATCCAGGTAGGACCTCTTCATCTCGTCTTCGATGTTGATCGAGATTATGTTCTTGTTATCGGGCGGGAACAGTGTGCCGCTCGATCCATCTTGTTCGGCCAAATTAAAACTCCTGGATTCAGGGTGTTTAGGCTACTGCTCTAATACCCTGGGAATATCCCGCGCAAGTTGTTGCAAAACGATAACTTACGGGCGAATATCGTATACTTGTATTTTAGCAGCTTGTATGCGACTTGGGTGCGTTGGTTCGCATCCTAACAAACACCTACCCCTGTGACTACAGTGGAGATATCCCGCCGATGCTCTCGATCGTAATCCCCATTCATAATGAGGAACCGGCGATCCTTCCTCTCTACGATCGGCTAACCGCCGTCCTGGAGAAGCTGAAGCGACCGTACGAAATTCTCTTTATAGACGATGCTTCGACAGACCGCAGCTTTGAACTGCTTTCCAATCTGGTTGAAGTCGATGCTCACCTCAAAGTTCTACGTCTGCGCCGAAACTTCGGCCAAACGGCGGCCCTCGCGGCCGGCTTCGATGAAGCGCAAGGGGACGTGATTGTGTCCATGGACGGCGACTTGCAGCACGATCCCGAAGATATTCCGCGTTTGCTCGAAAAAATTGACGAGGGTTTCGACATTGCCAGCGGCTGGCGCAAGAACCGGGTCGACAATCCGGTCACGCGCAAGATACCGTCCCATATTGCCAATTGGATGATGAAGCGCGCCTCCGGTGTGGAGCTTCGCGACTTTGGAACGACCTTCAAGGCTTATCGGGCCGAGGTACTCAAAGACGTCAACCTCTACGGCGAGTTGCATCGTTTTATTCCGGCGTTGGCTAGTTTTTACGGCGCCCGAATCGCCGAAGTGCCCATCCGGAACATCGAGCGTCCCAACGGCGCTTCCCACTATGGCTTGGGCCGCACTTTCCGTGTATTTTTCGACATCCTCACGATCAAATTCCTCCTGCGTTATCTCACTCGCCCGATGCACTTCTTCGGGACCTGGGGGCTAGGCGGTGTAGGGCTGGGCAGCGCCGTGCTCCTCTACATGCTGATCGCCAAGATCGCCGGGCACGATATCATCGCCGAGCACGGACCGCTGCTGGTTGCCGGAGCGCTGCTCTGGATCGCGGGCTTAATGATGTTCAGCACCGGCTTGATCGGCGAGGTGCTGATGCGTACCTACTTCGAGAGCCAGGGACGCAGAATTTACGCCATTCGCGAAGTGCGAACGCGCCACGAACAGTTGGTCGATGGCGCTCGCTGACAGCTTCCGCGGATTCATCTTCGACTTCGGAGGCGTTCTGGTCGAACATCAGACCGCGGACGACCAAGCGCAAATGGCATCCGTCGCCGGCATACCGGTTAATAAACTCCACGATCTGTATTGGTCGCTCCGGCTCGACTACGACAGAGGCGACCTGACCGGGCCGGATTATTGGAATGCGATCGCGCGGCAAGCCGGTACGACTCTGAGCACCCAGCAGATCCAGCAGTTAGCGGATCTCGATAGTAAAAGCTGGATGCGCTTCGACGATCCCATGTGGGATTGGGTTGCGCAGCTTCGCGGAGAAGGGAAGCGCGTTGCGATGCTATCCAACATGCCGCAACCGCTAGGCGACGCGCTCAAGCTCGAGACGGAGAGGCTCAACCGCTTCGATCAGGTGACCCTCTCCTATGAAGTCCGTTCCGTTAAACCGGATCCTGTAATCTACGAGCACTGCCTGGAAGCTCTCGGCACCGCGCCGGAGCAGACCCTTTTTCTCGACGATCGGATCGAAAATATACAAGCCGCGGAGGCTCTGGGGATACGCGCTATTCAGTTTCTCAATCGCGACGACGTGTTACTGAAACTCCGGCAGTAAATTAGCCGCGTCGCTGCTTCTTCCTCCAAATCAGACCTAACCCAAGCGCCGATAGACCCACCAGCCCCAACGAAGCCGGCTCGGGTGTTGCCGTTGCCAGGAACCCGTTTACGTTCGTGCCATCGGAGTAGAACCCGACGAGCTGTCCCATATCGTTGATCCCGTTGACTGTCGTCCCGTTGACACCGAAAGCCGTGCTGAACGACTGCTTCGGGTCGTCTATCGTTTGCCAGGTGTTCGTTAGGTAGTTGAACAAAAGACCATTTGTGCCGTTTGCGTCAACGTAGCTTCCAACTACCTGGCCCTTGTTGTTCAATCCAAAAAAGCTGGTGTTCGTTCCATTACCGTTCGGATCGTCGTACGAAGTGAAGGTACCGCCATTGTCGATGAACCCGTGTACCGCACCCGACGTGTTCGTGTAGAAGCCGGAGATCACGCCGCCGTTGTTCACGCCTGCCGCCGTTACACTCGTTGCATTCAATCCGCCCGGCAAAGTGATGGGCGTAAACGTATTCGTAGTCAAGTCAACTTCATAGCCGTGAAAATTCATGGCAGAGTCCTGGTAGAACCCTACCGCCACATTGTGATCGTTCAGCCCGAGAAGTTGGTTGAAAGCTGGAGTTGAGGTTGTTAGCGCATTGTCGACCGTTGTGAACGTTCCGCCCATGTTGCTGAAACCGTGGTTGGCGCCCGTATTGTCGACGTAAAAGCCGGCTGTATTGTAAGCTCCACTATTTAGGACGTTGTTGATGGCGACCACCTGGGTCTGAGCCGCTCCGGGGAAGTTTTCAGGCGTATAAACGCCGCCGGAAAGCGTGTAACCGTTATTAGGCACGGTCGTGCCATCTCCGAAATAACCGGCTATCACGCCCGCATTATTGATGCCCAGGAGCTGATTGAATGCCGGATCTCCCGGATTGTCGAGAGTTTGGAACGAATATGTTCCCGCACTCGCAAGCGCCGCACTCGTTAACAGAATCGTAACGACTGCAATTGATCGCGGAAGGCACTTCTCCGCTGTCAGAAACTTCATTTTGGGGCTCCTCCTAATGAGACTCAAATTGAGATTGCTGGCTTACGCCGCCAAATAGACGCGCCTTTTCCTTCAAGGTTTCATGGCGGATGCCAGAGTATGCCGCCTCTCACTCGCCGCGTGCCCAATAGCTCTCGAACAAGCCGGCCATCGCCTCCGCAAATCCATCATGCTCGAAAATTACCGCTGTCCAGGCTGGCTTCGTCAGCACCGGATCCAGCAGCGCAACCAATCCGCATTTCCGATCGAACAAAGCGAGCTTGAGAGGCAGCCGGTCATGAAAACGTATCTCAATTCCCGCCTGGCGATATTCATCTAAACGATCCCGATGTTCCTGGTTCATGGGAGCGGCTTCAATCAGCAGGCGGCACTTCACCGCGCGGCTTGCGGCATCTTTGACCAGTTGCTCGTCGAGAGGATCCACCGCAAACGGAGGCCGTGAAAACTCCGCGTAATCATCCGATACGGCGGTCAACATTCTCCGGTAATGAATCGCCGTTTGCGTCGGGTCGTTCACCAGGTTAAGGAAATCCAGCGTGCCACGGCCGTCCTGACCGTTCACGTAAGCCGCTTTCAAGTCTTCGATGAGTCCCGTTGCCAAACGCGCCTGATCCGTCATTTCGTTCTGCAGGGCCTTTGTCCGGCGCGCCAGGTAGGCCGGGATCGCCAAACTCGGATCTACCGCCGAGAAGAGCTTGGTCTTCTCCTGAACGACCTGCGCAAATCCTTTCTCAACGAGGCTGTCCAGAACTTCGTAGATCTTCTGCCGCGGCACGTGCGCTCTTGCCGCCAACTCCAGCGCCTTAAAGCGGGGATGTCCCATCAGCACTAAATACGAGCGCGCCTCGTAGGCATTCAACCCCACCTGCTGGAGTTTTCTCCAGTTGAGCTGGTAATCGGCCGATGACTCTTCCTGCCCTTTCACGCATCGAGAACATATCACAGTTGGCGAATGGGCAACTAGCCCGGGCACATGTTCTTTTGACCGGTCCCGCCCAGGCAGTGTTCGTACTCTGGTTGCATGGCGCGTTACTGCCTTTCTGGCTTACCCGGACGCAAAGCATTTGTGGCCGCCGCAGTCTGCCTGCTGTTCTTCGCATCAGCGGGTTTGATGGCGCAGATCAATCCGCGCGAGCGAAGGGCCTGGAACGCTCCAGTACAGCCATTTCGCATCGTGGGGAACGTCTATTACGTCGGCGCGCACGGCGTCTCGTCCTTCCTCATTGCCACTCCCGACGGTCTAATCGTCTTGGATGGTGGGTTCACCGAAACCGCTCCGCTGATCGAGAGGAACATCCGCGCTCTCGGTTTTCAGTTGAAGAACGTCAAATATCTGTTGAATAGCCATGCTCACTACGATCATTGCGGCGGCTTAGCGAAGCTAAAGCAGGATTCCGGCGCCCAGCTTCTGGCAAGCGCGCCTGACAGCGAAACCCTCAATACCGGCCACCAGCTCAGTTACGGCCCAGGACAACACGAGGCTTACTTCCCGCGAGTGCGCGTCGATCGCACAATTCGGGACGGAGAGCGCATTTCGCTGGGCGGCGCCGTGCTGACGGCCCACCTCACTCCCGGCCATACGAAGGGGTGCACCACCTGGACGATGCCAGTGGTGGAGCATGGCGCAACGCACAATGTTGTCTTCTACTGCAGCACGTCAGTCGCAGGGAATCTGCTTGTCAACAACCCCAAATATCCAAACATCGTGCTCGACTACGAAACTAGCTTCGCGCTACTGAGAAAGCTGCCGTGCGATGTCTTTCTTGGGCCCCACCCCGACTTTTTCCATTTGGACGAGAAGCTCAAGCGGCGCAAGGCCGGCCAGCTTAACGCTTTCATCGATCCCAAGGAACTCACCAGATTCATCGACGAGTCGCAGCAGGAGTTTGAGCTGGAGCTGGGACGACAACAAGCTGCCGCGCGCCGCAAGGGATCACGCCAGCGCCCCCGCCACTAATTATTTATGGCCGGGAGAAGCACTTCGATGTCTTCAGCCGAGGGCTCCGGTCGAGTTTTTGGCCGTTCCGCCAGGTGCAGGCCATGAAGCTTGCGATAGGTTGGGCTGGTCTTCCAAAGCTGGTCGTGAGTACCGACGGCTTCAACGCCGCCGTGCGCGAATACGACCACAAGATCGGCGTTCCGGACCGTGGAGAGCCGGTGGGCAATCACGAAGCAAGTCCTTTCGCGGATGACCGTTTCCATGGCGGCCTGGATCAGGCGTTCGTTTTCATTATCGAGATGGCTGGTGGCCTCGTCGAGAATAAGGATCTTCGGGTTTTTCAGGACAGCACGCGCGATTCCGATGCGCTGGCGCTCACCGCCCGATAGCTTCATGCCCCGCTCCCCGACTTCGGTTTCGTAACCGCGGTCGGCACGCTCGATGAACTCATGCGCATGAGCTGCACGCGCGGCCTGCTCGATCTCGCTTAGAACGATGTGATCGCGCCCGTAGCCAATGTTTTCATTGATGGTGCGCGAGAAGAGATCCACTTCTTGCGGGACAACCGCGATGTGCTCGCGAAGGCTTCGTTGAGTCACGGTGCGAATATCCTGGCCGTCTATCAGGATGGCGCCTTCCTGCGGATCGTAGAGGCGCTGGAGGAGGTTCATCAGCGTACTCTTGCCGGAACCGCTGGGTCCGATCAAAGCAACGGTGGAGCCCGCGGGGACGAAGAAGTTGACCTTCTCAAGCGTCCAATGCTCACCATCGGCATAGCGGAACGATACGTTCCGAAACTCCACGCTGTGCCGCGCCGAAGCGAGAGATCCTGCGCCCGGAGCGTCGCAGATTCCACGCCGCTCGTCTAGAATCTCGAACAGCTTCTCGGCCCGCGATAAGTTCCGGCGCAGTTTAGGCAGGATGATCGAAAGCTGCGAGATAGGCCCATAGACCATGTCCTGCATGGCCATGAACAGAACGTAGTTGCCAACCGTGCAGCGATGTGTCAGGACGAAATAGCCTCCGACGGTGATCACGCCAACGCGGCCCGCCGTGGCAATGAAGCTTTGCACGTTTTCAACGACCGCCCAGAGCCGTTCCGCGGCGTAATGCTTAAGCCGGGCCAGGTGAATTAAGTGCCCCTGAGTGGAAGCTTCCTGGCATTCCCGGTTGAATTTCTTGACCAGGCGCACATTGCTCGCGATGTCATAGGACTCTTTAGTGACGCGCTCGAAGGCCTTGCTCACCTGCTGCTCGGTATCTTGCATCCGGGGGCCGAGGCGGCTGATGGCAAGCACGTAAGCGGGAAGCGGGGCGAAAACGATCAGCGCGATCAGCGGGTTCTTGAGCAGAAGAGAGAGCAGCACTCCGCCGACAATCAGGAGCGGCGGAACGAGGTTCTGCCCGAGGATTTCGTTGAGAATGATGAACACGGCGGTCGCGCCGCGATCGAGCGCGCCCACGATTTCGCCAGTATTCACCGCGCCATGAAACGACGTGTCCAGAGTGAGGAAATTCGCGAAGGCCGCGTTCTTTACTTCATCTTCCGCCTCAGAAACCGTCAGCACGAGCCGGTAGTTGTAGATGGAGCGAAGAATCCGGGTGGCGGCGGTCGCGATAAAGATAGCGGCGGCCGCAGCAAGCAGAGTTCGGGTGGAGCTGCCTTGCCGGCCCGCCAGCGAATGAAGAATGTTGTCGATAACGCTCTGGGTGAGGAACGGGACGGCTATATCGAGAGCCGCCGCGATCAGCACGAGAGTACCAAGAAGCGCCACGGTGCGACGACGCCTGGCGACTAAGGCAATGACTCTCCAACCAAGCCATTCCCGTACGCCGGGCCGCTTGGCTAATCCCGCTTGAAGCATGACTAGAAAATAAGGTGGTAAAAAAGCTTTACAAAATCTCTATCGGCAGAGTTTGCGTTTCAGTTCAGTAGGGCAACCCGATGCTAGCCGCCCAAGCTGCCATGAGGAGGCACCTCCGGCGCTCGGGAACGCAGACGCAAGAGGCTAACTTTTTTGTTTAGCCCTGTGACTCACTTGAAGATCTCGCTGAACGTCGTTCAGGCGGCTAGTGAACTCCTTTTGAGCTGCTGGACGGGAGCTTTTTGTTGCTCCGCGCCGGGGTCAAAGGAGGGTTCAGCCGATTCTGAAAATTCGAAGCCATTTGCATGAAGGGTTCGCACCAAGACGTCCTTTTGGGCTTGCAGGTCCTTCTTTCGGCGGGCGTGCTGGAGCTCGCGCAACTCGGCGGCGTCCTTTGCCATACGGCGGGCCAGGCGCGCTTCCTGAAGCTGCAGGTTGCGAAGCTGCTTTTCGTAGGCGAGGAAGGTTTCGAGCTCGATCAGGCCGGGACGGAGAGCCTCGTCGTGATCCTTGAACTTGTCGGCAAACTGCACGTGGCCTCGTGCATAGATGGCCATTTCGAGCCCGGGGATCCGGCCGAGACGCCAAGCGGTATCGGCGATGGATTGGACCAGATCGCACTCGCGTGGGCCGACGGGAGAGAGTTCCTTTTCATAGGCGGCGATATGGCGCTGGTAGTCGGCGGCATCGTCGGTGTGGAGCAGGACGGTGCGACCGGTGAGCCCTGTTTTGACGGCATTGAGGCAGGAAGTGGCTTTACCGTCTAAACTTGTTGGACCGGTGCTGAGCTGGGCGTTGGCGCGATTGGCCTGCAGTTGAGCCGGGGAAATGGAAGCCGGGGAAACAGAATCGGTCGCTGACGCGTCCGGCTCGGAATCAAGCTGGATGCCGACGGAGTGAACGGCGGTTTTCTCGGCTTTGCGGGCGAGTTTGGCGGCTTGGCGCTCGGCGGCGCGGCGGATGGATCGGGGTGTCATCTTCGATGGGCTCCTGAAAAGGAAATGGCCCGCGACACGACGGACGTGTTGCGAGCCTGCGAGAGCGTAGCATACGAGAACGCGAAAACGTTCTTTGTACGTTTGAAAATCCCGGTAAGTTGTCGGATTCGACGGCAAATATAAAGTTCGGCCGAGCTGTGATTGTATGAGAGCGCTGCCGTAAATCCTGAGCTGATCAGGACGCCATCAGCGTTCCTCGCTTATGGGATACAGCGAAACGCAAGTTCATACGGTCTAGGAAACTGAACGTGAGATCTTCGAAGTAGATTTTGGGATACCCTATTTGTTGCCACAGAACAGGCCCTCATCGCTGCTAGACACGCGCATCGTTTATTGTGGCGATTGTCTCGACCAACTTCGCAAGCTGCCAGATGCCCGCATTGATCTGATTTATATTGATCCGCCTTTTAATTCAAACCGCAACTACGAAGTGTTTTGGGGCGAAACCAAAGAGAAGCGGGCGTTCGAAGATCGGCACGAGTCAACGCAGGCTTACATCGATTTCATGCGACCGCGCTGCGTCGAACTGGCGCGCGTTCTAAAGAAAACAGGAAGCTTCTACTACCACTGCGATTGGCACGCTTCGCATTACGTGAAAGTGATGCTGGACCAGATCTTTGGCGAGAACAATTTTCAAAACGAGATCGTTTGGAAGCGCAGCACAGCCCATACGGATGCAAAGCAAGGCAGCAAGCATTTCGGACGCCTCCATGATGTTCTTTTGTTCTATACAGGAGGATCACAGGAGTATACCTGGAATCAGTTGTATACACCTTTGACGGACGAATACATCGAATCTCACTACACAAACAAAGATCCTGATGGAAGGCCCTTTCGATGGGACAATCTCACCGGGCCGGGCGGTGCAGCAAAGGGAAACGCGTACTTCGAGGTCCTGGGTGTCACCCGATATTGGCGCTATTCGCCCGAGAACATGCAAGAGTTGATCGAAAAGGGCATGGTAGCTATTCCGCCTAGTGGCAAAGTTCCGGCGCTCAAACGATACCTCGACAAATCCAAAGGTGTTGCCCTACAGAGTGTTTGGGACGATCTACCTCCGGTAAATTCACAAGCCAAGGAAGCTTTGGGCTATCCGACGCAAAAGCCGCTCGCTCTTTTAGAGCGCATCATCAAGACAAGTAGTAATGAGAATGATGTTGTGCTTGACGCCTTTTGTGGGTGCGGAACAGCACTAGTTGCTTCACAAAACCTGAATCGGCAGTGGATTGGGATTGATATCTCTCCAACATCTTGCCGGGTGATGGCGAAGCGATTGCGAGATATCAGCAAACTGCCGGAAGACGAACGTCTATGGAAGATAGGCCGTGGCTTCATCGTCCGCGATCTGCCACGCACTGAAGCGGAACTCAGGCGCATTCCGCCGTTCGAATTCGAGAACTGGGCCGTTATCGCGCTAGGTGGCATCGGCAATAAAGCGCAAGTCGGGGACATGGGAGTCGATGGAAGAATTTTTCCGGTGAGTGCTACGCCGCAAGTAAAGCCCAATTCCTTCGACTTCATGGACCAGTGGTATCCGATCCAAGTGAAACAGAAGGACAAAGTTGGACGGCCAGACATCGACTCATTCGAAGCGATGATGGCCCGCGAAAACCGGACGAAAGGATTCTTCGTTTCTTTCGCGTTCACGTCAGACGCTATGTCCGAGATAAGCAGCTTCTTCCGCAAATCCGGGCGCGTGATCGTTCCGCTGACGGTTAAGGAAATTTTGGAAGATCAGATTGCTCCAAAACTGGCTTGATGTTGACTTGCTAGGTAGGTAATTGTCGGAATCAGGGTTTGATCGGCAACAACATACTTGACTAACTGCCTAGATTGCTGTAGATCTAGCACGGATGCAACGGCTTTCCCGAAACGCTTTATGAAGCGATTACGATTTCGCCGACCCCGATGTGGCGACCGCATTTGGTCGGGATATCCGTTGGCCCAATGGCGTTGAATGTCCGACCTGCGGGTCCGACGACGCTCTTTATCTGAGCAATCAGCGCAGATGGAAGTGCCGGAACAAGCACCCGAAACAGCAGTTCTCGGTTAAGAACGGCACGATTTTCGAAGAGTCGCCCGTGAGCTTGGATAAATGGCTTCCCGCGATGTGGCTTGGTTTACGCCGAAAATCACCGTTTCCAATAATGCGCCAGCAGATATAAAATGGCAACCGCAATGCCGCTGAGAACAATCCCGACTCCAGCCAGTAGATCGTAGCCGGAAATGGGATATCTTCTCTCATGGCCGTCACTTTCCAAGTTCGCGGCCGAAAACTGGTTAAACAGCTCGGAAATTTTGATAATTGCTGCTGGCTTCGTACTCGCCTTCGGTGCGATTGGCGAATACCTAGAAGAACACGGGCGGTTACCTTGCTGGATAGCATGGCCGAAGATCGTCTTTATTCTCATGGTTGTCATCAGCCTCGTAGGTGAGTTTTTGGGCGATGCCGGGGTTTTTGTGTTTCCCAATGAACTCCAGAGAATAGAGGGGGCCGAAATCGAGGCATTGGATAAAAAAGCCAAAACTGCTAGCGAGGACGCGGACAAGGCGGTTAACGATTCTGCTGGGGCAAAGCGTGATTCTAAAGACGCAATCGATTCTGCATCTGCGGCGGCAAAGGCAGCGAGCAGTGCAAGGCTCAAAGCCGATTCATACGAGGCACAAATCAAATCGGCCTTACAGCAAGCCACTGAAGCTGAGCGTGGTTTAGAAGATGCTCGGAACCAAGCGGCACGTGCAAAATACGCGCGCTCTCGCAACCCAAACCGCTTTTGATGCGTACAGGGCATGGCGAACGCTAAACCCAGTACAGCAGGCTAGGATATCTGGCGAATTAAGAGTGCTTGCGCCAATGGCTTTTGATTTGAGCATTTCCCCCGATAAGGAAGCGATTGCCTTTGCGCGTGAACTGCAATCGGTCCTGAAGCGTGCCGACTGGGTCCAAGTGGCAGCACCGGGACCTATCATTCTCATGGGGTTTAGCCCCCAAGTCGGTGTTGTGGCCGCCGCGGGTGTGTCGATAGAAATTGCTCCCTCGCGCCACAAACTGGAAGGTGTGGCCAAAGTACTTGTAGCGGCGCTCAAGGGAGAAAAGATTTCTGCGGAATGGAATATCGTACCCGGCGTTACCGCTGATGCAATACATATCGGGGTCGGGACTAAACCTACAAGCTGAAGCAAGAGTATCTTCCGAAGATGCGCTAAGGCCCAGGTTCGCCAAGTATGTTCTTGCCGTTGATCTCTTCTGGAAAGACTAATCTGCGCGTGACTCCGGTAAGCGAATTGCAAAAGGCTTGCGGACGCAGCAGCCAGAGTTGAATGTCAGAATACAAGCACGGGTCGAATGCCGCGGTTCTTGTTGCTCCTGGCCATTTATTCGATTAGCCTCCGGGTCGTCGACGCGCAGTTTGAGACTGGCGAGATCCGCGTCTTCGTGACGGATCCTACTAACCTCCCATTACCCTCGTCGCTCATTCTCACCAGCCAAGCCTCCCGCACCCGCCGCGAGTATCAAACCAACAACTCCGGCCAGTTCACGTTCCAGCACCTACCCTTCGCCGTCTACCATTTGACGGTGCAGCACGCCGGATTCGCTCCGTATGCGGCCACTATCGACATCCATTCCGCAGTCCCTCGCGATGTGCATGTTGAGTTGAACGTGCAAACGGCCTCCACCGAAGTTGTGGTCAGCGACTCCGCTACCCTTCTCGATCCGCACCGGACTGGCGTTGCCTATTCGGTCGGTTCACAGCAGATTAGTGAAGAAGAATCGGTGGTGCCCGGCCGGGGACTGCTGGACCTCATCGACGATCAGCCAGGTTGGCTTTTCGAAGGGAACGGCGTCCTTCACCCGCGTGGCTCCGAATACCAGACGCTATTTATTGTGGATGGCGTGCCCATGGATGAGAATCGCTCACCCGGATTCGCTCCCGGTCTCGAATCCGCCCAAGTCTCCGAACTCAATGTTTTGACGGGCAACATACCGGCTGAGTACGGCCGCAAACTCGGCGGCGTCATTGAAGTGACTACCTCGCAGGATATTCGTAAGGGACTGCACGGCTCGGCGGAACTTGGCGGCGGCAGCTTCGGAACTGAAAACGGCTTTGTTTCCGGCGAGTACGGCTGGTCCCGGGGCGCCGTTACCCTCAGCGGCTCGGCCGCGCATACGGATCGTTATCTCGATCCTCCGGTGCTTGGCAACTACACGAATACCGGCACCTCAGACGGGCTTTCGGCAGCGTACGATTACGACCTGACTGAGTCCGATCGTATTCACCTTGCGGTTCAGCGCCAACAAGCAACCTTCCAAGTCCCTAACGAGAATCTTCAGGAAGCCGCCGGCCAGATCCAGAACCGTGACGCGCCCGAGGACATTGGACAGGCGTCCTGGGCGCACGAATTTTCCGCTCAAATGCTGCTCAACGTCCGGGCTGTCGTGGAAGATCTTTCCGCGAATTTATGGTCGAATCCGAATTCGACGCCGATCATCGCGTTTCAGCAGCGCGGCTTTCGCCGCGGGTATGTGAATACCAGTCTCTCAGTTCACAAGAGCAAACACGATATTCAGTTCGGAGGCGACGCCCTCTACGCGCCGGTTACCGAAGCGTTGCAATACCAGATCACGGATCCCTCGTTTTTCGATCCGGGAACACTGTCGAACTTCAATTTTTTTGGCCACGCGCTGGACCGGGAACAGGCGCTCTGGGCGCAAGATAACCTGCGGCTGGGCAATCTTACCGTAAGTGCGGGTTTGCGGTGGGACCACTACTCGTTTCTGGTTGGCGATCATGCCTTCAGTCCGCGTCTCGGCGCTGCTTGGTACCTACCCAAGGCGGATCTGATTCTGCGATTTTCCTATGACCGCGTTTTCCAGACACCGGCCCTCGAAAATCTGCTGTTGGCGAGCTCCGCGCAAGTGGATCAGCTCAATTCCGAGGTCTTGCGGATCCCCGTTCCTCCGTCGCGCGGCAATTACCTGGAAGCGGGGTTCAGCCAGGGCATTTTCGGGAAAGCTCGTCTGGATGTGAGCTTTTACCGCCGCAGCCTTCATCAACTATGCCGATGATGACGTGTTCCTGAACACCGGCATCAGTTTTCCCATTGCGTTTCAAAGCGCTGTTGTCCGCGGCGTAGATGTAAAGCTCGACTTGCCGCGCTGGCGAAACCTTTCAGGATTTCTCAGCTATTCAAATATGCACGGCATCGCTCAGCTCCCTGTCGATGGCGGGCTCTTTCTAGGGAGCGATGCACAAGGCGTGCTGGGCGTGACAAACAGCTTCCCGATCTCGCAAGACCAGCGCAACACAGCGCGCGCGCGGCTCCGGTATCAGATTCGGCCCCGGATCTGGACTGCCGTTTCGGCGGAATATGGGAGCGGACTACCAGTCGAGATTAACGGTGACACGGATCTTGCGGGCTTGGAAACGGAATACGGACCTCAAATCGTCAGCCGGGTGAATTTCGGCGCGGGGCGCGTTAGGCCCAACTTCTCGCTGGATGTAAGCGCCGGTATTGATTTGTGGAAACACGAGAAAGCCGCTCTCCACCTGCAAGGCGAACTGGAGAATCTGACCGATCAGCTCAATGTGATCGATTTCGCCGGCCTGTTCTCCGGTACGGCTATCGGCGTTCCGAGGAGCGGCAACTTGCGGCTGCAGTTTGTGTTCTGAGGATGGATGCGGCCCATCTCGCGGCGAACGCCGATTAAGCGAGGCTGCGGATTGAAGATAACCATTGACAGAAAACGAGGTAGCCCTGTAAGCTGTCGGTAGCCGACATGTCTAAGGATAGATCAGAGCTCCCCTACGGCACCTTGGATCTTCTCGTCCTCAAAACCCTGGAAACTCTGGGCAGCCTCCACGGCTATGCGATTGCGCGCCGAATCGAACAGGTCGCCGGAGAATCTCTACAACTGAGCCAGGGCTCGATCTACCCCGCGCTCATCCGTCTTGAACAGGAGCGCTGGATCACAGCCGCTTGGGGACTATCCGAAACAAACCGAAAGGTCAAATACTATTCGCTGACGAGAGCGGGTCGGAAGCAACTCGCCATCGAAGTGGCGAGGTGGGAAAAGGCGACAGCCTTCGTAGCTCGGTTCCTGGAGACTTCCGCATGACCCTTCGACGTGCGCTTGCAAGACTACATGCCCTTATCCGGAAAGAGCATCTGGACTGCGAACTCGACGACGAGATACATGGGCATCTCGAACTCGCCGAGCACGACGCCCTTTCACGTGGTTTAACACCGGAAGCGGCCCGGCAGGAAGCTCGCCGCCATTTCGGAGCAATTGAGCAGATGAAGGAAGACCATCGTGACCGGCGGGGCATTCGGTGGATAGAAACCATACTTCGGGACTTTCGGCATGGCATGGCTTGGTTACTGCGTGCCCCCACGATGACGGCGGTCATGATCTGGATTCTGGCGCTTGGTATCGGCGGAACGGTTGCAATGTTTGGCGTCCTCGATGCGGTCCTATTGACGCCGCTTCCCTTTTCCGAACCGGATCACATCGTTCGGCTCTGGGAGGCGCCGCGGCCGGGCGTTGTCAACGAAACGACAGTTCCCCAATTTCTCGCCTGGCAGGATGGCTCCTCGCAAATCTTCGATGAGTTGGCAGCGGAGTCGCCCACCACCTCCGCTCTCAACGACAAGAGCGGAGCAACACGGCTGGCAGGCAAACTGGTGACGGCAGCCTATTTCAAAGTCTTCACTGCCCAAGTAGCTCTCGGGCGCACATTCAGGCGGGAAGAGGGTCAGCCGGGCGCCACGCCCGTCGTCGTCCTCAGCCACGCCGCCTGGGAAAGGTATTTCGGAGCCGACCCCAATATCCTGCACAGACGAATTCTCTTGGACGGTGAACCGTCTCAGGTGATCGGAGTTCTCGACCCGGGTGTCTTTGATCGCGACCAGATTCAGTTCTGGAAGCCGTTGCTATTCACGGCCGTGCAGAAAGCGAGCGATACCCACTGGCTCACTGTTTATGGGCGCCTTCGACGCGGTGTGAGCCTGATGCAAGCACGTCAACGGATGTCGGCTATTTACACAGTGCTCGCGCAAAGTCAGCCTGTCGAAAACCGCCACGGATCAATCGCGATAGAAGGTCTCGCGCGATTGCTGATCGGCCCTCATCTTCAACGCTCTATTGCGATTGCCTTCGGAGCCGTCCTTCTGGTCCTGCTAATCGCTTGCGCCAACGTCGCAAACCTTCTCTTCTCACAAGCGGCCACGCGCAGAACAGAACTGGCTATCCGGGCATCGCTTGGCGCTGGTCGCGCACGTCTGATTTTGCAATTACTTACCGAGTGTTTGGCGCTGTGTGTTGTAGGAGGAGCGGCGGGCATCGCTGTAGCCTATGGCCTGATTCGTTTGTCCACACCATTGTTGGCTCAGTCGCTCCCGTTCACAGCGGCCGTCAATCTCAGCCCGGATGTGCTGCTGTTCGCAACCGCTGTTGTCTTGGGGGTCGTCCTACTCGCGGGCACGATGCCAGCGCTCCAAGCCTCCTCTGGCGGTTTGACAGACGGATTAAGGCAATCGGCTCGCGATTCATCGCGGACTCAGGTCCGTATGCGCCGCACGATCGTCACTATGGAACTTGCGTTTTCCTTTGTTCTGGTATGCGGCGCACTTCTCCTGGTCAGAAGTCTGGTCAAACTGCAGCAGGTCGACACGGGAGTTCGCATCGACAAGGTCATCACTACCTCGATCGACCTTCCTTTGAACGCATATCCAACACCGCAAAAAGCGGCACTGTTTTATGAAGCGCTCAAGCAGCGGCTTCATTCCGTTCCGGGTATCGAGAAGGTTGGCTTTTCTACAACATTGCCCCTGCAGTGGATCAGTAATGGCGAAGCAATTCAAATCGCTGGTGCTGAAAAACTTGTCCGAGTGCGGCTCAAACGCGTCGATTCTGGATATTTCAGTGCGTTGGGTATTCCCGTGCTTGCGGGTCGCGGCATCATGGATCGAGATCGCGAGGGGTCACCCCTCGTGGTGGTAATTAACCCGGCCCTGGCCGCGAAACTAGCATCCGAAGCCGGTGTACAGAATCCGGTCGGCAAGGTTGTCCGGCTTTCAACTGTTACCTACGAGAAGGAACTCGTATCGCCGGTCCAGATCGTCGGGATCATCCGAAGCGAGCGCACGGCTTCGCCCGGTGATCCCGATCCACCTGTCGCGTATGTGCCGCTCGCGCAGGAGCCAGTGCCAAGTATTAAACTGCTCGTTCGCACAGCGAGAAAAGGTATCTCCGTGCTGTCCGCTATTCGCGATGCGGTCCACACAGTCGATCCAAACCTGCCGCTCGGAAGCGCAGCCACCATGCAGCAGGTCTTAGACGAGACACTGTTGCCCGTCAGTCAACCTGCGTGGTTGATAGGAGGGTTCGCAAGCATCGCTCTGCTGCTGGCCGCCATTGGTCTGTACGGTCTAATGTCTCATTCAGTCACGCAACGCCGACGTGAAATCGGGATCCGAATGGCACTCGGTGCAGGCTCCAGCGATGTCCTCTCCGACATCTCTAGCGACGCGCTGCTGACGCTTCTCTCCGGCGCGGCATTTGGCTTGATGGGAGCCTTTGCGGTAACACGCATCATGACAAGTCTGCTGTTCGAGGTGTCGCCCCTCGATCCGGTAGCGCTGGCAACAGCATGCCTATCTCTCGTCATGATTGGGCTGCTAGCAGGCTTTCTACCGGCGAGCCGAGCGGTCCATATCGATCCAGCGGTGACCCTGCGCGACATCGGTTGATTCTTGCTGTCAAACCGATCGCGACTAAAGGGCAATGCAAACTTTTGCCATCGATCTTCTTTAGCGGCTAGTGTTTAGCTTCCGAGTTGCTCCTGAGTTGTCGGGCCTGCGATCTTCAATGAAGCGAAAGACTTCATTGTGTGACGCTGTTTCAACCGCCGGTAGCATATGTGGGGCGCCCTTTACTCCGCCCGAATGGCGGTTAGCGGATCTACCCGCACGGCTTGCACAGCGGGCCAAAAGCTGCCAGCCAGGGTCGCGCACAGGACCAGGAGCAGACCAGCTCCGTAGCTTGCCAGATCGCCCGGATGCACGCCTGCGAGCAGCGACTCCAGCGTTCTTCCCACGCCATATGCGATCACGATTCCAACAACTGTTCCAGCGAACGCCAGTAGAACGCTTTGTTTCAGAATCATGAGTAGAATATCTCTCGCTTGGGCGCCGACCGCGATCCGCACTCCGATTTCTTGCAGCCGACTCGAAACTGCGAACGAAAGCAAGCCATGTATTCCAATTCCGGCGAGGAGAATTGCGATCGCTGCGAATCCGCCCAACACGCGGACTTGCAGTAATCGCGGCGCGGTCTCGTCTTGGACAATATCTGTGAGCGTCTGCACATTTGAGATTGGCTCCTCGGGATCGGTTTGCGCGATAATTCGCCGGACCAGCGGAGCAAGCGCGTCGCTCGCATCACTGGACCGGATAACAAGGTCCTTCGGCGCGTACCAGGTCATGTCGCCATCCGGAACCTGTTTGTATGGCAGATAGACTTGCGGCTCACTGAGGCCTTCGAAGCCTCGAACGCGAACGTCGCCGACGATCCCCACGATGGTTCTTCTTGCGAAGCCGAAGTCGAACTGACGGCCGAGCGCATCCTGGTCCGGCCAATACTGGCGCACGAACGATTGGCTTACGACGGCCGCACATTGAGTTTTGCCGGTATCCGATTCGCGGACTCCGCGGCCGCGCAGGAGCGGTATGCCCATGCTCTCGAAGAACTCCGGGGTAATAAATCGAAGGCTGGCCTGATGGAAGGCCCGATCTTCATTCATGGGCTGGCCTGCGATGGTAACGGGCCAAATCCCTCCGGTGAAGATCATCGGCAGGAAGCTGGTATAGGCAGCACTCTGGACACCGGGTAGTTGGCGGATTTTCGAAAGAACACTGGTATAAAACTGGACGCGCCGCGCCGTGGAATTGTACTGGGGCATGGGCAGCGCGGTCCGCATGGTCAGCACGTTCTCGGCGCGAAAACCGGGATTGGTCTGTTCTAGTTGCCAGAGCGCTCGAATTAGCAGACCGGAGGAAATCAGCAGCACAAACGAGATCGCCACCTCGGCAATCACCAGCGTTGAGCGAAGTCCCTCTTTCTTTCCACCCACGCCTTGCCGAGAGCCTTCCTGCAGAGCAGTTGCGTTGATATCGCCAGCCGCGCGCACGGAGGGAAGCGCTCCGAAACAGATGCCCGTGATCACTGTTACAGCAAGCGCGAAGACCAGCACGCGCCAGTCGATGCCGGGCGCTTCGGCAATTGGAAGCGTGTTGGGTACAAGTTTGGAAAGAAGCGGCACAGCGGCGAGGGCGATCAGGGTTCCCAAGATCCCGCCACACACAGCCAGCAGCAGGCTCTCGGTGAGCATCTGCCTTACGAGGCGTTCACGACCGGCCCCGAGCGCGTTCCTGACTGCGACTTCTTTGCGGCGCGTCAAGGCGCGAGCCAAAAGCAAGTTCGCAAGATTCGTGCAGGCTATCAATAAAACACAAAAAGAAGCTCCCAACAGGGCAATTAACATCAGACGAGAGCGGGCGGACAACTCGTCTCGTAGCGTGCCGATGGTTACGCCGACATGCTGGTTGTCTTTCGGATACTCGCGCCGCAACTGTTCCGAGATGACCTTCATCTCCGACCGCGCTTGCTCCAGCGACACACCCGGCCGCAGTCTGGCAACAACTCGCAAATAGTTATCGTTGCGATCCTCGAAGTCTCTGTTTGCGAAACGCATCGGCGTCCAAATTTTCAAATCGCGCTCGGGATAATCGAAATTCCGTTCCATCACCCCGATCACGAGGGATGGCGCGCCATCCAACAGAATGCGCCTTCCGAGGACGTTCGCATCGGCCCCGAAGCGTTGCTGCCAGAAGCCGTAACTCAGCACGACTGTTCCCGATGCCCCATCGCGGTCATCCTGCTGTGTAAACAACCGGCCCAGGAAAGCCTTTGCGCCGAGCATCGGAAACAGATCCCAGGTGGCTGAGGCCCCTTCCACCTGCTCGGGTTGGCCGTTGTCTACCAGGCTTACGGACAATCCGCGGGAAGCGGCCATCCCGGAAAAAGACCGGCTCATCTGCTTCCAATCGCGATAATTTGCCGGAGAGGGCTCCATTTCCTTGTAGTTGCCCGGCGACATGTCTTCCCATAACTTGACGAGCCGGTCCGAATCCGGAAACGGCAGCGGCCGAATCAGAACATGATCCGTTATCGTGTAGACCGCAGTGGTGGCTCCGATACCGAGGGCTGCCATGGCAACAGCCATAGCCGCGAATCCGGGCGAGCGTTGAAGCATACGCCGCGTGTAGCGGAGATCTTGCAGCAGAATGTCCCAATGACTCTGGACGGCAGTTAACGCGATATCTATCGCCGTTTCGACGCAGAGAAAAAAACGCACCATCGGTCCTGAGGCGTCCCGCAGCCGCTGTGCAAAAAGCAAGCAGAGCTCGCCGCCGTATTGAGCCCGGAATGCGGAGGGATAAAGGAGCAGCAGAACCCGGTAAAGTCTCATCAGGCCCTCCCCGGTGCAAAGCCGCGGGCGCGGGCCAGTTTGAGTAGCTCTGTAAGCCGGCGCGTCTCGGCCTGAGCAACGGCCCGGCCGAAGGACGTGATCCGGTAATATCGCCGCCGCTCGTCGTCGAGTTCCGGATCCGGCCGCTCCTGCGTCTCTAGCAGCAGACCTTGCTCCAGCATTCGCTGGATGGAGCGATATAACGTCCCGGCGCTTAGTTTGAGAGCGCCGTCTGTACGTGCGGCGACATCCTGAATGATTCGGTAACCGTGACGGTCCTCCTCGGCAACCGCCATCAAGATGTGGAAGGTTGCCGGTGGAAGCGGAAGCAAGGCTTCCGGATGAACATCTGAATCCCGCATATCCACCAATATATACCCACTGTAAATATAGTCTCAGCGGGTATATGTTTGCCGGCTAGAGTAGCCGGTGGAACCGAGTCTTTCGGCCCCGGGCTCCGATGCTTGTTCAGTTGATTACGGATTGCGATGGACTCGCGGTACGGCAGAGCGTAATTGAATCTGTACGAACCTTGTCCCAGTCTTGCAACGATAAGCCCTGCGATTCAAAAAACGCGCGGATCTTGGTGGGAGTCCAGCCAAGGAGATCCTCGAGTACCGGAACAAGCACGCTGCAGGCGTTCTCGCTGAGAATCGTGCGCCGCGCGATTGGCGCGAGGTATTTATTCTGTGAAACCGCGATCGTCAGGCCATCCAGACGGTTAACGTGCAGCATGACGTGAATATCGGAACTGCCGTCGCCGACGTAAACCAGGCTGTCATGGCCGATGCGCATCTGGGCTCGGAGATCGTCCACAACGGCAACTTTGCCATATCCAGCCGGGAGGCGAACGATCGATTCGATCTCGTCGGTCTCCGGATGATAGCGAAAGCGCGTGCCATGTATATGATCCGCGGGAACAATTCCTTCGAGCGCGGATTGGATCACCTCTTCCGGCGCCGCCGAAACAACATGGAACGCGAATTCATTGCTATCCAGATCCCGAAGAATCTGCGATAGCAAGTCGATGTTTTCTTTCAGCCGGATCTGTTTGCCGACCATGGCCAGGTGCTCTTTGCGAACACGGCGAAACTCGGGGTCATGAAGCAGCAGATAGGAGAGTTCTCCTCCTTGCTGCACAAGATGGATTTGGGACAATCCCGCGACGCGATCTTCGAATCCAGTGATGCCCAGCATTTTGCTGAGGGCCAGGCCTGAATCGTTGAAACTCAGCGTCTGATCGAAATCGCTTACAAATAGATACTGTTTCCCTGGTTGGGCCATAAATGCTCCTTTAAATTTGAAAAAATGGAACGCTGTTGAATTACGGTCAGAGGCGGCAATTATGCTCTGACGTGCTTCCTAGCAACCGGGAGGAAGGACAGTCTCGGGGCAACGTCCTCTCATACATTTTAGATTAGTTTCGCAATGGCAGGTTGCCAAACGCAGTCGAAAGCTGTTATATCTGGATGCACTTCGAATGGCGGATAGACGCAACCGAGGCGGCCAGCCAAAGTATCAGCGGTTGTTTGAATCTCTAAAGGCTGATATCGTCTCCGGACGTTATAAGCCCGGACAGAAGCTGCCGAGCGAAGCAGCGCTGGTAAACAAGTCTGGAATGTCCCGCATCACCGTTGGGCGGGCCATACGTGAACTCCAGAACCTAGGGTTTATCGACCGTATTGCCGGCTCCGGCACCTACGTCAGAGATACCGCCAAAGACGATCGCCGCCCGCGTCTGTTCGGTCTTCTTATACCTGATCTGGGAGAGACGGAAATCTTCGAGCCAATCTGCCAGGGCATCGCGAATGCTCGAGAAGCAAGCGAGCACGCGCTGCTTTGGGGACACGCCGACACACAGGCCAGTAAAACGACGCAAGCCTGGCGCTTATGCCAGCAGTACATCTCGCGGAAAGTGTCCGGTATCTTTTTCGCGCCTCTGGAATTTGAGTCTGAGGCGGAGAGAGTGAACCTCCGGATTTTATCGGCGTTGAAAGCGGCCGCTATCCCGGTTGTGCTGCTTGATCGGCGAGCATCGAAAGGACTGGAACGAAATCGTCCGGATCTGGTTTCAATCAACAACCGCCAGGCTGGGTACGTCGCGACAGAACACCTCATCCATTTAGGGTGCAGGCGTATCGGATTTCTTGCGTACCATGGCGCGACGTGGACGATTGCCGAGCGCATGGCGGGATACCGCGATGCCCTGTTGGCGAACGGACTGCGACCCATAATTCAATCCGCGGGGCATATAGACGAAAGGGAGCAGTCTGCTTCATGGAGCGGCAAGGCGAAGCTGGATTCACTGGAGGCGTTTGTCTGTGTAAACGACCGGCTGGCGGGGCAGCTTATGCAAGTCTTCCTGGCGCGGAACGTTCGTGTCCCGCAAGATATTCGCCTGGTTGGAATCGATGATGTACCTTATGCGAGTTTACTGGCGGTGCCTTTAACAACCGTTCGCCAGCCGACTCGAGAGATAGGTGAAGCGGCCCTTCGCACGATGTTGGACCGCATTCACAACCCACGCCTGCCACCGCGGGAACTGCTGCTCGACGGCGATCTGGTGGTTCGAAAATCGTGCGGCGCTTCAGTTCCCGGCTGAGCGGACAGCGGGCGCCAGCGGCTCCAAACGCCAGTGGAACGATTACCGAAAAGCCGGTCCCAGTCAGCCCGATCGGCTGGAACATCGTAATGAGTAGACACCATATCGAGAGTACTATCTTTATCGCAATAAAAATGTATGCGGTAATCAACTATCATCCGGAGATGCCTTCTCAGAGCCGATACCCGAAACGTGTCCGTATTGTCGAAGTGGGCCCTCGAGACGGACTCCAGAACGAGAAAGCGATCGTTTCGATTGAGACCAAAGTCGAGCTCATTGACGCACTCAGCGCTGCAGGGCTCCGCACCATTGAGGCCGGAAGCTTCGTCTCCCCAAAATGGGTACCGCAAATGGCGGACACGGCAGAAGTTCTGGCCCGCATCCAACGGCATCCGAATGTGAGCTATGCGGTGCTGGTTCCAAATCTGAAGGGCCTACAAGCGGCAATCGATTCTGCCGTTACCGAAATTGCCTTGTTCGCGGCTGCTTCCGAGACCTTTTCGCAAAAGAACATCAACTGCTCCATTGATGAGAGCCTGAATCGTTTGCGGAGTGTTGCCGAAGGCGCTCTGGCGCGAGGCATCAAGGTTCGCGGCTATGTCTCCTGTTCGCTCGGCTGTCCTTATGAAGGTGAGATTGCGGCGCCCGCGGTGGCCCGCGTAGCGCGTGAACTCTATGCTCTGGGTTGTCACGAAATTTCTCTGGGAGACACAATCGGCGTTGGGACGCCAATTAAGGCGCAAGCGATGCTGAGTACGGTGGCGGAAGCTGTTCCCATAGAAAACTTGGCCGTGCATTTCCACGACACGTACGGCCAGGCGCTTGCCAATATACTCGCCTGTCTGCAACTGGGGGTTGCGGTCATCGACAGCTCGGTTGCCGGATTGGGCGGCTGCCCTTACGCGCCTGGGGCTGCGGGTAATGTCGCGACGGAGGACGTCATTTACATGCTGAACGGCATGGATATTGATACGGGGGTGGACCTTAAAAAACTCGCTCTTGCCGGCCGCCAAATCTCACAACGGATCGGGCGAACACCTGCATCCAAAGCCGCGCTAGCGCTCGAAGCCGGGACTAGAACTGGGCCAGCGTCGTAATGACCGCAGTGCATCACAAATAGGTTACAAGAGCTCTAACATATCGCGACGCCCACTGTGACCCGTCTTACAGCAGGGTATACTTGACGCTTCGTGCCGCCATAATGCCAACTTCTCATCTCTCCGTTGCAGCGGCAACCGCGTCAGCGTCGACAGAAAATAAGAAAGGGCTTAGCATTTATCGATGAAGGTTCATCTCGTAAATCCGAGTGACATGAGTTTCGGGACGGCGGTAATCACACCGCGCTGGCTCTATGTCCTTGCAGCCGCTACACCAGCGACGTATGGTGACGCCGAAATCTGTGACGAGACTTTGGAGCAGCTCGATCCATCGCGCATTGCACCGGGTGATGTAGTGGGCATCGGCATCCATACGGGGAATGCGTTCCGGGGCTATGAAGTTGGAAAGATCGCGCGCGAGCGCGGCGCGTGGGTCGTGTTTGGCGGCATCCACGCCACGCTATATCCAGAAGAGGCCTTCGAATTTGGCAATGCCCATTGTGCGGTGAAGGGCGACGGCGATGTCGTTTGGTCTCAAGTCCTGAGAGATTGCGTAAATGGGTCGCCGGAACGGATTTATGACGGAGGCCGGGTTGAGCCGGACCGCTTCTTGCCTGCCCGCTGGGATTTACTTCCAGATAACAGCTATATGTGGGCGTCCGTTCAGACCGTCCGTGGGTGTTCCAAGCACTGCTCGTTTTGCTCGGTATGGCGCACCGACGGTCAACGCCCCAGACAACGGGCTTCTGACAGTGTCATCAAAGAGGTTGTGGAGCTACGCCGTAAGGGATTCCGTTTTATGGCCTTGGCGGATGACAACTTCTATCCGGTGTCGTTGACCGACTTGCGTTTAGCGGAACGCCAGGGCAACACGCAAAAGCTGAACCAGTTACGGACCATTCGAAGAGAACGCTTTGAACTGATGGAGCGTTTGGCGGACTTACCCGCGGACACGGTCTTCTTTACCCAGATCACGATGGAGGCCGCCGAGGACACCGACTTCCTGGACGCGATGCGGAAGGCCAGAATCAAAGGAGCGCTGGTGGGCGTGGAGACCGTTACACCCGAGGGTCTGAAAACGGTTTTCAAGGACTTTAATTCTTCGGGAGCGAGCCTTATCGAACGACTTCAAACGTTTCGGGAACACGGCATCCATGTCTTAGGCTCATTCATTTTTGGTTTGCCCAGCGATGGACCGGATACATTCAACGCAACAGCCGTGCTTGCCCAGGAGGCCGGTCTGACATTTGCTCAGTTCGTCATGCTCACGCCATTTCCGGGGACGGTGGATTTTCTGCGTTGGGAGAAAGAGCAGGGGAGCGATCCACCCAAGATGAGCGGAGTTCCGGTCACGCGCTACTGGCTGACTCCGGCCGCTAACCGGCCCAAGATGTTCATGCCGCATCCGTCGATGAGTTCGGAAGAATTGCGTGAGCGCACGCAGGGTGTGTGGGATCGCTTTTACAGTTTGCGATCCATCTGGGAGCGCTCGCGTTGTACACCGAACCTTCGTGCCCGGCTGGCCTTTCTCTTTGTGTCGAAGCTGTACCGGCAGATGTATGCGGGAACAGGAATCTCGACAGACAGCGCGCGTCAAAGCCGCGCCCGTTTCTGGGCGAGTTTGCTGGCGAAGCCTACCAGGCGGCTCTTTCAGGGCAAGCCGATGCCAGACTTGCAAATTCCTGGAGACATCGGAACACACACGGACGCTTTGGAACAGTCCAGTAGCTTACCGGTGCTTCGGTAGCTAAGTGAATGCTCAGATCGAGCAGGATGGCAAAGAACAGCCCGCGCCAGGGCCGCGGGCGCAAAACGCGGTTAGCGCCAGTATCACTGATGCGTGCTGCTGGTATCGTGCTTATCGTTCATTACGGCATTCTTGACGCCCTTGGCAGCACTCTTCGCGGCGTGCCCGGTGCCTTCCGCCACCTTTGCGGTGCCATGGCCGACTCCTTTACCGAGGTCCTTGCCGGCGTCCACCACATTCCCGTGCTTTATCTCTGAGCCAAACTCTTTTCCACCTCGGCCCATATCCTTCCCGCCACTGTGATAAGAGTTCTTGAGCTGTCTGCCGGCTTTGTTGAAGCTTGTAGAGGGCGCGGCCTTCTGCACCCCCAAACTGCTGAATGTCTCGGGACCTAAGCGTCCATCTGCGTTGAGGTTCTGCTGTTCCTGATAGCGGCGAACCGCCGTCTGCGTCAGCGGTCCGTAAACTCCGTCTACGGGCCCGTTGTAAAAGCCCTTATCCTTCAGCGCTTGCTGCGCCTCTCGGACCTGGTCCCCACCCTGCGACAGTGCAGGCAAGGCACAAAGGCAGATCCCGAACACGGACGCGGCCAGAATCTTCCACATATATGTACACCTCCTCAGTAATTAGGACAGGGTTCCGGGCCAGTCAGTTTCGGATTCGATAGAGATCCGCGAACCGAATCGAGCCGTAAATAGCCATCCTGCGAATTGGCTGCAACACGAGCGTGATGGACCAACTGTTCGACAGACAGAACCTAATCGAATAGCTGTAGAGAAGCACGAACTAGAATGTTCTGGGGAAAGTTAGGGCCGCACGTGATAGTGCGAGGGTGTTCTGCACCAGAGTCTATAAAAAAATGCGTGCTTCTTGCCTCATCGTTCCTCAACGCACACTGGATTGGTTAAGCTCCCTGGCGCAGCCAAGCTCCGGACAGCCTTAATTGTTCAATGTCGAGATTGCCGGCCAAGTACCCGGAGCACTCACTTGTGGGTGTGCGAGAGGACCCCGAAGGTAAGCGAGGCCAGGGCATTCGAATGTGGCCAAGGTTTCGCCTGTTCGCGAGCCCCCGTTTTGCCCTCCTATTGATATTCTGTAGGTCTTGAGCTATCATTCCTACAGAGTTTCGATAGATCAAAATGGCTGAATCACGAACTGAACTGTTGCGCGGAACTTTGGATCTGCTGATTCTGAGGACGCTCACCCTGAATCGGGATCACGGGGTCGGTATAGCGCGTAGGATCCAGCAGATCACTAAAGGGACATTTGACGTCAAGCCGGGCTCGCTTTTTCCCGCGCTGCATCGGCTTGAGGAGAAAGGGTGGCTGGCTTCCGAATGGGGCGAGTCGGAAAACCTGCGGCGCGCCAAATATTACAAGCTCACCAAAACCGGCAGAAAGCAGATTGAAAGCGAGATGGCGAATTGGAAGCGTGTCTCAGCCGCGATCACCTGGGCCATCGAGGCCACCTCTGAGGGGTAGATTGTGCCAAATATCATCAGCTTCTTGCGTAATATCGTCCGTAAAAAGCGCGCGGAACACGACCTGGATGACGAGATACGTTTCTACATCGAGACGCTAACGGAGCAGGGAACCGCGGCCGGCCTGAGCGAACAGCAAGCGCGAAGAGCTGCGCGTCTTGAGCTAGGAAGCGTGGACTCTGTAAAAGAAGCGGTAAGGGACGTACGAACGGGAGCAATGACGGAACGAATTTGGCAGGATCTCCGCTATGCTGTTCGCGCGCTGTGGAACAAGCCGGGCTTTACCGCGGCAGCCGTGCTGGTGCTGGCGCTGGGCATTGGCGCCAACAGCGCCGTGTTCAGCCTAATTAACGCTTTTCTGCTGAAGCCCCTGGCCGTCCATAAGCCCGAACGAGTTGGTCGGCCTTTACAGCCGCGATACAAAGCACCCCGACAGCTATCGGGCGTTCTCCTATCCGAACTATGTCGACATTCGCGACAACAACCCCGTTTTCTCGAGCCTGCTGGCGCACAATCTGGCCATGGTCGGTGTCAAAGAGGGCGACAATACCCGGCGAGCCTTTGCCGACATCGTGTCCGCAAATTACTTTTCAACGCTGGGAGTCCCACTCCTGATGGGCCGGCCGTTTAGCATCAATGGCGAAAAGCCGGGCGGCGAGTTGACAGTCATTGCGTCTTACTCATTCTGGAAGCGAACTGGCGAGGACCCGCGGATCCTAGGCAAACAATTGCGCATCAATGGCCGCCTGTTCACCGTCATCGGCGTTACGCCCGAAGGCTTCACTGGTACGACAGCATTGGTAAGCCCTGAGATGTTTGTGCCACTGGGTGCTTACAACCTGGTCATGAACGATTTTGAAAGCCACGGCAAGCCGCTGGCCGCGCGCGACAACGGCGACTTGATTGCGGTCGGCCGCTTAAAGCCCGATATTACGCAACAGATGGCCAACGCAAAGCTCTCCGTACTCGCCTCACAAATGGAGAAGGCCTTTCCAGCCGAAAACAAAAATCAGACACTGCTGGTTCGTCCACTGTCGCGAATGAATGTGACGATCAATCCAACCGATGACCGCGGGATGCGGGCGCCCGCCATTCTGTTGTTGTCGCTGGCCGGAGTCGTGCTACTGATCGCCTCTTTGAACCTGGCCAACATGATGATGGCGAAGGGCGCCGTGCGGCGGAAGGAAATTGCCATCAGGCTCGCCATCGGCGGAAGCCGGCGGCGCATCGTACAGCAACTGGTCACCGAAGGGCTGGTCCTGGCGAGTCTGGGTGGTGCGGCCGGACTTTTCGTCGCCTCCTGGAGCACAACACTTCTCATCGGCTCGCTGGACCACGTCGTGCCTATCGACCTCGTTTACAACGCCGCGCCCGATATACGCGTCCTGGCCGTCACACTCGCGTTCTGCGTGTTGAGCACCGTCATCTTCGGGCTCTTTCCCGCCTGGAAGCTTTCTAACCCGGACACCTGGCTGGACCTCAAGGAAAATACCGGTGAAGACCTTGCCGGCCGCGCTCGCCGCCTCTTCTCGCGCGGTAACGTGCTCGTGATCGCCCAGCTTTCGCTGTCGTTGATGATGCTGGCTGCGGCAGGTCTATTCGTTCACAGTGCTGTAAGCGCGGCCAACATCCGGCCGGGCTTCTCGCTCGATAATGAAGTGCTGGCGGAAGTGGATGCCAGCCTGGCCAACTACGACGAAGCGCGCGGCCGCCAGATCTACAGCGAGCTCAGAGAGCGTCTGAGGCGAATTCCCGGCGTTCAATCAGTTGCGATGGCGGCGACGGTTCCGTTCGGGATGATACACATGGAAAAAGGCATTACCAAGTCCGGCACCGCGGCTTCAAAGGAGCATCCACCGCTGGAAGCGACCTCGAACATTGTGACAGACGGATATTTCCGGACACTCGGCATCCCGCTGCTGCGCGGCCGCGCGTTTGCCGCGGCCGAAAATCTATCGGGATCGAAAGGTCATGTCGCGATTCTCGACAAGCTTGCGGCAGACAAGCTGTGGCCGGGCGAAAATGCGGTGGGAAAGCACATCCGCTTGGATGAAACGGACGCGGGACAAACAGGTACCTGTGAGGTCGTAGGCGTAGTAGGCAATGTGCGCGAGAACATCCTTGGTGGTAACGCCGAGCCTCACGTTTACATCCCTTTCGGACAGCAGTACCAAGGCGATATTCAGATCCATCTCAAGATTGCAGCTGGCGGACCGGAAGCAGAGCAGCGAATATTGAAAACGATTCGGCGCGAGATCCGCGCAACCGATGAACAGCTACCGCTGCTCGCATTGAAGACGATGCGAGGGCATTTAGAATCGGGAAGCGAAATCTGGATCGTCCGCACTGGGGCCAACGTGCTCGAGATCTTCGGGGCAGTGGCCCTATTCCTGGCGGTGATCGGTCTCTACGCCGTCAACGCGTATACCGTTGCACGCCGCACACGCGAGATCGGCATCCGGATGGCTTTGGGCTCTGATGCTTCGTCCACGCTGCGGATGATCCTGCGCGAAGGGCTTCGTGTGACCGCAGTCGGTGTCGGTATCGGGCTGCTGCTGGCGATCGGAATCGGCCGGATACTTGCCGGTTTTTTGTATGAGGTACCCAGCATCGATCCAGTGGTAATCGCGGCTGCATCCGTGGTGCTCACAGTTGTGGCGTTGTTCGCCTGCTACCTGCCTGCCCGAAGAGCGTCGCAGGTGGATCCGATGATCGCGCTCAGATACGAGTAATCACAGAAGCCGCTTGGGAGCGGCGGGCCACCACCAGCGTCAAGTCGTCCGCCGGCGGCGCTGCCTGTGTAAAGGACAGCAGTTCTGCATTTATGGCTTCAACAAGGCTCGCGGAGGGCTCGTTTCGTTTCGCCTGCACGACTGCGATGAGTCGCTGTTCACCGAACTCTTGATCCGTGTCTGGACTGCGGGCCTCGGTCACTCCGTCGCTGTAGAGAACCAGCACATCGCCGCCTTGCATTCGGCAGGTCCGCTGCTCACAGAGGGCATCCCGCTTAATGCCGAGTGGGACATCCGTAGCACCGAGCGCCTCGACTTCACCATTTGCGTGAAGTAATAGCGGGGCATTGTGCCCGGCATTACAATACGCCAGCTCACTGCTCGCCGGATCGAACACCGCCGCAAAGAACGTGATGAAGCAGTTGTCCGGACAGTTCGTCGAAATGCTGCGATTCAATCGGCCAACTTGTGCGGCAAGCTGGTCCGGGTCTTCAAACAGCACTTGAACACGTGCCTGCAAGCTCGACATCAACAGCGCCGCGCCTAATCCCTTGCCGGAGACATCGGCGATCAAGAGCGCCACACGTCCATCCGAATATGGAAGGAAATCGTAGTAATCTCCTCCAACCGTGCGGCACGGTGCGTTATAGCCTGCCAAGTCGAGGCCTGCGACCTCCGGAGCCCGCGAAGGTAGCAGCCGGCGCTGAATCTCCGCCGCCTGCTCGAGTTCTCGCGCCAACAGCTTTCTCGCTTGCTCTTGCTCCATCAGCCGGGCGTGCTCGATGCGAATGGCAGCGATATTTGCCATGACCGTGACCAGGCTCAAGTCGTCAGACGTAAACTCACGAACCAGATGTGGCGAATCGAGATACAGCAGTCCGGTCACTTGTTCATCGGTTTGCAGTGGAACCGCCAGGATGCTTCGGATTTCCTGCGCCACGATGGCCGGCTGGCTTGCGAAATCCCGATCCAGCCGGGCGTCACGGACCAAGAGCGATTTCCCCTGGTGGATCACGAGGTCGCGCACAGCCGTGCTGATCCGAAGGCCCTCGCCGCGAATCGCGCGGCTTTTGAGATCCCCCTGCTTATCGCGCGTCATCACGACCCCGCGCGACGCTCTTACGGCATCCAACGAAAGATCGAGGACCAATTCACAGAGCTTCCCGAGCCCGGCATTCCCTGCCAGCTCCCGCCCGGCTTGCACAAGCGCTTTCAGATGCGCACCCTCCAGGGCCGGACGACCGGATTCGGCCTCAAGCACGGCATCCAAGCGGTCCAATCTGTCCTGCCAAGTGGCTTCCAGAGCAGATTTAAGGTCAACCGATACAGTCGGCGCAATGCTCGCCGCGCTCTGCTCTACGAAGGTGATCTGGTCTGGCTTGACATCTGTGAACTCGTTTGCCTGGGCGGCGGCTGCCATGCCACAAGCGTAGCTGAAAGTGCCCGCCTGGTTGCGCGTTGTAGGCGTTCCGAGCATTTGTCCGCCGTCGGCCTGAGCCGCCATACCCGGTCGAGCCAAGGTAAGCCACGGCGCGGCGTAACCTCGCACCACGCGACGCGCACGTTGCAATCGAAAGCGATCAGTCCTCGGCTGTTGAGCCGAACACACCAAGGCTCACTCGCTAACAAGCGCGATTATCGTAAACTTGCCACTGCTTAGTACGTCAGTTCAAATATTTCGCGGAGCCATTCGATCTCCTGGCTCCTGATTTCTTGTTCTGTCTTCTCGACTTGGGTTTCCCCTGAGCTATGATCGCCTCGTGAACAAGGTTTATGCCACTGCTGATCAGGCGGTTGTGGATATTATCGACGGCTCTACTATCATGCTCGGCGGGTTCGGCCTCTGCGGTATTCCTGAAAACCTGATCGCAGCGCTTGTCCGAAAAGGTGCAAAGGGATTGCACACGATCAGCAACAACATGGGCGTGGATGGTTTTGGGATGGGTCTGATGCTTGAGGCCGGAATGATCGCGTCTCATATAGGCAGTTACGTAGGTGAAAATCGGTTGCTCGAATCGCTGGTGATTGCGGGCAAATTGAAGGTCACCCTTGTTCCGCAAGGGACATTGGCCGAGCGCATCCGGGCCGGAGGGGCCGGTATTCCGGCGTTTTTTACGCCCACCGGCGTCGGCACCGTAGTCGCGGAAGGCAAAGAAGTGCGTGAATTCGAAGGACGCGGTTACGTAATGGAGCGCGGCCTCACTGCCGATATCGCGCTGATTAAAGCATGGCGCGGTGACAGGCTCGGAAATCTGGTGTACAGGAAAACGGCGCGCAATTTCAATCCGATGATGGCGACAGCCGCGAGAATCACAATTGCCGAAGTCGAACAACTGGTTGAACCGGGTGAGATCTCGCCCGATCAGGTTATGACGCCGGGAATCTACGTCAAGCGTATCGTTCAGGGGGAGAAATACGAAGGACGTATCGAGCGGCGCACCGTGAGAAAGCCGGCGGAGGTAAATCAATAGTGATCGAAAACCGGGAACGAATCGTGAGGCGCGCGGCGCGCGAGTTGCGCGACGGCTTCTATGTGAATCTCGGAATCGGAATGCCGACGCTGGTGGCGAATCACGTGCCGCCCGGAATCGAGGTAACTCTTCAGTCGGAGAACGGGATGCTTGGCGTTGGACCTTATCCGATCGCCGGGTCTGAGGATCCGGATCTCATCAATGCCGGCAAGGAGACCGTAACCGAACTGCCGGGCTGCGCTTACTTCTCGAGCGCGGAGTCGTTCGCGATGATCCGCGGCGGGCACATCGACCTCAGCATTCTCGGTGGGATGGAAGTAGATGAAGAAGGCAATCTCGCCAACTGGATGGTTCCAGGGAAGGTGGTAAAGGGTATGGGGGGCGCGATGGATCTCGTCGCCAGCGCCCGGCGCGTGATCGTCGCGATGGAACATACGGCTAAGAGCGGCGCGCCAAAGATTCTGAAACGGTGTACGCTTCCGATCACCGGTTTGAAAGTCGTTCAAATGATTATCACTGAGCTTGGCGTGATGGAAGTCACCCCGGCAGGATTGCTGTTGGCCGAGATAGCCCCGGGCGTGTCAGTCGAGCAGATTCAGAAAGTCACGGAAGCCAAACTGATCGTCCGCGAGCCGGCACTTATGACGTTTTGATCTGGCAAGCGATAGACTCAATTTTCGTGCGTCGCAGATCATTCTTGAAAAAAGCTGGAATTCCATTGGCCGTAATGGCCGGTGCTCGCGAACTCCCGGCAGCAGTTACGGCAGCCGCTGGGCCCATGAAGATCACCCGTATTCAGTTCTATCTCAACCCCAATTCGCGGCCGATCTTTAATCAGAGCTATAACATCGTTACCATCGAGACCGATGCGGGTATTACCGGAATCGGCGAAGGCGGCTCGCCCGACACCGTGAAGCAATGCGCGGCAATGATCGTGGGCGAAGATCCATCGCGTATCGATCATCTGTGGCAGATGATGTTTCGCGGGTACTTCTATCCCGCTGGACGGGAGAAGCTGGACGCGCTGGGCGCGATTGACCTCGCCCTCTGGGACATCAAAGGCAAGGCGCTTGGCGTGCCCGTATACGAACTGCTTGGCGGCATGTCTCGAAACCATGTGGAGTGTTACTCGACTGGCTTTCCGAGCAAAGGAAGCGTTCAGGAGACGGCGCGCGCTTGTATGGAAGCCGGGTTTCGCGCGTATCGATCCTCAGTGGTCGATGCGCCACGCGGAGAAGGATTTAACTCGCACGAAGTCGTCCGGCGCACCCATGAAATGTGCGTTCAGATTCGGGAGGGAGTCGGCAAAGATGGTGACTGGGCGCTTGATTATCACACACGTTTAGATCCTCCTGACGCAGTCCGCCTCAGCACGTTGATTGAGCCGTTGGAACCGTACTTTGCCGAGGATCTGATCCGGTCGGAGAACGCAGGCGTTTACCGCGAGCTCCGTCAAAAGGTGAAGGTGCCGATCGCGGTGGGCGAGCAGTTCGGTTCGAAATGGGATACGAACGAACTCATTGAACAGCAACTTATCGACTATTCACGAATGACTTTGCCAAACGTCGGTGGGATTACCGAGTACATGAAAATCCAAGCCATTTGCGAGACACATTATGTCGGCTTGATTCCGCATTTCACTGGGCCCGTTGCCGAAGCCGCGCTGGTACACGCCTGCGGAGTATTCTCCGGTCCCGTGATGATGGAGATGACCGGCGAGAAGCCCGCGGAGCAGCCCCATCTGCCCGAGTGTTTCGACTTTAAACACGGCAGCATGTATCCGAATCGACGCCCCGGCCTGGGAGTGACTTTGGACACGAAGCCGCTGCAGCTTGCCGCCGAAATTACGGAGAAAGACCGCTATCGCGTCACGCCGATCTATGAGCGTCCGGATGGTTCCATCACGAACTGGTAAGCGGCTGTACGATTAAGGAGAGGACGGAAGATGATGAAGCGAGACTGTTCTGCGTTGACTCGTCGTGATCTGTTAGCGGCCGGAGCAAGTACGGCTGCGGCATTGGCCTTGCCGAATCTGCTCAAGGCGGAAGCGCCTGCGACCAAAGTGGGAATTGTCCGCTGCCGCGATTACAAAGACTTCAGCGCAAAGCTTGCAACCGGCTTCGATCAGATCGGCGGGATTGCCTCGCTGGTCCGCGGCAAGACCGTCGGCTTGAAACTGAATCTGACAGGGAATCCCAAGAATTTTCCCCTCACGCCCGATCTGCCTTACCGCACGAACGGCGATACCGTTGCCAACACTGTCTATCAACTTGCCCAGGCGGGCGCCAGGCGCGTCCGCATCATCGAGAGTTTTTTCCCCGCTACCGAAGACCTCAGCTTGTGGGCGCGCTACGGGATCGATGTCAACGCCGTGAACAACATGGGCACGAAGGTCGATTGGGAGAATGTTCAGAATCTAGGGAAATACAAACAGTACGTCCGCCTGAAGGTGCCGTGGGGCGGGTACATGTATCCGGCGTATTACCTGAATCGCGCGTTTGTCGACTGTGACGTTTACGCCTCGCTGTCAAAGCTGAAAAATCACTGGATTGCCGGCGTGACCATGTCGATGAAAAACAATTTCGGCGACACTCCTTGCTCGCTCTACGGCAGCGACTGTGGCGTAAATGGCAACGAGAACCCGACCAAGGAGCGCGGGGATGTGCTGCACGCAGGCAAGACGAAAGCGCCCGCCGGAGTCGATGCGGAGCTGCATCCGGATTCTCCCCGCGATCCTGGTTACCGGGTACCCCGAATCCTGGTTGACCAGGTAGGCATCCGGCCCGTTGACCTGGCCATTGTGGACGGAGTCGAGACTGTTCGCGGTGGCGAAGGACCCTGGCTTCCGGGCTTGGAAAGAATGACTCCGGGCGTCATTCTCGTCGGGCGCAACCCGGTCTGCGTCGATACGGTTGGTATGGCGGTGATGAGCTACGATCCGCATGCGGATCGAGGAACATCACCTTTCATTCGCGGCGACAATTCGCTGAAACTGGCCGAAGCCGCCGGCATCGGAACCACGGATCTGAAGCGTATTGAAGTGGTCGGCCTCACGATAAACGAAGCAAAGATCAAATTCGGCCCCGGCGCGGTGGGAAAGACAATGAGCGAACTGCGCGCCTGACGGTACCCGAACATTCAACCGCCGCTTGCATATACTCAAGAGCATGTTCGGCGGCATCGAAGCGGGCGGCACAAAATTCGTTTGCGGCATTGGCACATCTCCGCAGGATTTAAAAACAGCGCAGTTCCCCACCTCTTCTCCGGAGATCACCGTCAATGGCGCCCTTCAGTTCTTCCGTGAACACGGCACACCTATCGAGGCGATTGGTATTGGATCCTTTGGGCCGATAGATCTGCATCCCGCATCACCGGCTTACGGTCACATCACATCCACTCCCAAAGCGGGTTGGGCAAACTACGATCTGGTCTCTCCAGTGCGGAAGGCGTTAGGGGTTCCCGTTGCGTTCGACACCGACGTGAATGCCGCCGTCCTGGGAGAAGCGCGCTGGGGCGCGGCGCAAGGATTGAACGACGCGATTTACCTCACCATTGGAACAGGTATTGGCGGCGGCGCTCTGGTACACGGCGAGGTGGTGCATGGACTTGTCCATCCGGAGATGGGCCACCTGCGGCTGCCGCATGATTGGACGCGAGATCCGTTCCCCGGTGCGTGCCCGTATCATGGCGATTGCCTGGAAGGACTCGCGTCAGGTCCGGCCATGCAAGCCCGTTGGGGTGTACCCGCCGGAACTCTAGCCGAGGATCATCCCGCGTGGGAATTGGAAGCACATTATCTGGCGCTCGGTCTTGTCAATTTCGCCGTGACGCTCTCACCGCAACGAATCCTGCTGGGCGGCGGGGTGATGCAGCAGCCGCATTTATTTCAAATGATCAGGGCAGAATTTGCACGTCTTCTGAACAACTACGTTCGCCACAGCGAACTCATCGATCGCCTCGACCGGTTTATTCAGCCGCCCGGACTCGGACCGCGCGCGGGAATTTTGGGATCGCTCGTACTCGCCGAGCACGCGCTCGCCGGTTCTTCTCCTGAGTTTGCCGGTGAGCCGGCATGACCCTCACTGGAGCCCTTGTTAAGAGCACCATTGTTGCCGCCTTGGGCGGATTGCTCTTCGGTTTTGATACGGCCGTGATAGCGGGCACTACCGCCGGGCTGACAACGACCTTTAATCTCACCCCCAGCGGCCTCGGCTTGACGGTTGCGATTGCGCTGATCGGAACAGTGATTGGTTCAATCCTGGCGGGCATTCCTGGCGACCGCTACGGCCGCCGCGATGGTTTGCGCCTGATGGCGATACTCTATCTGATCTCCGCGATTGGATGTGCATTTGCTTGGAACTGGTACTCCCTGGTTTTCTTTCGATTCATTGGCGGCCTGGGCGTCGGCGGATCGTCCGTTCTGGGACCTATGTACATCGCCGAGATTGCACCCGCGAAATGGCGCGGACGCCTGGTGGGCTTTTTCCAGTTCAATGTAGTGGCGGGCATTCTGCTGGCCTATTTTTCCAATTATCTAATCGGCGTTGCCATTGCGAACAGCGCCGAATGGAGATGGATGCTGGGCGTTTCGGGCATTCCGGCCCTGCTGTTCTTTCTCATGCTGTTCGTCATTCCGCGGAGTCCACGCTGGTTGGTGCAGAAATCGCGCGTCGAAGAGGCCCGCTCCGTCCTGGTCATGATCGGTGAAGAAAATATCGACGAAGAATTGCAGGACATCATTAAATCGATCGACGTAGAGCATGGCCACGGCAGGGAGTCGCTATTTCAGCGGAAGTACCGCCTCCCGATTTTCCTCGCCGTTTCCATTGCGATGTTCAATCAGCTTTCGGGAGTCAATGCGATCCTTTATTACCTCAACGACATATTCGCGCGCGCAGGTTTCAGCAAAGTCTCCGGTGATCTTCAGGCCGTGCTCATCGGCTTCACCAACCTGGTGTTCACGATCGTCGCCATGTCGATCATCGATCGGGTAGGCCGCAAGACGCTGTTGCTGATTGGCGGTCTGGGATGCGCGGCTTGCCTGGGCGGCGTCAGCGCTGTGTTCTTCAGCAACGCTCACGAGAATATGCTGGTCTGGCTGCTGGTTGGCTTCATCGCGTTCTTTTCGTTTTCACAAGGCGCTGTGATTTGGGTGTACATCAGCGAGGTGTTTCCGACGCGCGTTCGCGCGCACGGGCAAAGTCTCGGAAGCTTCACTCACTGGACCATGGCCGCGACCGTCTCGTGGACGTTTCCCATCATTGCCTCTAAATCCAGAGGTGTGCCGTTCATCTTTTTTGCCGCCATGATGCTGCTCCAGTTCTTCGTGGTGCTCTTCACGTATCCGGAGACGAAGGGCGTCACTCTCGAACAGATGCAGAGGAAGCTCGGTATCGCCTGAATTATGCTAAATGTGCAGACGATTATCTACGATGCCTGGATTATCGTCGGTGTGCTGTGGCTTGTCATCGGGTTAAGCACAAAATCAACAGTAAAGGTTCAGTCGCCCGCGCTTAGACTCCCGCAATCGGCGCTTATGATTGCGGCTTATCTTCTCCTGTTTGCCCGGACCGCCGCCGTCGGACCGCTGGCGCTCAGAGTTGTGCCGGCTTCTCCGGCCAGCGCGTATGCAGGCCTCGCGTTGACGCTTGCCGGTCTAATAATCACTGTTTGGGCCCGATTCTTTCTGGGTAAGAATTGGAGCGCGACTCCCACTATCAAGCAGGATCACGAACTCATCCGCTCCGGACCATACGCCTTTGTCCGTCATCCTATCTACTCCGGACTTCTGCTCGCCATTCTCGGAACGGCAATCTATGTTGGCGAGCTTCGCGGGCTTTTGGCCTTCGTGCTCGCGGTCATTGGATTCAAATGGAAGACCTTGACGGAAGAGTCGTTCATGCGCGAGCAGTTCGGTACACAGTACGATGACTACAAACGTCAGGTAAAGGGGCTGGTTCCGTTTATCTGGTAGCGTCGACGATTGTTTCCTGCCGCTGCCAGGGCCAATAGTGAAGGACGCGAGCCCGCCAGAGGTACGCGGCGATTCCGACCACCAGCAGCGCGAATCCGCTCAGGACATACACTGCGCCGCTGGAGCCCAGAATGAAAATCCAGCCGGCCAGCGCGATCAGAACCGGCACGGGATAGAGCGGCATCGAAAATGGCCGCGAGATGCTCTTGCGCCAGCGCCGGATTGCAACCACCGCGACGCATTGCGCCGCGAACTGGGTAATGATTTGAATCACGATAAGCGCTTTGATCAGGTCTTCCAATCGAAGCAGGCAAGCCGCCGCCGATACTATTCCCATGAACAAGACGGAAAATGAAGGAAAATTGCGAGTCCGATGGACGCGGGCGAAGGCAGAAAAAAAATGTCCTTCCACCGCGGCGGCGTATGGCACTCGCGTGTAGCCCAAAAGAACGCAGAAGACCGAGGCGAACGCCACCCAGAGGATCAGGATTGTCATTATTCCGGCTGCTTTCACGCCGTACAGTCTTTCCATAAAATCGGAGACGATCGCGTGCGAATGGATCGCCTCCTGCCAAGGCACAACGCCGATTATGGATAGGCTCATTGCGACATACAGAATTGCGAGGATGCCGATTGAGAGAAGCACGCAGCGCGGAATGTTGATCTGGGGCTTCTTGATCTCACCCCCGATCAGACACACGTTGAAATAACCGCTGTAGTCGTACATGCTGAGCAGCGCCGCCGCGCCTAACCCAAGAAAGAATCCGGACGAAAGGTGGAATGCTCCCGGCGGGAAGCTGAAAGCAGTGGCAGCATGGAAATGCCATGCGCCTCCCCAAAGAATGACGCCCATGGTGGCCATCAGGATCAGCCACAGTGCTGCTGAAATTCTGCCAATGGAACGAATATCGCGATAGAGAAGGAGGGTCGAAAGGAGGCACACCCCGATCGCAATCAGTTTCTCTTCAGACGGAGTAAGGGACGTGACCAGATAGTGAGCGTAATCCGCGAACCCGACCGCCCCCGAGGCCGCAGTCAGGGGAGCCGCAAGCATCACCTGCCAAAGAAACAGGAAGCCCATCAATCTTCCCAGCGATTGCGGACCGAAGGCTTGCTGCAAATATTCGTACGAACCGCCGGAACCGGGCATGGCCGCTCCCAACTCCGCCCAGACCAAGCCATCGCAGGCGGCAATGATAGCTCCCAAGATCCAACCCAGAAGCGCTTGAGGGCCGCCCATTGCGGTCAAAATGAGCGGGATGGTGATGAACGGGCCGACCCCGACCATGTTCAACATGTTTGACGCGAGTGCAGGGAACAGGCCCATCTCTCGCCGGAGACCGGAACCGCGTTCTTTAATGACCGTGGAATTCACAGGCGATGATCGGAAAAGAGCGCCGCCTCGGGCTCGTACGGAGAGTTACACATACAGGAAGGCTACAATAACACTCGCACATGAATCTTCTCCCGAAAGACGAAAAGTTCTTCGACCTGTTCCAGCAGCACATGCGGATTCTCTGCCAATCGTCGCAGTTGTTGAGCTACGGGCTGCAGATGGGCTACGACAAAATGTGTGAGATCGCGAAGCAGATGGAGGCGCTCGAGCGCAATGGCGACGAGATCATCCATGAGATTTTCCGTCGATTACAATCCACGTTCATCACGCCGTTCGATCCCGAAGATATTCAGACGCTCGCTACCACGCTCGATAATGTCCTGGATGCGATTGAAGACGCCACTTTCCGGATCGTGGCGTATCGTTTGGATCCTATTCCGGACCCCGCGATTCAGTTGGGCCGCATGATCGACGATTCGTGTCAGGCCCTATCCAGAGCATTGGCCGCTCTTCGCGATCACAAGCCGGTTTGGAACGATTGCATCGAGGTCAATCGATTAGAAAACGAGGCCGATGCCGTCGAGCGCACCCTAGTCGGCAGGCTGTTCAGCTCCGAAATAAATCCCATCAACCTGATCAAGCAGAAAGAGGTGTTTGAGATTCTCGAGCAGACAACCGATAGCTGCGAGGACGTCGCCGACGTCATTCAGAATGTCGCGGTGAAGAACAGCTAGCCATCAGTAAGGCAACCCCCGGCGGTCCTAAAAAGTAAAACGAAGTTGCATATCGATGCGACGTTGATTGCTGGCAGTAGCCTCCGCGCCGTAACCGCCGGTAATGCCTGTCGATTCCTCAAAGTAAGGCGAAGTCAATGAGCCGTTTGGCGTATTGAGGTTCTCATGGTTGATGATGTTTCGCGCGTTCACCGAAAGCGTCACGTTGTAGCGGTGTTCAGAGGATTCTCCACCAAAACCACCGCCATGGAAATGGCCACCCTCGCCGCCCGCGCGAGCTCCTCCTGATGGACCTGAGAACTTGGTCGTCCCGAATCCCCAGGTTTTGCTTACGCGCAAGTTCAAGCCAATAAAACCGGGGCCGGTGGCTGCATTTCGCTGGATGAATGAGCTCTCGCCGGGAGTGGGGACGACCGGAATTGGACTTAAATACCCAAACGAAGTTTGATACGGGGTGGCGTAATCGACGATTTCCGGACGAGCGGTCGACGCGCCTTGCCCCTGCAGGAAGAGATCGGTTCCCGTCGTGATGTTGTAAGGGATCCCGCTATGCATCACAACGAACGGTGAGAATCGCAGTCCCCAACGGGCAGCAATTGAGCCGCCCAAAAAGAGATTGTGCTGAATATCGAGGGAGGATCGGCCCCAGTCGGCAGCGAAATTGTAAGGATCGGCGGGAAGCGTGCCCAGGCCGTCGGTATCGCTGTGGGCATCACTGTGCGAATAGCGGCTGAAGAGGTTCAGCCATCTGCCCACCTGGCTGTTCACGCCAACGATTATCTGGGTTTGCTTAAAAATACCATCGGATTGGAAGTCGTAAATGTCCCCCACGTCGCCGTATGGCCGGCAGCAGACATTGTTTGAATTGCCGCTTGATGTGCTCTGATTTGCGCCTGGAGGCAATTGCCCCGGAATCGGATAGGGCGCGTTGATATCTACCGTCCGCAGCTCATGTGTTCCGCGCGAGTTAACGATGGTTGCGGTAACGGTGGTGTGCGCGAGGATTTGCCGCTCGACCGACAGCGAACTCTGCATCAGGCGCGGCGCTTTGAGATGCGCATCGATTTCGTACTTCTGAGCCACGTCGACCGTCGCGGCGGTCAGGTCCGTGATAGGAATCGGAGTGTCGAATGCCGCGTTATAGATAATCGGCTTATCCAACGTATATAGAAGCTGATTACTGGAGTTATATCGATACGCAGTTTCTACACTGGCGATCGCAAACCGATCGTAGAAGTAGCCCCATCCGCCACGGATAACAGTCTTGGGGCGGCCGTTCGGGCCATGGGAGTCGGGAGACCATGCGAACGCGAAACGCGGTGCCCAGTCATCTTTATCGGGGATATTGGTTTGCGATTCCCAACGAAGACCGAGGCTCAGCGTGAGATTAGGACGAACCCGCCAGTCATCCTGCACGAACGGACCAAAATCCATCTGATAAAAACTGATATTCGGATTTCCGGTAGTAACGCTATACTTGCTTGGCCCATAGCCCATAGCCGTTACCTGGGGCGGCGCATATCCGGCCTGGAGCAGTTGCATGGTGCCGAGATATTGGTTTATAGAGCTCATATTCGCTGTTCCCAGGAACTCGTATTCCCCGTTGAATCCTTTCGGGCTCGAGTCAGCGAGCGCGTCGGCGCGAATTCTGACGCCCATTTTCGTCGTATGAGCCCCCCAGGTAAGAGTTGTATAATTCTGCAGCTCATAGCCGTTCTGGAGATCGTAGCTGTGAGCAAAACCGGGAGCGCTGTAGCCGGAACCGCCCGAGACGAACGATTGCGAAACGAACAATTCCGGCGCCTGACTTTGGCTGCTATAGGTTGCCGACGTGCGATCGAATTGAAAGTGGGTTTCGTTTACAGCCTTTGCATTGAGGACCGCCGTTTCGACAAGATGTACCGTCTGTTCGGTAGTTGAGCTGGTATACCCAGTACTTGGAAAAGCGATATTCCCGATGGTGGTCTGAGGCAGATCAAAGCTGCCGATACCCGTGACGATATGGTCATTCTCAAGGAAGCCGTAACGAAAGCTGAGCGTGTTATTCGCCCCAAGCTGGTAATCAATGCGCGGGCTGAAAGTGGTGCGCCGCTGCGGAGTAGAAAAGAAGTTTTGATCGGAGAAGTGCCCCAGAAAATCGGCGGTCGGCACGGTGGCGGTGATAATGCCGTTGTCGTCGATATTGCGGCGCTCGGCATCGACGAAAAAGCTCGCGTGCTTACTCAGGGGACCGCTCACATTTCCGCCAAACTGTTGCGTTCTAAAAGGCGGATTGACATGCAAGAATGGATTGCGCGAGTTCCAGATACCATCGCTGATATCGTAATAACCCTGTCCGTGAAATTTGTCGGACCCGGGTTTGGTGAAGATCTGGATACGGCCCCAACCTAGCTTGTCGAACTCCGCCGAAAACGGGTTCGAATTGATCCGAATCTCGCGTATGGACGCCTTCGGTGGGAGTCTGCCGCCCGTAAAGCCGTCAATAAAAATTTGATTTCCGCCTGGGCCGGCCGCTGGTCCCGCTAGAGCTTGAAGGTCGGCTTCCATGTCATCGGGGTCATCCGGTAGGGCATCCAGATCCTCCTGCTTCAGCACAAGCGCCGTCTGATTATTCGAGGCCTCCGTGCTGACGTTATTCGTGGTGGTATCTGTGACCGTAACCTCCTGCCGTTGCGCCTGGACGGTCATGATGAGATTCGCTGTTTCCGCGGATGCGGCACTTACGGTAACGGCGCTAACGCCCTGCTGCTGCAAACCGGTGTAGGTCGGCGAGACCGTGTAAGTTCCCGGCGGTACGTTGCGAAATCTATAATTACCCTGAGAGTCTGTAGTCGTCGTTTGGATTGTGCCGCTTTCGTTTGCCAGATTGACGGTCGCACCGCGGATGATTCCACCAGTGTCGTCCTTCACGCTGCCTTGAATGGTGCCGCTCGATCCAGGTCGAACCGTACGTGCCGGCGTGGTCTGGCTAGGAGATGAATTGGACGGGCTCTGGGCGGACAAAATTACCGAAACACTGAGCCCGATAAGTACTGCACTTATCCATTTGTAAGTCATGTAACCTCGTTAAACGATTTGCTGCACCGACGGTTGAGCGTTACTGCGGGATCTGCATTTCACCCAAGCCCCAATCGCCTCCCAGAGCCTGGCCGGCGGCCCGGTTCGGGGCGGACTGAAGAATCGGCTCTACACCCGCGATAATATTGGTCGCGAGCAACTGAGAATTGTCAGCGCCCGTTGCTACTCCGGAGATCACGACTGCATCTCCCGGCTTCAATTCCGAAAGCTCGATCTTGGGTAGCCTTTCGATCATCTGAGAAATATCGCCGTTGCTTCTGCGCATTCCGCCGCCTGCGGGATTGCTCTCTCCCGCTGCTCCCTGCGGCTCGGCGCTGCCGGTAGCTTGTGCCCGGCCGGTCTCGCCCGCCTTTGCCCCGTAAGGCGGAGCGCCCGAGGCGTTACCGCCATTTGCTGGACGGGAGCCGCCCTCGGTGTTTTGAGCCGGATGAAAATTTGGATTAAAGCGGCGCGCCAGCATCATGGCCATCATGGGCGGTAGTTTGCGAACGACCGACTGATCGTTCAACGTGACCGCAACCGGCTTCTTCGTGGCCAAGTCCCTGACCGTGACCGATTTTCCGTCCGGAGCGATCGACAGAATGGCGCCGTTTATTGTGCGGAATGCGCCGGAGTAAATCCTGTCGGCGGTGATTGTCGAGCCGTCATCGTTCTTATTCCCGATGACCCGAACTTGATCACCGGCTTGGATCTGAGCCAGTTGGGACGGAACCGGCGTCTGTGGCGCGTCTGGCGAATAGCGCGCGAACTGGGTTGTGTTGGATGTATCAACCGTGACTGGCTTTGGGCCTTCCGGCGTTCTGGTACTGATGGTAATTTTTCCGGCTGCTGAATCGACCGAGGTAACTATGCCGGGAGTGCTGTGCTGCCATTCGGCAGCCTGCGCCTGATGGGCCTGTTGCAAATCGCGGGCGGACATCAGGACCACGCTTCTCGCCGCAATCGCGGGGGTGTTTCCTTCGGCCTTGAATCCACGAACATCCACTCGATCGCCGACAGCAAGATCGTCCGCCGTAATCCGCGTGGCGTTCTTCAAATCCTTCGCGCCGGGCTCGACCTTCAGCAGCGTCCTGGTGTTGCCGACTAAAATTCTGTCTTCGGCGGCTGTCTTGTCCTCTTTAATCGTGATGCTTCTGGTCGCGGGATCAACCGCGGAAATCGTGCCGATCACGTGTTCCGTCGGTTTCGAGGCTGCGGGCGTTTCTTGAGCAAACGCCAGTGCCCCGGCCAGCAAAGCGGCCGAGATGCACGTCGCAAAGTGCTTCAACATAGTCATTTCACGTTTGAGCACCCGAGGGGCTCAGTCGTTACTTGATGGGCGCACAGGGATGCAGGTAAGTTACGCGTCTACGAGGGTTAACGACTCACCGGCCGTGTTTTGATTTGTAAAAAGAGGGGAGGGAATAAGGGAGGAATCTGCCGCTTCCCTTCGGGCTGGATGGGAGACACGCCCGAAGGGATTCAACGGCCAGACGCGTTAGGCAGCATTGACAAGCAAGTCTTCAAAGGAGTCGTTTCCTTCGACGCGATTGCGGTCCGCCTGCTCTTGGCACTGAATGCAGAAGGCCGCCCACGGAACGGCGTTAATCCGTTTTGGACTGATCTCTTCTTCACAATGCAGGCACACGCCGAAAGAGCCGTCGCTGATGCGGCGGAGAGCCGACCGAACGTTCCGCAAAAGATTAGAATCACGGTCGAGGTTGCGGATTGCGAGCTCGCGTTCCGAGGCATGCTGAACTTCGTCTAATGCATCCGCGCTCTTTTCGATCGTAATCGCATCGCGGTTCCGTACTACTTGCTCCAACTCGTCCCGCTTGGTTTCCAAAATTTTCTTGAACTTGTTTAAATCGGTCTTTGTCATTTTCGTTCTCCTTCTTACGACTAGCGTTGCCCACTCATAAAATAATTCGAAGCAGCCAAGTCTTCACACCCATACGCAAACAATGCGGAAATGTTCACCACGTCAAAGCACTCCTCCAAGACGTATTCAGCAGTCTTTGCGAGTACCTTGCAAATATCGCGAATTGGGAGGAAGTGATAACTCTCTCCCCCGTGTCGCGAAAACTCCAAAGGCGAGCTCCGGACTTCCGATATCTCTGGCCCGATAAGCGAACGCTTTGGGATCTCCGGATCATAGCACACCCGCCAGATTAAGCAATTTGGGCACCAATCCCCTTTAAGCTCTCAAAACGCAGTCCCGTTCCTGCTCTCCCGCCTCCTCGCTCGGTCATCCCAACCCAAACATCTGTCGCTCGAACCGCATCCAAGGCCTTATCGTGTAAAGAGATCGACGGTCCAGATTTTCTGAACACTACTTCTTTCGGCGTTCCGTCCGCCAGACACTCGCCTCTAAAGCGATGGCCGACTCACTTCGCGCTAGACTAAAACTCGCCGCGCCCTTATCTCTCTGTTGTGTTTAGGTACGCCGGGATTGAAATTTCTCTCAATTGGACCGGCAGAAAAGTAAGTAGCTTGTAACTCTTGAACACTCTGCCTTTAAAGACGAAGCGCTCACCCGAGGGGTTTGGATAATAGCAGAATTACGGATGCGGAACCGGAGCCACTTCGACCAGGCAACTATAGAAGGTTGGGCCACCGCCAATGTCGGTCAGCCGCTCGGACGTCAGTTGGTTAATACCCAAACCGCCGGGCGTGCATTTGTTCCAGCGTGTGCTGCGCGCCCTCAGTACGCCCCGCGGCAGATCTGAATCGATCTCGGCGACGAACATACAGGACCCGCGATCATTACGGGCGCTAACCAGCACGCCGTGGCCGATTCCGCGCAGCCGGGCATCCTCGGGGTGGATGCTCAATCGCGAAGTTTGTTCGTCCACGGTCGCCCGGTGTCCGAAAGTGGAATTCATGCTGTCGTCGTTTTTTCCGGAAACAAGCTCGAGCGGGTAGCGCGAGGACAGATCCCGGTCTCCCAACCGCGATTCAAGAGGAGGCGCGTAGGTAAGCGTTTCAGCTCCGAACTCGAATTTGCCCGATAGTGTCCGGAACCCGCCATTTGCAAACGGCAAGAAAGGTTCTCCGGAGGGCGAAACATTCAGCCGTATCGAGCGCTCCCGCTCTAGACGCTCAAAGGAGATTCCTTTGAAGTAAGGCGATTCGGTATGGAGCAAGTCCCGTATCATGTCGTCTTCCGTCTCGCTGAAGCATTCTTCATCAAAACCCGAACGGCAAGCCAGCAGACGAAAAATTTCTACATTCGATTTCGTCTCACCCGGCGCTGGCAGGGCAGGACGCGCCATCTGTAGGTAGTAATGGCCGTATGCAAGATAGACGTCAGTGTGCTCCAGGAAAGTAGTCACGGGCAGAACGATGTCGGCGTGATCGGCTGTGTCGGTCCGGAACTGCTCGAGCACGACGGTAAACAGATCGGAGCGGTGTAAGCCAGCCAGCACTTTGCCCTGATTGGGTGCAATGGCCGCGGGATTCGAGTTATAGACCACTAGGGCTTTGACGGGCGGGTGATCGAGTTCGGTCAGCGCGTGGCCGAGACGAGTCATGTTCACTTGCCGCGCTTCGCGCCCGAGCGGCGACTTCCATTGCAAATCGGGCCGCTCTAAGGCAGGGCGATTGAATTCGAAAGCGCCCGACGTGCTGAGTTGAAAGCCGCCGCCAGCTTCTCGCCAAGCTCCGGTCAGCACCGGAAGAGCGGAGATTGCGCGCACTGCCGCTCCGCCCCGTTCGCTCCGCTGTATGCCGTAATTCAGGCGTATGGCCGCTGGCCGAGTTGTTGCATACTCCAGTGCTAGTTCTTCGATTTCGGCCGCCGGAATCCCAGTAAGCGCCGCGACGCGCTTCGGATCGTACTCGCATGCGAGCCGCGTGAGCTGCTCAAAGCCATTTGTGTGCTGAGCAATATACTCCGAATCCTGTAACCCGCTCCGCAGGATGACATGCATCAGGCCGAGCGCAAGCGCCAAGTCTGAACCGGGGTTAATGGGAATATGTTTGTCAGCCGTCCTGCCAGTACGGTTACGTATAGGATCGATGACGTAAAACTTCGCGCCATTGCGACGAGCTTCGACGATCCAAGGCCAGAGATGGACATTGGTGCCGAGAATATTCGCGCCCCAGGCGATGATCAGCTTGGATTGGGCGAACTGCTCTGGTTCCATGCCGAGCCGGACTCCCTGTGAGAGTTCCAGAGCGGCGCTCCCGGCGGCCGAGCAAATGGTCCGGTCCAGCCGCGATGCTCCCAGCCGATGAAAGAAGCGGCGGTCCATCCCCGAGCCGTTCAGCATGCCCATCGTTCCGGCGTAGCTGTACGGCAGAATCGCTTCGGGCCCGTCGACATCTGAAATCGACTTCAATCGCCCCGCGATTTCGTCCAGCGCTTCGTCCCAGGTGATGCGCTTAAATTGCCCGCTGCCCTTTTCCCCCGTTCGGCGAAGAGGGTAGAGCAGCCGCTCGGAGTGGTACTCGCGCTCGAGATATTTGGTGACTTTCGCGCACAGAAAACCGCGCGTGGTGGGATGATCGAGGTTTCCGCTTAGCTTGGTAGCCGTTCCTGAAGCGTCAATGTGTACCACCAGCGAGCAGGTGTCGGGACAATCCAGAGCGCAAACAGAAAAACGCTTTTCGAGCACTATCCCATGATTTTCGCGCACTTGGGAACGGGTTCGCTCGGACTAAATCGTGATTTGGCCTTCTAAGAACAACGTTGCGTAGCCGCCGATCTCGACTCGATCGCCAGCCATCCGGCAAAACAACTCGCCGCCCCTTGGGGAAACCTGGCGCGCGTGCAGAGAAGTCTTACCCAGCTTGCCGGCCCAATACGGGATCAAGGTGCAGTGAGCCGAGCCGGTAACAGGATCTTCGGGGATCCCTTTGCCTGGAGCGAAAAATCGGGACACGAAATCGCAATCCGTACCGGGAGCCGTAACGATAAACGCGAACCGGTCAATTTTTTTGAGCACTTCCATATCCGGAGCGAGCGCCCGCACCTCCGCCTCCGACTGGTAGCGAACAAGGTAATCCCGTGCCGCCAGGACCTCGACCGGTTTACCGCCTAGGGCCGGGAGCAATAACGGATCTGGTTCGATCGGGCGGGGCGTCCGCGCCGGAAAATCCATGGCCAAACGATCTCCGTCGCGCCGGACGATCAGTTCGCCCGATTTCGTATCGAATCGAACCGTGTCGCCGCCGATTTTCAGGCTATCGAACAGCACGCTGGCCGACGCGAGCGTTGCATGACCGCAGAGATCCACTTCGCAGACCGGCGTGAACCAACGGAGCTGGTACCTTCCGTTGCTTCCCACGAAAAAGGCGGTCTCCGCGAGGTTGTTTTCGGCGGCGATCTTCTGCATGACCGCGTCCGGAAGCCAAGTTTCTAACGGACAAACCGCGGCGGGGTTTCCGCTGAAAGCAATCCTGCTGAAGGCATCAACCTGGAAAATCGGGATTTTCACTGTAGGGGCGCGATTAGAGTGTGGCGGGAGATCAGTTAACGCGAACCCGGTACTTTTCTTTCGTCACGAGTTCGTCAAAAATCGCTAGAACCTTCTTGCGATAGCGTGTACATGCGGCGCAGGGAGTCCCGGAATCCGTCTTCGTAGCGCCGGGGCTGAAGCCACTTGTGGAGCAGCGGGCGCGGAACATCAATATCCCGCCGTAAGTCATCAGCCGAGTGGCCGCGCAAAAAGAGGCCGTAAAAGATGGCCGCTTCCCGTTGGGGCGCCAGCGGATCGAGTTCTTCGCGGCTGATCATACTGCCTAATTACTAAGTTCGTATCGTACTACCAAACGCAGTCTTTTAAAAGGTCCTTAAGTCCTAAGTCTAGCAACGGTGTCAAGTCTCTCGAAAACCTTCTATACCCACGGATTCCGGGGATTAGAACGTCGAAAATTCCCGCTTGACGAGTCCCGGGGCCCGGAAGGGGTACTCACGCGAGCGCCTCGAGTCCGGCCGCGCTTTACACTGAGACCAGAATGATCGAAGCGGCCGCTGCAAATCTTGCTCAAGCGCCAGAACCGCGCGGCACCCATCGGCGCTTCTACCGGCCGGAATTGGACGCCCTTCGATTCTTTGCCTTTTCCTGCGTGTTCCTCTGTCACGGGCCGGCTCTTGATTTGACTCAGGACGCCGCGAAATCGCACCGAGCTGCGACGCGCTTTCTTGCCATCTTTTTCCACTCCGGCGCATTCGGCCTCCCGATTTTCTTTCTGCTGAGCGCCTATCTCATTACGGAATTGCTAATCAGAGAGCGGGACCGCACAGGCGAAATACACCTGAAGGACTTTTATGTGCGCCGCATACTACGGATCTGGCCTCTGTATTAGCTGGGCGTTTCGCTTGGAATAGTCGCCGGAATCTTTTTTCCGAAGCTCTACGGGCTTGACACAATCCAGCTCTTATCTCTGCTCTTCTTTTTTGGCTCGCTGCGAGCCAATACTCTGCACAGCCCGGTTGCCCTGCTTTGGACCATCTCAGTAGAGGAACTGTTTTATCTCGTATGACCGAGTGTGGCTAAGTTTGGTGGATTCCGGTTGATTACTTTCGTATCGCTGTCGATCATCCCGGTGGCCCTAGCCACCACATTTCTGCTGATTGATTCGTGGGCCAGCCCGGTCGTGCAGTTTCAGTTTTTCGCTCTGGGCGCGCTTCTTGCCATCGGACTCAAGGGCCGTTCGCCCTCATTTCCGCCACTGCTGCGGATCGGTTTCTTTCTTGCCGCGCTGCCGCCCTGGTTTATCGCGTCTATCTATACCGGAGGGTTTCACGGGAGAATGTCGGGACTGGAAACTTGCACAAGTTACGTGCTTATCGCCATCGGCTCGGTCCTCATTTTCCTGTCGATGTTCGGGCTGCCTGCGCGATATTGCCTAAGCCGATTCTTTATCTCGGAAAAATTTCATATGGCCTGTATGTTTTCCACTTAGGTTTTCTAGCGCTGGCGAGCCACTTTATCAAGGTTCTGCCTTTTCACAGCCTGGCACTGAAGACGCTTGCGATATGTGTCATTGCCCTGACAAGCACAATTGTGACGGCCGCGGCTTTCCTACCGTTTTTTCGAAACGCCTTTCCTCCGACTCAAAGACCGGTTCACGTTTGTGCCCTCGCGACCGGCATAGCGTATCAGTACAGAGTGGGTCCGCTACCAGTCGCCGTAAAATGTCGAAATATATATGCAATCCCTGGCGGAACTGAGCTATCGGTATGTGCTCGCTATCGCTATGCATCGTCGCCAGCGTCGCGGCATCCATCACCATGGGAATCATGCCATAGGCGACAGCGCCCCGCTCCCGGAATTTCTCGCCGTCGGTGCCGAATGGCACGACGATCGGGATCACGGTCGCGTCCGGATGCGCCTTGCGGATGGCGCTTGCGATCGATTTGTACAAATCCGTATCTATCGGACTCGCAGGCGGATCGTTACGAATTGTAGAGACCGCTTCCACGGTGATATGGGGATCGTTAATTCTTGCCTTCATGGCGGAAAGGAACGCTTCGGCATTTTCGCCGGGCAGGAGACGGCAGTCGAGCGTCGCCTCCGCGACCGATGGGATCACGTTTGTCTTGGGCGGATCCCCGACACCGCTGCGCAGCGATGTGATGGAGATGGTATTTCGCTGAATCGCGTTGATGAACTTATTCGAAGCAAACACTCCGATCGCAGCGCGCATGCGTTGCACCAATGGATTCTCTTTATTCCCGGCCGGCAGATCTCTTGCCTTCGCAATCGCCCGGATAAGCAGATCATTGGCGTTATCTGGAATCGGCTGCGAGCCGTGCCCCGACGTGCCCACCGCTCGAATTTTGAGCCACAATACCTGCTTGTCCGCCACCGAAATCCCGAACACCAGCTTGCCGGGCGTGTAGACATCTCGTGAGCCGACTCCGCCTTCATCCAGCACATACTCCGGGTTCAGTTCATTCCAGTGCTGGTCAATCATCCATTGCGCGCCGTATTTGCCGCCGGTCTCTTCATCGCAGTCCGACAGAAAAACTATGTCGCGGGCGGGCACAATACCAAGCTGTTTCAGCAGCATCAGGCCGGTCAGTTGCATGATCCCTGTGCTTTTCATGTCAAGCGTGCCGCGGCCCCACATCTCGCCGTCCTGAATCGCAGCTCCAAAGGGAGGCAGCTTCCATCGCGCCGCGTCTACCGGAACCACATCCATGTGGTTGAGAAGAACTAATGGGCGCTTGGAACGGTCACGGCCCGGCAGACCGCACGATCAGATTCGTCCTTCCATCCGGCCCGCTCTCATACGTTTCGGCTTTGAGTCCGGCTTTCGCCAGTTCACCCGCCAATAGTTTTGCCGTTGCCCGCGTGTCTGCCGGCGGGTTCGTGCTCGGAATGCGAACGTACTGCTGCAGCAGTTCGATGGCATGCTGCTCGACATGAGGCCAATCGGGTTCGCCAGCGGAACCCAGCAAACAGCACGAGAAGAAAACGCCGGCTAATCTAGCGAGGTTCATTTCTCGGATTCTGGCACAGCGGACAGCGCACTTTCATTCCCATCCATCCGTAGCGCTTCAAGAACCGCACCGGCTGCCGGACTAAGTCTTGGCGGGATAACCGGACACTCGATTGATTTGCCAATGCGGCTTCGAAATTCCTGAAGTATCATTCTGCTCCGAAAAACACCGCCTACGAATGCCACCGGAACAATGTCGCATTCGCCGAACAGATTGCGATACACTCCTTCGACGTACCAGGCGAGACGGGCCGCCGCGGTCTCCAAAATCTGTACTGCGACGGCATCCTTTTGCTCGGCCGCTTCGCTCACCAGCGGCGCTAGAGCCGCTATGTCCTTCCGCGGAACGTCGGCATAGAATCGATGCAATAGTTGATTCGCGCTCGTCGCGCCAGTTCTTTTTAAGAGACTGGCGAGCAGCCGTGTCTCTGGTCCCCAACCTTCCTCAAACTGGAGGGCGGCTCGCAAAGCGCGGCGGGTCAAATCGAACGCGCCCCCCTCGTCCCCAAAGACGTAACCCCACCCGCCGGCCCGCGCGGTTCTGTCGTCCTCGTTCATTCCGAACGCCATTGAGCCGGTTCCCGCGATGACGATAATCCCGGGTTCGCCCCCGGTTGCACCTGCCAGCGCAATCTCGGCATCGTGTGTAATCCGGTATTTGGCGCTGCGAATTAACTCGCGTGAATAGCCCTCTTTGTCCTTCGCGCCTCCGCTGAAGCCCAGGCAGGCGGCGGCAAAGCTCACCTGTTCTTCGTTCAGGCCGGCGCCGGAACATGCTTCGCGCGAGAGAGGTCGAAATCGCTCCAAAGAACTTGCGTCGTCCGTCCGCCGCGCTGGCGTGATTGCAAGGTCCGCCGTGGCCCAGCCCAAGAACTCGCCCGCGATCGTCGGCGATCAATGCGGTTGTGCTGGACTGCCCACCATCAATTCCCAGATAGAGGCGCATGTCCGCTTTACGCGAGAGTCTTGTCTTTCGCGTAGCAGACCGGATCCAACGGGCAAATCGCGCATCGCGGCTTGCGCGCTACACAGAGGCTTCGCCCGAAATGAATCAACTGATGAGCGAATAGGATCCACCTATCGGTAGGGAGCACTTTCATCAGGTCTTGCTCGATCTTCGCGGGATCCGTGTTCTTCGTCAGGTCCAGTCTCCGCGAAATTCTTTGGACGTGCGTGTCCACGACCACTCCCGATGCTATTCCATACGCCGTTCCTAACACGACGTTTGCCGTCTTCCGCGCGGCGCCGGGCACGGTCAGCAATTCATCCATTGTTCTCGGCACTTCGCTGTTGTAATCCGAAAGAACTTTCTTAGCTGCTCCGATAAGCGATTTCGATTTGTTGTTGAAAAAACCTGTAGAGCGAATGTCAGCGGCCAATTCCTGCTGCGACGCGTTTGCAAAATCCGCAATTTCCGGATATTTCTTGAACAGCTCCGGCGTCACTTTATTTACTCGCTCATCCGTGCACTGAGCGGACAGGATGGTCGCCACCAACAGTTCCCACGGATTGGAATGATGAAGTGCGCAGGTCGCTTGCGGAAAAAGCCGGTCGAGCTCTTTAATGATTCCACCCAGGCGCGCCTTGCGTTCGGCCGCGCTTTTCGGCTTGGGCACCTTACGCGGCGGCGTTACAGCATGTTCCGGCATCGCTCTTGCGAGTTCCGCTTCCGCCATTTCGCCTGCTCTAGACCGTTGGTGCGCCGTTTTCGAGGAAATTGCGAAGCCTGTGGCTCCGGCTCGGATGGCGCAGTTTGCGCAGTGCTTTCGCCTCAATCTGCCGGATGCGCTCTCGGGTGACGGCGAAGTTCTGGCCTACTTCTTCCAGCGTGTGTTCGCTGCCGTCTTGCAATCCGAATCGCATCTTGACAATCTTCTCCTCGCGCGGGCTGAGCGTCTTCAACACCTCGGCCGTCTGTTCGCGCAGGTTTAGATTGATCACCGCCTCGGACGGCGAGATCATCCTGCTATCCACCAGGAAGTCGCCCAGATTCGATTCTTCTTCTTCGCCAACCGGCGTCTGAAGCGAAATTGGTTCCTGGGCAATGCGCAGCACGCGGCGGATCTTGTGAGGCGGCAGATCCATTCTTACGGCCAGTTCTTCCGTGGTAGGTTCGCGTCCCAGTTCCTGTTGCATCGAGCGCTGCAGCCGGATCAGTTTATTGATCGTCTCGATCATATGCACCGGAATACGGATCGTGCGCGCCTGATCGGCAATAGCGCGCGTGACCGCCTGTCTCACCCACCACGTCGCATAAGTCGAGAATTTATAGCCGCGCTTATAGTCGAATTTGTCGACCGCGCGCATCAGGCCGATATTGCCTTCCTGGATCAGATCGAGGAACTGCATCCCGCGATTGGTGTATCGTTTCGCTACGGAAACCACAAGCCGCAGATTCGCCTCAATCAAGCGCTTTTTGGCGGATTCCGTTTCCGTTTCGCCCCGCTCCACAATCTGCAGGGTTCGCCGCAATTCTGTCGAACTGGCGCCGGAGCGGTTTTCGAGCGCCTGCAAGTGCGACGAGAGCGCCTTAAGTTCCTTCTTGACGCTCGATGCCGGGCCGGGCTGGGAAATAGATGGCTGCTCGAGTCTCCGCTGCAGCCGCGCGATTTCTTGTTCCAGCGGCTTCACTTGATTCACGACGCTGCGTAAGGCCTGGCTGAGGGAGCGCTGATACCGCAATGAGAAAGGAAGTGTTCGTATCCGGCGTGAGATAGAAACCATCAAGCGCGCGTACTCGAAGCGAAGCCGCCGATGTTGCTTCGCCTTCATGGTTCGCGACGTGCTGACCAGTTTCTGCTCAGTCTGCTGTGTTTTCCGGAAGAGCTTTTCGATTTCATGAAGAGCGCCAAGAAACTCGTCCCTCAACGACTCGACCGAATTTCCTTCCTCTAAGCCTTCTGGGGAGTCGGGCGCCTGCAGTACATCCAGAATAGAAACTGTTCCTCGCTCCAATCCATGTTTCTTCTCAAGTAGGAGCTGAATAATCAGGCGTGAGCGCGAGAGTGCCTTGCGCACAGCGTTTTCCCCGCGTTCAATCCGTTTCGCTAATTCGATTTCGCCTTCCCGGGTCAGTAGAGGAACCATGCCCATTTCGCGCAAATAAACGCGAACGGAATCATTGCTCTTGTCGAGGGTACCCGGTGAAAGGTCAAGCTCCGAGAGGTCTTCGGCTTCTTCGTCCTTCTTGTCGAATTCTTTTGGTTCTTCCAGCAGTTCGACAGGAGCGCTGTCCAGATCGGCGAACAGGTCGTTCAGGTCGGCGCCGTTCGTCAGGTCGTCGGCAACGACTCCGTTTCCGTGATGGTAGAGAGCGAAGCCTTTTTCGTTACTGTCTTGCATCAACTGCCTTCATCAATTCGTTACACGACCGAAAGGCGGCAATTTGTTTTCAGATATAACCCCGAAATCCCGCAGTGAGGAGACCCCTTGTTTCCTCGACTCCCCATAGTACAACACGGTTTATGCCCCCGCGGACCGCCTTCTAACGCTGTCTAATTCATTTGTGAGGCGCAGCGCTTGCTCAAAATTTCCTTCCTTCTCCAACTCGCGAATCCGCCTCCGCATCTCCTCGAGTCTGCGGCTCTCAGCCTTCCGCTCGAGCGCTTTCAGGCAATGCAGCGCTTGCTCGGTAGCGTCCGCTTCCTGCACTCCAGATTCCGAAAAGCCGGCCTGTGACAGTATTTTTTGCAGCCGCGGTTCCAGCTTGCCGGCAAAGGCGTCTAGCGAGAACGCCGAGCCTTCTTCCATTTCGATCACGGCCTGAAAGATATCTTTCAGCTCGAGCATGCCGATCAAATCCGAACTCGCCAGGTAATGGCGAATTGCCGCTCGTGCATCCGCGCTCGCCAGCAGGCACGAAAGTAGAAGTTGTTCGTTCGGTGGAATGCTGGAGGGCACGTCGCGCGGCTTTGCCGGAGCGGCCGCTCGGAACGTCTGCCCAAACGTCTGAAAAACCACGTCGCGGTCCACCCTGAGGTATTCCGCGATTTCCGCTGCGATCGTCTTCCGTTCCAATTTGTCGGTGACCTGTTGAATCGCCGGCGCGATCCACTTGAACGCGTCCGTTCGCCCCTCGGCGGAACTCATATCGAACTTCGCACGCGCCCGATCCGCGAGCCAATGAAAATAGGAGACCGCGTTTTCAAGCAGCTTCTTATACGCTTCGGCTCCGTTTGCCTGAATGTATTCGTCGGGGTCGGCTCCGCCCGGGATTTGGAGAACCTTTACTCGCATGCCTTCGGACAAAAGCAGTGAAATGTACTTCTCGGTCGAGCGCTCGCCGGCTGGATCGGGATCGAAGTTCAGGATGATTTGTCCGGTGCTTGCCTGCTGCTGCGAAATCTGGCGCTTGATGGTTCGCACCTGCTCCAGGCCGAGCGAGGTCCCGCTGCTCGCTATCACTTCCTGAATGCCGGCCGCATAAACCCCGATCACATCCATGTAGCCCTCGACTAGCAGCATGCGATCGTTTTTGCGGGCACTGATCTTTGCTCGGTGCAGGTTATATAGAACAGTTGACTTTTTGTATATCTTTGTCTCAGGCGAATTCAGATACTTTGGTTCATCGTTCGGCCGCAGCGCTCGTCCACCGAACGCGATCACCTTGCCCGATTCGTTGTGAATCGGAAACATCAACCGGCCGCGGAACCGATCATAGAATCCACCGCCTTCCGTGCGTCGGGCCACCAGCCCCGATTCTTCCAGCGCCGCCGTGCCGAATTTCTGGAACCGGTTGACGAGCTGCTGGCCGGACGCATCCGACAGGCCCAAACGAAACTCGTCCATCGCCGCCCGCGAAACTCCGCGCGATTCCAGATATTCTCGTGCCGCAGATCCCGCCGGGCCTCGCAAGTTGTCCTGAAAAATGCCCGCGGCGGTTTCTTGCATCTCCAGCAATACCGCTCGGCGTTGCGCTTCCGGATTGTCCGTTTGTTGGCGCTCGGGCATCGGAATGCCGTAACGTTCGGCCAGCAGCTTCAATGTTTCGGGAAAAGTGAGGCTTTCGATCTGTTGAACGAATTTGAATACATCGCCCGCGGCATCGCAGCCAAAACACTTGTAATACTGCAAAGTGCTGTGTACGCCAAATGAAGGCGTCTTTTCCGAATGGAACGGGCACAGCCCGACGTAGCGCGCCCCCACGCCTTGCCGCTTCAGCCGCACGTACTGACCGACAACTTCTATAATGTCGAGCTGACCCTTGAGTTGCTCAGCAAAATTCATTCAAATGCAAAGAGGGGGAGTGCTTTTTAGGTTAGCAGTCTAAAAGGCCGTCAGGTAAGTCGCAGTGGCTGCGTCTCCTAAATAGCGGTACAACGCACATAGTCTATGGGCCTGAAAGAATACGCGCGCAAGAGACATTTCGATAAAACTCCCGAGCCTCCGGCTGAAGAAGGCGAGCACGAGCAAAGCAAGCACGGCGGGTTTTTCTGTGTCCAGCGCCACGACGCCACTCGCCTGCATTACGATTTTCGGCTGGAAGTGAATGGCGCGCTGGTGAGTTGGGCCGTTCCGAAGGGCCCCAGTCTGGATCCCAGCCGGAAAGCGCTCGCTATGAAAGTGGAAGATCATCCCCTCGCTTACGGCACGTTTGAAGGCAATATTCCAGCGGGTAATTATGGCGGCGGCAGCGTCATGCTTTGGGATCAGGGCACTTATGAAGTCCTCGGCGAGCCCTCTGCTCAGGCTCAGCTCGATCGCGGCGATTTCAAATTTGCGCTGCACGGTAAAAAGCTTAATGGTTCGTTTGCCATCGTTCATATGAAACATGCGGGCAAAGGGAACGAATGGCTGCTGATCAAGAAAAAGGACGAGTTCGCCGTGCCGGACTACGACATCGATCAATTCGCCTGGAGCGTCGCCACTCGCCGTACCCAGGATGAGATTGCGCAAAACGCCGAGCCGTTGAAGATCGCGGATTTACCGGGGGCACGTAAAGCGGCAGTTCCCCCCGAGATGCAACCTATGCTCGCAACGGCCGTCACCAAGCCGCCGGACGGCCCACAGTGGCTATATGAAATTAAGTGGGACGGCATTCGCGCGCTCTGTTTTATCAAGAATGGTGCGCTGCAGGTCCATTCCCGCCGCGGTCTTCGTTCCGAACGGCAGTACCCGGAGCTTGCGTCTCTGCCCGAGCGTGTCGATGCAAAGGTAGCTTGGCTGGATGGCGAGATTTGCGTGCTCGATTCAGATGGCCGCGCCCGGTTCGAATTGATTCAGCCGCGCATCGGGGCCAATCCGGCCGCCGCGCCCCATCTGATGGAAACCAATCCGGCCACTTTGTTCCTTTTTGATGTCCTCTATATGGATGGCTACGATCTCCGTAGAGTCCCGCTCGACGATCGCAAGCGGGTGCTAAGCAACATCGTTAAACCGGATGAGCACATCCGTGTCTCCAATACCTTCGAAACGGACGGGAACGACATGTTTGAGGCGGCTCGCAATATGGGCCTCGAAGGCATAATCGCTAAAGATCGCCGCAGCGCCTACGAAGCGACGCGCTCCCGCTGCTGGCAGAAGATCAAAGTCCTGAATGAGCAGGAGCTTGTCATCGCGGGTTTCACAAAAGGCGAGCGCGATTATTTCGGCTCGCTCGTGCTCGGGATTCATGAGAACGGGAAACTGCGGCACGCCGGGCAGGTCGGCACCGGCTTCGACCAGAAGAAGATGAAAGCGATTTACGACCGCCTTCAACCGCTGATCACCAAAGCCAATCCTTTTCCAGATAAGCCCCGAATCAAGGACGTGACCTGGGTAAAGCCAGAGATCGTCTGCCAGGTTCGTTTCCTCGAATGGACCAAGGACGGGATGCTCCGTGCTCCCGTGTTTGTTGGCTTGCGTGAAGACAAAGCAGCGCAGGAAGCTGTTCGTGAGCCGATCGCCGACACTCCGCCACCCCCCGTCGCGCCTAAAAAGCGGCCCCGCGCACCGAAGCGCAAAGCGGCGCCCTCTCTCGATCTCTCCGGCCGTGAAACCACCGTAGAAATCGACAATCACCTTCTGAAGTTCACGAATCTCGACAAAGTCCTGTTCCCAAAAGATGGCTGTAAAAAACGCGATCTGCTCGAGTTCTATGATCGTGTCTCAGAGTGGCTGCTGCCTCATCTGCGAGATCGCCCACTCTCGATGAAGCGCTATCCAAACGGCATCGCCGCCGATTATTTCTTTCAGAAGAACGCAGGCGACCATTTCCCGGATTGGTTTCAGCTTGAGCCGATAACGGAGCACCATCCTCCCAAAATCAACCAGTACCCGATCGCCAACGATCGCGCCAGCCTGCTGTATCTTGTCAATCTCGGCTGCATCGATCAAAACCCCTGGATGAGCCGCATCGGCAGCCTCGATCGTCCGGACTGGATTCTGCTCGATCTCGATCCGGTCCAAACGAGCTTCGATCACATCGTCGATGCCGTGCTCCTGGTGCGCGAAGTTTTGAGCGAACTTGGTCTCAAAGGATATCCAAAAACCACCGGAGGCGATGGAATGCACGTCTACGTTCCCTTGGATCCGGTCTACACCTACGATCAAGTCCGCAGCTTCGCCGAAATACTTTCACACCTGGCGGTCGACCGCGAGCCGAACCTCTTCACCACTCCGCGGAGCGTCGATAAACGCAAGAAAGACCGCGTCTATTTCGACTATCTGCAGATCGGCACCGGGAAGACTATTGCAGCGCCATATGTGGTTCGCGCGTACGACGGAACTCCGGTGGCCACTCCGCTCGATTGGAAGGAAGTAAAACACGGACTGCATCCGGCCGATTTTCGCATCGACAATGCGATCGAGCGGTTCGAACGCGTAGGCGATCTTTTCGCGCCCGTCATTCAGGGGGGACAAAAATTGGAAAACGCGCTGGAACAACTCCAGCCAGAGGAAACGGAGAAACCTGCAAAGAAAACGGCGAAACGGCATAAGGCCTGAGCGAGTTCCGCTTATTCAAGCGAAGGCCCCGCCGGGATTGCGGAGTCCGCGGGAGTAAATAGCTCGATCGCGTGACATTGAAGCGTTTCCCACTCTGCCCATTCCGTTTGTGCCGATAAGAGGGGTGTGTTCATCTGCCCCGAATGCAATAGCGAGGTCGTGGATCCGGCATTCTTGCCAGCACCTCCCTGGTGGCGCCGGCCGCGAGGATCGTCGGGCCGGCCTATGCCGATCTGCCCGCTGGGACACAAGCTGCGGAGTATCGTTTTAGGCAATTTGACGGAGCTGACGCTGCCGTTGGCGTTTCTGCGGGGGCTTGGCGGTTGTGGTCTAGCACTGGCACTCGGGATTTTAGAGGATTTCCGCTCGACCCGGATGGGGTCGCCTCATCTCGGTCTGATGCTGATGACTGGCGGTGGCCTTGTGTTTGGAATGATCGCCTTCATTGACGCCTGGCGTTGGGCTGGTGCGAATGGGCCCGTTCATCGGCTGACTTCGCGCGCATGTGGAATAGCTCTGGGGTCTGCTGTGCCGGCCGTTGTTGCCACTCACGCGCTCTACTTTCATTGGTGAATCCCATGGAAGCGGCTTGCGGCAAGGGAGTGGCGCGTCTATTCGAACTCATTTTGCGGTCATAAAAGTTCGGGCTACCACAAACGCGACGTCTGTCGGTTCTGGGTCATTTTCTACGGCATCCAGAACGGCTCGGCCGTCGGAACAAACAGTATCGGAACGCCACTGACAAACGTCTTTAACCATTCAGCGCAGCTTGCCATCCCCGCTTGCTCTGATGGAATGTGGCCCATCAGGATCAGCGCCTTCCGGCGACCCTCCGCGGCGGCATCGCTCACGTATTCGATCGTTTCCCACTCCGGTACTTCGCCAATTACCAGCACTTCGACGTCATCTCGCCTCAGGAACTGCAAATGCTGCTCTGTGCCCGCCGCACCCGGAAGAAAGGCGATCTTCGTCACCTCCAGGTTCGGATTCCCAACCACGCGTAGAACTTTGATTCCGATTCGATCTTGGACGCTCTTCGCCAATTCGCGCAATGTGGTCTGCGGCAGTACAAATAAGTTCGGCGCGTCCTCCCGCTCATACTGTTCCCAGCTCAGCGCATGTGCCATTCCGCTCAAAATCCCGTCGGGGCGGCGCAGGTGCCAATGATCGTGAAACCGCCACACGACCAGGTGATGCTCTTTAATGAACGCTTCCTTCTCACGCCAGACCGGATCTTTGGCCGCTTCGAACGACTCTGTTTTGTCTTCGTGGCTGTAAAACGTCGGCTCATGCGTAATGATCAGGTTGGCGCCTTGCGCCGATGCCCGTCTCAGCACATCAAAGGTCGCCATCATTGTGACGGCAATCCCAGTCACCGGTGCGTTCGGGTCTCCCGCCTTAAACGTATCCACTGTCGGTCCGTTCCAAGGGACACCGCTGTGCTGCTGAATGAGACTTACAATCTGCCCGGCGGTCGGCGCCTTTCCTTCGTCGGCATTCAATGCGCCGGCTGCGGCCAAAATCAAAACAAGAGTTCTGGTCTTCAAACGTCTATCGTAATCCCGTCGCCTCACTTCGCTTGCCGCCGGTCTAACTTGGCGAGAGCGGACCTTTGTCGTCCAGAAGTCTGGAATCATGCATCGAGTTCGCAAATCGTTAGCGTTGAATTCGGTCACATCATTCTTATTAGGTCCCACCATGCACACGTTGACGACCACCGGCCTGCTGTAGGAATCCGCGCCCTACAGCCTTGAGTAACGCTTATCGCTAAACCCTGACCGCCAGGCAACGCCATTCATCCATCTCCGACACTTCCACATCGGGGAACATGCCGCGGAAAGGCCTGAGTTCCGCTTCCGTAAATCCCGTCAGAATCAACCACCCGCCTTCGTGTGTTATCCGTATGAGTTCATCAAGAATAGAGAGCAGCACCGTTGCGTTGATGTTCGCGACGGTCACATCCGCAGAGCAGTTGGCTACACAGTCCGCCGATCCCACGACAAGGTCCGGGCTGAGTGCATTTAACCCAAAATTTCGTCGGGCGGTCGCCAGCGCTTGCTTCGTCGGGATCGACGCCGAACGCTTTCTGTGCGCCGAGTCGTCGCGCAGCAATTGCCAGAATGCCAGAGCCTGTTCCGATATCCGCCACTCTTGACTTGGGCAAGACGCATCTCTCCAGAGCCTGCAAAGCGAGTTGCGAGCACGGGTGCTCTCCTGTCCCGCACGCCGCACCGGGATTATGAATCACGCGTTCCCGCCCGAGAGGCGTAGCTTCCGCAGTCCATGGCGTCGCGAGAAACAGCCGTCGTCCCACTTCCCGTGCCGGCCACGAAGCCTGAGTCTCCCGCACCCAATCCCTGTTTTCTTCCGGACCCCATTCCGGCGCGTACTCCCGAAATTGAGAGATCAAATCAGCGCGCGCGTCCAGGTTTTCAAAGTTGGCGATCAAAGCTGTTTTACCGCCCGCGTCGAATTCCCGAATCCCTACCGTTCCGAGTTCCCAGAGCCGGCCGGTCAATCTGTCCGCTGCTTCCGGTCCGCAAGTCAAACGAAGCCAGTACATCAGTGATGCGTGGTCATCAAAATGTTTTCGAGCATAGGAGGAATCTCGAAAACCGCGCGATTTTCCATCTGCGCAATCTTGTTCTTCATCGTCTCCAACCGATTACCCGTCACTAACCCCCGCAACGCCGTTTCAATCTCGCGAAAATTCCGCAACACAACCCCAGCCCCCTGTTCCAACACCCAATCCGCGTTGTATCTCTCCTGCGGCAGCGTCCAGGCATTCCGTTCGACGACGACGGGCAAGTTCATCTGTAAGGCCTCGGAGATACTGCCCGGCCCCGGCTTGCCGATAAAAAAGTCGGCGAGCTGCATATAGTACGGGATTTCCTTCGTGAAGCCTTCAACGAATATCCTGTTCCGCGTCTTTAATGCTTCCAGCCGCCGCTGCAATCTGGCGTTCTTTCCGCAGATCATAATTAGTTGCAAATCGAGAACGCTGTTACCAATCCGTTTTGCGATAGGGAACATCGTGTTCGATCCTTCGCCTCCGAACAACACTAATCCCGTCGGTAGGTCGGCGCGCAGGTCCAGCCGCTCGCGTTCTATCGTCCGATCGAGTTGGGGAAAGCCGTAGAATTGCGGTCGCAGAATCATTCCGCTGGTCCGAAAAACGTGCGAATCGGGATAACCGAGCGCCTTCGCTTGCTCGACTGCTCGCGATGTTCCGCAGATCAGGTATTGATCCTGCCGCTCCATCCAGAAGTGCGGTGGATAATCGGCGAAATCAGTTAGGATCGTGACAAACGGGATACCAGAGAGTGCCTTCCGCAAGCTCTGAAACAAAGCTCGGTTAAAGTTGGGCACAAGCGAAACCACCATGTCTGGGCGTTCCTGCCGCCAATAGTTCGCCAGCAGAGAGACTTGCTTCTCGTGATACACGCGAATTACACCGTGCATCAAACGCAGCAAATAGGGCGACCCGAGAGTCCAGCCCTTTCGCAGCCCCAGGTTATAAATGTCCTGCAGACGGATTCCCGTAATTTTCCGAAAGACGTCGAGCGGGTCCAACACCTCCTGCAGGTTCATGAGCCGCACATTCCAGCCATAAGCTTGCGACGAGATTACCGATTGCAGGGCAAGAGCGGCGCTCCGGTGGCCACCGCCCGCGTCGAAATACACGAAGTCGATTGTGGGCAAATCGGGCAATCTTAATCCTACCGGCCCTGGGTCGGAATTTTTCGGAAACAAAACACTTCACGAATGATTTGCGCGCTTGTCACTCGGCTGTAACTGAACCAGCCCTAAAACGAAGGTAGAGACGGTCACGGTCATGTTAAATCTCGTAGACTGGTTACACCAAAGGGCCGCACTATGACGGCCCATCACGCAATGCTGCATTTCATTGCCAACCGCGATTACAAGTTGATGCGGAAGGTAAATAAATGGCCCGCCCCCAAGTGGATTCGCCTGTGGGCTATTGCGGCCACTCGCGCCGGAGATGGCTGGCTCTGGTATCTCACCGGACTAGCGGTACTGCTCTTCGGAGGAGACATGCGCCTCACTGCGATTGCTGCCGCCGGTTCGGCCGCTCTCGTAGGAGTCGGCCTGTTCAAATTCCTGAAGAACCTGTCTGGCCGCCGTCGTCCCTGTGAAATCGAGCCGCACTGCTGGGCCACTTTGCTCCCCCCTGACCGGTTCTCGTTTCCGTCGGGTCACACCATCACGGCGTTTGCCGTAGCCATCGCATTAGGCGAGTTCTATCCCGCTCTGCTTCCCGCCCTGCTGTTCTGCGCTCTCAGCATCGCTGTCTCCCGCATTTTGCTCGGCATGCATTTCCTAAGCGATGTTGTCGTGGCCGCCCTCCTCGGCACCGGCCTGGCGCTGGCAAGTCATTCATTATTTACCTGAGAAGCAAATAGGCTCAGTCGCTAGCCGATAAGGTTTCAGCCGCTATATTAGAGTTGGCCGGAGACCACCACGGCCAAGTGGAAAGGACGCTGGACGTAATTTAGCGCACTCTGAATGCTGCGCCGCACTTTTCTCTACCTCTCCGAACAAAGCTGGTTGCGGCATTGGATGGAGAACTCACCGGTTTCGCAGAGACTCACCTCCCGCTTCATTGCGGGACAAACGCTCCGGGAGGGTATTCAGGTGCTTCAAAGACTCTCAGCCGAGCGGACTCTCGGAACGCTCGATTTTCTTGGCGAAAACGTCACCTCGCTCGAAGATGCCACTAAGTCGAAGAACTCCTATCTCGCGGCGCTCCATGAGATCCAGCAGACCAACCTTTCAGCCACTGTCTCCATCAAGCTGACGCAGTTCGGTCTCGATCTCTCCGAACCGGCTTGCCGGGCCAATGTCATGGCGCTCGTCGAACGCGCGAAGGACATGGATAGCCGCATCGAAGTAGATATGGAATCGAGCTTGTACACGGATCGCACGCTCGCCATTGTCACGGATCTTCAGAAGGCATTCCCGGGTCATGTTCGCGCGGTGATTCAGGCCTACTTATTCCGCAGCGAAGCCGATATCCAGATGCTCTCCGAAAACAAAATTCCGGTTCGGCTTTGCAAAGGCGCCTATCATGAACCGGCCACCGTTGCTTTTCCGCGCAAGTCCGATGTCGACGCCAACTATATCAAGCTGATGAAGCTCCTGCTGGCGCACGGTACCTACCCAGCGATCGCCAGTCACGATGAGAACATCATTCGCGAAGCGCTACGTCATTTGAGGGAACAGAAGATCTTGCCCGATCGTTTTGAATTTCAGATGCTCTACGGAATCCGCCGCGACCTGCAGCGCGAACTGGTTTCTCAGCAGTTCCGCCTTCGCCTGTACGTCCCCTACGGCGACGCCTGGTACCCCTATTTCATGCGCCGGCTAGCCGAGCGGCCGGCGAACGTGCTCTTCTTGGCCAAGAACCTCGTTCGGAGCTAACTTGCCGCTGCCGGAACCCTGGCCTGAAAAAAGGAGTCTAATGGATGAAGATGAAGTATTGGCTGTATCTGGCTGCGAAGCTCGGGCTTGTCTGCGCAGTCGTCTACGGCCTGCAAGCCGTTCTCATCGGCTTCTATCCGGATCCGCCTCCGCTCCTGCCTAAATTCGGGCCGGCCCCGCCTCTTTTCTTGCATGACATGCTCTTTACGTTCCTGACGCTCGGCATCTGGCTCATCGGCGCTGGTCTGCTATTCATCGTTGTCTGGGATCAACGGCGCCGTTGCCGTACCTGTCTGCGTAGGTTGATTATGCCCATTCAAAAGGGATCGTGGGGCAACCTCATCACTTTTGGCCGACCCCAGACCGAGTGGATTTGTCCCTTCGGACACGGAACGCTAAGCATCGAAGAACTCCAGATCACCGGCATGCAACTTCCCGGTTGGCAGCCGCACAGCGACGATATCTGGAAAGAGCTAGAATCGTATCAGGCCCGGAAATGAGCGGCCGCGTTCGTTCAACGCGGCCCTAACTTGAGGCTGACGGTGTCGCTTCGGTAGTGCCGGGCATTAAAAGGGTCGAGACTGTTTCTTTTGGGCTTCACTTTTGCCTGTACGCATTAAACTTCCCGGCCGGTCGGCCTCTGGCCGCGCCAAGACTTCCCGGTCCCTCCCCCCGATAAAGTACATTCTTGCCTACTGCGCGGTCGCCTGCCTTCTGGCCTGTACCGTTACCGTGTCGGTGCTGTATCTCCGCTATGCCCGGCTCACCGACGAAAAGCTGGCTCAGGGCCCGTTCCCGAATTCCTCGCTTCTTTATGGCGCTCCGCGCGTCGTCGGCATCGGCGATCCCGGTACTCCCCTGCAATTTGCCAATCATCTCCGTGAGAGCGGTTACGGCGAAGATGCGCGCACAAACCCCACCGGTTGGTATCACCTTCGTCCCGATGCCATCGAGATTTTTCCAGGCGATCGCTCTTCTACCGACTCCGAACCTGGCGTTCTTCGTTTTGAGGACGGCAAAATTTCGTCCATCATCGCTCTCAGTGACAATAGCTCACGCACCGAGTACACCCTAGAGCCGCAACTGCTCAGCAGCCTCTACGATAAGAATCGCGAAAAGCGGCGGCTGGTGCGCTATGACCAGATCCCACCCGTTCTGGTCCAGGCAGTGATTTCAATCGAAGACAAACGCTTCTTTCAGCATTCCGGGATCGATCCCATCCGCATCGTCAAAGCCACTTTTGTGGATCTCAAGGAACATCGTAAAGACCAGGGCGCTTCCACCCTGACGCAGCAGCTCGCGCGTGGTCTCTGGCTGGACAATCGCAAGACCTTCAACCGCAAGTTCGACGAGGTCCTGATCACCATCCATTTGGAGCGCAAATTAACCAAGCAGAAGATTTTCGAATACTATGCCAACCAGGTCGACCTGGGTCGCCGCGGTTCCTTCGACATTCGCGGATTTGGGGAAGCGGCCCAAGCATATTTTGGCAAGGATATCCGGTCCCTTACGCTTCCTGAAGCCGCAACCCTGGCGGGCCTGATCCAGGAGCCCAGTTTCCGGAACCCTGTCCGTTGGCCCGAGCGCGCCAAGGCCCGCCGCAATGTTGTCCTCAAGCAGATGCTCGATAACGGCTTCATTTCACAAGGCCAATATCAAACCGCCATTCAGGCGCCCATGGTCATCGCCAGACAGGGTGTCGAATCGGCCGACGCGCCTTATTTTGTCGATTTAGTGAACGAGCGCTTGGAGGAAGACTTTCAGGATCGTGACTTCCAGGATTCGGGTTCGAAGATCTTTACGACCTTGGATCCCGATCTGCAGCGCGATGCGGCTGCGTCGGTCGCCATCGGTATTAAAGAACTTGATGCCATTTTCGCCAAACGCCACAAGCCCGGTACTCCGCTCGAAGAGCCGCAAGTCGCCCTCATCTGTCTCGATCCGCACACCGGCGAAGTGAAGGCGCTGATCGGCGGGCGCAACTACGGAGTGAGCCAACTCGATCACATCATTGCCAAGCGGCCCTCGGGCAGTATTTTCAAACCATTTGTCTATGCGGCGGCCTTGAATACCGGGCTCTTGAATGAGCCCAATCCGATCACGACGTCGACGATTTTCGAAGATGAGCCGCGCACATTTTATTCTGACGGCAAACCATACGAGCCGGTAGATTATCATCACAGCGACTGGCTCGGAAACGTTACGCTGCGCCAGGCATTCGCAAAATCGCTCAACGTCCCGGCTGTTGAAGTGGCTGAACAGGCAGGTTACGGCGTAGTGGCTGATCTGGCTCACAAAGCCGGTTTGCAGGATATCCAGGCGACCCCCGCCGAAGCTCTCGGCGCGTACGATGTTACGCCCATGGAAATGGCTGGCGCTTACACGGCTTTCGCGAACAAGGGCGTTATGGTGCAGCCGCGCTTAATCACCCGCATCGTCGATCAGTCCGGAAACGATCTGTGGTCCTCTGAGCCGCAAACCAAACGGATCCTGGATCCCCGCGTGAATTTCCTGGTTGTGAATCTCATGCAGGAAGTGCTGCGCAGCGGAACTGGTGCCGGAGTCCGTGCTCGCGGATTCACCCTTCCCGCAGCCGCAAAAACCGGTACCGAGCACGATGCCTGGTTCGCCGGTTTCACTACCAAGCTCCTATGCATTGTTTGGGTTGGTCTCGACGACTACCAGGACATTAAGCTCGAAGGCGCCAAAGCCGCGCTGCCCATTTGGACAGATTTCATGAAGCGCGCGCACAAGCACCGCGCTTACCGCGACGTGTCCGAATTCGATGTGCCAGAAGGCGTAGTAAGTGCCCAGATCGATCCTGACACCGGGCAACTCGCCACCAGCGCCTGTCCCCGCGTTGTCACCGATTACTATCTGCTCGGCACCCAACCCACCCAGTTCTGTTTGCTGCACCAGGGGGGTTCAACCGAGATCGCTGGTTGGGACGCTTCACCGCTTCCATCGAAACAACCTGCCCAAGTAACTGCTCCAGTCGGTCAGCTACCCTTGCCTGCCGCTCCCACCTTATCAACCGACACGAGTTCTCTAACTCCGGCTCCTGATAAACCTAAAGAGAAAAAGCACGGCTTCTTCGACAAGCTCAAGAGTATTTTCCACTAACGTTCTTCTGTCTCTAGAGCAGGTTCCTTGTTAGTCCGCGGAGAGCTTTGGCGTCAGCTTGGCTGGTTCGAGAAGATCTGGCAACAGCAACGCCGGGCAGGTTGTGTTCCCGAACCCGGGCACCGTGGTGCCGCTCGACCATACCAGTGGAACCTCTGTTGAGCCGGTTCAACAATGCGGTGCCGAAACCTTCTACGGCGTTGCTCCTCAGCTTCGGAATTTTGGGGATTGCGGCGGCCTTCCGAAAAAGGTCTTAGGCCGCCCGGGCGCATCGTAAAGCATAGTCCCGCGTTTGCGCCAACTGTTGCCGCGACAGGCCAATCTCGTCGACAACGTTCCGGGTCGGCAGGGCTTGCTTATGCCGCGCCTTCCAGCGGATGTTTATACTTGCACTCGGCGTTGGGACACTGCGCGACCGGACCGGCTTTCAGATACTTCTCGATCAGATAGCTGCTGCCGCACTCGGGGCATTTCTCCGGAAGCGGCTTTCCCCAAGCCACGAAATCGCACTCGGGATAGCGATTGCAGCCGTAGAACGTCTTCCCGCGCTTGGATCGACGCTCCACCACCTCACCTTGCGAGCAGTTGGGGCAGGGGACACCAATAGTTTTCTGCTTGACGTACTTGCACGTCGGATAATTGCTGCAGGCCACGAACTCGCCGTAGCGGCCGTACTTCTGCACTAAATTGTTTCCGCACTGCGGGCACTTTTCTTCGAGCGGAACATCTTTGCGCTGCTCGCCGCCAATCTGTTTCGTGGTTTTGCAGTCAGGGTAGCCGGAACACGCATAGAACTGACCGAAGCGGCCCTTCTTCAAAACCATGGGCCGGCCGCAGTTCTCACAGTATTCGGCCTCGTCCTGCTCAGTGAGATCGGCGCTATCGACGTCCGGCAGGTCCACCGTCAGTTCCCGCGTGTTGGTGCATTCGGGATAACCCGTGCAGGCGATAAAGCTGCCGTGCTTGCCCCATTTAATGACCATGGGCTTGCCGCATTTTTCGCAGATGAGATCAGTAGGTTTCTCCATCCGCTTGATATCGGTCATGTGCCGGGCGGCATGGTCGAGATCGCGCTGAAACCGGTCGTAAAACTCCGCCATGGCGGTACGCCATTCGAGTTTCCCGTCTTCAATTTCGTCCAGTTCCTCTTCCATTCGGGCTGTGTACTTCACATCGAAGAGGTCGCTAAAACTTTCGAGCAGCAAGTCCGTCACCACCATGCCCAGTTCGGTGGGAACAAATTTGCCGGTCTCCTTCTTGACATACTCCCGGTCTTGAATCGTTGAAAGAATGGACGCGTATGTGGACGGCCGTCCCACGCCATCCGCCTCGAGCTTCTTGACCAGCGTCGCTTCGTTATAACGCGGCGGCGGTTCGGTGAAGTGCTGCTCAGGATTAATCTCTTTGAAGCGCAACACCTCGCCTTCCGTCACGGCCGGAAGTTTGTGCTTGAGATCCTCATCCTCTTCGTCCTTTTGATCTTTGCCTTCTTCGTAGACTTTCAAAAAGCCGTCAAATTTTAGAACGCTTCCCGTCGCCCTCAATAAATAATCGGTTTTGCTCTTGCCGGCGGCGCCGATATCGATAGTCGTCTGATCCAGCACCGCCGGGTTCATCTGCGATGCGATAAAACGCATCCAGATCAACCGGTACAGCTTCATTTCATCTTCGGCAAGATACTTTTCGAGCGATTCCGGCGTGTGCAGAACGGAAGTAGGCCGAATGGCTTCATGCGCGTCCTGAGCTTCTTTCTTCGTCTTATATATGTTCGGAGTGGCGGGCAGATAGGACGCTCCATAGCGCTCCGAAACAAAGCCGCGGACTTCGGCCAACGCGTCCTCGGAGACGCGGGTCGAGTCCGTTCGCATGTAGGTAATGAGGCCGACCGAGCCTTCTTTGCCGATCTCCTTACCCTCATACAGTCCTTGCGCCAGCATCATGGTGCGCTTTACGCTGAAGCGCAGCTTCCGCGAGGATTCCTGCTGCAGCGTCGACGTGATGAACGGAGCTACCGGGTTCCGGCGTTTCTCCCGCAGCGCAACCGATTTGACCGTGTAGGTCGCGCCATCCAGATCGTCGACGATACTCTTGGCTGTGGCTTCGTCCCCGACCTGGGGCGTTTCGCCGTTCCGCTTGTTCAGCCGGGCGGTCAGAACCGGCGGCTTCTTGGCGTTTAGCGAAACATCGATGGTCCAGTATTCCTGCTTTTGAAACGCGCGGATTTCGCGTTCCCGCTCGACGATTAAGCGCAGCGCAACCGTTTGGACGCGACCCGCCGAAAGACCGCGGCGAACTTTGTCCCACAGCAAGGGCGAGATCTTGTACCCAACCAGCCGATCAAGCACTCGCCGCGCCTGCTGCGCCTCTACTAGGTTTACATTAACGGCCAGCGGCTTTTCAAATGCCTTCTTGATCGCGCTAGCCGTGATCTCGTTGAACATGACGCGGAAAATAGCCGGTTTCCCAGCCTTCTTCGGCTCCAGTTCCTCTTTTAAGTGCCAGCAGATTGCTTCGCCTTCACGGTCGGGGTCGGCAGCCAGATAAATGGAATCCACCCCCTTCGCCGCCTGCTTCAGCTCGGCAATCAGCTTCTTCTTGCCCTCAATAACCTCATATCTGGGCGTGAAATCCCGTTCAACGTCGACTGCCAGATCTTTCTTAGGAAGGTCCTTTACATGACCTAGAGAAGCCATTACGACGAACTGCTTGCCTAGATATTTCCCGATTGTCTTCGCCTTCGTCGGAGATTCCACAATGACGAGCGATTTATTCATGACTGCGTATTTTACCTAACTGAGCCTAGTGTGTTTACGGGCTCTCCACTTGAAGGCGTGGGAACGCTACCCTTTTACCACACCTTCACATAGTTCTTCCCAGGAAGCTGACGAACAAGCCCAGACATTTCCAGATCGAAGAGGGCGCCGATCAACTCAGATGAAGAAAAGCCCTCGAAAGTTTCAAGCAGCCCATCAAGCTGTTGAGGCGTATCGACTTGCAAGTAATTCAGCAGCTTTCTCCCAAGCACTTTTAAGGGCTCGGCCGATCCCGGTTCGGGAAGAGCCGCCCCGCTAGCCATTTCCGGCAGCATCTGCGCCTGGGCTCGGGTCACCAGTTCCCGTCGAACCGCCGCCGGCAGTTCGTTTGTTATGTCGCTCCATTCCTGGACCAATTTGGCTCCCCCGTCTTTGATGAGAAGATTCGGTCCCCAGCTCATTTTTGAAGTAATATTCCCAGGAACGGCAAATACCTCCCTGCCTTGATCCATGGCCAGTTTGGCCGTGATGGCCGAGCCGCTGTGCTGCGCTCCCTCCACAATCACTACTCCGAGAGACAACCCGCTAACCACGCGGTTGCGGATCGGGAAATTCTGCGGAAAAGCCGGAGCGCCCATCGGGAATTCGGATACCAGAAGACCCTTGCGGGCGATATCGTCATAGAGTTTCCGGTTGTCGGCGGGATAAAGCACATCTACACCGCAGCCGAGCACCGCCACAGTCTTTCCTCCACAGTTCAATGCGGCGTGGTGCGCGGCGGTATCGATCCCTCGGGCCATGCCGCTGACGATCGTTAAACCGGATTTCGCGAGATCGCCGCTCAGGCGTTCGGTGGCAGCCATGCCGTAAGGCGTGGGGCGGCGCGTACCGACCACGGCTATGGAATGAGACTTCAGCAGCTCCGCGTCGCCTATTGCGAACAGGACCAGAGGCGGATCGAAAATGTCCCGCAGCCGTTGCGGGTAACGAGGGTCTTGGAGTGAGATCAGCTCCGCTCCTGCATTTTTAAGCGTTTGTTGCTGGTCGGCGGCATCTTCAAACGAGCACCCGCTGGCAACGTTGCGCGCCTGAGCCGGACTCAAACCGGTAGCCTCCAGTTCGGACGCGCTCGACCGGAAAATCGCTTGCGGCGATTTCAGCTTTTGAAGCAGCTTGAGCGCGCTCGTCGTTCCCAGCCCAGGAATCATCCGAAGCGCCAGCCAATGCAGGCTTTCTTCGGGAGTAAGAACACATGTACCCACGTCAGATACGTGGAGCAGTATTGCGCGATTTCTCAGGGGCGGGTGAGCGGGCCTCCGGACCCGCGGTGAACTCCCTAGGCTGCTTTTTACGCTCGCGAGGGCTAAGCAACGGTCGATGAGGAGGTTAGGTGTATTCCCACGCCCACAAATCGATAGGCCTGCGCTTAAGTACGCAGATCAAGATCCGGATCGGCTTTACTTCCGCCCTCCTTGCGCTATTCGGGATCGGCTTTGTCTCGGAAAATCGTCTGCAACATTGGATTGAGGACGCAGCCTGGGTTTCTCAGACGCAAGACGTCTTAGCCGAATTGGTATCTGTTTCGGCGGCGCTGCGCACTGTTGAGAGCGAAGAACGAGGTTATCTATTAACTCAGGATCCGCATGCGGAAAAAGATTTCCAGACTGCCCAACAGCAAGCGACTGAACGGTTCGCAATACTCCAGACCCTCACGCGGGAGAATCCGATCGCCCGGCGGCTATTAGATCCAGTCGCCCCGCTGCTCGCGCAGGTACTCGCGACAGCACGAGCTTCGGTCGCTGCTCGGCGAAGCATGACGGGAAATGCGACCCCGCGATACACGCTGATATCTCTTGGTACCGAACCGAAGATGACGCAGATTCGAGGCTTATTTCAAGCATTCTTTGTCGAGGAATTTCAGTTATTAGCCGTCCACTCAGAGAGTTCACATCACAGTACGGCAGTTGTCAAGGCCGCGATTTTGATCGGAAGCCTGTTTGGTGGATTGTGCGTTGCCGTTTGCGGAATCTTGATCAATCGTGATCTGCACCTACGTGAGCGAGCCGAAGCAGCGCTACGTCAGGCCCAACAGGGTCTGGAACGCAAGGTACAGGAGCGCACTGCCGAGCTCGAAAGCGAAGTCTTAGGGCATCGGAGGGCGCAGGAAGAGTTGCAGCAGGAAATCGTCGAACGAAAGCGGGCAACCGAGCGCGCGGAATCCGCCAATCGTGCCAAAAGTGAGTTCCTGGCCAACATGAGCCACGAGATCCGGACACCGATGAATGGCGTGCTAGGAATGAACGGGTTACTGCTTGATACGCGACTCACCCCAGAGCAACGGGACTACGCTGAAACGGTGCGCCAGTCCGGAGAGGCGCTCTTGACGATCATTAACGATATCCTGGATTTCTCCAAAATCGAAGCCGGCAAGATGGTCCTCGAACCAATCCCCTTCGACCTAGGACCAGCAATCAAGGATGTGGCCGAGCTATTTGAATCGAGGGCAGCGGAAAAAGGCGTGGAGATCGTCGTGCGACGCGCGCCCGACGCGCCGCGTCATGTCATCGGGGATGCCGGCCGCATCCGCCAGATCCTGGTTAACCTGGTGGGGAATGCGGTCAAGTTCACTCCGCACGGACATGTTCTGATCGAGTTGACTTCGCTGGAAGAGACAGTGGACAGAGCTCTATTGAAATTCTCCATTCAGGACACGGGCATCGGCATAGCCGCGGACAAGCTGGGATGTTTGTTCGATAAATTTACCCAAGCTGACGTTTCGACCACACGCCGATTTGGCGGAACCGGCCTGGGCTTGGCGATCTCCAAGCAGCTGGTGGAACTCATGGGGGGCACCATCCATGTGACCAGCGTGCTGGGTAAAGGGTCGACGTTTTCTTTTGTACTAGCTCTCCCGCTAGATGGACCAATGATGCTGAATGTTCGTCAGGACCGTAAAGAATTCGTTTGCTAATCGTCGGCAGCCTCAGCACTGGCCCTCAATTTCCGAGGAGGATTCAAATCGTCGATTGCATGCTGATAGCTCGAGTCGGACAGGAGTCGACAGCTTCCTCGATCATCTCCACCTCCGTGTCGCTGGCGTCGAACGTATATTCAGTTCCCCGCGAGTTGCCGCTCGCATCTGTTAGTTCGACGTGAGACTCCTGGCCAATTTGAAACAGCTTTGGTTCAATGCCAACGCAGTTTGCGGCGAGGATACAAGCGGACGGGTCGATTTGTACGGTGACCTTGGGCATAGGTGTTCTCTATGTTGCCACGAGTCCTAATCCTTACTGCAGCCGCCACGACGGACACTCAGGTTAACGCATGCTCTGCGAACGGGTTGGCAGAAGGCTGTATGCGATTCCATCCTCCTCCAGAGCGATTGCCTCCATCGGTCCTATCTTGAACCAAGCCTCTTTACCCGAACAGTCACTCTCATACGTTTCGCGGTAGAAAACAGGCGGAGCACTCGATTTTGCAAACAACTTGTAAGCTGTCTTCTTACCGCTCCGCGAGCTTGCGTTGCATTCTTCGTCATAAGTGTTCGTTTGACCGAATTTCCGGACGCCCTTGTCAGTTAGCTCGATCATGGAGATTATCTGCCAACTCTCTCCCATGTTCGTGCCTCCGGTTACGGTCAGTATCTCTGTTTGACCAGTGCCGTCGAGGCTTGCCAACGGAAGGATGGCACTGTTCCAGCTTCCCTCGTAAGCAATATGTGCGACTGGCAAACGGCGCTCCAGCACGGCAATTCCGTTGCGAGCGAAATTGTGTCCCGTGATGCAGTAACTGTAAAGGACCGCGGTTTGCTCCGCCCCCGGGCGCGTGAATGCTCCCTGAGCAGCGCCAACTATCCGGAAATCCTCGTTGCAGTCGAGCTTTAGATCACGCCAGTGCTGACGAGCCGCCGGCAGAATCTGCCGCGTCATCTCCGCCGTGTCCGCGCCGGAAAGGTGCACGGGCTGCGGCGAGCCGATCTCCTTGCCAAGCTCAGGGATACCATACACGAAGCTCAGCTTCTGAGCGGATGCCGGAAAGCACAGAGCACACACAGCGAAGGCCAATATAATTTCGATCTTTTTCATTTCTGCGACGTCGCAAACCACAAGCGAACACTCCCGGCCTTTATCCTTTTGACCAAATGATAGTAGATAAAGGATCCGTGGAGATCCCCACATTCGGACATCAACTTGCCGGTTCCCCTCAAAGGCCGTTAGCTGTTACCGGCCTCAATCGCTATCGGGAGAGACTATTTAGATGACCTGGATGCAGGACGTTCGCTATGCCATAAGGCAGCTCAGAAGGGCGCCGGGATTCACCGTAACGGCCATGCTGACACTGGCCTTGGGAATTGGAGCCAATGCATCCATCTTCACGCTCATCAACGCGATGCTGTTGAAGAATCTGCCCGTCGCCGATCCGAAGACGCTCGTGAGGATTGGGGATAACACAGACTGCTGCGTGAATAGCGGCACGCAGAGCAATGGCGACTACGGTCTATTCGCCACCGAAACGTGGTTGCTACTGAAGAAAAGCGTGCCGGAGTTTGAGGACTTGGCAGCTATGCAGGCCGGCTTTGCCTACCGGCCGATCACCGCAAGGCGCGACGGGGAACATTCGGACGCGCGCTCGGTCGTGGGCGAATTCGTCTCGGGCAACTACTTTCGCACGTTTGGGCTCCGCCCGCGGGCCGGGCGGTTGCTGATCGACGCCGATGATGTTCCGGGCGCGCTCGTCAGGGCAGTCATGAGCTACGAAGCTTGGCAGCGCGATTACGCGGGCGATGCCTCCATCATAGGCAGCACATTCTGGGTCAACACAAAGCCAGTGACTATAGCCGGAATCGCGCCGGCTGGGTTCTACGGCGATCGGCTGTCGACCACTCCTCCGGATTTCTACCTGCCGATTGAGTCCATGGACGCGTTAGCGAACACTCCTTACGTGCATGACCCGGACGTGCAATGGCTGTATCTGGTGGGGCGAGTGAAGCCGGGCGTGCAAATGGCGCCTTTGCGCGAGAAGGTGAGCGCGCTCGTCAGGCAATCTTTCGCGGAGACGAAGAGTTTTTCCTCGGGCGAAGGCAAGAAGCTGCTGGCGAAAGCGCATGTGGTGCTAACGCCCGGGGGCGCGGGTATTCAGGATTTGCAGGAAGCGTACGGTTCGAACCTCCGAGTGCTGATGGCCATCTCCGGCCTCGTCCTCTTAATTGCGTGTGCCAACGTGGCGAACCTGCTCCTGGTGCGTGGGATGGCACGTAAGGCGGAGATTTCGCTGCGAACAGCGCTGGGCGCGAAACGCAGCCAGATCGTTCGACAACTGCTGACCGAAAGCGTTTTGCTGGCCCTTTTTAGCGGTCTTGTCGGACTTATGGTTTCCTATGCGGGAACCAGGATTCTTCTGGCGCTTGCATTCGGCGACGCACAACGTCTGCCCGTTAACCCAAGCCCATCATTGGCGGTTCTTGCGTTCGCATGCGGGCTGGCGCTCCTCACGGGAGTTCTGTTTGGCATTGCCCCGGCCTGGATTACCTCACACAGCGACCCCGTGGACGCCTTGCGAACGGGCATGCGCTCAACCAGTTCCGGAGCTTCCGTGCTACAGCGCGGGCTGGTAGTGCTGCAAGCGGGCCTGTCTCTCGTTCTGCTGACCGGAGCGGGGTTGTTCTCCCAAAGCCTGAACAAGCTCCAACATTCGAACTTGCGGCTGGAGACCAAAAACCGGTACATCGTGCATTTCAATCCGCAGGCCGCGGGCTATTCGCAGAGACAACTTGAGTCTCTCTACAGAACGATAGAGGAGCGATTCCGTGCGGTCCCGGGAGTGAAGAAGATTGGAATCACGCTATATACGCCGATGGAGGACAACAACTGGGGCACCGGCGTGCAGGTTCAGGGGCAACCGAATCCGCACGCGGGCGCCTCTGTCGTGAAAGTGAATTCCGAATACTTCGATTCGGTAGGAACGCATGTGTTGATGGGTCGTGGCATCAGCGAGAGGGATACCGCGACAGCTCCGGCCGTGGCTGTCGTAAACCAGGAGTTCGCAAAGAAGTTCTTTCCTGGCCAAAACCCGATTGGACGATATTTCGGTACGGGACCCGAATCACCGGGAGATTACAAAATTGTTGGCGTAGTAGAAGACAGCACCTATACCAGCGTGCGATGGCAGCAGCATCGAATGTATTTCCTTCCAATTTTGCAGCGGCCGGCGAGTGACAAGGAGCCAATCGAAAAGGATCTGTCGCTTTATGCCGGTGCGCTTGTTGTGCAAACTGAGAGGCCGGTAAACCAAATGGCGGCGATTGCGCAGCGAACGCTGGCAAGCATCAATCCGAATCTGACCGTGGTGAAGTTCCAGACCTTCGATCAGCAGATTGCGGATCGGTTTACCGAAGACCGAATGGTGGCGCGGCTGACGACGTTATTCGGTGCTCTCGCTCTGCTGCTCGCGACAGTAGGGCTTTACGGCGTGACTGCTTATACCGCAGCCAGGCGGACCGGCGAGATCGGGATTCGCATGGCCCTGGGCGCTGCACCGCCCGGAGTGATTGCGATGGTCATGCGGGGAGCAATGCTCCAGACGGCATTGGGGTTGGCGATCGGCATTCCAACATCGCTGCTGTGCGTTCGCTTTATCCAGTCACAACTATTCGAGAGTAAGGGCGTGGATATTGGCGTGCTAGTGACGTCGATTCTCACGTTAGCGGTCGCTGCTTCTCTCGCGGGAGCCATTCCCGCGCGACGGGCCGCCTCGATCGATCCTGCGCGGGCGTTGAGAACTGACTAGCGAGGCATCACATCGGGTCACCTTGGAAGCGATTTTTCGGATTCAGGACTGGTCGCTTTCGCACATGCTACCCTTTCGCAGGCTCGGCATCACGACCTCGCACTACATGTTGCTTAATCGTGTTGATCTCGAGAGGTCCAGTCTCTAAATTTTGGGTGGCGATACCGCAATCAGGGCAGGTGGACATTGCGCTCCTTCCCTTGCAGTCGAACTGCTGTGTTGGCTGCTGCCCTAATTCCATACCTCTGTTACCCCCATGGTCCAGCAGCGCCTAAACCGCGCCTGCTGACGAACTATTTGCTGGCGGCTGTCCTGCCGATAAGGCAGTAGGGGACTAAGCTATGGGGAGTGCAGATAGCGGCTTGGAGGACCGTGCCGGCAAGCCGGGTGCGGACACCGCTATCGCAGATCGCCCCTGGGCGGCGCTCAAAGACGAAGAACTGCTGTCTGTTCGCATTGGGGACCTCGGCGTCCGCATCGCAGGTAGTGAACTGGAACAGCACATCACGGTTCTTTATAACGAGCTCGCGGCGCGACAACTCCAGCTCCGCCCGGTTTGCTACCTGGCCGATGAATGGCTCTCCCCAACCGGTTTCCCCGCGATCGCGCTGCCTTTCTATTTAGCGCATCCGCGGCTGAAGGCCCTCGAACTTCACCAAATGCTCGAAGTCGAAGGAGGGACACCCGAATGGTGCCTCAAGCTATTGCGCCACGAATGCGGACATGCGCTCGACAATGCCTACGGATTGTCGAAGACGGCCGAATGGGCCCACATCTTCGGCAGCCCGGAGCAGGAGTACAGGCCCGAGTACTATCGGCCGCGGCGCTATAGCCGGAGCTACGTTCGCCACCTCCCCAGGTTTTACGCGCAGGCGCATCCGGATGAAGATTTTGCCGAGACATTCGCCACCTGGTTGGCCCTGCCGGCCGAAGCCTGGCGCGAGCAGTATCGCGGCTGGAAAGCACTGCTGAAACTCGAGTATGTCGACGGGATCATGCGCGCTCTCGCCGGGGCAAAGCCGTCTAGCATTCGCATCCGCAAAATCGCTGAGGCCAGCAAGCTACGCCGCACACTGAGGCGCTACTACGCCGAGAAGCGCCGCCTTTTTGCGGAGGACTTCCCGGACGCTTTCGATGATGATCTGCGCCGAGTTTTCAGCGGCTCGCCAGGCACCGCGGAGTCCGCCTCCAGCTTCTTGCGGCGCAACAGGCATTCGCTGGTTGCCTCCGCCGTACGCTGGACCGGCCAGCCCCGATACACAGTGGACACGATGGTCCGGCGCCAGACCAACCGTTGCCGGGAACTCGGCTTATACGTTCCATCTGATGCGGCGCGCCTTGCGTTCGACCTCGGCTCTTACCTGGCCGCGCTGCTCACGAACTACAGGCACACGGGCCGCTTCATGAGGCTGCCCTGAGATGCGCGTCATGGTGCTATTCGATCTGCGCCAGCAGGAATCTAAACCGACGGAAGCGGACGTTCTGCAGTCCCTCCGCAACCTCGGGCACGCGGTTGAGACCCTGGCGGTATTTGACGACGTCGCACCTATTCTCGAGAAAGTGAAGTCGTTCAACCCCGATGTAGTCTTCAACATGACTGAATCTTTCCGCGACGACCGCATTCACGAGCCCAGCATCCCGGCTCTCCTCGATCTCCTCCGGGTTTCTTATACCGGTTCCGGTCCAGACGGCCTTATGCTTTGCAAAGACAAGTCACTTGCCAATAAGGTCCTCGCCTATCACGGAGTTCGCCTGCCGCAGTCGGTTGTGTGCCTTCGCAGCAGGCCGCGCCGCAAGCTCGAGGGCTGCACCTTTCCCGCCTTTGTCAAACCAGTGGGGCAGGAATCGTCGGACGGCATTTGCCGTGCTTCATTTGCGCGCAACGAAGCGGAAGCGCTTGAGCGGTCACGATTCATTCATGAACGCCTCGGGAGCGACGCCCTCATTGAGGAGTACATCGACGGGCGTGAACTTTATGTCAGCGTGCTCGGCAATCGCCGCCTTACCGTTTTTCCGCCCCGTGAGATTTTCTTTGACCGCATGCCGAAAGGCGCTCCGCGTTTTGCAACTTTCAACGCCAAGTGGAACGATGCGTACCGCCAAAGATGGGGTATCCACAACGGCCCGCCCGCGCCCGTTCCTTCGGGGCGTCGAGCAACAGCTCTACGCGACGGCCCGTATCGCTTATCGCGCGCTCAAAATCCGCGGTCTTGCGCGCATGGACTTTCGGCTGAAACCGGATGGCGAACTCGTCTTTCTCGAGGCCAATCCCAATCCATCTCTGGCCGAGGAAGATGATTTCGCCCAGTCGGCTCTCGCCGCTGGACTTAGATACGATGCTCTCGTCGACCGCCTCCTGCAGGCTGCGGGCGCCTGATTCCGTCTAAAGCCTCGTCGCGGAGCGGCCGAGCTGCGAATGCTGGCTGAATCTGTCGCCAAACTCTGCGCGTATGGAGCAGTCGTTTTCCGCTGATAACGGAAAGAGCTGGCGAAGTGAACTGGATTTGTGATCTCTCGCGCTGAAATGCGATATGGACAGCCCGGAGGCCGCCTATGCGGAGCCCTCCATCTGCCATTTCATCCGAAGCCGTAACGATCGCCATAGCGTCCTCACCCCGGTGGAGTCATCTATGAGAGCGCTGCCGCTGTCAAGGACGATTTTGCAGCGTGAATCGGCGCCGGAAGGTGTTGACGGGCTGAGTTGAGATACACTTCCGATGAACCGGACGGAGGATAGGGCCACGCTGGAGAGCGAACCGAGCGCCGATCCGGTGCCGGGATGCGCAAGGAGACGAAAGTTTCCTTGCGTTCCATCGCAGGGCTTGAGCAGTTACATCCTGGCGCAAAGCGAAAAACTCTAGCCGAAAAGATAAACCTCAGCTGAGATAGGCGTGTGCGCCTGCCTCCTTTCTCAGTCGTCCTGGTTGCTCTGCATCGGTCTCGTCCACCAGTCATCTATCCGCCCTGACATCGGGCATGAGCATCTTCGCCCCGGGTTTCGCAATCACAGCCACAGCCTGAACGGCTAGAATCGCCCTCGCGCTTACCCGTTCTTGGACGAAGACATCGTTACCGGCGCCGGCTCACGATAGGGTTGTTTCTTATTCAGAATCCACCAACTGGATTCCGCTAAGTGACGCGCCACGGCGGTGGCGGCCTTGCCATGGCACTTGCCGGCACGCAGGCGCTGATACAGCCGCACAACGTGCCGCTGCGGCCACTGCTTCTGATGCGCCACAATTACGTTTGCCGCTTCGACAAAAGCCCACTTCAGAAAGTGATTCGCTGAGCGAGGGGTTGGTCCTTGCCAGGTTTTTCCGCCGCTGGCATGCACTGTCGGAACTAGCCCCGCATAACTAGCCAGCTTCTCTGGTGTAACAAACCGCTGTACATCGCCAATCTCCAGATAGATCGTCGCACCGAGAATCGTTCCTACGCCAGGTAAACTCTTCAACAGACGCACCCATCCGATAGTCGCAATCCGTTCGCGTATGCGCTCCTCCAATGCCCCGATCTGCGCTTCTAAGAAGTCGAGCAGTTCCCATTCTTGCAACGCCGCGATCCGCGTCTCCTGCGGCAAGCGCCCCAGGGACGCGGCCAGCTTGGCACGGCTCTTATAGGCAAACAGATCGGCTCTGTCCGCGTAATCGCGGACACCATAGCGGCGCAGCGCCGCCTGAATACGGCACTTCAGCAAGGTTCCTTGCTGCCGTACGGAAAGCCGCGTACGCATCAGGTCGCGCAGATCGAGCAGCTTGGCCGGCGGAATCCATACTTCCGGCAAAGCGTCATTGCGTAACAGAAGTGCTAACCCTTTCGCATCCAAACCGTCGGTCTTATTCCGCCCGGGCATGCGCTTCTTCACCTCGAGCGCGTGCGCCAATCTTGCCTCCAGTCCGGCCTCTTCCATGGCCCGCACCAGCCAGTACCAGTTGCCCGAACTCTCCAGTGCTACCGGCGACCCCGCCGGTAAATTCGACAGAAAGCGTCGCATCTCGACCTCGTCGTGCTCCACTCGCACCGGAGCCGACACTCTCCCGTGTTCATCTATGCTCACGAAAATCGAATAGCGCGCATGGGCGTCGCACCCGATATACTTCTTCATGCCGCCGTACCTCCTTTGCGATATATAAGCGCGGAACGCTGATCGCACCCCGATCAGCTCAGGATTTACGGCAGCGCTCTCATACACGAGAGGATGTCCGAAAGATCGTAGAAAAGGGAACGACTCAACCGGAGCCTGTGATAGGCTCCGGGAAATTTTTCTAGCCAGAAAAAAGGAGAGTCGTTTTGAAAAGAGAGTATCAGAAGCAAGCAACCGAGCAGGGTGCCGAACCCGAGACGAGCAGGGCGGTACAGATTGCGTTGCCCATGGCAGAAGTGCTCAGCAGCTTGGAGCAGGGCCTGGGCGAGCTGGTCCGCAAGGTGGGCCGGATGTTCATCGAGTCGGTGCTGGAAGCGGAGGTGGAGCAGATCGCCGGCCCGCGCTCTGCTCGGACGCAAAGCCGGCAGGGTTACCGCTGGGGTGTGGAGCAAGGCTCCTGTCTGATCGATGGCCAGCGAGTTCCGATTGCCCGACCCCGGATCCGCGAATGCGGTGGCAAAGAGCTGCCGTTGGGAACCTACCAACTTTTTCAGCAAGTCACGCCAGCCGAAGAAACAGTGTGGAGCAACATCATGCGTGGACTCAGCATGCGCGATTACAAACTAGTGCTGCAGCAGTTCATGGATGCCTACGGTCTGGAGAAGAGCACGATCGGCGAGCGCTTCGTGGAGGCGAGCCGCAAGAAGCTGGAAGCATTAATGACCCGTTCCTTGCATCACCTGCAGATCTGCGCCCTGCTGGTGGATGGCACCATTTTCAAAGGCCAGCATCTGATTGTTGCCATCGGCATGGATGCGTTCGGGCATAAGCGGGTGCTCGGTTTGGTGCAAGGAGCCACCGAGAATGCCAAGGTGGTCAGCGGGTTATTCGATCACCTGTGTGAGCGTGGACTAGATTTTGGCCAGCCCCGCTTGTATCTGATTGACGGAAGCCGTGCCTTGCGCGCTGCCATCGAGCGGCATGCCGGCGAAGCCGCTTTCATACAGCGGTGCCAAGTACATAAGATCCGCAACACCCTGGCGTATGTGCCGGAGACTCATCAACACTGGTTTAAGTACAAACTACGGCCGGCCTATGCTCAAGCGGATATCAGTGATGCGCGGCAAGCGCTGTATCGCTTGCACGATGAGCTGAACGAACTGAATCCGAGTGCCGCAGCCAGTCTGATGGAGGGCTTGGAGGAGACGCTCACTCTGCATGACCTGCAGGTGCATGCTCGATTGCGGCGCTCGTTGAGCAGCACCAACGGTATCGAATCCAGTTTTTCGGTGGTCGAGACCATCTGCCGCCGCGTCAAACGATGGCAGGGCCGCGATCACCGTCTGCGTTGGGTAGCTTCGGCGCTGTTGTATGCGGAAACGCGCTGGAACCGCCTGCACGGCCACCGTCATCTGCCGCTGCTCATTCACAATCTGCAGCGTGCCTATCATGTGCGTTGTAACCTGAGTCCGATCTCCGTCGCTGCTCATTCGGCGGCTTAGATCGTATTTCCGAGCCGTTCCTTTTTCAACGGAGAAACGGAGATCCTCTCCGCTCTTGTTCAAATCGCACAAATTCTTTTTTCTCCTTGAAATCAGCCGCTTAGCCCAAAAACCCGCCGGTCTTCCGATCGTCCTCATGTGAGCTTGGCGTCAGCAAGCCTGGTGCACGAACACGCCGCTCGCTGCCTCAAAACCATTCTGTTTCGTAAAATACGTCGTTTGTTCGCCCTGATCACAACTGGCGCCCTACCGGTTCCAGGGCGGGGTTCTGTTTGGCTGTGTTCTGCTGTCAGTGTGCCGTTACGGCCGGCATCGCCGGAATCGCGCCGATGCCCGGGTGGAATCCAACAGCCGTTTTAGCTACTTTGGCGAAATCGTAACCACGCTCATGGGCCTCGCATAAAACATTTCGATGCTCCGGATAGAAAATTACAGGTTCTGGCAGCGCCGCTAAACTGCTACTCTCAAGGGTTTACAACCCCAGTCGAGTTGTACTTAATGAACCCTGTAGCGAAAACTTTGTTTGTTTTTGCGGTCGCTTGCGGCAGTCCTTTACTGGCGCAAACCGCCCAGACAGTAAATCAGCGGCTCGATGCTCTCGACGCCGCCACGAAAGCCGCGCAGCTTTCCGGCGATAACGCTTGGATGCTTACCAGCGCCGCGCTGGTTTTGATGATGACCGGACCCGGTCTCGCGCTTTTCTACGGGGGTCTCGTCCGGCGGAAAAATGTGCTGAGCACCATGATGCACAGCTTCGTTCTGATGGCCGTCGTAACCGTGCTCTGGGCCATCTACGGTTACAGCTTTGCTTTCGGACAAGGAAACTCGTTCATCGGCGGATTTCAATATGTTTTTCTTAACGGCGTCGGTACCGCCCCTAATCCCGATTACGGCGCAACTGTTCCGCATGAGACATACATGATCTACCAGCTCATGTTCGCCATCATCACGCCGGCTTTGATTTCGGGCGCCTTCGCCGAGCGCATTAAATTCAGCGCCATGCTCGTGTTTACCGTCTTGTGGTCCACCATCGTTTATTTCCCGATGGCTCACATGGTATGGGGCAAGGGTGGTTTCCTGAATGCTTTTCTCGGCGGGAAGATTCCCTGTTTCGATTTCGCCGGCGGCACGGTGGTTCACATCACCTCGGGAGTGAGCGCGCTGGTGTGCGCGCTGTACCTGGGGCGGCGAATTGGCTTTCCGCGCGAATCCATGAAGCCGCACAATCTGGTCCTCAGTGTGATCGGCGCATGTCTGCTTTGGGTCGGCTGGTTCGGATTCAACGCGGGCAGCGCGGTAGCTGCTTCGGGTCTCGCCACCAGCGCCTTCGTCGCTACTCATTTTGCCACTGCGGCCGCGGCCTTGGGCTGGATGTTTGCCGAATGGATAAAACATGGAAAACCCAGCATGCTCGGCGGCATATCCGGCGCTGTCGCGGGTCTTGTGGCCATTACTCCGGCCTCCGGTTTTGTGGAGCCCTTTCCCGCCCTGTTGATCGGGTTTTTGGCAGGCATTTTCTGCTTCCTCATGGTGACGGCCGTGAAGAACAAGTTCGGCTATGACGACACGCTCGATGCCTTCGGCGTTCACGGCGCGGGCGGCACGTTGGGCGCACTGTTGACCGGCGTATTCGCAACCAACGCCATCAATGACGGCTTGAAGAATGCCGCCGGGAAAGCTCTCCCGCTCGGTCTTGTGGACGGAAATGCCGGGCAGATCCTGAATCAGGCCGCTGGCGTCGGCATCGCCTGGGCTCTCGCCATCGTCGGCACTTTGATCATTTTGAAGATTGTCGACATGACCATGGGCGTGCGCGCCTCGGCGGAGCAGGAAGTCGAAGGTCTCGATCTCACCATGCACGGCGAGGAAGGCTACAGCCTGGAAGCGTAAGCTTCCGGGGTAGGATCAGGCCATGAAGAAAGTCGAAGCAATTATCCAGCCGCATAAGCTGGACGACGTCAAAGAAGCCCTCAAAAACATCGGAGTGGACGGTATTACCGTCACGGAAGTTCGCGGCCATGGCCGCCAGAAAGGTCATCGCGAAGTCTATCGCGGCATGGAATACGAAGTCGATTTTCTTCCCAAGATGAAGATCGAAACCATCATTCCCGATACCCGCCTCGACGAAGTGAGTCAGATCATCTGTTCGGCCGCCCGCACCGGCAAAATCGGCGACGGCAAGATATTCATCTACGAAGTTCTCGAAGCCATCCGCATCCGCAACGGCGATACCGGCGAAGCCGCACTCTAGTGGTAATCCAGCTTTTCGAATCCCGCACCTCGGATGTGGACGCCCTCATCCTCGAAACCGCCAATCGAGTCCTCCTGAATCGCCTCGACTCCCCGGTCGCGATAGCGGCCGTCGGCGGTTACGGCCGCCGCGAGTTGTTTCCGCACTCCGATATCGATTTGCTTGTTCTCGTCGAAGATGAGCCCCAACTGCTTCGCATCAAGGAGCCGGTTTCCGAATTCATTCGCGAGCTTTGGGATACCAACCTGAAGGTGAGCCAATCCGTCCGGCCGCTGGCCGAATGCTGCCGCTTCAACGATCAGAACATCGAGTTGCACATCAGCCTGCTCGATCTCCGCTTTCTCGCGGGCGATCGGACCCTGTTCGAACAATTTCAGCCCCGGCTCGCCGATTTCTATAAGCACAACTCAGCCCGGCTTATGCGCCGTCTATGCGAGATGACGCGTCAGCGGCACTTGAAATTTCAGGGCACGGTTTATCATCTCGAGCCCAATGTGAAAGAAGGCCCCGGCGGAATCAGGGATATTCATCTGCTGCACTGGCTATCGGCTCTCGCTCCCGATAAAGAACCTTTGACGTTGGCGCTCGACGAAACCGAACCAGCCAAATACTTCTTTTACTCGGTTCGCCGTTTTCTTCATCTGTCGAGCGGGCGCGACAACAATCTGCTCTCATTTGAAATGCAGGACGAGGCGGCTCGCTCTCTGCCCGCCCAGCCGGTTGCTCCGGAACAGTGGATGCGCGAATACTATCGTCACGCTCGCCGCATTTTCCAGCGCAGTCTTGCGCGCGCTTGAGTTCTCCGAATCCCAGGATTCGTCGTTGATGCGCCAGTTCCGCGATTGGCGCGGCAGGCTCTCCACCTCGGATTTTACGGTTTCGCACGATCGCATTTTCCTTCGCAACCCCACTATCACCTTGGCCTCGGCCGATGCGCTGCTCGGCTTGTTTGCCTTCGTTGCCCGCCATGGCGTGCTGTTGTCGTGGGACACCCAACGTAAGGTTCAGGCGGCCATCCCGCAATTAGAAGCCGCGTTTCGCGCCACCCCTCCCCGCCACGCTGTTTGGCGCGATCTGATGTCTCAGCCGCATGCAGCCGCCGGATTGCGCCAGATGCAGGAAACCGGCCTGCTTGCCATCGCGCTTCCGCAATGGCACGCCATCGAAAGCCTGGTCGTGCGCGACTTCTACCACCGCTACACGGTGGATGAGCACACCCTCGTCGCCATCGAAACCATCGACGGTCTTTATGGCGCTAAATCGGACGCTGCCTCGCGCTTCGGCCAGCTCGCCCTTGAATACGAAAATGCCTGGCTGCTTCGCCTTGCTCTGCTCCTGCACGACATCGGCAAAGGCACCACACCCGGCGATCATGTTCGCGGTTCTTTGGACGTGGCAGACGAGTTGTTGCCTGCTCTCTCGCTTCCAATCGAAGACCGGCAGACGATTCGCTTCCTCATCGAACACCATCTTGATCTGTCATCGGTGATGAACGGCCGCGATCTGAATGATCCGGCTACCGCCCGTTTCCTGACTGGCCGCCTCGGGACGCAAGAGAATCTGAAGGCGCTCGTGCTGTTCACGTACGCTGATATCTCGGCGGTTAATCCAACCGCGCTGACACCCTGGCGCGCCGAGCAGCTTTGGCGCGTGTACACGCTCACCGACGAGCAGCTCACCCGCGAGCTGAGTTCGGATCGCATCCACTCTGTGTCTAGCGGCCCAGTCTCCGCTCGAAATGGCTCGGAGCTCGACCGTTTTCTCGAAGGTTTCCCGACCCGCTATTTACGCATTCACACCCGCGAGCACATCGAGCGTCACTTTGATCTCGAACAGAAACGCAAGCGCGACGGCGTGGCCGTTGAAATCGCGCGTGAGCCCGGCGCTTACCGCCTCTGCGTGGTCGCCGCCGACCAACCCGGACTCTTCGCTTCTATCTGCGGCGCCTTGGCTAGCTACGGAATGGATATTCTCAAAGCCGAAGCGTCCTCGAACTCGAGCGGATGCATCCTCGACGAAATCCGCTTTGCCGATCCCATGCGCACCCTTGAGTTGAATCCTGGCGAGACTGCCCGCCTCGAATGGACCATCGAATGCGTCATCAAAGGCGTCATTCAGGTTCCCGATCTTCTGAAGCGGAGACGCGCCGCCCCACGTCCTAAAGTTGCCCCGAAGATAATGCCGCGTATCCGTTTCGATAACCACGCCTCCGATACTTCGACGTTAGTCGAGTTTATTGCCGAAGATAGGCCTGGACTGCTGTACGATCTGGCTTCGGCTTTCAGCGGCGCGCAATGCAACATCGAGCTTGTGCTGGTGGATACGGAAGCTCACAAGGCCGTTGATGTTTTCTACGTGACCCGTCATGGCGATAAGCTGGACGAGGCAACGCGAGATCGGCTTTTAAGAGATCTCGAGCACGCTGCCACTGCCATTACTTCACAACCATGGTTCCCGACTATTTTCGGCTGGACGGCAAAGTCTCTCTCATCACCGGAGGGGCCAGTGGCATAGGGGAAGCTACCGCCCGCGTCTTTTCCGAAGCAGGCTCACGCGTTCTCATCGTCGATATCGACCTGGGTCGCGCTCGGAAAGTGGCCCAGGAACTCCGCGACGCCCACGCGTTCGAGTGCGACATCACCGACCAGCGGCAGGTTGCCGCCCTGTTTTCTCAAATAGAACGTCTGGATATCCTATTTAACTGCGCAGGGATCGGTCTGGTCGGAACCGTGGAAGAGACTGAGCTGGCGGATTTTCAGCGGCTTTTCCGGGTCAATGTGGACGGAACTTATCTGATGACCAAAGCGGCCCTTCCGTTGCTCAAGACGGTGCGGGGGTCGGTTTTGAATATGGGATCCGTGGCCGGTATGGTGGGCGTGCGGCGGCGCTTCGCTTACTGCGCGACCAAGGGCGCGGTAATGGCTATGACCCGGCAGCTTGCGGTCGATTATCCCACCCAGATCCGGGCTAATTGCATCGCCCCCGGAACCGTTGATACCCCTTTCGTCGAGGGGTACTTGGAAAAGTACCATAGCCACGAGAAAGACAAGGTCCGAGTCGAACTGAATGAGAGGCAGCCCCTAGGCCGGCTCGGCCGACCGGACGAAATTGCGAAGTTAGCCCTATATATCTGTTCGCCGGCTGCCGATTTTATGAATGGGTCCGTTATCCCTATCGACGGAGGATGGACGGCGGCTTGATGAAAGAAACTTTATTTAAGTGCCCGAGATTCTTTCAGTTGACGGAATTCGACGAAGTACTTACGATATAAGTAACTCTGATTGCGACATGCCTTACCTTAGGTATCTCCGTATAGTCTTGCCCCTCGTTGTGGTGGCACTCCTCGGCTTTCAGGCCTCGGCCGCTGCCATAGGCAATGGCGCAAGGCCGGCTGTGAGAAGGCACGCCAGACTGCGTCGGCACGTTCGGCCAGTTGCCCATGCGGCGGTCCTCCATGCCGGGACGGCGGCGCTGATCACTACCTCCTATCACCGCAGAACCCGACGGCATATCGTTTATAATCCCTGGACCGAACCTACCTACGCCGATTCAACTGTCGGCGATAACGTCGATGGCGAAGATCTGGTAGTCCGCCGGGCCGCTGTGGACGCATTGGGGCCATACAACGGTAGCGTGGTTGTGGCTGACCCTCAGACCGGACGCATCCTCACTATTGTTAATCAGAAACTTGCGTTAAAGGGCGCTTACCAGCCCTGCTCCACGGTCAAAGTGGTCGTCTCGGTGGCTTCCTTGAGCGAAGGCATTGTGAATGCCGGCACCTCGGTCCATATAAGCCGCCGCTCCGCAATGGATATTACCCGCGCGCTGGCGTATTCAAATAACCTGTTTTTCGCCAAATTGGGCGAGGAGCTCGGCTTCGATCGCGTGGAAAAATACGCGAAGCTCTTCGGACTCGGCGAAAAAGCTGGTCTCGATATTGCCGGCGAGGAAGCAGGCTATCTCACCCCGGATCCTCCCCAAACGGGTGTAGGCATGATGACCAGCTTCGGCGACGGGATCCGTCTGACGCCGCTTGAGCTGACGGGCATCGTTAGTACGATTGCCAATGGCGGGACGCTGTACTACTTGCAGTACCCGCGCAGCGAAGACGAAGTTCAGAAGTTCGTGCCGCGAATCAAGCGCGAGCTCGATATCGCCACTTTGATTCCCCAGATGAAGCCCGGCATGATGGGCGCCGTCGAATACGGAACGGCAAGGCGCGCCAACTACGATCCCAACGATCCGATTTTAGGAAAAACGGGAACGTGTACCGATACCGCGCAGCCCGGTGTTCATCTTGGCTGGTTCGGCTCCTTCAATGACGTCGGCAGCAAGAAGCTGACCGTCGTGGTTCTGCTGACCGGTGGCCGTGGCATTAGTGGCCCTATCGCATCCGGCATTGGCGGCGCGGTCTATCGCAATCTGGCCGCCCAGCAGTATTTTGGCCCGCAGCAGCAGCCGATTACAGCTTCCTTGATTTCTTTGAGCCACTAAATCTGTCGGTGCTACCTTAGTACGCTAGGTAACCGCCCCGTTGCTGACTCCTACAACGTACTCTTCAGCGCTCCTTCTGTTATTCATTTCCTTTGCCTGCCTCGGCTCTTGGGCTAACACGTTCAAGTTGACTGGGAGCCGCTGGCGCTATGAACTGTATTACCTCGATTTCTCAATAGGCGCCTTGCTGCTGGCGGTCGTCGCCGCGTACACGTTGGGAACCATGGGCGGCGATGTTTTTACCAATCGCATGATCCTGGCCGGTAGAACGGCGCAGGCTTGGGCGGTCGGGGCCGGCGTGATTTTTAATATAGGCAACATGCTGCTGGTTGCGGCCGTATCGCTCATCGGAATGTCTGCTGCCTTTCCACTCACGATTGGGACAGCGCTCGTCATCACTTCCTTTTTTCATTTTCGGCCGGCGAATCTGGTGTTTTTGGCGGTCGGTATCGTCCTCATGCGTCTTACCGTTACGTCGACGGTTCGGCCTGCGGATTGCGCAACCGCGGCCTCGCCAAAGCTGTAAAGGATCAAAAGAGAGATAAAGCGGCTCCGAAGACATCGAAATCTCGCAAGGGCATTGTTGTCGGAATCATCGGAGGCGTCGCCCTCGGACTTTTCTACCCGGTTCTGAATCGGGCAATGGCGGGTGACCTCGGCCTGGGGCCTTACGCCGGCGACTGCCCTTCTGTTGGGACTCGTTGCCTCGACGCTGGTATTCTGCCTGTACTTCATGAACGTGGCAATCGAAGGCGGCCCGCTCACCATCAAGAACTATTTCAGGGTAAGTTTGGCCAACACGCCCTGGGCTTTCTTGGCGGAGTGATCTGCGCCGTCGGATTGCTCTCCGCTGCGCTTGCGTTATCCGCGCCGCCGGAAATCCTGCCGGCCGACTCAGTGCTGTTCGTTGTGCCGCTGGCGTCGGTGTCCTCCGCCTTTCTGTGGGGAATCATCATTTGGCGGGAATTTAAGTCCGCTCCCATTGCTGCGAAAGGATCGCTGGCAGCAAGCGCCGTGTGCTTCGGCTGCGGGCTTGCCGTGATGGGTATCGGCCTAGCCCGATAATGCCGCTAGTCGTCGAAACCCAGCGCTTTCGCTAAAGCCCGCGCTACTTCCCGATCGGGTAAGCTGCCTTGCGCCAGGACGGCAGACCCGCCGCCGCGTCCCCCTGCATTCGAAAAAGCCTGTTTCAAGATCGCTCCAGCGTTCAGCCCCGTATCGGCGGAACAAGCGATCAACACTCCGGGACGGTCCGCCGCAACCGCCAACACCACCGCCTTGCCGCGCCCGGTGATGGCTTGCGCTTTCGCTCGAAGGGCATCATTAATTGGCTGATCAGCCAAACCACCCGTCGCAGACCGTCCGATGAGGGTGCGGTGGCATCGTACAACGCCTCGCCTTCGTGATGCGCCCTCTCCAGCAAAAGGCAATCCCTTTCCTTATCGGCTTCGGCGAGCCGGTCCCGCACGGACAGAAAGTCCGGCAGCTTATCGATGGGAGCCGCCGCTTGCCTGGCCAGATTCAGCAAAATCCGAAAATCCTGTTTCACCCGGCGCACTGCCCGCGCGCCGCAAACGAACTCCAGCCGCGTATGGTTTCGGATTTTCTCAGACTGTCTAATCTTAATCGGTCCCAACTCCGCAGTCGAGTGGACATGCGTACCGCCGCAAGCGCTGCGATCGATACCTTCAATTTCAATAACCCGCAGCGTCCCGGAACGCTGGGTCGGCTTACGCAGTGCCTGGACACTTTCGGCCTCCTCGAAGTGGATCCGCACTGGGCGGCCTTCGCGCACGATCTCATTCGCGCGCTGTTCCGCCTGCTCAACCTGCGCCTCGGCGATCTCTTTCGCGGCAAGCTCGATAGTCGAAACCTCGCTGCCCATATGAAAACTGACCGTTCGAAACCCGAAGAGTTCGAACCAGCGCGGCAGACAGCAGATGCTGCCCGGTGTGCTGCTGCATATGATCGTAACGGCGAATCCAATCGACATGTCCCACGACGCACTCCGCTGTTAAGGGACCTTCCAGGATATGCGCCACTCGCGAATCCTCATCGATCACCTCAAGAATTGGTTGCCCTCCCAACCTTCCAAAATCGTTCGGTTGCCCACCGCTGGCGGGGTAAAACGCGGAGCGGTCGAGGTAAACGCGGCGTCCTTCTGGCCCGCTATCGACCACTCGCGCCTCAAATTCCGTCAGGTAACAGTCCTGGTAAGCAAGCCGCTCGGTACTTACTGCTGAGTCCAACCCTAAGATGTAGCATCCCTGCGAACCGGAACTGCATCCATTTGGGAGACAATCAAAGGGATGCCTCTGCGCGATCACATACAGGCCATCAAGCGGGAGGATCCAGCCGCCAAGAGCAGCCTGGAGATCCTGCTTTACTATCCCGGCCTGGACCCCGTCCTGTTCCATCGCGTTTCGCATTTTTACTATCGGCACGGCTGGTTCCTGTTGGCTCGCGGCCTTTCTCAGGTGGCGCGGCTGTTTACCGGGATCGAAATTCACCCCGGCGCCAAAATTGGGCGGCGGCTGTTCATAGATCACGGCTTGGGCGTAGTCATCGGAGAAACGGCTGAAATCGGCGACGACGTGCTGCTCTACCAGGGTGTGACCTTAGGCGGCACCGGCAGCCAGCGAGGCAAACGGCACCCCACTATCGGCAATCGCGTGGTGGTCGGAACGGGCGCAGCCATATTAGGCGACATCACTCTCGGAGAGGATGTAAAAGTCGGCGCTGGTTCTGTGGTGGTCCATTCCGTTCCGGACGGGGCGACGGTGGTCGGTATCCCCGGCCGAGTGGTTCGCGGGCGCGCCGAAGCCATGGGCGTCCTCGAACACGGCCGTATCGCGGCCTGCGGCGAAAACGAGGCGGCGGATCTCGAACAGCTTACCGATCGTGTTCGCGAACTCGAAGCGCTGATCGGCCTGCTGCTCGAAGAGCGCGTAGGTCAGGCCAGGGGCTGATTAAACCGGTACCGCAGACTGTTCGCGGCAAGCTGTTCCAATTCTGCGCGGCTAA